>NZ_SIRE01000019.1 GCF_004307995.1 Paenibacillus thalictri | reverse complement strand
AAACCCATTTACAAAGCGGCAACGGAAGAAGCGGCTTTGCTAGAACTGGACCAATTTGAAGAGGCTTGGGGTAGTAAGTATCCTTTGATCGTCCGTTCCTGGCGATCGAACTGGGATGAGCTGGCCACCTTCTTCAAGTACCCGCCGGAGCTTCGGAAACTTATCTACACCACGAATATGATTGAGAGCTATCACCGCCAGCTTCGTAAGGTCACAAAAGGGAAAAGTATCTTCCCAACAGACGAGGCTTTGCTAAAAATGCTTTATCTGGCGACCATGGACGTCGTTCGTAAATGGACGGGCCGGGTGCAAAATTGGGGGCAAATTTTGCTTCAGCTTTCAGTTTTCTTTCCCGACCGCATCGGCCAATTTTTACGTTGAAAATTTTTTCTCCCCTCGGGGAGAAATCTTTTTAAATGAGTTTACACAAAGATCTTGACAGACCCAAATCGAGGAAGTGAAATCAGGCGGACATTCCTGCGAACCTAACCGTGTCGCGGCCGGCAGCAAGCTGCCTTAAGGTTCTCGGGTTCGTGAATACAGAGGACGTTAGGTAAAACTCTATCTAGGGATTTATAAAAAATAAATGATACAATAAATTTAAAGCATTTTGGGAGGGATTACATGTGAAATGGCAAGAAGTTCAAAACATTTATCCAGATCAATTTGTGAAATTTGAAATTTTGCATTCCTTTGAAGAAGAAGACAAGGAGATAATTGATGAAATGGCTTTAATTGGTCCTGTAAGTGATGAGAATGCTACTCGCGAACTATTGAATTGTAGAAACAGAACGCTTGTATATCATACATCGAAGGAAAAAGTTGAGGTAATTATTAGAAGAAACATTGGGTTAAGGAAATTCTTATAGATGAAGTTAGCCTATCGAGATGGTCTCCTGTTTACAGAGATAACAATTGAATTTAATGGAAGAAGTAAGCAGATTGAAAATATTGTGATAGATACGGGAGCTAGTCATACTTTAATTTCGCAAGAAGCAGTAGATGATATTAATATAAAGGCAACTAAAGAGGATCATTTTATTACGAGTTTTGGAATTGGTGGAGAAGAACACGCCTTTATTAAAACTGTAGAGTCCATTACACTTGGAGATTATTTAATAGAAAACGTGGAGTTAGATTTTACATCATTTAAATTTCATAACATCAATGGATTATTGGGTCTGGATATCCTGCTGGAAGGTAAATTTATCATTGATTTATTTAACTTAGAGTTGGAACGTCTGCAATAATGTTTGCAGATTTTTTAGGCTTTTCTAGGAAGAGATAGAATTTCATCTAACACCGTATTCACGCTGCGGCTCCTGGCGGAGCCATGGTCCGCAGAAGATAATTCGGTGAGCGGAGGCAGGCGGACAATCCTGCGAACCTAACTTCGCCGCGGCCGACGGATTCTTGAATACAAGAACGTAATGAGAGATTATTGCAATACCTTAAATACTACAAAAGCTCTTTTAACTTGCTGAACATGGGGGAAACGATGATGGATGATTTTACAAAAGTAAGAATCATAAAAATTATGGATAATTATACACAGAATAAAGTTCCAAAACATGTACAAAACCAAATAAAAATGACCTATAAAATAAGGGGAAATAATATTACGTTAGTAGAAGAAAGACCTGCATTTCGAAGTGATGAGTGGGTTCAGTTGGCGATTGCACAATTTAGGTTGGATCAAGGGAAATGGAAAGTCTATTGGAGAGACAGTAAAGAAAAATGGCATTATGTAGAAGAGATAGAGCCAAATGAAAATTTTGAAAAACAATTAAACATCGTGGATAAGGATAATACAGGGATTTTTTGGGGCTAGTCAAATAAGTTCTCATATCATCATACTCCCGCTGCTGCCAGCTAAGTCCTTTCGGACTCTACCCTTAAGCCAATGAGGATTTTTGAATACAAGAGGCGTTATATGACAGAGTGGAGAAGTTTGGCGAGCATCTATGGCGATTGGTGTGGCATATCAAAAAGAGTTATTTTGTTACCCTTGGTTAGAACCACAATTTATAGTTCACGTATTATCCAAAGAAAATCAAAAATATATTGAAAGCATCAGGGAGCACGGCGGAACGGTAATAATACCAGTAAGTAATGAAAAACATATAAAGGAAATAGCAGATCAAATAATATATTTAAAGAAGCCAACATTGAACATTTTTTAGAGTAATCAATGATGACCAGAGACCCCATAGACGTCATATTACACCGTATTTACGCTGCGGGTCATACGGCCCTTACTCTGCCCGAAGTTGATTCGGGGGGAGTAGTATCAGGCAAACAACCCTCCGAACCTAACCGTGTCGCGGTCGATTCCGATTCGCCGCTTTGCTTTGATCTTTATGGGTCTCCTTAAGGTGGTTCTCAGGTTTGTGAACACAAGGGACGTATATGAATTTGCTAAGCCGGTCTTTTATGATGTGAAAACATGGAAAACTAAAATTGAAAAAACCAAGTTGGTTCAAATACATGGATTGTAAATTGGGATATGAATAGAATAATTGAATTTCATCATGAGGGCATAATCCGTGTTGGGATTTCAATTCAAAGCAAGCCTAGAGGTAACATCCGCTGACAAGGTATTTATACCGAAGTATCTAAGCGGAAATTTATCTGTCGAAGTAACACAAGGAAACGGTTTCCGCGCCGCGGGACATCACTCGAATCTAATAGCTGCGGTAAACATTCGAAGCTGCCGTAGGGTTTTTGGGATGAATAAATCCGAGAACAATGACGAGAAGGAGACGTAGGATGAGCGAGAGAGCGAAGGATATAATCAAAGGTATTCTAATTTCAAATATTTTTGCATTGGTTTGTGTGGGCGTAACATATTACATCATAAACGTTATTAAAGGTATTGAAGGATTCCTGGTACTTTCCGAATTTGTACTTCTCCCCATGATTGTGGGTATTATTAATTCTTACTTTTGGAGGCGGCATAAAATTTCAGCGGGTCCTTCATTTGGATACGGCTTTTTGAATTTAATCGTCGTTGTAGCGGTTAGTTTCTTTTTTATGGGCGAAGGAGTTATCTGTATTGTAATCGTGTCTCCTTTGATTTATTTGTTTATTATGGCTGGTATTCTGTGTGGGAAATTTATGTTTAACAGCAACAAACATACTCTCAATATTAGTATATTAGCGGCATTATCCAGTATGTTTCTTGTAAATATGATTACCGCAGCTCCTTCTAATGACCTTGTAGCAGATCGCATCGTGATTAATGCGAGTCCTCAGACCGTATGGCAGCATGTAGTTTCTTTTCCTCCGATTGAAGACGAGCCAAAGTTTTGGTTGTTCCAACTAGGTCTTCCAAGCCCATTGCAGTCAACTGCTGAAGGAAGTTATTTAGGAGCCGAACGCAAGTGCATTTTTAGTAACGGCATCGTTTTTGATGAGAAAATCGTTGAGTACGAACCTAATTTGAAGTTGACTTTTGATATTACGAAGCAACCTGATGACCCTGAGATATTGGGACATTTGAACCTGATTAGAGGACAGTTTTTGCTTCAAGATAATGGGGACGGCACCACAACTTTAATTGGAAATAGTTGGTATGATCTTAAAATCAAACCATCATTTTATTTTGATTTATGGACTCAAAGCATCATTAGCAATGTGCATATCAGAGTTATGAATCACATTAAAGAATTGTCTGAAAATACCTAAAAGAAAATCGGCACCTGCAGGGGGGGTTGTCTGTCAGAGATATTTCGGGGGAAGCGGGAGCAGGCAGACGACCCTGAAGGTTAAGTCTGTCGAGCCCATCCCTAGCAGCCTTAAATTTGGTTAAATGAATCTAACCAATTCTCTGAAAGGATGAATTTTGTGAATATATTCCTAGTCCTCATATTACTATTGCACAATATAGTAACCGGCACAGATGCAAATCAGCCGGTACATCAATTAAGCCAAGAACTTGCATTAAACTTAAGATCGGAAGGATTAGAGCGTTTAAGCACGTTTATTGATGGCGGTAGTGCATGTGATCAGGTAGAGAGAAATACGCCGGCTAATGCGGAGGGATATTACTATTTTTGTTCAGATCTAGATACTTATGAAAAAATGTACCCATACCTTGAAGAGACATTTACCCATGATATAGCGAAGAAGTTGATCGAATCCGTGGTCATTGTTATGAATAACAGACTGTCATATCAAAAAGTCGGTTGGGGTTCGATAAATGACTGGTCAAGGGCTAATGGAACGATCAAGAGCGGCGATGAAGAGACGGTTGTATACAAATTTAATGTGCCGGTATTTGGTGATGATTCTCCTGCAAACGAAATTCAAATTGAATACAAATATGTAACTAACAAGGGGTGGAGAATAAACAGTCCTGCAAGATCACTTAGGTAGCTGTTGCTTTTACATAACACCCATGAAACGTCGACCTAGTGAAATGAATTGGCGCACACCGCGGCAAGCACCAAGATGAAACAGAACGATTGACTCTATCAACCGCCATCCATCTTCCATTCATCAACTAAAGGGCCATGAGTGCCGTACACCGGGTCTAAATCGGGAAATGGGACTTTTTGGATATCGCACAGCGCATGGGGGCGTTCGTCGGGTCTCCCGGTTTTTAAATCATAGCTCATCCCGCCCGGATATGCGCCAACGACTTGAAAATCCGCACTCGCATTCAGCCGTTTATGTCCGGTTCCTGCCGGAAGAACGATTACGTCGCCGGCATGAACTTTCACTTCTTGGCCCGAGTCGCCGCCAATGTGAAGGGTTGCGGAACCATACATGATCCCGAGCACTTCATGGCAGTTGCTGTGGTAATGATGGTAACCAAAAACATCCCCTTTTTTGAAGAATCCGCACAAGTTCTGATTCTTATATCATAGCATAATTCTAAGCAGTCCGGTTGACCGCAGGGAAAGCCAGGTTTATTTCTGTAAGAAAGACCGGACTCATCAATATAAAGTCGGAGATTTCTTGTATATTAGTAGGACGATTCGATATTTCCTAAACCATAACGGTCAGTCCGTATGGCTTTTTTGTCGTACAGTCAACATGTTCAGGGTGAGACGTTTATAGGACCGATGGACCCTTGATTCGAGAGAGAAAATAACGAGGAAATCCCCGAAATCCTAAGATATGTAATAAAATGTCGATATATGCAAGGGTTTGCTGGATTTGATTAGCGATTTCATTTAAAATTAGTTTGATGCTAGAAAATTATAGCAATATCACGCGCCTTATGATTAGGAAGAAAGGAATATTGACAATGTCTTTTGTAGAATCAAATTGTTCTTTCACACATGTATACCAGCCTATTGTCTATATGGAAAACCGGGAAATACTAGGTTTTGAGGCGCTGATCAGAAGCAGCAAAGGCAATCCGGAGCAGCTGTTTGAGAATGCCCGGCGAGAGGACCGTTTATTTGATTTGGATACGCAATCTCTTGTAAAGGCTGTCAGTCAGTTTAGCGAAGTGATGTCAGGAAAACCTAAAAATCAGTTGTTCGTTAATATATATCCATCGACTTTGCTGCATGATGAATTTCATGCATTTCTGGAGAAAATTGTCCGTCAAAGATCGAACACCAACTTGGACATTGTATTTGAGATCAATGAGGCCATAGAGGAATTTTCCCGATGGAAGGAGCTGCTGGACAGCGGTATTCTGAGCGTATTGCAAAAAAAAGCGATCCTTATCGCGTTTGACGATGTGGGCGAAGGTGCGATTTCTTTGAAGCAGCTGGTTGATTTCGAGCCTGACTATATCAAGTTGTCCAAATATTTTACACACGGTATCGAGGTTTCGCCGAACAAGCAGCGGATTATTCGGGTGTTGGCGGAATTTTGCAGCAGCGGCTCCTCTAAATTAATCGTTGAAGGCATCGAAAATGAGCGGCAGTTTCAGTTGCTGGAGCAAATGGGCGTTATTTACGGGCAAGGCTATTTATTTGCGAAACCCCAGCCTTTGGAAGAACTTGTGTTTGTTAATCCTATTTTGTAAAGGAAGTTTATGATGGCTACTAATCAAATGAATTACTCTCGCAGAGCGAGTTTATCCATGAAAATGACGGAATTTGAAATGCCGCCGATGCAGGATTTGCTAATTATAGGCAAGCGGGCGCCGATCGGACCCGAAGCGGTCAGGAGAATGGCCGAAGCGTTGTCTCCCGAGCAATTCTCCATTCTTAAGATAGATCATCCGAAGGTGGAAGGGGTATTAATACGTAAATCGCTGCTCGAGATGCTGGATAAGCATTTGCTGCTTGAAATTATTTTAGAGGAAGCGGACCGGCTTATTAACGAATCCATGGTATTAAGAGCGGAGTTGAAGATTACAGTCTCAATACAACGAGAGGTGGAGCTTCAATGAAAGTTGAACAGGTTATGTCGGACAAAGTATGCAGCATCACTTCCGGTAAAAGCGTGAGGCATGCCGCAGATCTTATGAATGAGCTGAGAATCGGCTCTCTCGTCGTCGTAGATGAAGGGGAAGTCATAGGGATCATTACTTCGAAGGACATCCGTTCAGCTCACCCGAATCGAATCGTAGCCGATGCCATGACGCATAACCCGATCTCCATACCCAAATCGATGTTCATTGGCAGCGCGCTGCATACGATGGAACAGAACAATGTGGAACGGCTCATCGTCCAGGACGGCAGGACGGTGGAAGGCATCGTTACCCGTGAAACGCTAAAAAGCACGATCAGCAATTATATCGATCCTTTAACCCATCTATACCGTTCCAAATACATAGAATATATTCATGAATATTTGGTGGGAGAGGGAAACCCCTTCCACCTGCTTTTCATCGATTTGAACGATTTTGGCATTGTAAACAAGAAGTACGGTCATGCTATCGGCGATGATTTGCTGATTCATTACGCCAACCTGCTTAGGGAAGTTTCAGAGGAGCAGGACTATGTATGCCGTTACGGAGGCGACGAGTTTGTCATGATTACGCGCAGAAGTCACGAGGACATCCAACCCATCATCGAACGGTTGTCGACGCCGGTGACTTTCCAGTCATTTACGTTTTCGGCAGCCGTCGGTGTGATCTACGGTTATGACGATAGCGGGCAAGCCTACTCTTACCGGGATTGCATCAGTACCGCAAGCTTGAATTCGACCAACGTAAAGCAAAAACGGCTGACTTCATAGATGAGATGCCAACACGATTGGCAGCCTGGATTACATGCTTGAGATATCAAGCTTTTTCAATGAATGATGAGTTGATCTTACATATATAGGAATGTCCGCTATGTAAAACAGTGCCAGTTAAAAATGCGCCGCGGCGCACCTAAAGCCGCTTTTTTGATGTTTTGAAAGTGTGCGACAATCCCGGTCGGAAACAATCTTCCCCAGGTTTATTGGACGAATATGCCCACCGGAAGGGTGAAAAATGACACCGATAGGAACGATAATCTTGACATCTATTAGGATAAAGGTTATCGTAGATAAATAAAGTCTTTAATTGAGGTGGGGACTGAGCAATGAAGTTTTCGAAAGCGACTAATTATGCCTTGCACACCATGCTCTTTCTTGTCGCGGCACCCCCGGATAAACATATGGGTGTTCAGCAGTTGGCGGACCGGCAGCAGGTTTCGCCGACGTATTTATCCAAAATATTGACCAAACTGGTCAAAGCGGGGATGATCGAATCCGCTTCGGGCGCGAATGGCGGTTATAGACTAAAGCGGAATTGGGAAGACATATCGTTTCTTGATATCATTCATGCGATCGAAGGCACCGCTTCCTTATTTGATTGTGATTTCAACCATGGGGAAGAATGCTTGATCCAGAAGGTGATGGTATCCGCGGAAGAGGAAATGGAAACGTATTTGAAGAAGCAAAAAATGTCGGAGCTGGCGAAGCAATTCAAGATTACCCTGTGAAAACCGGGTATTTTTTGGATTTATTATAGATATAAAGAGTCTTTGAAATCTTCGAATGGATGAGGGTAATTATCTCAGCGGTTGACTAACTCAAGGAGGTGGGATGCAGACACTGCTAGCGGGAAAATTTGTTTTCAAAATCTGATTCGCAAAAGGAGATATATTGCATGACAAATGAACTTTTTAACGAAGCCGTATGGGAAACAGCTTGGAAAAACGATGCGCACACAGCAATCAACAAGATGAAAAAAGCGGGGATCAATCCGGCGCACACTTTTGACCAAAAGGCTAAGGCATTTAACGAGCAGGCTTTTAACGAAGAGGGAAGACGAAGAGCGAAACGAATTATCCATTGGCTTGAAGACCAAGGTGTGACGTTCCAAGGAAAGACCGTTTTGGATATTGGAGCGGCATCGGGCGGATTTTCGGTGCCGTTTGCGGAAAGAGGCGCTCATGTTACCTCGGTTGAATCGAGTCTTCCTTTGGTCGAACTGTTGAAAGAAAATATAAAGGGCATCACAAACGGAACCGTTGATATTGTGGCTGAACCGTTCGAAAACATTGATATCGAGGCAAAAGGATGGAATAAAGCTTTTGATTTCGTTTTTGTGTCCATGTGCCCGGTTATTGTCGATTGGGAAAGTGTGGAGAAGGTGCTGGGCTGCGCCCGCGAGTTTTGTTATATGAGTTTATCCGTGGGCTCCAGAGAGCATAGTCTGGTTAATGAAATTTGGCCTTTGGTTACCGATCAGCCCCGGAAAACCGAACATTTGGAGATGGCTTATTTACTCCATCTGCTGCTGCTTAAAGGGTATGCTTATCAGTCGCTGGTCACTCGGGAGATGAAATCTACGATAGTATCCAAAGAAACGGCGTTCCAAGAGGCGATCGACTGGCTGAAAATGTTTGGTTTACCGGTGGATGATCGGAGTCGCGGCATTGTCGCAAAATACTTGGACGACCATTACGCTTCAGACCAAGTGGAAGTGCAGCAGGGAGGCCGTTTTGGCAAGGTACTTGTTCGTTTGCGCGACCAGATGATGTACAGCAGGTAAGCTGGAATAACAAATAACAGATGGCGGAGGTATGACAACACATGGAAAAATCAATTCTCGACGTTGCAATTATCGGCGGCGGCCCGGCAGGTTTGAGCGCCGCTCTTGTATTGGGGCGAGCCAGAAAACATGTGGCGCTGATTGATGAAGGCCGTCCACGCAATGCCGTAACTCACGAATCCCATGGATTTCTTACCCGCGACAAAATAAAACCGGCCGAGTTTCGGCGTATTGCGAAGGAACAGATTGAGGCATATCCGTCCGTCTCGTTTATTGCGGATATGGCCGTGTCCGTTGCGGGGGAGGATGGTTATTTTCAAATTACGACTGTGCAAGGCCAAACTTTTGCCAGTAAAAAAATTCTCTTCGCCGTCGGAATGAAGGATCGCCCGCTGGACATTCCAGGACTGGCTGACGTATACGGGAGCAGCGCCTTTGTCTGCCCGTATTGCGATGGCTGGGAATTACGGGATCAACCGCTTGTTATTATCAATAAGGGGTCCGAGCTTATGCACTTTGCCCCTTTAATATCCGGATGGACCAAACAATTTGTTATTTGCACCAACGGTCCGGATGAACTGACGGATGCTGAACGCGAGGAGCTTCGCCGGCACCAAGTGCCTGTATTTGATTCGCCGATTCGTTCTATCGATTCGAACGAAGGGAAGGTGCGGCAGGTCGTTCTCGAAGACGGGACTCAACTCCCGTGTACGGGGATCTTTTTTAAACCACAGCTGGTTACGGGATCGGATTTGCCTCAGGCGATCGGATGCCAAGTGACGGAAGCGGGAACCGTCATCGTCGACGAATTTGGGAAAACAAATGTTGCAGGCGTGTATAGCGCCGGGGATGCGGCAACCCAGCGTTATCAGGTGATTGCCGCAGCTTCGATGGGCGCTTTTGCGGCGATGGCCATGAACAATGAGCTGAATATGGAAGCTTGGCGGCGTAACAAAAGGTAAATAAAGAGAGCGGATGCATAGGTTTGTTGTGGGGAAGTACGTTCAGCCGTTTGGTTTGCACGGTTGCGGATTATTCATCCGGTGCCGCAAGTCCTGTTTGAAGCCCGCCGCGGCGGTACACCCCCGGGGTAATACCCGACAAGCTTTTAAACACATGGTGAAAATGAGGCAAACTTTCGAAACCGCAGCGAAAGGCGATTTGGTCCATGCTGTCATCGGTAGCCAGCAGAAGCTCCTTGGCCCGGACGATTCGTTTGGCATGAATATAATCGGTCACCGTCATGCCGGTCAACTGCTTGAACACGCGGGAAAAATGCGCCGGGGTAACGGATGCATGCCGTGCCAATACGGATAAGCCCAGATCGTGATCGGCATGGTGGCGGTCGATATAGCGGAGGCTGTCTTTTATCCAGGGCGGCCCGGGATGCACGTCTGGAACAACGCCAGGTACGTCCGCCGGCGCCATACGGTTCGCAAGGAGGAGCAGACGCTGCAGCAGCAGCATAATGGCGTGGCGTGATCCGGGAAGCCCGGTCCGATGTTCTTCGTCAATTTCGCCCAGCACCGCCTCAAGCTGCAACTGAAACGGCTGTTTTGTCTCCAGCTTGTAAAACTTACGTTTACGGACCTGCTCAAATATACTCAGGCTGGAGTAGGTATCGCCCAACGGCTCATGTGCGGCCAGGATCGGGGCGAAGAACAGAGCAGTTGACGTGACCGGAAGCTGCGGATCGGGAATCGCCCGGTGGATCGTGTTGCCCGGAATGATGAACAGATCGCCGGCTTTCATATCGTAAAAGGAACGGTTGATAAAAAAAGTTCCCGTTCCCGAATAGACATAAACGATTTCCAGCCGGTCATGAAGGTGGTCGGGCAGCTCGCTTTGCGGGCTTTTTGTGTCTTTATAGACATATTCGAAAGGAAATAAGGGATCTTCGAAAAAAGTTTTGCGTACGGGCACCAAGCTGCACCTTCTTATCGCTTCTTCTCGATAAATAATCAAAATCCAGTATGATTTTGCAAATATTCAATATTATATACCGAAAAAATGGCTGCTACAATAACGGTACGGCTTCCGCCGAATGAAGGAGGAATCGACATGAAAGGTATCGTTTGCGAACAAGTGGAAAAGCTGGCGCTCAAAGAGCTGCCCGAGCCTGTACCCGTGCCGGGACACGCGATCATCCGTATCCGCCGAATCGGCATTTGCGGAACGGATCTTCATGCTTACAAAGGAAATCAGCCGTTTTTTTCGTATCCGCGTATATTAGGTCACGAACTCGCCGGCATCGTAGAACAAATCGATCCCGATGCATCGGGGTTGAAGGCGGGGGACCAGGTCAGCGTAATGCCATACCTTCACTGTGGAAGCTGCATTGCTTGCCGCCGGGGAAAAACCAACTGTTGTACGGACATGAAGGTGCTTGGCGTCCATATCGACGGGGGCATGAAGGAGAAGCTGGCCGTTCCGGTCACTCATCTGGTGAAAACCGAAGGGCTAACGCTCGATCAGACGGCCATCATCGAACCGCTGGCGATTGGTGCCCATGCGGTGCGGCGATCGGGTCTGCGTTCCGGGGATAAGGCGCTTGTGATCGGAGGCGGGCCGATCGGGCTGGGCGTGATGTCGTTTGCCCAATATGCCGGAGCGGAAGTCATCGTGATGGACATCAATGAAGAGCGGCTTGCGTTCAGCCGATCTTGGACCGGGGGCGCGCACACGGTGAATACGCTTGACCGGCCGTTGGAGCAGCTGGCAGCAATCATCGGCGGTGATTTGCCGACCGTCGTGTTTGACGCGACCGGCAGCGCAAAATCAATGACCGATTCGTTTGGCTTTGCCGCCCATGGCGGTACGCTCGTGTTTGTCGGGCTGGTCAAGTCGGATATCGTGTTTAACGACCCCGAATTTCACAGGCGCGAACTTACGCTGATGGCAAGCCGCAACGCTACCAAAGAAGATTTTGATACGGTGCTTGAAGCGGTACGCAGCGGCAGGATCGATGCGGATGCCTACATTACGCACCGTTCCTCTCTGGATGATATGATCGGCCAATTTGAAAGCTGGTTAAAGCCGGAGTCGAAGGTAATCAAGGCTATGGTTGAGCTGTAGCCGAAATCGAAGTCGAAGTCTTAAGGATCTCAAAACCGCAAGCTACAAAGAAATGGACGGCTTGTGTGTCCGTTTGTACTCGTTGGGCGTCATGCCGGTGCTTTTCTTAAACACATTGCAAAAATATGAGTAGCTGCGGAAGCCGATTTTTTCGATCAGCTCATAGTTCAGGTATTGTCCGCTGGTCAGATACACTTTGGCCTGCTCGATTCGTTTCTCGAGAATATAATCGTTTACGGTGGCGCCGACTTCTTTTTTAAACAGATGGCTTAAATAAGATGGGCTCAGCTGCGCCTGCTGGGCCACGGCGTCGACGGACAGATCTTCATGCAGATGCTCGCGGATAAACTTGAGGCAAGCGGCGATCTCCGGGCGTACCTCTACCGAAGAAGCCAGACGTTTGGTCCAAACGTCGGACCAGCGGGCAACCGCCAGCAGTGTTTTCTCCAACTGCAGGCAACCCGCCGGAATAGGAGATGTTTCGTTATCGCTGGCATCAGGCGTGCGCGCGAAGCTGTTTGTTCCTTGCCATGCCGCCGCCGCGTTTGACACAAGGGTGTTCAGCCATGCAAGCACCTGTTCCGGATGAGGTTGATGAAGGCGCAGTGTTTTTTCGGCAGTCTGCAGCCAAGCTGTTACATGATGCGGCCCGCCTTCCGTCGCTTGTTCCTTCCATAACGCTGCGAGGCGATTCCATTCCTCCTTGGGCATTGTGCCCAAAGCCGGCAGTTCGCTTGTGAAAGCAGGGCATTGGCGCGACACGTAAAACAAGGCCGGCAGCTTGCTGCGTACAGCAGCGAAGACGGAGCGGGTTTGCTTGATATGCATATAGGAATCGCCGGCCAGTACGGTTAGTTGAATGTTCATAAATTTGCGCAGCGGTTCCGCCATCACTCTGGCGAGCTGGATAATTCCGCTGCGAATTTCCGCAGCGGGTGTCCGGCCTGCGTCACATAGGATGATGAATTGACCGTAAGCGATTGGGAACAGCTCATAGCGCCCGATTGCCGATTCGTCAAGCGCTTCCCGCACCAGCTCCAGCGTGCTGAACTCGACCAAAGGTCTATCTTTGTCCGGATACCGGGCACCCTCGGCAATCAATTCATCCATTTGGCACAGCAGCAAGGTGTAGGAGCCGAACGGGAGATGGATACCTATTACGTCCGCCTGCCGGATGATTTCATCTTCTGTTGCGTACAAGCCAGTCAGCAGCTGCTCGAAATACTTTTGTCTGACCGGATAATGGTAGCTTTTCAACAGTTGCTGGCGGGCGAGCTGGCTTTGCTGGGCCGACCGCTCTTTGTCGACGTCTTTGCCTGCACGCTCCAGCACGGACCGTACTTCCTCCGCATCCAGCGGCGTTTTTAACAAATAACCAACCGCGCCGAGCTGCATGGCCTGCTTGGCGTAATGGAAATCCTGATGGGCGGTGAGGATGATACTGCGGGTATTCGGGTACTTCCGCGACAGTTCGCCCAAGAGCTCCAGCCCATCCATAACAGGCATGGTGACGTCAATCATGACGATATCGGGGGCGGACAGCCCGCATTGCTGCAGCGCTTCTTTTCCGTTCGAAGCTTCACCTGTGATGCGGTAGCCCCATTGCTGCCAAGGCAGGCCGGTACGCAGGTGCCTGCGGACTTTCGGTTCGTCATCGACCAGCAAAATCGTTCTCATGAGTAGATCCTCCTTCATAGTTTCGCTCCCGCTTCATCCCACTCCAAAGGCAGCCGAATGCGGATTCGCGTTCCTTCGCTCTTTTCACTTTCTATCGTCAGCTTGTATTTGGCTCCGAACATGAGCTTGAACCGTTCATGCACGTTGCGCAGACCGATCCCGCTCATCCGTGAGGAGCCTGAGGTGGCGGCAGGAGCGGACCCGTCCATATCCAGCCGTTCCAGCAGCGAGTCCAATGTTTCATTTGCCATGCCCACGCCGTCGTCTTCGATGAGGATTTCCCATTCCGAGCCTGAGCGCGATGTGTTGATAAACAAGGTCCCCGGCAGTTCGGCAGGCACGAGTCCATGGAAGATGGCATTTTCAATCAGCGGCTGCAGGCTGAATTTCGGCACAAGGCTGCCGAGCGTCCCCGGATCGATATCCATATCCAACTCGAAAGCGCCTTCGTAGCGGGCCATCATCAGCTCGATGTATCTTTCCGTCGCCTGCAGCTCTTCCCGGAAAGTGACGGGACGGGGCGTCGAATGCAAAATATACTGAAGCTGCTCCGTTAACGAGGCGATAAGCCGGCGCACCTTGCCGTTATTGCCGTATTGGGCTTCCAAGCCAATCGTGTTCAGCGTATTAAAAAGAAAGTGCGGACGGATCTGCGATTGCATGGCAATGAAATCCGACAGTTTCTTCTGCTCCTCCGTAGCTTTCAGTTCGGCGATCAGATCGCTGATGCGCTGCGCCATCCGATTGAAATGAAGGGCAAGCATGCCCAGTTCGTCCCTGCGCTTAAGCCGAATCCGTTCATCCAGCCGGGTAAGGTCCATCCGGTTCATCAACGTGGAGATCGCGACGATCGGCTTGCTGATGAACACGCTGATCGTATAAGAAATGCCAAGCGCAAAAAGAAACGAGAGCAGACCAAGCAGCCATACGAACCAGTTCAAGTTTTGCAGCGGCATCAGCAGCTGCTGCTGGTTCACGATCATCAGCACCTGCCAGCTGAGCGGGTTATTCCGGCTGCGGATCAGCCAGTGACCCTCCCACGATTTCTGGGTCCAGCCGGATTCGAACAATTGTTGCGGGATGCTGCTGAACTTGTATTTTCGCGCAAATACGTCGTATTCGACCAGCGGCGGCGATCCGTACACCGGTTCGTTTGTTAAATTAAGCAGCAGCATGCTGCCTTGCAGCTCGGAAGATTTGTCGGCAAAAAGTGCCGAGTACAGCTTGCTTAAGTTCAGGTCGAGCAGCAGTAAGCGGGAAGGGCTTCCTTGCTCCGCAGGAGCAATACGCAGCGCTGCGGTTACGGTGAGCTCCGATACGGGAGAATAATAGGGCCCCAGCCAGTACAAATGGTCCGTTTCCTGCACGGAAGCCATCTGAGCGAGAAACTCGTCGTTTTCGAGCAAAAACCAGGCGTAAGGCGATGTGCTCGACAGCACACGGCCGCTGCGGTCGGTTTCCAGCTCAAGCAGATGCAGATGCTGCGCATTAGGAATGTAATAAATCAGATTTGCGCCAAGCCAATTTTTTAACGTATCGGAATTTTCGCTGTGAATGCGGGCATCGTTGGCAATCGACAGAAAAAATCCTTGAATATATTTCAGGTTCGTCTGAAGGTATTCGTCCGATTTCTTGACCATCTGTTCGGCGTATTTCTTCTGGGAGGTGACGAGCAGCTCGGAGGACCGGGCGTAATACGTGTATCCGAGAATCAGGATAACGCTTTCAACCAGCAGAAAGGCGAGGAGAAATACTTTCCAGGAAATGCTTAACTTGCTCATAAATTCGATGCCGCGTTTCATCGCACCGCTCCTCCTTTTGCCACATGCTTTGCTGTCATTATAAAACAAGATGGGGCAAGGAGGAATCCGTTTGGCGCAGAAAAGTCGAAGAGAGCACGTTTTCGTACGATTTTGAATGCCGCTTGGTTCGCGGGGCGTTTATAATGACGATAGAAGGACGCTTTCCGGAGGCGCCGCTTCATGATCCCCGCAGGGGAGGAGCTGACTATTGGACAAAATCATACCGTCAAAACCTGTCTCCGCCGTTCGGTACCGGGTTCATCGGACAGGAATCAGCCGCACGTTGTGGAAATATAAAGCGCTTTATTTGATGATGCTGCCGGCTTTAATTTATTATTTGATATACCGCTATTTGCCGATGTACGGACTGCTGATCGCCTTCAAAAACTTCAGCGTCACGGACGGCATTCTCGGCAGCCCATGGATGGAGCCGTGGTACGGACACTTCCAGTTTTTTTACGAATCGCCGTATTTCACGCAGCTGTTAGGGAATACGTTTATCATCAGTTTGTATAAGCTGGTTTTCGGCATGCTGCCGCCGATTATACTGGCGCTGGCATTAAATGAATGCAAGACCGGCTGGTTTAAACGGCTGGTGCAGACGCTGAGCTATATGCCGCATTTTCTTTCATGGGTCATCATATACGGGATTTTGCTGGCGCTGCTGTCGGAAAATTCCGGTTTGTTCAACCGCTGGATTCAAGAGGCCGGCGGGGCGACGATTCCGTTCCTTACCTCGCCCGACTGGTTTCGCTCCGTGCTTGTAGGTTCCGAGATATGGCAGAACTTGGGCTGGGGGGCGATCATTTATTTGGCGGCGATGGCCGGGATCGATCCTACGCTTTATGAAGCGGCACGGGTCGACGGGGCCGGGAGGTTACGCATGATCTGGCATATTACGCTCCCGGGGATTCGCAGTGTGATTGTGCTGCTGCTGATCTTAAAGCTCGGACATATTATGGATGCGGGTTTCGATCAAATTTACATTTTATACAACATTCAAGTTTATCCGGTGGCGGACATTATCGACACTTGGGTGTATCGCACCGGGCTCCAGCAATTAAACTTCAGCTTGGGGGCGGCGGTAGGTTTGTTCAAATCGCTGATCGGCTTTGTGCTTGTGCTCGGAGCGAACCGCCTGGCGCGTAAATGGGGGGAAGGCATATGGTAAACATCCGGGGCGCGCAGCGTAAAAGCAAAGAAGATCTGGCCATCGGAGGTCTGGCTTACGTTTTGTTGGCCTTGGTTGCGGTCGCTGCGGTATTCCCGCTGCTGTTTGTTCTATCGGTATCGCTAACCCCTTACATCGAGGTGATCAAAAACGGCGGGTTCATTTTGCTGCCCAAATCGTTTACGCTGGAGGCTTATCGGTCGATGCTGAGCGAACCGGCCATTCCGCGAGCGTTTGGCGTGACCGTGACGGTTACGGCGGTTGGCACGCTGATCAACCTTGTGCTCACCGCGCTGCTCGCTTATCCGCTCAGCCGCAAATATTTGCCGGGACGCCGATTTTTTCTGCTCTATGTTGTGTTTACGCTCATTTTCAGCGGCGGCTTGATCCCGACTTACTTGGCTGTTAAAATGACCGGCCTGCTTGACTCCATCTGGGCTTTAATCATCCCTACGGCCGTATGGAGCTTTAATGTGCTGATCGTCAAAAGTTTTTTTGAACATTTGCCGGAAGAACTGTTTGAATCTGCACGTATGGACGGGGCGCAGGAGTTCCGGATTGTCTGGCAGATTGCGCTGCCGCTGTCCGCGCCGGTTATGGTTACCGTAGGTTTGTTTTATGCGGTTGGACATTGGAACCAGTTTTTTCAGGCTGTCATGTACATTACCGATCAGAAGTTGTATCCGCTGCAGCTTGTCGTCCGCAACATTTTGCTGATGACCCAGGAACCGCTGCGCGAGGCTACGGATGTCGTGCCGACCGTAACGCTGCAGATGGCGGCGGTTGTCGTAGCCAGCGTCCCGATCATTATGGTGTATCCGTTTTTGCAGCGGCATTTCGTCAAAGGGATGCTGCTTGGTTCGGTGAAAGGTTGACTTTGTGGCGCTGCAGCAGGTAATGATCAGGGGATTCAAGATGAGGAAAGGGGATCTGTAATGATGAATACGAAACGCAACACGGCTTCTGTTATGGCTGTTATGCTTGGGGCTTCCGCACTGCTTGCCGCATGCGGCGGTGGGAGTCCCGCACCTGGGGGCAGTAGCTCGACCGCCAAGACGCCTGCTTCGCCGGTTAAAATTGAAGCAATCCGCAATGGCGCGGCTTTGCCGGCGCCGGACGCCGATCCGATCAAAAAAGAGCTCGACAAAGCGCTGGGCATTGACTTAAATCTCAGCGTGTATACGACATCCGCCGATTATACGAATCAGATCAACGTACGGATGGCTTCCGGCAATGTGCCGGACTTGATCTGGGTGAGCAAAGATTTGCTGAACAGCTTTGCTTCGAAAAACCTGCTGCTCGATTTGACGCCATATTATGAAAAGGAACTCAAGCAGACCAAAGATTGGCTGGGCCCGGAAACGATGCGGCTTGGTCTCGCTTACGGCAAAAATTACGGCATTCCGAACCCCAATCAATTCGTCTACAGCACGTATTGGATTCGCAAAGATTGGCTGGATCAGCTGGGGCTGAAGATGCCCGGGACGCCGGAAGAACTGCTCAACGTCATGAAGGCGTTTACCGAGAAGGACCCGGACGGAAACGGGAAAAAGGATACGTACGGGCTTACCGGCGTCGGCTTCAATACGTTTGCTCCGGTGCTGGGGGCTTACGGCGTCGGATTGCCGCATGATTTTTACATTCGGGATAACAAGCTGCTGAATTCATTCACGGATCCGAATATGAAAGATGCGCTTGCTTTCATCAAAAAGCTGGTGGACTCGGGCGGTGTGGATCGCGAATTGTTCTCCAATTCTGGAGCGCCGGTCATTCAGCAGAAGGCGTACCAAGGGCAAGCGGGCATTGTGCAAATCAACTGGTCCGACTTCGCTAAAGACGAGCATATCGAAAAGATCAAAGCGGCCAATCCGAAAGCGCAGTGGGTGCAGGTTCCGGCCTTGAAAGGGCCGGGCGGGCAGTTTGACGGCTCCTGGCAAATCGGCACGACCAATCAAATGTTTGCCATTCCTAAGGGAGTGGAAAAAAATCCGGAAAAGCTAAAGAAAGTGTTTGATTTAATCAACTATGTGTCCTCCAAGGACGGCAGCATGCTGGTGCAATACGGCGTGAAAGGCGTTCATTACAATCTGGATAACGGCAAGGTCGTCAAAACCGACAAGCTGAACGATATCGGCTACGTATGGGACTATCAATTTACCGGTCGTCCGGACGAATTCGAATATTTGCGCGTACGTTTCCCAAGCTCCGAGAAGGCGATCGAATTCGCCAAAAACCAGCCTCGTATTCAAGCGTTAAACGGTTTTGTCGATTTTCCGACCGGTTATAATCATGCCGATGCCAGCCGGTATACGCAGGAAGAGCTGGTGAAGTTTATCTATGGCAAGCGGCCATTGGAAGAGTACGATGCTTTCGTGAAGGCGCTGATGGATAATTTCAAATACAAGTCTTATATGGACGAAGCGCAGAAAACAATTACCGGGCTGGGGCTGCTCAAATAAACCGTACAAAGGGGAGTCAGCTGGTGAGCGAATTACTCGATTTTCCGAAACGGACGATTCATCTCGATTTTCATACAGGACCGGACATTCCCGACGTAGGGACGGAATTCGACCCCGATAAGTTTGCGCGCACGTTTCTTGAGGCGCATGTGGACAGCGTAACCGTATTTGCCATGTGCCACCATGGGCATTTGTATTACGATACCGATCATCCGGCCCGCCATCCGGGACTCCCGCGAAATCTGAACCTGCTTGAACAGCAGGTGGAAGCGCTGCGTAAGGTCGGCATTCGCGCGCCGATTTATCTCAGCGTACAATGCAACGAATTTGCCGCCAACGAGCACCCGGACTGGATCGCGCTGGATGCCGAGCTGAAGCAGGTCAAGCGGGGGGCGGGCCGCTTCAAGGCGGGCTGGCAAATTCTCGACATGTCCAGCCCATATCAGGACTTTCTCGCAGATATTTTGCAAGAGGTGCTGGATCGCTTTGCTCCGGTGGACGGTGTGTTTATGGACATGTGCTGGGATCAGCCCAGCTGTTCGGTGTGGGCGGTAAAGGGGATGGCACGCAAAGGGCTGGATCCGCGCAAGGAGGAGCACCGCGCCCGGTATGCCCGCGAGGTTGCCCATGAATACATGGCGCGTTACCGAGGCATGGTCGAGGAAGCGCAGCGGAAGCACCGGCCGGCGGGCATCTGGTTCAACAGCCGTCCGAAAACAAATCTGGCCGAAGAGAAGAAGTTTTTGCGGCATGTCGAAATCGAAGCGCTGCCGACCGGCGGCTGGGGTTACGCTTATTTCCCTTATGTGGCAAGGTTCGTGCGCCCGCTGCAGCTGCCGACGTTAAGCCATACCGGCCGTTTCTTCAAAAGCTGGGGGGACAATACGTCGCTGAAACCGGAAATGGCGCTGAAATACGAGTGCTGCCAAATTTTAAGCCAAGGCATGACCAACGGCGTCGGGGATTTGCTGCATCCGAGAGGACTGCCAAGCGAAGCCGTCTATTCGCTCATCGGGCGCGTCTACCGGCATATTCAGGCGTGCGAGCCTTATGTGGAAGGCGGGAAGCTGCTGAGCCAAATTGCGCTGCTCGTCCATCCGCAGCTCGGCGACCGTCCGGGGCCGGCGGGACTAGGCGCTACCCGGGCGCTGCAGCAGCTGCGCCAGCAGTTTGACGTAGTGCCGCCGGATGCCGGGCTGGACGGCTATGAGCTGGTGATTGTGCCGGAGACAACTCGCATCGACGAGGCTTTGAAAAGCCGCTTGGAAGCTTACGTGAAGCAAGGCGGAGCTTTGATCTTGAGCGGGCCTGCGGCGCTTGGCGAGGACGACGAAGCAGTGTTGAAGGAACAAGGCGTGCGTGTGCTCGGGCCGAGCCCGTACAGCCATACGTTCCTGCACGCCTTGCCGCCGGTTTCTCAAAACTTGGCCGACTACGGCTACGTCATGTATGAACCGGGCTTTCGCATGATGCCGGAGCCTGGCGCGGAGACGCTTGCCGCCATCGGAGAGCCGTATTTCGAAAGGGAGTTCGACCGCTTCTCAGGCCACGATTATACGCCGGAGGAGCGCATCAGCGAGTATGCCGCTGCCGTGAAAAACGGGCATGTCATTACGTTTGCGGTGCCGATCTTCGAGGCCTACGGCAAACATGCGGCGCCAAACTACCGCCAGCTGCTCGGCAACTGCATCAACCTGCTGCTGGAGCGGCCGTTGGTGCGGGCTGACGGTCCCTCCCAGCTGGAAACGACCGTCGTACGCACAGCGAGCGCTACCGTCGTTCATCTGCTCAGCTTTTCCCCGGAGCGGAGAGCCGAGCAGCTCGACATCGTCGAAGATGCATTTCCGCTTGTGAACATGCCGCTGTTCATCCGGACCCCGCAAGCGCCGTCCCGGGTGTATATGGCGCCAAACGAAACGGAGCTGGAATATGAGTACAAGGACGGATATGTGAGCACGCGAGTTACGGTGCTGGACGGCCACGCGATGGTAGTCGCACTCGATTAGCGGTCGACAGCTATCGCGCACCGCCGCAAATAGCGCTGGGAGTGAGGCCGCTGAAGAAGTGAACGCTGCATGAGTGAATCATTGCGTATAAGAAAGGGAGGACGAGATGAGATATTTGGAGCATCAGTATGATTTTGTGGTGGCCGGCGGCGGCATTTCCGGCGTAGCGGCAGCCGTAACGGCGGCCCGGCTTGGTTTGAAAACGGCGCTGGTGCAGGATCGGCCTGTATTGGGCGGAGTCGGCAGCAAGGAAATTCAGGTGCCGATGGTCGGCGCCCATTCCATTGACGGCAACTACGCTTATGGCCGCGAAACCGGGCTGATGGAGGAGCTGCTGCTGGAGAATCTATACCGCAATCCGACACGCACGCCGGAATACTGGGACCTGACCTTAACCGATTTGGTTAAAAAAGAACCCGATCTTGACGTTTATCTGAACACATCGATCGTTGAGGTACAGATGAACGCGGAAGGCACGCGGATCGAATCGGTCAAAGGATACACGATTGGCGCGGAGACGTGGCATACGTTTCATGCCCCGCTGTTCAGCGACTGTACGGGAGATGCCACCGTCGGCTGTCTGGCGGGAGCGCCGTTCCGCACCGGCGCCGAAAGCCGGGCGGAATTCGGCGAAAGCTTGGCTCCGGAGGAAGCGGTGGCGACAGGCATGGGCAGCAGTATGCAATTTCGGGCGAAAGATGCGGGTGTGGCTGTGCCTTTCGTCAAACCGCAGTGGGTCAGCTTCACGTTTAACGAAGAAGACTTCGGCCCGTATCGGCCGATTCAATCGTTCCGGCGCGATCACGGAGGTTACTGGTGGATCGAATGGGGAGCGCTGTACGATCCCGTGCACGATACGAACCGGATCAAAGACGAGCTGCTGCAGGTCGTTTACGCCATGTGGGATTATTTAAAAAACCGCTCGTCCATGAAAGATTATTTAAGCACCTTTGTGCTTGATTGGGTAGGTACCGTGCCAGGCAAACGCGAGAGCCGGCGCTTGATCGGGGAGCATCTGCTCACCCAGGTCGACCTCGATTCGGGCATCGTGTTTCCCGATGCTGTCGCCTACGGCGGCTGGGGTTATGACGATCATCCTTCGACCGGAATTTTCGGCGAGAAACCAACAACGTATCATGTGTTCCACGACGCCCCTTATAACGTGCCGCTGCGCTGTTTGTATTCGGTCAAGGTGGAAAACTTGTTTTTCGCCGGCCGCAACATCAGCGCAAGCCATGTGGCCTTGTCCACGACCCGTGTCATGCTGACCTGCGGCCAGCTGGGCGAAGCGGTTGGCGCCGCTGCGGCGATGTGCAGCCGCGATGGCTGTCTGCCCAAGCAGCTGCTTCCGGCCGGCAAGCTGGCCGGGCTCCAGCAACAGCTGCTGGAACGCGACCATTACATTGCCGGGGTGCCGTATGCGGCTGCGGCCAACGTTGCCGGGCAAGCGCAGGTGACGGCGTCGTCCGAGCTGGTGCTCGGCGAATGGATGGATTCCGCCGGCGTGAAGCGGCTGGACAACGACCTGCTGCAGATGTTCCCGGTTGTCACAGAGCGGCTGGAGACGCTGACGCTGCTGCTTGACGCCAGCGAAGCAACCGAGCTGGCGTATGAGGTGTACGGCAGAGCAAAAGGGGACGGCAATGTGCCGGCGGAAGATTCGCTGCTGACCTCCGGCCGCTTGGCACTAGACGCAGGAGAGCGGCTGCTTGCAGAAATTCCGGTGGCAGCGGCTGCAGGGCAAGCAGGCTGGCACTTTCTAGTGCTGAAGCGCAATCCCGCCGTTTGCGCCCATTATGCGGGATCCGCGCCTGTCGGGGTGAAAGATATGTACGGGCTGCCGCCGCATGAAATTCACGCCAACCGCAACTGGATGTTTAACCGGAGTTTAGGATCGCCTTATCAGACATTATGTTTTGCGGTATCTCCCGCTCAGCCCGCGTACGAGGCAGCTAATGCCGTTGGCGGTTGGGACCGCCCCGTCGGGTTGCCCTGCCTGTGGAGCTCGCAGCCGACGGATTTCGCCGTTCCGGAGTGGCTGGAGCTTGCTTGGGAGCAGGCGCGGCCGGTTCAGGAAGTGCAGCTGCTTTTCGACAGCTCGCTGGACATCAACTTGAACCCAATCGCTTATGCGGGCACGGCCCAAGAATCCGATCCGCGTCATACGATACCGGCGCTGGTGCGGCATTACCGCCTGCTGGGCCGCGCTTCGGCTGATGAGCCGTGGCGTGTGCTGGCCGAGGAACGGAACAACTACCGCCGCAACCGGCTGCACCGGCTCGAAGACGGCCCGGCGGCGATCGGCCAGCTGCGCCTCGAAGTGCTCGGCACGCACGGCCTGAATCGCGCGCAGGTGTATTCGGTCCGCGTGCGTTAATCGGCGAACCCGCGGGAACAAAGCTCCTGCGGGTTTTCTTGTTGGCATGGCAACTTGATGTCGGAGCTGCGGGTTTTCCTTATTGTTAACTTAAGGTACTTGCGCCACAACAATTCCGTTTTACCGGGGAGGAAACACAATGAGCGATATCCGCAAAGCGATGCTGCAAGCGGACCGCAAGCTAAGCAAGTTTAACCCGCTGCGGCGTATTTTGTTCTACGACGATTTTGACGAAGGCATGAACGGCTGGTGTGAGCTGATCGGCAATCATGACGGCAATTTGGATCAGGTGCGGTCGATCATAGCGGACTGCCGCCCGCCCCAGCTCAGCAGCTGCAATTTTTTCGATATCGGCACACACGGCTCCATGGAGGGGACGTACAGTCTGAAGCTGGCGACCCGCCCGAAGCCGCTGCACATGAGCCAGGCGATTAAGCGGCTGACACTGCCACAGAAGGGACGTATCCAGTTTGAAACGTATTTCACGTACAAGGCCGAGCAAATGTTTCGCGAGCGTGAAGATGGGGCGGTGTGGGACGGGAACTTCGATCCGTCGGAGCTGGATTTCGGCGAGTTCACCATTTCCAACGATGTAAGCGAAGGAGCAGACGGCCGAAGATATCACTGCGCACTGCGTTATGTGAACACAAACGGTAAGGGCGAGCTGGTGCAGAAATGGATGTACAAAACGTCGGTGCAGCCGACGGCTAAGATGGAGCGGGCCAAGATGGTGCCGCCTCCGGTCGATTATCATGTGATCCACCCGGACGATTGGGCGGAGGTGCCGGGAGGCGCTCAGCAGCTGTGCTACAACGAGGTGCCGACCAAGGTAAATTGGCATTATTTGCGCTGGGTGTTCGATACGGAGCTACGCTGCAATGTCGAGCTGCAGGTCAACGACTTGACAATGGACTTGCGTGGTATTGAAGTGCCCCAATATGAGCACGCTTATGTCGGCGTCAAGCAGCTGATGAATTTTTGTGTAGATGTGCGAACTCATAAACAGGTGAGAAATTTTTTATATCTCGATTCGATTGTTGTGTCAGTCGATTGGTAGGAGGGAGACACCATGCTGAACCGGTCGTTTACCGCAGTTGTCGAAAGAAACGTCACGTTGACCGAAAACTTCATTACCGAACCTTACGAAACCGGCTGGGCCAAAGAAGCGCGCTGGTTTATCCGCATCCTGGATATGACGCCGGGAACGTCGCTCCATGTCAGGCCGCAGCTGTCGCCGGACGGTCTATTTTGGTGCGATGCGGAGTGCGCCGGGCTTACGATAAACGGGCCGGGGCCGGGAATGGTTACACTGCCGACACCGGACAATTTCGGGCATTGGCTTGCGCTGAAAGGCGCATTCATCGGCAGCGGCGATGCCGAAGCTCCGCCATCGGTTAAGCTGATCATTTATTTGGCGCTCAAGGAATGAGGGGCAACAGCCTATAAGTGTAAGAAATCATCCGATTGTGCAACGCATTGTTCGGTTCGATCGCTTAAAGTAAAAGTATCGAAAAGAACAAAGGAGGCATTCGGTTGAGAAACGTCATTATGATTTCTACGGATCAGCAGCAAGCCGGCGCCATGGGCTGTGCCGACCCCAGCTATTATACCCCTCGGCTCGACAAGCTGGCTGACCGGTCCGTCAGGTTTACCGGGGCGATCAGCACATCCGCCCAATGCTCGCCATCGCGCGCCAGCTGGATGACGGGCAAATTTCCGCATCAGGTTGGGGTTTACCAAATCGGCCATGTGCTTGATCCGCAAGATTGGGGGATCGCCAAAGAGTTTAACCGTGCCGGCTTTGAAACCGTATATTTCGGCAAATGGCATTTGGGCTTGTCACCGGCAGATCATGATTTTCAGGTGACCGATTATCGCTTGGACGGGCTTGATCTCGCCGGGGCCAACCCCGATCCGCGGTACCACAGCCATCAAGATGCGCTGACTACAACGCAGGCATTGAATTATTTGGACGACTATGATGGCGGCAAACATTTTTTTATGAAGCTATGCTGGTATATGCCCCATCCCAATACGCCGCAGCGCGGCGTACCGTTCGAGCGGATCGGCCGTTACGCGGAGCGGTTTCCGCTTGAAGACATGCCGGTCCCGGGCAGCTTTTATGAAGACGATTTGTCCGGCAAACCGCCGTTTCAGCAGGAGCGTTCGGCGACCGGGGAATCAAGTCTAAGCGAGGACATCGTTCGCGAAGATGCGCAGAAATATCGCAGCATGCTGGCGCTGATGGATTCGTACTTGGGGCGCTTGATGGATAAGCTGGAAGCGAAGGGAATGCTGGAGGATACGGTTATCTTATTCACCAGTGATCACGGCGATATGCAGGGGGCCCACCGCTTGCGTCTGAAGGGGGTGCTGCCGTACAAGGAGCTTTACAACGTGCCGCTGATTTTGTATGTGCCCGGGCAAGAGCCTAAACGAAAAGTGATTCCCGACCTGCTCTCGACTTCCGCGGTGACAGGCACGCTGCTGGATGCGGCAGGTATTCCGGTGCCCGAGGAATGCGAGGGCGGCTCTCTGCTCCCGGTGCTGGGTCGCGATGCTCCTCCGGATGGGGAACACGTATTTTTCGAACACTATAAAGCTTATTGGGGCCATCATCCGATGATCGGCGTGCAAACCGCGGAATGGAAATACGTTTATTATTTGGACGATCAAATGGAAGAGATGTACGATCTGCGCAACGATCCGGATGAAATCGTCAATGTGGCCGGCAAGCAGGAGGCCGAACAGTCTCGAATCCGACTGCGGCACATGGTGGAAGATTGGTGGGAGGCAACGGGCGCATTCACACGCCAGGCTATCCAGGATCCGGAAAGCAGATGGGGCCAAAATAGCAAATGATTGCAGTTAAGAAGGCGAGAGGTTCTCGTCTTCTTTTTCATTTTTGGACAAGTTTTCAGAAGATCGGATAATGTAGCGTACTACGGCCGGCGATCCGGTTGCAGGATATTCGGGCCCGACCCAGAAGTAGTAGAGACAACAAGGAGGTGCTTCAAGGTGTACCACGTATTAGTGGCCGAAGACGAGCATTGGATACGCAGCGGGCTTGTTGAAATGATCGACCGGATCGGCGGCGGCTTTAAAGTCGTCGGGGAAGCCGAAAACGGAACCGAAGCTTGGAATTTAATTCAGGAACTGCATCCGTCCGTGCTGATTACCGATATCATGATGCCCCAGATGGACGGGCTGTCGTTAATCAAACAGATCGATGAGACGAAGCTTCCGATTGTAAGCGTCATCATCAGCGGATACGATAACTTCTCTTATGCGCAGCAGGGCATCCGGTACGGGGTTTCGGAATATTTGCTCAAGCCGGTCCGTCCCGAAATGCTGCAAGAGGCTCTGCAAAGATCGATTCACAGGCTGGAGCTGCTTCAACCCATACATCAACAGCTGATGCAGATTCAAGCTTTTATCGATCAGATTCAAAGTATGGATCCGCAGCAATTGAATACGGAGCAAGCACAGCTGACCCAATCGATCGTCAAAAACCGCCAATGCCACCCCAGTTTCAGAATGGGACTGCTTCGCATTTTGGCGGGAAAGCTGAACGAATTGCTGGAAACATTTTATCCGGATTACGAGAAGATCACAATTGAGCAGGAAAAAGAAGAGACGTTCAAAAAGCATATTCAGCGGTTGACGGAATTATGGTGCAAAATGAGCCAAAGCCAAGATCATAAGCGGTCCTTCCGGCTTATTATCAAGCAGGCGTGCGATTATGCGGAAAAGCGCTACATGCAGGAAATCAGTTTGTCGCACATTTCTGAGACGGTGGGGCTCAGCGTCTCGCATTTCAGCGCTTTGTTTAAGCAGCATACAGGCGATTCGTTCGTGAATTACATGAACCGCATCCGCATCGATAAAGCAAAGCAGCTGCTGCTGGAGCCCGATCTCAAAATATACCAGGTGGCCGATATGGTCGGTTTTTCATCGGTGCCTTATTTCACGAGAGTGTTCAAAAACATAACGGGCTTATCGCCAAACGAGTTCCGAAAAGGTATGGGCATATGAGACGGCTGTGGATGCGATTTCCTACCAAATGGAGTATGGTCGTGTTGTTTCTGGGGATCAGCTTGATTTCAATTGTCATCATGGGCCTTGTCTCCCATATCAATTACAGCAACGCGGTCAAGAAGGATTTCCATACGGTTACCGACGAAGCGACCAAGCGGCTCAACCATCATATTGAGTTTTACTTCGAGCAGCTGTCGAAATCGACAAAAACGTTGATGAACGAAGAGCTGATTCAGACTTGGTTTGACGGCAGCCGCAAGCTGACGGCTTTTGATACGGATGATATTGAAGCGATGCTGCGGAGAAATGTCGCATTTAACTACAATGAAGTGGCCGGCCTGTTTCTCAAGTCATTGGACAATCGGGTGCTGGCCACCCGGATATATTATTCGGCGGATTCGGCTTTTGCTTCCGAGCCGTGGTACAAGGTGCCTTTTTCCGAGCAAAAAATATTGCTGCCGACACATACGATCACTTATCCGCAGCAGACCGGCATGTCCGTTGTTTCCATGATTACGCCGGTGTACAGCCACACGACGCTTGAACCGATCGGTTCCGTCGTGATCGATTTGTCGCTTAAAGAGATTGAGGCTACTTTGGAGCGCTCCAAGCTAGGGGAGACCGGGCAGTTTATGCTGCTGTCACAGGACAATACCGTGGTTTATTTCTCCGACAAAAGCTGGCTGGGGCGTAAACTCTCGGACACGCCGCTTGGAGGCATTAACATGCCGGAAGAGGGGGGCGTTAATACGCAGTCGGTTGGCGGCAAAAAGGTGCTGGTGTCCACAAGCAGCTCCAAAGTATCGGGTTGGAAGGTGGTCGCCATCGTTCCGTTTGACGAGATGGCCAGCGGCCTCTATACGGCCAGGAATGCAACGATGCTTGCATCGCTTCTGCTGGGGATCATCGTGATTTTGCTCGTTCCGCGTGTCTCCGACTTGTTTGTTAATCCCGTGCTTCATCTAAAGATCAACATGGACAAAGTATTCCAGGGCAATTACGAGACCCGAGCGGAGTTTCATCAGGGCCGCAATGAATTTCAGAAGCTGAATTACAGCTTTAATAAAATGGTCGAACAACTGA
Organism: Paenibacillus thalictri; assembly: GCF_004307995.1. Lineage (GTDB taxonomy): Bacteria > Bacillota > Bacilli > Paenibacillales > NBRC-103111 > Paenibacillus_AF > Paenibacillus_AF thalictri. The sequence goes on along the minus strand of NZ_SIRE01000019.1, from coordinate 191,503 downwards.
ACGACCAGCTGAATACGATCTCCGATTTGAAGGTTCAGGAAATTCACGCCCGCCTGCGCCAGAAAGAAGCGTACATCCAAGCGCTGCAAAACCAGATCAACCCCCATTTATTGTATAACTCGCTGGATGTGATCAAAAGCATCGGTTACATCCATAACGATGAAATGATCGTCAGCATGGCCGGCAATTTGGCCGATGTGTACCGTTATACCGCGAAAATATCCGACAACGAAGTGAAGCTGAAGGAAGAATTGGATATTCTCGAAAAATATTTGGAGATTACCCACATTCGTTTTCCGAAGAAATTTCAGAGCCGCCTTACCGTAAACCCCAAGTTCTACGAGTGCAGGCTTGTCAAACTTACCGTTCAGCCGCTTGTCGAAAATGCGGTGAAATACGCAGTTGAGCCGCGTGGCGGCAATGCCGCAATCATCGTCAGCGCCTACGATGACGAGAATGATCTGATTATCGAAATCGCCGATAACGGGGAAGGCATGTCCGAGTCCAAGCTGGCGGAAGTGACAACAAGGTTAAACGAGCTTGCTGAAAACGGGAGAGGGCATGAACAGCCGCAAGCGGAATCGCTGGGTTTGGCGAACGTGCACACCCGCTTGTTACTAAAATACGGAGAAGGATACGGAATCACCCTTTCTTCTTTTCCCGGCCGCGGTACCGTCGTGTCGATCCGCATCCCTATGAGCGTGCCAAGTTAACAAATCATACAATCGTGTAAAGCCAATCGAACCTTGATTCCCCTATGATAAGTAAGAACCATCACAATACTGCAAGTGAAAGGGGAACATTATGAAAAAGAATCTATTGGTTGCGTGTGCTCTATTGCTTTCGGCAGGCAGCGTTATCGGCTGCTCCAAGCCGGATGCCGCAGCAGGCAATGCATCCGCCCCAAAGGCCGGCGAAAAGACCGCAGCAAACGCCGATTTGAACGAAAAATTGTCCATAACCTGGATGGCGCGTTCGTATCAAGGCGGCGGCTGGCCGGACGATCACCCGATGATTAAGGAACTGAACAAAAAGTTCAACGTAGATTTGAAAATCCAATGGGTGCCTGCCGCCAATTATAAAGAGAAGCTGAACGTGCTGGCGGCGTCCAATGATTTTCCCGACATGTTTCTGGTCCTAAGTCCCGAATTTAACAAATGGAAGAAGCAAGGTTTATTTTTGGATGCGGCACCGATGTTAAATGAATATCCGAATTTGGCAAAAATTCCGAAGGACGCGCTTAATCCTTTGAACCCGAAAGGCAAGGTGCTGGGTTTTCCTTATTATTTGACACAATCCAGAGATACGTTATCCGTACGGGAAGATTGGCTGAAAAAGCTGGGATTGCCGCAGCCTAAAACGATCGACGAGTTTTATGAAGTTGCGAAGGCGTTTGCTGCCAAGGATCCCGACGGCAACGGGAAGCAGGATACGACCGGGTTTTCGTTTTATATCGAAACGACGACCAATACGATTCGCGACATTGAATTCCTCATGGCCGGCTTTGGCTTAGCCAACCAATGGAAGGAAGAAAACGGCAAATTGATTCCTTACCAGACGCAAGTGGAGGAATGGAAGCAGTTTCTGACCTTCATGAACAAAGCTTATAACGAGGGCGTACTTGATAAAGACTTCGGCGTGAACAAAGTCAGGTCGACGGTGGAGAAGTTCGAGGGCAACAAAGTCGGCTTTGCTTACCTCAATCCTAACGATTGGAACAATCATTTGAACGCTACCAAAAAGCTGGCGCCGGAGGCCGTAATCACCGCTATCGATCCGCCCAAAGGGCCTACAGGCTTGACCGGGACGCAAAACTTGGACATGCTCGACAAAAATGTCATTAACGCCAAAATCGATCCGAAGAAGCAGCGCCGTATCTTGATGATCCTAGATTATTTCCTGTCCCCGGAGGGCTCGGATTTCATCAAGCACGGAATTGAAGGCGTTCATTACAAAAAGATATCCGCAGATAAATATGAGAAGCTGGAGGCGGCGGACAAGGATCGCCAAAATCTGCTTAACAACTGGATATTCCGCCCGTTTGACCCGAGCATCCAAATGTACAAGTGGGAAGACCCTGCCCAACATAAGATGATCCGCGACATGTTTGCCAATAATGAAAAGCACAAATGGCCGAATAAAGGAGCAGGGCTCGAATCCGATACGTTAAACCGCGCGGGAGCCAATCTGAACATTAAATTTATGGAGACGGTGTCCAAAATCATTATGGGCCGCGAACCAGTATCCGCGATTGAAAAAGCGTCCCAGGACTGGCTGGCGAACGGCGGCAGCAAAATTGCCGAAGAAATCAATAAATCTTACACGGAATAACGGTTTCGTGAAATCCCCGAATCTGCAGGCGGTACGCACGCGGACTCGGGGATTTTTGTATCGCAAATCAGACGATCGGATAACGACTTCGGCTTGTTCAGCCTTTATGATCATGCTGTATGCTGAAAAAATTTATGTTATGGAGCTGAGACAACCGATGAGAATATTGTTTCTGGATTTGGATTCAACCAGCCCGGATCATTTGGGATGTTACGGTTATCACCGGAACACTTCGCCGAATATCGACCGCATGGCGGCGGAAGGCGTGCGGTTTACCAATTATTATACGTCCGACGCCCCGTGCGCCCCGTCCCGGACAGCGCTGATGAGCGGCAAATTCGGCATCGTCAACGGTCTTGTAGGTCACGGCGGGACAGCCGGAGATATGAAGCTGGAAGGCACCGAACGCGAGCTGATGGGCAAGCTGACCCGGGGAGGAGCGCTTCCGTCGTTCCTGAATCTTGGGGCTGATCTGCATACGGTGTTAATCAGTCCTTTTGCCCAGAGACATTCAACCTTTCATTTCTACGCGGGCTTTAACGAAATCATGAATACGGGCAGATACGGCAACGAATCCGCCGAACACGTAACGCCGGCGGCGCTCGATTGGGTAGCGCGCAACGCCAGCCGGGACAACTGGTTCCTGTACATTAATTATTGGGATCCGCATACGCCTTACCGCGCGCCGATGGAATTCGGCAATCCGTTCGAGCATGAACCGCTCCCCGACTGGCTGACTGAAGAGGTGCTGGAAAGACATAAGACGATGGTTGGCTCTCATAGCGTGCATGAGCTGAATATCGACCACCGGAATAAAAAATACAACAATGAGACAAACCCGAATTTCCCGCGTCATCCGGGCGATATACCGGATATGGATGCGATGAGAACGATGATCGACGGATATGACTGCGGCATCCGTTATATGGATGAGCATCTAGGCCGTTTGTTTGCGGCGCTGGAAGAGCAAGGCGTTATGGACGATCTAATCGTCATCATATCTGCGGATCACGGGGAAAATATGGGCCAGCTCGGCATCTACGGAGAACATGCTACCGCCGACCAAGGCACCTGCCGGATTCCGATGATTATCCGCTGGCCGGGCATGCAGCAGGGAAGCGTCGACGGCGGTTTGCATTACCACCTTGATTTGCTGCCGACGCTTGCGGAGATGCTGGATTGTCCGCCGATTCCCGATTGGCACGGGCGGAGCTACGCCCCGGCGCTTAAAGAAGGAACCGATTGCGGGCGCGATTATGTGGTCGTTTCTCAATGCGCACACGTTGCGCAGCGGTCCGTCCGCTTCCGCGACTGGATGTATATACGTACTTACCATGACGGCTTCCATTTGTTTGACGAGGAGATGCTGTACAATTTGGCCGAGGATCCAAAAGAGCAGTTTAATGTGGCGGCACAACATATAGCAATTTGCCACGAAGCGGTTTATTATTTAAATCAGTGGCACGACAACATGATGCGCCTCAACAGCGATGCCGTCGATCCGTTATGGACCGTTATTCGGGAAGGCGGTCCGTTCCATGCCCGGGGTTACCTGCAGGAATATACCAAGCGGCTTGAAGAGACGGGCAGAGGGCATCTTGTACCCGAGCTGGTGCGCAGGCATCCGGAGGAGTTTCCGGCGGAGCCGAAAGCTCCAGTGCTCGGGCGCATGCAAGCCAAGATCGGAGCGAAAATGGCCGGGAAGTGACGTTTCAAGGAGGGATGGATCGGGATACAGGCACACGGGTATATGGAGGAGATGGAAGAGGCTCCAAAAGGAATGTACCAGGATTCAAGGAGGGATGGATCGGGATGAAAAGCAATGTGGTAAGACCAAATATATTATGGATCTCGCTGGAGGATACGAGCCCGAGATTCGGCTGTTATGGGGATCCGCTGGCGCGGACCCCTCACATCGACAATCTGGCGGCGGAAGGCACGATATACCCGAATGCATTTTCTACGGCGGGCGTGTGCTCTCCCAGCCGCTCCGCGATTATTACCGGCATGTACCCGACGTCGATCGGGGCACAACATATGCGCACTGAACACGTCAATAAACATACGCCGGAGCTGCCGACGCCTTATTATGCGGTGCCGCCCGCTTATGTGAAGACGTTTACCGAATATTTGCGGGCGGACGGATATTTTTGCACGAACAATTTCAAGACGGACTACCAGTTTCCGTCACCACTAACCGCATGGGACGAAGACGGGAAACAGGCACATTGGCGCCACCGCGAGCCGGGACAGCCATTCTTCGCCGTATTTAATCATCTATTGACGCACGAAAGCAGCATGTGGGGAGACATGATTCGAAACCATTACAGTCCGGACACGGTACTTCCAGCCGTCACGGATCCGGAGCAGATCGATGACCACTGGAGATTTCTCGCAAAAAGCAATGAAATCGGGACAGCGGTTCGTCCGGAACAGTACAAAAGCGGAGGAATGCATGCCAAGCTTAGGCGGAGAAAGTTGTACGCGATAGCCGGAGATCGTGCCCTGGTCTTCCAGCTTGCGAAGTCTTTCCGTTAAGGCCGGCTGAGACATATTGATTTGTCTGCTCATTTCGGCGACGGGTATCCGCGCATTCTCATGCAATAATTCGAGCATTTTTACATCGACTTGATCCATTATTATTTCCTCCTTAAATAATTAGGTTGATTATTAATATTAGTTTAATTAATAAGGTTGAATTGGTGTATATACTTAATAATAATATGTCAATATGCAATTTTCCATTATAAAATGATCGTATTCCAACACAAAGGAGAATACAAGATGACAATAAGTCTGCATGCCCCGATAACGTTGGGCGGAGTCACCCTCAGGAACCGGTTGGTTATGGCGCCGATGCAGCAGTACAAGGGAACTTCCGAAGCTTTTGCCGTCAGCCATCACATTGAATTTTACGGCCGGAGGGCGCGCCATGTGGGGCTTGTGATCGCTGAATCCACTGCCGTATCGCCCAACGGGAGACTGTGGGAGAACGATATCGGCATTTTCACGGATCGCCACGTGGAGCCGCTAAAGAAAATGACAAATGCCGTTCACGAGCAGGGGACGCCGATTTTCGTACAACTGTCGCACGGAGGCAGAAAATCTTCGCCCCAGGTAACCCGCTCGTTGATTGCGCCAAGCGCGATTGCGTTCGACGATCATTACGGAACACCCGCTGCGCTTACATCGGAAGGCATCGACAGAGTTATCGGGGACTATCGAACGGCGGCAAAGCGCAGCTTGGAGGCAGGATTTGACGGAATCGAGCTTCACGCGGCCCACGGCTTTCTTCTTCATCAGTTCGCTTCGCCCTTATCCAACGCACGGGAAGATGCCTATGGCGGAAGCACCGAGAACAGGGCGAGATTGTTGAAGGAGGTTCTTCATGCGGTTCGGGGAGAGGTAGGACGGAACTATCCGGTGATCGTGCGAATTTCCGCAACGGACTATTGCGCGGGAGGACTTACTCCGGAGGAGTGGGCGCGAATGCTGAAGCCGCTTGAGCCGCAGCTGGACGCGATTCATGTCTCCAGCGGCGGACTTCTTCCGCTGCGTCCCAATGACGTTTACCCGGCTTACCAGCTGCCGCACGCGGCGGCGATCAAGCCGCATTTTCAAATTCCGGTCATTGCCGTGGGCAAAATCCATAGCCGCAGTCTTGCAGAGCGCATCCTTGATGATCGACTTGCCGACTGTATAGCTATCGGCACTCCCCTGCTGGAGGATCCGGACTTTGCTGAATACTTGCTTGCCCAATAAGAACATAGTCGCCATACAATGAGTCGGACGAGCTTGCTCGTCCTTTTTCCGTTTGTCGGAGAATAGTTCACCTTTTTTGCAGTTGAATAACCGTACAAACCCAGTATAGGAAATCAGACGATTGTGTAACGACAATGGGGAGTGATGCCCTTAAGATAAAACCATGTCAAATAAGGATTTGCAGGAGGGGTTAAACGTGCAGCAGGAGTCCGTAGTTCAAGTTGCGGCGGCACCAACGGGGGCGTTGCAAAAAAGCGCATGGAAAGAATGGAAGCGAGGGTTTCCGTTATATGTGATGGTTATACCGGGATTGCTGTTTTTTCTCATCTTCCGTTATTTGCCGATGGGCGGCATCGTTATTGCATTTCAGGATTATAATCCGTTTGCCGGAATTACCGGCAGCGAGTGGGTGGGCTTCGCTCACTTTGAGAGGTTGTTTGGGGAAGCGGATTTTTGGAGCTTGCTCGGCAACACGTTAATTTTAAGCGCATTGAATTTATTTTTATTTTTTCCGGCGCCGATTCTGATTGCCGTTGTCTTAAATGAAGTGCGGATGCAGTGGTTCAAAAAATTCGTCCAAACCGCGATTTACATGCCGCATTTCCTGTCGTGGGTCGTTGTCGTCGGCATTACGATCGTTTTGTTCGCGACGCAGGAGGGGGCGGTCAATAAGGCGCTGGCCAGTTCGGGATTGGCCCGGCTTGAGATCATGACCGATCCGGACTATTTCCGCATCTTGTATGTGCTTCAAAATGTATGGAAAGAAGCGGGCTGGAACGCGGTGATTTTCCTTGCGGCGCTGGCTTCCGTGGACCCTACGTTATATGAGGCGGCCGTCGTCGACGGGGCAAACCGCTGGAAGCAAATGTGGCACGTTACGCTGCCGGCGCTGAGATCAACGATCATTATTTTATTTATACTGCGGCTCGGTCATGTGATGGATATCGGGTTCGAGCATATTTATTTGCTGCAAAACTCCTTGAATTTGTCCGTCTCCGACGTGTTCGATACGTATGTGTACCGCACCGGCGTGCTGCAAGGAGAATTCAGCTATACGACGGCGGTGGGGCTGTTTAAATCGGTGATCGGGTTGGTACTGATCATGATTGCGAATCGATGGTCCAAAAAAACCGGAGAAGAGGGGGTTTACTGACATGAACACGTTTGATTCGCGAGGGAAAGATCCGCTGTTTATATCGATCCTATACGGCGTGCTGCTGATCGCTTTGCTGTGTATTCTCGCTCCATTCATCTACGTTGTTGCAAGTTCCTTTGCAACCGAGCACGAATTTGTCAGCCGCGGATTTTTTTTAATCCCTAAGGAATGGACGGCGGAGGCTTACGGATATTTATTAAGTAACCGGAATTTTACCCAAGCTTTCGGCAATGCCGTGACGATTACGGTTGTCGGTACAGCGATTAACATTACGCTCACCAGCCTGATGGCTTACGGCTTGTCCAAAAGCTGGCTTAAGGGACGGCGGGTGCTGAATTTCCTGGTCTTGTTTACGATGATTTTTGCCGGGGGGATGATTCCAACCTATCTTGTAGTCAAAGAGCTGGGACTCATCAACAGCTATTGGGCTTTGTACCTCAACACGGCAATCGCTCCTTTTAACCTGATCGTGATGAGAAGTTTTTTTCAGTCGATTCCGTCCGAGCTGGAAGAAGCGGCGCGCATCGATGGATGCTCCGAATGGAGATTGTTATGGCGCATCGTCCTTCCGTTGTCGATGCCGTCGATTGCCACCTTCACTTTATTTTATGCCGTTTTTAATTGGAACACGTATTTCTTTGCGATCTTGTTCTTGAACGATTCGGCCGATTGGCCGCTGCAGGTTTATTTGCGTCAAATGCTGATGGAAAATTCCACGGCGATGGAGACGGATTCGGGAGGTTTCCGTTATACGCCGGCCGTAAAGATGGCGGCTGTTATCATCACCGCGCTTCCGCTGCTTGTCGTTTATCCGTTTTTGCAGAAATATTTCAACAAAGGTATGATGTTAGGTTCGGTTAAAGGCTGATATTCAAACGATAGGAGGAAGCGGCATATGTGCAGACCCGATATTTTTTTGTTTCTAAGCGACCAGCATCACGCGAATTACACCGGATTTGCGGGACATCCGCTTGTCCGCACGCCCCATTTGGATCGATTGGCGGAGGAAGGGACGGTGATGAACGCGGCCTATACGGCTGCGCCGATCTGCGTTGCTTCCAGAGTGGCCATGCTGACCGGTCAGCTGCCGGAAAAAACGGGAGTATACACCAACGAAGGTGCGGTCGGCTGCGACCAAACGACCTTTCTGCATGGCATTGCGGCCGCAGGATATGAGACGGTGCTGTGCGGCCGTATGCATTTTCTGGGGGAGGATCAGCGGCACGGGTTTACCAAACGTATTATGGGGGAACTGACCCCGTTATTTTGGGGAAGATACGGCGCTGCACGCAGTGATTTGGGGCCTTATGTCGGGACGATGGCCAATCAGGCTTTGAAAATCATCGGCGGCGGAACTTCGCCTGTGCTGGAATACGATAAAGCGGTCATCCAAGCGGCATTGGAATATTTAAATAACGACCATGAAAAGCCGCAATGCATCGTTGTGGGCACCTATGGCCCGCACCATACGTTTGTGGCCCCGCCGGAGCTTTATTCGTATTATAAGGCAATCGTCGATATTCCGGAAACTTATCGGTATCCGGATCATCATCCGATTTTGTCGGGGATGAGGAATGACGGATTAACGGAGGATATCCTGATCCAACTGCGAGCCGCCTATTACGGCATGATCGAAAACGTCGACCGGCAGGTCGGCGAAGTGCGTGAGGCTTGGAACGCTTATCTGCAGCGCAGCGGCCGGCAGGGCGTGTTTGCGTACATGTCGGACCATGGCGAGCAAGCGGGAGAACACGGTCTTATCGGGAAAAGCACCTTTTACGAAGGGTCGGCGAAAATTCCGCTGCTGTTTGCAGGGGATACCGTCGCTGCCGGCAAAACCGTCGAGCAAGCTGTCAGCATCTTGGATATAGGCCCGACCTTATGTGATTTCGCTCAATCGGAAACGCCGCCGAGGCCGGACGGCAAGAGCTTAAAGGGGATGCTGACCGGAGAGCAAGCGGAAGACGAAGAAAGAATGGTCATCAGTGAATTTATTTATACACTGGATGGGCAGCCGATTCCCGGCCGTATGCTGCGCCAAGGGGCTTGGAAATATATGGCCTATGCCATTCATGAGGCGCACAGCCAATTGTTTCATATCGGGAAAGATCCGCACGAAACCAGCAATCTGATTTTGTCCAGAGCGGATATTGCCGATCGCTTCCAAGCATATTTAAATCAGTCTTGGGATATCCCGGCGATCGTCGAGAAATACCAAGAAAAAAGAGAACATCATGATCTGCTTGCCAAATGGGGCAGAGCCGTCGACGTTCCCGAGCCTGAGCGGTGGCCGGTGCCTGAGGCGGCACGACAGCTGCCGGTTGTGAAATAAGTTCACATCGCGTATCATCGTGTATATGAAAAGGCACCGTCCCATGTCGACGGTGCCTTTTGCGTGCTCATGCTTAAAGTTATCCGGTTATCCATTTAGCGGCAAAGATGAGCCAAAAGATACACGAGTAGAAGCCAAGTAAAAATAATGCTACTTGTACCGTTTCGTAGCACCGGTAGCAAAGATATACAGAAAGGGCGGAAAGAAAAAGAAATAATAAAACCATAATACCGCATCCTTTGTGTTAAACTGCACTTTTATATTACCACAGATAACATCGCGCATAAAGATTGAATGAGCATAAATGCTTATCCCCCGCCATAAATCTACTTCCTCCGCCTATGGCGGGATTCGTCTCATCTTCTATGACCAAACCTATCTTCTCTATGCTAAGGGGATTCTCCGTCTATGACGGATTTTTGTGCTGCGCATAATGTCAAAAATAGACTATAAGTAGTAAGCAATAGCCATTATTCGCAGGATCGCCGTTATCTATAATGAGATTCAGGGATAAAATATATCCTTTGTCATTATTTCCGTCAAGCCGCAGGCCGAAAAAGGAGATGAGGTAAGGTGTCCATGCAGTTTGCTTCCAGCACGTAGATCCAGTCAGGAGCATTGCGTTTGCTGCCAGGGGAAGTCAAAGAAGTATCGTTGGTTCATGAGCTTGGGAATGGGGACATTGTGGTCGAACCTTATATCGGGAGTATTTATCATGCGGATTTGCGGTATTTTACCGGTCAGCGCAGAGCGGAGGTGCTTGCCCGCAAGCTGCTATGGCTCTTATGCATGAGAGCGACGGCACCATCGTGGAGAGCCGGTCCGCACATTTACAAAACGGGGACCGGGGGGACAATTATTGAGCGGGGATCATTTCTTAGCAGCGGTAAAGATGGACTTGCACAACACCGTATTGTGCTGCCGGAACAATGCGTTGTCGCGGTGCCGGAAGATGTCCCCCGACGATATTGCCGCGCTTGCGGAGTTATGTTCGGTATCTTGCTAAGCAGTAAGCCGTTTGGTCGACAATCTCGGGGAGGCAAAAGTTGCCGTGTTCGGCAATTTACAGCCGCCATGAGAGAAACGGCCGAACATCGCGGATGGAAAAAAACAGTACTCGCGTTCAACTGGATGTAAAGGGGTTAACAATGATGGAAATTAACGCAAGCAATTGGAAAAACAATCTGGCAGGTTATATATTTATCGGGCCAATGATCATTGGCGTCACGTTTATGACGGTTATACCCATCGTGATTTCTTTGCTGTTAAGCTTTACGGAGTGGAATTTCCTGAAAGGGTTTTCACCGGGAGCGATCAAATTTGTCGGACTTGACAATTACTTCCGATTGGCCGGTGATCCGACGTTCAAGAAGTCGGTGATGAACAACTTGATCTTTCTGCTGCAAGTTCCTGTCTGTATGGCCATTTCGTTGCTTTTGGCGATCATGATCAACAAATACGTTTATTTTAAATCATTTTTTAAAGTGATTTATTTCTTCCCGTACATTTCCAGCGTTGTTGCGGTTTCAATGATCTGGATGTTGTTGTTTCAGCCTTCGCTTGGGCCTGTCAATCACGTCCTTCGTTCGATCGGGATCAGCGACCCGCCGTTGTGGCTGGCGGATATTCATTTCGCGCTGCCGTCTGTCATGATGATTGTGGTGTGGATCAATATCGGCTTTAACCTGATCATTTTTATGGCCGGATTGCAGGCGATTTCCAAAGATTATTACGAGGCGGCCGAACTTGACGGCGCTAACGCCTGGGGCCGATTTGTGCATGTCACGCTGCCGCTCACTTCCCCGTCCTCGTTTTTTCTTTTAATTACAGGCATCATTTCTTCGTTCAAAGCGTTTGATATGATCAATGTGCTGACTCAGGGCGGACCCAGTTCGTCTACGTCGATCATCGTTTACGAGTTATATAAAACCGCGTTTGTTAATTTAAATATGGGTTACGCATCGTCGATGGCATGGCTTTTATTTGTTCTGTTGTTTGCAATTACGGTCGGGCAATGGAAGATGCAGAAGAAATGGGTTAACTACTAGGGGGGACATGTCTTGCGCAGAAAAGAAGCGATTGTCAAAACGCTTGCCACCATCGTGATGATGATATTTGGAAGCGTTATGATTGTTCCGTTCGTTTGGATGTTATCCGCTTCATTTAAACCTGAGTCCGAAGTGTTTAACTATCCCGTCGAATGGATTCCGTCAACATGGCGTATTGTCGAAAATTATTCCGAAGTCTGGTTTGGGCGATATCCTTTTGCTACCTACTACTGGAACTCCATTAAAGTTTCCTTAACCACCACCGCATTGTCTGCGCTGATCTCCAGCATGGCTGCTTATGGTTTTGCAAAGATCCCTTTTAAAGGAAGAGATGCGTTGTTTCTTTTAGTTCTCGCTACGTATATGATCCCGCATCAAGCGACGTTGGTTCCGCAATTTTTGATGTACAGATGGATCGGGTTGTTTGATACGCACACCGGACTGATTTTATTATCTTCCTTTAGCGTTTTGGGGACATTTTTGCTGCGGCAATTTTTTATGGGAATTTCCAACGAGTTTATGGAAGCTGCGAGAATGGACGGCGCCGGCCACTTTACGATTTTTACCCGTATATTGCTGCCGTTAATGAAACCGGCGATTGCTACTTATGCCATTCTTCGTTTTATTTGGACATGGAATGATTACCAAAATCCACTTATTTTTCTTAGATCGGGAGACAAATTGACTTTACAGATCGGTCTGGCCAAATTTTCCGATTCAATGGGAACTTATTATTCCTTAATTATGGCCGGCTCCGTTTCCGCCATTATTCCGTTGTTAATTATTTTTATAATCGGCCAACGCCAAGTCATTGAAGGCATCGCATCGGGCGGGATCAAAGGGTAAGAGGCATTTGCAGAAATCGCTCCAAGGAAGATCAATCAGAGTTAACGGGAGGTTATGTTATGAAATTTGATTTGCACACACATCACTTTAGATGCGGTCACGCCGAAGGTTCAATCCGCGATTACATCGAGGCTGCAATCAAAGGCGGGCTTGGGGTTATCGGAATATCCGACCACTCTCCATATTTTGCAAGCGAGGAAGATCAATTTAAACCTGGCATTGCTATGGCCAAAAGCGAATTTCCGTCTTATATTCAGGATGTGTTGGCGCTTCGGGAGGAGTATGCCGGAAAAATCGAAGTGCTTCTGGGAGTGGAGTCGGATTTTTTTCCGGAGCACAAAGAGCTTTACCGGGCGGTATATCAGAAATATCCTTTTGATTATATTATCGGGTCCGTCCATATGGTGAAAGGAGTTGGCATATTCGAAAGATCGCGTTGGGATAACCTCCAAAAAGAAGAAGATATTATTCGGGAGAAGGAGGAGTATTTTACCTTAATCCAGCAGTCCGCAAAAAGCCGCATGTTTGATATACTTGGGCATATCGACGCGTTAAGAGGGTATTTTCCGCAATTGTCCGAATACCACACTCCCGTCGTAGATCAGACCTTAAAGGTTATAGCCGATTGCAGTGGAGTCATCGAAATTAACACTTCGGGCAAAGGCAAAGACTGCGGCGGCTGGTATCCGTCGGACGAGATGCTGGAGAGAGCTTGCTTTTACGGAGTCAAGGTCAGTTTCGGATCGGATTCGCACGTACCGTCGCGGGTGGGGGACGAGTGGGAGAACGTCAGGACAAAACTGAAAGAAATCGGCTTTAAACAGTGGTATTTTTTTAGAAGGAGGCAACCCGTGAGGGTCCGGTTGTAATCCGGAATCGGCGTGAGTCAGCGTGTCGGAACGGATCCCGGACAGCTAAAGTACAGGCGTAATTTATCCGATATGCTATGTAAAAATAAGATAATAACAAGTAAGATCTGTCGATTATTTCATGAAACAAGCTGTGATATTCTCTAATAGAAACAACTAAACGATGAGGGGTGCATTAGAAATGAAAGCAAGTCAAATCGGTAAACCCGTGTTGTGTTCGGCTTTGGTTTGCGTTTTGGCATTGTCGGCCTGCAGCAATCAAAATGAAAGCGCTAACTCGAAAGGCGGCGCCAATTCAAACGCGGCAGCCGATCCGAAAGCAGCCGGTAAGCCGGTGACGATTAAATTTCATACGTGGTGGGACGCCAAAAACGAAAGACTTGAGCCGATGATCAGCGAGTTTGAAAAATTAAATCCGGGCATTAAAGTGGAGCCGATCCGTCTGGAAGGAAAAGACGCCTATGAAACGTTGAAAAAGCTGGACTTATTGGCCGCTTCCGGCGAAACGCTGGATGTAATCATGTTTAACAATCCGACTTCATATGCTCAGCGGGTTGGCATGGGTATGGCGGAACCTCTGGACTCCTATTTAAAAGCAGAGGGTGTCAAATACGACGACGAATATTCGAACGATACGAGCATCAAAGGCGTTCATTACGCTTTGCCTGGTACATGGATGCCCGATGTGGTAATCTTGAACAAAGATCACTTGGCTAAGGCAGGTTTGCCTGTACCTAAGGAATGGACATTTGATGAATTTTTGGAATACTCCAAAAAATTGACTAAGGTCGCAGGCGATGACCAATACGGCACCTATTTTCACAACTGGGAGCCTTCGTTTAACATCGCTCTGCGAAATCAGCCAGCCAACAGCTTGATGATCTCGGAAGACGGCAAGTTGAATGTATCGAGTCCCGGTGTCAGAAAGTCTCTGGAAATCGTATACAATGCTCAAATGAGAGATAAATCCGCGATGCCGTATTCGGATGTTATCTCGCGAAAACTTCATTACGCATGGCCGTATTTCAACGCAAAAGCAAGCATGCAAATTCTTGGCGGATATATGATCGGCCGGGTCGGAGGATACGATATGTATGAGGCCAAATTCCCGACCGCTTTTGCGCCGTACCCGAAGATGAACAAAGGCGATGAAAACTACGCTCCCGTGTCGGAAACGCAATATCTTGCCGTAGCAGCCAGCTCCAAGCATAAAGAAGAGGCATATAAATTTATCAGATATTACTCTACGGAAGGGTTTGGCGTGCAAGGCAGATTTATTAACGCATGGAAGAAGCAGGATGTGGGTAAAAACATCGATAAAATCGTCAGCCTTACGCCTAAGCCAAACATGATCGACGCGGAGTCGTTTAAGAACGTGATGAGCGTATCCAAAATGGTCAAGCTGCAAGCGCCGCCGACTTATTATAACGAAATTGTCCAGGCTTATACCGAAGAGATGGAGTTGTATCTGTTAGGAAAGCAGGATCTGGATAAAACAATTAAAAAAGTCGAAGAGAAAGCGCAGAAAATAAAGGAACTTAACAAGTAGACGCGGCTTAATCCCAACCCGAACCGCAATCGGGGCGGGCTCAGGAATAAGGAAACGGATCTTGGCTTATAGGGGTGTTGATCATGAGAAGCAAACTATCCAGAGGCACCTCGCTGCGGACAAAGATTATCGTTTCAGCTATATTATGTTTGCTTATTCCGGCTATTACCGTACAAAGTCTGCTCAGCTATCAAACACAAAACCTGCTTAAGGAGCAGGCGATCAAAAATTCCGAAATGTCCGGCAGCATCGTTTATCAATATTTATCGAATCTGATCAATAACATGATCGCTGTGTCCAACAAAATTCAATTTAATAAAGAGATTAACTCCATTCTTTTGGAGGAGAGTCAAACAACGCGGTCGAAAGATCAAGAAAATGACGATTTGCAGTCCTGGTTTAACGAGAAGAAAATGACGAAATATTTGGAGGACCTGGTCCAAGCAGATAGCTTGTACATTACACTTTTTCTGCCAAACGGGAAGTATTACACCAATTATTCCTACGATCAGCTTGATCCGGCGTTTTATTTGAAGCAGGAGTGGTTTCCGAGGCTGAACGAGTTGTCAGCATTGGAGACGTTATGGGTAGGGGCTCTTCCGATCCGCAACGATGAGATATCGCTGACCATTGCCAGAACGATCAAAGGATCTTACAGCCATCCATATGCTTATCTGATGATCAGTTTGCCGGAGAAGCAGGTCAACAATATATTCACTAATTACTCCAATGGCCAGCAATTTGTCATTGTGGATGCCCAAAATGTGATTTTGACGGGTTCAGACTACAGATTCAGAGGAAGCCAACTGGAATATAACGAAAATGAAATCTTTGCGACCAGCAAAAATTTGTCCTTTGGCGGATGGAAAGTTGTCAGTTTGGTTCCGTACGATAATCTTACCCGGTATATCAAAGCGCTCTACCGAAATATGAGCATGATTCAATTTTTATTGTTCTCGCTGTTTATTCTTATCATTATTTACGCAATGAGCAGATTTACCAATCCGCTTGTCAAATTGGCGCGGGTGGCTGCCAAGATTGATGCCGGAAATATCAGCATACGCTCAAGGGTTACGGGCCATGATGAGGTCGGGATTTTAGGCAGGTCGTTTGATCTTATGCTGGATCGTTTTCAGGAAATGATCCAGCATATCAAAAAGGAACAAGATCAGAAGCGGCTGGCGGAACTGGAGCTGCTGCAGGCACAATTAAAACCTCATTTTTTATTTAATACGCTCAATTCGATTCGTATGGGCTGCATGTTAAAGGAAGATGGGGAAACGGCAAATTTGCTAATGTCCTTATCCTTTTTCTTAAGAATGACGATTAACCGGAACAACGAGTTTATCCGGCTGCAGGAAGAGTTGGATACGGTCAAGCATTATGTGAAATTAATTAATTTCAGAAATTTCGAAAAAGCCGAATTAATCTTTGATGTTGCAGAGGAATGTCTGGAATGCGAGGTGCCGCGATTCTTTTTGCAGCCTATTGTGGAAAATGCCATCGTCCATGGTTTTGAGCAGTGCAACGGGAATATTGAAATCAAGTGCAGGATGCAAGACGGATATGTAGCGATTGCCATAAGCGATACAGGCCAAGGTATGACGGAGGAGAAAGTAAGCGAACTTCTGCACAATATCACGCAAGAGCGGAAGATCGTCTCCAATACGGGGATTGGCATGAAAAATGTGTACGATCGAATGAGACTAACCTATGGGATGGAGTTTCACTTGGACATAAATAGTCGTGTCGGAATCGGCACAACCATTGGACTTAGGATTCCGCGACGTTAGGAGGGGTTCCGTTTCATGTATAAGCTGATTTTGGTTGACGACGATCGCCCCGTGCTGGCCTATTTAACCAAGAGCATCCCATGGTCCGATTTAGGAATACAATTAACCGGCACATTCGACAACGGATTGATCGCATTGGAAGTTGCCAAAAATGATGTGCCGGATATCATCATTACAGACATCGGCATGCCCAAGATGAACGGGTTGGAATTAATTGACGCTATTCGAAGTTTTAATCCGGGGTTGCTTTCGATCCTGATTTCATGCCATGACAAGTTTGAATATGCGCAGCAGGCAATCAGACTGAACGTCACCGAATATATGTTAAAGGATGCTTTGGTGCCGGAAGTTTTGATCCAACATTTGAAAAAACTTGTGCATATACTGGATGCGAACGCCGCCTCTCGGCAAAAAACGGATAAGGAGCATTTCCTGGGCAAAACGCCTTTGTCCATATTAAAAAACAGATGGATCCGCACCACCGTGCACGACCCCATTTTTAATTATGAGGAGTGGATTCGTGAAGCCGAAAAATGCGGATTAACGGCAACGTATACGACGTATGTCCCCGTTTTGTGTTACTTGAATTATGGGGAAGAGATCAAGAAGAGATTTCATATGTCGGAGGACTTGCTTAATTTCACGCTTGAAAACGCGATCTCGGAAATATTAAGAGCCAATGAATCCGGTATTTATTTTGGTTATGACTGCATGAGGAATCTGATCATTTTCCCGTACAGCGGATCTTCGAAGTCGGAGTTGTGGAGTTATGTCCGCAACGAACTTGCCCGTATCCAGCGGGAATTGAAGCGGTATTTGTCCATTAAGTTATCTTTTATTATTGGAAATGAAAGTACGTTTACCAGTCGGCTGGCGGATCATATCCAGATGTTGTTTCGTTCGAATGAACAATATTTTTACATGGAGCCGGAATCCGTCGCAGAGTTGTCCATGCCTCAACAAACCAAGGAGGATTTGTTCAGCTATTATTACAATACAATGGAAGCTTTGCAGGAGGCCGCTTCAAAAGGCGATTTGGCCTTAATCCAACAGTTGACCAAACAAAGGATGCGTTTTATCCGGGACAAAAAGTTCCCGAGCGGTGCGGTTAAAGAATGGATCAGCAAGGTTGCCATCGGGCTGCGCATGAAAATAAGGAGTTTGTATCCTTTGACCAGAAACTTGGAAAAAGACGATTTTCGCATGGATATGAATCATTATTACTCTTTATCGGAGATAGAGGAGCATGTTACTGCAATCATAGACAGCTTAATTGACGATTGCACGAGCATCACGTCCCATAAGACAAAGCGCAATGAAATCGTGATGGTCCAGCGTTATTTGGTCAGTCACATTAACGAACTGGTGACATTGGAAGAAGTGTCCGATCTGTTAAAATTAAATTCCAGTTATGTGAGCCGCTTGTTTAAAAGAGAAACAGGGCTGAATTTTTCAAAATATGTCACCAAGGTGAAGGTCGAACATGCCAAGGAACTTCTTGAGCATACTTCTTTATCTGTGGATGTCATTTCCGAACGAATCGGTTACGAGAAAAATTATTTTTATAAAATTTTTAAAAAATGGACCGGAATGACCCCAAACAGCTTCAGAGGTTACCGATAATCGCCGAAGAAAAAGGAGATGTTCAAATGTCAGTCACAGCAAGAATGAACCGTTTGTTTCATGTGGATGGAAAATGTTTTGATGTTGCGATCGATCACGGTTTTTTTAACGAGTATTCTTTTTTGTCGGGTATTGAATCGATCGAGAAAGCGGTGCAGATCATCTGTGAGGCGAATCCTGATGCGGTTCAATTAAGCTGCGGCCAGGCGCGGTTTTTGCAAAATATCCCGGGCAAACATAAGCCGTCGCTGGTGATCCGGGCCGACGTCGCCAACGTGTACAATAAGGAGCTGCCGAAATACGTGTTCAGCAAAATCAGCGATCATATCGTTGAACAAGCGGTCAAATTGGATGCGTCGGCGGTTGTCGTCAATCTGCTGCTGCTGCCGAACCAGCCGAAGCTTCACGCACAATGCGTAGCCAACATTATGAAGCTGAAAGCGGAATGTGAACGTTACGGAATGCCGCTGATGGTCGAACCGCTTGTGATGCAAGCCAATGAGATTGCCGGCGGGTATATGGTGGACGGCGATCTGAAGAAAATTGTGCCTTTGGTGCGGCAGGCAGTGGAACTCGGCGCGGATATTATCAAGGCCGATCCGTGCGACGATATTGACGAATATTACCGTATTATTGAAGCGGCTTCCGGCATTCCCGTGTTGCCTCGAGGCGGAGGGATGGCTTCCGAGGAAGCGATATTTGAGCGGACTTGTCGGTTGATGAAGCAAGGCGCGTCGGGTATCGTGTACGGCCGAAATGTGGTGCAGCACCCGAAACCGAAGGAAATGACGGAGGCATTTATGGCGATTGTTCACGAGGGCGCCGACTGCCAAACCGCTTTAAACATTTTGCATCGGGTAAAGGAATGAGGTTCCTATGACAAAACGGGTTGTTCATTTCGGGATCATAGGCTGCGGTTTAATGGGGCGCGAATTTGCCAGCGCCGTGTCGCGCTGGTGTCATTTGCTGGATGTGAATTACATTCCGGTCATTACGGCGGTGTGCGACGTCAATCTGGATGCGACGACATGGTTTACGGACCATCTGGCTTCGATTGAGCAAGTCACCGACAATTACCGGGAGCTGCTTGACAACAAGCGTGTGGAGGCTGTATATTGTGCAATCCCGCATCATTTGCATGAGCAGTATTATTTGGATATTATCCGCGCGGAGAAACATCTGCTCGGCGAGAAACCGTTTGGCATCGATAAACAAGCGAATCAAGCGATTCAGCAGGCGATTGTGGAGCATCCGCACGTTCTGGTGCGCTGTTCCTCGGAACTGCCTTTTTACCCGGGGGCGCTCAAAGTTTACGATTTTGTGAAAGAAGGGTTGGTCGGAAAGGTGATTGATGTTGAAGCGGGGTTCTGGCATAGCAGCGACCTTAATCCGCTCAAGCCGATCAATTGGAAACGGAAAGTCAGCACCAACGGGGCATACGGCTGTATGGGAGATTTGGGGCTGCACACGCTGCATTTGCCCTTGCGTTTGGGATGGAAGCCCAGATTGCTCAGCGCTTCGCTCTCCAATCTCGTCGAAGAACGCCCCGATCATACCGGCCAAGCAGTTCCTTGCGAGACATGGGATAACGCCACATTGCTATGCGAAGTGGACTCGGGGCAGCATACATTTCCTATGGTGCTTTCGATGAAAAGAATCGCACCCGGTCATGCCAACACTTGGTTTATTCGCATAAACGGCATGTTAGGTTCGATTGAATATTCCACCCAAAACCCGAAGCAGCTGAAGATCATGCGCTACACGGCAGGGGGGCGTCAAGTGTGGGGGACGGAAGATATCGAGTACCATTCCGCTTATACGGCGATTACCGGAAATATCTTTGAATTTGGATTTTCCGATTCCATTTTGCAAATGTGGTCGGCATTTTGCGACGAGCTCGTCAACGGTGCCGATATGATACAGCCATTCTACTGCGCTACGCCGGACGAAGCGGCATATTCACACGAGTTGTTTACAGCGGTTTTGGACGATGTTCAAAACAGAATAAGTACACGTTCTTAATGTTGGCAGCGCTTGGTCACTTTATGAAAACGTTTACATATATCGTGTTAGGCAACTTTACTATGGAGGGGTATACGTGAGTTTATTGGAAAAGTTCAGTTTGCTGGGAAAAGTCACGATTGTCACCGGAGCGGCTATGGGGCTCGGGAAAGCGATGGCCACCGCATTGGCCGAAGCGGGTTCTCATATTGTCATTGCGGATATGAACTTAGAAGCGGCCCGCAAGACAGCGGCGGAAATTGAAGCGATGGGCGTTACCACTTTGCCGGTTCATGTGGATGTGACCGATGAAGATCAGGTGAACCGGATGGTCGAAACGGTGATAAATACGTTTGGCCAAATCGACTCGTTGTTTAATAATGCCGGCATCGCGCTCCATATACCCGTGGAGGAAATGCCTTACAGCAGCTGGTTAAACATGATGAACGTCAACTTAAACAGCGTGTTTCTTGTCTCGAAGGCTGTAGGCCAGGTTATGATCCGGCAAAAAAAGGGGACTATTATCAATACTTCCTCGATGTCCGGAATTATCGTCAACATGCCGCAAGCCCAATGCGCTTATAACACGTCCAAAGCGGGAGTCATCATGCTGACAAAAAGCCTGGCTTCCGAGTGGGCCCCGCATCATATTCGGGTGAACACCATTGCGCCCGGTTATATGAAAACGGAGTTAACGAAGCCTTATTTTGAAGGCAATAGCGAGATGGTGCGCCAATGGATGGAATTGACGCCGATGAAAAGGCCGGGAAATCCCGATGAACTGGGAGGACTGGCGGTTTATTTAGCCTCAGAAGCATCTTCATTTGTAACCGGATCCGTATTTGTCGTTGACGGGGGTTACTCCGTGTGGTAAAGGGCGGTGAACCAGCAGAGCCGGCCGCTGCCGTGCGCTGCTGCGTCGTACCTTGCGGCTGAGCTTATAGGGAGGTGAGGAAGATGAATGGCGGAATTGCTGTGGCAGGCCATATATGTATCGATGTCATCCCGGAATTTCCAAGCGGGCAATCGTTTCAACAACTGCTGATTCCCGGTCGTCTTCATCAGGTGGGCCCGCTCGAATTTTCTACAGGAGGCGCCGTGTTAAACACGGGGCTTGCGCTGGACCGTCTGGGCGTACCGACCAGATTGATCGGCAAGATCGGCGGCGATCTTCTGGGCACCGTATGCACGGAGAGCATTCGGCGGGTCAATTCCCGGCTTACGGACGGAATTATCGTCGACTCTGGTGGAAGAACTTCATATTCGCTTGCCATAAGCATACCTGGCGAAGATCGTATATTGCTGCATGATTCCGGGGTGAACGATACATTTTGTGCAGATGACGTTGACATCGATCAATTAAACGGAGCAGTCGTATTTCATTTGGGTTATCCGCCTTTGCTGCGCAGGATGCACCAAAATAACGGGGACGAGCTTGTCGCGTTGATGAAGAAGGTCAAAGGAAACGGCGTTGTGACAAGTTTGGACATGAGTATGTTTGGCCCGGAATCGGAAGCGGCCAAGGCGGATTGGTCTTATATACTGAAGAACGCCTTGCCGTATGTCACTATTTTTGCGCCAAGTATTGAAGAAATTTTGCTTATGCTGGATCATAAGAAGTATCGTGAAACCGCTGCCGCAATAACCGGGGATTTCAGGAGTCGCATGAATCCCCCGCTGCTGCGGGAACTCGGCGACGCGCTGGTAAGCATGGGACCGGAGGTTGTGATGGTCAAGCTTGGCGAGGAAGGCCTATATATGCGCACTTCAGAGCGGCTCTCTTCATGTCTGTCGGCGCTAATCCCCGAGAAACACCGGGCGAGTTGGCAAGGACGCGAGTTATGGTCGCCTTGCTTCAAAACAGCGGTGGCAGGCACAACTGGCGCCGGTGATTGTACGATCGCCGGATTTTTGTGCGGCTTATGGAAGGGATTGTCTTTAGAGGGAGCGGTGAAAAGCGCAGTAGGGGCAGGCGCCTGCAACGTCTCGCAAAAGGACGGAATCAGCGGCATTCTCTCTTGGGAAGAAACACAGGCCAAGATCCATAGCGGCTGGGAGCTTCTGCCGATCTATCAAGATTTGACCGATTGGAGGTGGGATGCGGAACATCGGTTATGGGTAGGGCCGAATGATCGGCTCAACGAAGCATTGTCATAAATCCAAAAAGAAGGAGAAGACATTGATGAATTCAGGAGCCGTAATGAAAGCAGTTGTTGTTCACGGTCCGGGGGACTACCGGCTGGAGGAAGCGCCGATCCCTGCAGTCGGGACGGGCGAATTGCTCATCCGCGTAGAGGCCTGCGGCATCTGCGCCAGCGACATCAAAACATATCACGGCGCGCCGAAAATTTGGGGTGGTGACGGCAATCCGCCGTATATTCAAACGCCGGTTGTCGCGGGCCATGAGTTTATCGGCGAAGTGGTGGAGCTGGGACCGGATTATAGCGGCGAATTTCGGGTAGGGGACAGAGTCATCTCCGAGCAAATCGTCCCTTGCTGGAATTGTCGGTATTGCAACACGGGGAAATATTGGATGTGCCAAAAACACGATATTTACGGTTTTCGGCCGAACGTTAACGGAGCTATGGCGCAATACATGAAATTCTCCAAAGATGCTCTTGTCTACCGGGTGCCGCGGGAACTTTCCTTGGAGCAGGCGGTATTGATCGAGCCGTATGCCTGCTCCAAACACGCCGTCGACCGCGGCAGCATCGGCCCGGATGATACTGTTGTGGTCGCGGGTGCAGGCACGCTGGGGCTTGGCATGGTTGGCGCGATTCATATGCTTAAGCCCAAAACGCTGGTTGTGCTTGATCTGAAGGAAGATCGGCTTGAACTGGCCAAACGGTTTGGCGCCGACGTTGCGATAAATCCGGGCACCGCAGACCCGGTTCAAGCGGTGCTGGACTTGACGGATGGGTATGGCTGCGACGTCTATATCGAAGCGACCGGACATCCCGCCAGCGTCAAACAGGGCCTTGAGATGATCCGCAAGCTCGGGCGCTTCGTCGAGTTCAGCGTGTTTAAAGACCCGGTTACGGTGGATTGGAGCATCATCGGCGATTCGAAGGAACTGGACATCTATGGGGCCCATCTTGGTCCATACTGCTATACGCCAGTAATCGACGCCATCGCTAACGGCAGCATGCCGACAGACGGGGTGGTGACTCACCGTTTCCCGCTCGAGCAATGGAAGGAAGCTTTCGAAGTGATGGAGAGAGGGGACGGCTCCATCAAGGTCATATTGATTCCTTAATCCGGCCCCAATAACGTGTACAGTTCGATAAGGGGGAACCGTGAGAGTGGTTCCCCTGTCTTTTTTCCAAGAAGGTCAATGCGCTCCGTAAGGGGCGGTAAATTCGATGCCGCAAGGCCCGCCGTGGGGATTGAGCGCGAGATCCACGGGACGGCCGTCGGCCCGGTATAAAGGACGGTAAAAATTCGCGATCATCGTGGCCGACGCATTGGCATAATGGCAAATAAACGATCGGCGAAAGCGGTCCTTTGTTTTGTTGCGGTACGAGCCGTGAATCATGTTCCCGTTGAACAAAAGCACGTCGCCTGCATCCATCACGGCGGGAACCGGCTTGCGGTCTTTGGGCGGTTTCACCAAGTGAGTCGTAAACGATTCTTTTTCGTCCGCCGTATCGGGGCAGACGAGATCAAACTGATGCGTTCTCGGGACAATCAGCATGCCGCCGTTTTCTTCTTCGGCCGGATCAATGGCCGTCCAGGCTGCAATACAGTTGCCCGGCTCCACTTTCAAATAAAAGTTGTCCTGGTGCAGCGCTTGGCCTCGCGAGCCCGGCGGCTTGTAGTAAAACATGCTTTGCGCCGCCAGCGCTTCCTCTTGGTACAAATCCTCCATGATACGCATCACCTTCGGATGCAGCATGTATTTCATCGCTACGGCATTAAATCTGTGCGGATGCACGATTCGCGGATAACGCTTGAGCGGATCGGCGCTTTCATCCAGTACCGGTTCGAAATAACCGGGAACGGTCGTCTGGCTGATCTGTTCGAAAGTTGTTTTAATTTCCCCCAGTTCATCTTCCGAAAACACCTTGCGCACAATCAAATAACCGTCGGTATCGAATTGCTCCTTTTGCTCAGCCGTCAATAGGGCCAAATTCATTTTGTTCTCCTCCAACCTTTTCATCGTGGGCTCCAAGAAAAACGTTTAATATAGCTACATTATAAACAGGGACCACTGAATAATGAACGATCTTTCTTGCTGAAAACTCATGTGATTCTGCTATAATGGGGCGGGAGGCGAAACGATGATCATAGCCGATGAATTTATGGAGACAGATGAATACGATATCGACCGGCCCGAAGGGATGGCCGGGTGGCAGTGGTTGGTTTGTTATACGATTAGCGGCGAAGGCGTATTTTCTACGCCGCAGACAGGCGACATCGCCTGCAAAGCAGGAGACATGACCTTGCTGCGCTCGGGGTCCCCGCATCGCTACCGTACGCAGCGCGGAAAGACGTGGAGGTTCGTTTGGGCACATTACGATTATGTGCCGCAATCGTCGTATTTTGCAGATAACGCCTTGCTTGTTTGCCCGATCGAAACCGGACACCGGCGGAAGCGGGTGTTCCGGACCTTCAAGAACATCATTCATCATACTCGCGAGCGAAGCGTGTTATGGAGCGAACTGTGCGAGCTGCAGATCGGCGAGCTGCTGCTGTTCCTTGCCGAGCAGCGCAAAAAAACGCTTGACCCTAGAGTCGAGCAAATTATGCATCTGCTGACACTGCGGATGAAAGAGTCTGTCCGGATCGAAGAATTGGCGTCCGCGCTGGGCTTATCGGCTTCTCGCATGTCGCATTTGTTCAAGGAGCAGACCGGTCAATCGGTGCTGCAGGCGCTGACGGAAATGCGGCTGCGCCAAGCGGCGCTGCTGCTGGAACACTCCGGCCGAACGGCCGCCGAAGTCGCATATGATGTCGGATACGAGGACTACAATCATTTTGCCTCCCAGTTCCGCAGACGGTTTGGGGCAAGTCCGCGGGACTATATCAAGAGCAGGAGAAGGGATGGAACTTAATATTTTTCAATTTTTGGAATAAAAAACCGAAAAAGAAACAAGTTAATATTGGGTGTTTGTACATAAAGTGCCACATGGGGAAAGAAATGAGTTGAATCATGAAAACGAACACGATCACATTTTTCCAGACCATTATGATTCTAATGCTTGCCATTGGATTAATGAATCATGTTATCGTCATACCGATCCTCATGGATGTCGCCAAAAGAGATGCCTGGATTTCGGTTTTATTCACCGGCGGCGCAGCGAGCATATGGGTGATATTGCTATATACCGCTTTACGAAAAATCAGAGGAATACATCCGTTCCAATGGCTCAAGGAAGCTTATTCGCCGGTAGTGGGGAACGTGCTTGCTTTGATCGCCAGCTTTTATATGCTGGTTACGTGCGCCGTTACGTTGCGGGATACGTCAACTTGGATTCATTTAACTTTTTTACCCAAAGTGCCGATCATAGTACTTTCATTTATTTTTGGCATGTTATGCCTGTTTAACGCTTATTACGGAATCCGCTCGATAGCCAATACGGCAGCCATACTGCTGCCTTTTGTTGTTCTTTACGGATTTTTTGTGATGACCGCCAATTTTCCCAATAAGCGGTATGCTTTGCTAAGACCTTTTTTGGAATCGGGCATGCATCCCGTTTGGCATGGAATGATTTACGCAGGAGCCGGTTTTATGGAGATCATTATAATCTTGTTTCTGCAGCCGCATATCCGCACCAAGTACTCTTTATTAAGCTTGCTTGTATTGACCTTCATTTTGTTGGGGCTTACGGCAGGACCGGTGATGGGAGGGATCGCGGAATTCGGCCCGGAACAGATGTCCAAATTAAGGTATCCGGCATACGAAGAATGGAGGCTTATCACAATAGGCCGGTATATTGAACATCTGGACTTTTTGAGCATTTATCAATGGTTCTCCGGCGCATTTGTTCGCATTTCCTTGACGATGTTTCTCATTGCGGATATATTGCGGATCCAAAATTACCGCTGGAAACTCGGAATGCTCGTTTTTGCGTTTTTGATTTCCGTTGCCTTTTCTGTCTATCCCTTTGGCGACAACCACTTTCTGGACATGCTCCGCGATTATGTTCTGCCGGGTGTAATCTTCGTGATCGGAACTTACAGCCTGCTGCTGATCATTTTAATTCACGTGAAAAAAAGAAAGGAGCCGAGCCATGACGGATAAGTCAAAAGAAGAATCCATGCTCCGGGAATTGTTCCGCTTGTGTGATGATGTCAAGTTTGACAAGCTGGAGCTTCCGAATCCGGACGACGGGCCATCGGCTTCCGTTTTGCTCATATACAGCGACGGGTTGTGTGATGTCAAGCAATTGGAGAGCTTTATTATTCCTACGCTTCTTGAGGTATATAGAAATAACGCTGTTCCAAATGGCGAAGCCCTGGAGAATCAGATCAAGATCAGATTAAACCAGCTTACAAGCGCGCACAACGGGCAGGAACTTGTCAGACGTGTATTTCAAGGCGAGTTATTGCTGTTATTTGAACCTATACAACGGACATACAGCGTCAACTTGTCGGCTCCTCCCAGCAGGGAAACGGAGGAATCCAACACGGAAGTATCTGTGAAGGGGCCGCGGGATGGCTTCACGGAAGAGTCCAGCCTCAACATAGCTTTAATTCGCAAGCGTTTGAAAACAAACGAACTCGCGGTACATCATTATACGTTTGGCCAGCAGACAGAAACGCAAGTCAGCTTGCTTTATATGCAAAACATGATTAATCAGGAAACGTTGAATGAAATTCAAACAAAGCTGGAGAACCTTAACTTGCAAGAATTAACCAGCGCCACTCAGTTGGAAGAAGTTTTAGCGGGATTTTCATTATTTCCAATGTTCGTATACAGCGGCAGACCGGATTACGCGGTTAATTCCTTGCTGCATGGGCGATTTGTACTGCTCACAAACGGATCTCCTACGGCATCCATAGCTCCGGTCAATTTAACGTTCGTGCTTAATTCGTCCGAAGACTCGCATAGCTTTAACCTGTTTGTGATGTTTACGCGTCTGATGAGAATTTTGGGATTGTTATTTTCGCTGCTCCTCCCTGGTTTCTGGATTGCGTTAGTGAGCTTCCATCAAGATCAGCTGCCCTTTTCTTTATTGGCCACACTGGTGATTTCACGACAGGGGGTGCCATTGCCGGTGCCGCTGGAAGCGTTTGTTATGCTGCTGCTGTTTGAGCTTTTCCGGGAAGCGGGGATGCGGCTTCCTTCGACTTTTGGACAGACGCTTTCGGTTGTAGGCGGGTTGATTATCGGACAAGCCGCTATTAGCGCCGGGATCACAGCGGCCGGTATTCTCGTCGTGGTTGCCCTTTCGGTATTATCCACCTTCACCCTCGTTAATCAGAACATGGTTGGCGTTGTCAGTATTCTTCGCATTGTTATTTTACTGATAAGCGGAGCTTTAGGCGTGTTTGGCTTTCTGATTTGCCTAATGGGGCTGGTCGTTTATTTGGTAAATCAGCGATCCTTTGGCATATATTACATGGAACCGCTGGCTCCGCCATCTTTTGCGGAATTGTGGAAAATCGCAGTGCGTACGCCTTGGGGCAAAATTATCAGCGTACCCGCGTTTTTGAAAAAGCAGAAGCAATAAAGGGGGTATCGGCAAGAATGAAAGTGTTCCGCTCTTTATTGGCGGTTTTGATGCTTTCCACGCTGCTGACCGGATGTTGGGGACTTCGGGAAATTGAGCATATGATTTATATTAACTCGGTTGGCGTGGATTATAAGGATGGAAAAGTGATCCTGTATGCGCAATTGGTCAGCTTTATTAATATTGCCAAAAAAGAAGCGGGCGCTCAAGCCGAAAGGGAGGTCATTTCCATTGCTAAGGCGGAAGGAGAGACATTCGATCAGGCTGGTTTTAACCTGTACGCTACCGCCCAGCAGCAGATCGCCTGGAGTCATGTAAAAACGTTGTTGTTTAGCGAAGCGGCTCTTAATGAAAAGGTAATAAGCCAAGTATTGGACGTATGGGACAGATATTATGAATTTCGTTACACAAATTGGGTTTTTGCGACAAAGGATCCGATTGAATCCATCTTTTACGCCACACCCGTACAAAACATCTCGGTGATCTATTCCCGTCTTAATGCCCCAAATGAAGTATATTCGCAGAGCTCGGATATCGAGCCGATTTATTTGTTTGACTTTATACGTACATGGAACGAGAAAAGCCAAACCATGAAGCTGCCGTTCTTAAAAGTCACAAGCAATTGGACGGAGAATAAAAAAGTTTCACCCAAACTGGAGGTCAACGGCGTCGGTTTTTTGCATAACAGCAGCTACAAAGGTTTTATGCCGAAGGACAAAATACGCGGATTAAGATGGATTAATACGAATACCAAAAGAACCAGCTTGCCTGTAAAAGCGGATAACGCTCCTGCGGCCGTGATTGTCATGGAAGATGTGAAATCCTCGATTATCCCAACGATTAAAGAAGGCAAAGCCGTATTCCGGATCAAAGTTTCGACACAAGGCAATATACCGCAATTAACGCAAAATCTCACTCAAAAAAAACTGGAACAGCTGGCTGTCGAAGAAATCAAAAAAGAGATAAAGGAAGCATATCTTGAAGGTCTGGCCAAAGGAATCGATGTGTTTAATTTGTCGGAGGCGCTATTTCGATCCAATCCCCGGCAATGGCATAATTTGGAGCAAAACGGCGAGCTTGATCTCGAACCCGGCTCGTTGGAGGAAATTGAAGTGAATGCTCAAATATTTAGCGGGGGGATTTCCAAAATAAAAAGAGATTAGTAAATTTATATTGGTTTTCTTTTCGTTTCTATGAAATAATTTGTTACATGACCGAAGGATCGATGGGAGGTGGGAGTTTATTATGAGTGTTACTTTTTTACTTGTACGGCATGCCATTAAGGAGAAGGCGATCGGAGATGTGCCCATCACCCCCCAGGGTATATTGCAAGCACAAGCTACAGCTCATCATTTACGTGGCTTGCCGATAACAAGCATAATAACCAGTCCCCTCCGCAGAGCCAAAGAAACCGCTTTATATATTTCATCGACCACCAAAGCGGCTGTTTCAGAGGACAGTCGTTTGCGGGAACGGGCTAACTGGGGTGATTTGCCCGAGCAAACATTTGAACAATTTGTCGCCATGTGGGAGCGATGCACACTCGATCCTATGTATATACCGCCAGTCGGCGATTCCGCGAAACAAGCCGGCGAACGATTATCGTCATGTTTAATACAATCGGCAGAAGCCCATCCTCCTGAAAGCAACATCGTTGTCGTTACGCATGGAGGTTTAATAACGGACTTTTTGGTTCACACATTTTCAGAAATGCAATTAAATCATTGGCATCCGAGCTTTTTAGCTGTGCAGAGTCAATTGGTACCCGAATGCTCGATTACAACACTAGTTTACGATAATAATAGGTTTGCATTGGAGACATTTGCATTAATAGATCATTTGGTATAATAACTTCCAATCAAGGAGAGACCCTTTTGATTATATTTGGCGTTGATTGTGCGACGGAAACGAAAAATATCGGATTCAGCATCTACGATTATAGTCGTAAGGCATTTGTCGGCTGCCGCAAGGAAGCAAGCATTGAGGAAACGATCTTACATTATATCGAACGGTTTGGCGGGCAGCAAATCCTTCTTTGTTTTGACGCTCCGTTGGGCTGGCCGGACGATTTTGCGCCGGTCCTATACCGCCATATGGCCGGAGATTATTTGGGAAATACGCCGGATGCCTTTTTTAAAAGAGACACCGACATATTTTGCGCCTATTTATTAAGGAAAATCCCGCTGGAGATTGCTTCGGATAAAATCGCCAGAACGGCCTATAAAACGCTGCAGATCATTGAATCTATCAGAACATCGTATCCGCATATACAAATAAGATGGGACCCGGCTGAACGGGTTCAACTGGGATTTATCGAAGTGTATCCGGCGGCGTGGCTGTTATCGGAGCTGATTTCGCCGAACATAAGCAGAGACAAGAAAACGATCAGCTATAAGGGGACTAAGCCGGAAAACAAACGGCGTAGAATGGAAATCATCCGGGAAATGAGGAAAAAAGGAATCCGTTTCACCGGATTTTATAAAAAAATGATAGAGGAAGAACATTTCTTTGATGCTTGTTTATGCTGCTTGTGCGGGAAAGATTTCCTGGATCAACGCGCAATAAGACCGTTTCCGGATTTAACTTCCGTCTTCAAGGAAGGCTGGATTTGGATGAAACCTACAATATAGAAGAACAAACAATTTGACATTCGAGTGGAGAGACAATATGACAATAAGAAAATTGCAGTCACACGAACCGTATCCCATGGACTTATTACTGTTGGCCGATCCGGAGGAGCAAGCAGTTCAAAGCTATATCCAAAGAAGCGCATGTTATGTCAAAGAACTGCAAGGTGAAACGGTAGGCGTGTACGCATTGCTGCCTACCAGGCCGAAAACCGTGGAATTGATCAATGTCGCGGTGAATGAAAACTGGCAAGGCAAAGGAATCGGGAAGGAATTAATCGGGCATTCCGTGCGAACGGCTAAGGAGCTTGGATATTGCGCTATGGAAGTCGGGACAGGCAATTCCAGCATTGGGCAGCTTTATTTATACCAGAAGTGCGGCTTCAGGATGGTTGGCATCGATATAGGCTATTTTACAAGACATTACAAGGAGCCGATCTTTGAGAACGGGCTGCAGTGCACGGATATGGTGCGTTTGCGGCTGGATGTATAATGGATAACGCAAGAAACAAAAGCGGCCCGGAGACAAATCTCACGGGCTTGTTTGTTTTTAGGTGCTGAAAGAAAGATTTGTGGGATGAAATTGCAAATTTCGATGTGTTTTAGATGGATAACTACAAAAAATATCAACAATACATCATTAAACAACAATAATCATTGACAAATCAACATTTCGATGTGAAAATGAATAATAAAAACGCAAACAAATGCAAAAATTCTAATGAAATGTAAGCGTATATACTAAGGAGAGTGAAAGCATTTGAAAAAGCTGATGAATGCGGCGAATGACGTTGTTGATGAAATGATTGAAGGTTATGTAAGCGCTTATCCCGGTTATGTAAAAATTCACGATAAAAATAAGCGTTCCGTAATCAGCTCCAAGCCGGTCAGGCAAGGCAAGGTAGGTGTCGTCATCGGCGGAGGCTCCGGCCATGAGCCGGCATTTATGGGGCTCATCGGCAAAGGATTCGTCGACGGCGTGCCTGTCGGCAACGTGTTTGCTTCTCCGCCTCCCGATCCGATACTGGAAGTGACGCGTTCCGTGAACGGCGGAGCCGGCGTCATCTATATGTACGGGAATTATGCGGGCGACTGCATGAATTTCGATATGGCCGCCGAGCTCGCCGATATGGAGGGCATTCATGTCGAGACGGTGCTGGTCACCGACGATGTGGCTTCCGCTTCCAAGGAGCAAGCTCATCGCAGACGGGGCATAGCGGGAACTTTTCTCGTGTTCAAGTCGGCCGGAGCTGCAGCGGATAAAGGGCTGCCGCTCGATGAAGTGGTGCGGGTGGCCCGCAAAGCGAACGACCACATCCGCACGATGGGGGTTGCACTTTCGCCGTGCGCGGTGCCGCAGACGCTCAAGCCAAGTTTTGTGCTGGGCGAAGACGAGATGGAGATTGGCCTTGGCATTCACGGCGAACCGGGAGTGGAACGCGGCCGGTTGAAAACTGCGGATGAAGTGGCAGACGAGCTGCTCGGCAAAATTGTGCGGGATATGCCTCTTGCTGGCGGGGATCGTGTCGCGGTGATGATTAACGGGCTTGGTTCGACGCCTTATATGGATTTGTTTGTCGTGTTTCGGCGTGTGGCCCGCCAGCTCGGCGAGCTTGGCGTTACGATCCATCGTTCATTTGTCGGGGAGTTTGTCACGTCGCTGGAGATGGGCGGCTGCTCCGTATCGGTCATGAAATTGGATGACGAGCTTGCGGAACTGGTCGATTATCCGGCGGATACGCCAATGTATGTGCAAATGTAACCATATGCGATTCTAAATGGAGGATAAAACAAGATGAAGCTGACCATACACGAATGGAAACAATTATTTCAACATATCGCCCAGCGGATCGAAGAGCAAAAGGATGAGCTGTCGGAGCTGGACCGTGCCGTAGGCGACGGCGACCACGGGGTGACGATGTCGATCGGCTGGCAGGCGATTGTGGAAAAAATGGCGGGGTATACTCAGGAAGACTGCGGCGCGATGTGCAAGGAAATCGGCATGGCGTTTCTGAATGCGGTCGGATCGTCCGTAGGACCGTTGTATGCAACGGCTTTTATCCGCGGCTCGGTAGCGCTGCAAGGCAAAAACGAACTCGCAGACGAAGATATTGTGCAATTCTGGCTGGCCGCGGTGCAGGGAATACAGGATCGCGGTAAAGCCAAAGTCGGAGATAAAACGATGATGGATGCCTGGCTGCCGGCCATGGAAAAGCTGAAGGAAGCAAGAAAAGAAGGGTTGGATTTAATCGCCAGCCTGGACGCTGCCGTTGCTGCCGGCGAAGAAGGCATGAAATCGACGGCCGATCTTATTTCCCAGCTGGGCCGCTCAAGCCGCCTTGGCGAGCGTTCTTCGGGACATATCGATCCCGGCGCCAAATCGGCGTGCCTTATCTTGTCCGCGTTTACGGAGCGTTTAAAAACGTTTCAATAATTCGTTGCGCTTTTCACAAAGTTCTCCGCACCGATGGGGCTGGGGGGCTTTTGTGTTATCTAAAAAACGGCCTAACAACAAAACGTCGATAAATAAAAATAAACGACAAATAAACGCAAAATTAAATTGACAAATCGGTAATATGATGTAAATATACTAATAAGAGGATTGTATTTTTCTTTTGTTTATTGTCTTATTTTGATAATCATATTTATTTCGGGAGGTTTTTTATGCAAACCGTTAACATTCCGGAGAAAATGAGAGCCGTTGTAGCGTACGGCCCCGGCGATTACCGCCTGGAAACGGTGGATGTGCCGAAGGCGGGTCCCGGCGAGATGGTCATTAAAGTGGAAGCCTGTGGAATATGCGCCGGCGACATTAAAGCGTATGGCGGCGCGCCCAGCTTCTGGGGGGACGATACGCAGCCCGCTTACATTAAAGCGCCAATGATTCCGGGGCATGAATTCATCGGCCACGTGGTGGAGATCGGAGAAGGCGTGAAAGATTATGCCATCGGCGACCGCGTGATCTCCGAACAGATTGTGCCGTGCTGGGAATGCCGTTTCTGTAAGCGCGGTCAATACTGGATGTGCGAGAAACACGATCTGTACGGATTCCAGAACAATGTCAACGGCGCTATGGCGGAATATATGAAATTTACGAAAGAAGCGATCAATTACAAGGTGCCGGCGGATATGCCTTTGGAACAGGCGATATTGATCGAGCCGTATGCTTGCTCGCTGCATGCGGTCCAGCGGGCGCAAATCCAGCTGGGCGATGTGGTGGTGTTGTCCGGCGCCGGCACTTTGGGGCTCGGCATGGTAGGCGCAGCGAAAAAGTCGGGCCCCGGCAAACTTGTCGTGCTTGACTTGTTCGAAGACAGGTTGCAGCTGGCCAAACAATTCGGCGCGGACATTGTGCTGAATCCGAAAGAGGTGGACGTGGTCGCGGAAGTGAAGAAAATGACCGACGGTTACGGCTGCGATATTTATATCGAAGCGACAGGCCATCCGAAATCGGTGGAGCAGGGGTTGTCGATG
The DNA here is from genome assembly GCF_004307995.1 of Paenibacillus thalictri. Lineage (GTDB taxonomy): Bacteria > Bacillota > Bacilli > Paenibacillales > NBRC-103111 > Paenibacillus_AF > Paenibacillus_AF thalictri. The sequence continues at coordinate 157,416 of NZ_SIRE01000019.1, read as the reverse complement.
ATCCGCAAGCTGGGGCGTTTTGTCGAGTTCAGCGTATTTAAAGATCCGGTTACCGTCGATTGGAGCATCATCAGCGATAGAAAAGAGCTGGACGTACTTGGCTCCCACCTTGGCCCCTATTGTTATCCGCTTGTGATCGAAGGTATTGGCGACGGCACGTTCCCAACCGAAGGTGTTGTTACGCACCAACTGCCGCTGGAGCGGTTTGAAGAAGGCTTCGATTTGGTGAAAAAAGGAATTAACTCTTTGAAGGTAGTTCTTATTCCGTAAGCTTGGAGGGCATACAGCATGAAAATTGCAATAGGAGCCGATGAGGCCGGTTATGAATTAAAAGAAATCATTAAAACTTATATGAGCGCGCAAGGCATCGATGTGGTCGATTTCGGGCCGGGCAATAAAGAACAGCAGATCGACTACCCCGATGTCGGGTTCTCCGTTGCCGAGGAAATATCCCGCGGGAATTTCGAGCGGGGGGTACTCATATGCGGTACCGGCATCGGCATGGCGATCACGGCGGATAAAGTGCCGGGCATACGCGCCGCATTGTGCCACGATACGTATTCCGCGGAGCGCTCTCGCAAAAGCAACAACGCGCAGGTGCTGACGATGGGCGCGCGGGTCATCGGCCCGGAGCTTGCCAAACATGTCGTGCAGGCATGGCTGGATGCGGAATTCGACGGAGGCAACTCCGAACGCAAAGTCAACAAAATAACGGCAGGAGAAGAGCGTTTCTACAAACCAAACGACAACCAACCTGAAATCAACTCATGTTCGTGAGAGGGCGGGAAATGGATGAACCATTTGGTGCTTGAGTTTCTTAAAGTAACCCAAGCCGCGGCCATTGCGTCGAATCCTTGGGTGGGCCGGGGCCGAAAAATGGAAGCGGACGATGCGGCCACTACGGCGATGAGAGAAGTGTTGGGGCAAATACAGATGGATGGCGTCGTGGTCATCGGCGAAGGAGAGCTGGATGAAGCGCCGATGCTGTATATCGGGGAACGGCTTGGCAGCGGTCAAGGTCCGCAGCTCGATATCGCCGTCGATCCGCTGGAAGGCACTAATCTGGTGGCAGGCGGTATGAACAACTCCAGCGCGGTGATCGCGATTGCTCCCAGAGGCTGCTTGCTTCATGCGCCCGACATGTATATGGAGAAGCTGGCGGTAGGGCGGGGAGCGGCCGGAGCGATCGATCTGGAAGCGCCGCTCATCGATAATGTCCGCAGCACCGCAGCTGCGCTGGGCAAAACGCTGGGCGAGATGACGGTGATGGTGCAATACCGCGACCGCCATCGTGAAGCGATTCAGGCGATCCGCGAGGCGGGGGCGAGAATCCGGCTGTTCGACGACGGAGACGTCACCTGCTCGATCGCTTCCTCCATTGAGGGCAGCGGCGTCGATCTGTTCTACGGTATTGGCGGCGCGCCGGAAGGCGTGATCTCGGCGGTTGCGATTAAATGTCTAGGCGGCGAGATGCAAGCCAGGCTGCTCCCGTCCGGAGACGCCGAATACGATCGCTGCCAGGCGATGGGGCTCGGCGATCCCGGCCAGCGGCTTGCGCTGGGCGATATGGTCCGCTCAGACGAGTGTATTTTTGCGGCAACGGGAATTACGTCCGGACTGCTGCTGAACGGGATCCATCTGCAGGCGGATGGCAGCCTGATCACCCATTCCTTGGTGACGTGCGGTCAGCCTCATGGGATTCATTTTGTCCGTTCCGTTCACGCGAACCGGAAAGCGGGATAAAACGTTTAAAACGATGCTTACAACGATGGGCAAAAGAGGGATAACGTGAGTCGGATTCGGATGATAGTCAGCGATTTGGACGGTACATTGCTTTCGGAACACCATACATTGACGGAGCGTGTGAAATCGGCAATCCGCCGCTTCCGGGCGGCAGGCGGCTTATTCACCATCGCCACGGGGCGATTCGGACCCAGTGTTAAGCATATTGCGGATGAATTGGAGCTGGATATTCCGTTTATTTTATGCAACGGTTCGGTCCTTGCCGACCGCAGCAAAGTATGGGAGAGCGCAGTTTTACCTTTAGAGGAGCTCGCGCCGTTTATTTTGGAAGCCGATCATGAGCAGTTGACGGTTATGCTCTTTCAAGACAAAGGCATCAGCGTGCTCCGCAGTACCCCGGAAGTACAGTTGTTCGAGCGGAAAGAATCGATGAGATGTGAACTGCTGGATCCGCAAACGGTGGACTGGGGAAATTTCCATGTGCAAAAAGTGCTTGTTATTGGCGATATGCAGCGAATTCGCGGCATATGGCAGCGGCTCGCCGGCAGCTTTCGCATCGACTATACGACGGTGCAATCGGAGGACGATTTTTTCGAAGTTATCCCGCCGAACCAAAGCAAGGGAGAAGCGTTGAAAAAGCTGATGCGGCATATGGGCGTTTCCCGGGAAGAAGTAATGAGCATAGGCAACCAGCTCAACGATATGGATATGATCGAACATGCCGGCATCGGCGTAGCTGTGGCGAACAGCCACTCCGATTTAAAGGAAGCGGCGCAATATGTATGTGCCGGCAGTTACGGAGACGGCGTAGTGGAAGCGATGGAACGGTTTGTTTTTTCAGATGTGCCTATTGAAAGCGGAGGAGATCAGAGTGATTATTAAAGGAGTTGCCCATAGGGGATACCCGAAAAAATTTCCTGAAAACACACTTAGTTCGTTTCAAGCGGCGTTGGATCTTGGTTACACGCATTTGGAGCTGGACGTGCAGCTCACTAAGGACGGCGTGCCTGTCGTTTTTCATGATTGGACGTTGGAACGTATGACCGACGGCACCGGCAATTTGCGGGATTACACGTTATCCGAGCTGAAGTGGCTGCGCGTTGCCGGATCGGAGCAGATTCCGACGCTGGAGGAAGCGTTATGCCTGCTGAAGGGCAAGGTGATCGTCGATATTGAATTAAAGAAGATGGGAGACATGTATCCCGGCTTGGAACAAATCGTGCTCGACATGCTTGCATCTATGGGGATGCGCGAGAAGAGCCTGATCACGTCGTTTGATCATTTTGCGCTTGAGAAGGTCAGGGAACTGAATGACCAAATCGACATCGGATTGATTAATCACAGTGCCTCGCCCGCCTTATTTCCATATATGAAAAAGCTGAACTGCAAATATGTTTCCGTCCACTATCCGTATATTAACGACAAGTTTATTGAGCTTTGCAACGAAAACGAAGTGATACTTATTCCTTATACGATCGACAACGCGGATGATATGGCCAAATTCACACGTTATCCGGAACTGCTCATTTGCACAAACGAGCTGGAAAGGTGGATTCGCGTTTCCACTTCGAAGGGTTAATCGATTGAAAAGCTGGAGTTCAAACAAAAATAACAGACCTTCGCGACCACGTTTTTTGTGGGGATGGAGGTCTGTTATTTTGCTTTTGTACGCTATGTCCCGTTATGTGCGGGAAAAGTGAACCGGCTAAGGTTTTCATTAACCTTGAGCCGGCATGAGGCAAAGACCTTTGGCGCAGCCGGAATAATCGGCTTAACGTTAACCGGCGATGACCACTTCGATACCGTCAAGCGTTTGCAAAAACTCCGCATCGGCGCCGGGATCGGTTACGATCGTATCGACTTGGCTTATATCCGCGTAACTGGCGATCGATCGGCGGTTAAGCTTCGTATGATCAAGCAGGGCAATCACTTTGTCGACATTGGACACCATAATTTTCTTAAGTTCGGCTTCGTAGATGCTGAAATCGGCGAGGCCGGCGGTTGTCGTAAAGCCGTGAGCCGAGGTGAAGAAGATGTCCGCATGCAGCTGCGACAGCAGTCCTTTGCCAAGCAGGCCTTCCAAGGAACTGGAGCCGGGTCTGAGCACCCCGCCGATGACAATAACGCTGATTCGGGGATTGCGGGTTAGTTCCTGGGCAGTGGCGAGTCCGTTCGTAATGACGGTCAAATAGTCGTAATGGATCAAATTTTTGGCAAGCTCCAGCGAGGTAGAGCTGGCATCAAGAATGATGCACTGACCATTTTGAACAAATTGCGCGGCTGCTTTTCCGATCAGTTGCTTCTCCGCTTGGTTGGTCAGGCTGCGTGACTGGAACGTATTTTCCGTTGTCGGCGGTTTGGGAAGAACGGCGCCTCCGTGCGTGCGTTCAAGCAATCCGTCATCTTCCAGCACTTTCAGATCGTTCCGCAAAGTGCCCTCGGAAACGCCCAGCTCGATGGAAACGTCCTTCACTAATAATTGCTTATGTTCATACAATATTTGCATGATTTGATTCCGGCGCTCGGGTGCTAACATGCGACATCTCCTAGGCAACAATTTTCTTTTACTAAATTATATCAAAATGAAAAATATCATTCAACAATTATAAACAAAAAACATCCGAAAACGAAAACATAAGTAAAAGTAATCGTCAAAAAAAATCAAAAGAAAGATATTGGTTTCGAATGATTATGAGAACGCATGTATCCGGAACAATTCGGGACTGCAGAGTAGGCGAATGAAATTCGATACGGCTGAACGGCGGCGGATAGAATGAAAAAACGACACAAATCGACAGCAAAGCGCCTGGATGAATGTTACAATGATTCAGGGTTGGCAATAGACTTTATACGCATCGATTTGAAAATGAAAGAACGCAGTAGTGCCGCTCATCGGCCTAAACTTGAAGAGGGGGAAATCCATGTTCATGCGAGGACATACATACAAAACAGATGGAAGCAATAAGCGGATTTTGTCGGTCGTTCTTATTTTGGTATTGTCTCTATTAATAGGAACGGTATGTTTGGCCGCCGATACGCCGGCTCGCAAGGGGTATGTAACCGATCCGGTCGGTGTGTTCTCGAAAGAAGATGCGGCAAAGCTGGAAAAAGAGCTGCCTGCAAAAAAACTCAAAGTCAGTGTTCTTACCGGCACCAACTTGTCGGAAACCAATTCCGATGCTCTGGCCAAGGACGCTTATACGAAGTGGGGATTGAAGTCGGACAGCGCCGTTGTGGTCATCACCACCAAGCCGAATTTGGTTACCGTGTATTATGACAATGCCGAGTTGAAGAATGCGGTCAACGCGCTTCCCGACAGCGGCAAAAAAGACGACAAAAAGCTGAAGCAGCTAATCGACAAGGAATTTGTCCCGTTCGCCAATAAAGGGAAGTTGGCCGACGGGGTGCTTGCCATATCCGATGCGCTGAGCGGGTTGTTAAAAGCTCCTGCTCCTGCCGCTTCGCCTGCTCCAGCCGCGCCTCCGGCTAACGCACAGTCTGCGCCTCCTGCCGTCGACAAATCGTCCAGCGCAAATCCGGCTCAGCCAACGGCCAAACCCGCGCCAGCGGCGGGCGGATCGGAAGGACCGGCGAAAAGTACGCCGATTGCAGCGGAGAAAGCAAAAGGCAGCTCCAAGTTTGGTTTCATTATTTTGCTTATCGTCATTGCCCTGATTGTTATTTATGCGATCTATGCAATAAGGAAACGGACAGCCTTGAAAGCGCAAGCCGCGGAACTGCTCTCACGAAACCGCGAGGTTTGGGAGAAAATCAGCGCCGTTCTGGATCACAGCCTGATTACAAGCGATTTGGAGCAGGGGTTTGTCGAAGCCAAAACAAAAACGATGTTGTCCGGGGTTAAAGACGAAGCCGATACGTTAAAAACCTCGATTAACGAAACCAATCAGCGGCTGAGAGGTTTTGCGCCGCCATACCTTATTTTCGCTTCCGCCCAAAACGACTTGAACGATGCCTCAGCTTCGATCGATTCTTACGAAAGCGAATGCGGGCGGATCGGCGCGGCGTTTGACGAAATCGTTACGGCGGGCAAAATGGTTAAGGAAATCTCGTCTCACGTAAACACGCAGATGGTCCAATTGCAAGCGTCGATTGCACAATGGCGTACACAATCGGGTTATCCGCTGGAGTCAATGACGATGAGAGTTGAGCAGGCCAAAGCCAAGGCGGCGGATGCGGAGAACAACGACGATTTTGATGTCATGCAAGCAAAAGACGAAATTCAGGAAGCCGCCCAACTGCTTGCCGGGGTGGATGGAGATATTCAGGCGCTGCCGCTTTGCTTGGAAAAGGTTCCCGCGCTGCCGCGGGAGATCGACCATGTACAAAGCGAGATGGACGCAATCAAACGGAAAGAACGATTGCTGCTCGCCGAATACAATCCGTTCGACGTGTTTCCGGCTGCGAAACAGCACTACGAGCATGCTTTCCAGCAGCTGCAATCGGGTTATGCGACTGAGGCGGCGCGTATTGTGAATGAAACGCTTGATCATCTGAACGAAGCCCGCAAGTCGCTAACGGCAATCGCCGAACAGCGCGATAAAAACAACGGCGACATGGACGAAGCGGAGCGCAGGCTTGCCGAATTGCTGCATTCCGATGCGCGGTTTAACTCGGAGATCGACAGATTAACGCATGCTTTTGCGGGTAAGCATTGGAACGATCTGCCGCCGCTTTTTGCCGATCTAAAACGGGAGGCTGCCGCCGAAAAATCCCGTATTCCGCAGCTGCGGACGTGGAACGGGGACAACGTTCAGATGTACTCGAAAGCTGCTGCCGAACTTGCTTCCTTGCTCGCCGGGATCGGCAAGCTTGAAGAGACGAGGCAAGAAGCGTTGGCCCGGTTTGAATCGCTTGCACAGAAAGAGAAAGAATATCAGTCGGCATTTGCGGAAAGCAAAAGCCAATTTCATCAGTCGCTTTCGCTGCTGGAAACAAGCGGCATGGCGAATAACGACGCACTCTCGCCGCTCAGGCAAAATGTGCAGCGCCGGATTGCCAATACGGACGCGCTTTTTGTAAACCGGCCGGTCGACTTGGACGATGTACACTACCAGCTTCAGCAAATCAAAGCTGACGTGCAATCGTTCGACAACCACGTCCACGATTCGATTCGCCAGAAAAAAGAAGCGGAGGCCCGTTTGCGCGAGCTGACATCGATGTATGCGAGCAGCCGGTCGCGTTACCGTAATCATAGCAGGCTTACATCTTATTCCCACGGGTATGACAACGCAATGCATGAGGCGTCGAGGCTGCTTGGGATGGGTTTTTATGCCGAAGCCATAGTCCAGATGAATCAGGCGAATACGATGCTCAGCGAGATGGAGACGGAGCATAACCGGATTGTTCGCGAAGAGGAGGAGGCGCAGCGGCGTGAGGCGGAACGGCGTGCCGAAGCCGAAGCCGCCGCGGAACGCGACCGCAGACGCTCCGAAGACAGCGCGACTTCCAGTTGGGGAAACGATTCGTCCTCCAATTCGTCCTCCGATTCGGCGACCTCAAGCTGGGGCAACGATTCCGGCTCAAGCGGTTCCAACGACAATAAATGAAAAGATAGCGGAGATCATGACAGAAACAGCAACAAAAGCTGACATCATACGACGCATATCTTGTTCGCGCGAACATTAAACGGTATAATAGACGAGGACATATCAAGACCGTTATAGATTCAATGTTGAAAGAGAGAGAGTACATATGGGCCGTAAATGGAACAATATTAAAGAGAAGAAAGCGTCGAAAGACGCCAATACAAGCCGGATTTATGCGAGATTTGGCCGCGAAATTTATGTGGCGGCAAGAAGAGGGGAACCTGATCCCGAGTCCAACCGCGGGCTCAAGGTCGTATTGGAGCGCGCCAAAACGTACAATGTACCCAAAGCGATTATCGACCGCGCGATTGAAAAAGCGAAAGGCGGCTCCGACGAGAACTATGACGAGCTGCGGTACGAAGGATTCGGACCCAACGGTTCCATGGTCATTGTTGATGCGTTGACCAACAATGTCAACCGTACGGCGCCGGAAGTGCGCGCCGCGTTTACGAAAAACGGCGGCAGCATGGGCGTCAGCGGTTCCGTCGCTTATATGTTTGACGCGACGGCGGTTATTGGCTTGACCGGTAAAACAGCGGATGAAGCGCTGGAAATTCTCATGGAAGCCGACGTTGATGTGCGCGATATCGTGGAAGAAGATGAGGCGGTCATCGTATACGCCGATCCCGAGCAGTTCCATGCCGTCCAGGAGGCGTTCAAAAAAGCCGGCGTTACGGAGTTTTCCGTGGCCGAATTGACCATGCTTCCGCAAAATTACATTACCCTTCCGGAAGATGTACAAGCACAGTTCGAGAAATTAATTGACGTGTTGGAAGATCTGGAAGATGTGCAACAAGTTTACCATAACGTTGAATTCGAAGAATAATTTCATATTCATTCGCAGCAATGATCCCGCATTTCAGAAACACTTATGGAATGCGGGGTTTTTTGCGTAAAAAAGAGCTCGTTTGTCCAGGCAATTCGTATGACAGCTTCTATTTGCAATTTACATTCATATGATGTAACGGTGAACGGATAGAGCATTTCCACTTTCTAATGTGAGGGGAACGGCTTATGCTGCGTTACGCAAAAGAATTTCTAGGTCAGCGGTTAATCCTGTTTTTGCTGGCCGTAATTTTCCTCAGCGGTTATGGGACTGCGGTTACCTTCGGCAATGTTTGGACGGCTGCGGCCATCCTTGCCGGGGCTGTTTTTATTATCATTGTGGAATACACGGTGCACCGTTATATTTTGCACGAATACCCGCGTATCGTGCCCATTGCATACAAAGGGCATGTGGCTCATCATCAGGATCCGACTAATGTGAAATTTTTGTTTGGCCCCGTCAGTGTGGACATGGGCTCTTACGTTATCATTTTATTGGCGGCGCTGCTGTTGACAGGTTATAACTGGCATTTGTCATTGTCCGCGGTGTTTGGCGCATCGTTATTTCAAATGTATTACCAATGGAAACATTATATTTCGCACCGGCCTATCGTGCCGCTCACGCCTTGGGGCAAATGGATGAAGAAGCGGCATCTGCTCCATCATTACATGGATGAGAAAACATGGTACGGCGTTTCGAACCCTTTATTGGATATGGTGCTGCACACGGACGGATCCGACGGATCGGCAGGCGGGAAGAAGAATGCCTCCGAAGCAACAAGCGATAGGAATTAAAATGGCGCCCCCTTGTTAACTCAAGGGGGCTTTTTTTCTGGAATACGCTCCGATTACAGATGAATCCGTCCGATTCGCTTGACTGGCGGAAGCGGAGTTAAGAAAGTTTTAATAAATGCTTCACCGGGTGTTTATTTTTGATTTGCCGGAAGCGGCTCGGGACTTGTTGTCCGCAAAGACAACCGGCTGACGTACAAGCCGGGAGCTTTTACCGCGGAGGAGCTGAACGGACTGCCCGCCTTCGTGCGCCCCGGATACAAAGATCAGCAAGAAGCCGTGCATATCGGCAGCAATCTGTACGATGTGGTGCAGTTGGATTATATGAATGCGGATAACCGTCCGGGTACGGTGTTTGTGCTGAACAAAGTAAATCCGATGGTCAAACTTGCAAGAAAGTTTTTTCCCGCTTTGTTCATTTCTATCCTTGTTATTCTTGTATTGACCCATACGGTGCTAACTTATGTCGTCTCAAAAAGCATCATCAGGCCGCTGCTGCTGTTGAAGAAGGCGGCCAACCGGATCAAGACGGGTGATCTCGATTTTCACGTCAACGTTGCGGGCAAAGACGAGATAGGCCAGCTTGGACTTGCTTTCGAAGAAATGCGCCACCAACTGCAGGAATCGATCCAAACCCAGCTGCAATACGAAGAAAACCGCAAGGAGCTTATCTCCAACATCTCGCATGATTTAAAAACGCCGTTAACGGCCATTAAAGGTTACGTCGACGGGATCGAAGACGGCATAGCCGATACGCCGGAAAAAATTCACCGCTACATTCGAACCGTTTCCTCCAAAGCCGAGGAGATGGACCGCCTGATCGACGAGTTGTTTTTATACTCCAAACTCGATTTGAAGCGGCTGCCGTTTCATTTCGAAATCGTTCCGATCCAAGCTTTTTTGCAGGATTGGGTCGAAGAATTGCATTTTGATCTGGAGAAAAGAGGATTTCATTTCCAAGCGGACATGCAGATTCAGAGAGCAACACAAGTTTCCATTGATCGGGATAAGCTGAAACGGGTATTTTCCAATATTATGGAAAACTGTGTTAAATATATGGATAAATCCGATAAGCGGATCGGTCTGCGAGCTTATGAAGCGGACCCGATGCTCATCATCGAAGTAACCGACAACGGCCAAGGCATCGACGCCGAGGCGCTTCCCCATATTTTCGAGCGTTTTTACCGGGCGGAGCGGTCGCGCAACACCATGACGGGCGGCAGCGGTTTGGGCCTTGCCATCGCCAAGCAAATCGTCGAAGGTCATGGCGGCACGATTCGTGCGCAAAGCAGCAAAGGGGAAGGAACCCGCATTACGATAGGTTTGCCTATTAAAACGTGGATAGAGACGGTGAAATCATGAATCGCATTCTTATTGTTGAAGACGAAACGGCGATCGCTGAATTGGAGCGGGATTATCTCGAAATTAGCGGATTTCAGGTGGACATTGCCGCAGACGGCGGAGAAGGGTTGAACAAGGGGCTGCATGGCAATTACAGTCAGATTATCCTTGATTTGATGCTGCCCGGTCTCGGGGGCTTCGAAATTTGCCGGCAAATCCGCGAGAAACGGGACATCCCGATCCTGATGGTGACCGCCAAAAAAGAAGATATCGACATCATTCGCGGGCTTGGTCTTGGCGCCGACGATTATATTACAAAGCCGTTTAAGCCGCTTGAGCTCGTGGCCAGAGTGAAAGCGCACCTGGCGCGGTATGAACGGTTGATCGGCAGCAAAGACGAAAGAGAACTGATCGTCATCCGGGGGCTGATGATCGATTACGACTCGCGCCGGGTATTTCTAAACGATCAGGAGGTACTGCTGACTACGAAAGAATTCGACCTGCTGCATTATTTGGCGGTGAACCCGAATCGTGTGTTCAGCAAAGACCAGCTGTTTGAAAAATTATGGGGCTTCGACGCGGTTGGCGATACGCAGACAGTGACCGTCCATATCCGCAAGCTTAGGGAGAAAATCGAAGCCGATACGGAAAATCCGCAATACATCGAAACGGTCTGGGGAGCCGGTTACCGGTTTCGCATTTGAGATGAAGCGACTTCACTTTGCGGGGCAAAGGCGAAGCCGCTTTTTTTTGCGTGGCGTTCCCGGTTAAGCACGATTGCTGGAGCCGGTGAAAATCGGCTGCAGGCTTATTGATTTTATCCGCTGCCGGAAAGTATGATGAACATATGGTTTTTGCAGAAGTTGGATACTTGGAGGAGTGGCATTTGAAGCCGGCACATGCGACTATCGCATTGTTCACTTTAGCCGGAGTCGCGACGGCTCCGGGTTTTATGGATTCATGCAGAGACGAGCTGGCGCTTCGCTTGAGAGCTCGGGGTTATGCGGTGGAGGCAGATTCGCTTTATCCTTATGGGGATTGGCACCGGCGGATATATCCCCAGCTGCTGGAAATCGCCCGCGATCTGCTAGATATACACGAGCGCCTCTGGAACGCGGCAGGCATGCGTGCGGTCAAGCAACGGTTGCTTCACGCCGCCGAAGAGGGGCGTACCGTTGTGCTTGTCGGTCATAGCGGGGGCGGAGTGACTGCCGTGCAGGCCGCTTCGCAATTCGTCAAAGCGGGTTACCCGGCGCCGCATGTGGTGCAGATCGGCTCACCCCGATGTCCGGTTCGTCCCGAGCTGAAACCAAACACGCTGTTTCTTTCCGGTTACGAGAAATACGGCGGGCGCAAGGATCCGATCGCCATGCTGGGACGATGGGGCGGATGGGTGAGAGGGGAGGGAACGGTGCCTTTTTGGAGAAAAGATGCGCATGCTCCCGCCGCGGTAGCCGCCCTGCCGCTGATCGGCGGGCATCCGGACTATTTCCGCGCTTACGCTCCATATATCGATGAAGAGGGTGTCTCCAATCTCGATGTGACGTTAGGCGCCGTGCTCGCATGGCTGGAACCGAGGTTGCGAAATTGCTTCGATGCAGGACCGGATTGAGATACGTTTGCATGTAAATCGAGAATGTTTGGCGCCGGAATGGAATATTTATTTACATACTTATTACGCTATAAGGAAAGGACGGAAGCATCGTTCAAAGTCAACTTAAAAATAACGATTGACGATTAAAATTTCGCATAATAAAATATTTCAAAATGTCACTTTAGGAGTGAAGCCATGAGGAGATATAGGTGGATTAAATGGCGTAAATTCCTCATCTGGCTCGCAGTGCTCGTCATCATCGGCGTACTGCTGTGGGCGGGGGGGCCAAGCGCATGGATGGTTGCGCTTGGAATCGGCCAAGTTGTGCTTCAGCTCCTTTTTGCAGTCATGTTTATGATCGTCCAGTTTGTGGCCTTGTTTTGGTTTCTGGCCCGCGGACGAACGTATTGGATTTTGCCGGGCGAAACCGGGGCGACCTGGGACGATTACCGGGGCAATCCGGAAATTGTGGAAAACGCCAAGCGGATCGTCACCCTGCTGAAAGGCGTCAAAGAGTTTAAAGAAATGGGCGGCGAGGCGATTCGCGGCTTTCTGTTATGCGGCCCCCCGGGAACGGGGAAATCTTACCTCGCGCAAGTCATTGCCAACGAAGCTCAGGTGCCTTTCGCATACGCCTCTGCGCCCAGCTTTCAGAACATGTTTTTTGGCGTCGGCAATCTGAAGGTGATGAGTCTTTACAAGAAGGCAAGGAAGCTGGCCAAAGTATACGGCGCCTGCATTATTTTTATCGACGAGATCGACGCGATTGGCATGCGGCGCCAGTCCGGCGGCGGCGGAGCGGGGATGTTCGGCATGGGCGGCGGCAGCGGACTGCTTAATGAGCTGCTGCTGCAGATGGATCCGCCGAACCTCGACAACTCGCGAATTGCCAAGCTGCTGCGCTCGCTTGGCCTGCGCCGCAAAAAAGCCGAACGGCCGGCCGTGCTGACCGTGGCGGCGACCAACCTGCCGGATGTGCTGGATCCGGCATTGCTGCGTCCCGGACGGTTCGACCGGCAGCTGTGGGTCGATGTCCCCGATTATGACGGACGGGTCGACATCTTCCGCTACTATTTGAAAAAGGTGAAGCAGGATGAAACTTTGACGCCGGAGAAGGCGTCCTTGGATACGATCGGTTACAGTCCGGCGCAAATCAAACATATCGTCAACGAGTCCGTCGTTATCGCGCATCAGCGGGGAGCGCAGCTGGCCGGCTACGAAGATTTCCGCAACGCGATGGAGACGTACGAATGGGGACTGAAGCAGCCGCTCCGTTCCATGAGCGAAGACGAGAAACGCAATGTCGCTTATCATGAAGCGGGGCATGCGGTAGCGCAATATTTGCTGAAGCCGCATGAACGGGTGTGGAAGGTGACGATCATCCGCCGCGGCGGCGCGCTGGGGCTTGCGGCAACCAAACCTACGCAGGAGCGGTACAACCAAAGCGACAGCGAAATGCTCGGCGAAATCCAGGTATGTCTCGCCGCAAGAGCGGCGGAAGAAGAGTTTCTGCACAAAAAACTGAACGGCGTAACGTCCGACCTCAGGCAGGCGACCCAGCTCGCAGGCGCTTATCTTGGCATGGTTGGCATGGGCGATGAGTTGTTCAGCTGGCTTGCCACCGGTTCGCAGGCCGATGCGCTTCGGTCGCTCCGCCCGAAAATCAATGAACTGCTGAAGGAGCAGATGCTGCAGGTAAAGCAGCTGGTCAAGGAACATGCCGAATTCGTTCATGCGATCGCAGAGGAGCTGCTGCTGCGGGGCGATCTGTCCGGCGAAGAGATCGAGCAGATCTATGTGCGGCTGTACGGGCATTCCCGGCCGGAACCGTCTGTGGTTGTCTCCCATGTGTTTGCCGCTAAGGACGGCAATGCCGCTGCTCAGAAGGCGGAAGCCAATGAAAAGACCGGAAAAGCCGGCGAGATGGACGAAGCCGAAGCGGAAGCCGCACCCGATAGAGAAGGCGGCGGTTACGACCCGTTTGAATAACCGATTACCGTAATACCGCCGGACAACTAGGATATCTTTGGTTGTCCGGCGGTTTTTAGCCTGAAAGGATTCGAAGCGGCCTGTAAGGCCGTTTGGCGTTGAGCGTTGCCATACGACACGTGGGGTTCGGCCGTCGCTAAGCGGCGCCGGGGCAGGCGTTTGGGATTCGCGCGCCTCGGAAAATGTAAGACAAGCGAGCTTCACGCACGTTGAAAATCTACCATGTTGGAGGGATTGGATTGTATATCGTGAATTCGCAAGAAATGCGCGAAATCGATACTGCGGCGATTGAACGTATCGGCATACCTGCGCTCGTATTGATGGAAAACGCCGGCCGGGCCGTTGCCGAAGAAGCAATGGCACTCGCGGCGCAAGCCGCGGGAAGCCTGAGCAAACGGTGGATCGTGCTGGCCGGAAAAGGCAACAACGGGGCCGACGGCGTTGTCGCCGCCAGACATTTGGCGGAAGCGGGTTACGACGCGGATGTGATCTACGCCGACGATCCCGCCAAGCTGCGCGGCGAGGCGGCTGTGCAGCGGGATATCGCGCAGCGGCTAGGGCTCTCGGCAGCAGCTTACGGCGGCAAGGGGACGATTGAGTGGAGCCGTTACGGCGGCATTATCGACGCCCTGCTGGGCACAGGAAGCAAGGGCGGGCCCAGAGGGGCGTACGCCGAGCTGATCCGTGAGGCGAATGAAAGCGGCCTGCCGATTGTGGCCGCGGATATTCCCAGCGGTGTGGACGCCGACACGGGAGCCACGTATGATCCGTGCATACAAGCCGCGTCGACGGTGGCGCTTGCTTTTGTGAAACGCGGTCTGACGCAATATCCGGGAGCCGCAGCGGCCGGACGCGTAACCGTCAGGCCGATCGGCATTCCGGCTTCGCTCGCCGGGCAGATCGGCGTAACAACGTATACGCTGGACAAGTTATCGCTGCGCGTGAAGTTAGACGCGGATGCTTTGGCGGACCGAAGCGCCGACACGCACAAAGGCACATACGGCCACGTGCTGATCGCGGCCGGGAGCCAAGCGATGAGCGGCGCAGGGCTGCTCTGCGCGCAAGCCGCGCTGCGCGGAGGCAGCGGCCTCGTTACATGGGCCGTGCCCGAACGTATTCATGAGCGGCTGATCGGACATTTTCCCGAGGCGATTATCGTGGGTTTGCCCGATCAAAGCACCGGCAGCTGGGGCGGAGTGACGCCCGGCGAAATAGCCCGGCTGGCCGCAGGCAAAAGCGCGCTGGTGCTCGGTCCGGGTTTTGGCCGCTGGCGTGGCGATGCCGCTTGGCTGCGCGAGGTGTGGGCGCTGGCCGACGAACGCGTGCCGCTGTTGCTTGATGCGGATGCGCTCAACATGATCGCCGATGCAGCGGATTTTGCCGCATGGCCGCGCAGGTCCGGCGGTGTGGTGCTGACGCCGCATCCCGGCGAGATGTCGCGCCTTCTTGGCATGTCCACCGCCGAGGTGCAGCGGGACCGGATCGGCCATGCGCGAGCTTACGCCGAGCGTCATGGCGTAACGCTTGTGCTGAAAGGGGCGCGTACCGTAGTGGCCACGCCGTCGGGCGATGTGTATGTCAATGGCAACGGCAACGCGGGCATGGCTACCGCGGGAGCCGGAGACGTATTGGCCGGGCTGATCGGCAGCCTGCTGGCGCAGGGGCGAAACGCCGTGCAGGCGGCAGCGCTGGGTGTATGGCTGCATGGAGCGGCAGGGGACCGCGCGGCGGCCAACCGACACTCGCCGGCATCGCTAATTGCCAGCGATATCGTAGATCAACTTTAAGGGTAAGGCGATATTTGCTTATACTTCAACTATAGCAAGTTTAAAACTATGATTTTGGGCAAAGATGATAGTATTCTATGTTGGGGGTGCTATCATTGCATACGATCTGGAAAGGCGCGATTACATTCGGACTTGTTCATGTTCCGGTTAAAATGTATACCGCTGTCGAAGAAAAAGATATTGCCATGAAACAGATCCACCACGAATGCGGTTCTAGCATATCGAATGTCCGCAGCTGTCCTAACTGCAAACGTGAGGTTGCCTGGGAAGAAATCGTCAAAGGGTACGAATACGATAAAGGCAAGTATGTGCTGTTTACGAAAGAGGAACTGGAGCAGCTGCTGCCTGAAAGCGATAAAACGATTCGCATCTTGCATTTTGTCGATATGGACGAAGTTGATCCGGTATACTACCAAAAAACATATTATCTCTCTCCCGGGGATATGGGGGAGAAAGGTTACAGTCTGCTGCTTCAAGCGTTAAAATCGACGAACAAAACAGCCGTTTGCAAAGTTGCTTTGCGTTCCAAAATTCACCTGGCCTTGCTCAGGACGGCCGGGGAGTGCATCGTGCTTGAGACGTTGTATTACCCCGATGAGGTGCGGCCGGTAGCGCATGTGCCGAACATGCCGGATGGGCGGACGGTCGACAATAAGGAACTGAAGCTTGCCCAAATGCTGATCGGGCAGTTGAGCGGTCCGTTTGACGCATCTCAATACAAGGACGATTTCCGGCTGCAGCTGATTGATGCGATACAAAGAAAAATTCAAGGCGAAGAAATCCGCGTTCAACCGACTATTAGCGAAAATGGTGTGATGGATTTAATGAGCGCACTGCAGGCGAGTTTGGAGCAGTTGAATGCGGCGGCGCAGGCGGAAGCGGCGACCGCGAAAAAACGGAAGAAAAAGGTTGCCCGGGTGGAAGAAACGGCGTAACGGGGCTGATCTTATGCGGGGGTTTTCTCCGGACGGCAAGGCGCATCTTTATTCACTTTCTAAAAAAGGGGCCGTACCGGCAGGTCGCAAAGACCTTATCGGCACAGCCCCTTCTTCATATAAAATTAAGAAATGACAATGGGTACTTTTGTTGCTTCAAACCGTATAATCTGGTAATCTAAAAAATAAAGAGAACAAATGTTTGTATTTTGCTGGAATCGTTTTGGCTTACACTCTGCGTCCGGTAATAAAACGGTCCTTCCAGTAACCGGAATTGATATCGGTGATCTCTACGCCTTTATCCGGGTGATTATGTATCATTTTGCCGCTGCCGATATAGATGCCGACATGGTCGATGTGCCCCGGTTTGCTTACGCTGAACAACACCAGATCGCCTTTTTGCAAATTGGCTTTGCTGCTCACCGCTTTTCCGGCCTTGGATTGAGCGGTGGAACCCCAGGGGATCGTGACGCCGTTTTTGGCGAAAATGAACTGGGTGAATGCGGAACAGTCGAATATGAGATGCTGCGGATCGCGAACGCCGTATTTATATTTGACTTTGCCGATATAGGATTCAGCGGATTTAATGATTTTGTCGGCTTTCGACGTCGTCGAGGCTTTGGTTGAGCTTGTTGCGTTTGCTGCCATTGCGGCTTGGCCGCTTGCGCTCATCAAGGCGAGGGCCAAAACCGTTGCGGTGATCATTTTGTTCATAAGCAGATTTCCCTTCGTATGTTGTTGGAATAGGACACTTGCTGCTTTCATTATAAATGATGAATGATGAGAAACGGACCGGTAAATATTTCTTGCCCGCGGCACCTATTCAAGGTAATATGAAATTCTGCTAAAAAGCAATCGATAAGAAATTAGCAGATGGGCTTCATGCTAAAATAGACAAAGTCTGAGAGAGACAAGGAGAGGAGCAAGAGAGTGGGAAATCATACTGAAACAAGTCATGACGGCGGGACTTTCGGCAGCAAGGAGAATTTTCTGGTCGTGATCGTCATGATACTTGGCGTATTCGTCGCCATCTTGAATGAAACGCTGCTGAATGTCGCATTAACGAAGATTATGAATGACATCGGGATTTTGCCGAGCACGGCCCAATGGCTTTCTACCGGGTATTTGCTGGTGATCGGCGTGCTGATTCCCGTCACTGCTTTTTTGATTCAACGATACACAACCAGAGGTTTGTTCTTATCAGCGATGGGATTGTTTACTGTGGGTACCTTCATTGCCGCGGTCGCACCGGGGTTCGCTACCTTATTAGCCGGCAGAGTGCTGCAGGCAGCCGGGACCGGTTTATTGTTTCCGCTGCTGACCAACGTTGTATTCTCCATCGTTCCGATTGAAAAACGGGGTTCGGCTATGGGGACAATCGGTATCGTTATCACGTTTGCCCCTGCAATCGGTCCGACGTTGTCCGGTCTGATTGTAGAGCATTACAGCTGGCGGGTGCTGTTTTACAGCGTGCTGCCGATTGCGTTGTTTGTCATCGCATTTGCTTCTGCGAAATTGAAAAATGTAACGGAAACGTCCCGTCCGAAAATCGATCTGCTGTCGCTGGTGCTTTCCACCATCGGATTCGGGGGCATCGTATACGGCTTCAGCGGAGCAAGCGAGGGCAGCGCGGGTTGGGCTAGCGCCGAGGTGTTAGGTCCGCTCATCGTGGGAGCTGTGTCCCTAGTGTTGTTCACATGGCGCCAGCT
Organism: Paenibacillus thalictri; assembly: GCF_004307995.1. Classification (GTDB taxonomy): domain Bacteria; phylum Bacillota; class Bacilli; order Paenibacillales; family NBRC-103111; genus Paenibacillus_AF; species Paenibacillus_AF thalictri. Next base: position 139,095 of record NZ_SIRE01000019.1, on the reverse strand, counting down.
GGTCATCCCGGAACCGCTGCTTGAGCTGAAGACGTTCCAATATTCGATTTTCCGGCTGTCGACGGTCATTATGATGATTGTCATGATGGCAATGTTCTCGGCGATGATGCTGCTGCCCATTTTTCTGCAGAACGCGCTGGGCTACAGTCCGCTAGAGGCCGGATTGGTCATGCTGCCGGGCGGCATCGTGATGGGAATTATGTCGCCGATTACGGGAAGATTGTTCGACAAATTCGGAGCCAAATGGCTGGCCGTCATCGGGCTGGCGTTGATCGCCAATACGCTGTGGCAATTTGCGTTTATTTCGCTGTCGACTTCGTACGCTGCAATTATGGTTTTAAATACACTGCTTATGCTTGGCATTTCGATGCTGATGATGCCGGTCATGACGAATGCGCTGAACGAGCTTCCGCCGCATCTGTATCCGCACGGCACGGCCATTATCGGCACACTGCAGCAGGTGGCGGGTGCGGTTGGCACCGCGCTGCTTGTGACCATCATGACCAACGGCTCCAAGAAATACCTGGACAGCGCAGCGGGTTCCAAGGACGAAGCCACCTTGCAGATTTTGTCCATGATGGCGGGAATGAAAAGCGCTTTTCTGCTTGCATTTGGGCTTGTCATCTGCGCATGGCTGGTGTCGTTTTTCTTGAAGGCGGCTATGGCGGGCAAACGTATGGAAGGCCGCATGTCGGCGCATTAACAACAACTACAAACAGGCGTTTTGGCGAAAGAGCCAAAATGCCTGTTTTTTTTAACTTGCTGATGATTTGAGGTTGCCCATATTTTGAATGATGGACTGAACTTTGACATCGATGTTCATAGAGGGATAATAATCCGTTCGCCAGCGGGTAAGCTGTTCGCGTGTCAGTTTATTGCGGAATAACTGACCGATACCAAGGATGTCGGCTTCGTATTTTTGCAGCCGTTTAATCATGTTATTGCACCGGGTGGTCAACAGCTCTTCCAACTCTTGTCCTATCAAGTCGGTGGATACGACTCCTTTCGTATCCAATATCGTAACTTTCAGGTTAATCGTACTTGTCAAGGAAGCTTTTCCATTCGCAAACGAAGTTTGATGGGACAGTGTGTTGTCGACAATTTTGACAGTAGCATGGTCCATGACTTCGATTTTTCCTTGACTGCTTGCCCCGTTGAAGGCATTAAAGATCAGCGTTTCCTCCGGGCTCAGCCGGCCAACCATTTTACCGTTTTTGACAATGGCTGAACCCATGCTTTCAATAGCGGTTGTTTTCCCGGACTTGACGATCGGCAGGGCCACGTCACGGGTATATGAATCGATGCTGCGGAAAATTTGCCAAGTGCGGGTATCGGCGATTTGCGGATTCCAACCGGCATTTTTACGAAAAAAATCATATAGAAATGTATGCTCCCTGTTGGATAATACATTCAGCCGTTTGAAAAAGTAGCCCAAGTCCTCATCGCAAATGACAACGATCGTTTTGGCCGAAATTTCCCTGGAGCGCATGAAGCTGGATATGCTGTCTTTAAGCCCATGCTCCGCATAAGCCTTGTCCACGACAATCACCTTCAGATGCAGCAGATCGACTTCGCTTTCCATATTCATACTGATCTTATCGACAATTTCATTTAGTGTTGCTCCCGTATAGGAGACAATGTCGATGGTTTGCCCCGACTGGGTGACCTGCGGAATGTCCAGGTAAACGGTGAACTTGTCATCTTGCATGGACACCCCCATAATGATCGGCAGGGAACGGTGATTGATGTCTTTATTGTCCCAGCATCCGCCCAATACCAATAGGCCCGCAATAAATAACAGCAGCTTCAAAACGAAAATCATCGGCTTTCGCATAGGGTCTGTTGTTCCTCTCTTGGCAGTTAGCGGGAAAGCTGCTTTTTGTGTCGTGTCCCAAGCCATAAAATGCCGATTGGGATCACTGTGAGCACATAAAGCCGTAAAATCGTATTCCACCACAAAAAACGTTCAACCGTACTCCAATCGGGAATTTGCAAACATATGACGTATACAATGACCGACAGCAAGGGTACCGCCCAAACGGTTTTGATCTTGTAAACGCTTGTTTGAATGACACAAACGATTTGCCATAACGTAAGAGCGATAAGCAGCATAATAAAAATGATCAAGCTGAGCAGAAAAAACATCGTAATACGGTCAAACATCAGCCAGTTCATCTCAATCGTATCGATGGCCATAATGAACGGAAACTGGAAACGCTCAGCGGTAGATTGTCCAAATGTAAAAATCGGGATGTAGACAGACATTAAAAACAAAGGAAGCAGAATAAAACTCGACAGGAGAATCGTTTTCGGCCGGTACGTTAAGATTCCCGGAGTAAATCCCAAAAACAGAAACCCGCTGGCAAAAGCAAACAAGCTTTGGTAATACGACCGGTGACGCAAAAATGAAAAAGACGCGATATAGCGATCCCAGAGCGGCAGCAAATAACGAACATCGGTGTTTTGAAACGATGAACAGATCACAAATACGATCGGAACAACTAACAAGGCGCATAACAGGACACCGGACCGGAACATCGTTTCCGGACCGAGCATGGCGATGTAAGCCGAAATCGCCAGAAGCAGAACCATAATCGCCCACAAGGGTGTATTTGCCAAAAATATGATGGTGACGATTTCGGAATACGCTCTGACTGTGATAATGACGACGGCCAGCAGATACAAAGTAGCAGGTACAAGAAGGAGTACGGCCAATATATTGCCGCTTCGTTTACAAATTTCAACAATATTCAATTGGTCGAAGCTGTGAATTCCTTTCATATACATCCAGATTACCAGGACATGCAGCAGGTATCCGACGAGAATAGCCAGCCAATGTCCGTGGTCGAAACTGGCTATAATATCGGTGGGGTACAGAAAAAAAATAAGCCCCATATGCGTAACGATATACATTACAGCGACTTGCGTGCTTTTATCCATTAGGCTTGTCCTTTGCTTTTGTCATATACAAATAGGGGACTCCGAAGCTGGTGACGCTTGCCATATAGGCAACCATAACGACAATTCCGGAGGCAAGCCCAAGTACGCCGTAAATGGCGGATAACATTAAAATCAAATATTTAAATAAACGAAGCACCAGCGAATTTTGGAATCCGACCACCGTCGAGGTGGCGATCGTTGTTCCCGCTAAAATAATAATCAGCAAATTGCTGACCAGTTTGGCGGCCACGACAGCTTGTCCCAATATAATGCCGCCGACCATCGTGATGGTCGGGCCGATGCTCTTGGGCAATCTTAAACTGGCTTCCAAGGTCAGTTCAAGCACCAGCAGGAGCAGCAGCGTTTCTACAAAAGCAGGGTAGGGGACATCAATGCGGCTGCGGGCGATGGACAAAGCCAACTCGATGCGCAGCACATCCGGGTTCACGGAAACAAGCGCGACATAAAGTCCTGGAAACATGATCGTCACCAAAGCGCCAATAATCCGCAGGAAACGCGTCAGCACCATATAAATGTATGGGAAATTCAAGTCGTCATGAGCAGAGAACATATCCCACAACAGGCTTGGCAGGATGATGCCAAATGGAAAACGTTCAAACAAGAGCACGGCTTTGCCGTTTTGCAGCGCACTGGCGGCATATTGCGGCAGCTCGGTTGTGTTCAGCTTGGTGACCAAGGTCCATTTCGAAAAACCTAACATCTTATCCAACTGCTGTAAGTTTTGGATATCCATATCCAGTTGGGTTTCGATTCGCTGCACAATCTTATTTAACAAATTAGAGTTGATGCGGTTCTCGAGGTAGACAACTTCCAGACGATTCGGCTGGCTTTTCCCGATCGAATACGATTTCACTTGAAGCTGCTCTGAAAAAACATGACGCCGCAGCATCCCGATGTTTTTATCGATATCCTCTTGAAAAGCGCTGATTGAGCCGCGCAGCACATTTTCCGTGGTCGGCGCTTCGATGGCCCGGGTTAACGTTTTACTGACCGGAATGGCGCTTACGATGATGCCCGCAGGTTCATAGATGACGATCAAACGCCCTTTCAGCAATTCCGTAACCGCTTCGTCGCACCCGGTCAGCTGATATCCGAGACCGTTTAATAACGAAGGAAACATCTCATTGGAAAGAGAGATTTTTCCCGCTTGCGAATGCAGCAGCATAAGCGTTTGCGGAATATCGATAAGCGATTTATAACCTGCAAGTTGGATCGGAATACCTGCAAGCCATGTTGGCTGGATGATGAAATCGGCATCATTCCGGAAAAGCTGCTGTAGCTGCTCTGACAATTTCATAACGGGCATCCCTCCACCTGACAGTTAGATACCATTATTTCCTTCCGGTTTGCTTATATTCAATCAACGTCAATATAAGATTTCTTGCATTTTTCCGGGGAGTGGGCAAATTTGGCGCCTCTGCCGCATATCTTATTAAAAATAAGATGCGGAAGGAGCGGCTTACATTGACGCAGCCGGTCATCAACATTTTTTATATCAAAATCAACAGTATTTCGAATAATGGCGCCTTCAGCATCGGTGAAACGCTGCATCATAGCCATCGGGTGAATTCCAAGTCAACGGGGACCAATGCATCCTTCGGCGACAGGGCGGGAGCTACCGCTCAGATGAAGAACACCTATATCGATCCCGATGTTAACGATCAAGGAGAGTTGTCCCCTCCATCCGACAAATAACGCTTCTGCACCTGCATGACGGACAATAGCACATACGGAAGTTGCGAGTAATCCGGATCAGAAGGAGGATATTTAATGCCATATATTATTAATGTATTTAATGTTAAAACAAACGGGCTTACTAGAAATGCCAACATCGGGTTTGGAACCAACATACAGAACAGCCATACGGCCAATACCAAATTTGTCGGCGGCAATGCTGCCGTAGGCGATTTTTCTCCGGCTTCGGCTTTGATGTTAAACGGTATGGTCGATCCTGATATCAGCGATCAGGGACAAACCGCCAACCCGTCTGCGCCTTTCATCAATACTTTTTAAAAAGAAGGCAGGCTCGGTTTATGGATACGGATAAGCTGAAACAGTGGATGGATTTGGCGCATAAGTTCGACAGCGGAGATTTCTGGAAGGACATATTCGGCAATGGGGAAGAGGCATCCGGTCCGGATGCCTTAGATTCCCGAAAAAAATCGGATAAGCTTTATCCCCTGGCGGATATTTTCGAACGTGGCATAGAAATATGGGTACTTATCGAGCTTCCCGGCATGCGCAGGCAGGATGTCGAACTCACGCTTGCCGGCGGCAGCCTGACGGTCCGCGGCATCGTCAAGATTCCGCTGGACAATGTGACACCGCTGCATACGGAACGGTTCTACGGGCCGTTCGAGCGGACCATTGCGCTGCCGCAGCTTGGAGATCAGTCCCGTGTCCGGGCGCGAATGGATTTGGGATTGCTGATGATTCGGTATGAGCGGATGCAGCGGTTGGATGAGTGGATTGTCATTGAATAATTACATGATTGCGGAATGTGGGGAGTTCGATGAACCTGAGAGCGATGATACAAGTTCTTCTGAAGCATCCTGTGATCTCTGAGCGAAGCGGCACCTCGGTACGGCCCCATTCGGACAAGCCTCAGAGCGAAACCAACGCTGTTCCCGCCGATGCCAGCCGGCTGCTTATGATGGAGCAGCGGGTTGCCGCGCTGCAGAAAAAACTGGAGGAAAAAGAAGCTCAGCCTACGATTTGGATTGAGACGTTAAACGTCGAACATCTGGTCGTCGAGCAGGTCGATCTGAACAACAACTTCGGGCAGCTCGGCATTAAGGAATTAAATGGCAGGCTGAACATCGGCACTACGTATTCTGCCGCTCCGGAACCGCGCCGGCAGCATCCGGCATCCGGCAGCGCCGATAGCGAACCGCCGGGTTTTGACCCGGCGGCTCAGGGCGGAGGAAACGCCGCTCCGTCACCGAAAGTATCCATGCGGGCCAGGAGCAACAGAGGCTAAAAGTTATTGCTCCGGTCATTGCGCTGTTATATTCGTTTATCTGTCACATCTGTAATATCGGGATTTGCTTTCATTAAGGTCTCTGCCATCGACTCCAGCTTGGGAAGGAAAGCCAAAACTTCATCGGCACGGCGGCGGAAGTCAAGCGAAGATATTATGCCGAGATCGGCCAGAACCGCTTCGAAAGCAGGTTTATGCCGCTCGTGCAGCGACGGTTCATCGGCTACCAATATTTTATGGCACCGCGCATAGGTCGCAACGATCCAGAAAACGGCTTCAAAATGGTTGCCGTTTTCAATGAGCTCGCGGCTGCCGTCGATAGCTATCGGCTTAGCCGCTTGTGTAATATCGCTGCTGAATAAAAAAGGTGTTGCCGACACAGCGGCTGCGGCGTCAAAAGTCGCGTCGAGAGCGGCAAGATGTTGTTCCAGACGCTGCGGTGTTAAGCGCTTGCAGCCAAGCAGCTCCAACAGCTCCTCGTAAAAAGCGTCATAACTGTAATCGTTCAGAACTTCGCGGGCAGCCAAATACCGCAGGCGAATCGTCGGATTGCGAAGCGCAGCCGCCAGCACTACATGGGTAGTGATTCCGGTGGGAAACAACCAAGACAACACTTGATCGGATAGCGGAGCGGAAGCATCTAGGGATTGCAGACCACGTTGGATCTTGTGCATGGCATCGGCGCAGCGGCGGCGCACCCAATAACGATCGGCAAAACGCGGGGAAATCTGCCGCTGCAACTGGCGCAGACGCCCGGTCGGATCGGCGATCACCGTATCCGTACGGAAACTTCCCGCCAGATGATAAGATGATAAAATATCCTCTGCGTTCGCAAATTGGCTCCATGATAGAAACGTAATTTCAAGCAGCACTCCCTGGTATGTAAATTTCCCCAGTTTAAGCGGAGGCTCCGTTTCGGAAGTGATGACCATCACGTCGATGTCCGAAGCTGCCGGTAGCTCCGCATCTTCCGGCATATGGACTGATGATCCGCTGAAATAGGCCCCTTTAAACCCTTCCTTGTGACTTGCGTGTTCCATGACCCACATCTTCGCGGCTTCTCGCGCGTCTTTAACCTTCACGTGTCCCAGCCTCCCCGATATATCATTTATACGCCCAATCGATACGTCTATCCATTATAGCTCCGCTGTAAATAAATGTATATTAAGCGACGCAAATATATTTGCCCTAAAGTGCACTTTAAGGTGTGTTATTGTTGTGCATCCGAGTTGTTCTGATTTTCGGTAAAAATAGCTATGTATTTTACTTGATTGGTGATCGGGGTGACGGAATGCTCCTCCAAGGAATTGAAATAGACGCCGTCTCCGGGCGATAGTTCGTATTCCGTTCCTCCGACCTTGTATTTCATTTTGCCGGATATCACATAAATAAATTCCTCGCCCGCATGGGAGAATTGCCGTTTCTTCACTTCGCCTTTCTCCGCGGTAAACATATACGGCTGCATGATCTTGTCTCTCCGTTCGGAAGCAAACGCAAAAAAGGAGTAGCCCTTGTTTGTTTTAATCCACTTGCTGACATCCTTGTATTGGTCCGCCTTAATCAGTATCGTGCTGTTATTGGAATCCGCTTCGAGCAGATCGGCCACTTTGACACCCAACGCATTGGCGATTTTCATCAGCGTTGCGACGGCGGGCATCGTTTTGCCGCTTTCGATTTTGGAAAGCAGGCTTTTCGTAAAACCGCAGGCAATCGCGATTTCATCTTGTGTCCGTTTCTGCTCATTGCGGATCAACCGTATTCTCCGGCCTAATTCCATCATGGATATTCCCCTTATACAATAAGATAAGGTTAATATACTTCAACCTAATTGAATAATGCAACGAAAAATGCAGAGATCTGAGGCTGCTTGTTCAACTAATTTGAATGCATCTCCTAACGTATGCTCCGTCCGTTTCAAAGCGGGTGTCGCGGCAGAAGGATAACGAGAATTGCTGCCGGGCTACTTTTGCGCGGGTTCCGTTATTTTGAAAAAAACCGCCAGCACACTTCGCTTTAATTCCGATACTAGCGTATCCACCGGTTTTACACGTTCCAACAACTCTCCGGCATGATGAGGAGCCGCGGCAAACAAGGAAACCGAATTGATCAGCAGCAAAAAGAAGATCACGGGTTCTTGCTGCTGAACCAGCCCTTCGCGGATGCAGTCTTCGATAAAAGGGAGAAACAACTTGCAGGAAGGAGTTACTAGTTTCTCCATCAAGTAGGCCGACCGCTCATTGGCAAACATCGATTCATTGCTGATGAACATGCCGTGATAAGGCATGGACATGTTGAAATCGACAAAATCGTCAACAACATAACGGGCAAAAGCTTCTAACTCCTGACGTGTTGCCGGCCGTTTATAGTCGATGAAAGGCGAACGGCTCATAATCTTGCCGGCCAAATCGTCAACCACCGCTTTCCACAAATCCAGCTTGGAGCCGAAATGATGTGTAATCAGCGAAACATCCACGTCGGACAGATGGGCGATCGTCCGCAGACTGGTGCCATCGTAACCGTTCCTGGCAAATTCGTTCAGTGCGTTGGCGAGCAAAAACTCTTTGCCAAAAGCCTCCTGTTTCATCGGCCGGCCCGGACGCCGTTTATGATCTTCCATGACAATCGATCCTTTCCAGGTGTTATTCATCAACCGTCCATATTTATATATTCTACAACTGTTGAATTAATTATTAAACAAGTGTAGAATTAATGCAAGACCATCTTATCTTACTTGGGGGAATGAAACTTGGACTCGCATGCATCAACGCCTATTGTACCAGAAACGCCGGTATTCCGTGTTTTGCCGATTATGGTTGCTCTGTGTACCGCCGGATTTATAGGTTTATTTAGTGAAACGGCGTTAAATATCGCCTTAAGCGATCTCATGAAGACATTTGAATTAAGCGCGGCAACCGCCCAATGGCTAACCACAGGTTATTTGCTGACACTTGGCATCCTGGTGCCCGTATCGGGGCTGCTCTTGCAGTGGTTTACCACACGGCAGCTGTTTATAAGCGCATTAGCTTTTGCAATTGCCGGCACATTGCTTGGCGCTTTGTCGTTCAGCTTTGAACTGCTGATGGTTTCGCGTGTGCTGCAAGCTATCGGTACCGGACTGCTGCTGCCGCTGATGTTTAATACCATCTTGATCATTTTTCCGCCTCATAAGCGCGGCGCGGCGATGGGGATCGTTGGCCTCGTGATTATGTTTGCCCCTGCGGCGGGTCCGATGCTGGCCGGATTGATGATTGAATTCCTGTCATGGCACTATATTTTCTGGTTTTCGCTGCCGCTTCTAATCCTCTCTTTGTTTTGCGGCATCCGATATATGCAAAATGTCAGCGCCATTACGAAACCCGGCATCGATCTGTTGTCGATCGCGCTTTCCACAGCCGGGTTTGGCGGAATTGTGTTTGGCTTCAGCCATGCGGGCGAAAGCGGAGGCTGGTCCAGTATGCTGGTCATCGTTTCGATCGCAGTAGGCGCCGTCTCGCTTGTTTTATTTTGCCTGCGGCAAAACGTGATGAAACAGCCGATGCTGAACCTGCGGGTATTTCAATATCCGATGTTTACGGTGGGACTCGTCATGGTATTTCTTTGTTTTATGGTTATCCTTTCGTCCATGCTGGTACTGCCGTTATTCCTGCAAAATGCCATGGCCATGTCCGCCATGACTGCCGGTCTTGTGCTGCTGCCGGGCGGTGTGCTGAACGGGATTTTATCGCCGATTGTAGGTGTGTTGTTTGATAAATTCGGTCCAAGATGGCTGGTTATTCCAGGGTTGGCGCTTATTGCGGTTGTATTATGGTTTTTCTCCGGCGTTACGGTAGCGTCTTCGGTCGGACTCATCATCGTATTGCACTGCTGTCTGATGCTGGGCATTTCTTTTGTTATGATGCCGTCGCAAACAAATGGACTGAATCAGCTGCCCAAACAGCTGTATCCGGATGGCACCGCGATTATGAATACATTGCAGCAAATTGCCGGAGCGATTGGCACCGCAGTGTCTGTCAGTGTTTTGTCCAAAGGGGTGGACTCTTATATGAGCCGTTCCGCGGCGCCGACCAATCCTCACGAGGCTGCAATCGCCTTTTCGAACGGATCGCAAAATGCCTTTGTATTTGCGATGCTGGTTGCGGTAATTGGCTTTGCGATTGCGCTTTTCATCCGGCGCGTCAAGGTGGCCAAAGGAGCCGAAGCGGCCCGGTCCATGCATTAATTTTGGAGGGAACAGGATTGACTTGATCGCGGCTTGAGTTATAATTAGGCAATACATCAAGGTATGCGCGACTGGCGAAAACGCAGATTACTGCGGGGGAGCGCATATAGCATAAGAGCCGTTCGCCTGGGCAAAGTATTTGGTCAACTACGATCAAATACTTTTTTTATTTTCCAAGGGGGATGATGACAAATGAGCGATCAACTGGCGATTAGAAGGGCAACACGTGAAGATTTGGAAGATCTTCAGCAGCTGTACATCGAGGCCGCCCGATGGATTCGTCTGTCGAAAGGAATCAGGCAGTGGAAAGAGGAGGCATTTACTTTAACGTATATCGAGCAATTTGTGAGTGAGCAAGATGTATTTGTGGCACATGCAGGGGACAGGCTCGCAGGCTGTTTTTCAATCCAATGGCAATACGAAGAAATATGGGGTGAACAATTTCATCAGGATGCCGGATACATCCACCGGCTTGCCGTTTCAAGAGAAACTAAAGGACAAGGGCTGGGCAAGAAGATGCTGGTCTGGGCGGAAGATTATATTCGAAAACAAGGCAAGCATTGGATCCGATTGGATTGCATGGCGGACAATCCGGAGTTAAACGCCTATTACATAAGCTTAGGCATGATTTATCGGGGACGGTTTAACGGCCGTGGATGGAGCGCGAATTTGTACGAACGAGAAATAATGAAGTGAGGGATAAGCGCGTGGACGAAAGAATTGCCAAGATCCGAAGTGAAGAAAAAGCTTATCATGAAGCCTGCTATGAGCGGCACGGACTGTTTGAGACCGGCTCATGGCTGCACAAACCGGTGAAAACCGTCATGGATGAACTATCCTGTTTGGATCCGGTTCGGCCGCTGTATGTACTGGATCTTGGCTGCGGTGTTGGCCGAAATAGCATTCCAATCGCACAAAAATTACGCGATCAGGACGTAACTGTCGATTGTGTCGATGTTTTGGAATCGGCGCTGAATAAATTGAGAAGCTACAGCGAGCAATTTGGAGTTGCCGGCTGCATCAATACCTATCCGTCGGATATTGGCGATTATGTGATAACGGAAGGGAAATATGATTTTATTGTTGCTGTATCAGCTTTGGAGCACCTTGAATCGATGCCAAAATTAAAGCAGGTGCTTGATAAAATGCATCAAGGGACCAAGCCCGGAGGAATCAACTGCATCGTTATGAATACCGATATTCAAGAAATTGATCTCGATAGCGGCGAAGAGCTGGCACCGCAGATTGAGCTGATATTAACGCTGGATGAAGCCGAAATGCTTTTATCAAACGTTTTTGCGGATTGGAGCATCCGGCCCAGAAAGGTGCAGCCGCTTACGTTTCATATCGAGAGACAAGGGAAACCTGTATTATTAAAAAGCAACTGCATCACTTTCGTAGCCCAGCGGATTACATGCTGATCTGTTGATTGTACAGGCTTGCGCCATTTGATTAATGCCATTAATATTTAAAGAGCAGGAGCCAAGCATAAGATTGGACAAAATGGAGCACAACGGGGAGGAAACGGAAATGAACATCATGAATGTGCCGTTTGGCACGATGGATTGGAGCACGGTTGAACCAACCGAACATCAAGGGGAGACGGGAACCGCCTATTGGAGAACGCTGCAAGCAGGCAATGTGCGTGTCCGCATGGTTGAATATACGCCCGGGTATTTGGCGGACCATTGGTGCAGCAAAGGTCATGTGCTTTTGGTGCTCGCAGGCGAGCTGTTGACGGAGTTGAGCGACGGCCGCACGTTTATGCTGAAGCCCGGGATGAGCTACCACGTAGCCGATCAGGCGGAACCTCATCGTTCTTCGACGGTGACGGGCGCTAAATTGTTTATTGTGGATTAGGACACGTATGAACGTGAAGTTTTGCAAGCCGCGCACCCCGCGGCTTTTTCTATTATTTCAATAAATTGATAAATATGTATGCAGATTGAATTTTCCTTGCCTCAGGTAGGGTCTAGTCAAAGGAAAAAGAAAGGATTATAATCTTCTACTAAGTCGCTTTTGCGGCAAAATGAAAGCACATCCAAAAAAACAATCATACGCAGTAAGCTGCGGAAAGGAGGGGCGCAGGGCAGCGCGGAGTGCGAAGCCGTCATCTTTTTCACCGGTTGAAAACGCATTCCAATACCCTGGGCGGGCAAGTCCCTGCGTCATATTACATGAAAGCTATTATGATTATGTTTGATTCCTTGAACCGCCATATGCTTCCTCCTTATGGGGGATGGATTAAGGCGCCTAATTTTCAGCGTCTTGCGGAAAAAAGCGTTGTTTTCGACACCTGTTTTGTCGGCAGCATGCCTTGTATGCCGGCCAGAAGAGAATTGCAAACGGGCAGGTACAACTTTTTGCACCGCAGTTGGGGGCCGTTGGAGCCGTTTGACGATTCCATGCCGGAAATTTTAAAGCAAAACGGCGTGTACACCCACTTGGTGACCGACCATCAGCATTATTGGGAAGACGGCGGAGCGACCTATCACAACCGTTACAGTACATACGAATTTATTCGCGGACAAGAAGGCGACCCTTGGAAAGGGGAGATTAAAGATCCGGAAACACCCGACTATATGGGCGGGCATACAACGGGGCTAGGTGGTCACAGCGCGGGAAGAATGGTCATTCAAGATTGGATCAACCGCAAATACGTAAAGGAGCTTGCTGACTTTCCTCAGGCCCAGGTATTTGAAAAAGGGATGGACTTTATCCGTCAGAACGGCAGCGACGATAATTGGTTTTTGCAGCTGGAAACATTTGATCCGCATGAACCGTTTTTTGCGCATCAGTCATTCCGGGATCTTTACCCGCATGCTTACGAAGGCAAACACTTCGACTGGCCTCCGTACCGGCGTATCGAGGAAACACCGGAACAAGTGGAGCACTGCCGGTACGAGTATGCGGCGTTGGTCAGCATGTGCGATCATTATTTAGGCAAAGTGCTGGATCTGATGGATGAGCTTGACATGTGGAAGGATACGCTGCTGATCGTGAATTCCGACCACGGGTTTTTGCTGGGCGAACATGACTGGTGGGCGAAAAACATCCAGCCGTTCTACAACGAAATCGCCCGGCCGCCGCTTTTTATATGGGATCCGCGGTGCGGCAAAACCGGCGAACGGCGCAGCAGCCTTGTGCAGATGATCGACATGGCGCCGACTTTGCTTGATTTCTTTCAAGTGAACATTCCCGAAGACATGCAAGGCAAGCCGTTAAAAGAGACGATCGCTGCAGACCAGCCGGTGCGGCAGGCAGCTTTATTTGGCATTCATGGCGGGCATATTAACTGTACGGACGGCCGTTATGTGTACATGAAAGCGCCGGTCTCGGCGCAGAACGGTCCGATTTACAATTATACGCTGATGCCTTCGCATATGCGGTGCTTGTTCAGCGTGAATGAGCTCAAAGATCTATCTTTGGCGCAGCCGTTCAGCTTTACCAAGGAGCTGCAAACGATGAAAATCGGAGCCAATCCGCACAACGAGCTGCACAAGTTCGGTACGCTGTTGTTTGATACGTTGCAGGATCCGGACCAGCAGCAGCCGATCCAAGACGAACGTATCGAAGCGTATATGACCGAACAGATGTTACGGCTGATGCGCGAGAGCGATGCCCCGTCCGAGCAATATGAAAGAGTGGGGCTCAAGTAATTAACAGACCGTCTATAACGCCGTTTTATTCCCGAATCGTTCAGCGCAAGCTCGCTGGACGATTTTTTTAACGATATCGCAAGAAAAAGTCGATATTAACCGGTGTTGCCCGCCTTTAAAAGGCCTCGATAGAAGTTTTTCTTATGATTGACATTGCAAGTCTTTCGCCAATCCATTACGATTTTCTTAGAGGATCAGCACACGGAAGCGAGGCGCTTAGGTATGTTTCAAGTATTGATAGCGGAAGATGAGCTGTGGATTCGCAGCGCAATCGGGGAAATGGTGGAGAAGCTCAGCCCCGAGTTTCATGTCGTTGGAGAGGTTGGCAACGGCGAAGAGGCATGGAATTTTATTCAGGAGCATTGGCCGGCGATTCTGATTACCGATATTATGATGCCCCGTCAAAACGGGCTGTGGTTAGCTGAGCAAATATACGAGCACGAGCTTCCGATGTCCACGATCATAGTCAGCGGATACGATAATTTCCAGTATGCCAAGCAAGCCATGCGTTTCGGCATTTTTGAATATTTGTTAAAACCGCTTAATGTTGACGAATTGCACGAATCGCTGAGACGATCCGCCCGCCGCTTGGCCGGCATGACGGATACACGCGACACCATCGGCCGCATTCAGCAGTTTGCCGACGCGCTACCGGATTTGTCCCAAGCGGAGCTGCTGGAGCAAATCGATTCGCTGGTCAACGATACGTTTGCCTTGAAAACGCCGCCGGGCATAAGAACAAATTTGCTCAGCTCGCTCTCCAGCCGTTTGAATGAATTTTTGCGGGGAATCGATCCGCAGTTTGGCGGGATGCCGTTAGCGGCAGAAGGGGAAGAGGCCATCCGCCACCATTTTCATCAGCTGATTGACAGATGGATGGATATGGTCCCGCAATACGGCAATCAGAACGTCAAATTGGCGATTCGGCGGGTCAGGGACCATATCGACAAGCATTACACGCACAATTATTCGCTTCCCGAAGCGGCGGAGATGGCGCATTTAAGCGTATCGCATTTCAGCTCGTTGTTTAAGAAATCGACGGGTCTGACGTATTTGAACTATGTCAATCAGCTGCGCATTGAGAAAGCGAAAGAATTACTGCTTGCGCCTGAAGTCAAAATTTACGAGGTGGCCGATCAAGTCGGATTCACTTCGCTGCCTTATTTCAACCGTGTATTTAAACAACTTGTCGGGACGACGCCGTTGGAATTCAGAAAGAGGCGCGGCATATGAAGTCGATGCGCACCTTTCACAAGCTGTCGATTCGCGCCAAAATGGTTCTCGCCTTCTTGAGTCTCAGTATCGCCTCCGTGCTCTTATTGGCGCTCAGCTCGCATTATTATTACAGCCAAGCCGTAAAAAAAGATTTTTTTAACATCTCCTATGAAGCCACCAATCGCTTGAACTACTTCTTGGACTATTATTTTAAGCAATTTCAGCGCTCGTCCAGCACGTTGATTGAAAGCAACACGATTCAGAACTGGTTGACCGATCAAAATTACACCAGCGAAAATATCGACGATGTGGAAAGAGAGCTGCGAAGGTATGTGGCGCTTAATTTTCCGGAAATCCAAAATATGTTTCTCGTTTCCCGTACGCATAACGTGGTTTCCATCAGGGAATCGTTTGTTGGCGTCAACAACTATGCGTCGGAATCGTGGAACAGGATGCCGCTGCAGCAGAAACGTTACATTATTCCCACACATATCGCGGATTATCCGGGAAGTATGGGGGAGGGCGTCTTGTCGATCGTGCTGCCTATTTTTGGGGTAGAGTCGCTGGAACTTGTAGGCAATCTGGTCATCGACATTTCGCTGACTGAGATTTATCAGGCGTTTATGCGTTCCAAGCTGGGACAAAGCGGCGATTTTTTTATTCTTTCCGACAACGACACGATCGTATTTCACGCAAATCACGAATGGAACGGCCTGCCGATTTCGCAAACCGGCTTAAAAGATTTGAAGCTGCCAAAAGATCAGGAAGCGACAATCCAGCCGTTTCAAGGCGCCGATTATTTGGTTGCTGCCGTCACTTCGGAGAGCACGCATTGGAAAATCGTCTCGATGGTCCCCTTTGACGAGATGGCCGGGGAACTCACTTCAGCGACCGATTCCATGCTGATTATCCTTGGGCTGATCGCCATTTTTATCGCGCTTATGGTGCCGTTTTTATCGGCGAAATTTGTTCATCCGATTCTTATTTTGAAAAATTTGATGCGTCAGGTGGCTGGGGGCAATTTAAGCGTACGGTCGGTTTCCGTTCCCGGGCTTGACGAGTTCCAGCAGCTGAACCACAGCTTTAACATCATGGTCACCCGGCTGGAGGAGCTGTTTCAAACGAATACGACGCTGCAAATGAGAGAAGTTCAGTCCCAGCTGGCGCAGAAAGAAGCGCTGATCAAAGCGCTGCAAAATCAAATCAACCCGCATCTGCTCTATAATTCGCTGGGAATCATTCAAAGTATGGCTTATCTGGAAGAGATGCCGATGATCGAAAAGATGGCCGGAAACTTGGCCGATGTGTACAGATACACGGCGCGCTTCAGCGGTATGGAGACGACGCTGCGTGAGGAAATCATCCATCTGCAAAAATATTTGGAAATTATCCATGTCCGCTTTCCAAGCGATTTTCAAAGCCATCTGTACGTTAACGAGAAATTTCACGCTTGTCCTGTCGTTAAGTTAATTTTACAGCCGATTCTGGAAAATGCCGTCAAATATGCGATTGAACCGCTGGAAGGCAAAGGGGTGATCATCGTCAGCGCTTACGACGAAAAAAACGATCTGGTCATCGAAATCGCCGATAACGGACCCGGGATCGAAGAAGAGAAACTTCACGAAATCGAAGAGAGGATCAGAATCATCTCCACTCACGATGTACCCGGGATCGAAGACGGTGAATCGCTGGGGATTACTAACGTGCATACTAGACTTGTTTTAAAATATGGACCGGGATATGGGGTTCGGATTCATTCATTTGCCGGAAGAGGCACCGTCGTTTCGCTGCGGATGCCGCTGCTTACGCCTTTGATAACGTAAAATCGGACTCTTCGCACTCGACATTTTTCGTAAAATCGGTTTAACAATTGTAATTTCAGGCAAGGAAAATCGCTTTTGTTCGCCCTATAATAAAGACATGAAGCATAAGCAAGAAGACTAAAGGGGGAATCGTTAGTGAAAAAATGGCTGTCTATTTCAATTGTCGGCCTTCTGGCCGCAAGTATGGCTGCAGGATGTTCGAGCGGAAAACCCGCCGCCACAGGCAAGGACAATAATCCCGCCCCGGCCTCCGCGCCGGACAAGACGGGCGCGCCCAGCGCCTCAAGCGCACAGGACGAACTGAAGGATAAGCTCGAGCTGAACATTATGGCGATCAGCTATGAAGGCGGCGGATGGCCGGCCAATAATCCGATGATCGATTATCTCAACAAGAAATTTAATATCGATCTGAAGTTCCAATGGATTTCGCAGGATAATTATAAAGAAAAATTAAACGTCATGGCGGCTTCGGGCGAATTTCCGGATTCCTTCCTGCTTATGAAGGACGATTTTCTGAAGTGGCGGGACAAGGGCATCTTCCTTGATATCAAGCCACTGCTGGCCAAATACCCGAATCTCGCCAAGCAGCTTGGCGGTGAAGAGCAGCTGCAATTCATGAGCCCGAAAGGAAAATATTACAGCTTTCCTTACTACCAGATCGAAACGCAAACCTCGTTTGGTATCCGCAAGGACTGGCTTGATAAGCTGGGGCTGCAGATGCCGCAGACGCTCGACGATTTTTACAATGTCACGAAAGCGTTTGCCAAGCAAGATCCGGACGGCAACGGCAAAAACGATACGTACGGCTTCTCCGCTTCGCTTCTGGCCAATAAAACCGATTTCAAACATATCGACCAAATCAAGGCCGCTTACGGACTGGTAAATACGTGGGGTTTGAAGGACGGGAAAGTGATCAGCTGGCACTCGCAAAATAAAGAATTAAAAGATTTTGCCGCTTTTATGGCTAAAGCTTATGCGGAAGGTGTGCTCGACAAAGATTTTGCCATTAACAAGGTGAAGGATCCTCAGGACAAATATGAAGCGGGCAAAGTCGGCATCGACGATGTCGTGCCTAACGTATTTTATCAAACGATTGAGCCGAATTTGAAAAAAATCGATCCCAAAGGGGAAACGGTACAGCTGCTGCCGCCTAAGGGGCCGACCGGCTTGCAAGGAACGGCGACCAATGCGATTACGCAAAGGATCGTCATCAATGCCAAAATCGATGCCAAGAAACAAGACCGCTTGATGAAGCTGTTTGATTATCTGGTGTCCGATGAAGGCAACACCTTAACCAAAAACGGAATCGAAGGGGTCCATTATAAAAAAGAAGGCGATAAATATACGAAACTCGACGCTTTCGATAAAGACCGCCCGATCCTCATCTCCGCATGGTACTTGCGCCGGTTTGATCTGAACACGCAAATTCGGCTGTGGGACGATAAAACGATGGTTGATAATGTGAACAAATGGTTCAAAAACAGCGAGCCGTTTAAATGGACCAATGTGGCGGCAGGACTCGAATCGCCAACCGATACGAAAAACGGTACGACCATCGATCAGAAATTTATGACCGCTTTAATCAAAGTCATTATGGGCGAGCAGCCGGTCGATTCGCTCGATCAAGCCGTCGAGCAATGGAAAAAAGACGGCGGCGATAAAATTACCCAAGAGTACAACGAGGCGTATCAACAAACGCAGAAGTAACGGCGGAACAGGGGAGGCCGAGCTCTTCCCGGAAATGAACAGGTAAGCGTTGAGGCCCTTGCGTAAGGGCCTCTCCATACAAATACGAACAAAACGGGGCGCTGCCCGTATTGTACCGACCCCCAGGAGGAAGCTATGAGAAGAGACATTCAGGAAACGGCATCCATGCCATCATCTCTTCCGGGTGCCAATCAATGGAAAAGACAATCGACGTGGAAACGCGGCATTCCGATGTATCTGATGATTTTGCCGGGTCTTCTATTTTTTATCATTTTTAAATATATTCCTATGGGCGGGCTGATTATTGCTTTTCAGGAATACGATCCGTTTGAAGGATTTATGGGAAGCGCTTGGGTCGGGACGGAGCATTTTCAGCGCTTGTTTACCGATCCGGATTTCTGGATGCTGCTGCAAAATACGCTGATCCTCAGCGCGTTGAATCTGTTTTTGTTTTTTCCGGCTCCGATTGTATTTGCGGTACTGCTGAATGAAGTTCATAAGGCCTGGTTCCGCAAAACGGTGCAGACGATCATTTATATGCCTCATTTTCTTTCATGGGTGATCGTTGTCAGCATTACGGTCGTATTGTTCGCTACGCAGGACGGCGGCATCAACAACCTGCTGGACAGCATGGGGTATGAGCGGATCGAGCTGATGACAAGCCCGGATTACTTCCGTTTCCTCTATGTGGGTCAAAATATTTGGAAAGAAACGGGTTGGAATGCGATTATTTTCCTCGCGGCTCTAGCCGCCGTCGACCCTACATTATATGAAGCGGCTGTTGTGGACGGAGCGAACCGTTGGTCCCAGGTATGGCATATTACGCTGCCGGCGTTAAAATCAACGATCATTATTTTGTTTATATTGCGGCTTGGCCAGGTGATGGAGCTGGGCTTCGAACATATTTTGCTGCTGCAAAATCCGGTTAATATGAATGTCGCCGACGTGTTTGATACGTATGTTTACCGCAATGGGGTGCTGCAGGGAAATTTCAGCTATGCGACAACGGTAGGCATTTTCAAATCGGTCATCGGGTTAATTCTGATTGTGGCGGCTAACCGTCTGGCCAAAGCGTTTGGCCAAGAGGGGGTGTATTGAGATGAAGTCCTACGATGCACGTGGCAGAGATCCGCTGTTCCAGATTGTGACAAACGGCGTGCTGCTGCTCAGCTTGATCATTGTGGTGTTTCCCTTTTTATATGTGGTGATGACTTCGTTTGCGCCAAGGGAGGAGATACTGACACGCGGATTTTTCCTAATCCCTCATCACTGGACGATCAATGCCTATGGCTATTTGATGAATAGCGACCAATTCGTCACTTCATTCGGCAATGCGGTGTATATCACAGTGCTTGGAACGTTCGTCAACATGGTGCTGACTTCGCTGATGGCGTACGGTTTATCCAAAACCTGGCTGAACGGAAGAAGAGTGCTCAGTTTTATGGTGCTGTTTACGATGCTGTTCAGCGGAGGGATTATTCCGACGTATTTGGTCGTGAAAAGCATGCATCTCATTAACAGCTTTTGGGCGCTGTTTCTGACCGGAGCGATCGCGCCGTTTCATTTGATCGTGCTGCGCAGTTTTTTTCAGAACATTCCCGTTGAATTGGAGGAATCGTCGCGTATCGACGGCTGCGGCGAACTGAGGTTGTTCTGGCAAATCATCCTGCCGCTTTCGCTGCCGGCGATTGCGACGTTTACGTTATTTTACGCGGTGCAAAACTGGAACTCCTATTTTAACGCCGTGATGTATTTGAACGATGCGACAAAGTGGCCGCTGCAGGTGTTTTTGCGTCAAATGATGAACGAAGCCAACAACAGTCTGGAAAATATGACGACCGAATTCCAATACAGCCCGGCTGTCAAAATGGCGGCTATCGTGCTGACGGCGCTGCCGCTCCTCGTCGTGTATCCTTTTTTGCAAAAATATTTTAACAAAGGCATGCTGATGGGCTCGGTGAAGGGATAATCAATTCCTAATCAAGTCTGCTGCATTCCATAAGGAAGGGGATACGGATGAAAAAAACAGCGCTGCTGAACTCGGAAATTTCTTATGTTATCGCCAAGATGGGGCATCTTGATATGATCGCGATCGGAGATTGCGGACTGCCGGTGCCGTCCCATGTGCCTAAAATCGACATCGCCTTAACCGCAGGTGTTCCCGGTTTTATCGAAACGCTGCAAGCCGTATTGTCCGAGCTTCATGTCGAGAAGGCATGGGTTGCCAGCGAGCTGGTTTCGGGCGGAAGCCCGGTGTATGGGCAATTAACGGAGCTGCTGCAGGGAGTCCAAATCGGCCATCTGCCGCATGAAACGTTCAAAACGCGGATAGCCGAATATGCGGTTGCGGTCATCCGCACCGGGGAATGCACTCCTTATGCCAATGTGATTTTGCAATCGGGAGTTACTTTTTGAAACTCAAATTTAACACAAAGATAAGGTGGTAATATGTATGACCATACAGCATGATTATGTGGAGAAAGTATACGCAGGTTGGTTAGCTAAGGTGATCGGAGTCCGTCACGGCGGCAACATTGAGAACTGGACTTATGAGCGGATTGAACGCACGTTTGGCGAAATCACCGACTATCTTCACGATTTCAAAAATTTTGCCGCAGACGACGATACAAACGGACCGATCTTTTTCTTGCGCGCGCTGGAAGACTACGTATGCGGTACGGGCATTACGGCGGAACAGATGGGGCTGACCTGGCTGAACTACGCTCCGGACGGCCACGGGTTTTACTGGTGGGGCGGCTACGGCAAATCGACCGAACATACGGCATATCTCAATTTGAAAAATGGCATCATGGCGCCGCGTTCCGGCTCTATCGAACAAAACGGCATTGCTGTCGCCGAGCAAATCGGCGGTCAAATTTTCATTGACGTGTGGGGGCTTATTGCGCCGGGCAATCCGGAATTAGCGGCCCATTTTGCCGAAAAAATCGCTTCCGTCTCGCATGACGGCAACGGCAAATACGGCGGGATGTTTATCGCTGCATGTATTGCCGAAGCTTTTGTCGAGCAGGATATCGAGCGGATTATCGAAAGCGGGCTGGCCGTCATACCTGCCGATTGCGAGTATACGTCGGTCACACGTGCGGTGATCGATTTCTATAAAGCCAACCCGCATAACTGGCGGGATGCTTTCCATTATGTCAAAGCGAATTACGGCTACGATAAATATCCGGGACATTGCCATATCATACCGAATTCGGCGGTCATGATTTTGTCCTTGCTGTACGGCGAAGGCGATTTTTCCAAAACAATCAATATATGCAATATGTGCGGATGGGATACCGATTGCAACGTAGCGAACGTTGCGACGATTATGGGCGTGCGTGGCGGAATTGAAGCGATCGACGACAAGTGGCGCAAACCAATCAACGATTTCCTTTGCTGCTCCAGCGTGATCGGCTCTCTGAATATTATGGATATTCCATGGGGTGCGACGTATATCGCCAGACTTGGCTACAAGCTGGCGGGCGAACAAGTTCCGGAACGCTGGGCGGGCATTTTCGCGGATACACGGACGAACTTTCATTTTGAATATCCCGGTTCGACACACGCTTTCCGGCTGGAACACAATGACACGCTGCCGGTTTCGGCTTGGCTCGAAAATTCGGATCAGCATGCGGCTTCCGGCAGCAGATCGCTGAAGGTACATTTCAGCAACGTGCAGGGAGGCTGCGCATACCGCGTGTACCATCAAACGTATTACCGTCCGGATGATTTTAACGACAGCCGTTACGATCCCAGCTTCTCGCCGATTTTGTATCCCGGACAAACGATGGAAGCGAAGGTGCTGCTCCCGGGGCTGGCAGGTCAACGCGTCAAAGCGCGCCTCTACGTCAAAGACGGCAATAACGGCAGCTTCCATTATGGAGCTGACGTGCAGTTGACCGCCGGGGAGTGGACGCAGCTTCAATATCAAATTCCGCATTTAAACGGCAGCTGTCTGGAGCATGCCGGTATTGAGCTGGTTCCCATGGACGGCAAGGGACCGAAGGGGCCAAGCCTGCTTTGTTATGTTGACGATGTGGCATTTGGCGGCAAGCCAAATTATACCGTCGATTTCGCCAAGGAACGTCTTGAAAAATGGAACGGGCTGCATATCGAAGTAAGCCAGCTTACTTATTTGCGCGGCATCTGGACGCTGGAGGACGGGGAGCTTAGCGGCAGCTACTCCGGAGAACCGGCGGAAAGTTATACCGGCGCCTTGGATTGGGCGGATTATGAATTCGAAGCGGCGGTGGTCCCTAAGCTGGGCGAACATCACCGGATCAACTTCCGGGTGCAAGGCGGCATTCGCTCGTATGCCGTCGGGTTTGCTCCGGGTGGCAAGCTGGCGCTTTATAAAAACGACAACGGCTACCGGAAGTTAAGTGAAACCGCTTATACTTGGCGGCTGGACCAACCGGAGGTCATTTCGGTGAAAGCGGAAGGGAGCCGGTTTCAGGTGGTTGTCAACGGCACGTCGCTGATCGATTATACCGATAACGAAAACCCTTATTTGACCGGCATGATCGGTTTCTCGAATGCGGAAGGAAGCCATACACACTACCGGGGTTTTACGGTGGCTGGTCTATAAATTCAACAGATGTGCCAGAAGGAGGAGTCAACGATGAGCAAACCCAATATTGTCGTGATCTGCAGCGATCAGCATCATCCCCTTATTACCGGATATCGCGGACATCCCTATATCCAGACGCCGAACCTCGACCAATTGGCTGCAGACGGCACTTTTTTCAGCAACGCTTACAGTAATTGTCCCGTATGTACGCCCAGCCGAATGAGCTTCATCACCGGCAAATACCCGCATCAAATCGACAGCTGGTTTCTCGGCTGTCCGCTCGACCGCGAGGAGATGACTTGGTCGCGCAAGCTGGACCAGTCAGGCATCCCGTCGGCTATGTTCGGAAAGATGGACTTCTGCGGCGATTATCAGGATGGCGGTTTTAGCGAATATAAAATTATAAAAAAACGTGCGGCGTTTCAACCGTACCCTCGTACAACACCGCTGTATTCGCGGTTGGAAGGTCATGTGCGGGTCGATAAACGGATGCACATCGTCAATGCCGGGATTCGCGAAGATGTGGTGACCGACGGCGATACCGGATATAACAAAGATCTCGGTTTTTACGATCACGACCGCGTCGTGACCGACTGGGCGATTGATTACCTCAAGCGCAAGGGCGCTGAAGAGGAAGATAAGCCGTGGGCGATGTATGTCGGTCTGATGTTCCCGCATTGGCCTTACAAAGTGCCGAAGGCGTATTACGACATGTATTATCCGAATAATGTCGTGATGCCGCATGACGCTTCTTTTCCGAACGACCATCTGCACCCGCAAGTCCGCAATATGCAAAATGCGCTTGGCTTAGGAGAGATTACCGAACCGATGCTGCGCAACGTGGTCGCCACGTATTACGGAATGATTACCGCGCTGGACGATCATGTCGGCAAAATTATCGCCGAACTGAAGGCGCAAAACTTATACGACAATACGTATATCGTATATATGTCTGACCATGGCGAAAACTTGGGCGAACACGGCTTGTTTTATAAGCAATGCAGCTACCAGGCTTCCGTTGGTGTGCCTCTGATTGTCAAAGGCCCCGGCTTGCCAAGCGGCCAATGCATCGATCATCCGGTCAGCCTGGTCGATCTTTACCCGACCATCATGGAGATCGCCGGACTAGAGAAAGAACCGGACCGGCCGGGCCAAAGCTGGCTGCCGCTGATTAAGGATGGCGCACAGGAAGGGAGAAACGATTACGCTTTCTCCGAATATCACGGTAACTTTTTTAAACAGGATTGGTATATGCTGGTCAAAGACGGTTTTAAATACACATATTATGTAAACGATCGTCCTTCGTTATTCCATCTGCAGGATGACCCGCAGGAAATGAACGATATTGCCGGCGATGAGCGTTACCAAGGCGTGCTGGCGGAATTTGAAACGCTGCTGCGCAGCATCGTTGATCCGGAGGAGGTTTCCTTAAGAGCGAAGGGTCATTTGGGGCTGATCGGTCCGAATGGGGAAGATTATACGCTGACGATGACCGATCCCGAATGCAAAGAACTGATTAAGTCGGGCGTATTTCAAGATGAGCTGGAATTTCCGAAATGGCCGGGACCGGCCGGCATGCTGCAAAAAGGATAGTAACGGGAGATCACGGTGACGAGAACTGCACCCCAATGGTTAGAAGCTTTCTAACGGTTGGCGGTGCAGTTTTTTCTTATTCGCCTGCCGGCGCATTAGTGCAGATGTGCCGCAAATAAGAAGAGAAACTCGCTATATTCATCTGCATATGCCTGTTGCTGCCCTCCAGCTTGCTTAACATAATGCCGCCTTCCATAAGCGATAAAGTAAACGTAGCCAAAGCGTCAGCGTCCAAACTTTCCTTGAACTCACCGCTTCGTACGCCTTCTTGAATGATCGCTTTCATTATATTTAAGGTGTTGGCTAGTCCTTGCTGCGCTCTTTCGCGCAAGGCGGGGTGCGTGTCGTCGCTTTCGACCGCCGTATTCTGCAAAGGACAACCGCCGGTAAACGGGGGATTGTCCACGACATTTTCATATACGCGGAAAAACGCCAGCAGCCGGCCGGCTGCGGAGTCTTCTTTAGCAATCGCTTCGTTCAATTTGCTGCCGACAATGCCGGCGGCGTAATTATAGGCTTCGAGAGCGATCTCGTCTTTACTGTTAAAATGGCGGTAGATGCCGCCTTTTTTGATGCCGGCGGCGTCGATGATATCGTTAAGTGATGAGCCCGCATATCCTTGTCGGTTAAACAGCTCGGCGGATTTCATAATGATGTGCTCCCGCGTTTTATCCCCTTTTTTCATAAGCCCTCCTATGAGACGTAATCCGATACTTCATTATACCAAATTTTTACGTTGGTGCCCTTGCCATCCGTTGGAAGTATGTTACAATAAAAGATACCGAACGGTATCGTTTTGATGTGAAAAATAAACAAATAGGGTGGAGGGATGTCATGGGGCAAAAACGTTGGTATGTGCGTCATTATGCATGGATCGGATTGGCGGCCTTATGGATGATCGGGTTTAACGGAGCTATTTCCCGGTTTATCATGGCTTCTTATCAAGTGCAAATGTCGGAGGACTTGCATGTCAGCAGAGGGTTTATCTCGATCGCCTGGTCGGCAAATTTGCTGATTGCCGCGCTTTGCGCGCCGGTCGGAGGCCGGCTTGTCGACCGGTACGGGCCAAGGAAAGTGATGCTGCTCGCCAGTGTGTTCAGCATTTGCGGTACCGGGCTTGTGTATATGAGTCACGGTCCCGTGTTCTTTTTTATAGGCTACGGGGTGTTGTCGGGACTAGCGGGAATTGGCGCATCGACGGCTTTTGTGCTGCTTTTTAAATGGTTTGGCCGCCATAAAGCGAAAGCGGCGGGGATATTAAGCAGCGCCTCTTCAGTGGGGCTTGCCGTCTGCACTCCGGTATTTTTAGCCAACAAAATGCTGACCTGGGAAAATGCGTTTTTCATATCGGCTGCATTGGGACTTGTACTAACGATCCCGCTGATCCTATTTGTCATTCGCCCAGCGGAGACAGCTGCGGAAAACCAAACGCCCGAGCGGAAAGATGCCCCAATTGACGCTGCCGAAACTCCTCTTCAGCCGAGCCGGCCTAGCCGTGGAACATTCAGCTTACCCATTATCGTTGTTGCTTTTGCGCTGTTTACTTGCGGAATCAATATGGGGACGGTGGAAATGAACCTGGTGGCGATTCATCAGCAAGCCGAAGTTGCCGCTGGAACGATCGCTTTATCGATGGGCGTGCTGGGCGTCATGGAAATTATCGGTTCGCTTGTTTTCGGTTTGTTGATGGATGCCATCCATAAACGGCTGGCGATGATTTTGCTGTATGGGCTGCGTATCCTTAGTTTCCTGGTTTTGTTTCTGCATACGCCGTGGTCTCCGGTCGTTTTTGCCGTTATTTTCGGCATCACGTATTTGGGCGCTGTTCCAGGGGGGATGTTGATCGCTAACGAGCTGACGGACCGGAAGGGAAGTCTGATCGGCAAATTGCTGCTGTTTCATCAAGCCGGCGGCATATTGGGCGCATTAATCGGAGGGATCGCTTATGATGCCTTCCAAAATTATCAGCTGTTAATTGCCGTTGACGCCGTCCTTTGCGTGATCGCTGTTATCGGATATTCATTGATCAAGCTGAAACATTCAATTCAAAAAGGAGTGTTGTCCCATGCCGGTTAGAGACCAATTGGAACAAACAAAAGCTGGTTTTATCGCAAAAGTGCCTGGAGAAGCCCAAGCGGACATTTTTCGCCACATCAAGGAACAGCAGTTATCGGGCGCCGTCTTCGGACTTCATGAGGGGGACAAAGCTCCGGATTTTACACTGCCTAATCCGCTCGGCGAGCAGGTCACGTTATACGACGAGCTTGCCAAAGGCCCGGTCGTCTTCATTTTCTACCGTGGCGGCTGGTGCCCGTTCTGCAATGTCCAGCTTAGAGCTTACCAGCAATGTCTCCCGGAGATTCGGAAGCAAGGGGCGCAATTGCTTGCCGTCTCGCCGCAAAGTCCCGACAATTCGCTGTCGCAAAAGGAGAAAGAAAAGCTGATCTTTCAGGTGTTAAGCGATACGAACGGCCTTGTAGCGGAGAGCTACAACCTATTGTTTGAGCTGCCCGATTACCTCCAACATACACTTAAACATACGCTTGGGCTGGACCTCGGCGTGTACAACCGTACCGACCGCTGGGTGCTGCCGGTGCCGGCGGCGTTAATTATCGACCAAGCGGGTTTTGTCCGGTTCGCCGAAGCCGATCCCGATTTTATGAAACGGACGGAACCTCAGACCATCATCGGCGAGTTAAAGAAACTTTAGGCGATTTATCAAACAGAGGGGAGCCGATGGGTAGGCCACTGAAAAAGAAGCGGAGTGAGCGAAATCATGCTGGAGAAGCGCCAGCATTCGCTTTTGTCTGCGAATTTCACCTGCCATAAGCAGGTACATTCAAGAAATTCGGAGACAATTGGCGATCGTAAGCATGATTCGCTTATGAAGCGTTCACTTTTTCAGTGGCCAGGCCAATAGGCGGCGGAAGTTTTTTCATTCCATTTATATAGTTTTTTGCGCCGGCATTGATTATGATGGGGAAAGAAGGTGCGACGACTACCAACGGGAGGTGTTGTATGAAATGGTCAGAGGCTGATGCCGACCTGCAAGCCGTGAAGCGGTTTTTGGCGGATATGTCCGGATCCGACTTAAACACGCTGCTGCTTGACGTATTTCAGGAAAAAATCCAGAGGACAAAGGCAAGTGAGCTTCTGAAACGGTACGATCTCAACCGTTTTGTGCGGCCGGCTTCCCTTGATCCGGTCGCGTTAAAAAAACTGGAGCTTCTAGCATTGTCCATTGCCGGTGCGAACAAGTTCACTCCGCTGCAATTATCGCCTGCGGCTCCGCTGGGTTCCTGCTCGGTTGTCGCCGCCGTAGATCAGAACAAGGTGATTTCGGCGCTGAGGGGGACGGAAATCGCCTCCGATCCGACCAATGCCCTAGCACTGCATATGGCCAGCTTGCTCAAGTCCGGCCAAATGAGCAACGATCCTGATGATATCCGGTTTTGTACGACACATCGGGTCGTCAGAGCCCAGCATTTCGGGAATAACCCCCGGCTGCTGCCGCATTTCCACTTGTTCTGTATGGTGACCTCGGGTAAAGACAAAGGTTCCTATGAATTTGAAGCGAGTTCGTTTTGGGAGCATATCGCTGTGTACAAGGAGCTGTTTCAAGCCCATCTGCAGACCGATGTGAGCGTTAAGCTGCAGCTCAGAGGCGGATACAAAAATCCTGAAGATTTGGCGGCGGCGATCGTCCGGCATGGCGAGAAAGCGGCTCCGGCAACGGCTATCGAATCGGTTCCCGGGATCTCCGATAATGCCTACTACAACGGCGTTCAATTCACTTTGACGATTTCCGCAGGCGGGCAAAGCCAAGCCATTGGCGACGGAGGTTTTGTTAATTGGACACAGACCTTGTTGGGCAGTAAAAAAGAAAGGCTGCTGATTAGCGGGATTGGGCTTGATCGGCTGGTTAACGTCGCTGCGATGTCGTAGCGGCGTTTTTTCAGTGGTCGGAAAAAACCAAGGATTCGCCGCTCATGTCCATGGTCAATCGCCGTTGATTATGTATCATGAATAATGAACATCGCCGCCGGCAGAAAGCCGGCAGGAGGAGGCCGTATTCATGGAAGCGCAAAACGAGTTAACCGAAGTTGAATTGGAATATATGAGCAAACAGTTTCGCTGGACCGTTCAGACGCCAACGCAGGATTCGCCGGAGGAGCGGGTCGCGCTTGCCGGCCTGCGGGATCCCAAAAGCTGCGTTTCTTATTTGGATGCGCTGACACATCAGCTCCGCTCGCCGTCCAGAGCGGTTACCGCGTCGCAGTTTGCCAAGAGGTATGCATTTTTGGCGGGCGCCGCCGGCATGTATGCCATGACGATGTACGATAAAAGCATCGATATGTCGCTGGACCGCTGTAGTTTGGTCATGTCGTCCGCCGCCGCTTCTTGGTCCCCCCGCCTGCATGTAGCCGATCTGCGGGCAGCCGCGCCTGAGCTTGATCGCAACGAATGGCGCAGCGAAACCGTCCGCCGTCTGTTCGCCGGAAATGTTGCCGTGTTATGGCGGGTCATGTCCGAAACGGCGCGAATACCGATGTCCATTTTATGGGAAAACACGGCTGTACGCATCTATTCCTTATACGAGAAACGTATCGATGCTGAAGCCAACCCCGAGCAGCGGCAGCGGATGAGGGAAGATTTCGAATTTTTGACAATGACCGCCCCGGGCCGGCTGTTCGGAGAAACGGACAACCCGCTTGCCAAATATTACAGCGGAAATGAAGCGGGCTCATCGGGCACCGCGTCCTTACGCATCCGCCAAACCTGCTGCTTGTATTATAAAATCCCAAACGACGAAGGTTATTGCACAGCATGTCCAATTGTAGCCCGTGCGAATAGCTCTGATAGTTAAATGAATTAAGCCGGGTTGGTCAGCCCATTGATTTATTTTTTGCCGCGTTTCAGTTAACATGGAGATAACGCAATGGCCTTGTGCCGGTCATTTGTACATATATTCTCCATGAAAAGGGCGGGTCCGATGAGCAGCGATTCCAATCTTTCTGCGCGGTTGTCCGAATACATATATAAATTAGAAAGCATTCACCATGCCAAGTCCTGGGACATGCCGTTTCAGCACGAAAAAGCGTGTTACGGCATGCTTGTATTTAAAGAAGCCGAAGGCGATTTGGCAATCGACGGGCGCAGTTATGCAGTCAAACGCCAGCACATATTCATGTTGTCTCCGGGTGCGGCGGTCAGGCTGCATCTTCGCCCCGACATTGCGGTTGACTACTACTATTTGCGCTTTTATGCGCTTCAGGCCGCAGAACGTCAAGGCCAATTCGAAATGGCCGAGCTGGCATGTCCGGATACATTGTCCACCTCGTATTTCCCTTTTTTTCTCGATAAAATTCAGGAGATGGAGCACAAAAACCGCAGTCATTCCGGCTGGGAAACGATGAAAGCGAATATTTTGTTTCAAGAAATGATATGTGTGTTGTTCAAACAGATCGTACATGAGGAAAAGACCGATTTGCAGCAGGCGATCGCCCTCACGCTGGAACATATGGAGCTTCATTATGCGGCGCACATCACCCGGGAAGATCTGGCCGAGCTGGCCGGTTTAAGCGCAGATTATTACTCGCGGTCGTTCAAAAAACAGGTGCACAAAAGCCCGATGGAATATTTGACCGATATCCGGATTAATCAGGCCAAGCAAAGACTGGTGCAGTCCAGCGATTCATTCCGTTCCATCGCCCAAAGCGTAGGGTTCAGCGACGAGTTTTATTTCAGCAGGAAGTTTAAGGCGGCGCTGGGCTGTTCGCCGATGGCTTACGTCAAAAAAATGAAATATTCCGATCGAATCGCTTCGCTGAATCATTTGGCGACAGGCGATTTGATGGCGCTCGGTATCGAGCCTTATGCGGCTGTCATGAACGATGCGTATCCGATCGCAGGCCGCTTGCACAACACGATTGCGATCGGGGATTCCAAGCCGGATTTGGAAATATTGATGTCGGTTAAACCCGACTTAATCGTGATGTCGGGTGCGCGCCATATGGAGAAATCCCCTAAGGAAAAATTGTTCAATCAGATTGCGCCAACCGTGACGTTGGATTTTTTCCAAAGCTGGCGCATTCATCTGCAGACGATCGCGGGTATTGTCGGCAAGGAAAAGGAAGCACGGGATTGGCTGGAACGTTACGATTACAAAGCGGAAACGATCCGAAAACAGTTAAGCAGCCGCATCGGGGGAGAAACGATTCTTATTCTAGGCATCGGCGACAAGCAGCTGTGCGTATTCGGACAGCGCAACATCGGCACCGTGCTGTACGGCGACTTGCATCTTGCGGCCCCCGAGGGCGTGCGCCACATCACGCATTATCGGGAAATCGATGCCGAGGAGCTGCAGATGTATGATGCCGACCGGATCGTCCTTGCATGTTTCCGGCATGACGGGTCGCCGCGGATGGACCGGCTCATTCGCAGCGAAGCGCTTCGTTTGTACGAAAACCAAACTTGGCGCCATTTAAAAGCGGTCAGAAATGGCCGCGTATACTGTATGGTGGACAGCAAACATCTGTTTACAAGTTATAACGCGCTGACGCATGATTTGATTTTGGACAAGGCTCATCAGATGTTGTTATCGTGACTTGGCTGCCATAACGGAAATCGGAATAACGGAATCGTGCAAAAAATGGTCGCAAATCTCCATGTTCAATCGCTTTGGCCTTTGTATAATTAATAATGAAAATCATTATCATTTTATCGAAGAGCCGGACAAAGGAGAGAACGACATGATCAGACGTGCGCCGTCTATATATGCGCTAACAGCGGTCATTGCAGGTATGCTGGTTACTGCCGGCTGCGGCGGGGCCACACAAGGAGCGGCGGCAGAGGCAGGCAAGAAGGCGCCGGAAGCTGCGGCCCAAGATGTCAGGGAAGTCAAACACGCGATGGGAGTCACCCAAATCAAAGGCACGCCGGAGCGGGTAGTGACGTTGTACCAGGCGGCCACGGACGCCGCCCTGCAACTTGGCGTCAAGCCGGTCGGAGCGGTCGAGGCATGGATCGAACAGCCGTGGTACAACTACATACGGGACCGTATGCAAGGCGTAACCAATCTCGGATCGGAAAATCAGCCGAATCTCGAGGCGATTATCGCCTTAAAGCCGGATCTGATTATCGGCTCCAAATCGCGCGACGAGAAAATATACGATCAGCTATCCGCAATCGCCCCGACGGTGATGGACGAAGACGTCTATTTCTGGAAGGCGGCGCTTTCACTGTCCGCGGAAGCGATGAACAAGAAACCGGAAGAGCAGCGTTTTTTGGCCGACTGGCAGATGAAGGTGGACGATTTCAAAAAGAAAATGGGAGACAAGCTGAAGATGGAGGTGGCGATTGTCGACTTCCGCCCCGATCATGCGCGGATTGTGTACACCGGGTTTTCGGCGCTGGTGCTTGATGAGCTTGGCGTGTCGCGGCCGATGAATCAGAAGGGGGAAGAGTGGGGAATCAAGCTGACCTCCAAAGAAAATATTCCGCAGATGGACGCGGACATCATCTTCGACCAAACCAGCACCTCGCGGAGCGACGGCCGGATGGATTTGCGCTTGGCATGGACCAGTCATCCGTTATGGAAAAATTTGCGGGCTGTAAAAACCGGCAAGGTGTTTCCGGTCGATTCGGCGACATGGAACAACGGGTCCGGTCCGATCGCGGCTGCCAAGATGCTCGAAGACCTGTACCGTTATTACGACTTGAAATGAGCGGAGGAGGACATCTGTGATTCCATTGTTGCGCCAAACGCCTTCTAAAGTGACGGGTTTGGCGGCCGGCTGCTGTATGCTTGCGGTTTGCTTTATGTTAAGCATCGTGTTGGGGGCGAACCATACCGGGTTCGCTGCCGCCATCCAATCGTTTATTCATTATGACGCCTCGTCCACCGAACAGGTGATCATCCAGACGACCCGGCTTCCTCGAGCTATCGTAGCCATGCTGGTTGGGGCCAATCTGGCGGTTTCCGGCGCGCTGATGCAAGCGCTGACCCGGAATCCGCTGGCTTCTCCCGGCATTTTCGGGATTAACGCGGGCGCTGTATTTTTTGTTGTATTGGCTTTGGCTTTGTTTCATATCACGACGTTGACCTCGATGATCTGGATCGCCTTTGCCGGGGCGGCTGTGGCCGCTTTAACCGTGTATGCGCTTGGTTCCATGGGCCGGGACGGCTTGACTCCGCTGAAAATCGTGCTCAGCGGCGCGGCGATGACGGCTTTTTTTTCGTCGTTTACCCACGGTATGCTGGTGCTTAACGAGACCCGCTTGCAGGATGTGCTGTTCTGGATGGCCGGTTCGGTAGCCGGCAGAGATCTTGACATGCTTGCGCCGGTGCTGCCGTACATGCTGCTGGCCGGCGTCATGGCGCTGCTGCTGGCCAGGCCGGTCAACCTGCTTGCATCGGGCGAAGAAGTGGCTAAAGGGCTGGGGCAACGAACGATGCTGGTGAAATTGGCGGCCGCTCTAGCCATCGTCTTATTAGCCGGAAGTTCGGTTGCCGTAGCCGGCGCGATCGGTTTTGTCGGCCTTGTCATCCCGCACATCGCCCGCTTTCTAGTCGGCGCGGATTACCGCTGGGTGATTCCGTTCAGCGCCATCCTTGGGGCGGTGTTGCTGCTGCTCGCCGATCTGGCCGCGCGGTTTGTCATTATGCCCGCGGAAGTGCCGATCGGTGTGATGACGGCTTTAGTCGGCGCGCCGTTTTTCATTTATATGGCCCGCAAAGGACTTCGTTCGAAAGGGGGAACGGCATGATGCGGAGTATCGTTTTCCGCAGCAAAACGGGCCGCCTTTCTTTTCACGCCAAAAGCGGTACGCTGCTGCTCATCGTGCTGCTGTTGCTCCTGACCGCCGCCGTTATGCTGATCGGCGCCGGCCTTGGCAATAAATTGATCTCGCCGCTGGATGTGTTCAAAACGGCGGCCGGATACGGAACGGCGGAGCAATGGCTGATCGTCGGCGTGCTTCGGCTTCCGCGCATTATCGTAGCCGCGCTGGTCGGCGCGGCGATGGGCGTTTCCGGAGCGATTCTCCAAGGGACGATCCGCAATCCGCTGGCTTCGCCGGATATTATGGGCATCACCGGAGGAGCAGCTTGCGCGGCCGTTGCATTTATCGCTTATTTCTCGGGAAAAGTAAGCATTACATGGCTTCCTGTCGCTGCATTTATCGGAGCGGGCGCAATCGCCGTCCTGATTTACGCGCTGGCGTGGCGCCAAGGGGTGACGCCTATACGCCTTGTGCTCGTCGGCATCGGGATTTCGGCGATTACGAGCGCCGCAACGACGTTTATGATTATGCTCAGCCCGATCAAAGCGGCCGGTCAAGCTTATATTTGGCTGACGGGCAGCGTTTACGGCGCTTCTTGGGCGCAGGTGCTTGCTCTGCTGCCGTGGGTGGCCATATGTATCCCGCTTGCTTTTGTGTGCGCCAGAAACGTATCCGTTCAGGAACTGGGAGACGATGTGGCCCAAGGGCTCGGCGCCGCGGTTCAGCGCCAGCGCTGCCTGCTGCTCATTCTCAGCGTGGCGCTGGCCGGTTCGGCTGTCGCCGTTGCCGGCGCGATCGGCTTTATCGGCCTGATTGCTCCGCATATGGCGCGGAAGCTTGCCGGCGCTTCATTTGCCGCGGTCATCCCGGTGGTGGCCTTGCTTGGCAGCCTGCTCGCCGTTGCTGCCGATACCGTGGCGCGAACGTTGTTTCTGCCGCACGACATTCCCGCCGGCGTATTTACGGCCGGCATCGGCGCCCCGTTTTTTATTTATTTGCTGTACAAAAACCGCAACCGCTAATGCCGGAGGCGGTTTCTTTGTCACAGAACGTTGCATTTCGATGTGAGTGGAATCACAAGGAGCGTTACCGGCCCCATTATATAATGAGTGCATCACAAACGCACAGGGGTGGAACAATCGATGCTAAACGAAAAAACAATCCAAATTATTAAGTCGACAGTGCCTGTTCTTGAAGTTCACGGAACGGCAATCACGAAACGGTTTTACGAAAAGTTGTTCAGCAGCCATCCGGAATTGCTCAACATTTTTAATCATGCGAATCAGAAGCAGGGCAGGCAGCAGGCCGCTTTGGCCAATGCGGTGTATGCCGCGGCGCTGCACATCGATAAATTGGAGAACATTTTGCCGGTTGTCAAACAAATCGGCCATAAACATAGAAGTCTTGGCATCAAAGCGGAGCATTATCCGATTGTCGGGCAAACGTTGCTAGCCGCGATCAAAGACGTTTTGGGAGATGCCGCAACGGATGAGATTCTTCAGGCTTGGGCCGAGGCATACGGTGTCATCGCCGACGCCTTCATCAGCGTCGAAGCGCAGATGTACGATCAGGCGGCTACCCAGGAAGGCGGATGGGAAGGATACAGACGCTTTAAAGTGGCGAAAAAAGTGAAGGAAAGCGATGTTATCACGTCATTTTATTTGGTTCCGCAAGACGAAGGACGCTTAGCGGAGTTCCAACCTGGGCAATATATCAGTGTAAGACTGGAAATCCCGGGTGAAACTTATACGCACATTCGGCAGTACAGCTTGTCCGATGCGCCGGGCAAACCGTATTACCGGATATCGGTCAAAAGGGAAGATGCACTGCAGGATCGTCCCGCCGGCAAAGTTTCCGTTTATTTGCACGAAGCGGTAAACGAAGGGGACGAGCTGCATATTTCGGCGCCCGCCGGGGACTTTACTTTGGCGCAGCAGGATTCGCGGCCGGTCGTGCTGATTAGCGGGGGAGTCGGCTTGACGCCGCTGGTCAGCATGCTGAAAACATTGGCCGAAATATCGCCCAAAAGACAAGTCGCGTTTGTACATGCCGCGCAAAACGGAAACATGCATGCGCTCAGGCAGGAAGTCGAGGAGCTCGCAGCACGGTATCCGCAAGTGTCGGCGTACTGGTGTTATGAGCGGCCAAGCGAGCAGGATCGGGCGAATCTCGCTTTTGATAAGATGGGGTATATCGATTCGAACTGGCTGAAGTCAATTGTCGGCGAACAAAATTGCACTTATTATTTTTGCGGGCCTGTCCCTTTTATGAGCGCCGTTTATCGTATTTTAAAAGATTGGGGCGTTCCCGCCTCGGACGTCCATTATGAATTTTTCGGACCGGCCGGCGTGCTGGAGCAGGAACCGGCGGTTCGCTGAGCCCGCAGCAAGCGGTTGACCGTTTCGCGGCGCAAACCGATGAATTGGCCGATTTCGTCCTGTGTGAACACACTTGTGACCGTTTCGGCCGGGACATGGGATTGCAGCCATACTTGAAGCCGCCGCAGCCTCTCCGCAGGAGACGTTTCCGTCAGCTGATCGATCCGCTGCTGCATCATCCTTAATTTTTCTTGAAGCAGCAAGGCGATCTCCCGGCATTTGTCGGGGGTGTCCGCGAGCTCGCGGTACCACTGCGCGGCGGGAAGCACATCAATCTCGCAGGTGACAAGGGCGATGGCCGTCCCGAAATAAGCGTTCGGACTGATTAAGGAATGATGTGGTATCATTTCATTGGGCACAATAACGTTCATCAGCACAGGGGTACCATCCCGATGAAGGCGAACGATTTTGAGCAGCCCGCTTTTCAAGTGGTAGAGCGGGCCTGTCTGGCCTTGATGAAATAACGTTTCGCCTTTATGTAAAATCATATAACCTCCGGGTTGAAAAGCGGTCTTCGAATATATCGAGGATCGCTTTTTTTGTCTCGCATTACATTATAACGTTTCGTTGCCTGTTGAACAATGAAGCTGAATACGCCCGAATCGGAGCGAGGCCACTGAATAAGCGAACGCTGGCGTTTCTCCAGCATGATTTCGCTCACTCCGCTGCTTTTTCGGTGGCCTTATCGGAGCAGCCGGCGTTTTTTCCTACAGGAGGCCATTGACAAATGGTATCGTCACTTATATAGTTAGTTACATGAGTAATTAACCAGTGTGGTAGTGGAGAGATGGTGACTTGAGTTATGGGACCCACGATGGACGACAGCCGTCCGATATTTATGCAAATCGCCGAACGGATCGAAGACGATATTGTCGAAGGGAGATTGCCTGAAGAAACGCAGGTACCTTCAACCAACCAATTTGCGGCATTTTACCAAATCAATCCGGCAACCGCGGCCAAAGGCGTCAATCAACTGGTGGATCAAGGGATTTTATACAAAAAGCGAGGGATTGGCATGTTTGTCTCTGCAGGAGCGCGAGTGGTTTTGCTGGAAAAGCGAAAACTACGGTTTTATGAGCAGTATGTCGTCACGATGATCCGTGAGGCCGGTAAGCTTGGGATTACCCGGGAGCAGTTAACTGAGATGATCAAGAAAGGGGATCAGCCCTCATGAGAAATGTGGTTGAAGTCCGCGAATTGAGCAAATCGTATGGCAGCTTCACTGCTGTCGATAAAGTCAGTTTTAACATACAGCCGGGTAAAATATACGGACTGCTCGGAAGAAACGGCGCCGGCAAAACAACGATCATGCATATGATTACAGCGCAGCTGTTTGCTACGAGCGGTGAAGTGGCGGTATTCGGAGAAACGCCTTACGAGAACAATTATGTGCTTAACCAAATTTGTTTCATTAAAGAAGGGCAGAAGTACCCGGACCATTTTCGTGTTGCGGATGCGCTTGACTTTGCGGCTTCGGTTTTTCCGAATTGGGATGAGGCATTTGCCCGCACGTTGGTCGAGGATTTTCAACTCCCGCTGACGCGAAGAATAAAACGGCTATCCAGAGGCAACCTTTCTTCTGTAGGCATTGTTATCGGGTTAGCCAGCCGCGCGCCGCTGACGATGTTCGACGAGCCTTATTTGGGACTCGATGCGGTGGCGAGAGGTGTGTTCTACGACCGGCTGATTGCCGATTATGCAGAACATCCGCGGACGGTTATTTTGTCCACACATCTGATTGACGAAGTGAGCCGGATTTTGGAACACGTTCTTGTGATCGATAAAGGGAAGCTGATCATCGACGAGGAAGCGGAGATATTGCGCGGGCAGGCGATTACCGTGGCGGGTCTCGCTTCTGCAGTCCAGTCTTTTATAGCGGATAAACAGACGATATCCCGGGAACCGTTCGGAGCGCTCGTATCGGCCACGATCATGGGCAAATTAAGCGACGAGGAACGAGGGCGGGCCGAAGATTTCGGACTGGAATTAGCCCAAGTTTCCTTACAGCAGCTGATCGTTTATCTCACCAACGGCAAATGGGAAAGAAAGGCGGAAGATACCCGATGAATCGTGTTCAAAGCATTGTCAGAATGCGCTTAAGAGACAGATGGACATCATTTTACATCCCCTGGCTGATTCTGCTTTCCAGCTTTGCAGTCAACCTGTTTATCAGCTATTTGATCAATAACCAAGAGCCGTTTTATACCGGGGGATTGATGTCTATATTCATATCGATCGCCATACTGGGCGCCATTCATTTTGCGCAGACGTTTCCTTTTGCCCTGGGCATGAGCGTGCGGAGAAAAGACTTTTTTCTCGGAACGGCAATGGCTGCGGTCATCACCAATGCGGTCTCGGCAGTGGTGTTGTGCCTGTTCTCGCTTGTAGAAAGTGCGACAACCGGTTGGGGCGTCAACATGCATTTCTTCAACCTTGCCTGGATTGAAAACTTTAGTGTGCTCGGCCGTTTCGGCATCTATATGGCCGTGTTGCTCCATTTGCATTTTTTTGGCATCACCGTATCCAGCATATTCCGCCGGTATGGGAGAGCGGGGCTTTACGTTTTTTTCACAGCGCTTTTGGTCATATTCAGCGGCATGTCGCTTCTGATCACACATTACCAATGGTGGATCGGAATCGGGCTCTGGTGTAAAGCGCACATGATACAAATCGCATGGTATTCCGTGCTGGCGGTTGTGCTATACGGGACGGTGTCGTACGTTTTGCTGCGCAGAGCGACGGTACAATCGTAATGCCGTATTGTCCGCCGAACCGTATAATAAAGCTTTGGCATTCGCACAATAACCGATTCACAGGAGGTTAGATTCATGACAACTCAAGCGGTCATTCAAGTCGTTATCATTGCCGTTGTCATCGGATTGGTCATATGGCTGAGAAGCAGAAGACAAGGCAAGCCGATTCGCAATAAAGGACTTGGCATGCTGACTCCCG
Source organism: Paenibacillus thalictri (assembly GCF_004307995.1). Classification (GTDB taxonomy): domain Bacteria; phylum Bacillota; class Bacilli; order Paenibacillales; family NBRC-103111; genus Paenibacillus_AF; species Paenibacillus_AF thalictri. Next base: position 100,251 of record NZ_SIRE01000019.1, on the reverse strand, counting down.
TCGTGCTGTTGCTTGTTATTTTTGGCTTCTCGATCAATTCGCTTGCGCATATACCCGGCCATCCGTTTCACCTGCCGGCACTTTGGGAACTGCTTTGCGCTGGCGTTCTTGGCGTCGTGTTAGGCAGCATTATGCTGTACCACACCGGTTATGAAAAACGCGAAGACGGGCTGATTTATGCGAAACGCAACAAAAACTTCAAATACGTTATTATTGCTGTCGTTGTATTCCGGCTTGCCTTGTCGCAATATTTCAAAGGCCTCGATTATACGGAGTTCACCGTATTAACGATGGTCATGGCTTATTTGTACATTTGCGTCTGGCGTGTGGGCAGCTTTATCAAGTTCCGGCAAGTCAGCACCGGCTGAAGACAGCCGGGCCGATAAGCTGCTTCGTATCTGAAGGTAAGGCGCGGCGCAATAGCTTCTACTTAAAAAGCGATTCCGGCGGCATGTTCCCGCGGGTTCGCTTTTTTTGCATAACTATGCATAATTAGGAGGGGGAATAAAGGGAAATGAGGAAGTCTTCGAGAATAGTAACTACGGACGAGCCTTAAAAAATTACAGGTGAGAGGTACCGCTGTTGAAACGATACAAAAAACGGATGTTTGCAGCTGTCGGAATGATGCTTGCAGGGGTAGTGCTCTTGTTTGCCGTCGACTACCAAGTAAGATCTTACGCAAATCCATATATAATGAGTGCCGGCGAGGTGCCTGAAGCAGACGCAATTATGGTGTTAGGCGCATTTGTTTATCCGAACGGGAACGTGTCCACGATGCTGCGGGACCGCTTGGAAACCGCAATTGATATTTCCCGCGAAGGCAAATCCGCTAAAATTATCGTGAGCGGCGATCACGGCAGAACAGATTATGACGAAGTCAATACGATGAAGCAATATTTAATGAAACAACAATTTCGCGATGACGATGTGTTTATGGATCATGCCGGCTTTAATACGTACCAAAGCATGTATAGAGCGCGGGACATTTTCAAAGTACATAAGCTCATTATCGTCACGCAGCAATATCATTTAAGCAGAGCCGTATATTTGGCCAGAAAGATGGGTCTCGAAGCGTACGGGGTAGCCGCCGATAAACAAGATTACGGCAATGTGATGATCAAATACAAGGCTAGGGAAATGTTGGCCCGCTCCAAAGATTTTATCAATGTGAATGTGACCAAACCGCAGCCGAAATTTTTGGGCGAAGCCATTCCCGTCACCACAAGCGGGACGTTGACCAATGATAAGTAAAACCAATGCGGACGGAAGCCTGTTATCGGCGATGACAGGTTTTTGGCGCTTGCTGCAGATCTAACGAAAGGGCAGCCGCGCAGCCAAGGCCACTGAAAAAGCAGCGAAGTGAGCGAAATGATTGTGGAGAAGTGTCGGCTTTCGCTTTTTCAGCGGCCTCCAGCAGCCTGGCTCTTTTTTGCCGATGCTAGCGGATCAGCCCCGTATTTTCGATTTTGATATGCGTTTCCACTTCGAACTTCAGATCCGGATACACCGTCTGCCAGTGCCGCCAATCTTCTTCGCTGCCGAAATATTGCGCCAGGTAATGCAGGCCGAAACCGTACGGGTCGACACCGGCATCGCGGATTTTGTACAGCAATTGCTCGGTTGTCTGATTTACATGATCTTCGAGTTTTTTCTGCACATCGGGGAGAAATTGATTCATCAGCGTAACCGGGCTTTGCTCGATCAACCCGGCGAGCTTGAGCTTCAGATGTACTGTGGGCGCATCGCCTTTGGAGATGGAGACGGTTCTGGATGCATGCGAAATGTAAAACGCCAGTTGTTTTCCTTTATAACGAATGCCGACACCCGAACGTGCAAACGCATTGGCCGACAGATTGTACAGCTGGGTTTCCTTTGGATCAAGCGTCAGCAGTCCCTGGTTTTTGTTCAAAAGCCTCAGATGTTCGACTACGTAGGAATCGCCGTCAAAGCTGATAACGGGCAAATAAGGATCGAGCCCTTTTTCCTTGAAGCGGCGAAAGCTGTCGAATAGAAATTCGGTGACCGTATAAGGAGAGACCGTCCCTTCTTTGCCGAAGGTTAGAAAAAAAGCGTTCCCGGCCAGTCTCTCGGTCGTAGGTTTGCCGCGCAGCACGGTGTGGGCGTTAGGACGCGCTTCGGCCAAATAAGATACAAGCTGGATGTCCCGTCTTCTGCCCAGCCAATTCATCGTTTCGGTCAGCGAATGCTCGACCAGGCGTTCTCCAAGTAGAAACACCCGGCATTGGCCAAAATCAATCTCTTTGTCGACATGCGACTTGAGATTCCTGACCGCTTCCGCGATGCTTTCCGATTCCAGCTGCTCGATTTGGCTTTCGGCCAAACCTTCTCCTATTTTGGAAGTGGGGATGGCGAGGCGCAGCGTGACCAAATACGGTTTGTCTTTTTTGCCGGTTGCGTCCACGCCCATGGCCACTACGAAAAACCGCTTGTCAATATCCTTGAATCCGCAGCTCCCTAGCAGTGTGCAGCAGCATAATAGGAACGCGAGTTTCCAAAGCGTGGTTAAACGCATGCTTTTTCCTTCTTTCTTCTCCAGGCGAAATACAACATCAAGGTAAGAAAGACGATTTCCATAAAAAATCTTGCCACCAGCCAGACGGTTGAAACGATTTCATTGCGTTCCATATTGATGGCAAACATGTAAGCAAACGAGATCACTCCGGCCGCAAGCGCAAGCCAGATATTGATTTGCGGTACGGGCACTTCTTCAACCGTGACCGAACGGTTAAGCGCATACCTGATGAGCAGAATGGAGATGTGCCACGTATTCATCACAAATAACAGCGACAACCCGGTAAAAATAAGCAAAAAGACGTACAGTACCCGGTTGATGAAGCCATATTCCAGAACCATCGAATCCGCCGTCATGCTCCACAAATAAACGAATTTCTCCACGCCGACCGTTCCGTGAAAGCCAATGGGGACAAAAAAGGTGACGCTCAAAAATAACGTGCCAAACAAGGGAACCAGCCAGCGAAAACGGAACTTGAATCCTTCCGTGTGGAGGCGGTTGAAGATGGTGAGGCTCATATAACCGGAAAACAGGAAGGTGGCCGAAGCTACGGTTAAAAACGACGGCGGCTCTTTAATGTATCCGGAAACGTAACGAATAGCATCCCAATTCAGATTTGGACCGAAAATAGCTTTCATTAAAATAATAAAAATAACGGGCGAACTGACGATTGTTGTGATCTCATTAATAAATTGGACGGTACGGGTAGATCGGCTGCTCGCCCAAGCTGCGGCGCCGGCCATAAGCAGCAAATTCATATAAGGGTTCATATCCGGATAAAAAAACATGCGGATTGTCTCGGAATACGAATAAACGACAATAACACCGGCAGGAAGCCATATAAAAATGGAGGCTAGCAGGCAGTTGAAGGTGGTCAGCCATTTGGGCAAATATAGATCGCAAATTTCGGGCAGCCCCAATCCCGGAAAATGTTCGAAGCAAACCATCATGGACAGCGCCATCACGCTGCCGATGACGATGGCGATCAGCATGCCTAATATCGCACCGGTGAAGCGTTCCCGAATCAGGATGGAAGGGACAAACATCATAATATTGATCAATCCGACGTACAGCACATGATAATACGTATAACGAAACATTTGCCGGCTACCCTCCTTTTTTTCCGGGATGGTGCATTTGCGCTTCCTGCTTCGGGATGTACAGCGTCAAATAAGGCTGTCCGAAGCTGCGGAGATTACACCAGTACACGATTAAGGCAAAAAATAATACAACGATCCCGATCAGGCCGTAGAACATGGAAATCAGCACAAAAATATATTTGATAAATCGTATGGAATACCCGAATCCGTTGTTCGGGATAACGAAATTGGATATGGCGACAACCGACGTGACGATGATCATAATGCTGCTGACCAGCCCGGCCTGCTGAATCGATTGACCAAGAATCAAACCGCCTACCGTCGTCGCTGTTGAACCGATATATCGGGGCAGCCGGAGACTCGCTTCGATCAGCGCTTCGATCATAAACAGCATGATGATTACCTCTATAAAAGAAGGATAAGGAACAACCACCCGGCTCCCGGCTATGGAGAGTGTCAATTGAACGCGCAGTACTTCCGGGTTATAAGAAACTATAGCGATATAAAAAGCCGGAAGCATAATCGTAAAGGACATGGCGAAATACCGCAGCACAAGCAGTACCTTGCTCATCCAGAACGACTCGTAATCATCGTCCATAGCGTGCATAAAATCGAAAAGGCGCACCGGAAGAATAAGGCCGAAACGGCTCCCGTCCTGCAGCAGAGCGACTTTCCCCCGTTCGAGCATCGTTGCCATGCGATCGGGTCTTTCCGTCTGGAGCACTATCGGAAAAAGTCTGTGTCTCACTCCGGAGATCGCTTGCAGAAGCTGGCCGGCTGCGCGCAGCGTTTTCATCTCGTCCCGGTTGAGTCGTTCGTTCAACAGACCTAGAACCTCCCGGTTGACGAGGTTTGCATCGTAGAGCACAGTAACCCGCGTTTTGGAGATTTCTCCGATCACGTGTTGTTCTACACATAAGGAAGGTTCGTTATAGCGCAAGCGGACAAGGCCGATGTTCAGGTCCAAATCTTCCGTAAACGCAGTTTGCGGACCTTGCAGGGCGGCTTCGATTTGAACGGTATCGGGTTTTTGCTGGAATTTTCGCTGCACCTCATAGCTGTATACCTGGTCGTCGATTTTGAAAAGCACAAATCCTTTCAGCAGCAGCTTGGACCATTCTTCGGGGCGATCGGCTTGGCCAAAATCGGGGTTCGAGGAAATCAGCCGCTCGAACTCGTCAGGGTGGAACCGGTAAGAAAACGGCACAAGCAAGCCGTCTTTGATCAACGTCTGATCGCAGAGGGAGGGAAAGTAACACAGCTCCATTTGCAGGTAGCCGTTATCAAGGGTATCGCCGAAAAAATCGGAAGGATTATGCAGCTCTGCGCGGATTTGTTCGATCATACCTACCTCCGAGATCCTTGTTTTCCATTTTTATGATGTCCCTGATACAGCCAACCCATGCACGAGCCGGATCGGATACAGCGGCGGCATACAATTATAAGATAAACTTATTAATCTTATAAGCTGATTCTAATTGACCAACCGCACCAGCTGTGATAGGGTCAATATAATGAAAAAAATTAATTAGATACGTATACTGGGAATTAAATTAAATGCCATATGGGGTGGATATTGTTGGAACTTCAAGTGACAAACAGTCCTTTTAATCAAGAGCAAGTCGATTTGCTGAATCGCCTTCTGCCTACACTATCGGACATGCAGCGAATTTGGCTGAGCGGATATATAGCGGCATTTCAAGGTACGAATGCAGCGGTTGTGCCCGGCGCGGCGCCTGTAGCGGTTGCAGCCGCCAACGTGGCGGCGGTGTCCAAGGAAGTTACCATATTATTCGGTTCGCAGACCGGCAAAAGCCAAGGTTTGGCGAAAAAGATGACGAAGAAGCTGGAAGAGCAAGGATTTCAGGTCACGCTTTCGTCCATGAGCGATTTCAAAACAAACGGGTTGAAGAAGGTGCAGAACCTGCTTGTTGTGGTGAGCACTCACGGCGAAGGAGATCCGCCCGATAACGCGCTGCCGTTCTACGAATTTCTTCATAGCAAAAGAGCGCCTAAGCTCGAAGAGCTGCGGTTCTCCGTATTGGCGCTTGGCGACACATCGTATGAGTTTTTCTGCAAGACGGGCAAAGATTTTGACCAGCGCTTGGAAGAACTCGGCGGCAAGCGGATTGCGCCGCGGGTCGACTGCGATGTGGATTTTGACGAGTCCGCCGCTGAATGGATGGGTAGTGTGCTCAGCGCTCTCGGAGAAACTTCGGGCGCTGCATCAAACGCCGGCCAAGCCGGCGCGGCCGCCGCAAGCGGAGCGGCAGCGGAATCGGAATATTCCAGAACGAATCCGTTCGAGGCTGAAGTATTGGAGAATCTGAACTTGAACGGACGTGGTTCGGACCGGGAAACACGCCATGTCGAATTGTCGCTGGAAGGCTCCAATCTTCAATATGAACCGGGGGATTGCCTGGGCATTTGTCCGGAAAATCATCCCCGCCTTGTCAGCGAGCTGATTGCCGCGACGGGATGGAAAGCCGACGAACAAGTAACGATTAACAAAAACGGCGATGTTCGTACCGTGCAAGACGCGCTGCTTCGCTACTATGAAATTACCGTTCTGACCAAACCGCTGCTGGAGCAGGCGGCAAAACTCAGTTCTAGCAGCGAGCTGCAAGAACTTGTATCGGCCGGTCATGAACAAGAGCTTAAAGATTACATTAAAGATCGGGATCTGCTTGACCTCGTACAAGATTATTCTTTCCAAGGCGTGTCGGCGGGACAATTTTTGCCTATCTTAAGAAAGCTGCCGGCCCGCTTGTATTCGATCGCCAGCAGCTCGAAAGCTTCGCCGGACGAAGTGCACGTTACGGTTCGTGCGGTGCGTTACGAAGCGCATGGGCGCGAACGTTACGGCGTATGCTCCGTACAGCTCGCCGAACGGCTGCAGATTGGCGACAAGCTGCCTGTGTATATTCAGAACAACCCGAACTTCAAGCTGCCTGACAATTCGGATACGCCGATCATCATGATCGGACCTGGCACCGGGGTTGCTCCTTTCCGGGCGTTCCTGGGAGAGCGGGAAGAGACCGGAGCGGAAGGAAAGACTTGGTTATTCTACGGGGACCAGCATTTCACAACCGATTTTCTTTATCAGATCGATTGGCAGCGCTGGTTGAAGGCGGGCGTGCTGACAAGAATGGATGTCGCGTTCTCCCGTGATACGGATAAGAAAATATATGTTCAGCACCGGATGCTTGAGAAAAGCAAGGAGCTTTATCAATGGCTGCAAGAGGGCGCCAGCATTTACGTTTGCGGCGATGAGAAAAAGATGGCGCACGACGTTCATGAAACGCTGCTGGCGATCCTTGAGCAGGAAGGCGGCTTCAGCTCCGACGAAGCTGCGGAATATTTGACTCGCATGCAACAGCAAAAACGGTATCAACGGGACGTGTACTAAGAAAGATTCCCGGAGATTTCGAGAGGAGAAAGCAGGATGTCAGACAACAATTTACTATCGCCGAACAGTGCGCCGCATAGTGACGTAGAGGATATTAAACGCAGAACCAATTACCTTCGGGGAACTCTTGCAGAAGTGCTGGAGGACGCCATTACGGCCTCCATTCCCGAGGACGAGAACCGGCTGATGAAATTCCACGGAAGTTATATGCAGGATGACAGGGACCTGCGCAACGAACGCCATAAGCAGAAGCTTGAGCCGGCTTATCAGTTTATGCTGCGCGTGCGCGCGGCGGGTGGCGTCGTCACACCGGATCAATGGTTGATGATGGACCGTATCGCGCAGAAATACGCCAATAAAACGATTCGGCTGACGACCCGCCAGTCGTTCCAACTGCACGGCGTGCTGAAGTGGAACATGAAAAAGACGATTCGCGAAGTTAACGACGCGCTGCTCAGCACGCTCGCCGCTTGCGGCGACGTCAACCGCAACGTGATGTGCAATCCGAACCCGTATCAATCCGAGGTTCATTCCGCAGTATACGAATGGGCCAGCAAAATCAGCAGCCATCTCGATCCGCAGACAAGAGCGTATCATGAAATTTGGCTTGACGGAGAGAAGATTGTCGACAGCAGCGAAGAGCAGGAGCCGATTTACGGCAAAGTATATTTGCCGCGTAAATTTAAAATCGGTGTGGCCGTGCCTCCTTCTAATGATGTCGACGTATTTTCCCAAGATCTCGGTCTCATCGCGATTGTCGAAGACGGCCGTTTGAAAGGTTTTAACGTCTGTGTCGGCGGCGGAATGGGGATGACCCACGGCGATACGCTGACTTACCCGCAGGTTGCGCAAGTAATCGGCTTCTGCACCCCGGAACAAGTCGTGGATGTGGCGGAGAAAACCGTGACGATTCAGCGGGATTACGGCGATCGTGCAGTGCGCAAGCATGCGCGTTTCAAATATACGATTGACGACCGCGGCATCGACTGGTTTATCGGCGAACTGACGAACCGTCTGGGCTGGAAGCTCGAGGAAGCGCGTCCTTATTATTTTGAACATAACGGGGATCGCTACGGCTGGGTAAAGGGCAGCAACAGCAAATGGCATTACACGATGTTTATTCAAAACGGCCGGATCAAAGATGAAGACGGTTATCTTCTCATGACCGGACTCAGAGAGGTTGCCAAAATTCATAACGGCGATTTCAGACTGACGCCAAATCAAAATTTGGTGATCGCCAATGTAAGCAGCCAGAAGAAGAAAAAGATTGAAGAATTGATTAAAGAATACGGTCTTTCCGACGGAGTTCGCCACACGGCTTTGCAAAGAAACTCCATGGCTTGCGTAGCCTTGCCGACATGTGGTATGGCAATGGCCGAAGCGGAGCGTTATTTGCCCGAGCTGCTGGACAAAATCGAACCGATGCTCGATGAGGCGGGATTGCGCGAAGACGATATCGTCATCCGCATGACCGGCTGCCCGAACGGTTGCGCCCGGCCGATGTTGGCTGAACTGGCGTTTATCGGCAAGGCGCCCGGCAAATATAACATGTATTTGGGCGGCGGATTCGCCGGCAACCGCTTGAATAAGCTGTACAAAGAAAATATCGGAGAAACCGAAATTCTAGAATCGCTGAAGCCGATTCTTACCCAATATGCCAAAGACCGCCGCGAAGGCGAGCATTTCGGCGATTACACGATCCGCGCCGGATATGTGAAGGAAGTCCGCTCCGGTCAAGATTTCCATTTGTAAAAATTAATACCGTTAATTAAATTCGCAATGATGAAAGAAGCGCATCCCTGAAGATGCGTTTCTTTTTTCATTTCAGTAAAGGTATCATATTTTGGTATTTTTAATATTATATATTTGATATAATCGATAATATTAAAAACATCCGCTAATATATCCCATTTCATATTAACGAAAGGACGTGTTTCTCTGTTTACATATCATGGTGAAGCGATCAACGACACGACATATTCGCGAGTAAGAGACCGCTTGAGGTCGGATATTTTAAAAGGCCTTTTCGAACCCGGCACGAGGCTGCGCATCGTAGACTTGTCCAACCGGTACGGCGTCAGTCAAATGCCGATTCGTGAGGCGCTGCAGCAGCTGCAAGGAGAAGGCCTGGTCACATTGCTGCCGCAAAAGGGAGCTAGCGTCCGCAAGGTTGACGACCGTTTTGTTTCCAATATGTACGATGTGAGAGCCGCAATAGAAGCGATGCTTGTCCGTAAAGCGGTTGAAGTTTTAACCGGGCCGGTTATGGACAAGATCGAACATTTGCAATTGGAATACGAACGATGCGCAAGCAGCGGCGATATGGAGGAGGCGCTGGCATATAATTTGCAGTTTCATAAGGCGATTAACGAACTCCCGCAAAATCCGGAAGCCGTTGAAATTATTAACCGGCATTGGGGATTGATTGTCAGCTTGCGCAATACCTTTGGATTTAGTGAGAAGCGAATCGAAGACATTATAGAGGATCACCGCTTGCTTGTGAATGCGCTTAAAAACCGTGACGGAAATGCGGCTTCGGTGATTGCAGATCAACATGTGCAAAAGGCGAAAGCAGATCTGCTGACGAATATGAAGAGCAAAGCTGAATTCAAGCGGTAATCCATATGCCAATACATCATCGAATTAAACATACTGCAAATTCAAGCAAGGTTCAGCCTGCCCGGATAAATTTACGCTCCAAAATGTTTATGACTTTGGCGATCATCGCTACCGTGCCGCTGCTGCTGGGCGTGATAACGATCTACATCGCCTATATAAACAGTGCCGAGCAAAGCGCACGTGCTTACTCACATCAAATCATGGAACAAATGAACATTCATCTAAACCGCAGCATATATGATTACGCGAAATTAACAACGGTTGCTTTGTACGATACGAACGTAATGGAAATATTGCGGAATCATAGCGGACCTTATCAATCTTCCATTTATACGAGCGCCGCCGAAAAATCAAAAATGAATCTGTTTATTTCGTCGTTATCTTTCGAAAAACCGGAGATTGTCGGAATCCGAATATTAGCGATGGACGGCAGCATTTTTGGAAGCGCGGATGAAAAACAGTCCGACCACTGGCTGTATGAGGAACATCCTTGGCTGAAAAGGGTGGTAGCGGAGGACGGGGAATTCGTAATTATTCCTCCTTACGAAATCAACTACTACAGCATCCGAAAAGCGCGTGTATTCTCCGTAGCCCGGCTGCTTAGAGAACCTTATACGCTTCGCCCGCTGGCGGTTGCAACGATCGATATCAACTCCAGCCTGATTTTTGGTAATTTGGAAAGCGTAACGTTCAGCAAAAACAGCAAGCTGCTTATTACCAACCATAACGGCGATATCTTTTACCCCAATAAGGCTGTTGATTTTACGTTGCCCGCCGATTTGCGCGACAACGGTTTAATCGATCTTCAAGGGGAAACCTATCTGTCCGTACTGCGGGAATCCAGCGACGAAACTTTAAACATCATAGGACTCATTCCGGTTAGCGACTTGCGTAAAAATGCCCAAGTTTTATTCGAGTATACGCTGCTTATTTCGGTGATTGCCCTCCTCATTGCTTACTTATTGGCCTACTTTGGCGCCAGAAATCTCATCAAGCCGATCAAGCACCTCCAGTTCAAGATGAAGAAAATTCAAATCGGCTTGTTCGGGGAACGTATCGAAATTCGCTCAAAGGATGAAATCGGCGATTTAATGAACGGATTTAATTCGATGGTCACCGAAATTGAACGATTGATCAAGGAAAACCTGGAAATCGGGCTGAGGGAACGGGAAGCCGAATTGTCGGCGCTGCAAAGCCAAATGAACCCTCATTTTTTGTACAATACGCTGGAAAACATCAATATGATGGCGTTGGAACAAAGCCATTTCGAAATATCCGGTGTTGTTTCTTCGTTGGGTAAGTTAATTCGGTATACCGTCAACAATAAGGTGATGTTTGTTCCGCTAAACGAAGAGCTGCGGTTTTTGGAAGCATATATGAAAATTTGTGCGACCCGCATTGGCGCGGGATTGATTTGGCGGATGCACGTTGATCCGATCTTGAAAACCAGCATCATCCCAAAGCTGATTATTCAGCCGCTTGTGGAAAATGCCGTCCAACATGGGATTCGCCAGCAGCCGGGTTGTATTGATTTGAATATATATCAGGAGGACGGAACCCTGTATATTGCCGTTAGTGATGATGGAGTTGGCATGAGCGCTGAGAAAAAGCTGGAGTTGATCCAAAGAATCGGTTTACCCGCTAACCCGCAGCAGGGGAAAAAAGAGTCGTTTGGCGGCCCGATTAAAGGCAACGCCTTATGGAATGTCAACCAGCGGATCAAACTTCTTTATGGACCGCAATTCGGTCTTTTCATCGATCAAGATTCGGATATAGGCAGCCGGTTTATGATTCAATTGCCTGTACGTTTGGAGGAAATAGAATGAGCACCATATTGTTGGTTGAAGACGAAGCATCGATCCGCAAAGGGTTGAAGAAATGCATTGAAACCGCGTTGGGCGGCTGGCGGATAACTTATGAAGCGGCCAACGGCGTGGAGGCATTGGATATTCTGAAGAAGGATTTACCGGAAATGATCATAACGGATATTTGTATGCCGCAAATGGACGGTATGGAGCTGATCCGAAAAGTTAGGGAAAGCCACCCTCACATACCTATTGTCATCATTAGCGGTTACGGTGAATTTCAATATGCCAAGCAGGCGCTGAAATACGACGTCATCGATTATTTGCTGAAGCCGATTGATTGGATGGAGCTTGTGCAAATTCTGGAAAAGATCAAAGAATCGCAGCAGCGGGGAGAACGGGGAGAAAGCCGTCATTCTGAGAAATCCGCCGATGCCGCTTTGACCGAGGAACATCCTGTCGTCAACAAAATCCAGCAGTACGTTCAAAACCGGCTCGATCAGGATATCTCTTTGCAGTATATTTCCGAGCATTTTCACTTGAATTATCAGTATATTTCCGCATTGTTTAAAGCCAAAACGGGTCAAACGTTTACGGAATACGTGACTGAAACACGGATGCGTAAAGCGAGGCGGCTTCTGAAGGAAACACATTTGAAAATATATGAAATCGCCGAGTTATGCGGCTATCAGGATGTCCGCCATTTCATGCTTACCTATAAAAAATTAAACGGGATGACACCAAGCGACTACCGGCGCGCTGCAGAATATTAAAAATACCGAAATAAACCGCACTATTTCTCGAATCCAAGCAATGATGCGGAAAGATTTCATTCGGTACAATAGATCTGTAAGCGTACTCAACTAAACATAGTGAGAGGGAGTTGCAAAAAAACATGAAAAGGAAAGTCCCGAAATTGGTTTCCACACTGCTGATCACGTCATTGCTGGCGGCAGGCTGCGGAGGGGGAGCCCCAGGAGCCCCAGCGGCCACTAGCGGTAATACGGAATCAAAAGCAGCGGAAAAAAAGGAACCCGTAAAATTAAAGCTGAGTTTATGGGGCGACGATCTTTACAAAAAAACATTGGAAGAAATGATTGAAAAATTCCGTCAAACCAACCCAAATGTCAGTGTTGAAGTCATTTTGATCCCGTTTACGGAATACCAGCAGAAGTTGTCGATTATGCTGGCTTCCAAATCGGGACCCGATATCGGATGGATGGCGTCGAGAATGATTCCGCAGTTTATGAATTCCAACCAGCTGCTTGATGTGTCGAGCATTGAAAAAGATGCCGATTACAACATCAAAGACATATACCCGTCAACGCTGGATTATATGAGAAAAGATGGGAAGCTGTACGGCGTTTCCTTTAATGCGGCTCCTTCCGTATTGTTTTTCAATAAAACGATGTTTAAGGAAAAAGGCTTGAAAAACCCGCTGGAGCTGTATAAGGAAGGAAAGTGGGATTACGATCAATACTTGGACGTAGCCAAAAAGCTGTCCGATCCGGCCAAGGGCGTATACGGTCTCAAGCTGGTCAAGGAATGGAACAATTGGTACGACATCCTGGTGAACCAAATATGGGCTTACGGCGCTGACATTATTGAAAATAACGGCACGAAGTTTTTGCTGAACTCGCCTGAAGGGGAGAAAGCGCTGCAAGTATATCAAGACATGATATTTAAAGATAAAATTCATCCCAAACCTGGGGATCAGACCGCTTTCGAGTCCGGAAATATCGCCATTTACCGTGATAAATACAGCTATGTGCGCAAAGCGGCGGACATTAAAAACTTCGAATGGGATATTGCGCCGCTGCCGGTCGGGCCGAAAAAGGACGCCCCGGTGGAAGTTGGCACTTCGGCATATGCCGTATTCAGCGATACGAAGCATCCTAAGGAAGCAACGGAACTGTTGAAATTTCTGACGAATAAAGAGTCGATGACTTATGCCATTAAGCTGCTGCCGCCAAGCCGGAAATCCGTGCAGGAGTCGGATGCGTTCCTGAAAGCGGCGGCTTCGCCGACACCAGAAGGAGTAAGGGCTTCGATTCTGGATAAGCTTCCGAATTCGCGGGTAAGCCACCTGCACCCGAATTGGCAGCAAATCGAATCGAAGATTCAGACTAATATCGATAGTCTTTATACGCAAAGCGACTCCGTGAAGGACATCTTAAACCGTATGGACAAAGAAATTACCCCATTGCTGAAATAATCTGATTCGGTGGACATAATGGCCGGTTTCGCGGCGGGAAGCAAGATGCGGCGAGGCCGGCTCCAACGAAAGGAGAACCCGATACCGATGGACAGATCAGCAATCAAACGGGGAGTTATCCCCCACACGGCTCCGGCAAAAATTAATAGACGAAAAAACAGCGACGGCTTGTTTGGCTATATCTTTATTTCGCCGATGGTCGCCGGGTACTTGTTTTTTCTGCTTGGCCCGATGGCGGCAGCTTTTGCGATGAGTTTTACGAATTGGTCGTTACTTAAGAAGCTTGAATTTATCGGATTTGCAAATTTCCGGAAGGCGTTTTTCGAAGATGCGTTATTTTGGAAGTCGGTTGTCAACTCGCTTGTATTTTCAGCGGGCTTTGTTCCGCTGGATTTGTCGCTGGCCCTGCTGCTGGCGATTGTGCTGAGGCGCAAGTGGCCGGGCATCGTATTTTTCCGGACGGCGATCTTCTCTCCGGTAGTCGTATCGATCGTTGTATGGGCTATTGTGTGGAAATACATATTCGCAACCGACCACGGGCTGGTCAACCAATTATTGCAGCTGGCCGGAATCGAAGGTCCGGCCTGGCTTTACAATGAGAGGCTGACGATGGGCGTCATCATTTTGGTTAGCGTATTAAAAAATGTCGGACTAAAGATGGTCATTTTTCTTGCTGCGCTCAACGACATACCGCAAATGTATTACGAAGCTGCAAAAATAGACGGTGCATCCGGATGGCGCAGCTTTCGGCATATTACGCTTCCGCTGATAACACCAGCCATCTTTTTGGCGGCGGTCATTACGATTATCGGCTCGTTGAAAATTTTCGGGCAGATCTTTGTCATGACCAAAGGCGGTCCGGGTACAAGCACCTACGTTATCGTTTATTACATCTATGAGGTCGCCTTCAAGCAGTACGATTTTGGATATGCTTCGGCGATTGCAGTCATGTTATTTGCGATGATTTTGCTGCTTACGCTCATTCAGTGGCATGCCAGAAAGAGGTGGATCCATTATGAACAGTAAAACATGGAGCGGAACGCTCACATACCTATTGCTTGCTGTAACTTCCGCGATCGTATTTTTGCCGTTCTACTGGATGCTGACAAATTCGTTGAAGGACCGCTCGCAAATTTTCATGTTTCCTCCGCAGTGGTATCCTCATCCGCTGGTATGGAGCAACTTTGCCGATTTGTTCAAGCGTATTCCGTTTCATCAATATTATTTCAACAGCATATACATTGCGGTCATCGTGACGATCGGCACATGCTTTTTCGCTTCCATATCCGGTTATGCCTTTGCCAAGCTGCACTTTCGGTTCAAGGACTTGATATTCCTGATGTTGTTAAGCAGCATGATGATACCGACGGAAGCGACGGTCATACCGCTGTTCATCTGGCTTTCCAAGCTGGGAATGGTCAATACGCATTTTCCGTTGATTGTTCCGCAAATTTTTGGATCCGGCGGCATATTCGGTATTTTTCTGTTCCGTCAATTTTATATCACCTTGCCCGATGAGCTGATGGAAGCGGCAAAAATGGACGGCTGCAATCCATGGCAAACGTTTGTTAAAGTGATGATGCCGCTCGGCGGTCCGATGTTTGCTACTTTGTCCATCTATTCGTTCCTGAACAGCTGGAATGATTTCTTCGAACCGCTTATCTTTATTAATTCGGACCATCTGTACACAATTCCACTGGCCATGTCCATGTTTACGGATCAGAGCGGAACCGAATGGCATTTGCTTATGGCTGCCGCTGTGCTGGCCGCTCTGCCGTTGCTGCTTGTGTTTGTTGCCGCCCAGAAGAGGTTTATCGAAGGTATTGCGATGACGGGTATGAAATAGCTCGATTTATAGGGGAGATGAGAAGGGCATGAAGATTACGAAGCTGGAACTGCTGCATGTAAAACCGCGTTGGCTGCTTTTAAAAATGCACACCGACGAAGGGATTATCGGTTACGGAGAACCGACGCTTGAAGGCAGGAGCCGTTCCGTCGAAATGTTTATCAAGGAATGTGAAGACTATTTGCTTGGACAGGACCCGCGTTATATCGAGCATCATTGCCAGGTTTTGTACCGCGGAGGATTTTATCGCGGAGGCCCCGTACAGATGAGCGCGATCAGCGGAATTGAGCAGGCGATGTGGGACATTAAGGGCAAATTCTACAATATGCCGGTGTATGAGATGCTCGGCGGTGCGTGCAGAACAAAAATCCGGATGTACTCGCACATTAAAAAAACCGCGATTGCCGGAGGTAACTCAGTGGATGAAATGGTCGCTATGGCGCTTGCCCGCCGCAGTGCGGGATATACGGCTGTCAAGTATTCAATCATTCCGCCGATCGCGCCGATCGATACGCTGCATGCCGTACGTGAAGCCGTGAACCGATTTGCGGCAGTACGCGAGGCGATTGGCGAGCAGATGGACCTGGCAATCGACTTTCACGGCAGAGTGAGCCCGGCTATGGCGATTCGTCTTGCCGCCGAACTGGAGCCTTATTATCCGATGTTTATTGAGGAGCCGTGTTTGCCGGAAAACGTTGATGCCATGGTTAATATTGCCCGCTCCACCCGTGTGCCGATTGCGGCGGGAGAGCGTTTATTCAGCAAGTGGGGTTTCCGTGAATTGATCGAAAAGCAGGCGGTCGCTATTGTTCAACCGGATACATGCCATGCGGGAGGCATTTTTGAAGGGCGGAAAATCGCCTCGATGGCGGAAATGTATTATATGACGATTGCGCCGCACAATCCGCTGGGCCCGGTTTCCCTGGCCGCTTGCTTGCAGCTCGACGCATGCACCCCTAATTTCCTCATTCAAGAGCATCCCGGCGCCGACGACTTGTCCGATTTGGGTGTCGGTTATTTGAAGACGCCATTTGAAGTTATTGACGGCTATATCGATGTGCCCAAGGGACCGGGTCTTGGCATTGAGCTGGACGAAGAGGCGATTCGCGGCAAGCTGTTCGACGGGAGCTGGGAAACACCGCTCATCTACCACGAGGATGGGTCGCTTGCCGATTGGTAATAAGCATTAAGCAAGCTATTGGCACATTTGCCGGATGGGAGTAGTGAACTGATGAAAATCATCGATCTGAAAACATTTGTAGTCGATTGCTTCCGAACCAATTTTGTATTCGTAAAGCTGTATACCGACGAGGGAATAACCGGTGTCGGAGAGGCGACTTTGGAATATAAAGAGCATGCCGTAACGGGCGCAATTGAAGATTTGAAAAGGTATTTAATCGGCAAAAGTCCGCTTGATATCGAAGCCCATTATCATAACATGTACCGCGATGCGTATTGGCGCGGCGGGCCGGTTCTGATGTCTGCGATCAGCGCGGTGGAGATGGCGATGTGGGATATAAACGGCAAGTCGTTAAACGTGCCGGTGTATCGTCTGATCGGGGGCAAATATCACGATAAAGTGAAGGTGTACGCCAACGGATGGTTCGCTGGAGCGAAGGAACCGGAACAATTTGCGGTAAAAGCCAAAGAAGCGGTAACACGGGGATTCAAGGGTTTAAAATGGGATCCGTTCGGAAAATCGTATATGACCATTTCCAACGAAGAGTTGGAAACCGCATTAGCGTGTATTGGCGCAGTCCGGGAGGCGGTGGGTTCGTCAGTTGATCTGTTTATTGAAGGTCATGGCCGCTTTAATGTGCCGACGGCAATTGAAATCGCCAAAGAAATCGCCTGCTTTAAGCCGGTATGGTTCGAGGAGCCGATCCCTCCCGATAATATCGCCGCCATGGCCGAAGTTCGGCGCAAGTCCCCTGTTGCTTTAGCCGGCGGAGAAAGAAGGTTCACCCGGTATGAATTTAAGGATGTGCTGGAGAAGCGGGCGCTTGACTACGTACAACCGGACATCAGCCACTCCGGCGGACTGATGGAAAGCAGGAAAATCGCCGCCATGGCCGAAACTTATTATATACCGTTTGCTCCCCATAATCCCAGCGGTCCGGTGGCTAACGCAGCAACGCTGCAGCTTGCGGCGTGCACGCCTAATTTTTTCTATCTGGAAATTATGGCTACCGACGTTCCATGGCGTAAAGAGATTACCGACGAGCACCTGCTGTTCGCGGACGGATATATGCATATTCCCGACTTGCCCGGGCTCGGCATTGAGCTGAACGAAGAAGCTGCTCTAAACTATCCTTATCAGCCGCATGATTTAAGGCACTATACCGGAAGTTTAACCGACATTCGTCCGCCGGAGTCCATGCCGTATTTTTAACTCCATCGTTTGCCGGTCATTTGATGCACTTGTACTGAGCTTGCCCTAGCGGCAAGCTTTTTTTCGTGAATCCCAAGCTTTAAGCAGCCCTATAGCGGCAATGTAAAAAAATGAAGGTCGCGAAATTTTCGCTGTAAATTATTTGTCGTCACGAATTTGAATTGCATATGGCGCTTACAAGCGATTGAGCACACGATCAAATTATTCTCACAGAAAGGAGGCATGCCATGAACGACGCAGTAGATAAGCCGATGCTTGCCGTGCCGGCAGCGGCTGCGGACAGCAAGGCGGCGCGGCGCCGAAAGCGGAATGCGCTAATGAAAAACTGGGAGCTGTATGTGCTCATCAGTCCGGTGCTGGCGTATTTCTTCATCTTTCATTATTTGCCGATGTACGGGGTGCAAATCGCTTTCAAGGACTTCATTGCCGTAAAAGGGATAACGGATAGTCCATGGGTCGGACTTAAACATTTCCAGCGTTTTTTCGACTCGTATTACGCTTGGCGTCTGATCCGCAATACGGTTGGCATCAGTTTATTCCAATTGGCCGTTGGTTTTCCCATACCGATCGTGCTGGCGATTCTGATGAACGAATTGCGCAGCGTGCGGTTTCGCAAAACCGTACAGACGGTCACTTATGCGCCGCATTTTTTATCGGCGGTTGTATTGGTAGGTATGATGATGGCTTTCTTATCGCCGCGCAACGGTTTACTCAATCAGCTGATTGTTACGTTCGGCGGTGAACCGATTGCATTTTTCTCCGAGGCGGGCTGGTTCAAAACACTTTACGTGTTATCGGACGTATGGCAAAATGCAGGGTGGGCGTCGATTATTTACATGGCTGCATTAGCGGGGATCGACCAGCAATTATACGAAGCGGCTGTTGTAGACGGGGCGAACAAATTCAGGAAGATCATCCATATTACGCTGCCAAGTCTGATGCCGACCGCGATCGTATTGTTGATTCTGAACGTCGGCCAACTGATGAGCGTCGGTTTTGAGAAGGTGTTCCTGATGCAAAACGATCTCAACCGCGAGGCGTCGGAGGTCATCTCGACCTATGTGTATACGCAAGGGCTGCTCGGTGCGCAGTACAGTTTCTCGGCGGCGGTCGGGCTGTTTAACTCGCTTGTCAATTTCTTCATGCTCATTTCCGTCAACCATCTTTCCAAAAAAGTAAGCCAGACAGGTCTGTGGTAAATAGGGGGGACCTCATGAAAAAAACGATCCGATCCGCCCGATGCGACCGGATATTCGATACGGCGAATATCTTCCTGCTGTCCGCCGTACTAACCGTCGTACTGTATCCGCTTGTATTTGTGCTGAGCGCATCAATCAGTGATCCGATGGCGGTCATGCAAGGCAAGGTATGGTTGTGGCCGAAGGGATTTAATTTGGATGCATACGCCCGCGTATTTCAAAATGCCGATATTTTAACCGGCTACCGCAACGTATTTGTGTATACGATAGTCGGGACGGCGTTAAATGTCGTATTAACCATTGCAGGTGCGTATCCGCTGTCTCGCAAAGATTTGGCCGGACGCAATGCGATGATGTTGTTTATTGTCTTCACGATGTTTTTCAGCGGCGGTCTGATACCGACGTACCTGGTCGTCAAAGCGATCGGACTGAAAGGCACGATGTGGGCGCTGCTGCTGCCGGGAGCCGTATCGGTGTTTAATCTGATCATCATGCGCACGTTTTTTCAAAATACGATCCCTGCGGAGCTGCAGGAATCGGCGGTGATGGACGGAGCGTCCAATTTCAGGATTTTGCTTGGCATCGTGCTTCCTTTGTCCATGCCTGTAATCGCTGTCATTATTTTGTATTATGCGGTTGGCCATTGGAACAGCTATTTTAACGCTTTAATTTATTTATCGGACCGCAGCATGTATCCGCTGCAGCTGATATTGCGCGAGCTGCTGATTATGAATCAGATGCAGGATATGATGTCCGGCGATTCCGATTCGGCGGCACGGCAGCAGATGCTGGCGGAAGTGCTTAAATACGCGGTGATCGTCGTCTCCAGTTTGCCGGTGCTGCTGCTGTACCCGTTTTTGCAGCGGTATTTTGTGAAAGGAATTATGATTGGCGCCATTAAAGGATAAATCAATTTTAATAGGGGGCTTGTAAAATGATGCAAAATCGAAAGCGTTGGGCTGCTTCCTCGGGTGCGCTGCTGCTCACTTCAGCACTGCTGGCGGCATGTACGGCCGGAGGTCCGGCAGGTAACGAAAGCAAGGGGAATGATTCGCCGAAAACGGCTGAACCGGCCTCCAAAACGCAGCCGTCCGGACTTAACGCCACTGGCTTTCCAATTGTGAACCAGCCGGTCACACTGACGATGATGTCTGCGAAAAACGCGCTGCACGCTGAGTGGAAAGACATGAAGGTGCTTCAAGAGTATGAGAAAAAAACAAATATCAAAATCCAATGGAATAGCGCTCCCGATAACGGGTTTATTGAACGGCGCAACATTGCGCTGGCCAGCGGCGATTTGCCGGATGCGTTTTATCGCGGCCAACTGACGACGATGGATATGGTGAACTACGGCACCCAAGGCATTTTAATCCCTCTTAACGACTTGATCGAGAAATATGCTCCGAATTTGAAAGCCGTGTTCCAGAAGTACCCTGAGGTGAAAAAGTCGATCACCGCTCCGGACGGCAAAATTTATGCGCTGCCGCAAGTCATTGATCATGTGTCTCCGCGGGCCACCAAGATGTTTATCAATAAAAAATGGCTTGATAAGCTGGGCCTCCCCATGCCGCAAACGACCGATGAGCTTTATACCACGTTCAAAGCGTTTAAGGAGAAAGATCCGAACGGGAATGGAAAGGCGGACGAGGTCCCGTGGTCCGGCGACAAGTCGGAGTTTAAATTATGGCTAGGTCTGCGTGGAGCTTGGGGACTTGGCAACGGGGGCAACAACGATAAAATCGACTTTGGGCCGGACGGAAAACTTCGCGTCTATGTGATGGATCCCCGGTATAAAGAGCTGCTGGAATTTATGGCGAAGATGTACAAGGACGGCCTTATCGACAAGGAAGTGTTTGCCCAAGATCCGCCTCAATTATACGCCAAGGGTTTTGCGCAAACCGTTGGTTCGGCCAGCGGCAACAATATCGGTTTTATCGTCGGGCCGAACTATGTGGATGATTATGTCGGCGTTCCCGCCTTGAAAGGGCCTCATGGCGATCAGCTGTTCAGCCCGGTCAGTCCGAATATTTTGTCGCAAGGCACCTTTGCGATTACGAGCAAAAACAAATATCCGGAAGCGACGATGCGTTGGGTTGATTTCTTCTACAGCGAAGAAGGGGCCAAGTTTTTGCGAATGGGGATCGAAGGCGAAACGTATAAAACGAACCCGGACGGCAGCGTGCAATACACGGATCTGATTGTGAAAAACCCGAACGGCTTGTCGCTCGATCAGGCGATCGGCCAATATACGACATGGCCGGGCGGCGGGGTACCGCTTTACATTGTCGAGAAAATCGACAAATCGGGCAATATGTATCCTACGGCGGTTGATGCCACCAAGCTGGTGGAGCCTTATATGCCGAAGAAGCTGCTTCCGCAGTTGCTGTTTACAAAAGAGGAGCAGGATCAAATCAACGTGCTTGGCACCGATATCAGCACTTATATTAACGAGATGCGGGTTAAATTCGTGACCGGAGCCGCTCCGTTCTCCGAATGGGACAATTATGTCAGCACGTTGAAAAAAATGAACGTAGATAAATGGCTGTCGCTCAACCAGACGGCATATGACCGTTTTACGAAAAATTAAGGTTTTCCGGTCCAATATAATATTTAATGGAAAACAAGGAGTGGAGACAATGGAGCAAGGTTTGCAGCAGGAGGCCGGAAAAGAACGTCAGGCGCTGCGTATTATAGATACCGATGTCCATAATACGTTAAACAGCAAAGCGGATCTGCTTGAATTTCTGCCGAAAGTATGGCATGCGCAATGGCTGGGAGGAGAATTGATCGGCAATCCGTTTTATTCTCCGCTTGGCGACGTCAACCGCAAGGATTCACGCACCGATGAAGGGGCCTACGGGGGCAGCGATCCCCACTATATGATCAAACATCACGTGGAACGTTACGGCATCGACTATGCCATATTAACCGGCCATGCCGCCGGCAGCTGCTCGCTGCATCCCGATCCCGACTTCGGGAATGCGGTTGCGTCGGCCTACAACGATCATTTGATCGAAGTATGGCTGAAGGCGGACCCGCGCTACAAAGGTTCGATGGTTATCAATTTCTCCGATCCCGATGCGGCTGTCCGAGAGATTGAGCGGGTGGGCACACATCCGGACATCGTGCAGATCATGATGTGC
This sequence comes from Paenibacillus thalictri, assembly GCF_004307995.1. Lineage (GTDB taxonomy): Bacteria > Bacillota > Bacilli > Paenibacillales > NBRC-103111 > Paenibacillus_AF > Paenibacillus_AF thalictri. The sequence continues at coordinate 77,990 of NZ_SIRE01000019.1, read as the reverse complement.
AGCGGGGCGCGTTTTCCGTTTGGTCAGAGGTATTATCATAAAATTTATGAAGCCGCCGAGCATTATGGGCTGCCGGTGGCGATTCATCCCGGTTCGGAAGGCAAAGGTGTCGCTTATCCTCCTACGCCCGCCGGGTATCCGACGCGTTATTTCGAATGGCATAACATACTGCCTATTAACTATATGGGACATATTAACAGTCTTGTATGCGAAGGGGTATTCGTCAAATTTCCGAAATTAAAGTTTGTCGCGATCGAAGGCGGTATTGCCTGGCTGCCGCACTTGATGTGGAGGATGGATAAAAATTATAAAGCGCTGCGGGATTCCGTACCTTGGCTGAAGAGACTGCCATCGGAATACATTAAGGAGCATATCCGGCTGACGACGCAGCCGATCGAAGAGCCGGGGAACCCCGAGGATCTGCTGCATATTTTACGGATGATCGAAGCGGAGAAAACCGTGATGTTCTCATCCGACTATCCGCACTGGGATTTCGACAATCCGCAAATGGCGCTTCCGCCGATGCCCCGCGATTTGAAACGGCGGATCCTGTCGGAGACGGCCATGGAGTTATACGGCTTACTACCGGATGGAAAGCGGGAGCAGCGGACATGAACAAATACCGGGTAGCCAAAATCGATGAAATTCCCGTAGGCGGCAAAAAGATCGTCAAAGTCAAAGAAATCGAATATGGAATCTATAATATCGGCGGACAGCTATACGCGTGGCGTAACGTATGTCCTCATGCGGGAGCGCCCGTGTGCGCCGGAGTGGTGTGCGGGACTCGAATGCCTTCCCTTGTCTATGAATACATTTATGGACGGGATCAGGAAATTCTTCGTTGTCCGTGGCATGGATGGGAGTTTGATTTGAAGACAGGCGAGCATCTCGTGGACCCGGAGACCAAGCTGAGAAGAGGCAAGGTCGAAGTGGGCGGAGCAGATAAGGCCGCCGGCACTGAAGCGGCGGGAACGGGACTCCATAATGAAAATCTGGAAAAAGGCATTCTGGAAGCGGATCAAGATGATGTTTACCTGCTTCTGTAAGGTGATGGAGGTTTTTGGCACCGCTTTGTCGAAGATAAAGTTAATAAGAACGATCTGAATCATCATCAGTTTGAAGAAAACGGAGCGAATGTCCGATGATGAATGTCTTCCGCCGCTTCAGGTTCCGAAGCAACCGATCCATCCGGTTTTATAAATATTTTTTGTCGTACGTGCTAATCGTCTTGATCTTGCTTTCCGTTACCGGCGTTGCCGTGTACAGTCATTTCCTGCAAGTGTTCAAAGAGGAAGTGGAAAATGCCAACGTCGCCGCATTAATGCAGGTGCGCGACACGATGGATGTGCGTTTTAAAGAAATGCAGCGGATTGCTTTGCAGATCGCCGAAAATCAGCAGCTGACGCCTTATGCGCTGAACAATTCCGGATATGATTGGTACCATTCGGTGAACGAATTAAATAAATACCGGTTTGGCAACACCTTTTTGTCCAATCTGGGGATTGTCCTTAATCGCGCTCCGGAACGGAGGTTGTTTACGGCGGACGGCGTTTATCAGATGCATTATTTTTTCAACAACGTTTTCCGCTACGAGCATTGGAATGAAGAGGAGTTCGTGCAAACAAGCGCATCTATTAACAGGCCGCTGATCCGTCCGGTGGAAAATATATCGCTTAACAACGGCGCCTCCAGGCAGCGGTTCGCGACTTATTTGTATCCGCTTCCAGCCAATACGGAAAATCCGTATGCCACCGTCGTCTTTTTCCTGAACGAACAGACGGTGAACGATTACGTCAGCCCTTTCCTGCAAAAATACAACGGAGCGTTTTTCCTGGTCGATGAAAAAGACCGGCCGATTGTTACCGCAGGCGGCGAATGGAACGCCGAAGAGCTGAAAGCGGTGTGGAGCCGGATTTCCGCCGCCCAGCTTCAAAGGCAGATCAACTCGCTTGTTCTGCAGCAATCCAATTATTCGGTCGTAAAGCTGCCGTCAACTGTCAACGGGTGGACCTACGTCACGCTGATTCCGTCGGACAAATTTCTTCAGCCTGTGCAGTCCACACAGCAAATCATTACGGCGGTTTTTGTTTCGTTGTTGTTTTTAGGCCTCGTATTGTCTTTTTTGCTGGCCAATATTAATTACCGGAAGCTGCGCGAGCTGGTGACGATTTTCGGAGAGCGTGCCGGAGACAAGGCCACAAACGGAAGCGGGGACGAATTCGATTACTTGTCGGACGCTTTACGCGAAACGACCCGCCATGAAACGATGATGGCAAGACTGAACAGCCGGACCGGCTTGCTGCGGGAAAAGCTGCTGTTGTCATTGCTGCAGGGGAAATCAGACCGCTTGTACGAACTGGATAATTTGTTCGAAATGTCGGGCGTTCATTTTGTTCATTCTCATTTCAAAGTGATGATTTTGGAAATCGACGACGCTTTTGCTTTTCAGCGCGGGTATTCGGCCAATATGCAGGACCTGCTGAAGTTTAGCGTAATCAATGTAACGGAAGAGCTGATCGGAGAAATCGGCAAAGGGTTTGGAATCGACCTTGCCGAAGAGCGCGGCATTGCCGTGGTGATGAACATTCCGAAAATGTCCGACGAAGACAGCGAGATTCGCGGTATTGCCGTCAAGATCCAGCAGTTTTTCAAAAGCTATTACAAGTTCTCGTTAAGCATTGGCATCGGACGCAGCTGCCAGCAGCTCGATGAGCTGCGGTCGTCATTTGTCGATGCGGAGCGCGCTTTATATTATCGGTTTCTTAAAGGAAACGAGCAGGTATTGATCTACGAGCAGCTTTATACCGAAGATGCAGCCTCCAAGTTATCCGGTTATCCGGTCAATATGGAGGAGCAGTTGGTCAAGGCAATCCGTCAAGGGAAAGCGGATGAGGCGGAGCGGGCGATCGGCGATATATTGTCTGCGATCGCTGCTAAATCGGCCACGCCGGCAGCGGCGGAAGCTTCGTGTAAAGGGCTGATTCATCTGCTGATTCGGACGATCGATGAATGGGAGGATGCCAAGGACTTCAGGCTTGAAGTGGAGGAACTGCTCACGAACTCCTACGTGACCATAGAACGCCTGGAATATGAGCTTGTCCGTATATGCAGAACATTGTGCGATACGTTAATGATGAAAAAAGAGAGCCATAATTTTGAGCTTCGCGACAATATATTATCGTTTATTGAAGCTCATTATGCGGACAACAGTCTGACCTTGGAAAACATTGCGGCGCGTTTCGGCGTTTCCCCGTCGTATATTACCCGCTTCGTCAAGGATCAGACCGGGCTGCCGCTGATTCGTTATTTAGGCCAGGTGCGCATGCAAAAGGCTAAGGCGATGCTGCGCACAACATCGTTCACAGTAACGGAAATTGCCGAACGAATCGGTTATGTCGATACGATGAATTTTATCCGCAATTTCAAAAAGACGGAAGGCGTCACCCCGGCGCGTTACCGCGAGCTGTCAAGTGATAAGGGATCGCAGATCGCCGGATCGGAAGAATAAAGAGCTTCCGAAAAGAGTGAAACAGCTATACCGATTCCAAATATTAAATTGAGGGGATGAGATATCGTGATCACGTTGGGAATTGTCGGCGCAGGGTCGTTTTCCAAGCAATTTGTGCCTTTGTTTCAAGCGCATCCGTTGATTCGGGACGTATCCGTTACGGATTTGCTGCCGGAAAGAAGCGAATGGTTTAAAAGCCGCTTTGGCATCCGAAGTTACGCTTCCTTCGAAGATATGCTCAATAGCGATGTCAATGCGATTGCGATATTCACTCAGCGCCATCTGCACGGTCCGCTGGCGATTCAGGCGCTGCAGGCGGGCAAACATGTGTACAGCGCGGTACCTATGGCGGATAAAATCGAAGAGATTCAAGGCATCGTTCAGTTGGCCGCTCATTCCGGGCTCATCTACATGCTGGGGGAAACCGCTTATTATTATCCTGCCGCTTTATTTTGCCGCGAGGAACAACGTAAAGGTTCGTTTGGCGATTTTGTTTACGCCGAAGCCCAGTATTATCATGATATGGAGCATGGATTCTATGAAGCCTTCCAGCATTCCGGCGGCGAACAATGGAAACGAGCGGCGGGAGTGCCGCCGATGCATTACCCGACGCATTCGATTGGGGCGCTGGTGTCGGCGACAGGAGCTTATGTTCAAAAAGTATCCTGCTTTGGATACAAGGACGACAGGCATCCCGACGAGGTATTCGGGCATGGGAAAAACGATTGGGACAATCCATTTTCCAATGAAACCGCTATTCTGCACATGTCCAACGGCGGGATATGCCGCGCCAACGAATACAGGCGGGTAGGAATCAAGAAATCGACCTCATACATCGGCACCTTCTACGGAACAAAAGGGAGTTACGAATGGGCGTATGCGGACCATTACTTTGTGCGATCGGAAGGCAGTGCGATGAAGGTCAGCAATGTCAGCAAGCTTCTCAACTCTGCGGAGCTCGAAAGCCACCGGAATGATCCTGATTTCACCGATCAGGTGGCTAACGGCAAATACGATTATGTATCGATGAGTCCGATTATGAATGCCGGCCGGCTGCCGCAGCAGTTTGAAAAACTGGAAGCGGGCCACCGGGGCGTGCACAAATTTTTGGTGGACGATTTCGCCAAAGCGGTTCACACCGGTAAACTCCCGCCAAACCATGCCTGGGCGGCGGCAAGATACAATATTCCCGGTATCGTCGCCCATCAATCCGCGATGCGTGACGGGGAGGCGCTGGCCGTACCCGATCTGGGCGATGCGCCTGCGGAGTGGGCATTGTTGGATCCGGAGGCTGCCGTATGAACCATATGAGCGAAAAAGCGGATGTTGTCATCGTAGGAGGTACGCCAAGCGGCATCGCCTGTGCCGTACGCTGCGCCCGTGAAGGGCTGCGTGTCGTGTTGGTCAGCTTTATGAATCAGCTGGGCGGTGTGATGAGCTCCGGATTGGGAGTGACCGACAACGTATACGACGGTTTCCGGGCACCGGTATACAATTTATTTGTCAGCAATGTGCGGGAATATTACCGGACCGCCTACGGAGACGGTTCCCAGCAATATGAGCAATGTTACGTGAACGGAAAGCTGCATGTTGAGCCGCATGTGGCGCAGCGGGTATTTACGGAACTCGTACATGCGGAAGAGGGAATATCGGTTCTATACCGGTATTTCCCCGTTTCCGTGGAACGTTCGGGCGCAATGCTGTCGGCTGTTACCCTGCAAAGCTTCGAGGGAGCGGAGACAATCCGGATTGAAGCAGGCGCTTTTGTCGATGCGAGTTATGAGGGCGATCTTGCCGCTTTGGCGGGAACGGAAATGCGAACCGGAAGGGAAGGAAGAAACGAATACGCAGAACCCCATGCGGGAAAATTGTTCGTTTTTCCGGGCAGCGGCCCTATTTCGGAAGAAGCCGTCGCCGGTCTAACGGTGGTACCGTCGGATGACGGTCAACGAATCTATGTTGACCCGACAGGCGAAGGAGACGATGCGTTTCAGGCTTATAATTTCCGGGTGTGCTTGACATGTGATCCGGAAAATCGCGTATATCCGGCACGTCCGGACACTTATGACAGAACGCTTTATTTGGGGCTGGCGCAGAAGCCGGAGGAAAACAGCAAAGATACGTTTGTTTTGCGAAGTCATTTAATGCTTGGCGGCGGCCATTGGTCTTTAAAGAGCCATATCCCTAACGATAAGCTGACCTGGAACGATCCTTTGCTGCTGGGCGCAAACCTGGAGTATCCGGCTGCCGGCTGGCGGCGGCGGGAAGAAATCGTCCGTGAACATGAGGAGTTTGCATTGGGGATGCTTTATTTTTTGCAAAACGACCTTGTTGTCAGTCGAGAAGTGCGGCAGGAGGCGCTGCGCTGGGGGCTTCCCAAAGACGAATTCGCGGATAACGGGCATTTTCCGTATGAAATATTGGTGCGTGAGGGAAGGCGAATGGCTGGGCGTTACGTATTTACGGAACATGACGGCTTGCCCGCACCCGGTCTGGAAAGAACTCCGGTTCATGCCGATTCGGCAGGCATTGCCGATTGGCCGATCAGCTCGCATGATTGCACGGCAGACCGTCGTCCGGGGAGCTTAAACGACGGAACGCTGAATTTGTCGGGGATCTCACGGACCGCGCAAATACCGTATCGCTCCATGCTGCCCCAACATTTGGACAATCTGCTGGTAACGATATGTTTATCGTGCTCGCACATCGGTTGGGGAACTCTGCGGCTGGAGCCTGTGTTCATGCAGCTGGGAGAATCCGCGGCATTGGCCGTCTCGTTGGCTCGAGAAAGCGGGACGCCTCCCGGAAAATTGGATGCGGATTCGGTAGTGCGTAAACTGGCGGAAAACCGGGTTATGATCAGCTATTTCGCGGATATTGACGGGCTGATGCCGCAGGAACGGCTGATTGCCCTGCAGTATTTCGGAACAAAAGGTTTTTTTGATTCCTATACGTCGGGATGGGATGAGCCCCTTGATGCTCATACCGCAGAGGTCTGGATCAAAGCGTTTGGTGATCTGCTCGCAGGTGTATCGAATCCGCTGGAAATCGCACGTAAGCTGGGGGACAAGCAGCGCGGGACGCAGCCGCTCAGCGGGTCGGCATGGTTCGGGCTGCTGGAACAAGAGTTGGCTGCCCGCGGTTGTGACGCCGCATTACGGCCATCCGATCTCAAAGAGCGGACGATGGTGACAAGAGGAGACACTTGCTGCTTGTTGTACCGTATCCTGACCCCGACAACAGGGTAAGGAAGGAATTGTGGCTGATCGGCGGCTTCACGCGCTAAACTTTTCGGTAAGTGTTGAATACTTACATGCGCTTTCTTCTGTGAGTGATGTTTACCAGCACGCATTAAACTCATCGGTAAGTGAGGTTCACCTACACACGATAAGCTCTTCGGTATGCCGAAGGGCTTGTTTGCATGTGCTGTGTGAACACGCGGCTGAAATAAAACGCATTCTGGTAGCCGCATTGTTCGGCGATTATGTCCAGCGTATCTTCGGTGTCAACGAGCAGACGCCGTGCCTTGGCTAATCGAACGGCGGTTGCATAACGAATCGGCGTCATGCCGTAGGCCGCGCGGAAACGCCGCGTCAGCTGGGAATCGGCGACTCCCAGTTTCAGGGCCAGAGCTTGCAGAGACAGATCGTTCATGCCAAGATGCTGCTCGATATAAGCGGCGGCCTGCCGCATCAGCGGATCGGCTTTTTCGTTTTTGCGCTGCCGGGCCTTTTCAGTTTCGCGTCGCGCCAAATAAAGCAGGTCCCGAATCAGATGGACGGCCTCTTGCTTACTGCGTTCCTCGGCATGCTGCTCTTGCCATTCGCGCAAATAAGCGTACGTCGAGCCAAGCCTTCCGACATCATGAATGCTCATTTTGCCGGGGAGCCAATGGCCATCCCCCCGCCACTCGATAAAATGAAACGAAAGTTTCTCCAGCGTCTTGCGCTGCAGCCGTTTGCCCGGCGGGCAAATGACGAGATCGCCGAATTCCGCTTCCTCCCAGGTTGCCCCTTCCTCATCAAACCTAAATGCAAACCGGCCGCTTTGCGCGGATAAGATAACCCAGCCCTCGTACATATCTTCCGGCAGCGTAAACTGTTCTCTGAACCCGCTGAAATGGTAGCGGATCAGCTCCATATCTGTGTCCATCGGTATCCCAACCTAACGTATGCAAGATGCAAAAAAGTATATGAAATATTATACTCCTGTGCATGGATTAAGTAAATTCACTTCTTGTATGATAACAATGTAAGCAAGACGGTTGATTCAGGGAATCAAAAAAGTGAATGAGAGGGGAAATAAGGATGAAACGGGCATTAAACATTTTAAGCTTTGAGGACATTAAGACATATAACGAGCAGGGGTATTTGGTCATCCGCGGCGCACTGACGGAGCACGACGCCAAGGTGCTGCAGATCGAATGCGACCGTCTGCTTACTTTGGAGCAATATACCGACAAAAACAACATTCGCGCCGGACACAAAAGTTATGCAAGCGGCGAGGTGAAAATCGAACGTCTCGATCCGGTGCACGACATATCCCCGGTATTCGCCGATCTGGTCAAGGATGAGCGCATTCTCGCGCCGCTCAGAGACATTTATCTCGACGAACCGCTGTTGTTTAAAGACAAACTGATTTTTAAGCTGCCTGGAGCAAACGGCTATACGATGCATCAGGACGCGGCCTGGTGGCAAGGTTTTCCGATCGAAGGGCTTATTTCCGTCATGGTTGCCATTGACGGAGCGACGGCGGAGAACGGAGGGCTTGAGCTGTTCCCGGGTTATCACGACCGCTTGCGTTCGCCCCACGGGGAACTGCGAAATATGAACGCCGCCGAAATCGCGGAAGTTGATCCGGCCTCAGGCGAAATTGTGGAAACAAACCCCGGCGACATCATTTTGTTTCATTCGTTTACGCCGCACCAAAGCGGCCCCAACTTGTCGGACCGCAGCCGCAAGCAGCTGTTTCTTACCTATACTCCCGCCAAAAACGGCCAGCTGTACAATGCGCATTACCAGCATTACCAGCGGTATAACCTGCGGGGCAAAGAAAAAAGCGATTTTTACTTTTTCTAAAGTGCGATTTTGTAATGTACGATTGTGTAATTTGCAGTACGGCAAAGTATGGCAGAACGGCAGGAGCTTCCCGGCATAGGGCGGCTCCTCTTCCAGTTAGTTAAGACAAAGACAAATTGACGAAGGAGCTGTGTGATGATGGCGAATAACAGCGGGCACGGTCAGATGGACGTTTCAAGGATAGTGGAGCATCCCGATTTGGTGTCGTTTTGGGACTTTCAAGAGGAAGCGGGAGAACCGCGAATCGCTAAAGGTCCTTTCCGTTATGCGTTAACCGAAATGAACGGACCGATTGCCCGCATCGAAGCTGGGGTATGCGGCCCGTACGCAGCCAGCATCGAGTTCGGACAATGGTTAAATTTGCCGCGCCGCGACTGCCCGGCGCTCGATTTTCACGGGCCTGACGCGCAGCTGACGATCATCGCTTGGCTGAAGCGGGCCGACATGGTTAACCGCGGGTGCCAGGCTGTAGCCGGGATGTGGAACGAAAGCGAGAAGAAACGGCAGTACTGCTTGTTTATGGACCTGCGCATCTGGGAGAGCGGCGATCAGCTTGGCGGTCATGTATCTTCCGTCGGCGGACCGACGCCGGGACATCCGTGGTGTATGACTACCGCCATCGGCGCGACGCCTGTATCTAAAGCGGAGTGGCATGCGGCGGCTTTTACTTACGACGGGCTTGAGGCGCGGGTATATTTGGACGGCGTGCTGGACCGCAGAGATGTATATAATCCGTATGCGTATCCCGAAGGGCTGTTCGACGGGGGGCCGGAAGGAGCCGATTTCACTGTGGCCGCGGTTCACCGTTCAGGGGAAATGGGCAACTTTTACGCCGGATTGATCGGTGGGTTGGCCGTGTTTAAAAAGGCGCTGAATGAAGAGGAAATTGCCCGGCTTGGGTCGAATGGTTAATGGATACGAGCCATTTTTCGTTGGGCAGGCTGTCTTCAAGGGGGCAATTCAATGTATTCGCTGCTTATTGTCGAAGATGAAGAGATTATCCGTGAAGGCATGAAGTATTGTTTGGATTGGGCGGCGCTGGGCATCGGGACCATCATGGAGGCTTCCGACGGGGAAAGTGCGCTGGCGATAGCCAAGGAAGCGAAGCCGGACCTCGTGTTGACCGATGTCGTGATGTCAGTCATGGACGGCATTGAGTTTGTTGCCAGACTGCGCCGGGACATTCAGGACAAACACATTCACGTCATTATGATCAGCGGCCATGAAAACGTCGACTACATCAAATCCGCGCTGAAACTGCAGGTCGTCGATTATGTGCTGAAGCCGTTTCATACGGAGGAGCTGGAGCATGTCGTCCGCAAGGCGATGGAAGCTATAGCTGATGAGAGGGAAAAGGCGGCGCGGCTCAGCGAGCTGGAGAAAGCGGTGACCGTTACCCGGTCGATGATCAAGGAACGTTTCATGCAGGACGTATTGTTCGGCTCCGATATTTCCTTAACCGATACATACCGGGAACTGCTGGACGAATGGCTGCCGCAGCGCGGTGCTTATCGGGCGTTTTATATGGAAGGTGTAAGATCCGCTGAAGCGGCGGAACGGCTCCGGCAGCAGCTTCCGGTACTGGGTATGCTTCCGCTGAATGAAGGCGTATACGGAGGTGTTATTTCCAGCGAAGAGATGAGGCCGTTTGCCTGTTTAGAAGGAATGGCCACGCGGATCGGGCTCGGCTCCCGTGTCGAGCAGTTGGACGCAGTTCACTTGTCGTTCCAGCACGCGCGATTGGCATTGGTGGAACGTACAAGGGAGGCAGAACTGGCAGAACCGCATGCTGCCCTGCAAATCGTGCCGTATGAAGCGAAACTTCTGGACCGGGAACGGCTGCTTGTAGAAGCCGGGCAATGCGAAGAAGCGATTATCAGGCAGCTGGAAGCCGGCGACCGCGAGCAGCTGGCGGGAACCGTGCGCCGCTATGTCGAAGTGTGTTTGGCCTTCGGCGGCGAAGGCCTGCCGTATCTCCAGGCGTTTGGCAGCATGCTGCTTATTCGGACCAAGCAGCATTATGCCGTACTTCTGGAGAAGCAGGAGCCGCGCAGGCTCGAGCAAGCGCTGGAGCTTGTCCGCAGCGCTCGCAGTCCATTTGAATTGGAAGCGCTTATAAATAGCGCGTTGGATGAAATGGGCGATATTGTGCGCAGCAAGCCGGAGCAGCGCAAGCTGGTGCGGGCGGTGACCGATTATGTGGAGCAGTCGCTGCGGGAAGAGCTGACGCTTGCGCACATCGCCGCACGTGTCCACCTTTCGCCGAATTACTTGGCGCACCTGTTCAAGAAAGAAACCGGCACTACGCTGAACGACTACGTCACCTCCGTTCGTATGGAGGAAGCAAAGCGGCTGCTGCGCGAAGAGCCGGGCCTGCTTGTGCTTGAGCTGGCGGAGCGGGTCGGTTACGCGGACAGCAAATATTTTACGAGGCTTTTCAAGCGGGAAGTTGGCATAAATCCGAGCGAATACAGGGAGAAGCTGCGATGAGAACGGTGCTGCGCAAGCTGATCGGCATCGATGCGCGGATGAAGCTGCGGGATAAAATCTTAATCTCTTTTGTATTGATTGTGCTGATCCCGTCCAGCTTCATCGGTTATTTTTCCTACAAAAAATCGTCTTCGATCATTCAAGAACAGACCAGTCACGCCTATTTGGAGGCGCTTCGGCAAACGGCGATCAATATTTCGTACCGGCTCAACGAAGTCGAAAATATTTCGGAGATTATTTATACAAACGAGAAGCTGCAGCAAATTTTAAGACGCGCCCGCGGAGACGAGCTGACGATCGCCGATATTATCGACGACTACAAAAGCATTACGGAAATTATCCGCAACCTGGAGAAAAGCCGCAACATTTTCCGCATTCGTCTGCTTGTGCCCAACAGCCCGCTGTACGCTGCTGAAAATCAAAACATCTTCGGACTTTCTCAGAATCAGTTTCAGCAGCTGGGGGACCAGTTGTCGCTAAGCCCCGGGCTCATGGAATGGCGATATTTTGCAAGCATGAGCTACATGGGCGTCGGCCAAGGCATCGTGCAAAAATCGGTAGTCTCATTGTACCGGCTGATGAAGGATTTTAATGACGTCAATATGAATTTGGGCGCGGTGGCTATCGATATCGACGAAACGACTCTGCAGTCCGTCATTCGCGATATGAGCTTGGCTTTGCCGTATCATGCGCTGTTATATAAAAACAGCCAGCTCATTACCGCTTATTCCAACTCGCAAGGCAGCATCAACATCGACAGCAGGGCGCTGGACGAAGTGCTGGAGCATCAGGCAAGCGGCGGATCGGGGATCGCACCGGTTCGTTTTCAAGGGAAAAACTATTTGTATTTGGTGCGTGAATTGGAGCAGCCGGGATGGAAGCTGATTGTGCTCGTCCCGACGGTCGGCTTAACGGATCAAAGCAAACTTGTCGGCCCGTTTATTTTGATTTTGACCGGCACGCTGATCGCAATTGCCATTTTACTGTCGATTTTGCTTTCCAACATGATTACGAAGCGGCTCAACATTCTTGCCGGCAAAATGAAAGGCATCGAGCAGGGGCATTTCGGCGAACTGGTCGAGATCAGCGGAAACGACGAAATTTCTTTGCTGCAGCGGCGGTTTAACAAAATGTCAACCGAGATTAAAGGGCTCATCGACGAGGTTTACACGATTACGATCAACAAGCAGCGGGAAGAGCTGAAGGTGCTGGAGGGCCGAATCAACTCGCATTTTTTGTACAATACGCTGGATACGATCAAGTGGCTGGCTTTTAAATCGAAAGCGCCGGATATCGCTCAGGTGGTGACGAATTTGTCGAAGTTTTTCCGCATCAGCTTAAACCGGGGGAACGATACGATTACGGTGGACAAGGAGCTGGAGCATGTGAAAGCGTACATCGACATCCAGAACATCCGCTTCGCCGGCCGTTTTCGCCACGATATCGCGGTGGACCCCACATTGCTCCAAACGGAGGTAATCAAGCTGATCCTGCAGCCGATTGTGGAAAATGCGATTATTCACGGCGTTAACAAACAGCCTGCAAAACAGGGCAGCGTGACCGTTCGCGGCCGCCGGCAGGGGCCGTTTATCGATTTTTATGTGTTCGACGACGGGATCGGCATGAGCAGGGAAGCGGCGGGCGCGCTGCTTAAGCCGGGGGCGGGTTACGGCCTGCTTAACGTTCATCAGCGGCTGCAGCTGTATTACGGGCCGGAGTGCGGCGTGAAAATCCGCAGCAAACCCGGCGCAGGTACGGCCGTCCGCTTGCGTCTGCTGATCGCGGCAGAGACGGGGGAGCGCGAAGCAACAGCGTAATATTATCCACCTAATCGTAGAGATGCCCCGTTTGCGGGGCTTTTTTCATGTACTATAATGACATCATGCGAAGAAAGCGATTACAACAGATTAGGGAAGGATGGACGTTTACAGATGGATAATGTGCAACAAGAACGGACCGCGCCGCTTGCCGTTTCGCTGTCCAAACGAAAACGGCGCTCGCAGCTGCTTCAGGATTACGACTTGTATTTGCTGCTTTTGCCCGGGCTGCTCGTGCTGCTGACATTTAAGTATTTGCCGATGTTTGGGGTGGTCATCGCTTTTAAAGATTTCAATTTGTTCGACGGGATATGGGGCAGTCCTTGGGCGGGGACCAAATATTTCAAGGAGCTGCTGGACGATCCGAACTTCTATACGGTTGTCGGCAATACGCTGCTGATTAACTTTTACAAGCTCGTATTTCAGTTTCCGCTGCCGATTGCGCTTGCTCTGATGGTCAATGAAGTACGCGGGGTGATGTTCAAACGGCTGACGCAGACAATCACTTATTTGCCGCACTTCTTATCGTGGGTTATCATCAGCGCGATCTTCATCAATCTGCTTTCTCCGCAGACGGGTATTTTAAAAGGAGTATTCGCCCTTCTGGGGATGCAGGATGTGATGATGATCGCGGACGAGCGGTTTTTCCGCAGCGTGCTGGTGTTGTCCGCCGCATGGAAGGAGACGGGTTGGTCGTCCATCATTTATTTATCCGCGATCGTATCGATCGACACGCAGCTGTATGAAGCTGCTAAAATGGACGGCGCCGGCAAGTTCCGGCAAATATGGCATATTACGCTGCCGGGCATCCGCAATGTGATCGTGTTTATTATCATGCTCCGCATCGGCCATGCGCTGGCGAACGACGTTGAACAAGTGCTTATGTTTTATACGCCGCTTGTCTACAACGTTGGCGACGTGATCGGCACCTATGTGTACCGGGTCGGACTTGGGCAGATGAAATACAGCTTTTCGACCGCCATCGGCTTGTTCCAGTCGGGTATCGGCATGGCGCTGATTATCGCCGCCAATTATTTCAGCAAAAAATTCGGCGAACGCGGTTTGTGGTAAATGGGAACAAGGAGGCATATGATGCGGCTTAGAACAAAAGGTGAAATCGTATTTGAGTGGTGCAATGTGCTGCTGCTGTGCATCGGTATTGTGGTCTGCCTCGTCCCGGTGCTTAACGTGGTGGCGAAATCGTTCAGCGCGGAAGCAAACGTTGTGGCCGGGGACGTATTTATCTGGCCGGTCGGCTTTAATGTTGACGCTTACAGTATCGTGCTCGGCAGCCAAAAGTTTATCAGCTCGTTTGCCAACTCGGTGTTTATTACCGTTGTTGGCACGCTGCTGAACGTAACGCTGACCGTATGTACCGGATACGCTTTGTCGCGAGGCCGGCTGCGCGGGCAAAAGGTGATCATGCTGCTTTATGTGTTTACGATGCTGTTCAGCGCCGGACTCATTCCGACTTATCTGGTCATCAAACAGCTCGGTCTGTTGGATACGCTGTGGGCGCTTATTTTGCCGACGCTGGTCAGCCCGTTTAATATGATCATTGTCAGGTTGTATTTTTACACCATCCCGGACAGCTTGGAGGAATCGGGCAGAATAGACGGCGCGGGCAATTTGCGCATCCTGCTGCACATCATGATCCCGCTGGCAATGCCGGTCATCGCAACGATCGCGCTTTTCTGCGCGGTGGAATATTGGAACAGCTATTTCGACGCATTGATGTATATCAACAATTACAAGCTGCTGCCGCTGCAGGTGTTTTTGCGCGAAATGATCATGAGCGCCTCCGATGCGGCAAACAACATCGACATCTTATCCCAGATGCACGTGTCGCAGGAATCGATTCGCGGTGCTACCGTGGTTGCAGCGACGCTGCCGATCGTTATCGTGTATCCGTTTTTGCAGCGGTATTTTGTCAAAGGCATCGCGCTTGGCGCGGTCAAAGGCTGATCAAAGCACGGTGTTTTTGATTTTTCAAACATAAGATGAATAAAGGGGAGGATTTAAACATGAAGCAACATCGGAAAAAAGGGGCGCTAGTCGCGGCGGCGGTCGCAACCGCCGTGGCATTGGCGGGATGCGGGGGAGGCGCCAAGCCGGCTGATTCGGGGAAGGCGGCTGCCGGCGGCGAAGCGGCCAAACCGACGCTGAAGCTGCTTGTGCCCAATAACGTGGAGGAGTTCCCGCAAGGCTCGGATGTCAATAATAACGAGATTGCAAATACGATTCGCGAGAAGACGGGTTTTAACCTGCAATGGGAGCTGCTGCCCAAAGATGCTGAGCCGGCGCGGCAAAAGCTGAACGTCGTGATGGCTTCCGGCGAAACGCCAGACATTATTATTCTCAACGACAAAACCCAGTTTGGCAGCTTTGTGCAGCAGGGCTTGCTGACGCCGCTGGATACGTACATGAACGACGTCGGCAAAGACATCAAAGCGACGCTTACACCCGAGCAGTGGAAATCGTCGACGGCGGCGGACGGCAAAATTTACGCGGTGCGCACGCTGACCTTTAACGTGGCCACGTCCGGTTTGCTCACGCGAACCGACTGGTTTGAAGAGCTGGGCATTCCGCTGCCGAAGACGCAAGACGAATTTTACGAAGCGCTGAAGACGATCAAAGCCAAAAAGCCGGACGCCGTTCCGTATTCGGCAAACTTGGCGCAAGGGCTTGGCTCGCTGGCGGCCATTCAAAGTATGTTTTACCCGCCGGTCGAATATTTGCAAAAAAACGGCAAAGTCGTGTATACGCCGGCCGAACCGGAAGCAAAGGAGTTTCTGGCTTTTGCGAACAAGCTGTTCAGCGAAGGGCTGATCGACAAAGAGGCGGTAGTCAACAAGCTGGATAATGTGAAGGAGAAATTCGTCAGCGGGCGGGCGGCCATGTCGACGATCGGCTGGGCGGACGCCAAAGGGATCGGCGATGCTCTGAAGGGCAAAAGCGCAAACGCCAAGCTCGGCTATATCGATATACCGACCGGCAAAAACGGGGCAAACGGCATGAACAAAGCGACGTCGCTGACCAAATATTTTGTCATCCCGAAATTCAGCAAGCACCCGAAGGAAGCCGTAGATTTTATGAACAAATCGACAAACAAAGACCTTATCGATTACATTTCCTTTGGTGTGGAAGGCAAACATTACGAGAAAAAAGACGGGCAGTTCATCGCCACCAAGGAAGCTGAAAACATCCGCTACCGCGTCTACTACAACATGTTTGATACGGTGGAGCTTGGCATTCAGCGGATGAAGCAAAAAGGGTTCGCGCCGTACTTCGATCCGCTGGTGAAATCGTCGAAATACGATGACGTCGTCAACCTAGTGCCGCCGATTGATGCCGTCGACAAAAAAAGCAAGGAGTTCAGCGACCTGCGAGACGAATATTTCCTTAAAATCATTACAGGGGCGCTGCCGATGAGCGCTTACGACGATTACATCGCCAAGTGGAAAAAAGCCGGCGGCGAGGAAGCGCTGAAAGCACTCAACGACGCGTATAACGGAAATAAATAATCAATGCGCACGGCCCAAAGGCCGGGAAGGTTACTTCGGTAATCGTTCCCGGCTTTTTTTTGATGAGAATGAAGAGTTGCCGATGGAAGATGTGCAGCAACAACGCCAGGTGGTATTTTCGTTTGACGGGAGCATGTGAAGGAGACATGTACCCGGAATACGACAAAGGTGTTCATGGATACGAATACCGGATAACAGAGAGGATAGAGGAAGTGGCGGACTGGCAAATAGCTGAACAAAGGGATGGGCACGGGGCGGAAAAGCGTAAGCGGCCGCTTTTAAAATCAGGGCCCGACCGTGCACTATTTATTCAAAGGGGCATGATTTTAATTGGCGGTTGGAGCCCCGTGCTCATCCCCTCCCCATGCGCAAGAGTAACTTATCGCACCAAAAAAAGAGCGTCCAGAGATGCCGGATTTGGTTTAGCCGCATTGCGATGCCGCTTGACGAAAGCGCTTAAATCTCCTACGATGACTGTAATTCCCGCTGCGCGATGAGGAGAACTGCGATGATTCATTTTTCCCGTTTTCATTCGATCCAGTCCAAGCTGACCGTGACGTTCCTGCTTATCTTGCTTCCGCTTGTCGCCGTCAGCATTTTCGCCAATTATTACTCCCAGAGAGTGATGAACGAGCAGATCGGCGACCGCACCAAAGGCGCGCTGCTTACGACGCTGGAGTATGTGGACCAGTTGTCCAAAAGCATGGACCAGCAAACGCTGTTGATCGGCTCAAACCCCAATATCGTTGATATCTGGAGCAATATTGACAATCCGCTTAGCCCGGAGCACCTGTACGAGATCCATACCGTCCAGCAGCAGCTGTCCGCGCTGACCAACGTCAACGGAGCCGTCAAGGAGGCTTACATTGTCCATGGCGAAAGCGGCAACGGCGTATCGACCGTAAAGGGAGGGATCAAATGGCCCGACGTCAAGCGGGAATTCTGGTTCCGGCAGACGATCGACGCGCGCGGAGGACTTGTTATTTACGTGCCGACAAGCAAATACGCCGGGAGATCGGAATATTTAAGCGACGATATGATTTATTACGTGCGTCTGCTGGATGTGCTCGGCAACAATAAAGAGCCAAATGTGATGATTTTGGCGGTCGATAAGCTGTCGTTCCGTACAATCATTCAGCATTTGCAAACGACCGGCAACACGGACATCAGCTTGTTTTACAACGACGGGTTTGTGCTTGAAACCAATCCGCTTTCGGAGGAATCGCGCAGCAAGCCGATGTTTACGATCAAGGCGGAAAGCGGCTTGTGGTCGATTCAGCTGGAGCAGCCGCAATTCGAGTTGTTTCAGCTATCCGGCAATTTGCAGCGCTTCACTTACCTGATTATACTGGTCAGCGTGCTGCTGGCGATTTGGATGGCATGGCTGGCCTACATCGGCATTACGAAACCGCTGCACCAGCTGTCGGGCGCGTTCAGGCAGTTCAGCAGAGGTAATCTGACGGTTCAGGTCGAGCATAAGCGGAAAGACGAGCTTGGTTTTGTGATGAACGCTTTTAACCAGATGGCGGCCTCCCAGCGGAAAATGATCGAAGACGACTATGAGAAGGAGCTGCGTCTGGCCAAAGCCGAATTCAGCCTGCTGCAGTCGCAGATCAATCCGCATTTTTTATACAACACGCTGGATTCCATCTATTCCGTCGCTTCCAAGAAGAAGGTGCCGGAAATCAGCGAAATGGTGATCAACTTGGCGCGGTTTTTCCGCGTCAGTCTGGGCAAAGGCAAAGATTCGTTTACGCTGGCCGAGACGGCGCTGCATCTGATGTATTACATTCGCGTACAGCAAATTCGGACCGATCATTTTACGGTGGAGATCGATTTGGCGGAAGAAACGAAACATTTGCCCATTCTGAAGTTGATTTTGCAGCCGGTGGTGGAAAATGCGATCGTTCACGGCTTGGGCGGAAGCCCCGACGAAGGCAAGCTGTATATACGGTCGCGTATCGGCGAAGCCGGGCTGCTGCTTGAGGTGGAGGATACCGGAGCGGGGATCGGAGAGGACAAGCTATCGGAAATTAAGCGGGAATTGGACGGCATTACGAGCAAAACGTACCGGATTTCCCAGGACAGCCCGCCAACCCGCTATTACGGCCTGAAAAACGTCAAATCGAGAATCAAGCTGTTTTACGGTGAGGCAGCTGAATTACTGCTGTACAGCAAACAAGACGTAGGCACCAAGGTAACTTTGGTGCTGCCGCTCGCAAAGGAGAAGCAGGCATGAAGCTGATTATTGTAGAGGATGAACCGCATGTCAGGGAGCGGATCGCTGAGGACATCGATTGGGACGCCCATCGAATCGACATGGTGGCGGCGGTCCGCAGCGCTAAGGAAGCGCTGGCGATTATGCAGAAGGACAATATCGACCTTGTGCTGACGGACATTTATATGCCGGAAATGAGCGGGCTTGAGCTGGCGAAACGGATTAAAAGCGATTTTCCTTTTGTCAAAACGCTCATATTGACGGGATACGACGATTTCGAATACGCCCGGGAGAGCATCGAATACGGCGTGTTTAAATATTTGGTCAAACCGGCTGAAAACGAGCTGATCTTGGAGGCGGTGCTGGAAGCAAGAGAGGTGCGGGAGAAGGAGTTGGCCGAGAAAATCAATCTTCACTTGCTGGAACGGCGCTGGAAGGAACATCTGCCTCACTTGGAAAGCATGTTCTACAAAAATTGGATGTACGGGCGTTATTCCCATTGGGAGATCGAGCGTATCGGCAACGATTTGCAGCTGGCTCTGCACGATAAGAAACATCTGATCGTCGTATTGGACATGGATCCGATCGCTGACGGAAACGGCCGCTTTCAGGCGGGCGACCGCCAGCTCGTGCAGTTCTCGCTGTTTACGATCGCCAGGGATTTGCTAGGTGGTTTGGATTGCGTTGTGCTTCAAGATGACGACGGCATGACCGCTCTGCTGTTTTCCGCTCCGCTGGCGGAACGCGAGGACGTCTGGCATGCCAAAGTAAATCTGAAGGTCAGCGAGCTGCTCGAAACGGCGAAGGATTGTCTGAAGCTGACGGCCAGCGCGGGCATCGGACCGGCTGCGGCGAATTTTCTGCTGCTCCCCCAAGCGTTTAAGCAAAGCAAAATGGCGCTTCAGGCGCGGATCACGCTGGGCAGCGGCATTGCCATCCCGTATCGGGAGCCGGTTCCCGCAGAACCTTCGTGGGTGTATATGGAGCAGGCGGAGAAAGAGCTGGAGGTAGCGATCGAAACGGGCGACGGCCCGAAATGCCGGGAGTTGATCCGGACGGTAATGGAGCTTGGTTTCTCCGAAGCCCGTCCGGTTGCCGATGCCAAGGAGACGTTGTGGCGTATCGCCTGTCTGCTGGCCAGAATCGTTCACACGCACGGCTGGACGTTGCGCGAGGCGCTGCAGGAAGATTTCGCCGACTTCGAGAGGTTCCATGAGCTGTTGTCGCGCGACCAGATCGAAGCATGGTTTGGCAGGATGGCTTTGCGTATTAGCAAAACCATCGAACAGCGTCGGCAGTCCGGCACGTAAATTGCGATCAGCGAAATCGTGAAGTTTATTCATGAGCATCTGCATGATGATGAGCTGAGCTTATATCTCGTCGCCGAGAAGATGTACCTCAGCTACTCTTATTTAAGCCGCACCTTTAAAGAAACTACCGGCGTGTCGTTCTCCGACTTTGTGCTTCGCTTGCGCATGGAACGAGCAAAAGCTCTGCTTGCCAAGGGCAGCAAAGTATACGACGTAGCGGAGCAGGTCGGTTACAAGCACGTCAACTATTTCTCCAAACTGTTTCAAAAATATTGGGGCATTAAACCCAGCGACGTATTAAAAACGTAACCGCAGCAACGCCGGAGCCTCCGCTTCGGCGTTATTGCCGTTTGGGTTAGGTGCAGCCATTTGGCGTTGAAGGCGGCAACATAACAAAAAAGTTGCGAAAAACCGCAAACAATTGATCTACTCACAAAGTACCATGAGCCGCTATAGTAAGAGTAGATCCACTTGCGATCAATCCGACCGGAGGAGGTGCCCCTTATCATGAAATCCGTTACCGCCAAGACGACGCCGGCCCCGGCGACCTTGTCAGCTCCCCAAAAGCATCGCCCCCTGCTGAAATATTGGGACTTGTATATCATGCTTGTTCCGGCGCTTGTGTTTCTGCTGGTGTTTAAGTATACGCCGATGTACGGCGTTGTGATTGCTTTTAAAGATTACAATATCATCCAAGGCGTGATGAAAAGCCCATGGGTCGGCCTTCAGCATTTCCGCGAGCTGTTTGCATTCGATGAATTCCCCAAGGTTGTGAGAAATACACTGATGATCAGCCTGATGAAGTTGTGTCTCGGCTTTCCGGCACCGATCGTGCTGGCGTTGCTGCTGAACGAGCTGAGAATTGCCGTGTTCAAACGTTCGGTTCAGACGATCACCTATTTGCCGCATTTCATTTCTTGGGTTGTCATCGGCGGACTTGCCGTCGATTTGTTGTCGCCTAACAGCGGCATTGTGAACAAGCTGATTCAGTTGTTTGGCTTCGAACCGGTGTTTTTTATGTCCGATGAAAAGTTGTTCCGCTGGATTCTGGTGTTCTCCGACATCTGGAAAGAAGCGGGCTGGGGGGCGATCATTTATTTGGCTGCGCTGCTTGGCATCAACGAAGAGCTGTTTCAGTCCGCCACTGTGGACGGAGCGGGGCGGCTGAAGCAAATATGGCATATCGCCTTGCCCGGCATTCGTTCGACGATTATCGTGCTGCTGCTGCTGCGCCTCGGCAACGTGCTGGAAGCGGGTTTCGAGCAGGTACTGGCGATGTATAATCCGACCGTCTACGAGGTGGCCGACATTATCGACACCTACGTATTTCGCGTCGGGCTTGGCACGATGCAGTTCGGGCTGACGACGGCGGCCGGCTTGTTCAAATCGGTCATCGGTTGCGTGCTGCTTGTAGCGGCGAATTTCCTAGCCCGCAAAATGGGCGAAGACGGGATATTTTAACCGGAAAGGTGTGAGTGAATATGGTGCGGACAAGGGGCGAAGCGCTATTTGCCGGGTTTAATGTCGTCATTCTGAGCTTGCTGTCGCTGTCGATGATATTGCCGTTTGTGCATATCGCCGCTAAATCGTTGAGCAGCGAAGCTCATGTGCTGGCCAAAGACATTATTTTATGGCCGAAGGGCTTTAACGTCATGTCTTATGAGTATGTGTTGACGAACAAGCAGTTTTTTTATTCCTTCAGCAATTCCGTGCTGATTACGATTGCGGGCACCGCGCTTAGCATGGCGCTTACTGTGCTGGCCGCCTATCCGCTGTCCAAAAGACATCTTCCTTACGGGAGAGGGCTGATGTTGTTGTTTGTCATTACAATGTTTTTCAGCGGTGGGCTCATTCCGACCTATTTGGTCGTCAAGCAGGTCGGCTTGCTTAATTCGTTATGGTCGCTGATCCTGCCGGGAGCGCTGGCCCCGTTTAATCTGATTCTTGTCCGCAACTTTTTTATGGGCATTCCCGACGCTTTGGAGGAATCGGCGCGCATCGACGGCGCATCGAATTGGCGGATTCTGCTGTCCATCTTTTTGCCCTTGTCGAAGCCGGCGATGGCGACGATTTCGATGTTTTATGCCGTCGGATATTGGAACAGCTTTTTTCAAGCGATGATGTACATTACCGAGAGGCGCTGGATTCCGCTGCAAATGTTTTTGCTGCAGCTGGTGACGGACGAAAGAACGTCCGATACGGTCATCACCGACGTATTCCGCGAGGTAACACCCGAAACGATCCGCGCTGCCGCAATTCTGTGTGTTGTTGTGCCCATTTTGTGCGTATACCCGTTCATTCAGAAATATTTCGTCAAAGGGGTCATGCTGGGGGCGGTAAAAGGCTGATTCCGGCCGGCTATCGTCTCCTCAATATAAAACAATTTTAAGGAGGGTGTTGTATGAAGTTTAGAAAAACAGTGGTCACGGGGTGCTCTGCGGTGCTGCTGGCGGGACTGGCGGCAGGCTGCAGTCCGAACGCAAGTACGGGCTCGTCGGCCGGCAGCAATGGCAGCGCATCCAAAAATAAAGATCTGCGGGTGATGATGGTTTACCATCCGTCCATGGAGCAGTTTAAGGGCACGGACAACATGAACGATAACAAGCTGGTTAAGGTGATCCGCGAGAAATCCGGCTTTAACGTCAAATACGAATCGCTGCCAAAAGACAATCCGGCCCAGAAGGTGTCGATTATTTTGGCCTCCGGCGACGTTCCCGATCTGATGCGGATCAGCGGCAAGTCCGATTATTTCAAGCTGGCGCAGCAAGGCGCGTTTGAGCCGCTTGACGATTTGATCAAGCAGTACATTCCGAATTCATCGGCAATGAACACAGCCGAGGTGCTCGACTCCACGCGGTACGGGGGCAAAATTTACGGGCTGCCGCACCGTGTCGCGCAGAAGGTAGGGAACGGCATTCTCGGTCGGTCGGACATCATTAAGGCGCTGGGATTAAAAGATCCGTCCACGTTGGACGAGTTTTACACGACGCTGAAGACGATCAAGGAAAAGAAAAATATCGCTCCTCTGACGGCGCGTGGCGCCAATCCGGGTTCCTTCGCCCAATCGTTCGAACCTTTTGCCGCCGCTTTTGGGGTGGGCTCAACTACGGTCGTGAAAAACGGCAAGCTGGAGTTTTCCTGGGTGCAGCCCGAATATAAGGAATTCCTCGAGACGATGAAAAAATGGTACGACGAAGGGCTGATCGATCAGGAATTTTCGATTAACAAGGATGTCAAAGACAAGATGATCAACGGGACGGCGGTTTACAGCGTATCCAGCTGGCCTGACGCGCAAACGATCGACCGCTCGATCAAGGACAAAAATACGGGCGGCACGATTCAATATATCGCGCCGGTCACCGGCAAAAACGGCCAATCCGGCTTCATGGAGGAAGCCGTGACGGGAAGCAGCTATTGGGTTATTCCAAAGCAGGCCAAAAACAAGCAGGGCGCAGCCGAATACATCAACTATATTTACGGTGCGGAGGCGGATAAACTGCTTACTTACGGTATCGAAGGCGAAGATTACAAGGTCGAAAACGGCAAAGCCGTGCAAACGCCGGAGCAAAGCAACGCGATTCCTTGGCGCACGTTGTATTTCCTGGGCGATTCCGATCCGAGCTTTTTTGCCCGGCTGGAGGCCAAAGGATTTCTGCCTTATTACAAGCCGCTGGAGCCGTTTAAGCGGAACCGCGAAGAGACAGTATTTGCCCCGTCCGTTGAAGCGTACGATACGAAGTTCTCGGAGCTGCGCAATTTTATGGAGGAAAACGCGTTGAAATTTATTATGAACAAACGCAATTTGAGCGAGTTCGACAAGTTTGTGCAGGAATTTAACGCCAAAGGCGGCAAAGCGGCGATTGATGCAATGAACGAATGGTACACGAAGAAAAAATAACCGGGTCGGGCCGCAAGCCCGGCCGTTCATGGCGCTTATGACGCTGCCTTACGGAGGAGAGGAGAACGACATTGGCGGTACACAATGTAGCGGCAGTTGATGAGCTGCCCGAAGGCACTTTTAAAATCGTTGAGGTGGAGGGGAGATCCATCGGGGTCTATAACGTCAAAGGGGAAATTTACGCCATTCACAATTACTGCCCCCACCAAGGGGCGGCGCTGTGCAGGGGGCCGGTAGGCGGAACCACGCTGGAATCGCAGGTATACGAGTTTATATACGGCCGGGATCAGGAGATCGTCCGTTGCCCTTGGCACGGCTGGGAGTTTGATTTGAAAACGGGCAAATCGCTGTTTAGCGATAAAGTCCGGACACGCAGCTACAAGGTGCAGGTAGAAGACGGGCAGATCGGCATTGTTATCGGTCAAGGATGAAGGGGGAGAAAGATGTGAATCATTCTAGCGAGGTGTTTAGTGTCATCGATTGCGACGTGCACAATCAATTTCGCAGTAATAAAGATTTGGTGCCGTATTTGGAGGAACCTTGGAAAGGATTTGTGCAAAAGTTCGGCATGCCCGGCGGCGGATTGCCTTATGCCTCGCCGATCGGCAACAAACGCAAAGACGCCGATCCGCCAAGCGGTCTGCCGGTTGGCTCCGATCCCGGGTATGTCGTCGAACATCTGGTGGAGCCGTTTCATATGGAGTATGCGCTGTTGTGCTCGGATGCGGTGATCGGGGTATCCGGTTTTGCCGATCCCGATTATGCGGCGGCGGTATGCCGCGCCTACAACGATTACATGATTGCGGAATGGCTTTCGGTCAGCCCGAAGTTTAAAGGGTACTTGTGCATCGGCACGCAGGATCCCGAGCAGGCGGCTCGGGAAATCGACCGGGTCGGCCCTCATCCCGACATCGTTGGCGTTGTTGTGATCGGCGGCGCACGCGCACCGTACGGGCAGCGGTTCTATCACCCGATCTACGAGGCTTGCTCCCGGCAAGGGCTGCCTTTCGTCATCCACCCCGGAGCGGAAGGGGCCGGCATCTTTAACCCGCCGACGGCTGCCGGATACGTCACCAATTATTTGCAGTGGCACACCTGTTTGCCGCAGACGTACATGGCCCACCTGGTCAGTTTTGTATGCGAAGGTGTGTTCGAGAAGTTTCCGGAGCTCAAGGTTGTGTTCTGCGAAGGCGGCGTAAACTGGCTTCCCCCGCTGCTGTGGCGGATGGATAAAAACTTCAAGGCGCTGCGTGTGTCCGCACCTTGGCTGAAACGGATGCCCAGCGAATACGTACGCGACCATTGCTTTATGACAACGCAGCCGATTGAGGAGCCGGACGATCCGAAGCATCTGCTTGCTATGTTCGAGATGTTCGATGCGGAAAATATGTTGTTGTTCTCCAGCGATTACCCGCATTGGGATTTTGACGATCCGACGAAAATATTGCAGCGGCTTTCTCCCGAGATGAAGAGGAAAATCTACTGCGACAACGCGAAAAAACTGTTTAAGCTGGCGTAAGCGTCTGAAGACGACCCCATCCCCTGGTAAAGGGCTAAGGGTTGTCTTCATGTTATTTATCTGGCAGCTGCCACCTCCAACGCCCGGCTTGAATTTCGCAGCACAAGCTGCGTATCGATGAACGATTTGGTTTTGATCACTCCGGTACCGTCGATCATCGAGAGCAGCTGGGAAACGGCCAGCTCGGCGATTGTCGCTTTTTCCACATGAACGGTGGTGAGCTCGGGCGTAATAATCATCGACTCTTGAATGTTATCGAATCCGATGATGGACATATCGTCCGGCACGCGAATGCCAAGCTCAGCGAGCGATTTGATTGCGCTGATGGCGATATAGTCGCATTCGCAGAACAGCGCCGTCGGCAGCGGACTTTTCAGCTCCGCAATACTCCGCTTGAATTCCTCTTGTGCGCCGAAAACGACAGGAGAGACGGTAATGTAATGTGTTTCCTCGACCGTTAAACCCGCTTCCTCCAACGCTTGCAAAAATCCTTTTTTCCGGCAGTCGAAATTGTACATCCGGGCATGCGATTGCACGTATCCGATGCGTTGGTGCCCCTCCGCAAGCAGTTGTTTGGCCGCCTGGTAAGCGCCCATCACGTTGTTCATGACGATGAAGTTCACATTCAGCGTTTCAAAACAAGTGTCCAGCACAACCAGGTTAGGCTGTTTTTGCGCGACGTAACGAATCTGCTCTCGTGTGAGGTTTGTGCCAAGCAGAATCATCCCCCCGGATTCATGCTCCGCTTCCAAAGTGTCCATGGCTTGCTCGAACTTGTCGGTCGGAACGGAGGAGAAAAACAACGAATAACCCCGCGCTCGGCATTGCTCCTCAATATCGCGTATCAGCTCCATAAAAAACGGCTGGGTTGCATATTGTTCTAAAACAATACCCGAATTCACACAGGCGATAAAACGAATTGTATGGTTTAGTCCGTTTGGTTTATCCGGTTTGACCAATCCTCGCGGCATATATCCGCTTTTCTTCACAATGTCCATGATTTTATGCCGGGTTCCCTCACTGATCCCAGGTTTTCCGCTGAGCGCCAAAGAAACGGACGATTTGGACACGCCGGCCATCTGGGCGATTTCTTCCATGGTCATAATCATAATCCGCTCCTTTATTTGTTTTGATTTTTAACTAAACAAATTTAGTTTACAACAGACAAGAAAATTATACAATATCAAAGAGGATTAATAGATTTCTATTATAAAATGATTGATTAAGGCGATATTTAGTAGATTGTTTAATAGTTTAGTTTATTTGTTCGATAAATTTAGTTGACTGTTTAGTTTTCCTCATGCTATGATTTGGTTGAGCCAGGAAATGACAACCAACTATGAAATTAGAAGCACGGTGAAGTCACAAATACCGATTATTGGGGAGCTGATGTGTGAAGAGAGGGTGGTCGGTATAAAATGATAACGCTTTCAAATTATTCTCGGCAGATCAACTTGTTTAGTAAATAAAAAAGGGAGTGTATACGAATGGCGGTTAGAAAAAACGGGTTCAAACTTGGAACGATGGTTACGCTGACAGCCTTGCTGGCGGCATGCACACCGGGTGGCGGCAGCGCGCCCGCGGACAGCAGCAAGAAAAGCGGGGAAGGGCAAGCGGCCGATAGCGGTAAACCGGTGGAGATGCGCATCATGTGGTGGGGCTCGCAGGTGCGCCATGATGCGACATTAAAGGTTATCGACCTGTTCGAGAAAAAATATCCGAACATTAAGATCAACGCGGAATATTTGGGCAGCGACGGCTATTGGGATAAGCTGAACACGCAAATTTCCGGCGGCAACGCGCCCGATCTGATCCAGCTTGGCAACAATTACCCGGATTATGTGGCGCGGAACGCGCTCCTTGATCTGCGTCCTTATCTTGGCAAGGAGATCGATGTTGCCGATTTCGACAAGGCAACGGTGGACTCCGGCGATTTGGACGGCAAGCTGTACGGCATCAGCTTGGGCTCCAACGCTTTTGGCATTGCTTATAACACCGAATTGATTAAGAAGGCCGGGCTGCAGCCGCCGACCGGCAATTGGACGTGGGACGATTTCGGGAAGTACGCCGCAGACTTGTCGAAAGCGCTTGGCAAAGGGTACTTCGGCGCCGTAGACGAATCCGCATTATCGTTATATTTAAACTACTTCGCGCGCCAAACCAACAAAACGTTGTACAAAGACGGAAAAGTCGGCTTCGCCAAGGAAGATCTCGAGAAATGGTTTTCGATGTGGGACGGCTTCCGCAAAGCCGGAAGTATTCCGGGAGGCGAGATGACGGCGGCTTATACGGAAAATCCGGAGAACTCGTCGTTTGTCGAGGGCAAAACCGCGATGCACCTGATCTGGTCCAATCAGCTGAACGCCTATCAGAAAAGCATGAAAGATGAAATCAAGCTTGTTCTGCCGCCAAGCGGAGGTTCTACTCAAGGTTTGTGGCTGCAGCCGAGCCAGTTTATGTCCGTCAACGCTGGGTCCAAACATCCGAAGGAAGCCGCGATGTTTATCAGCTTTATGGTGAACGATCCTGAAGCAACGATGATTCTCGGCAGTGAGCGCGGCGTTCCGGGATCGTCCAAGGTGCGCGAAACGCTGAAGGCCAAAGCCACGGAAATCGATAAGAAGATGTATGATTACATTGATCTGGCCGTGAAAAACGCCCGTATCGTCGACCGCGAAATGCCCAACATTAAGGAATTCGATTCCGTGATGAAGACGCTAAGCCAGAAGATAGCATTTAACCAAGCTGCGATCCAGAACGCTGCTCAAGAGCTGTTCCAGTCGGCGGAGAAGGTGATCAGCAAAAAATAAAACGCCGCATATTGATCCGGCGTCGAAAGAAGGGGTACGCATGAATACCGTGACCGCCGCAACCCGCGGGAAATCCAACACGATCGGCACGCTGCTTGTCCGGCTTTGGAAAAAAAACAGAATCGCTTATTTGTTTCTTCTGCCTTGGCTTATCGGATTGTTTATTCTGACGATCGGTCCGATGATCAACTCGTTTTATTATTCGCTGACGAAATTTGATGTCATCTCGGCGCCGAAATACATCGGTTTTGAAAACTATAAAACGATGTTTACATCCGATACCCGATATTTCACTTCATTAAAGGTCACCTTCACCTACGTGTTTACCGCCGTGCCGCTTAAGCTCGCTTTCGCTTTGCTAGTTGCGGCCTTGATGAACCGGGGACTCAGGGGGCTCAGCATTTACCGCACGTTGTATTATTTGCCGACCCTGCTTGGCGGCAGCGTGGCGATCGCCGTGTTATGGCGCAAAATGTTCGGCGGCTCCGGCGCCGTCAATCAACTGCTGCTGAAATTCGGCATTCAGGCTCCGGACTGGATCGCTAATCCGAAATATGCGCTGTATTCCATTGTCGCTTTGTCCGTTTGGCAGTTCGGTTCTTCGATGATTATTTTCCTGGCCGGCTTGAAGCAGATTCCGCAGGATTACTATGAAGCGGCGCAGGTCGACGGAGCAAGCAAAATCAAGCAATTTTTGTTTATTACGATTCCGCAGCTTACGCCGGTCATTTTTTTCAACCTGGTCATTCAATTGATCGGTTCGTTTCAAGCATTTACTCAATCGTTTATTATTAGCGGCGGGCAGGGCGGCCCGATCGATTCCACGCTGTTCTACACTTTGTACTTGTATATGAAAGGTTTTGCTTTCTACGAGATGGGTTATGCCTCTGCGATGGCTTGGGTGCTGCTGCTGATTATCGGCTTTTTTACGGCTGTTGTTTTTGGCTCATCCAAATATTGGGTGCATTACGGGGACGGGGGGAAATAAGATGGCGCATACGAGTGCTCTAAACCGGCTTTTGCTTCATGCGGTCATTATTGTCATCGGCCTGTTTATGCTGTATCCGATCATTTGGCTTATTTCCAGCTCATTTAAGCCGTCCCAGCTGATTTTTACCGATTTGAGCCTCTGGCCGAAGGCGGCGACGTTAAACAATTACATTGCAGGATGGTCCGGCATCTCCCGGGTGAAGTTTTCCACCTTCTTGATCAACTCGCTTATCGTTTCCGCGCTTTGCGTGCTTGGCAATTTGGCGTCGTGCTCCATGGCGGCTTATGCGTTTGGCCGTCTCGATTTTAATTTGAAAAAGCTCTGGTTTGCGATCATGCTTGTTACGATCATGCTGCCGCACCATGTTACGATTATTCCGCAGTACATCTTGTTTAAGCAGCTGAACTGGATCGATACGTATTATCCGCTGACGATACCGAAATGGCTGGCAACGGATGCGTTTTTCATTTTCCTTATGGTACAGTTTATTCGAGGGCTTCCCAAGGAGCTGGATGAATCGGCGACGATCGACGGATGCGGGCAGGTGCAAATTTTTTGCCGCATCATTCTGCCGCTGGCCGTACCGGCGCTAATTACGACAGGGATTTTCACCTTCCTCTGGACATGGGACGATTTTTTCAGCCAGCTGCTTTACATCAACACGGCAAAGTTGTATACGATCCCGCTTGGCTTAAGGCTGTTTATGGATTCCTCGGGCGACTCGAACTGGGGGGCGATGTTTGCGATGTCGGTGCTGTCGCTGGTGCCAAGTCTGGTGATCTTTTTCAGCTGTCAAAAATATTTCGTCGAGGGGATTTCCACCTCGGGTATCAAAGGATAAAGATTATAGATTAAGGAGTGTTATGGAATGAACAATTCGGAACAGGAAAACAGACAAATCGAACGCTGGTCGCTGCTGGAGCTGACTATTCCCGGACCGGATTCGGGCAATCCCTATATGGACGTGACGGTGACCGCCGAGTTTCAACATGGGCACCGTATCGTTAAGGTGGATGGATTTTATGATGGAAACGGTGTGTACAAAGTCCGATTTATGCCGGATGTGACCGGGGAAT
Organism: Paenibacillus thalictri; assembly: GCF_004307995.1. Lineage (GTDB taxonomy): Bacteria > Bacillota > Bacilli > Paenibacillales > NBRC-103111 > Paenibacillus_AF > Paenibacillus_AF thalictri. The sequence goes on along the minus strand of NZ_SIRE01000019.1, from coordinate 47,751 downwards.
GGTCATACAAAACAATGGTTAAGGCAAGCGATGCTCATGAGGGAGAAGCCGCAGAAGGCCGCTTTGTTTGTACTCCGGCATCAACGGGCAATCACGGGCCGGTCATAATCCGCGACGAGCGGCGGTTTGTGTACGCAGACGGAACGGCTTACCTGCCGGTCGGAACTACGTGTTATGTGTGGACGCATCAGAAGACGGAACTGCAGGAGCAGACGCTGCAGACACTTGCGAAGGCACCTTTTAACAAGCTGCGGATGTGTGTGTTTCCCAAGCGCTACAGCTTTAATATGGATGAACCCGAGCATTTCCCGTTTGCCGGTTCCCGGGAGGAAGGGTTTGACTTCAGCCGGTTCAATCCGGCGTATTGGGCGAATTTGGAGCGCCGTATTATGGAGCTTCAGCAGCTTGGCATCGAAGCGGATCTGATTTTATTCCACCCGTATGACAAGGGGCATTGGGGTTTCGACCGGATGGATGCGCAGACGGATGAGCTGTATCTGAAGTACACGATTGCCCGGCTCGGCGCGTTCCGCAACATTTGGTGGTCGCTTGCCAACGAATTTGACTTTATGGCGACCAAAACGATGGACGATTGGGACCGGTTTTTCCGCATCGTTCAAGAGAACGACCCGTACCAGCGGCTGCGCTCGATTCACAACGGCACTAAAATGTACGACCCGACAAATCTGGTCGTTTACGATCACCGCAAGCCATGGGTTACGCATGTCAGCATGCAGTACTGGGAGTTGCAAAGCGTAAGCGCATGGAGCCGGACGTACCGCAAGCCGATCGTTGTTGACGAATGCTGCTATGAGGGCAATTTGCCGCACCGCTGGGGCAATATTACCGGTGAAGACATGACGGCGCGGTTCTGGGAAGGGTTCGCCCGAGGCGGGTATGTCGGGCATGGGGAAACATTTTTGCACCCGGAAGAAGTTGTTTGGTGGTCCAAGGGCGGACAGCTGCACGGAGAAAGCCCGGAGCGGATTGCGTTTCTGCGGCAACTATTCGAGGATATGCCGGTAGAGGCGGCCGAACTCGACAGCTTCCGCGATGCGCCAACGATCGGCGTAGAAGGGGAGTATTATTTGCAATACTTCGGCATTCACCGCCCGGGGTACCGCGAGCTGCCGTTCCCGGAAGGCAAACGCTTCAAGGTGGATATTATCGATACTTGGAATATGACGGTCACGGAGCTGGACGGAACGTTTGAGGGACATTCCCGCATCGAATTGCCGGGGAGGCTGTATATCGCGATCCGGGCGCGGCGTGTTGAATAAGCAAGGGACTATGCGTGTAAACCAGGGACTCATTAGGCGCCGGCGTTGTCCGGCGCCGCTACTTACGAGGGGGAACGGCCATGGCGGCATTCACGTTAGGTTACGCGCCGACGAGACGATTTGTGTTCAGCGCGGAAGACGCGTTTAAATATAAGGTGCTCATTCGCGAGAAAATTGCCGGCTTCGGGCTCGATATGGATATTGTCGATCTGGAAGGCCTCAACGCCGAAGGGCTGCTTTACAACGACCATTACAATGCGGATGAAATTATTAAGCATTTTAGACAACATGAAGTGGATGCGGTGTTTTTTCCGCATTGCAACTTTGGCACGGAGGACACGGTGGCTCGTGTCGCCAAAGCGCTGGGCAAGCCGGTGCTGCTGTGGGGGCCGCGCGACGAGGCGCCGCTTGCGGACGGGACGCGCCTGCGCGACACGCAGTGCGGGCTGTTCGCCACGGGCAAGGTGCTGCGCCGTTTCGGCGTGCCGTTCACCTACATCACGAACTGCCGGGTGAACGACCCGGTATTCGAACGCGGCTTCAAAAATTTCGTAGCCGCCGCCAACGTGGTCAAGGAGTTCCGCAGGCTGCGCATTTTGCAGATTGCTCCGAGGCCCGCATCGTTCTGGACGATGATGTGCAACGAAGGGGAACTGCTTGAGCGCTTTGGCATCGAGATTCATCCGATTACGCTGGAGGATATCAAGATCGCTACCAAGAAGGTTGCGGCATCCGATTCTCCCGAACTGGATGCGGCTGTGCGATACATTAAGGAAACACTGGACTATTCCGAGGTCGGAGAAGAAGCGGTCCGGAAAATTGCCGCCTTGAAGGTGGCGATGAAGCGTTACGCAGTCCAGACGGGCAGCACGGCGATTGCAATCCAATGCTGGTCATCGCTGCAGGATGCGATGGGCATCATGCCGTGTCTCGCCAATGCGATTTTGACCGACGAGCAAATTCCGGTCACCTGCGAAACGGATATTCACGGGGCGATCACTTCGGTGATGGTGCAGGCGGCAGCGATGAATACCGCTCCTACGTTTTTCGCCGATTTAACGGTGCGGCACCCGGATAACCCTAACGGCGAGCTGCTGTTTCACTGCGGCAACTTCCCGGTATCGCTCAGCGTGGAGCCGGATAAACCGAAGCTGCGCAAGCATTTTCTGTTCGACGATCATTCGCCGGGCACACATGAAGGCGAAATCAAGGGCGGCACGATGACGCTGGCGCGTTTTGACGGGGACAACGGGGAGTATGGCTTGTTTCTTGGCAAAGCGAAGGGGATCGAAGGCCCTTACACAAGAGGTTCGTACGTATGGGTTGAGGTGAACGATTGGCCGCTGTGGGAGGAAAAACTTGTTAAAGGCCCTTATGTGCACCATTCGGTGGGGATCCATGCCGAGGTTATTCCCGTGTTGTATGAGGCGTGTACGTACATTCCCGGCTTGACGCCCGATCCGGTCGATCCGACCGTGGCTGAAATTCAGGCATGGCTGCGCGGAAGCGATTTGGTGTGATAGAAGTGATTTTCGGTGACACAAACATGTTTATGTTCGTGTATGGATACGGACTGGCTCAAGCATACGGAGAGGGGGGAGCAGCATGAATATCGATGAACTGAAGCAAAAGGCGGTGCAAATCCGCATGGATGTGCTTCGTATGATCCATCATGCGAAAACGGGGCATACGGGTTCGTCTTTGAGCAATACGGATATTTTGACCGCGCTGTATTACAAGGTGATGCGTGTGGACGCTTCCCGTCCCAAGTGGGAAGAACGCGACCGCTTTATCGCCAGTAAGGGGCATGCCGTCGAATCGTTGTATTGCATTTTGGCGGACCGGGGCTTTTTTCCCAAAGAGGAGCTGGCGACGTTCAGCCGTTATGGCTCGCGGCTGATCGGGCATCCGAACAATAAGGTGCCGGGTGTGGAGATGAACACCGGGGCGCTTGGGCATGGCTTGTCGATTGCGGTGGGTATGGCGAAAGCGGCGAAAATGGATGGCCGGCCGTACCGGGTCTATACGCTGATGGGCGACGGAGAGCAAGCCGAAGGTTCGGTCTGGGAAGCGGCGATGGCCGGCGCGCATTACAAGCTGGATAATCTGATCGGCATCATCGACCGCAACAAGCTGCAAATCAGCGGCAGCACCGAGGAGGTTATGGGGCTGGAGCCGCTGGAGGACAAATGGGCGACATTTGGCTGGCACGTGGTCGCCGTGAATGGCAACGATATGGCGGAACTGGTCGAGGCTTTGCAGGCGGCGCCGCAAGCGGCCGGCAAACCGACGTTAATTATGGCGTACACGACCAAAGGCAAAGGCGTCTCGTTTGCGGAAAACGTGCCGCATTGGCACCATCATGTGCCCAGCGACGCCGAGCTCAATCTGGCGATGGACGAATTGACGCAGCATATGCGGGAGATAGCGGGGGGACGGGTATGAATGCAATAGCAAACCGGCAGGCGCTGTGCGAAGCGCTGCTGCGGCAGGCGCGGGAGGATCGCGATATCGTGCTGCTCGCCAGCGATTCGAGAGGTTCGGCTTCGATGGCGCCTTTTGTGAAGGAGCTGCCGGAGCAATTTGTCGAGACCGGCATCGCCGAACAAAACATCGTTGGCATCGCAGCGGGGCTGGCCCATTCAGGCAAAAAGCCGTGGGTTACTTCGCCGGCGTGTTTCCTCAGCATGCGCGCGATTGAGCAGGTGAAGGTGGACGTAGCTTATTCCGCTACGAACGTAAAGCTGGTCGGCATCAGCGGCGGCGTCAGCTACGGCGCGCTGGGGATGTCGCATCATTCGCTCCAGGATATCGCCGTCACGCGAGCGATTCCGGGGCTTGCGATCATATTGCCGGCGGACCGGCACGAGACAAGGCGTATGACGGAAGCGCTCACCCAATATGAGGGCGGCGTCTACGTGCGCATCGGCCGCAATCCGGTCGCGGACTGCTACGACGCGGAGGCGGACTTGGACGACCAACCGTTTGTGATCGGCAAAGCCGTCACGATGCGGGAAGGCGGCGATCTCACCCTCATCGCCGCCGGGGAGACGGTCCGCGTCGCCCTGAATGCCGCAAAGCGGCTGCGGGCGGAAGGTGTAGGCTGCCGCGTGCTCAACATGCATACGATTAAGCCGCTCGATACCGAAGCCATCGTAAAAGCGGCGGAGGAAACCGGGCGGATCATCACGCTGGAGGAGCACAGCATTCACGGCGGCCTCGGCGCTGCGGTGGCTGAGGTCGTCGTGCAGCATCGACCGGTGCCGATGCACATTATCGGCATCCCCGACGAACCGGCGATCACCGGCAATACGTCGGAGGTGTTCGAGCACTACGGCATCAGCGCAGCGCACGTTTGCGGCGTTGCCCTTAAGCTGCTTGGACGGGAGTAGGGGGCGCGGGATGGAGAAGGCATGGATCGTTGCCGTCGACCAAAGCACATCGGGGACCAAAGCGCTGCTGCTGGACCGTCAGGGCGGCGTCTGCGCCAAGCATTCGCTGGAGCATCGGCAGTTTTATCCGCAGCCGGGCTGGGCGGAGCATGATCCGCTGGAAATCTACGGCAATGTCGTTGCGTCGATCCGCGGGGTGCTGCGGGAAGCCGGGGTCGCCCCTTCGCAGCTGGCGGCCATCACAATCACCAACCAGCGGGAAACCGCCGTCGTGTGGGACGGGGAAACGGGCGAGCCGGTGTATCATGCGATTGTCTGGCAGTGCCGCCGTACGGCGGCGTTTTGCGACGAGCTTAAACGGGGCGGGCATGAACGGACGGTTCAGGAGAAGACGGGGCTTGTGATCGATCCGTATTTTTCCGCCAGCAAATTCCGCTGGATTCTTGATCATGCAGCCAAATCGGGAGATAAGGCCGATCAACGCGCAGGCCGGAGGCTGCTCGCCGGCACCATCGACAGCTGGCTGATCTGGAAGCTGACCGGCGGCGCCGTACATGCGACCGATTATTCCAACGCAAGCCGGACGTCGCTGTTCAACATTCATACGCTGCAATGGGACCCGGCATTAATCGGCTTGTTCGGACTTGCCGGTGTGGAGCTACCGCAGGTACGATCAAGCGATGCGGTGTTCGGATACACTGCGGATTCATCGCTATTTGCCGAGCGTGTACCGATAGCGGGCGTGATCGGCGATTCGCAAGCGGCGTTATTCGCACAGCGGTGTCATCGCCCCGGTATGGCCAAAGCGACGTATGGCACGGGCACGTCCGTGATGATGAACACCGGCCGTTATCCCGCATCCGCGGGGAACGGCCTTGTGGCGACAATCGCCTGGGGGAGCGGCGGCACTGTCGACTATGCGCTGGAGGGCATCATCCACAGCACCGGCGATTGCGTAAAGTGGGTGCGCGATCAGCTCGGGCTGTTCGGCGATTACGCCGAAGCGGAGTCGCAGGCTGTGGAGCTTGCGGATAACGAAGGCGTCTACCTCGTTCCCGCTTTTGTTGGGCTCGGCGCTCCGTATTGGGCGCCAAACGCGCGGGCGGCGCTGCTGGGCATGAGCCGGCGCACCGGCAGGCGGCACATCATTCGTGCCGCCTTCGAGAGCATCGCTTATCAGGTGCGCGAGACGATGGAGCTGATGGCGGCGGAAGCCGGCGTCCCGCTGCGGGAGCTGCGGGTGGACGGAGGCGCAACGGCCAACCGGTTTGTCATGCAGTTTCAAGCGGATATGCTGCAAACGCCGCTGGTCCAAGGCGCCGTTCCCGAGCTATCGGCGATCGGCGCCGCGATGCTCGGCGGATTGGGCGTCGGATTTTGGAGCGATCCCAAGCAGCTTGCCGAGCTGTTCCCAAACGGCTGCGAGTTTCGCCCGGCTATGGAACAGACCGCCAGCGACAAGTATTTTGCCGGCTGGAAAAAGGCGGTTCAAGCGGTAATCGGATAACGGCATGAGGTGACAGCAGTCACGCGTCATCTCGCCTTGAACCTTCGCTGGGAGCAGCGCGAGGTGCGGGAAGTTCCGGGGAACCGTCTTACAGGAGAAACCGGTCTATAATAGGAAAAGGAGGCTCGCCCGCAGAGCCTCCTTTTCCTATTATAGTTTCACCGCCCGGCTGGAGCTCCGGACGACAAGTTTGGTATCGATAATCGATTTGCGCTTAATGGAATCGCCGTCTTCGATCATATCGATCAGCGTTGCAACGGCCAGCTCGGCGATTTTGGTTTTCTCCACGTGAACGGTGGTCAGCTCGGGAGATACAATGGTCGCTTCGCGGATATTGTCGAAACCGACGACCGAGACATCGTCCGGTACACGAAAGCCAAGCTCGGCCAGCGTTTTGATGACGCTGATCGCGATGTAGTCGCATTCGCAGAACAACGCGGTCGGCATCCGGTCGCCCAGAGCGGCAAACCGTTCCTTCAACTCCTGCTGAGCGGAAACGACCGTAGGGGAAGCTTCAAACAGCAGCTCGCCGTCAAGGCTTATGCTCTCTTCCTTCAGGGCGGTAATAAACCCTTTTTTCCGCGAATCGAAGTTGTACATTCTCGTATGGGACTGCACGTATCCGACGCGGCGGTGTCCCAGATCGAGAAGGTGGCGGGCAGCCTGATAGGCGCCCATCATGTTGTTCATCACGATAAAATGGACAGGGAGCGTTTCGTAACATGTATCGAGCACAACCAGATAAGGCTGCCTGCCGGCGACATGCCGGATTTGCGGGGCGGTTAGGTTAGTTCCCAGCAGGATCAGGCCGCTTGCCTCGTGACCTTCCTCAAGATCCTCCAGCGCCGCTTCAAAGTCATTCGTTGAAATGGAGGAAAATAACAGCGAATATCCGCGGGCCCGGCTGCTTTCCTCAATATCGTGAATCAGCTCCATAAAAAAAGGCTGCTTATCATACTGTTCAAGGACGATGCCGGAATTCGTGCAGGCAACAAAACGCAGCGTATGCCCTTGAACTTGTCCGGGTTTGGCCGTTGGCCGGGGCACGTAACCGGCTTCTTTGGCGATTTGCATAATTTTCTCGCGTGTTTCCGCGCCGATTCCGGGTTTGCCGCTAAGCGCAATGGAAACCGCCGATTTGGAAACGCCTGCGAGCCTCGCGATGTCTTCCATTTTCATTGTGAAAACTCCCCTTTTGATTCAAAGAAGCCGCTTTAAAATTAAATTCAGTGTACTATGAATGAATCGATTTTGCTAGCTGCCGCTCAGACACGAAGAATCGTCGATTCGAGCAGCGCCATCGCTGCGGAAACCTCGCCTAACTTGTCCTCTGGGATTCCCCTTATCCGGCGATAAAAGTGCTCTCTCATATGGTCAAACACCGCGGACATTCTCTTTTCGCCAAGCTCGGTCAGATGAATATGCTGTTTTCTGCGGTCTTCCCGGTCTTCGAGTTTTTGACAAAATCCGAGTTCGCTAAGCCTCTTGATCTCCCGGCTTGTGTTTGGCATCGAGATGCCTTTGCATTCGCTGATTTGACTTAAGGTTTGCGGCTGCTTGACCCAAAGAAACTCCATAATTTCATATTGAAGCGGCGTCAAGTCGTCCAAAGGCACATCCTTCAACATTTCGTAATGAAGCTGATGCGCTGACGCGATGACAGCAGTTAACTGCCTGAACACGATTTCTTTTGTTTCCAATTCGAACCATCCTTCCTTGTTGTTTGTTGTCAAAAAACAATTATCTATTGACAACTATTTTACAGACATGTTACCTTGTTATCAAATGATAACAAAGAAGGTGCCATATGAAAACCCTTGTCATCTATACGCATCCGAATCATCAAAGTTTATGCCACGCTTTTTTGCAAAAAACGATCCAAGGCCTAAGCGAAAATGACCACGTAGAGGAGGTTCAGGTTGTTGATCTGTACGCGGAAACGTTTGATCCGCTGCTTGTTTTTAATGAACGGAAGCGAAGAAGAGACATGCACCGCGATCCCGAGTTGGAAACGTACCGCAATCAGCTGCTCTGGGCCGACAAAATCGTCTTTGTTTATCCGATCTGGTGGGGGCGTCCTCCCGCCATGCTGCTTGGTTATATCGACCGCATGTTTGCATCCAATTTCGCATACCGCGACAATGGCGGCTTGCTGCCGGAAGGGCTGCTGAAAGGCAAGACGGTGGTATGTGTATCGACGATGAAAGGTCCGCCTTTATATCCGCTGTTCTGGCTGAACAATGCGCACAAAACGCTGATGCGGAAGGCGCTTTTCCGCTATGTGGGCATAAGAAAAGTAACTTTTTTCGAATTTGGGCATATGGAAAAACCTCAAGGAAAACAGCAGAAGAAGCTGGAGCGGATTTATCGCTACTTCAAAGCGGTTGCGACTTAACTTAATAAGAAAAGAACTTAATAAAGCTCATCTCCCGGTGCCTATTTGCAGTATAATGAGAAGGAACGTTTTATCCATACCATGGAACAAATAGCGGGAGCGGCATATGGACATGAGAGGTTTCATCAATAATGATCGGCTTGAATGGAATGAAGGCATCGAAAATACGCTGAACCGGTTTCCCATTATGCTGGTCAGCAACGAGTGGAGAAAAGGGACGAATTTCCACTATCAGCCGGGTGTGGAAATTCATATGACGCAGGAGGGGGACGGCACGATGGTTGTCGGCCGCCAAATTTTACTGCAATCGCCACGTTCCGTGCTTGTTTTCCGGGGTACCGTGCCGCATCAGATGATCTCCAACTCGTCGTATAAACGCACGGTCATTTGCGTGCACCAAAGCGGGGACGATCAGGGCATGCTTCCGGCTCTGCACCGGCTGATTGATTTTGCATGGGTACCGGAAGATTCGTGTCTCAGCTTCTCGTTGAATCCGAAGCAGTTCCAGCACATGGAGGAGTTGTGCGCGGGATTGCGGCACGAGCTGACGGACAGGGAGATCGGGTGGGAACGGATGGCGCTTGCGTATGTGCTGCAAGTTACGGCGTTTCTTCAACGGAGCTCGGCCACTCCCGGGGGGGCGGAAACGTTCCCGACCAAAAGCCGCAAAAACGATCTAGTGCAGCTGATCTCCGATTTTGTGTGCAGCAACTTAGGCGAAGAGCTCACTTTAAAATCGGTGGCCAAACGGTTTGCGGTCAGCGAGGAGTATTTGACGCGAAGCTTTACGAAGGAAATGAACATCAGCTTTTATCAATATGTGCTGCTTCAGCGGGTGGCGGAAGGCAAGCGGCTGCTGCGCGAAGCGCCGGATACATCGATTTCGGATATCGCTTATATGATCGGGTTCCCTTCATCGTCCCATTTCAGCCGCCATTTTAAAGCGCTTACCGAGGAAACGCCGTCCACTTACCGCCAACGTCAGCTAACGCAAGCTTAATTGGTCAATTATTGAATAGAATCTTGTCAAATATCGGCAATCTTTTGTCGCTCCCCCCCATTATAATGAGCTTGTAAACCTTAAAGCGGTTGCAAAAACCGCGATTATATCATTAGTTTGGGGGAAAAACGATGAATCAAGCGGAAGCTGTCCCTTCTTCGGCCGTTGTACGTCCAAAGCTGAAGCGTTCCATTATTGACTGCGATATCCACCATTATACGGGCATGGATGTCATCAGGCCGTATTTGGCACGTGAATACCGCGAGCTTGTCGAGACCTACGGCAACGCGCTGCCGGGAGGCATGCATTTTAACGGCGGCGTCGGCGGACGCATGGTCGATTCCTTCCCGCCCGAAGGCGGACCGGCCGGGAGCAGCTTAAGTTACATGCAGCGGCATCATCTTGATCCGAATCATGTGGAATACGGCATATTGACCGGGGAAGGCTCGGGCATGCACAATACGATCAATCACGATTACGCAGCGGCCTTGTGCAGCGCGGTGAACGATTATACGATCGAGCATTGGCTGTCGCAGGACAGCCGGCTAAAAGGGTCGGTGATGATCCCGAAGCAGGATCCGCTATTGTCGGCCAAAGAAATCGACCGGGTCGGCGGGCGCAGCGATTTCGCGCAGGTGCTTGTGTCCAACGGGGCGATATTTCCATACGGCAACCGGTATTATTATCCGATTTACGAGGCGTGTGTTCGCCATAACCTGCCTTTTACGATCCACGTAGGCAATGAAGGCAGCGGAGTCAACGGCCCGCCGACCGGCGCGGGGCATGTGACGCATTACATTGAATCGCGGGCGTCTCGTCCGCAGGTGATGATGGCGCATTTGGCCAGCTTTATTTTTGAAGGCGTGTTCGAACGTTTCCCGACGCTGAAGGTGGTGCTGCAGGAGGCGGGTGTATTCTGGATCGCCCCGTATTTATGGCGGCTCGATCAGGATTGGAAAGCGCTGCGTGTACAGACGCCTTGGGTGAGGAAGTTGCCCAGCGAATATTTCCGCGATCATATGCGCGTGACGACCCAGCCGATCGAAATGACGCCAAACCGCGCAGTGTTTGACCAGATGATGGCCAGCATTTTTGCCAAAGATACGATGATGTATTGCAGCGATTATCCGCATTGGGACTTCGATTCGCCGCTTAAAGCGCTGCCGAAGCTGGATGATGAGTTGTGGGACCGCGTATATTACCGCAATGCGGCCAATATTTACGGACTGCCGGCGAGAAAGTCCGAAAGGGCGGGTGAGCCGTCATGACGCAGCCTGCTCAGATGAAGCAAACTGCGGCTGCTGCGCCGGAGAAGCACAAATACGCTGTAGCCAAAGTGTCGGAAATCGCCCCCGGTTCCCACAAGCTGGTGGAGGCGGGGGGCCGCAGCATCGGCGTATACAATGTCGGCGGCCAGTTTTATGCGCTGCGCAACATTTGTCCGCATCAAGGCGCGGAGTTGTGCAAAGGTTTGACCAAACCGCTGGTTGTATCCAGCGGCCCCGGGCATTTCGCTTACGAACGTGAGGGCGAGATCGTCCGTTGCCCGTGGCATCAGTGGGAATTCGACATTAAGACCGGATGTATGATCGTTGATCCGGCAACCCGCACCATGTCGTACGAAGTTACTGTTGAAATGTTTGGCGTTTCCGTCGAAGAAGGCTCCGTGATCGTGCGTATGTGATTCGAATGGCGAGTTAAGATGCCGACGTCGCAATTTTCCAATGCGAGCGAATTTCAAGGTCGCGTTGCGGCGCAACGCGGCAGCCGGCCGAATCCGCAGGTTTTCCAACGGCGGCCCGAAAGAAGGACACTTGACAAGTGCCTTCTTTCGGGCCGTTTTTTTGTTTTTACAAATTGTTTTTACATTTGTTAAAGGGACTGCAGCTCGACTGGAAATACGAAGGAGCATGCAGCTCCGATCAACTGGTCTATGAGGTTAAGCTGACGGCCGGGGCAGAACCTACTGCAGTTCAATCCTATCAACTGCCGGGGGAGACGTCATCGTTCTTGCTGGAGGGGTTGGAAAACGGCATCGATTACGAGATGAGCGTTCAGGCGCTAAAGAAAGGCTCGAGCGAACGGCTGGCGGAAAGTCCGGTAAGAAAGGCGTGTACGGGAGAAGTGCCGGGAGTGGTCGTCAATTATATTCATCCCGACGACTATACGTACAATTTCTCGGGCCGGTCGACGGCCAGTCTGTCGATCGTCAAATTGCCGGACGGCGTATTGCTTGCTTCCCACGACATCTTTTGGGGGCAGCATGGGCAAAATTTGACTAAAATTTTCCGTTCCTATTTAACCGACTGAATCGCTTGTATAGAACTGCATGGAAAAACTGCCATGATCTTTTATGAGGCCGCTGAAAAAGTAGCGAAGTGAGCGAAATGATGCTGGAGAAGCGCCAGCTTTCGCTTTTGTCCCCGGATTTCACCTGCCGCAAGCAGGGACATTCAAGAAATTCGCGATCGGAAGCATGATTCGCTCATGCAGCTTTTGCTTTTTCAGCGGCCACATCTCGTATCCGGCAGTTTTTTTGCTGTGCCGGTTTGGATTAAGGGATAATAGCGTCATTGATTTTTGTATTTGTTTATATCAAAATGGGGAAAAGCTGTACAGTCAACAATACCAGATGCAAACGACGATCAGCTTGTCGAATACTTCGAAGCGAGGTGGTTCTTTGATGGCGGATAATAAACTGAATCCCAAGGTGGATGAATTTGTAAGTAAGGCTGCAAAGTGGAAGGAAGAATACGTGAAGCTGAGGCAAATTGTTCTTGACTGTGAGCTGACTGAAGAATTTAAGTGGATGCATCCTTGTTACACTTACAAAAATAAGAATATCGTCTTAATCCATGGATTTAAACAATATTGCGCGCTGCTGTTTCACAAAGGCGCTTTGCTAAAGGATACCCATGGGATTCTAATCCAACAAACGGAGAATGTGCAGGCCGCGCGACAGATTCGGTTCACCCATGCCGAAGAAATAGCTGCGATGGAGACGATTTTGAAAGACTATATTTATCAAGCGATTCAAGTGGAGAAATCCGGCCAGGAAATCGCTTTCAAGAAGCACACGGAATTTGCGGTTTCCGATGAATTTCAGAGGAAATTGGATGAAATGCCTGCTTTGAAAGAGGCTTTTGAAGCGTTGACGCCGGGACGGCAACGAGCATATCTTCTTTATTTTTCCGAACCGAAACAATCCAAAACCCGAGAATCCAGGGTTGAAAAATATATGAAGCAAATCCTCGACGGCAAGGGATTAAATGACTAGTCTCTTTTGTAGGAGACACACTGACAGCTGCGCGATATGATCGTCGACAGGTAACTCAAAGCTAAGCGTTCCACGTTGACTTTTGACACGCTCGACTCTAGAATTATATTGAAACGCCAAATCGCATAATACGGGAAATAGGTGTGTGTAAAAGCTTAAGTTTGCTGCGGCTTTTACCGCTTAAAAGGGAAGTTCGGTTACAATCCGACACGGACCCGCCACTGTACAAGAGATTCAGCCGGAACAGGCTGGGCCCTTTCAATAAAACCACTGGGACGTTCCCCGGGAAGGTATGGAAGGCATTCTCTTCAGTCAGGAGACCTGCCTATTTTAACATCACTGTTTGACCTACGGGAAACTAGGGAGGTGGTTGGATGTGCTCACTTGAACATGGTTTAATGGGCCTGGCTGCTCCGGAATCGGGTAGGCCGCGCACAGTTACTTTATTCGTGAAGAAGCATTTCTGACTACTTTCCGGGAGCTCAGAGAATGCTTCTTTTTTTGTTTGGGTCAAGTTTTATTGCACAATATGGTGGGGAAATGAGGTGCGTCTTATCGCAACGTGGGATTTATCGGGGACCCGGTATCATGTATTCATATGCAACGGGGGCAGCTGCATGCGCAAGCAAGGGGATGAAGTGACGCTCGCCATCCGGGAGGAAATCGCCTTACATGGCGCTGATGATTTAATTCACACTACGAGAACGAGGTGCAACGGCCGCTGCGAAGACGCGTGTGTCGTTGCGGTGTATCCGGAGGGCATCTGGTATAAAAGCATGACCCCGGAAACCGGGAGACAGCTCGTCAAGGAGCACCTGCTGCAGGGACATCCGCTGCGCGAACAGATGGCCTATTCGTATCAACAGGACCGTTTTGTCCCTACGGGAAACGGGGCGCAGGGCGTGCGGCGAACAACGGCTAAACCGTAGCAATCGTAGGACATCAGGTTAAAGTCGATCAAGAGGTCATGTGCCGCCGTACCTCGCGTCGGAAGCAGCGAGAGCCCGAACTAACTTATTGCATGAGAAAGGAGGGAGGGATTTCCTTGACGTTACAGCAGCTGAAATACGTAATTGAGGTCGCCAACCGGGGTTCCATTAACGAAGCGGCCAAAAGGTTGTTTATTACGCAGCCGAGCCTTTCCAACGCCATCAGGGATTTGGAGGAGGAATTTCAGCTTACGATATTTGAAAGGTCTAACAAAGGGATCACGTTGTCGAAGGAAGGCGTGGAATTTTTAAGTTATGCGCGGCAGGTGGTCGAGCAAGCGGAATTGCTGGAAAGCCGTTATCTCAACGCCAAACCTTCGCCGCAGCATTTTTCCGTCTCCACCCAGCATTACGCTTTTGCCGTAAACGCGTTTGTCAGTCTTGTTCAAGAATACGGGCTGGATGAATATGAAATGGCTTTGCGCGAAACGAAGACATATGAAATTATCGAAGACGTGCGCAGTTTGCGGAGCGAAATCGGGATTTTATATGTAAACGAGTTTAACGAAAATGTAATCAACAAGCTGCTTAAGGATTCCCACTTGCAATTTAACAGCTTGTTTACGGCCAAACCTCATGTTTTTGTCAGCATTAGTAATCCGCTGGCCGGTCAAAAAATCGTGACGATCGAACAGCTCCAGCAGTATCCGTACCTGTCCTTCGATCAGGGAGAATACAATTCGTTCCACTTCTCGGAAGAGATTTTGAGCACGATGTCCCATAATAAAAGCATCCGGGTGAACGACCGGGCTACGCTGTTTAATTTGCTGATCGGATTAAACGGATATACGATATCGACAGGTGTGTTAAGCGCGGACTTAAACGGGAATGAAATTATTCCCGTTCCATTGGATTGCGAGGAGACGATTCATGTCGGCTGGATCTCGCATAAAAATACGGTGCTGACCAAGCTGGGAGCATCCTACGTCGAAGCCCTGAAGCAGGCGATCGCCCAATAAAACCAGTTGTTACATTGGAGCACGGATGGTTATGAATCCGGCTCTTTTTTGCTTTTCGGGGCGGTTGTTTCCAGAGTGAACAGGCCCAGCCAGCGTTCCCGCGCTTCGAAAGATGCGTAATCGAGGTGAATGATGAGTGTCTCGATATCGTCGAGGGATAAATTGTGGATCATCGCGGCAATCATTTGTTCATCTTCCACATGATTTAACAAATGAACCAGCTCATAACGCATCGGTTGCCCTCCTGTTCGAAACATTCCTCCGCTTTGTTGATTCATTGTATTGTCGCAGGGCGGATTTCATGATAAACGTAACGCGGTCAAACGCTGACAAGATAAGTTGAACCAAAGAATGCCGGGAATGGCAGAGTGAAATGGAGAAAGGGGATGGTCTTGCCAGCGAGTTTTGGCTTTGAATTCCTACAAACCGCAGGCCCATTTCATCAAAGGAATTCAATACAAGCTGTCTGAAGCGGGCAAGACTATCCCTTTCGGAATGAAACGGACTTCAAATCTTTGGTTCAACTTATAGAGATAAGCGATATAGCCAAAAGCTATGACCAGATATATGTTAATCGAATTACGCTAACCAAGCGATGATGTGATAACTTTTATCTAACAAATGTGAAGAGGGGTTAATCATCATGGCAAAAAGCAGTGTATTGGGATATCCGCGTATCGGTGCGGACAGAGAATGGAAGAAA
Source organism: Paenibacillus thalictri (assembly GCF_004307995.1). GTDB lineage: Bacteria > Bacillota > Bacilli > Paenibacillales > NBRC-103111 > Paenibacillus_AF > Paenibacillus_AF thalictri. The sequence continues at coordinate 32,249 of NZ_SIRE01000019.1, read as the reverse complement.
GCTCTTGAAGCGTTTTGGGCGGGCAAACTTGAAGAAACGGCGTTTCAAAGCCAACTGCAGGACATTCGTTTGAATCATCTGCGCAAGCAGTCGGAAAAAGGGATTGACCTGATCCAGGTTAATGATTTCAGCTATTATGACCACATGTTGGATACGGCCGCGATGTTTGGCATTATTCCGCAGCGGTTTGCTTATACAGGCGGCGTAGTGCCGTTGTCCGTATACTACGGGGTTGCCAGAGGAACTAAGGGTGCTACGGCAAGCGAAATGACGAAATGGTTCAACACGAACTATCACTACATCGTACCTGAGCTGAATGGCGCATCGCCGGTGCTGACTGAAAACAAGCCGCTGGCCGCTTACCGTGAAGCCAAAGAGAAGTTGGGGATCGAAGGAAAGCCGGTCCTAGTCGGGCCATTGACCTTCCTGAAGTTGTCCAAAGGATACAGCGCCGCCGAGTTCGACGTTTGGTTGGACCGCTTGCTGCCGCTTTACATCCAAGTCCTCCGCGAACTTGCGGAAGAAGGCGTCCAGTGGGTACAAATCGACGAGCCGATTGTCGTCACCAAGCTGAGCGGGGATGACATAACGCGTCTGCAAAAAATCTACGGCACGTTTGCCGCTGAAGTGCCAGGTTTAAACATCATGCTGCAAACGTACTTCGAGTCGGCAGAACATTACGGCGACATCGTCGCATTGCCGGTCCAAGGCATCGGTCTTGATTTTGTACACGGCTTCGCAGGCAACATCAAGTCGATACGCGAGCAAGGGTTCCCGCAAGATAAAGTGCTTGGCGCGGGTGTGATCGACGGCCGCGGTATTTGGAAGGCGCACCTGGGAGATAAATTAACGCTGTTGAAAGAACTGGCCGGATATGTCACGCCGGACCGGCTTATTGTACAATCGTCCTGCAGCCTGCTGCATGTGCCGGTCACTGTAGAACGCGAGACGAAACTTGACGCCGAGCTGAGAAATGCGCTTGCTTTTGCCGAAGAAAAGCTGGATGAGCTTGTGTTGTTAACGAAAGCGATCTCCTCTGACGGTGTGGACGTTAGCGCCGAATTGGCCAAAGCCAATCGTACCGTTGAAACGCTCCAGCAATCGGAAGCGCGCAACCGCCAAGACATACAGCAAACTGTAGCGGTTATCAGCTCCAAGCAGCCGGTTCGTTCCCGTCCGTTCTCCGAGCGGTATGAGGCTCAGAAGGCCAAATGGCAGCTCCCGCTTCTGCCGACAACAACGATCGGCAGCTTCCCGCAAACGGCAGAGGTGCGCAAGGCCCGTCAATTATGGCGCAAAGGCGAATGGACAGGTGAGCAATATGGCAGCTTTATTCGCGAAGAAATTGATCGCTGGATTAAACTTCAAGAGGAGATCGGTCTCGACGTTCTCGTTCACGGCGAGTTTGAACGTACTGATATGGTTGAGTTTTTCGGCGAGAAGCTTGCCGGATTCGCTTTCACGCAGAACGGCTGGGTTCAATCGTACGGCTCCCGCTGCGTTAAACCACCGGTTATATTCGGTGATGTCGCTTTTACCGGAGAAATGACCGTAGAAGAAACGAAATATGCGCAATCCCGGACGAATCGCCCTGTCAAAGGCATGCTGACCGGACCGATTACGATCATGAACTGGTCATTTGTCCGCGACGACATTTCGCGCGAGCAAATCGCTTACCAGCTGGCATACGCTCTGCGTCAAGAGGTTGAAGCGCTGGAACAAGCGGGCATCGGCATGATCCAAGTTGATGAACCTGCCGTACGCGAAGGACTTCCGCTGAAGGAAGAAGAACAGGCCGGTTATCTGGCATGGTCGGTCAAATCGTTCCGTATTGCGACCTGCACGGTTCAGGATACGACGCAAATTCATACGCATATGTGCTACTGCGAATTCCACGATATGATCGATTCCATCGAAGCGATGGACGCCGACGTTATTTCCATCGAAACGTCCCGTAGTCACGGCGAGCTGATTCATAGCTTTGAGCTGAATACCTACAAGCTGGGCATCGGTCTGGGCGTATACGATATTCACAGCCCGCGTGTACCGGATGTGACGGAAATGACCGGCATGATCGACCGCGCATTGCGGGTGCTTGATCCGAAGCTGTTCTGGATTAATCCAGACTGCGGTTTGAAAACGCGCGGACAAGAAGAAACCGTAGCCTCTTTGCGCAACATGGTGGAAGCAACTAAGCAAGCACGCGCGCAGTACAACGCCACCGAACTCTGAATTCCTACCATCCAGGGATGCGCATCCGGCAAAAACGGCAGCGCATCCCTCGCTGCTAGTGGAATCGATAACACCGAACGAAGGAGATATGTATTGTGGAACAGCTGCGTAATCAAGATCCTAAAATTGTTGAGGCTTTGAATTTGGAATTAGGCCGTCAACGCGACAAAATCGAGCTGATCGCTTCGGAAAATATAGTCAGCGAGGCCGTCATGCAAGCAATGGGCACGGTGCTGACCAACAAATACGCGGAAGGTTACCCGGGGAAGCGTTATTACGGCGGCTGCGAATATGTCGATGTTGTGGAAGATATTGCACGCGACCGCGCTAAGCAATTGTTCGGCGCTGAACATGTAAACGTCCAGCCGCATTCCGGCGCGCAGGCCAACATGGCCGTTTATTTGGCAGCGCTCAAGGCAGGAGATACGGTGCTTGGGATGAATTTGGCGCACGGTGGTCATTTGACTCACGGCAGTCCTGTTAATGCTTCAGGGATCTTATATAACTTTGTTTCGTACGGAGTGAGCGAAAGCGACTCGCGAATCGACTATAACGAGGTTCGCAAGCTGGCTTTCAAACATAAGCCGCGTATGATCGTAGCAGGGGCCAGCGCATACCCCCGAATTATCGATTTTGAGGCGCTTGGCGCAATCGCTAACGACGTAGGGGCGCTGCTGTTTGTCGACATGGCGCATATTGCCGGGCTGGTAGCCGCAGGCCTCCATCCGAATCCGGTTCCGCACGCTCATTTCGTGACCACAACAACGCACAAAACGCTGCGCGGACCTCGCGGCGGGATGATTTTGTGCCGCAAGCCATGGGCGGCCGCCATCGATAAAGCGGTATTCCCGGGCACTCAAGGCGGACCGCTGATGCATGTGATTGCCGCCAAAGCGGTTGCCTTTGGCGAAGCGCTTCAGCCGGAGTTTACCACCTACGCACAAAATGTCGTAAGCAACGCTAAAACGTTGTCGGAAGCTTTGCTGGCCGAAGGCATTAACCTGGTATCCGGCGGCACGGACAACCACTTGATGCTGATTGATCTCCGCAGCCTCGGCATTACCGGTAAAGAAGCCGAGCATTTGCTCGATGAAGTCGGCCTTACCGTCAACAAAAATGCGATCCCTTTTGATCCGGCCAAACCGATGGTAACAAGCGGCGTTCGGATCGGCACGCCTGCGGCAACCGCCCGTGGCATGGACGGAGAGGCGATGAAGAAAATCGCCCAGATCATCGCATTGACTTTGAAAAATCCATCCGACGCAGCGGTTCATGACAAAGCGCGCGGCATGGTTAGCGAATTAACTTCACAATTTCCGCTTTATCCGGGTTTGAGCTACTGATTGCTGGAATACGACAGGCTGGCGCCGATGCGAGGCCACTGAAAAAGTGAACGCTGCATGAGCGAATCATGCTTACGATCGCCAATTGTCCCCAAATTTCTTGAATGATACCTGCTGAAGCAGGTGAAATTCGGGGACAAAAGCGAACGCTGGTGCTTCTCCAGCATGATTTCGCTCACTTCGCTACTTTTTTAGTGGCCTCCGCCGATGCGCCGGCTTTTTTTGCAATGAGAAAGAGAATCTTTTGAAATAGCAAATAAAGGATACTATTCCCTCCATCGCGAATATGAATACAATCTCTTAAGCGCACGTATCGAGACAGAGGAGGGTTCCGATGTTTTCTTATAATGTAAACGAGGAAATTCAATTAAGGCTTCTAGAGCTTAGACACACCGATGAGTTATTTGCATTGACGGACGGCAATCGCGAACAATTACGGCAATGGCTGCCTTGGGTCGATGGAACGGTCGATACGGAGCATACTAAACGTTTTATCCAATCGACTCTTGCTGCCTTTGCCGGCAATAACGGCATACAAGCGGGGATTTTTTACAAAGGGAATATGGCCGGCTGTGTTGGCTTGCATGGAATCGATTGGGGGAATCGAAAGACATCGATCGGTTATTGGCTTGGTGCGGAATACCAAGGACACGGAATAATGACCAATGCCTGTGGGACCTTGGTGAATTATGTGTTTTCCGAATTAAATCTCAATAGGGTTGAGATCCGTGCAGCAGAATTCAATACGCGAAGCAGGGCTATTCCGGAAAGACTGGGATTCGTTCAAGAAGGTAAAATCAGACAAGCTGAATGGCTTGCCGATCGTTACGTCGACCACATTGTGTACGGGATGCTGAGAGAAGATTGGAGCATGAATGGACAAGCTTCGAATCGATTTGAAGTGGAAACCGATGAGTGATAAAGCGACTCGGTAATTTGAGTGTAAAGGATCGAGGGTATGATAGAACTTAACCATTATAGGAGACCCGACCAAAAAGTAATCGGAGAAGTTGCCGAACTGATCCGGCTGCTTACAGGTGATTGGTTTACCGATCTCGTGCGCGAGGAAGCCGAGAGGGATATGCTTTTTCAAGATGTCATGTGCCTGCGGATTGACGGGAGCGTTAAAGCATTTATTATTTTTACAAGCTGGGAAGGGATCATTCGTATTTCATTGATGGGCACAGACCCCGCACACCAGGGTCAAGGACTCGGCAGCCGATTAATGAACGATTTCGTCGATCATATTCAAACTTTAGGGTTCAAACAGATTGCGCTGTTGACCGTTCCTCCCGAAGTGAGGAGTTGTTATGAACGTACGATCGGATTTTACAGCCGGCATGGTTTTATTGTCTCAAACAGATATAAAGAGATACGGGCCGGCGGGGCTATTCAAATGGTCAGAAATTTATAATGCAGTTGTCAGGCCAGCCGATATACTTCTCCTCTAACAGAATCCATGTTTCCTCGATACAATCAAGACTCCTTCAGCAAAAGAGGCCGGCCAAAGCCCTGTCCCTTAAGCCAAAGGAGTCTGTTTTTTTTATGATGAGGCAATGATCTCGGTTGGCCCATTAAATCGCTGTTTTGAGTGATACAATTTGGCCCTCAACAAGATGGAAATCAGGCCTAACACCAAAAATAACAGACCGCTCCATACGACATGTTGAATGCCCATGTTCGAGATAAATAAACCGCCGATGGCCGTACCGATCGTAACGCCCAGATTTCCGAAAGCAACAAACAATCCATTGGCAAATTCGGGGGCTTCCGGTGCGGCCGAAGTGATCCAATATTGGCTGATGTTCAGTCCAAGAGTGAAATAAACACCCCATGCCAAAACGATTAAGATCATTGGAATCGAGAACATGCCGAGGAAATAAACGAGCACATAAATTGCTCCGAATCCGAATGGGAATAAAAGAGCCGTCCTGACCGCATTCAAGCTTAACCATTTGCCTGCCAGCAGATTGCCCGCGATGCCGGTCGCTCCGAACAAAACCAACATGACGCTGATTTCTTTGCCGGTCATGTGTGTAACTTTGTCCAAGTATTCCGCAAAGAAGCTGTACACGGCATACAATCCCGATAATACAAAAGCGGCAGTGGCCATGCTCAACCAAACGATCGGTTTCTTCAAGACACCCAGCTGTGTTCCATAGGAGAGTCTGCCCTGTACCGGCATGGAGGGAATAAATAGCAGTATACCCAAAAATGCTACGGCGTTAACTGCAGCAAAAAACCACATCGCAGCTTGCAGCGATACCACATCCGCAATCAGCGACGTAATCGGTGTTCCGATAACCATTCCGGCGGTAACGCCCATAAATACTTTTGATGACGCTTTGGCGGCCTGGTCTTTGCCTGCCGTTCGGGTTGCCGCTACAAAAGCTACGGAAAAATAAACGGGATGGAGAAACGCAGGGATAATTCTTGCGATCAAGAGCACAGTAAAGTTTGGCGCAAAAACGGAAAAAACGTTGGTAATAACAAAAACGCCAAGTACTAAGAGCAAAGTGGTTTTACGGTTTATCCCCGAAAACAATAAGGGCAAAAACGGCCCGGCAATTGCAACCGCCAATGCAAAAAGGCTGACAAGCAATCCGGCTTGAGATACATCGACGCTAAATTGAGCTGCGATTTGCGGCAAAATGCCGATAACGCCCATCTCGGTATTGATAATGCCAAATATGCCGAAAGCTAGAATATATACGAGTAATGAATTAGATTTTGCCACGAGTGAACTCATCTCCCATCGAGTTATGGTAACGCCAAGAAGTGCTGGATGTATAAAAATGTACACATCTGTACAGCTAGCGCATCCGAAGCGTAAGTATCACGACCGTTCATCCTTTCATTGACAATAGTTAGACGCTTGTATAACTATCTCATCGAAAAGAAAATTCGTCAAGTACCGGGATCTTCGTTTACTCGAAGCAATGCAGGTTGATTTTTGGGCAAAAAAAAGAGAGCCTTTCAGCTCACAAATCAAAAAAATTATTCGTTCTCGTTAATAGGACCAATTTCCGAGAGCCGGCATAAATAAGCGCGCAGGACATCCTGTTCAAGTACAAGACTCATAAATTTGCCTTCCCGAATACAATGAATCAAACCGGCAGTCTCTAATTCTTTCAGATGATGGGATATCGTCGCGGCGCTGACTTGGTGTGTAAGATGAAATGCGCTGCATGGCAGCGGTTCTTTGGCGGCGCCGATTTCTTTTAACATTTGATATCGGCGGGGTTCGGCCAGAGCGCGTGAAATTCTAGAGAACTGCTGATCGGATAAGTTTGTCATAAGGACGTCCCCTTCCTGAAGATTACGTCAAATGTGAAGTATACCTGCTTCACTTAGTTTGTTGCTTTATCATTTTCATAACCTATCGTTGTTTGGGTAGATCTATCGTCTTTGCACATAGCTAGAGCTTATAAATACATACGTTTGATATGGCAGTAGTACAATCATATCATATCCGTCTTTAAATTTCGCGGATATATGCAGGCACGAGCGTTTCCCGGATCGCTGGCGTTTCCGCGTAACTGAATGATGATCTTTTTTTTCCAAATTTGATTTGAAAAAACGTCAAGACTGTGATAACATGCTCGTAATACAGATTTGAAAAGCGAAGAAGAGAAAAAAGCGCAGCGGCTCTTATGTCCAGAGAGCGAAGGGGAAGCTGAAACCTTTGCCGTAATCCATTGTGCGAAGTCGTCTCGGAGCTTTTGACCGAACATTCATCCGGCCGCCGGATGCGATAAGTAGACTCGAACGGAATGGCACACGTTATCGTGCTGCAGGTAAGAGCTCTCTTACCTCATAAGGCTTGGAATCGCGAGATTCCGGCAAACCAGGGTGGTACCGCGAAAAATAACCCCTTTCGTCCCTTTGGCCAGGCACAATGCTGCTTGCCGGGATGAAAGGGGTTTTGTTGTTTATATACGCCAAAGCGAAGAAGAGAAGAAAGTGCAACGGCTCTTATGCCCAGAGAGCGAAGGGAAAGCTGAAACCTCCGCCTTAATCCATTGCGCGAAGTCGTCTCGGAGCTTTTGACCGAACATTCATCCGGCCGCCGGATGCGATAAGTAGACTCAAACGGAATGGCACACGTTATCGTGCTGCAGGTAAGGGCAACCTTACCTCATAAGGCTCGGAATCGCGAGATTCCGGCAAACCAGGGTGGTACCGCGAAAAATAACCCCTTTCGTCCCTTTGGCCAGGCACAGTGCTGCCTGCCGGGATGAGAGGGGTTTTGTTGTTTATACACGCTAAAGCGAAGAAGAGAAGAAAGCGCAGCGGCTCTTATGCCCAGAGAGCGAAGGGAAAGCTGAAACCTCCGCCTTAATCCATTGCGCGAAGTCGTCTCGGAGCTTTTGACCGAACGTCGGATTCCACCCTAACGGGAAACGATAAGTAGACTCAAACGGAATGGCACACGTTACCGTGCTGCAGGTGAGAGCCATCTCACCTCATAAGGCTTGGAATCGCGAGATTCCGGCAAATCAGGGTGGTACCGCGAAAAATGACCCCTTTCGTCCCTTAGCACGGCAGATTTTGCTGTGGCTAGAGACGAGAGGGGCTTATTTATTTCGGAGGTGGAGTTTTGTGGAAAAATCATTTGAAAACCTTGGAAATGCCGAGCTGATTACCGGATCCGAGTGCTTGCTGCGTTGTTTATTGTTGGAGGGGGTGGAATGTGTATTTGGCTACCCCGGGGGTAATGTTCTTTATATTTACGATGCCATGGTTGGAAATCCCGAGTTCGCGCATTGTTTGACAAGACATGAGCAAGGGGCCATCCATGCCGCAGACGGTTACGCCCGCTCGACCGGAAAAGTAGGGGTGTGCATTGCCACCTCGGGACCCGGCGCAACCAATTTGGTGACAGGCATTGCAACGGCTTATATGGACTCGGTACCGCTTGTTGTCATCACTGGCAATGTTCCGACATCCGTCATGGGCACGGATGCATTTCAAGAAGCGGACATCATCAGCATCACGATGTCGATCACCAAGCACAGTTACCTTGTTCGCGATGTAAACGAGCTTCCGCGTATCATTCATGAGGCGTTTCATATTGCAAGCACGGGGCGTAAAGGTCCGGTATTGATCGACATTCCGAAGGACGTGTCAAATCATCAGCTGTTATTTCGGCCTTCCGACCGTCTGGACATACGTGGTTACAATCCCGAGACGGAGTTGAATCACTCCGAAATCGACAACCTGCTCCAAGCCATTACGGAATCGCATAAGCCTGTTATTATCGCCGGTGGGGGAGTCGTTTATTCGAATGCCGCGGCGGAGCTGCTGGAGTTCGTAAAGAAGACAAACATTCCCGTAGTGACAACGCTGCTGGGGTTAGGCGGGTTCCCCAGCGCACACGAGCTTTGGCTTGGCATGCCGGGACACCACGGAGCTTATACAGCCAATATGGCTCTCCAGAACGCCGATCTGATTATTTCCATCGGTTCGCGGTTTGACGATCGCCTGACGATGAAAGTGAGCGGATTTGCTCCAAGCGCCAAATGCATTGCCCATATCGATATCGATCCGGCAGAAATCGGCAAAAACGTTCATACCGATATTGCGTGTGTCGGAGACATCAAAGCGGTTTTGAGTTATGCAAATACAAAAGCGCGTCCGGCTTTGTCCGATGGCTGGATGGATAAGCTGCGGCAGGACAAACAAAATTACCCGATAAGGTATAAAGATTCCGAGACGGAGCTCAAGCCGCAATATGTGCTGGAATTGATTCATGAGACAACGCAAGGGGAAGCGATTGTTACAACGGATGTAGGCCAACACCAGATGTGGGCGGCGCAATTTTACAAGTTTAAGCATCCGCGTTCGATGATCACCTCCGGAGGTCTTGGAACGATGGGATTCGGTTTTCCCTCGGCCATCGGCGCGCAGTTAGGAAACCCTTCACGGCTGGTCGTTTCCATAAACGGAGACGGCGGCATGCAGATGTGCGCACAAGAGATGGCGATTTGCGCGATTCAGAACATACCGGTCAAAATTGTCGTTTTGAACAACCAAGTATTGGGGATGGTCAAGCAGCAGCAAGAAATCATTTACGAGAAGCGGTACAGTCAAATCGATCTTGCCGGCAGCCCGGATTTTGTGAAGCTTGCCGAAGCGTACGGCATTAAGGGACTTAAGGCCGGAAACAAAGAAGAAGCTAGGCGAGTGTGGCAGGAGGCTTTAGAAACGCCGGGTCCTGTGCTGGTGGAGTTTATCATCCCAAAAAACGAGAACGTATATCCGATGGTTCTTCCCGGAATGGCATTAGATCAAATGATTATGGGGGATTTTGAATGATGAGTAAACATACTGTATCCGTATTGGTTAACGATCAGCCCGGGGTACTGCAGCGGGTTTCCGGTTTATTCGGACGGCGCGGCTTCAATATCGACAGCATTACCGTAGGAAATAGCGAGAAGGCCGGCATATCGCGGATGATCATAGTTACGTCCGGTGATGAGCGAACGATTGAACAGGTGGAAAAACAGCTTTACAAACTGATCGACGTGATCAAAGTATCGCATTTATCGTCTGAACCGATGGTAACCAGAGAATTGGCGCTTATCAAAATAAAGCTGGAGCCGGACAAACGCCCGGAAATCGTAAGTATCGTCAGCACCTTCCGTGCTGCCGTCATCGATATCGGCTCCAACAATCTGATCGTTCAAGCTGTCGGAGATTTCGAAAAAATAGAAGCGCTGATACACCTTTTGGAGCCATACGGAATTTTGGAATTGTCGCGCACCGGGGCAACGGCTATGATTCGCGGCTAAAGGAGCGCTAGGTCAAAAAACGGCACTGTCCTCAAGGGGGAGGCCACTGAAAAAGCAGCGAAGTGAGCGAAATCATGCTGGAGAAGCGCCAGCGTTCGCTTTTGTCCCCGAATTTCACCTGCCGCAAGCAGGTACATTCGAGAAATTCGGGGACAATTGGCGATCGTAAGCATGATTCGCTTATGCAGCGTTTACTTTTTCAGTGGCCAGCTCAAGGGCAGTGCCGTTTTTGCGGAATGAAGGAAACGATAATTCCATTAAGCGGGAAATAGCAATTATGGAGAAACGTCAGTAGCGCCAACTACCTGGCCTACGGCGCGGCGCAGCGTCAATAAATCATGCTCCGCTTCGATATATTCATTGGCGCCGCCGCGGAACTCCAACGACCAGCAGCCTTGGTAACCGGCACGGCGCAGCAGCTGGATCTTATGGGTCAGCTGGGGACCGTTAAAGTCGACAAACGCTCTGTCAAATTGCACATGCGCCGTCATCGGCGCGACTTCTTCATCGCCAAAATCATGATCCGCCACCCAGCGGTTGACATTAAGCACGATGCCGAAACCGGGAGCGCCAATGGCCTCATGAAGCTTTTTCAAATTTTGCGGAACCTGGGAAGCGCGTTGATGTGTCTGGGGACCGACTTTAAACCCGTGATCATGGGCAATTTGCGCATATTCCCGGTAACGCCGGACACAAAAGTCGAGTTGTTCATCTGACAGCTCTGCAGTCTGAACGCCCATGTCGATGCGCAGCGTGTTAACATTCCATTGCCGCGCAATATCCAGATAAGCCAGCGCTTTCTGATGACGCTGCTCGCATATGTCGGGGTCAGCGTGCCAAATGTCGGCGCCGTCTACGGCCAGACTAGCTACAGTCAACTGTTCTTCACGCAGCGTTTCTTTGATGCTTTGAATATAAGCTTCCTCAGTGGAGATAAGCATACCGCTCCAAATATCCGCATGCTGGAGACGATACCGGTATTTGATGCTTTCCAAATAACCGAACAAATTGATTTTTCCCGATTTGAGCAATCCATGGAACGACCACGAGCCGATCGAAAACGCTGTCATTGGGACGCCTCCAATTTCCTGTTATTCTTTCAACTTATAGCTGACAAAAGCCAGCTGCCTGCTATCCGGCGACCACGAATTGACGTTAATGGTGCCTTGGCCTCCAAACAGCCGGACCAGTGTGCGAAATTCGCCTCCGCTGCTTGGCATCAGGCGAAGCTCTACGTTTTTGTTTGCAGGATGGTCGCCCGGCGCCACATCACCTTTCTGATAGGAGATAAAAGCGATCCATTGCCCGTCCGGAGAGACGTGCGGGAACCAATTGTTACTTTCGTCAAACGTCATCTGTTCCTGCCCGCTGCCATCTGCGTTCATCCGCCATACTTGCATGAGACCCGTACGCACCGAATTAAACCAAATGTGTTGGCCGTCCGGGGAATATTCGGGACCGTCGTTGAGTCCGGGCGAATCCGTCAATCGTGTCTCCACGCCGCCGTTTACCGGGATAGTGTAAATGTCGTATTCGCCGTTGCGCTCGGCGCAATATGATAACGTGCCGCCGTCCGGCGACCATCCGTGCAAATAGCTGGGAGCCATCGGCGTAATCAGCTCCGGCGCTCCGCCTTGCAGGGGGAAGACGTAAATCCGCGACTGGCCGTCTTCGTAAGTATGGTGGCTGACCGCAACATGCGAGTTATCGGGGGAGAGCACATGATCGTTGTTGCATTGGTTGGCATATCCGGAATCAATTGCGGTACTTTCCCTTGCGGCAAGGTCAAAGGAATAGAGGCGCCCCAAACTGTTGTAAATAAGCCGGTTCCCGTCGCGGGTCCAGTTCGGCGCTTCAATTAAATAATCGAATTCGGCCAGTAAGTTGATCTCGCCGCTATGAATGTCCAGCGTCTGCAGCAGGCTGATCACGTTTCGGCCCGTTATTTTGCGGGGTTCTTTTAACGTATTCATCATGGTTCTCCTTTCAGGTTACAAAATCATGGATTAGGGATGCTCATGTGAATCGGATGCCAGGAGAAATTCGAATCACTTGGCATATCTCGTTTTGGTGCGTTCTGCAGCGGCTCTGACTTGATCGAGAAATTCACGGATTTGCGCAAAAGGGGGCTCCGGCAGCGTATTCGGATGATCGGCGTCTTGGTTCGTCCAAAGCGTCTCCAGCGGAATATATCCGCGGTAGTTGCTGTGCCGGATGCGGGTAAACAGCTCGTCCAGATCGACCGTTATATCCGTATCAGGCGCTGTCGGTTTTTTCTTGACTTGAAAATTGATCGTATAAGGAAGCACGGCTTCGATGTCATCATACCAGCTGTAGCCGATGCCGGTGCGGTCGCCGAATGTTTTGTAGCAGCCCGTATCATTAACCACGCCGATGTTCGGGTGATCCGCCCACTGGAGGATGCGGACCACTTGGTCCGCTGTAGAAGCCATATCGCCATGGTTTTGCATGCCGATCTTAACGCCCTGCAGCGCGCCGTATTCAGCGCATTCCCGCAACGCGGGCACAATGCGTTCCTGAGCTATAGCTTCCCAAGTTGAGTTTAACAAGTCTCCTGGAATTTCTCCCGTAAATAAACGGATGACCGGGGCGCCCATAGCGGCGGCCACATCGATCCAATATTTCGCGCGCTGTATATCCAGCTTGCGTCGTTCCGCGCTCGGATCGGCAAAATCGTTTTTGATTCCCGTCCCGCTGACGGCAATGCCAATTTCCGCACATAACTCCTTGATGCTCCGGGCATATGCAAAAATAGTTTCGTCCGGCACAGCCGGCATCGCCGTATTGTGGTAACCCGGAATATAATACGCGGTGACATCGACCGAATCAAAGCCGGCTTTTTTGGCGAGCCGGATCGCTTTCAGCGTGTCCAGCGGGGGCGCGCCTTCCGTGCTGTTGCTCAGCCACGAGCTCAAATTGTGGCTTAAGCTGTAGAAGTTTAAGCCGATCTTGTAGTCGCCGGTATAGTACGTGCCGCCGCGGCTGCCGGTGAGATAATGGCTCGTAGGAATTTGCTCGTAAACTCCGGCGTATCGATCTTTTTCGGTTTGCATTGGAATCTTTGGCTCCTTTCCATGCTTTTCCATAATGACAAGGATAGTATACTCCATTTGGCCGGCAAAAGCTGGACGAATCTTTTGATTTCCGATTCAATAGTATTTTTAGATTAGCAACCGGAAATAAAGGATCATATTACCGATGAATTTAACGAACATAGTTCTTTACGAACAGTGTTCGTTATGTTATAAATAGATCATGACTTACAAAAACTAAATCAGAGGTGTTGATATATGATGATGACAACAGCAAAAAACCAACAACGCATCGCCATTATCGGTGCTGGCCCCGGCGGATTGACTTTAGCGCTTATTTTGCAAAAACACGGCATTCAAACCGTAATTTACGAACGCGAGCCGTTTGACATGAACGGACAACGGGGCGGCTCCTTGGATATTCATGAAGAATCCGGCCAGCGGGCGCTTCGGGAAGCAGGCTTATACGAGCAATTTCAGAAGCTTGCCCGATATGAAGGGGAAGATTTTCGGCTGTTTGATAAAACCGGAAAAATATATATGGACGAGGTGGCCGAACTCGATGACAAAGGAACCCGTCCTGAAATCGACCGCGGTACGCTTTGCGATATGCTGCTGGAATCGCTCGGCTCGAATTCAGTTCAATACGGGCATAAGTTGATTCGTGCGGTTCCCTTGAACAATGGGCAACATGAGCTTCATTTCGAAAATGGCTATGTGGATACGGTAGACCTGGTCGTAGGCGCAGACGGCGCGTTCTCTCGGATTCGTCAGCTTGTTACGGATCGTGATGCTGAATATTCCGGTCTTAGCATGATTGAAATCAATGTCTTAAATGCCGCTGCAGCTCATCCGGAGCTTGCCGTATTTAACGGCCGCGGCAAAATGTTTGCTTTGGACGATCATAAAGGGATTCTTGCTCAGTTGAATGGAGACGGAAGGATTCGCGTATACTTAAGCTTCGAGAAGGAACGCGGATGGCTGGATCAATGCGGAATTCCATTTGATCAACCCGAGGAAGCGAAGCGGCAGCTGCTGGAGTTGTACGGCGATTGGGATGAGTCGCTCAAGCTTTATATCCGATCCGCAGACGGCGACATGTTGCCAAGACGCATCTATATGCTGCCGGTCGGCCTCCGTTGGTCCCGCAAACCCGGCGTTACGCTGATTGGCGACGCTGCGCATCTGATGTCTCCTTTTGCAGGGGAAGGTGTGAATATGGCGATGCTGGATGCCTTGGAGCTGGCACTGGCGATCGTTCAAGACGGCGATGTGAACCAAGCGGTTGGAACCTATGAAGAGAAAATGTTTGTTTATTCGTCCCAATTAGCCGAAGAATCGTTAGATAATCTCAAACTATGCTTTGGCGACGAGGCGGCCCGTAACTTGGCGGATTTAATGAATCAATATCATCTCCAGCCATAAAACAACCTGCTATAGTTTACTAATTCATGCCGGAATGCTATAAAGAAAATATGAACAATTCAAATCGAACGATAATCAGCCGCCGTGCCCGTCCGGCCAAGCAGCCGTTAAGCCAAGATCTCATCGTACAAACCGCCCTGGAGTTACTAAAAAGTGAAGGGTCGCCGGGACTGAGCATGCGCAAAATCGCTAAAGCCCTGGATACCGGCCCTTCCTCGCTTTATGTTTATGTAGCGAACCTGCAAGAACTCAGCGCATTTGTGCTTGATAATGCGCTGGCAAAGGTCGATTTCCCGGAAGAAGATCAGGGCTCCTGGAAGTCGCGGCTTTTTGATGTTTTGCAATCTTATCTAAGCGTTCTCTATGAAGCGCCGGGTGTGGCCGAACTTTCTCTAACGACGATTCCTGCCGGACCCCATTCGCTCGCGATGATGGAGTATATTCTCAGGCAATTGCATGAAGGGGGAATCCGCTCCACTTCAGCGGCGTGGGGAGTGGATCTTTTGCTGCTTTATGTCTCTTCCGTGGCGTTTGAACAATCTTCCCGCGATCGGAAAGGGACAACGCTGCATGCCATATCCGCGTCGTACCGGTCGCTTGATCCGTCGCAATATCCGCTGATTTCCGGGTTGAAGGAAGAACTGCTTTCCTCAGGCGGGCAAGAAGACAAGGAAGGTCAACAAGGCTATGAAGGCGAAGCGCGGTTCCGTTGGGGGCTGGAAGCGATTTTGCAAGGAATTGTAACAAGAAACAATGGATAAGTTGAATGTAACCGGCCCATCCTGACGATGATGGGAACAATGCAGCTTTGTTACGCCTTCCGCGGACAAGGCTTTTTTATGCTGTACAAGGTTTGAAATTGGTGTATAATAAAGAACATATGTTCTCTGATTTGTTGGCATGTGGAAATTGGCAGCTCACCGGATGGAGGTGAAGTCATGAACAAGGATAAAAAGAAAC
This sequence comes from Paenibacillus thalictri, assembly GCF_004307995.1. Classification (GTDB taxonomy): domain Bacteria; phylum Bacillota; class Bacilli; order Paenibacillales; family NBRC-103111; genus Paenibacillus_AF; species Paenibacillus_AF thalictri. The sequence goes on along the minus strand of NZ_SIRE01000019.1, from coordinate 16,442 downwards.
CTAACGCCAAAATAGAAGCCCCTAGATTAGGCCCGGCGGAACTGCCATTATTGACGTTGTCCGAATTGCATTCGGGCGATCTGTTTGAAATGGGCATGTTTCAAGACGGGGTTATAGAGCAGCAGAAGGCGAATAAAGTGACTTTGGAGAAGATGGTTTTTAAACATGTTACGTTTTCCGAAACATCTCTAACGGAAGCGGAAATAACGGACGTCCTATTCGAACAATGCGATCTCTCTAACCTAAACTTAAGCGATGCGGTAATACATAGAACGGAATTTAGAGGCTGCAAGATGGTAGGCACGAGCTTTGCCGGCGCTACGATGAGGAATATCAAGCTGGATCAATGTATGGCCGATATGGCAACATTCCGCTTCGCCAACCTCAAGATGTGCCTTTTTCAAGACAACTTGTTAAACAAAGCGGATTTTTACCATTGCGAATTACAGAAAGTGGAGTTTCGGCGCAACAACATCGATCAGGCGCAATTTTCCGGTACGGCGCTAAACGGCATCGATTTCAGCGATTGTCTTTTCTATGGGATCGGTGTAGAGGTGGAGAATCTTAAAGGGTGTATCATTTCCCGCGAACAAGCTTACCTATTCGCCAATTTATTCGGGCTTGTGCTTAACGATTAAGCCCTCAGAGTGTGCAGTTTCGTTCTGTCGCTACCCTTGTCAATGGATGGGTGCAACTTGATGATAATTGGCTGGTGTCATGAAGATGGCCGTTGATTATAATGACCTTGTCGACAATAAATATACGGCACGTGCTGCCGGTATTGGTGATTATAAATCCATTTGGCGGGTGATAGAGCATGGTTTGGTTAATGGCTCTGGTTGTGGTTGTCATGGTAGCGGGTCTGGTTGTAACGGTCATGATCGGTCAATCCAAAAGCAACAAAGAGGAGAATCCGGCATACTTTCAAAATACGGGCAAAAAGTGGCTTCGTCTGGGCTGGATTTATGTGGTCGGGATCGCTTTGGCCGTCGTTCTTTCCGTCGGCATTCTGAACTGGTAAGCCTCATTAAAAACAGGATGAATGAAAACAACCGCAGCCCAAAGTGGACTTGCGGTTGTTTTAGTTTAAAAAACACTGCGACACAGCCATGACGTTAGCTTGTCAGCTCGCGCAGCGCTTCCGCAAATCTGGATATCCCTTCGCCAATGTTCTCCGTTTTGGCCCGCGCATAAGTAAATCGAACAAATCCCGAATCCGAACCGTATACGCTGCCCGGTACAAAAACGACACCTCTTTTCAGCGATTCCTCCAGCAGCTTGCCGTCGTGTACCTGCGGCCGCAGATGGCACCATAAATGAAGCCCTCCGCGAGGAGGCGTAAATGTAACGAGATCCGCAAGCTCCTTCTGCAGCGATTCGATCAGCAGATCCCGCTTAAAATGCAGCTGCGTCCGCAAGCGTTCCAGATGCGGCAGAAAGTAAGCCGACTTGATAAACTGCGCGGCCACCTGCTGAGGAATGACGCTAAGTCCGAAATCCATCTGCTGCCTTGCATCCGCCAGCCGCTCCACAATTGAACGCGGGGCGACCATCCAGCCGATGCGCAAGCCGGAAGCCGCGATTTTGGAGAACGATCCGATGTACAGGATGGAACCGTTCACGTCCATCGATTTCAGCGGCATTGGCGGGGCGTCCTCAAACGCGGTTAAGCCGAAGGGATCGTCCTCTACGACAGGCAGCCCCAGCTCGCTTGTAACTTCAAACAATTGCTTACGGCGCTCCGCGCTTAACACAGTCCCCGTCGGGTTTTGAAAATTCGGGTTCGTAAATACCATCTTAATGCGATGTTTTTTGTATAAGGAACGAATGTCGTCCGGGCAAATGCCATGCTGGTCCACAGGAAGCCGAAACAACCGGAGACCCGCCGATTGAAACATCGGCAGCGAATAACAATACGAAGGATCTTCAATGGCTACAGCGTCCCCCGGGGACAATAAACACTGCGTAATTAAGTACAACGATTGCTGCGAACCGGATGTGATCAAAATCGACGATTCCGCCGTTTGGATGCCGCGATATGTATTCAGATAAGATACTAAAGCTTGTCTTAAAGGGATATAACCCTGCGGATTGTCGTACCCCAGATAGGAGGTGTAGCGGTGCTCGCTCATAAGCTCGGCGATTTCTTCCATTGGCGCCAGATCCGCCGCCAGTTCACCGCTGGCAAAATCAATGAGGGATGGGTGCTGGTTTAACGCCTCGCGGATTTTGCGCATAAAAGGGAGGTTCGGCAGGAAGCTGCCGCCTTCGGCATACCGGCTCCAATTCGGCGTATGTTTGGGCGTCGCCCCCCATTTCGAAGTGCTGACACGTGTGCCGCTGCCGCTTCGGCTTTCGATAATCCCCATCGCGCGCAGCTCTGCATAAGCCAAAATAACGGTGCTTCGATTGACGCCAAGCTGGTCCGCCAGCTTTCTTTCGGATGGAAGCAAACTGCCGGGCGGAAATTCCCCATATGAAATTCGTTGCTCCAAATGGTCGGCAATTTGTTCATAAAGCGGTTTGCCGCTGTGCCGATCAAGTTCCCACATCGTGTTCGCTCCTCATATTTGTAAATGAAATCATCGTTTTGTTTTTTTTATCATACCACTGAATGTGAATATTAAAGGAGTTTTTTTCAACTTTTCCATGATGACCATATGACGAACCGCTGGAATGGATGGCCAAAAGTCGTCTTCTTTTGGATGGTTAATTTTCAGATGCTTTCTTTTATCATGGGAAGCAAGCCGATATGTAAAGCGGTGCAGGGAGGGGTAGGAGAATGGAATATTCCACTGTAAAAGTAGCCGTTGTGCAAGCTGCGCCGGTGTTGTTTAATAAACAGTCCGCCATGGACAAGATCGCCAGCGCCTCAAGAGAAGCGGCCGAGCAGGGAGCCAAGCTGATTGTTTTTCCCGAAGTGTTTGTGCCCGGCTATCCGCGGGGATTAAGTTTTGGAGCACGTGTCGGGAGCCGGACCACAGACGGGAGAAAAGACTGGGAGCGTTATTGGGCAAGCGCCATCGAGATCCCGGGAGCAGAAACGCAGCTGCTCGGAGAATTGGCCAAGGAGCTGGGGGTCTACCTGGTCATTGGCGTTGTGGAGCGTGACCAAGAGTTCAGCCGCGGGACGTTGTATAACGCGATCGTGTACATCGGCCCGGACGGGGAGCTGTTGGGCAAACACCGCAAGCTTGTGCCGACGGGTTCAGAACGTTTATTGTGGGGGCAAGGAGACGGCAGTACATTAACCGTCATGGAGACTCCTTTTGGACGAATCGGCGGTTTGATATGCTGGGAGAACTATATGCCGTTGGCACGGACGGCGTTGTATGCGCAGGGCATTGACATCTACATCGCGCCTACAGCGGACGCTCGCGATACGTGGCAGTCTACGATCAGGCATATCGCTTGTGAAGGACGTTGTTTTGTCATCTCATGCAACCAATTTGCCACAAAAGCTTCGTATCCTGACGATTTGGCTTATTATGAGGATATTAAAAATGATCCTGACATTCTCAGCAGCGGGGGGAGCGCGATCGTAGGCCCGCTTGGCGAATATGTCGCTCAGCCGCTTATGAATCAAGAAGGGATCCTTATTGCAACGCTGGACCTGCGCCAAATCGCGCAGAGCCGGTTTGACTTCGATGCGGTGGGGCATTACAGCCGCCCGGATATTTTTCAATTGACGGTCAACGATAAAAAACAGCGGATCGTAAAAAACGTTTAAACATATATCGCTTACACCCGGTCACAGTCCCATAAATTAACACTACTGCCGCTTCACGTATGACTGATACAATAGAATCCAGATGAAAGAGGAACTTGCCCCGGCGAAGCTCCTCTTTTTATTTTCCGGGTTGTTAATACATTCCGCCTTTCTGCGTATTAACTGTTGTGAGACTCACAAAAAAACAAATTGCGCAATTTGTTGATAAGAAATGAAGTTCCATATAGATGAAACGGAGGGGAAGAGGTGGAGATTACTCAACTGAACACCGGGATGGTGCATCATCCGCTGAGCGATGTGCATGACGGGATCATGTCGGCCGAAAGTTTTACGCAAATTTACAATATGTACTACAAACGTGTTCATAAATACATTTGTTACCGGATCAACAATCATCATGCGGCCGAAGATATATGCAGCCATGTATTTGAAATGGTCATTTCCAAATATCATACCTTTTCTCCCGGCAAATCGAACTTTGAAGTGTGGCTGTTTGCGATCGCCAGAAATGCTGTGACCGATTACTTCCGCTCGCAAAAGAAAAGGGCGCATTTTTCCCTGCACTCCATATTGGACTTGGTGCTGCCCAAATCGTCACCCGAAGATTTGGTGATTCGGGATGATAACCATCAGGCGTTGTTTCAGGCGCTTGCCAAACTAAACGATAAAGAGCGCAATATCATCGCGATGAAATATGCCGCGGGATTAAAAAATTCGGAAATTGCCGATTTGTTAGGCGTCAGCGGTTCCCAAATCGGTGTTGTGCTCTACAGATGTTTAAAAAAACTGCACAAGGAACTGGAGGCCGGAGGGCAATATGAATAATAAACAAAATACGGGTGAATTTAGCGAGCTGGCCGACTTGCTGGCCAACACGGAGATGGACGGAAGCGCCTACCGGGAACGGATTTTCAACCGCTTGAAGAGCAAGCTGGAGAGCGGAGCCATTCAAGCCAATTACATACAAGGGAGCGGGATCCATATGAAAAAAAATAAATGGAAAGCTGTCGCTGTGAGCGCCGCAGCTGTCATCTGCTTGTGCGGGATATTCTCGACAACCTCATATGCCCAAGACATGATTCAGTCGATATTGGCGCGTTTCCAAGTCGGCAATATGGTCATTACGCAATACGATAAAGAGCTTCCCGCCGCAGAAGTAAACAAAGGAGCTGCCCAAGAGCAAAGTGCCCGATCGGAACGGCCGCAAAGGGAGGCCCCGAAAAACATGTCGCTGCAGGATGCGCGCAAAGCTACTGGCATCGCTTTTCCTGCGCCAGCTTGGCTGTCGGAACATTATCAGCTTGCGAATTGCGTAGTGCAAGGCGACCATATGATCGAAGTGCAGTATAAGAAGGACAGCGAATTTATGTCGCTGCTCATATCAAAGGGCGGGAACAACGGGATCGGTACGACAGGCGAAGTCAAGAAGGAAGCCATCGGCGGGACCACGGTTTATTTTGCCAATGGCATTGTGTTATGGGAACACGACGGATTTACGTATGAGTTGTATCAGATGACGGAAAAAGACTTTGATAACGAGACTTTGGGGAAAATCATAACTTCCTTATCCAGCAAATAAATTTACTTTGGCAATAAAACGTACAGATATCGGGGAAACATGGTGTACAGGCGGACGTACTTTTCGGGTATGTCCGCTTTTTCTTGTATTGACAATGATAATGAGAACCATTATCATCATATTCGTGGGTTCTTTATCCAGCGACATACGAAAGGGAGTGCGGGGGCCAGTGAAAATCAAGTATTGCTGCAGAAACCTCAAACGTGGTTCCAAATCCGTATACAAAACTATGAAAGACAAATTTCCGGAGATTAAGCATAAGAAACGCGATTGTCTCGGCAGCTGCAAAGCCTGCTCCAAAGGCTGCATGGTACTGCTGGGCAAGTCGGAACAGCTGGTATTTGCTCCTTCTGCGAAAAAGCTGGTTAAAGAACTGAAAAACTTGATTGGGTAACCTCTTCATGGACTGCAGGTTATCTTGATCTTCCACACAGCCTATTCGTTGCAATAAGGCTGATTTTATTGTATATTTCAGGGAAGAGAAAGAAATAAAACCAATGTAGCCCATAGGAAGGCGGAAACCCACTTGATGTCAGATGAGCTGTACCAAGCGCTAAATGAACAAATGAACTTCGAATTTTATTCTTCGCACGTATACTTGGCCATGGCCGCTTATTGCTCGGGCGAAAGCCTGGATGGCTTTGCTAATTTCTTCATTATTCAGGCCGAGGAAGAACGGTTTCATGCGATGAAAATTTATAAATTTTTGAACGACCGCGGCAGACGCGCCACGATTGACGGGATGGAGCATCCGAACAACGAATATCAGTCCGTGCTTCAAGTATATGAGCATGGCTACGAGCATGAGCAGATTGTAACGAGCCGCATCTACCGTCTATCGGATCTGGCTTTAAACGAACGGGAACATGCTACTATGCAGTTCTTGAAATGGTTTATCGACGAACAGGTGGAAGAAGAAGCGATGTTTGACAACATCATTCAGAAGCTGAAACGCATCGACAGAGACAGCAACGCTTTCTATATGCTGGATGCTGAATTTGCGCAACGTGTCTTTACTCCTCCGACGGCATAAAACAAACCATTCAGGTACATATCGGACCAACCGAAGCTGCAGCGCCATTGAGTGCATGCGGCTTTTTTTTGTGCATTTGATCCGTCTGATGGCATAAAGCCGCCATATTGTCGTTGAATGATCAATTTTTTCTATAGCAGCCCCATGAGCTGTAATTGTATAATTGTAACAATAACGTTTTTTGCGGGGAGATCGGGTCTGCACGATAAGATTTGGCGAAGGAACGCGATTTACTTGATGAGGATGTAAGGCAGGTGATTTGCATGGCAGTAGGAACTAAAACGACGGCATCTCGAATATTGGACACACATAAAATCCATTACACCCTTCACGATTACGAATGGAATGAAGAGGAAATGGATGCGGTGACGGTAGCTGAGAAGGTGGGGATATTGCCCTCGCATCTTTTTAAGACGCTTGTTCTGAAGGGAGATAAGACAGGCATCTTGATGGCATGTGTTCCCGGAGACAAAGAGCTGGATTTAAAATCTTTGGCCGCCGTCAGCAGCAACAAGAAGGTGGAGATGGTCCCGGTGAAGGACCTTCAAGCTTTGACGGGATATATTCGCGGCGGGGTTTCTCCGCTTGGTGTGAAAAAAAGGTATCCGCTGTACATAGATGATTCCATACGGGATTTAGATCCTGTAAGTATCAGCGCCGGACGGAGAGGGACACAGATTTTTGTGCGCGGCGCGGACTTGGTGTTAGTGTGCGAAGCCACGCTGGGGCCGATTGCACGTTGAACTGTTTGGTTGAATGAGCGGAGGTATAGGGATGAACAAATACAAGGCATCATTAATCGTAAATATAAACAAGCAACTGGAACAATGGCTCAGTCAAGCAGCTCCTGTTCCGAATGAAGACGTATACCGTTTCCTTCATTCCATTCAGGGGACGGCCGGCACCATCGGACTGCTGGACTTGGCGGAGAACGCGCAGCGGCTGCAGCGGCAGGCGGAAGAAAGAGAAGGGTTACCCTGGTCGAAGGATAATCTGCGTGTTTTGCTGGTAGAACTGATCCGAACCGGCGGGGAGCCTTATTTTCCGCAAGATATTACGATTGCAGACAACGAGACAAGTGCGGCGAACAGCGACGAGGACCGTCCTTTGGTCATTCTGCTGGATGACGATGCCACACTGCTGATGTATATGAAGGAAGGACTGGAGCAGGCGGGATGGTCGGTGATCGCTACCCCCCAGCCGCTCAAAGCGATCGATTATTATCACGACATGATGCCGGATTGTTTTATCCTCGATCTGAATATCCCTGCGACAAGCGGCTTTGAAGTGATGCGGACGATCGGTGAAAAAATGAAGGCGCAATATGTGCCAACGATGGTCATTAGCGTGGATTGCGAGAGGGCAACGCGTTTTCAGGCGTACCGGATGGGCGCCGACGATTTCATGTGCAAACCACTCGACATGGAAGAGGTCATCATTCGGCTTGAGCGTCAGCTGGCCCGCAAGAAGCGGCTCGAACGGGTGCTTTTTGTCGACGAATTGACCGGCGCGTACAACCGGAAATATATGCAGGAACCGTATGAGAAGCTGCAATCCGATATGCGGAGATCTGGCAACCGTTTCTCTGTGGCGGTGCTCGACCTCGATCGTTTCAAGCAAGTGAACGACAAATACGGTCATCTCGTCGGCGATGAGGTGTTGTCCCGATTTGCCTCGTTTATAAAAGCCGGATCCCGAGCGACGGATATTTTTATCCGTTATGGCGGAGAAGAGTTCGTACTGCTGATGCCGCGTACGGGACAGAAGGAAGCTGCGCTGCTGATAGAGCGGCTGATCGGGGAATTTACGACGCTGATTTTCGACTCGCCGCAAGGCCCGTTTTCTTTGAGTTTCTCTGCCGGTGTCGTCGAAGCAAGCGATGCGGAGCATGATCTTCCGTATTGGCTCGAGAAGGCTGATATCGCTTTATATGCAGCGAAAAAGGCAGGTCGCCGGAGAGTAGAAATTTTTGACGGTTCGCCCGCCGAACCTGTTAAACGAAAATTAAAAGTGGCCGTTGTCGACGATGACGCGTTGGTACGTTCGATGGTGGCCGAGCATATCAAAAGCTGCTTTACCGAGCGGTTGGAAGCGGAAATTCGTCCGTTTGGTGATGGGGCATCGTTTCTCGAGGACCCGTGGCGCACCGGGGCGGAGCCGGTTCTGGTGCTGCTTGACGGGATGATGCCGCGAATGGACGGCATGGAAGTGCTGCAGCGGATTCGCGAGCTGCCGGATGCCGGGAATTATATCGTCGTGATGCTGACGGGCCGCAAAGCGGAGCAGGATATTGTCCGCGCGCTGCAGCTTGGTGCCGACGATTATGTGACGAAGCCGTTCAGCTTAAGAGAACTTGAAGCGCGCATCAAACGGCTTTGCCGCAATATTGGCTAATATGCGTATCGTTCGTGTCCGCCGAACCGATCGCGATAGCGGCCTGTGGAGATTCACTTACGGAATAACCGTTGCATAGGGAGGAAAAAAGAAGTTATGGCCAACATTTTATTAGCGGAAGACGAAGCGGTGCTGCGTATGCTTATCACCGATTCCTTGGAGGACGAAGGCTACATGCTGGATGCCGCATGTGACGGGGAAGAAGCGCTCGGGAAAATTGAAAGCAATGATTACGATCTGCTCATCCTTGATTATATGATGCCCAAGCTGACCGGCCTAGAGCTTGTCAAAAAGATTAGAGTAATGCCCGGAAAAAGCGGGCTGAAAATATTGATGCTTTCGGCCAAAAGCCAGCAGTCGGACCGGTCCAATGTGCTTTCGGCGGGCGCCGATGAATTTATGTCCAAACCGTTCAGTCCGCTCGAACTGGTCCGGAAAGTAGGCGAAATGCTGGATGCGTGAATTTACCCGCTTTTTTCGCAAAAGCATCACGCGCCGTTTTGTTGCCATGATGCTCGTGTTCTGTCTGCTCTTGCTCGCTGGAGCGATTACGCTGCTGCAGAACAGCAGCAGCGCGTTGCGGGATTTTCAGACGGTGACCGGTCAGCTTGAAAAGAAACGGGAGATCGTCACGAACCTCGTCGCTCACTCGACGCAGATCGTTTTGCGGTTGCGGGGTTATTACGCTTATCAAAACAAACAGGAGTACGAAGCGGCCTTCGTTGAGAAGAAGCAGCTGGAAGATACGATTGCGCAGTTCAAGCAGCTGCCGCTGGACGGTGTGGAAGTCAATTTAATCCATTCAATTGAAGCGTTCTTCAACGATATTTTTACCAATGTTTTGCCGCAAGCAACGCGATTTGTCGAAAGTAACGATTACGAGTCGCTGCGCAAGCTATCCAGCGGGGGGCTGACAAACGCCTTTAACGATTTGCTTGTGTATGGCGACCGCTATCAAAGCAATACCGAACTGGAATTGAAAAAACAAAACAATATGCTGGTCGACCGGCTGTACGAGATGGGCATGTGGTTGCTTATCTACTTTGTATTTTTGCTGCTTGTCGCAATCGGCGTGACGTCCAAAACAGCCCGGGATATCGGCCGGCCGCTGGGGCAATTGTCGGTGGAAGCGGGACGTTTTGCCTTAGGGAAGTCCGTGGATCTCCATCACTTGAACCGCGAAGACGAAATCGGCCAGCTGTCGAAATCAATGGATTACATGATGGTTCAAATTCAATCCAAAGAGGAAGAACTGCTGGCCCAAAACGAAGAGCTGCTGGCACAGCAAGATGAACTTCAGACGCAGCAGGACGAACTTCAGGAAGCGCTGCACAAAATGAAAGGGCATGAGCGTTATTTGGAAAAGCGGAATCTGCTGATTCAAGCGCTAACCAGTACAAACGACAGGCACGAGCTGCTGCATGGCATCATTCGCCATACCGTCGAACTGATGGATGCGGAGAAAGGAATCATTGTTCTGCTGAATGAAAGCCGCGATTATGCTTCCTTTGGCGTCTCCGAGCAAGGGGTTGCCCAACTGCTGAACGAGATGGAACATGGGATGTTTGTCCGCATCATGGAGACCAAGCAGCCAAGACTGGTCATTCGGCAAGAAACAGCCGCCGAGAAAGGTTACCATCTTGACGCGATGAAGGCGTACGACTTGTACCTTCCTGTTTTAAACGCAGACAATAAAGTCAGCGCTTGTTTAGTGTTGACGCGGCTTGGCAAGGAATTATCGGCGCTGGAACAGGCGGAGGCGGCCGGTTTGGCCGGGCAGGTGGCACTGTCGCTGGAAAAACTGGCGATGCACGAAGAAACGGAAAAGCAGCGCAGACTGACCCACGATATGCTCGATACCATTCAGGAAGGAGTGCAAACGCTCCACCTGGACGGGACAATCATGCAGGTGAACCGTACGATGTGCGAAATGTTGGGGTACGAAGATGCCAACAGCATGAACGGCATGCCGATGGAAACATTTTTTGGACTGCTGCGCCAGAAGGTTGTGCGTTCGGAGCAACTCGCTAAGTTTATCGGGGATATTCTCTCGGGGAAAGAGACCGCTTCGAATGGTTATGTCTATGAAATGACCGAACCGGTGAAACGGTACGTGCAAATGTACTTCGAGCCGCTATATCAGAAAAACGAACGTATCGGCACGCTGTTAGTTCATCGGGATATTACAAAAGAATACGAAGTCGACCGGATGAAATCGGAATTTGTCAGCACGGTCAGCCATGAATTAAGGACCCCGCTCGCCAGCGTGCTTGGCTTCACCGAGCTGCTGCTGAACAAGGAGCTGAAGCCGGAGCGGCAGCGTAAATATTTGACGACGATCCATACGGAAGCTAAGCGCCTCACTTCGCTGATCAACGATTTCCTCGATTTGCAGCGGATGGAATCAGGCCGGCAGTCTTATGACAAAAAGACGATCGAAATCGGCTCGCTGCTGGAGCAGGTCATCAGCCAATATCCGATGGACCCGGCGATGCACCGGGTTGTGCTGGAGCGTGCTGCCGACCGAAGTGTCGTGATCGGGGATAAGGATAAGCTGCAGCAGGTGTTTCTCAATTTGCTCAGCAACGCGGTGAAGTATTCACCGAGCGGCGGAACGGTTACGATCACGTACAAGGAAGAGGGGCCTGATCTTGTTATTGAGGTGAAAGACGAAGGACTTGGTATTCCGGACGATGCGCTGCCGCAGCTGTTTAACAAGTTTTACCGGGTGGACAATTCCGACCGCCGCGAAATCGGAGGCACGGGACTTGGGCTTGCTATCGTCAAAGAAATCGTGCAGGAGCACAGCGGCACCATATCCGCGGCATCCGTTTACGGGAAGGGCTCCGTATTTACAGTGCGCTTACCACAATCGGATGAGACGGTTCCAGAAGTTGGCCCGGCTGTCCCCAACGAATCGATTGCTCTGAATGAGGTGCGGAAACGTAAAGTCATGCTTATCGAAGACGACTCCAATTTATCCGAGTTGCTGCAGGAGCAACTGCTCGAATGTGGTTATGAGGTATACACTCATGCCGACGGAGACCGCGCTGTTGATGCCATGCGGTCCATTCTTCCGGATGCCGTCGTACTTGATCTTGTTTTGGAGAACGGAGGGGATGGCTGGAAGGTGATCGAGCGTATGAAGCGGGACGAACAGCTGCGATCGATCCCTATCGTCATCTCCAGCGCGTTCGAGGAAAAGGAGAAGGCATCCGAATGGGGGGCGAAAGGTTATTTGATCAAGCCGTATTTCCCTGGACTTCTTACTAAAGCGCTCGATCAAGCGATCGAACGCAAGAAACGTGAAGGGGAGATCTTAATCCCCGAGAAAAAAGAATAAGGTTAAAGAGAATAGGATTAATAAGAATAAGACGTGTTGTCTGGGACTCTTCAACGGCCTTTTGGCTTTGGAGAGTCCTTTTTTGACGGATTTGACATCCTAAACAAAACAAGATATGATTCAGTAAAGTTAAGTTAACTAAACTAATTGACGTTTCAGGAAACCGGGTTTAATGATTTTCTCTTAGTTTATGCTTACACGATGCCGGCTTTCCTGACGAAAAGCCCTTAGGAGGATGGATATGCTATCCGAATATCAAACCATTGTAAATGGTTTACATGAAGCTTTTTATGAATATTACATGATCTACAACAAAGGCGCCAAAAAGCTCGATGAGTACAACTTAACCGTGCAGCAAGAAAACATGATGTTGTATATTATGCGTAATCCGCGGGTTACGGCTAATGCAATAGCGGCCAAATTCTCGATCAGCAAAAGTGCGGTAAGCCAAGTTTTATCAAAACTCGAAGCAAGGCATTTTATCGTTCGTGAGAACAATCCGGACAACCGGCGGGAATCTTTTGTTATCCTCGGGGAGGAAGGGGAAAAATATGCCCAGTTGATTGACGAGGCGGATGCGACGTTTGTCCGCACCTATTTCTCCCATATTGAGATTGACGATCTGAAGCAGATGCTTCAAACGATGCAAAAAATCAATAAGCTCATCATGGAATCCAAACAAGAAACTTGATCAGCTCAAGACCGCGCATGAGGTGTGCGGGATTATAATTAGTGGATTTGAATCGAAAGAAAGTAAGCGAGGAACCATCATGCGTGCAGTCAGCAAAGAAAATATGTCGTTAGGTTTGGTATTGTTTAATTTATTTATTGCTTATTTAGGCATTGGGCTTGCAGTGCCTGTCATGCCGTCTATCGCCAAAGATATGCATTTGAGCGGCGAACTTGTGGGATATTTAATTTCGGCTTTTGCGTTTGCTCAGTTGTTGGCTTCGCCTTTTACCGGGGTATGGGTGGATCGGATCGGCAGAAAAAACATGATCGTATCCGGCTTATTCCTTTTTACTGTCTCGGAACTATTATTTGGCGTAGGGAATCAGGTGTGGATCTTGTTTCTATCCAGAATATTAGGGGGCGTCAGCGAAGCGTTTATCATGCCGGCGGTCATTACTTATATCGCAGATACAACTGCGCCAGAAAACAGGGCGAAAATACTCGGTTATCAAGCAGCTGCCATCAGCTCCGGGTTCATCATCGGGCCCGGACTTGGCGGGTTCATCGCGGAACTGGGCGTCCGCGCGCCTTTCTTTTTTGCCGCGGGTTTCGCCGTAGTGGCCGCTTTGATCTCCATGCTCATTTTACAAGAACCATTAAGCAAAGAGCAGATGCTCAGCAATCGGAAGATGCAACAACGGACGAGTTTTCTCGCTGAGATGAAAAAATCTGTTCAATCGTTCTATTTTGTACCGCTGCTTATTGTGTTTGTGTTATCTTTTGGCGTGGCGGCTTACGAGATGATCTACAGTTTATTTGTCGATTTGAAGTTTGGCTTTCAGGCCAAAGATATTGCCGTTATCATTACCGTCGATTCCATTTTCGGCGTGGTGGCGCAAATTGTATTTTTTGAAAAGCTGATCAATCGATTCGGCGAGAAAAAAGTCATTCAAAGCTCGCTTGTCATAGCGGCCATCTTCATTCTGGTTACCGTATTTGTGAGCAGCTATTGGGCCATCTTGGCCGTCACGGGCATAGTGTTTCTTTCTTGCGATTTATTGCGGCCTGCAGTGACCACCATGCTTACCAGAATGGCCGGCGAAAATCAAGGATTTGTCGCCGGAATGAACTCCACCTATACAAGCCTCGGCATTATTGTCGGGCCGGCCGTAAGCGGGAGTTTGATTGACGTCAACATTCAATATCCTTATATTTTTGCTTCCATTGTGTTGTTTGCCGCTTTTACGATGTTTGTTGTATGGAGCCGTAAAAAGACTGTGACTAGCGGTCGTTAAAGAGATGGTTGGCTGAGAGTGGATAGTAGAGGGTATCGGAAGCATAAATGATGGACAAGATGAAGAGCGGCGGCGAATTTTAACTTGATAATTAGGGAGTGACCACACTATGATTCGTAAACTCGGGCAAATTATGCTCTACGTCCATAATCAAGATGGGGCAGTAGATTTTTGGATTAATAAGTTAGGCTTTAGCGTGATTGCTGAAGAAAATAACGGCCAAGGCATGCGTTGGATCGAAGTTGCTCCGACAGGCGGCTCAGAAACAAGCATTGTGCTGCACAATAAAGAGTTTGTCGCCCAAATGTCGCCGGAGCTAAATCTTGGCACGCCTTCCCTGATGTTTTTTGCGGATCATTTTAATGAGCTGTACAGCAACTTGGTGAGTAAAAATGTAAAAGTCGGAGAAATCGTAAGTATCCCGTCCGGTAGAGTATTTAACTTTGCGGACCACGAGGATAACTATTTTGCCGTGATGGAAAGATAATAAGTTAGATGAAACGTCCGAGCCAGCGTTCCAGGGGGATGGTGATCGGATAACGCGGACCAGCCTTTCGGGGCTGGTTTTTTCGAATGAAATTACAAATTCAGGTTGTTATCGAATATGATACTTGAAGTAGCTATATTACATATAAAACGAGAATTAGCGGATCGCTTTGAAGAGGCATTTAAGGAAGAATCAAAGATTATATCAAGTATGAAAGGCTATATAACCCATGAACGGAAAGCACTATTACATCATTTTTACGAGCTGTTGTATGGTGAATATGGCAACTCAGAGGTAACCGGCATTGTGACCTGTGACCAAGGTCGGCCAGCAACTGTGCTAGATACAGGTTGATTGGGACGATGATGGCAATGGATCGTGTTAACGGATATAATTAAGATTCTATAGTAGGGGAGGGGTTATAATGGCAAAGCCAAAAGTGGCAAAACGGCCGACTCGGGACGAATTTGTTTTGGAGGAAATCGGCAATCAGTTAGTTGAAGCCAAACAAGAGGATTCGGAGATTGTGCTGACGGTTTGGGGTCGGGAGCAGTCGGTGCGCGGCTGGATCACGGTAATGGATTCGCGGACCGGCAAGGTACATGTTCAAAAGAATGGTGAGACAATAAAAGTGCCGTTTATGGATATCATGCAAGTTAGCTATGCATGAAACATAGCTCTTCACGCATTTAGCGGGAGAGCTCTTTTTTTGCTTTTTAAGATTAATCCAAGATCATTTTTTTTGTCCGGGCCTACCCACACTTTACCAAAAATAGGTTGTTTTATCTTGTTTGGTGTTGTACAGTAAACAACAAGAAAACCGAGAAATATCTGGATTTATTGTCTGAAACAACATGTATTTTTATTTAAACCCAATTTTGAAAGAGAGTCGGTAAAGCGATGAATAAAAGACCAATATTTCTTTTGACCGGTGCCTCTGGATCGGGAAAAACAAGTGTAATTCCTGAATTATACAAGGTTAATCCGGAAGACATCGTGTTTGATTTAGACTCATTATACGGCCCATTAAAAGATTGGAACATAATTAAGAACGTATGGATACACATTGCAAATCAAATTACTCTTAATAATAGGATAACAATATTGTGTGGTACTTTCATGCCACAAGAGCTGGAGAAGATGGACTTGAAAGATCGTTTTGACTTTTATTTTATAGGGCTACATTGTAGCGATGAAATACGAGAAAAACGTTTAAAGGAAAGAAATTGGGACGATGAATTAATTAAAGAACATAAGGACTTTAACAATTGGATCGTGAATAACGCTGATAAGGCTTTTGATCCCAAGATGCCTTTAATTGATACGAGTGATTTACTTCCTAATGAAGTTGCAATGAGAATAAATAATTATGTGAAAACAATAATTTGTGAGGAAATTTGAAAATGACATATTTGGATCAGCTAACACCGTATTCACGCTGCGGTTCCTGGCAACCGCGTCGCGGCTGCAACTAAAGGCTCCTTATGGGTCTAGATTCGTGAATACAGAGAACGTTATGCGAGACCCCTGAGAAGCCTTAATTAGTGAAAGAAGGGACAGTTGCATGGAAGAAGCAGTTAATACAAAAAATGAGGTACCTATAGAAATTGCAAAAACAAAAAAGCCCAGGCCTTGGATTAGATACTTAGCCAGGTATTTTGATGTTTTAACACATAGTATATTACTTGGAATCATTTGGGCTCTAATTGATGAGGAAAGTCTCGATCGAATTGATGATAAAGTTCTTTCTTTAATATTTCTATTTATTTGGATTTTTGTAGAAGGAATCTATGTGAATGCTAATCTAAATTGTGACCACCCTGCAGGGGTTCGCTCATCAAAAAAATGACCACCTGAGCATCACTTTCCTGTAACCTTGGAGTTGCTGAGACAACAAGGGATACAGGAG
>NZ_SIRE01000018.1 GCF_004307995.1 Paenibacillus thalictri | reverse complement strand
AAACCCATTTACAAAGCGGCAACGGAAGAAGCGGCTTTGCTAGAACTGGACCAATTTGAAGAGGCTTGGGGTAGTAAGTATCCTTTGATCGTCCGTTCCTGGCGATCGAACTGGGATGAACTGGCCACCTTCTTCAAGTACCCGCCGGAGCTTCGGAAACTTATCTACACCACGAATATGATTGAGAGCTATCACCGCCAGCTTCGTAAGGTCACAAAAGGGAAAAGTATCTTCCCAACATACGAGGCTTTGCTAAAAATGCTTTATCTGGCGACCATGGACGTCGTTCGTAAATGGACGGGCCGGGTGCAAAATTGGGGGCAAATTTTGCTTCAGCTTTCAGTTTTCTTTCCCGACCGCATCGGCCAATTTTTACGTTGAAAATTTTTTCTCCCCTCGGGGAGAAATCTTTTTAAATGAGTTTACACAAAGATCTTGACAGACCCATAGACTTGTATCCCTTACGCTCCGCGGCCGGCGGCTGTGGCCGCCCATCTACTAATCCTGCTGCAGCAGCTTTTTGCGTACATAGCTCAGATGCCCGTACATGTGAGTGAATGCTTCGAACGGATCGTGTTTAGCCAAAGCCTCGTAAATTTTCGTATGGAATTCCACGGTCAACTCACGCTCCCTGATCTTGATCCGGCGGTCCATCTTGTCGTGGGCGATCAGCAAGGAATCAATCATGCCTTCCACGACGGGATTGTTTGCGCTAAGCGCGATCAACCTGTGGAATTGCTTATCGATTTCCCCGTAATTATTGTCAGTGCATTGCGTGATCGCATCGATCGTTGCTTTTAGCTGCTTCAGCTGTTCCTCGGTTATTTTCTCCGCAGCTATAGTCACCAACCCAAGCTCCAGCGCCATTCGCGCTTCAATGATGGCAGGTAAATTTTCGGTGGCCAAAGCAAGCATCACCGAAAAAGGCTGATTGCCTATTTTTTCGTTCAAAAAAGTACCGCTGCGGGTTTTCCGGTTGATGACGCCAAGCGTCTCCAGCGCGCTCATCGCTTCCCGCAGAACCGGTCTGCTGACGTCCAGCATTTCCACTAATTCCATTTCGGAAGGAAGTTTATCTCCAGGTTTCCATTGACCGCTGCTTAATAATTCAACAAATCGGTCAAGGACTTGTTTGGATAACGTTTTTCTTTCGACAGACGGGACAAACAACTCTTCTTTCGATTTCACTACAGATCACCTCGTGCCCTTTCGCTACATAATTGTAAGACAAATGGGCAAGGAGATCAACTTGGGCGTTAAAATGGATGAATTGACCATTTTGTTTATTTGTATTACAATTTGGCGATTGATAACGATTTGTTAAGAGAGGCCGGAAGATGACAAGAGTTAAACGGCGGTGCTTCATACTGCCTGATGCTTGTTTACTGCGGCCCTCGTCACGTAATATGGAGGAAAAGCGGACTAAAGGGGGAGCCGGGGCGTGCTGACGAAATTTTTTATTAAAAACTTCATGACTTTTATTATTGCTGTCTCCATTCCTGTATTGATTTTCAGCTTGATGGTGATGTATGTGTTTCAAAATTCGTTGAAGGAAGACATCGACACCAATACGCACAAAGCGTTAAATACGTCCAAAGAAACGATCGAGCTTATTTTCTCGGATATGAACAGTATGAAAATACTGATTGACTACAACCCTCAATTAAGCTTGCCTTTATTTAGGGTTTTAAGCACGGACCAGGTGACCCATGAGGATACGACGGCACTGAAGCTCATCCGGCCTTCGCTCAAATCGTCCAGTTATTCCAGACTGTATATCAACTCGATTTATGTCAAGGTGGGCGACAGTAAATACTTCTTGGCGAACGGGGATAAGGAGTCGATCACCGAATATTACGACACGGCCTGGTACGACAGCTTTAAAAAGCAAAGCCAGGATACGATGCTGTGGACGGAAAAACGGCGGATCAACGACCTGGACATCGTCAGTATCTATCAGCGGACCAAGCTGAACGGCGTCATCGTGATTAATGTGCGGCAGGAGTATTTCAACAACATGCTGGATTCCATTACGTCTTATGACGACCAGTATTTAACGGTGCTGAACGAAAAAGGCGAGATGTTGTTTTCCAATAAAGATGTGGGGCAGCTGTCGGAATCCATCAGCGGCGACAGCCATACCGACGAAAGTTCGCTTTTCGCCGAACTGCTCCAAAGCGACCGTTACCGGGTGGTGGAAATGGCCTCGGAGCAATATAATTTCAAATACGTTTCGATCATACCGACAAGCACGATTTACAGCTCGGCGCTCCTGATCATCAAGCTGACGTTATATTCGGCGATTGTCTCGCTTCTGATCAGTTCGCTGTTGGCCTATTATTTTTCCAACCGCAATTACAGGCAAATCGCCAATATACTCAAAATATTCAAGCTGGCCAAAGCGGGCATGACGCTGCCAAACGTCGTCGAGAAGAAGAAAAACGACGTTTATTCGCTCATTTTAAACGATACGATCAATTCGTTCGTCAATCAGAGCAATATGAATCTGCAATTGTCCGAAAGGAAATACCGGCAGGTGCTGGCCGAGCTGACGGCGCTCCAGTATCAGATCAACCCGCATTTTCTGTTTAATACGCTGCAATCGATCAATTTTGAGGTGCTGAACATTACGCAGAGGCCATCTTTCGCTAACACGATGATCGAGCAGCTGTCCGAAATTCTCCGTTACTCGCTCGACAGCCCGCTTCATATGGTCACCATCCGCGAAGAAATCGAGATTACCAAGAAGTATATCGACATCCAGCGTTATCGCTTCGACGACACGTTTAAGGTCACTTGGACGTACGAGCAGGACGTGCTGGAATGCAGCACGATCCGGCTTTTGCTGCAGCCGATCATTGAAAATTCCGTCCACTACGGAGTATGCAAGGAAGGCGGTTATTGCCATATTACGATCCGCAGGGTTGGGGATGACATCGAATTTGAGGTTACGGACAACGGACCCGGTATGTCGGAGCAGCGGCTGGACGAGGTGGCTGCATCGCTGGAGTCTGAACACGACTACGGCATCTCCGAGCATATCGGCCTGCGGAATATCCATTCGCGATTAAGATTAAAATACGGCGACGAATACAAGCTGTCCATCCGCAGCAACCCCGGCGAAGGGGTCACCGTTACGTTTCGAATAAAAAGCCAGGAAACCCGCAGTTTGTCAGAATCGTAAGTAATGATACCTCTTCATAAGTCCGGTACATACAAACGAATCGGGGCCGGGTGCTATAATGAAGCCAAAGAATCCGCTTACATTCCGCCATCGGAATGACAAAACAATTTTGCAGGGAGGTTTCATTTCTTTGGCTAAACTGAACACCAAGTACATCGGGCTGATTTTCATCTCGCCCTGGCTGATCGGGTTTCTGTCCTTCCAGCTGTATCCGCTAGTCGCTTCTTTTATCTACTCGTTTACCGATTACAGCGTTCTCCGGTCGGCGAAATTCATTGCGTTTGACAATTACATTAGAATGTTTAAAATCGATAAAGATTTTTTACATTCCTTGAAAGTCACTTTTTCCTACGCGCTGATGGCGGTGCCGGGGAAACTTGGCTTTGCGCTTATCGTCGCTTTGCTGCTTAATATCAAAATCAAGGGGATGAGCTTTTACCGGACGCTGTTTTACTTGCCGTCGATTCTCGGAGGCAGCGTCGCGTTGTCCGCATTATGGCGGCTCATGTTTATGAAAGATGGCATCGTCAACAATATGCTCCAAAGCATGGGCATCCCCACGCCCGACTGGCTGGGAGATCCGCATATTGCGCTGTTCACGATCAGCTCGCTGGAGGTATGGCAGTTCGGATCGTCCATGGTGCTGTTCCTGGCGGCGTTAAAGCAAATTCCGCAGGAGCTGTATGAAGCGGCCAAGGTGGATGGAGCCTCGTGGGCTTCCAATTTCTTCAGAATTACGATTCCGCTCATTACGCCTATTATTTTCTTTAATCTGATCATGCAGACGCTTCATGCGCTGCAAGCGTTTACGTCGGCATTTGTCATCACGGGCGGCGGACCGCTTAAGTCGACCTACCTCGTAGGGATGAAGTTGTACAACGAAGGCTTCAACAATTTTAAGATGGGTTATGCTTCGGCGATTTCATGGGTATTGTTTGCGATTATTTTGCTTGTCACCCTCCTGATCTTTAAATCTTCCGACACTTGGGTTCATTATAACGATAAGGAGGGAGCATGATGAAAAGAAGAGCCGTCACTCCTTGGGTCAGCCATGCCGTCCTTGTTATCGGCAGTCTGATCATGATATACCCTCTCTTGTGGATGTTGTTTGCGACCTTTAAGCAAAATGCCGAAATATTCGGTTCAAGCAGCATTTTACCGGAGAAGTTTCCCTTTGCCGACCCGTTTGCCGCTTATAAAGCAGGCTGGAACGGACTAACCGAAATCGGGTTCAGCGATTTTTATTGGAACACGATTGTTATGACGGTGCCTACGGTGCTGTTTACGGTGATCTCTTGTTCGCTGGTTGCCTACGGCTTCGCAAGATTTAATTTTCCGTCCAAAAAGCTGTGGTTTGCCGTCATGCTGTCGACCTTAATGCTGCCCAATGCGGTGATCGTCATTCCGCGGTATTTGTTGTTTAACTCGCTGGGCTGGCTGAATACGTATTTGCCTTTTATCGTTCCGGCGTTGTTCGCTTGCTTCCCGTTTTTCATCTTTATGCTCGTGCAGTTCATTCGGGGGATTCCGCGTGAGCTGGACGAATCGGCCAAGATGGACGGCTGCTCGGCTGGAGGCATTCTGTTTAAAGTGCTTTTGCCTGTGATGAAGCCGGCTCTTTTCTCGGCGGGGCTGTTTCAGTTTATGTGGACGTGGAACGAATTTTTTGATGTATTGATTTATGTCAACAGTGTGGAGAAATATCCGCTTGCGCTTGGCCTTCGCATATCGATGGATACCGCGTCCGACGTGCAGTGGAACGTGGTGATGGCGATGGGACTGCTTTCCGTGCTGCCGCTTGTGCTGATTTTCTTTTTCGCGCAAAGATATTTCGTCGAGGGAATTGCGACAACAGGGCTCAAAGGCTAACGATATCCGGTGACTGGGGGTCGATATGATGTACAAGTTAATTATCGTGGACGACGAGTCGAAAATCAGATTGGGGCTGGAGAAACACTACCCTTGGGCGGAACTCGGGTTTGAGGTGGTGGGAAGTTTCCCGAACGGTCAGGCGGCTTTGGACTACTTGTACGATCATCCTGTCGACGTTGTCCTCTCCGATGTCAGAATGCCGGTGCTCTTGGGAACTGAGCTGGCCCGGTGCATACGCGAGCAGGGGCTGAGTCCGATCGTTGTTTTCCTGAGCGGTTATGCCGATTTTGAATATGCCCGGCAAGGGCTTGTGCACGGCGTGCGCAATTATATATTAAAGCCGGTGAAATTCGACGAAATCGTCTCCGTCTTTTCTTTGATCAAGCAAGAGCTGAATGAGCGCTGCAAGTCGAAACCGGCGGAGCCGGCCGATACAAGCGGCGGTTATTACGATAAAATTATCGAAATTGTGGAATCTTACGTGGTCAAGCAGTTGAAGAACGCTTCGCTGGAGGGAGCGGCGCAGCAGGTCAATATGAGCCCTAATTATTTGTCGAAAATATTCAAAGAAAAAACCGGCCAAAACTTCTCCGACTATTTGTTCGAGATGAAGATGATTAAGTCCAAAGAGATGATGGCCGACATTAATCTTAAAATTTATCATATCTCATCGGCAATTGGCTATAACAATCCGAAAAATTTTTCCAGAGCATTTAAGCAATACCACGGCGTTTCTCCGCGGGAGTACAGGTGAATCCGTACGCAAAAAGGGGTAGATACTGATACCTTTTCATAAGATGAGCGCCTGTTTATTCGGGTAGGGGGATGCTATTCTTTGATAAGAAAGCGCTTTATATTAAACGGTTGCGCGAATAATGGAAGGGGGCCGGCGTGCGAGAGACTATGATCCCAAACAACATGACAACAGTCAATTTAGCCGAGCTGGAAAGGTTTATTTATGATGCGGTTGCGGCCTGCGGGGTGCCGGGCGATGACTGCGTAAAAGCAGTGGACGTGTTTATGCGGGCGACGCTGCGGGGCGTAGGGCATCACGATATTTACGATTTGCCGTCGCGGATTTCGGGACTGCTCAGCGGGAAGGTAAACGCGAAGCCACAGTACAAGCAGCTCACCGCGTTTAAGACGATGGAAGCGTGGGACGTCGACCGCGGACTCGGCGAGGTGGTATGCTGCTTTGCCATGGAGCGGGCGAAGCGGCTGGCCGACGAATATGGTATCGGCATGTGTTTTATCCGTAATTCGAATCATTTTCTTGCGGCGGCTCCTTACGTCGAGCAGGCCGCCGAGGAAGGCTACATTTCCTTGCTGCTGTGCAAGGGCGGCATGAACATGGGAACGACAGGACGCAAAGAAAACTGCATGGGCTCGCTGCCGCTTGGCTTTGGTTTTAGCACAGAAGCCGATATTCCCATCGTATTTGACGCTTGCCTCGCTTATGCGTCGCATGGGGAGCTTCGCGCCAGAGCGGCCAAAGGCATACCGGTGGAACCTTGGTGGGGCGTCGATACGGACGGACAACCGACGACCGACCCGGCCAAAATGCTGGAGGGCACCAGAATGCCTATCGGCGGACACAAAGGCTATGCGCTTTCGATGTTGGGAGAAGTGTTAAGCGGCGTGTTTACCGGAGGCTGGATTATGGATCAGGCGCCGGAAGAAGAAGCCGTCGACAATCACTGGGGGCATACGGCGCTTGTGATTAAGCCGGATACGATGATGGATATGGCTACGTTCAAGCAGCGGACGTCAACGCTACTGGATCGCGCCGACAAGCTTGCGCCCGGTGTGCATATCCCAGGGCACGGCTCTTACCGAAGAAAAGCCGGTATGTTAAGCAAAGGAACGATCGATTTGGAGGACAGTCTGGTGGACAAATTAACGGAAATCGCCGCCAGGTTGGACATAACGCCGCTCTTTAATGACAGAGGTTAAGGGGGAATTTTCCATGATATCCAAAAGAAAAATTACATTATTGTCGTGCATTTTGTCGCTGGCTGTTGCATCGGGCTGTACCGGCTCCGCTCCGGCCTCTAACGCGGGTTCCGGTTCCGGCGCCGCCAAAGACGCAGGGAAAAGCGAAACCACACAACCTGCGGCATCGACAGCTCCGGTTACGCTCCGTTTTTCCTGGTGGGGGAACGAAGTTCGCCATAAAGCAACGATCGAAGTGATCAATTTGTACATGAAGAAAAATCCGAATGTCACGATTAAGGCGGAATATCGCGGCAAGTCGGAACGGGAATTGATCGCTACCGGTCTTGCCGGCGGCAGTATTGCCGACATCGTGCAGTTGAACCCGCCGTGGATGGAGGACTTTACAAGAAACTCCGACTTTTTCGTCGATTTTAACACAAAGAACAATTTGATCGACTTGTCCGGCATCGACCCGCAATTTTTAAAGGAAAACGGCGTGTTTAACAATAAGCTGGTCGGGCTTCCGATGGGCGTCAATGCGACGATTGGCATCATGAATAAAACGGTGGCCGACAAATTCGGCATCCCCTCCACGCTTGATACGAAATGGACATGGGACGACTTCTACAAATACGGCAAAACGGTCAATCAGAAGGACCCCGAATCGTATATGCTGAACATGGATATCGGCAGTATGGTGGAGTTCGTGCTCAAACGTTACATTGTGCAAAAAACAGGCAAATATATGATCGGCGACGATTATTCACTCGGTTTTACAAGAGACGACCTGGCGGAAGCGCTGACTTACATCAACAAGCTGTACACGGATAAAGTAGCGATTCCGGCATCCGACGCGCAGGTGTTTAACGATGCCGCCCAGACGAATCCGAAATGGATCAACGGCAAAGCCGTCATGGTATTCTCCTGGACATCAACCGTATCGCCTTATACTAACGGGATTAAAGGCGAATTCGTACCGTTTGCGCTTCCGACTCGCGAAGGCGCTAAAAACTCCGCTTTGATCGTAAAACCGCCGCAAGTGGTTGCCATTTCGAATAAGAGCAAAAATGTCGACGAAGCGGTGAAGTTTGTTAACTTTTTCTTAAACGATGTTGAGGCCAATAAAATTTTGAAGGATACCCGTTCCATTTCCGCGGTTAAACCTGTGGCTGAAGCCGTAGGCGCCGAGAAGCTGTATGATCCGGTTGTGTTAAAGGGCCATGAATATGGCATGAAAAATATGGGTCTCGGCGATAACGGTCCTACGACCAACGGGGAAATTATCGAGGTATTGGAAAATGCGGTGGAAATCGTAGCGTATCCGAACGCTAACATCAATAAAGTGACGGACGACTCTATGAAATTAATTAATGACATCTTAAAGACGTTGAAGAAATAATATAATAGAAAGAGATGACGGTTGGGTCAAGGGAAGCCTTGGCCCAACTCTATTCGAGGAAGTGCAATCAAACATGCAGCAGGAGGTGCTGGGATGCGCGTACCTTATGAACAGTTGTACGGCGAGTTCCGCAGAGTGTTGTTAAAAGAAGGATTTTCCGTGGAAAGAGCGGAGCTTTCCTCCACATTGTTCGCCGAGGCCAGCAGGGATGGGGTTCATTCCCACGGGCTCAACCGGTTTCCGGTCTATCTGGAATACATCCGCAAAGGCTTCATCGATATTCACGCGATTCCGGAAAAAGTGGAAAGCATGGGAGCGATCGAGCGGTGGGACGGACACAGGGGGCCGGGGAACATCAATGCTTATCTGAGCATGGGACGGGCCATCGAGCTTGCGCGAACACACGGTATGGGCTGTGTAGCGATCAAAAACACGAATCATTGGATGAGGGCGGGGAGCTACGGCTGGCAGGCCGCGGAAGCGGGATGTATCGGAATATGCTGGACGAATACGCTGCCGAATTTGGCGCCATGGGGGGCTATAGACCGGAAGATCGGCAACAATCCGATCGTGCTGGCCGTTCCGCGGGACAATGGCCCGATTGTGCTTGATGTCGCGATGTCCCAATTTTCGTATGGCAATCTGAACGCTTATTCGACACGCGGCGAGGAGTTGCCGGTGGCCGGCGGTTATGACGTAGAAGGGAATTTGACAAGCAACCCGGATCAAATATTGGCCAGCGGGCGGCTGCTGCCGATCGGTTATTGGAAAGGCTCCGGACTGTCAATTATGTTGGACCTTATCGCCACGATGCTGTCGGGCGGCCGCTCTACTTACGAGGTCGGTTTGGATGAAGCCGAACAAGCGGTTTCTCAAGTGTTTCTGGCATTCGACACGACGGTTTTATCGGACCGCAGTATCCTGAAGGAGAAAGTCGAGCAAATCGTCGATGATCTGCACAGGTCCGTGCCCGTTCAAGATCATGGCGCCGTCCGGTATCCGGGCGAAGATACGCTGCGCAGACGGGACGATCATTTGCGCAACGGGGTTCCTGTTGATCCGCACATATGGCAGTCGGTGCTTAACGCATAAGCGATTTCGTTAGATTTCGTTTTCGGGGAGGGATTTGTATGAGAAAAATACTCATTACCGGGGCTGCCGGAATGGTTGGCAAATGCATTTATTTGGGCTTACAAGATGACCCGGATTACGAAGTGATCGGCACCGACATTCAGCCGGATCCGAGCCTTGGCATCGAAATGATGGATGTGACGGATTTCGAAAGCTGCCTGCACTGGATGAAAGGCGTCGATACGGTCATCCATATGGCTTACCGGATGAATCATCCCAGTCTGGCCGATGCGTTCCAAGTTAATTATTTGGGAACGCATCATATTTATGAAGCGGCCAAGGAGTGCGGAGTCGGAAGAGTGATTTTTGGCAGCTCCAACCATACCGTGGGCCGTTATCTTACAGACGAAACCGTCGATGCGGATTCGCTGTACCGTCCGAGCAATTTATACGGGCTGTCGAAATGCCACGGAGAGTTAATGGGGCGTTTGTATTCGGATAAATGCGGTATTTCGTCTATCAATGTGCGGATCGGCACTTTTTTCGGAGTCCCTCCCAAATCGGAAAGGCACCTGAAAACTTGGATCAGCAGACGGGATTTGGTCCAATTGATGAAATGTTGTGTGGAAGCGGATGCACAGTTGAAATTCCTGACTTTATTCGGCATCTCCAACAACCGCGATAAATATTGGGATATCGCTTATTTAAAAGAGTTAATCGGCTATAACCCGCAGGATGACGGTGCGGCGTACGAAGGGGACATTGATCCGGATCAGGCTAATCCGGACGAGCTTGTCTACCAAGGGGGCATCGGGGCACACCGTCCGGCGGTGTATTAGGAGGCGCAGAATGCTGGGAGCCTGTCCGACGAAAGTAAATCGGTGAATATTTATTCAGGATTATACAGAGGGAAGGGAATTGCCGTGTAGCTTATGCTTCCGATGCAAGTTTTCCTGCGGAAAACTCTTAAGTTTACGTCCGCTTTGAAAATCGTGTTTTTACCGTAAGGTAAAATCAAATAAAAACACGGTTTTCATTGGCGGTGGAATGGCAATCCCTTCCCGTCGTAACAGTCAGCTGAATAAAAATTCATCAACATCAATCCGTCGGACAGACTCCTAGAGCCTTATATACGGGAGGAACACTTATGAAAATCGTTGATGTGGACGTGGTGACATTTCACGCCAAGTCATGGCTTGGCAGCAACAAAGACGGCCATCAGGGTCCCGGCCGCGAACACGATATCGCTCATCCGATGATTCGCATTATGACGGACGAAGGGGCGGTAGGGTATCATATCCCGTATCAGCAGCTCATTCCAAACGAGCGGCATGCTCTGCTGGGTTTGGAATCGGGCAAGTCATCCGGCAAACCGCTGCCGGACCCGAAACATGACCCGATTCAAGGCGTCATTGACAAAGTGATCAAACCGCTGCTTGTCGGGGAAGACCCGATGGCCCGTGAAAAAATTCACAACAAATTGTGGGTCATGCAGCGGAGCAGCAAACGTTTGACGGACAGACTGGTTTGCTTTATCGATTTGGCTTTATGGGATTTGGCCGGCCGGGCATTTAACCAGCCGGTGTATAAACTGCTTGGCGGCCACCGCACGAAGGTGAAAGCGTATGCCAGCACGATGATCGGAGATCAGCTGGAAGGCGGACTCAATACGCCGGAGGCTTTTGCCGATTATGCCGAGGAATGTAAAAAAAGAGGTTACCAGGCGTTCAAGCTGCACACGTGGGCCGAACGGACGTGGACGGAATCGACGATTTCGGCATCGCCCGATCCGAAGCGGGATATCGCGGCATGCCGCGCGGTTAGGGAGCGGGTCGGCGACGACATGGACCTGATGCTTGACCCTTATCATTACTACAACCGGGAGCAGGCGCTTTATTTGGGCAAGGAATTGGAGAAGCTGAATTTTGCCTGGCTGGAGGAGCCGATGGACGAATATTCGCTTTCGTCTTATATATGGCTGGCCGAACGTCTGGATATTCCGGTGATCGGACCCGAGGTGCACAAAGGAAAACTCGCCTCGCGGGCGGAATGGATCGTCAGAAAAGCCAGCGACATATGCCGGGCGGGAGTGATGAACGTCGGCGGTTTGACGCCGCTGATGAAAGTTGTCGGTTTATGCGAAGCGTTTGGCGTGCGGTTGGAGCTTCATTCCCCAGGTCCGGGCAATCTGCACGCGATGGCGGCGATGACCATCCCGGGAGAATATTACGAACGCGGCATGCTGCATCCGTTTTTGAATTATGACCATGTGCCTGCTTGGCTTCATTCGTCGGTCGAACATATGGATGAAGAAGGGTATGTTCATGTGCCAGACAAACCGGGTCTCGGGTGGGACATTAATTTTGACTATATTGATGCGCATCGGTTGTAAAAAAAGGAGGGCTATTGATGAAAATAGTCGATCTTCAGGTAGTGCGGTTTCAGGTTCCGGCGTATAACGGATTTGACGCTTCCGGCCACCAGCATCCGGTTCCCGGGCGATGGTCCGAAGAGGCGCTTATTCGCATCGTGACGGACGAAGGGGCGGAAGGGATATTTGTCAGCTCGCAGCGGCATTTCGAACCTACGGATAAATACCCGTTTGAACGGCTGCAAACACCGTCCGGCGGGAATCAGCAAGCGAGTTTTCAAGTAAACTCCAACTCATGGGATGTGCTGCTCAAGACGGTTCGCCCCCATCTGCTGGGGGAAGATCCGTTTTGCCGGGAGCGGATTTGGCGCAAGCTTTCCGGGCTGCAGCGGTCGTTTCCGAAATTGACGGACCGGATGCTGGCGATGATTGATTTGGCTTTATGGGATTTGGCGGGAAAAGTCAGTAATCAGCCCGTGTATAAGCTGCTTGGCGGTCACCGCCAGAAGGTAAAGGCCTATGCCAGCACGATGGTGGGGGACCATTATCAAGGCGGCCTTAGTTCGCCTGAAGATTTTGCGGATTACGCCGAAGCGTGCAAGAAGATGGGGTATAAGGCGTTTAAGCTGCACACATGGATGGATGAGGTATGGACTCCATCGACAATTATGGCAACTCCCGACCCCGCGCGGGATATCGAGGCTTGCCGTGCGGTAAGGGACAGAGTAGGCAGCGATATGGTGCTGATGCTTGATCCGTACCACACGTATTCCCGCCAGCAGGCGCTGACCATAGGCAAAGAGCTGGAGAAGCTGGACTACTACTGGTTTGAGGAGCCGATGAACGAATATTCCGTATCCTCTTATGCATGGCTGAGCGAACAGCTCGACATTCCAGTTATCGGTCCGGAATCCCATGCGGGTAAAATATACGCCCGTACGGAATGGGTCATACATAAAGCGGCGGACATACTGAGAGCGGGGGTCATGGGTGTCGGAGGACTGACACCGTTTATGAAAATCGCCCATCTTGCCGAAGCTTTTGGCATTCCGCTTGAGGCCCACAGTCCCGGAATCGGAAGCGTGCACGCCATAGCGGCCATGAGTATTCCCGGCGAATACTACGAACGTGGGCTGCTGCACCCCTTCTTGAATTATGACGTCACTCCTCCATGGTTAAACGAGATGGTCGATCCGATGGATGAGGAAGGATTCATTACGGTTCCGCAAAAGGCCGGTTTGGGTGTGGACATCAATTACGGCTATATTGAACAGAACCGTCTGTCCGGAGAGTAAGGTTTCCGGGCAAAAATAAAGCGAGAAATCCTCTTCATCCTTTGGCGAAGCAGCAAGGGAGCAGGGGATTTTTTTTGTGAAATATGAAATAATGGATGGTATATTCATAGTAAATGAGGGTGAAGTTCCAATGTCATCAACAAGTGCAACTGATCTGGAAGAAGAGGAGATTCGTCATATTCTGCATGCGGCAGACAGCTTGGTTGGCCGCGGTGGCAGAACGATGCTGGTGAAGATCTTAAAGGGCTCGCGTGATAAGAAGCTGCTGGAGCTTGGATTAAACGATAACGTGGCCTACGGATACTACCATGTCATTACGATGGAGAGGATCACGGAGAAGGTTGATTGGATGATCCGGCATCAATTTCTGGAGATCGAACACCAAGGAGATATGCCGGTGATTGTATTTACAGAGAGGGGCTGGATCATTCAGCGCGATCAAGCGGCGGGTCTGCTGCTGCGGCAATGGGATCAATGGGTTCAAGGCAATGAGCTCCGGCAAGACCTGTCTTACCTGAAGGACAGGAATCGGGGCATGATTTTATTGTTTTTGCAAAAGCTTGCCGAAACCGGCAATACGGCGTATATCCCGCTGCTGGAGCAATGGGCGGAGGTCGATTACCAGAAGGTAAAGCGGGCGATCCGTCAAGTTATCGACCACCTGTTGAGCGGGAAAGGAGGCCCGCTGAGCTTGGAAGACGCGCCGGTTGACGATGTGGCTGAACAACTGGTCGTTTATCCGCGGACTGCCGAAAGGCTGAAATGCTGGGAATGCGGCAAGCGGTTTGATTGGCCGGTTGAGGAGCAGGATTTTTTCCGTATGAAGGGCTGGGATCCGCCCAAACGCTGTGAACCGTGCCGGGAGCAGCGCCGCAGAACCAAGGAAGGCTGGGGCTTCTTTTGAAAACTGCGACGAATGGCGCCTTATGTTACAATGAGAAATAATGCCGTGCAAATTCTTCGCTTAAAGGGACAACTTGCGAAGAATTTGTGGCTCCGATCCCATACACCAAACGATTGAGGTGTATGGGTTAGAGCATGGCGCATACCGGAAAAGAGATGTGTTTGGCAAAGACGGCAGACTTACATCGTTTGTATTTCCCGGCTTCGATATTGAGTTAAGCGGCGTATTCAAATAGCGGTACGTGCGTTCAGCTTGTCCTTTTCCAGCTGAATCGCTGCCGTCACAGCATCTTCCCCGTATTTGTCCGTTAAAATCAGCCGCCTGAAATAATCTTTGGCATTGGTATGGTTCATCTGCTGGAATGCCAAGTTAAGTCCTCCGTTTAAGACCGCTCCGGCGATCGGCACCAGCATGCCCAATTCTTTTTCCGTGATGATCATTCCTAAACGTTCCGTTACGAATTGCACCAATTTGACAAGTTGAGGGGACACCGAATCTTTGACAACGCTGCCGGATAAGGAACCGGCATGATTGGCGGCAAAGTGCGTGGCTGCGCGTATTTCGCTGATCGCTGCGGCTTTGGTTACCAGGAACCCTTCGTCGGACGACGAAGAAGTCGAGACCATCGCCGATAAAATGTGCGGAACATTCGCCGCATCCCTCGACGAGTAGCCGTATGAAGTGGCTATTTGGCACACATGCCGCGACATCAGCGTCATCGAGGCCGCCACATCGGCCGTCACTACCGCCGGTATGGCAATTTGCGCAAGCGGCACCGCCTCCAGCAGCGTAGTGGCGGCTCCCAGCACGGCGCCTTCCGTTGTTACGAAAAATCCGTTGCTGAAATCAAACGAATCGGCCACGCTATCCATTTGCTGAAGAGGCAACTGCTTGACTGTGTTGATATCGGTAATTTGGATGTTGTGTTTTTTCATATATGCTTTACGCACGACATCTTCGCCGGTCAGCAGATTGGCGCCCTTGATCGTCGCTTTAAGCGACTTTTCAATCGTGGTGTCAATGGAAGAGACAGCCTTCCGAATGTATTTGTTTTTGGACTGGTGAGCGACTTCCAGCACTTTCGCAATCGGTTTGCCAACGAGTTCAAGCGCAGACTGGATCGGGTTAGGGGAGCATTCATGTTTGGCTATTTCCGAGATCGCTAACGATTCGTATGGTTCGAATGGGGTCATAACATTGCCTCCAGCTGCTTTAAGGTAAGATTGTTATTATTATACAGCAGCTTTGCGGATTTGTAGAGTGAGAGGCCGTCCGGCCGCCTTCATGCAGCGTTCACTTTTTCAGTGGCCTTCCGGGAACAGCGCGCATCCCGTATGTTCTACACCACCGCCGAGCGGTTTGGCAAAACCTCGCCAAATCTAACGCAACCTTAGCTGAAGAGCGGCTTCCCCCGACTTTTACGCCATAAATCCCGCTCCCGCATCAGGACATATATTGCCCGTCCCTGTTACCTCAAAATTTGTCCGTATGTTGCCGACGCAAACCATATTAAAATGGGTGGCAAGCGATATAAATATAGTGGTATCCCCTTAAAAATTTTGTATATCATCGCCGGCGGCTCCGTCCTACAATGAGGGCAGGCAAGCAAAATTCTGAAGGGGGAATCAATGAGATGAGCGATCGCACAAGCACCAAGCTTACCAAGCTGTATGTTCCGCTGGCAGCTGCCCTGCTGTTATCTTCGGTAGTAGCGGCGTGTTCCGACAATTCAGGCGGGGGGAAACAAGCGGCCGGAAGCTCGGCCAAAAAAGCCGACGGGAAATACGATCCGCCGATCACGATTACGACAGCCCGGACCTTGGACGCCAATACGAAATTCAAACCCGGGGAAACGATTGAGGACAATGTGCACACCCGCTGGATGAAAGACCGTATGGGTATCATCATGAAGCATAACTTCGTTGTCAACAACGACAAAGATTTTAATACGAAAATGCGCCTGCTGCTGGCCAGCAGCGATCCGCTTCCAGATGTGTTTCAACTGTCCGACGCTACGCTGATTGACGAATTTATCCAATCCGGCAAGCTGATGGCGATTGACGATGCGATTGCCAAATACGCACCGCAGCGCATTAAAGATTTGTACGCCAAATATCCGGACGGTTTCAACATGTTTAAGCGCAATGGCAAAACATACGGGGTGCCGATGTACGAAAGCTTAACCGGCGGCACGCTGCTGTGGGTTCGTCAAGATTGGCTGAAGAAAGTGAATTTGCCGCAGCCGAAGACAATCGACGAGTTGGACAAAGTGTTTGAAGCGTTTACGAATCAGGACCCTGACGGCAACGGCAAAAAAGATACGTTTGGGCTGGCCTTGTCCATGCAGGACCGGATTAACGGCAGCCGGGCGACGGCGGACTGGGTGTTCGGCGCATACGGCAGCTACATGCCGTTTCATTGGAGCAAAGCGCAGGACGGATCGCTTGTCTACGGCTCAATTCAGCCTTCGATCAAACAGGCGCTTGGCAAAATGCGCGATTGGATGGCGAAAGGGTATATCGATCCGGAGGCGGGAATCAAAGACGCAAACAAGGCGACCGAAAGTTTTGTAAGCGGTTCCGCAGGTCTTGTCGCCGGAGAATATTTCATGTATCCGACGCCGCTGCTTGATACGACCAAAAATAACCCGAACGCCGACTTTCAGCCGATGTCGCTGCCTGCCGGACCAACCGGCAGCATCGGCCGCAACGAAACGCTGATGGTCAAACGCGGCATCGTGTTCCGCAAAGATTTTCCGTATATGGACGCCTGGTTCGATTATTACAACAGGATGTTCGGTTACCAGTTCTTCGATAAAGATTCCGAGTTTTATCTCGGCAACCATGAAGGTTATGACTACGTCATGTTGGACGGCAAACCGGTGTACCAGCAGTTTGAAAAAATGGGCGTGCCTAAGGACAAGTGGCCGCTGCCCGATGGCAAAACGCCAATCGAAGCAAAAGCGTACGCTTCCCTGATCGGCGGCACAAACTTGAACCGGCCGTACTCCTATGACGAGGGCATCCTGAAATTTGCCAACGATCCGAAGGCCACGCCGGCCAATCCGATCGAAGACAGCATCAAGGACCGCGTTCCGATTCATCAATTGGCGGGCAAAGTGCGGATCGAGCAAAACAAATACGAAGTGAAAAACGAATTCAAAGGCGCTCCGACCAAAACGATGAGAACAAAACTGGAGCTGCTGGAGAAGATGGAGAAAGAAACATTTAACCAAATCATCTACGGCAAGCTGCCGCTTGACGCCTTCGACAAATTCGTCAGCGATTGGAAAGCGAACGGCGGAGACGACATTACGAAGGAAGTCAACGAGTGGTACAAATCGTTAAGCAAGTAAGCAGCGCAAGCGGGAGGGGAACGGGAAGCGCTGGGCGGGACTGCTATTGCAGCGCGCGCGATTCTATTGTTGCAGACGGGGCATATTTGGCAAGCCCCTCCTCGCTCAGTTGCGTTCCCCGATTTTGCCGGAAAGGAGGTTGGTTTCATGAGCGAGTGGATTCGTTCCAAGCAGCACGCCGTACCGTCGCAGGCAGCTGCAGGCGTTAAAAAATCGCCCATCGCGTCTTACCTAAAAACAACATGGCCGTTTCATATGCTGCTTTTGCCTGCGGTTATGGTCATCTTCATCTATCATTATGTGCCGATGCTGGGTATTATCATCGCGTTCAAGGAGTATAAGCCGTGGCTGGGTATTTTCCAATCGGAGTGGGTTGGCTTCGATCATTTCAAGTATTTGTTTACGTACCCGGACAGCAAGCAGGTGATCTGGAATACGCTCATTATTTCCTCGTTGAAAATATGCAGCAACCTGACGGTTCCATTTCTATTCGCTTTGCTGTTAAACGAGGTGCGGGCCGCTTTGTTCAAAAGAACGGTGCAGACGCTCGTTTATTTGCCGCATTTCTTGTCATGGATCATTCTGGGGGGCATTCTGATCGACATCCTTTCGGTCAAGGGAGGTATCGTCAACCAGTTGGTGCGGCTTCTCGGCTTTGAGCCGGTGTTTTTTCTCGGGGACGGGGACTGGTTCCGGTTTACAGTTATCATCAGCGACGTGTGGAAGGATTTCGGCTTCTCGGCTATTATCTATTTGGCCGCACTAAGCGGCATCAATCCGGCGCTGTATGAGGCGGCCGAGGTCGACGGCGCGAACCGCTGGCAGATGACGCTGCATATTACGGTGCCGTCGGTGCTGCCGATCGCCGTGGTCGTAGGAACGCTTGCGTTGGGCAAAATTTTGGACGGCGGCTTTGACCAGATCTTCAACCTTTATAACCCGCTCGTTTACAAAAAAGGCGATATTATCGATACCTTTGTTTACCGGATCGGATTGGTCGGCGGACAATTCAGCTTTGCGGCGGCGGTTGGCTTATTTAAATCGGTGATCGGCTTCCTGCTTGTTGTCATTTCCTACCGGCTGGCGGCCAAATTCGCCAATTACCGAATCTTTTAAAGCGGGTGAGCTCTCATGCACAAATCGGTGCCGCACAAAATATTTACTTATGTCAACAACACTTTCCTAGCGGTGCTTGCCGCAGTATGCGTGCTGCCGCTGATTCACGTTTTTGCCCTATCTTTGAGTTCCAGCGCCGCGGCTACCGGCAACCTCGTAACGTTTTGGCCCGTGCAGCTGACATTTGAGGCATACACGGAAACGCTGGGCAACGGTAATTTCATGCATGCGCTGCTGAACGGCGTCAAGCGGACCGCGCTTGGCACCGTCGTTTCCATGCTGCTGATGCTGCTGGCCGCTTATCCGCTGTCCAAGGAAGAGCATAAATTCCGCGGCCGCTCCGTATACGCCTGGTTTTTTGTATTCACGATGCTGTTTCATGCCGGACTTATACCGACTTATCTTGTTGTCAAAGGGACCGGCCTGATGAACACGGTGTGGGCGCTGGTTATTCCCGGCGCGGTCAGCGTCTGGAACTTGATCCTGCTGCTCAATTTTTTTCGCACGATTCCGAAGGAGCTGGAGGAGGCGGCATTGATGGATGGGGCGGGGCATCTGCGCATTTTGTTCCAGATCTATTTGCCCGTATCGATGCCGTCGATCGCCACGTTGTCGCTATTCACGATGGTCACTCATTGGAACGCCTGGTTTGACGGCATGTTGTACATGTCCAATTCACAGGACTACCCGCTTTCTACGTTTTTAAGGTCGATTATCGTGTCGGAAAACTTTGCGGCGCTTGGTTTAACCGAAGACGAGATCAAAAACATTTCGCCGCGCACCGTCAAAGCATCGCAAATTTTTATCGGCGCGCTGCCGATTTTGGCGGTGTATCCATTCCTGCAAAAATATTTTGTCAAAGGCGTCATTCTCGGTTCGGTGAAAGAATAGGCGAGTGGGGCGAGGCCGGTGCTTAAAAACCAGAGCATTTTCAGCAAAGTCATGACGATGGTGTTCCTGCTGCTGATTCCGCTGCTGCTGCTTTATGCTTACTCCAATCAGGTGAGCATGAAGGTGGTCGAAAAGGAAATTGAAAATTCGAACGTTAACCGGCTGTCTTTTTTCCTCAGCCAGATGGACAGTGTCGCCGATCAGTTGTCGAAGGTCGCGTTTACGCTGGGGAGGGAGCCGGAGGCCGTCAAATTCCAGTCGATCCACATGTCGTATTCGTACGATTTGTTCGACACGATTAAGATCAAGCAGACGCTTCAGGAAAAAATCAATCTGCAAAGCGCATCCTACGGCTGGACCAACGAGATGACCCTCTTTTCGCCGGTGGCGCTGCAGATGGTGTCGACGAATCCGTCGCAGCGCTACGACATGGATTACTTCAGACGGAACATGAGCATGGATTGGAGCTACCGCGCCAAGCAGACGGATTACGGCGTGCAGAACTACTTTTTCCGCTATTCGTCGGACCCGTCGGTCATGTTTGACGGTATCGAACATGTCAACATCATTATCGAAGTCGCTTTTGCCGCCCACAATATCGAAGTGATGCTGGACAAATTCAAGGAAGGGAGCATCGGAGAGCCTTTCTGTTTTCACCCGTCGTTTGAGCCGATTATGAATTCGAGCGCGGACAACGGTCTCGTCCAAAGCATGAATGCGCTGCTGAAAGGCAAGGATCTGGGGAAGTCAGGCAGCGAGGTGATCGAGCTTAACGGAACCTCGTATCTGCTCAGCTATGCCAAATCGGCTACGCTGGGCTGGTATTTGGTGGACGCCGTGCCGCTGGAGCACGTGCTCGCCCCGATCACGACAAGCCGCAATCTGTTTTACGTCACGTTGTCCATGCTGCTGGCCATCGGAATTATCATCGCCTACTTGCTTTACAAAAACGTGCAGGTCCCGATCGGCCGTCTGATCGGCGGCGTCAACAAGCTGAAACGGGGCGATTTTTCGGAACGGTTGGCGAAGCCGTCAAGCAAGGAATTTTCCATTCTGTTTAATCATTTCAATCATATGGCCGACCAAATCCAGGATTTGATCGAGAAGGTGCTGCAGGAAAAAATCCAAGTGCGCGACGCCACGCTCAAACAGCTGCAGTCGCAGATCAACCCGCATTTTTTGTACAACTGCCTGGCCTTTATTCAGAGCATGGCCCAGCTTGAAAACAAGCAGGCGATTGTGGCGATGACGCAGCATTTGGGCAAATATTACCGCTATACGACCCGGACGATGCAGCGGGAGACGACGCTGGGCGGGGAGCTAGACCTGATACGCAATTATTTGGAAATCCAGAAGCTGCAAACGCGCCGGCTTTGCTACGAAATCGAGATCCCGATGATTATGCTGGAGGCGAAGCTCCCCCGGCTGCTGCTTCAGCCGCTTGTTGAAAATGCGATTGTCCACGGTATCGAGTGCAAGCCGGGGATGGGGGAGATTCGCATCACGGGATACGAAACGGAGCGGGAGCATGTCATCGTTGTCGAAGACAGCGGGGCGGGGATGAGTGCGGAAGGCATGAAGGAACTCGAAGCGAAGCTTGCGTGCGAGCCTGCCGAACCGGGCGGATCAAGCGGCAGCGGATGCGGCATGTGGAATGTGCATCAACGGCTGAAGCATCATTATGGTGGGCGGTCCGGACTGCGTATATCGGCTTCCGAACGGGGCGGATTGCGAGTCATGATGGTCATGGAAAAGCGGTTGTTGATTTCGGAAGCGGAGGTGGGGTAAGCGATGCTGAGGCTGATGATCGTAGACGATCACCCGGGACAAGTGGAAAGCATGGCCCTTACGGTTCCCTGGCGCGAACACGGGATCGAAACGGTGTGCAAAGCGTATTCGGGGGGTGAAGCGTTGGCCATGTTCGAACAGGAGCCGGCCGACATTCTGATTACCGACATTCGTATGCCGGGGATGAGCGGGCTTGAACTGATTCAACAGGTGCGCGCCCTTTCCGCCAAAACAAGATGTATCCTGATGTCGGGTTACAGCGATTTCGAATATGCCAAGCAGGCGATTCAGCATAAAACGCTCGGTTATTTGATGAAGCCGGTCGATACTTCCGAACTGGTCGGCCTGATCGATCAGACGGTAGCCGAAATGCATGCCGAGCGGAATACGGAGGAACGGTACAGCAGCGTGATGTATACCTTGCGCGAGCACATTCCCGCTTTGCGGGCCAATATGCTGAAAGAGCTGCTTCAGGGAAAACAAGTGCCGCCCGAAACGCTGCAATGCAAGATGAGGAAATTGGAGCTCGATTTGGACTGCGGGGAACAGGTGGGCATGATGATCGTCCGGCTTGACGAGGACATGCAGCCGCAGGAGGACGAGGAAACCGAGATATCGCCGCTCGAATATGCGGTCACCAATATGGCCGAAGAGCTGCTCGGCATTGAATTTAAGCTGTGGTACGGCAAGGACCCAAGCGGATATTTGGTGTTTTTGGCGGCGCCCGCGCGAAAAGAACTTCCGGTTGGCAGCGGTATGAGCAGAGCTTGCAGCGGACCGTGCGTTTGCCGCAGCGGTGCGGGGGATGCGAATGCCCCGATTTCGGCGGCCATAAGCGGGTTCGGGAACTGTGAACCGGCGCTGGAGCGGCTCGGTGATTGTGCCCGGGAATTGCAGCGGAAAGTGCGCATTTACTTGAAGCGTAAAATATCCATGCTGCTCATCAAACGCTGGTTGCCGCTGCTTGATCCCGGGCCGCAAGCGGCGTGGGCCAAGCGGCCGTCGTCGGGTGCAGCGGCTCCATCCAGCGCGCCAGTGCTTGACGCAGCAGTTCTCTCTTCGGCGGAAGGTGACCCGGCCCGTACCCTTACGGTCGCTTCGGCTTATCGGCAGGCGGTGCATCGGATGCGCAAAGAGATGGGAACGGAGAAGCAGATTTTTATCGTGCTGGAGGATGGGTCCGAAACAGTCAACGTAGGTTCTCTGCAATCGCTGTATGAACCTCCCCATTTGCTGCATATGTTGGAATCCGGCCGGTGGGAGCAAGCGGAGCGACGGCTGGAATCGATCTTTACGGAGCTTGATGCCAAGTGGCGGGAGTCGCCGGAATATTTGAGCGAAGCGTTTTTTGCCATCGCCGCAGCCTTTATGCATGTTTGCCATAAAAATGGCCGCCAACTTCAAGATTTAATCGGCCGGCACGGCGCCAAGCTGCAGCAAAACCGCCCGTTTTATTCGCTGAACCAGCTACGTGTCTGGACGCTGCATGTGTTCCGCACGATCCAAGACGATGCTGCCATGGAACAAGGATTGTCCCGCATGCCGGTGGTGGAGAGGGTGCACGGTTATATCGAGCGGAATTTGGATGGCGATACTTCGCTGCAGGCGATTGCCGATTGTGTCGGACTGCACCCGGCTTACTTGTCCAAATTATACAAGCTGGAAACCGGCGTCAGTTTAAGCGACTTCGTGACGAAAGCGAGGATGGAGAAAGCGGCCCAACTGCTGCGCAATAAACACGACAAAGTGTATGCCGTAGCAGGCAAGCTCGGATACCAGACGCCGCATTATTTTATCAAGGTGTTCAAGAAGTATTACGGCATTACGCCGCAGGAATACAAATCGATTCAAAACTAGGAGGTTTGCCGTTATGAAGCTTGTATCTACGTTTAAATTTCAAGAAAGTCAGCTGGAGGAAATACGCGCGAAAGGAGTTGAAGTCAAGCTGTTTGGCTCGGAGCAGGAGTTCGCCGATTCCGGCGAATATGCCGATGCCGATATCATCATAGCCAACCATCGTACGCTGCAAAGGGACTTTCTGGAAAAATGCGAGAAGGTGAAGTGGGTGCAGGTTGCGCATATCGGCATTGAAAGATTGCCGATGGACTACCTGCAGGAGCGGGGCGTTGTCGTGGTGAATGCCCGCGGCTCGCTGGGCATGCCGATTGCCGAGGACATCATGTGTAAAATGCTGATGTTGGCCCGCAAAAGCGCCGCGGTCATGAACAAGCAGCTGGCACATGAGTGGGGCGGCGTACGCGGGTTTATCAACTTAAACGGCAAAACGGCCGGCATTATCGGCACCGGGGACGTCGGTACGGAAACGGCGATCCGGGCGCGGGCTTTCGGGATGCGGGTCATCGGCATCAACACGACGGGCCGCCAGCTGCCGGAATATGACCGCGTCTACAAGCCGGAGCAGCTAAACGAGGTCATAACACAAAGCGATTTTATCGTGCTTAGCCTGCCGCTTACCGATCAGTCCGTCAATTTGCTCGGCGAAGAGCAGTTCAAGCTGATGAAGCCGACCGCTTTTATTATCAACATTTCGCGCGGAGCGCTCATTGACGAGGAGGTGCTGCTCGATTATTTACGCGGCCATAAAATAGCCGGAGCGGGGCTCGATGTATTTGTGGAGGAGTTTAAGCTTGGCAAGCTGCCGCCGGAAAGCCCGTTTTGGGAACTGGACAACATCATTATTACACCGCATTGCGCCGGCGGCGGAGACCAGTTCAACGAGCGGTTCACTGGCGGGTTTATGCACAACCTGCAGCTCTTTTTGGATGGGAAATGGGAGCAGATGCTGAACGTCAGAGAATTTGGCAAGGGGTATTAAACGGGAACGCCGCCGCGGCTGATGCAGGAAGAATTAGAGGAGGAACAACAATGGCATGGTGGGAGAAAAACAATTTAAGACTGATACAGAACAATTTGCGGGAATCGGACGCCAACCTGGATGTGGATGCGCTCATCGGCGAGCTTAAGCGGCTGTCGACCAATGTGCTGATGATGAACGCGGGAGGTATTGTCGCTTTTTACCCGACACAGCTGGAATACCATTATCGGGCGGCGGGGCAGGAGAAAGATCTGCTGCGCGAAGCGATCGATAAGGCGCATGCCAACGGCATGAAGTTTATTGCCCGCTTCGATTTCAGCAAGGCGCACGAATCGATTTACGCCCGCAAGCCGGAATGGTTTTACAAAAGCAAGGACGGCCGGGAAGTGAATTATTTTGGCATCTATCATACGTGCATTAACGGTTATTATCAGCAGCAATATTCGCTGCAGATGATCGACGAGGTCATTTCAAATTACGACGTCGACGGCATTTTCTTCAATATGTTCGGCTACCAGAACTGGGACTACAGCGGCAACTATTACGGCACCTGCTTTTGCGATAACTGCAAGACGCGATTCAGCGAGATGTTCGGGCTCGAGCTGCCGGACAAAGAAGATTTGAACGATCCCGTATATCGTACCTACAAGCAGTTTCAGGACATTACAACCAAGCAGATGCTGGACAACATCCACGAGCTGGTGCAGAGCAAAAACAAAGACATCGCGATTTCCACTTACAACGAGCATAAAGTCGATATCGTGCGCAAGGAGTCC
The DNA here is from genome assembly GCF_004307995.1 of Paenibacillus thalictri. GTDB lineage: Bacteria > Bacillota > Bacilli > Paenibacillales > NBRC-103111 > Paenibacillus_AF > Paenibacillus_AF thalictri. The sequence continues at coordinate 196,181 of NZ_SIRE01000018.1, read as the reverse complement.
AACACGGCGATCAAACGTCCGCATCCGGTATGGCTGTATTCGGGCTCGGAAAACGTCAAGTCGCTCGAGGATTCATGGGATGACAAGCTGGTGAGCAACTGCTGCATCAACGCGATCGATTTGTTTTACCGGTTCACCGGCGTTTCCAAACATGAGGTGAACATTCGCCTCAAGGAAGGGCTGGCCAGCGGCTCGGGGCTCGACTTCTGCATCATCGGTGTCTTCGAGGATTATCCGGATCGTGAAAATTTGCAGACGGTGCAGTCGATTTTCAAATACCATGAGGAGAACGAAAGTTATTACGGGCGGTTTCTGTCGGCTGCCGACGTCGCCCTGATCAAGCCCGGCGGACCGCTGCATAAAAACAGCAAGGAATATGCGGGGATTTTTAAAATGTTGAAGGAACAGCATATTTTGTTCGACGTCATTCACCAGGACAATATGACGGCCAAAGCGGACAGCCTGCAGCGTTACAAAGCGGTGATCGTGCCGGATATCGCAGCGTTTTCGCAAGAGCAGCTTGCGGTTCTCGAGCAGGCGCAGCAAGACGGCGTTCATCTGCTGGCAACGGGGCTGTCGTTTACGGAAGCCGGGGCGAATGCGGATTTTTCCGGACGCTTATTCGGCTTGAATCCCGAATCGGTGGATACCAAGATGCGGGCCGCATATTTAAAAACGGACGATAAGACCATCTTCAACAGATTTCCCGAGCGGGACTGGGTTATTTTGGACGGTACCTATCAATATGCGCAGTTTGCCGGAGCAGCCGGCAATCCGCTGCCGCTCGTGTCGGCCTCGACGTTTGGACCGCCGGAACGCGCATTAGGGCATACGGTGATGGGGTATGCGGGTGCGGCAATTCGCGAGAACGGCCGCGGCAAAGCGGTATATATGCCATGGCAGCCGGGGGAGCTGTACCATCAGTTCGGCTATGCTGATCACAAGCATGTGCTGCTTGATCTGCTCGACCATGCGCTCGAAGGGCAGCCGTATAAAGTGGAAACAAACGCGCCGCAAAACGTCGAGTTGTTTTTTAACCGGCTCGATGACGAGACCTATATATTGCACCTGCTGAATTTGTCCGGATTTAACGGGGTAACGTATTTTGAACCGGTTCCTGTGTATAACATCAGCGTGACGCTGAACGGCTTGGGAGAAGGTTTCGGCCAATTCACCGCGTTGACGGAGGACACGGAGTGCCGGATCGGCTCGACCGACGCCGGAGATACGACAATCGAAATCGGTGAGTTGGCGGATTTTGCCGCCGTGTTAATTAAGAAAGGGGCCGTGGAATGAGAACATCACTCGATCATACGGAAGCGCTGCTTCAGCTCGACAAATCGCAGCTGCTTCAAGCGACGGCGGCAGGCCACAAATGGATTGCCGAAGGGTACGAACGCGCTCTGCAGTTCGAAGCGCCGAAGCTTACCCGCAGCATACATGAGATCGTTGTATGCAGTGTCGGCGGCGGACCTGTAGCCAGTCTTGTGCAACTGAAATCGCTGGTGCACGACCGGCTGCGGGTTCCGGTCATCTTATCCCAGGCGTATTCCATGCCGGCTTATGTGGATGAAGATTCCTTAGTGATCGTCGTCAATTACTCCGGCGGATCGGAGGAGATTGTCAGCGCCTATGAACATGCGGCGAAAACCGGAGCTTTTATTCTTGTGATGTCGGCTGGAGGGAAAGCGAAGGAGATCGCCGCGGAGCACGGGCATTCCTTTTATGCTTTGCCGGAAGGACGGGTGCCGCGGATCATCTCGACCGGCCACGTGCTGGTGCCGCTGCTGGTCATCCTGCATCAAATGGGCCTGTTGGACGATCCCGCGGCGGATATTGCCGAAACGGCCGCCTTATTGGAGCGGCTTTCGGATCAATATGGAGCGGAGGTGCCGCTGGAGCGGAATGCAGCCAAGCAGATCGCCGCGGAAATGGACGGCTTGATTCCCGTCATCTACGGCACCCTGCCGTTTACCGATGCCGCCGCGCTGCGCTTCAAAAACCAGCTTGCCGAAAACGGCAAGGTGATGGCTTTTGCTAACGCGATGTCTGCGCTGCATCATGACGAAGCGTACGGCTGGGACGCCGACAGCGCCATGCTGAGGCAGTTTCATTTTACGCTGCTGCGCGACCGCGAGGATTCGCCGGCGATGTCCAAGCGGATCGCGGCGACACGTGATGTGCTGCGAGGGCAAGCCGGTGGCGTGCGGGAGCTGGCTTCGATCGGGGAGAGCCGGCTGGCGCGTTTGTGCTCGCTTGTGCACACGATCGATTTTGTCACTTTGTATACGGCGCTTATTCGCGGCGTCAACCCTGCGCAAAGCGATGCGTTAAACCGTTTCCGCAAACTGTATACAAGCTGATACCGGACGTCGGGAGAACGGCTGCTGCTGATGCCTGCGCGGGATGGAGTCATCTTTTTTTCGCGCAGGCCATCCAACAGCTGGTGTGGCTCCTGAACGCGCAGAAATTGCGTGCCTGCAAGGATATGGAGTGTTCACAAGCTGTGTTTTCTTGCCGAATTCTTGCCCCATCAACTACAGCTTCCTCGTGCTCTCTCTTATGATCAATTCCGGTTTGCGGATGAGCGGAGGGGGCGTGTTCTTATGCTCCTGTATCCGCTGCAGCAGCATATCGACCAAATGATTGCCCTGCCAAATCGTATCTTGGCCGACTGTCGTCAGGCTCGGACGCGTGTTTCTAAAAAATTCCGGATATCCGAAAGCGACCAGCGATACGTCATTGGGCACATGGAACCCTTTATCGATCAGCGCGTTCAGCGCGGCGATCGAAGTCACCTCGTTGGAGAGCAGCAGAGCGCTCGGTTTTTCATGATTAAACAAATTGCTGATGAAGTTGTAACTGCTTTCCATATCGCCCGGCGTGCGAAGCACCATCGATTCGTTAAATGAAACGCTGTATTCCTCAAGAGCTTTTTTAAAGCCGCTGATCCGCTGTAAATTATGCGTCAGCACTTTGCCCCTAATATCCCCGACCACCAGCTTTATGTCCGTATGACCCAAGTCCAGCAAATATTTGGCCGCTATGTACCCGCCTTCGAAATCGTCAAAAGAAACGTAACAGTCATCGCGTGCTCTCGAATATTTCATGTTGAACACGTAGGGGATATTGGCCGAATCAAGCACTTCATTCAGCGGATCGTCGATGGTTGCGCCCAGTACGATAAAGCCGTCTACAGCATGGCTCGTGAGAATGCCGTCGTAAGTCTGATATTCAACACCGGCCGAAGTAATCAATAAAATGTGATACCCTTCGCTTTGCGCCCTTTCCGAGATTGCTTTGATGATCGCGGGGTAATTGGGGTTCATGATGACTTCGCTAATCTGCTGCTGGGAGACGACCAGTCCGAGCACATGGTTTTTGCCCGATTTAAGCGATCTGGCTGTCGTGCTGGGCGTATATCCAAGCACTCGAATGGCTTCGAGCACCTTTTCTTTTGTTTTTGGATTGACGAGAGGCGAGTTATTAAGCACACGCGATACCGTGGATTTGGTCGTGTTTGCATGTTTAGCCACATCGTTTATAGTAATTCGATTCAAAATTGTTTTCACCGCCTGCTCATTATTGGAACCGTTCCCATTTGAGTTCATTATAATGGGCTTCTTTATACAAATCAATCTAATTATCGCTGCATCGGATTTCATTTTTTTGAAAAATTTGTATTGACAAATAAAACATCAGTTAATAAAATCGAAAATGTAAGCGATTAAATGGTATCGTTCCCACACCAAAATGGAATGATTAAGCAGGAATTCACTTATTTCATGACGATATTATGTTTAATTTGACATCTTTCGGCTTTATTCGCAATAGATTCTATGGGAACGATACCAATTTTACAATCAAAAAGGAGAATTATCGATGAATATCGCGTTGGGGAATGACCATGCGGGGTATCCGTTAAAGTCTCATGTGGTTCAGGTTTTAAGCTCGCTGGGGGTACAGATCATGGATCACGGCAGCTATGACGAGCATCCGGTTGACTTTCCCGACATAACGCGGCTGGTATGCGATTCCGTGTTGTCCGGGAAAGCGAAACGGGGCATTATGGTGTGCGGCACAGGGGTTGGCGCCTGCATTGCGGCTAACAAAATTCCCGGCATCCGGGCAGCCGTATGCCACGACGTTTATTCCGCCGCTCAATGCGTGGAGCATGACGATGTCAACGTCATGTGTATCGGAGCGCAGATTATCGGCCCCACACTGGCTGCAACATATATTGCAACCTTTTTGCAGGCGGAATTCAGCACCGAAGAGCAGTTTCGCAGGCGGGTGGCAAAACTTTCGGAAATGGAAAAGTCGTTTTACAACCCAAGCTCATCTTGATTTGTCATCTTAGAATGACTTCGCTGGAAGTTATTTTCCATAGCAATGGCATAACGGAAAGTGGGGAAAGGAGGGCGTCGAAAACCGGGAGGCCGTTATGCCGCACCATTTCAAGATAATAAGGGAGGTTTAAAGCATGGCTCATTCATTTGTGTTGAAACATGCATGCGTGGTGTTGACTTCTTTATTAACGTTAACCGCTTGCTCGATCCCCGCCAGCAAAAATACCGCAACCGGTGAAAAAGGGGGCGGCCCCGCATCGGGAGTGACGGAAATTTCGTTTTGGCACAACTGGTCGACCGGTCCGTCCGGAGAATCGATCACCAAGTCGGTGGAAGCGTTTAACAAATCGCATCCGAACATTAAGGTGAAGCCGGTATACGTTGCAGCGGACGGGGGCGATTCCGTCACCTCGAAGCTGGTTACCGCCGTGGCCGGAGGCAATCCGCCCGACGTTATGCTCGCCAGCCGGTACGGCGTAGCGGAATATATGGATGCAGTGACGCTGCTGGACGATAGGGCGAAAAAAGACAATATCACCGAATCGATGTTTTACAAATGGGCATGGGACGAATCGGTTTACGAAGGAAAGCTGCTGGGCATTCCGTATGACGGCACGGCGAGGGCTTTATTTTACAATAAGGATCATTTCAAGGAAGCCGGGCTTGATCCGGAAAAACCGCCGACGACGATTGCGGAATTGGAAGAGGCGGCAAAAAAGCTGACCAAAAAGGAAGGCAGCAAATTCACCCGCTTTGGCCTGATACCTTGGTATGGAGAAGGCTGGGTGTATTCCTGGGGCTGGGCGTTCGGAGGTTCGTTTCTTGATGAAAAGTCGGGCAAAGTGACGGCTAACGATCCGAACATTATTAAATCGCTGGAGTGGGAAACAAATTTCGCCAAGCAATTTGGCATTCAGGATGTAACGAGCTTCACGAGTTCGGCCGGCACCAATGCGACCAATCCTTTTATCACGGGTCAGCTTTCCATGATGGTGAACGGCAATTGGATGATTTCGCAAATCGAAGAATATAATCCGAAGCTGAACTATGGCATCGGCTACATTCCGACACCAACGGGCAAAGATTTTAACACCTTTGTTGGCGGTCGGGTGCTCATCATGCCCAAAGGGGTGAAAAATCCCGATGCCGCATGGGAATTTATCAAATGGATGACAACCAGCGAGGAAGCGCAAAGCTTGAAAAAAATAACCGGGGAGTTCGCCGCCATTCCAAGCATCAATAAGAAAATTTACGCCGACGACCGCCGTCAGGATAAGTTTTTGGAGGTGCTGCCTAACGGGAAAAACAGGCCGGTGGTGCTGGCCGGCAACATGATGTGGGATGAGCTCGCCAAAGCGCCGGATCTCGTCAATAACGGCAAAGGTACACCGAAAGAAATTTTGGATCAAATCACCAAGAAAGTAAACGATGAAATCAACAAGAAAAAAGCCCAGATCAAGTAACGGGAGGCGTGAAGCCGTATGTCTCAAATGGTGAGGGGACGCAGCGGCATCGAAAAAAGAAGGGCCAAATACGCTTATTTGTTCATTGCTCCTTGGGTGGCCGGATTGCTGCTGTTTTATGCGTACCCGTTGTTTGGTTCCATCTATTACAGCTTTACGAATTATAACGTCGTCAGCGAAACGACATGGGTTGGCTTGGCCAACTATCATGAGCTGATGAAAGATCCGCTTTTTTGGACGGGAATCCAAAATACGCTGATTTACGCGGCATTCGAGGTTCCGTTAAGCGTCGTTGTCGGCGTGCTGCTGGCCCTGCTGTTGAATCTGGAGATCAAGGGGCGCGGTATTTTCCGCACCGTATTTTTCCTGCCCACGCTGGTGCCTGTCGTCGCCACCTCGATTATCTGGGAATGGCTGCTTAACCCGCAGTTTGGCCTTGTCAACTCGAATCTCGAATTGCTTGGCATCAAAGGGCCGGGATGGCTGGGCGACCCGACTTGGTCGAAGCCGTCGCTGATTCTTATGTCGGTGTGGGGGATCGGCAATGCGATGATCATTTATTTGGCGGGGCTGCAGGACATCTCCAAAGATTACTACGAGGCGGCCGAGATCGACGGTGCGGGTGCCGTAAATAAAGCGTGGCGGATCACGCTGCCCTTGCTCACTCCCGTCATTTTTTTCAACGTTGTGATGGGGATCATCAATGCGCTGCAAGTATTTACGCTGCCGTATGCGGTCACGTATGGAACCGGGAAACCGGCCGATTCGCTGCTGTTTTACAGCATGTATTTGTATAACAACGCCTTTCTGTATATGAAAATGGGCTTTGCTTCCGCTATGGCGTGGATCATGTTTGTCATTATTATTACGATCACTTTGTGGGTGTTCAAGTCATCCAGCAAATGGGTGTATTACCAAGGAGACGACTGAAAGGAGGGAGAAGCTTGAAAAGGCCGTTGGCCGCTTGGCCCGCATTACTTGCTTATTTGCTGCTAATCGTTTCGGGTTTTCTCTTTTTGCTCCCGTTTCTGTGGATGGTCTCCACATCGCTGAAGCCAAACACCCAATTGTTCGTCTATCCGCCGGTCTGGATTCCCGAACCTCTCGTTTGGAGCAATTATTTGAAAGCGATGACGACGGTGCCTTTTTTCGTTTACCTGCAAAATACGTTGATCGTCGCGTGCTGCGCCACATTGGGAGCGGTGCTGAGCTGTCCGCTGGCCGGATACAGCTTTGCCCGGCTGCAGTGGAGAGGCAGGGACACCCTGTTTGTGATCACGCTTGCCGTGCTGATGGTGCCGAGCCAAGTTACGATGGTATCGCTGTTTATTGTTTTCTCCAAGCTGAACTTGGTAGGCACGTTTTATCCGTTAATCCTTCCGGCTTTTTTCGGCGCTCCGTTTTTCATATTCCTGATGCGGCAGTTTTTCAAGCAGCTGCCCAAAAGCCTGGAGGATGCCGCGCGTATCGACGGCTGCTCGGAAATTGGCATCTATACCCGCGTCATGCTGCCCTTATGCCAGCCGGCGATATTGACGATTGCACTGTTCCAGTTTATGCATTCGTGGAACGATTTTGTTGGCCCGCTCATTTATTTGAGCGATGAAACGCTGTATACGCTGCAGCTCGGGCTGCAGCAGTTCAAGCAGGCGTACCATACCGAATGGAGCCAGCTGATGGCCGCTTCCGTTATGGTAGCGGTGCCGATTATCGTGTTTTACTTTTTCGTCCAAAGGTCCTTTATTCAAGGCATTACCTTTGGGGGAATTAAAGGATAATTATATAAAGGATGGTGTTTGGTTCATGGCTAATGTAACGTTGAGGGAAAAGTTTTACGGCTGTCTTGTCGGCGCGCACGTCGGTTCCGCTATGGGAGCCGCTGTCGAGGGCTGGAGTTACGAGGAAATCGACGCCAAATACGGTACGCTCGAAAAGCTGCTTCCGTACCATCACTACAACAACGGCTGGGTTCGCGAGCCCGGCACGACGGAGGACGGCATCGAACGGCAGAAGCTGATGATCACGGCGATTATCGAGAAAAAAGATCGCGTGAATGCCGAAGATGTGAGAAACATTTGGCTGCGCGACATTAAACCAATCTCCGCAGGCATGGTTTCCGAGCCGTTCGAAGCGACGCTGCTGGCTATGGCCAAAACGGGCATACCGGCCAGAGATCTCGGCAAATATTGCGATTACGCGGGGCTTAACAGCTTCTCGCGTTCCTGTCATCCGATCGGGCTTATTAACGCCGGCGACGAAGCAGGCGCAGTCGCGGATGTGCTGGAGGTCGGGCAGCTGTACCAGACGTCGAACAGCCGCGGGTTAAAATGGGCGTGCGTAACGGGTGTCGCGATTGCGGCTGCAACTAAGCCCAATGCGACGGTGGACAGTGTGCTGGGTGCGATTTACGACCACTGCGATAAAGACATCGTGCTCAAGGAGCTGGACCGGGAGCTGAAAAGAACCGCCGCCTGCAAAGATTTCCAAGAGCTGCGCGCCTCCTTCGACAGCGTGTACAGCGGGTGCGGCATCCCTTACGCCTTCAGCTCGGCAAACGAGGTAGTTACGAAGTCGGTATGTATTTTCCGCATGGTAGGGGGCAATCTGAAGGATGCGATGGTCGCCGCCGTCAATTTCGGGCGGGATGTGGACTGCATTACGGCCGTATCTTCCGGTATTTCCGGTGCCTTGACCGGGGCGGGGAGCGTTCCGGCGGAATGGATCGAACAGACGAATCATGCAACAAGCATCAATCAATACACCAATTCGCAGCGCACGATTCGCGAGCACGCGGATGGCCTCTACGAGGCGTATGTCGCAAGATATGAGAGAATGAAGCAAATATACGCCGGGATGGCCGTTTAATACCTTTTTAGTCGCGCAGCGCAGCAACGTGCGCTTGGGGTTCGCTTTGCTTTCCCGATTCTTAAGAACCTTCACGGTATCGTGGGGGTTCTTAGTTCAACCAGGACATCACACTTCAGTTATCCACATATTGATCAAGAGAAGATGCCTTATTCCATAAAGTTATTTCGGACTTGCGCACATATCCACAGAGCGGTTGTCCACAAGTTGGATGAGTATAGGCCGAACAAATGGAGGTCAGCAAAGAGAAGCCCTGTTTCATTTATGGCTCATCAAGGAACCATAAGTGAAAACAGGGCTTCTTAAGTTTCTTATTGCCTGCCGTTTACGGCGGCCGTTATTTCTAGTAAGATTCGCTATTTCTAGCAACTATGTTCCGTAATACCCCCGGAGCAGAGTGTCCATCACTTTGCTTGTCCGGGCTCCGGAGAGACCGCTGCTTGGAGAGGTTCCTTTCCCGAGCAGCTCGTTCACAACCGTTTGAATCAGCGGCTGCTGCACATGCGCCGGGTGGTCGATCATAATCTCCTCCACCCCTTGCGCGGAGGTGACCACGATTGGCTTATCCTGGAAGGTAGAGAACGAGATGCTTCCCTTCGAGCCGACGATTTCATTCCGATCCAAGTCTTGCGAAGAGGCAAAACACCAGGTGCCTGTTCCATACACGCCTGATTCGAAGCGGTAGGTGGCCGTCACGATGTCCTCAGCTTTGTAAAACCGTCCCTGATTGCCCGCCATCCCGTGAACTTCGGCAACCGGTCCGAACAAGTAATCAAGCAAATCGAGCGTATGGCTGCCTACGTCGACAAACAATCCGCCGCCGGATACGACAGGGTCCACCCGCCAGGAGGAATTGTTGACTAGACGACCGAGCTGTGTCGAAGCTACAAAACGCACCTCGCCGATGACTTCGCTTGCGAGCAGCTCCTTGACTTTGACGAAACGCGGCAGCGCTCTGCGGTAATACGCGACAAACAGCGGAACTCCCGCTTTCTCGCAAGCCTCGATCATGTCCTGGCATTCCGCATAATTCATCGCCATCGGCTTTTCCACGTATACGGGTTTGCCCGCTTGCGCAACTTGCAGCACATATTCCTTGTGGGAAGACGGCGGCGTAGCGACATACACTGCGTCCACCTCAGGATCTTCAATCAGCTGCTTTGCGTCGCTGTACCACTTGGGCACGCCGTGCCGTGCGGCATAATCCTCCGCTAAAGCGGCATCCCGCCGCATAACCGCTACAAGCTGAGAGTTATCGGCTTTTTGAAAGCCGGGCCCGCTTTTGACTTCGGTTACGTTGCCGCAGCCGATAATTCCCCATCTAATTGTCGACATTTTCAGTCCTCCTAAGAACTTTGCGATAGCAAAGTTCACTTCGTAAGCATGTGCTCAAGAACTTTGCTGCGCAAAGTTCGCTTCGAAAGCGTGTGCTCAAGAACTTTGCGATAGCAAAGTTAATCGCTCTCATCCAACATATGGGTATATTATATCACGAATGATGCGGCTCGGATTGAAAAAAATAACAGCGCAGATGATGTGCTTATTAACAAAATTATCCACAAACTCAACAACAGGCAGGCCGAGGTTGTGCATATCTCAAATGGTAAATATACACATATCCACAACTGGAGTTATCCCCAGCTTTTCAGCATGTTTGGACAGACGCCATTCACTGCGCTTCTTATCGAGAACTTGCGAAGCGGCGAGTGTCGTTTACAAACTGGCCAGAACCGCCCCAATAATCGTAATAAACCCGCCTGCGAAAGAAACAAGGGACAACTGCTCGCCGAGCAGGATGACGCCAAACACAACCGTCCATACCGGCAACAGATTGATGTACGGCGCCGCGCGGCCGGGGCCGACCGTTCTGACTCCGGCATTCCAAGCGAGGTATGCGCCGACCGAAGCGAAGGTGCTGACGTAAGCGACACATAACCAAGCTGTTCCTGTCATATGGATCGAATCTGCATGAACGGTGCCGATGCAGCTTAAGGCGCTGAACAACGTCCCGTAGAAAGCGGCGCCGGCAGTAAGCGTTAGCGGATCCGTCGTTTTACCATAACGTTTGCCAAGCACGGTGTACAGTCCCCAAGCAAAGCAGGAGAGGAGAATCTCCAGATTGCCCAGCATGGATCCTGAGGAAGCGGCGGCATGTTTGCCTTGGAACAAGACGATGACGCCCGCTACCGATACGAGCGCGCCGATCCAGGCTTTGACGCGGATCCGTTCTTTTAGAATGAGCGGCGTAAACAGCAGGATGGCGATCGGAATTCCCGCGGAAATCATGCCAGCCTGTGAGGCGCTGATGCTGTGCAAGCCAAGATAAGTTAACGTCGAGAATGAAAACACGCCCAAAAATCCGAGTATCGCGAATGGTTTCCAATTCGCGATCAGCGGGAAGCTTTTTTTGTTAACCGCCAATATGCCGGCAAGCAGCACCGTCGAGATTGCCCACCGGATCGTATTGAGCAGCGTTGGGGGAAGCGCGTCCGCCAAAAAACGCCCGCATATGTAATTTCCGCCCCAGAGGACGGTAGCCAGAATAAGAAGTCCGATTCCGCGAGGCATAACTCATTCATCCTTTCCTTAATAGGGTATCGTTAGAGAACGTTGTCCGGTTGATGCCACTTGAATCGATTTGAACGGTTCAGCTTAAAACGCTCAGTACATTATAACGAATGTTCAGGGGAAGGGCGAGAACAACAAATAAAAAATAAAACAACAATTAAAAACTTTCGATATATGTGATTTTTTTCACATCCAGATATTTTCCCGCGTGTTACATTATAAATGTAAGGAAGAGGTAATCAAAGAAATACCAATAAAGAAAGGAACATGAGCCATGCGGTACACATTCGAAAGTCAAAACCGGAAACCCAAACGATCCCGCTGCAAGGCAATCCGATCTTAAGCAACATAAACTAACGCATTTAAATCAATGCTAACGCAAACGCTTCGGATAGAAGTTTTCTTTTACAGAAATTTGTGAAAAAATTCACGAGAACTAATTATAAAACTAATTTAGGGAGATGGTTGTCATGTTAAAATGGATGAGAGAAAACGTGTATGCAGCAGGATTGCTGCTCTTGGTCAGATTGTACGTCGGTTATGAATGGCTTACCGCCGGATTTCATAAATTAACGGGCGGCTTCGATGCCACCGGCTTCCTCAAAAACGCGGTAGCCAAACCGATTGCCGACAAAGCGACAGGCGAGCTTGTTTACCCGACACTCACCGCCTTCTTGGAACACTTTGCTTTACCGAACGCCAAGCTGTTCAACTACCTCATACCGGTCGGTGAAACACTTGTCGGGCTTGGCCTCATCCTTGGTTGCTTAACTACCGCGGCCGCATTCTTCGGATTGCTGATGAACTTCATGTTCATGTTCGCCGGAACGCTTAACACCAACCCGTGGCTTGCATTGCTTGGCGGTATCGTCATCCTGGCCGGCACAAACGCGGCAAGATTCGGCGTCGACTACTACCTGATGCCGGCACTGCACAACTGGCTGGACAAACGCCACAAAGGCGGCCGCAACAATAAGGCCGGCGGCGCGGCCAAACCGGCTCACGCCTAAGCTTCCAAGTTAGCCTGATCCGGCAGCGATAACTTGGCCTAGTGCCTAAATTTCATCAACTTGCAAGCGGGAACCATGGAATTTATCCATGGTTCTTTTTTGCGTACGCTCAGCATGGGCGTCATCCTCGATCACTTCGATTGCTTTCAGTAGGCTAGACAGATGGAGCAGTTGCTCCAGCGACCGCGGCAGTCTAAGGAGGCAGAACCGGATCCGAATATACAGAATTGGTTAGGAACAACCGCGTTAATGCTTCATGCTCGGGATCGCGAGGTGGGATTGGTGAAAAGGTATGATGATCCTGCCTTCGCTAAATACGAAACGTCAAAGCCTTCATCATTTAGGTGGTGGGAAGCGCGTGACAATAAGCTGTAACATATAGGAAAAATCTGGTGTGTCACAAGTAACTCTGGTTTGATGCAGATGACCCAGTGTTACCGGGAAACGAGAACGCAAAACAACCACGAGGCTGCCGTGGAAAAGTCGGCATCCTCGTTAAGCTATAGCCGGAATCAAGGGGCAAGCCAAGTTTTGCCGCCGTCGGAAGTACGTAACTCATGCCCGTTCATCAATACGTGGCCCGAGCCATCACCGCGAAAATACATGCCGCTTGCACGCTGCAGCTCCCGGCTAGGCCGGATAACTTGCCAGCCTTTATTGATGTCGTTAATGGTGTACAGCGTGGATCCGTCTGCGGAAAGAGCCCAACCGTTCATTTCCAGAAAATTGATGCCGGCAATCGGCGGGCTTTTTACTTCTTCAGGCAGCGGAGATTTGGGTATCCATGTTTCCCCGCCATCCTGCGTTTCGTAGGGAACAAGCGTTTTGCCCAAATCATTTACGAATTCAGCGAAAAGTATGCCGTGGTGGTCATTTTCCTGGTCAAAGACGGGAGCATAAGTCTCGGCATAAGAACCGCTACCTTGAAAAGGCTCAGGGAAGGGGAGCGGTTGCTCCGACCATGTGCGTCCACCGTCCTTGGTACGGTAAAACTGGATTCGTTCTTCCCCGCGTATGGAGCACGATATCCATCCAACGTCGCTGCTCCGGAAAGAGATGCCTGTCGGATACCCTTTGATCATAGAGGTCAGGTTCCCCAGCCGTTTCCAATTCACGCCATGATCATCGGAGAGGTAAAGGGATTTCATCATCTGACCCGCCGCCGGGCCGGAAGAAAGCAAGGCATAGCTGGGTCGGTATTCATAGGAAAAGAAATGTACAGCTACGTCCGGTGACGTCTCCCAATCCTCCTCGGTCGGTAATGCCTCGGTTGACCATGGCGTTATTTTTCCCTCCATACTATAATCGGGTTCGGTATGTGCAATGACTAGGGACGGCTTGTTCTTATCGTCTCTCCAGTAAAAGACCCATCCCGTCAAGGGGCTGGAAAAGTAGCCGGATAATAATTGGTCCGAAGAAAGGATATTGTCGACAAGCACCGGCTCCCACTGCTGTCCATTATGGTCGGAACGAAGCAGCGTGCCATCGAAAATCACCCAATCGTTGTCTCCATCTAAATAGAGCGGCTGCTCCAAATTTCCGGTGGAAGGCGCGTCGGATGAGGAATAATCGTTTGCTGCAGAATTATTAATAGTATCTTTAGCCTGATCGTCTTTGGATCGACCCTGCTTCTTATCCGGGGACAGGGCAGTTAGGGTTTGCGACAATGTAGTTTTCGCAGCTTCTTTCCCGCTTCCTTCCTGACAGCCTGCAAGCGACATTGCCCCCATGCTAACTAAAAGAACATATACGACGGCTTTTTTCACAGCCTGCTCACTCCGCTCCCATTTTTTAAACTTACTTGTTAGACGTTTTTTTTCTTTAGTAAGTTTCGCTTCGGCGGTTCACGGATCTGCAGGAGTCTGGCTTCCGCCCGTATGGATTGGTGAGAACGCTAATTAAAAAACTTTCGATATATGTGATTTTTTTCACATCCAGATATTTTCCCGCGTGTTACATTATAGATGTAAGGAAGAGGTAATCAAAGAAATACCAATAAGGAAAGGAACATGAGCCATGCGGTACACATTCGAAAGTCAAAACCGGAAACCCAAACGATCCCGCTGCAAGGCAATCCGATCTTAAGCAACATAAACTGACGCATTTAAATCAATGCTAACGCAAACGCTTCGGATAGAAGTTTTCTTTTTACAGAAATTTGTGAAATAATTCACGAACACTAATTTTAAAACTAATTTAGGGAGATGGTTATCATGTTAAAATGGATGAGAGAAAACGTGTATGCAGCAGGATTGCTGCTCCTGGTCAGATTGTACGTCGGTTATGAATGGCTTACCGCCGGATTTCATAAATTAACGGGCGGCTTCGATGCCACCGGCTTCCTCAAAAACGCGGTAGCCAAACCGATTGCCGACAAAGCGACAGGCGAGCTTGTTTACCCGACACTCACCGCCTTCTTGGAACACTTTGCTTTACCGAACGCCAAGTTGTTCAACTACCTCATACCGGTCGGTGAAACGCTTGTCGGGCTTGGCCTCATCCTTGGTTGCTTAACTACCGCGGCCGCATTCTTCGGATTGCTGATGAACTTCATGTTCATGTTCGCCGGAACGCTTAACACCAACCCGTGGCTTGCATTGCTTGGCGGTATCGTCATCCTGGCCGGCACAAACGCGGCAAGATTCGGCGTCGACTACTACCTGATGCCGGCACTTCACAACTGGCTGGACAAACGTCACAAAGGCGGCCGCAACAATAAGGCCGGCGGCGCGGCCAAACCGGCTCACGCTTAAGCTTCCAAACTGGCCTGAACCGGCAGCGCTAAACACACACCGCATCTTAAAAAAACTTCATCTGCAAGCGGGAACCATGGAACGACTCCATGGTTCTTTTTGTTGCAGCGGGTTGTCGCGATGCAAGATCACGGCGGCACGGCGGACTTGCCCATACGCATCCCCTTATAACGCGCAAAAAGTAACTTATCGCTCTAAACCGTCCGGCGATGCTACCGAACAATTTTTTTTGTATAAAAAGCGAGGGCAATAGATATTCTATAAAGTAGAAAAAATTACCTTTGTCAGAGGTTAAAATATGTGAAAAAATAGAAAGGTTGCTGTAATAACATCAAGAAATGAAAGGGGTGTCATTTAACCGTGGAGAACAAACCAAGCAAGTCCAGATCGCACGGATTCCTGTACTTCCTCCTGCTCGCAATCCCATGTGTTGCAGTGCTTTGGCCGCCATTTTACGCTTCGGTGGAGCCTCGGCTGGCGGGAGTGCCGTTTTTTTATTGGTACCAGTTTCTATGGATCATTTTAACGGCCTTATTGACGGTTTTCGTATATTTCGCGACCAAAAAGAAATAACCTATGGTTTATAATTGATCGATTTGGATGGCTAATAAAGGAGCGCATTATGAACTGGACCGCTTTTATCGTATTTCTCATCTTTTTCCTTCTTGTTACCGTTGTCGGTTTCTTGTCTGCCAACTGGCGCAAGGGAAATTTGGAGCTGCTTGACGAGTGGGGACTTGGAGGACGCCGTTTCGGCACCCTGATTACATGGTTTCTGCTTGGAGGCGATCTCTATACGGCTTATACTTTTATCGCCGTTCCGGCGTCTATGTATGCCAAAGGGGGACTCGGCTTTTTTGCGATACCTTATACGATTTTGATTTATCCTTTTATTTTTGTCGTGTTTCCGCGTCTTTGGTCGGTGGCCAAAAAACACGGATACATTACGGCGGCGGACTTTGTTCGCGGCCGATACGGAAGCAGCACGCTGGCGCTCGCCATTGCGATTACCGGCATTTTGGCGACGATGCCTTATATTGCGCTTCAGCTTGTCGGCATGCAGGCGGTGCTTGTCGCCATGGGTTTTTCAGGTACGGGGCTGGCAGGAGACCTGCCGTTAATCGTCGCTTTCCTGGTGCTGGCTATTTATACTTACAACAGCGGTCTTCGCGCTCCGGCGGCGATTGCCGTGGTCAAAGACCTGATGATCTATGTATCGGTGGCGGCTGTCGTTATTTATATTCCGTACAAGCTCGGCGGTTTCGGGCCGATCTTCGATGCAGCGGAAGCGAAGCATCATGAGGCGGCGATTATTACTCCGAAAATGTTCGCCGCTTATTCGACCTTGGCGCTTGGTTCGGGGTTGGCATTGTTTCTGTACCCGCATTCGCTCACCGGCATATTCAGCTCGAAGAGCCGGGACGTGATTAAACGCAATGCGGCTTTGCTGCCTGCTTATTCGCTGGCTCTTGGGGTCATCGCCTTGCTCGGTTACATGGCGCTGGCTGCCGGAATTAAAGTAACCAATCCGAACGACTCGATCCCGCAGCTGTTTTTGCACATGTTCCCTGACTGGTTTTCGGGGTTTGTCTTTGCGGCTATCGCCATCGGGGCGCTTGTCCCGGCAGCGATTATGTCCATTGCTGCGGCGAACCTGTTTACACGCAATATTTACAAAGAATACATCAATCAGAATTGTACGGATAAGCAGGAAGCGAAAATGGCCAAGATGATTTCTCTTATCGTCAAGCTCGGCGCTCTTGTGTTTATTCTTCTTATGAATAAGCAGGATGCGATCAATCTGCAACTGCTCGGCGGCATCTGGATCCTGCAAACCGTCCCGGCTGTCATTGTCGGCCTGTATACGAACTGGTTCAACAAGTCGGCGCTGTTGATCGGCTGGATTGCGGGCATGGGCTGGGGCACTTATATGGCCGCTTCAACCGGTTATGGCAATCAGTACAAGCTGCCTTTCGGGTTGGCCGAAGGCACAACGATTTACTCCGGCTTATATGCGCTGGCTGTGAATTTGATCGTATCGCTTGTGCTCACGATTATTTTCCGTGCCGTTGGTGTGAAAAACGGCAAAGATGAGACGAATAAATCCGATTATGATTTTGAAGAAGCAACAACGGCATCATAACACGGACTAAAGCAGCCGGAAGCCCGCAAAAGGGTTTCCGGTTCTTTTTTTGAAGAAAATTCCCGGTAGTATGGATCATTTTCCCAGATAGCGGTGTTCAGAACGCAGCTTCTGATTGTACAATAGAGAAAGCAACCCAAAGGTTGTCTGCACCTGCATTTTTTGAAAGCGCAGCATAACACTTTCTTTGTTGATAAGGAGGTTTCACGCATGAAATTAGGACTTGCCGGGAAAACGGCGATCGTAACGGGAGCAAGCGCCGGTATCGGACTTGCCTGCTCTAAAGCTTTGCTTGAAGAAGGCGTTTCTGTAGTTATGGTAGCCAGAGATCCGGAGCGGATGCGCCAGGCTGTTGAGCAGGTTGTGCAGGAACAGCCGGAAGCGGAGGTTCGCATTGCAGTAGTGAGCGGCGACATGCGGCAGCAGGAAACGGTGAAGCTGGCAGTGGAAACGGCGTTGTCGCGGTTTGGCCGGATCGATATTTTGATTAATAACGCAGGTTCGGCAAGAGCGGGCGCGTTTTTCGAGCTGCCGGAGGAAGCCTTCTTGGAAGCGTGGAATTTGAAGCTGCTCGGATATATTCGTATGGTTAGGGAAGCGGCGCCGCATATGATGAGCCAAGGCGACGGACGGATTGTCAACATCGTCGGCGCGGCGGGACGTACGCCGTCCGCTAATTTTTTGGCGGGCAGCACGTCGAATGCGGCCTTGCTTAATTTTACAAGAGGCGTGTCCAAAGAGCTGGCCAAGTCGGGCGTGCGGATCAACGCCATTTCGCCGGGAACCACGGCGACAGAGCGGGCGCAGCGGCTGGCCGAACAACACGCGGAAGCAAAAGGCATCAGCGTGGAAGCGCAGAAAGCGGAGACCAGCGCGTCCATTCCGTTAGGGCATATGGCCGATCCGGCGGAAATTGCCGCGATGGCGCTGCTGCTTGTTTCGGACCTTGTACCGTCGATCACCGGTACGGAAATCGTCATTGACGGCGGTCAGCAGCCGGGTGTGTGAGCAGTTGAGGAAGGGGCTGCCTTAAGCGGGCCGCCCTCGGTTCAAATCCAATGGGAAAGGGCGATAACATGTTGAACATATTTGATTTAACCGGCAAAGTTGCCGTGATTACAGGAGCGACCCGCGGGCTGGGGCAAGGTATGGCGCTTGCCTTGGCCGAGGCGGGCGCGGATATCGCGCTTGTGCAGCGCAATGGAGCAGACCGGCAAACCGCAGAGCGGATCCGCGAACTTGGCAGGCGCTGCGAAACGGTCGACTGCGATTTGGCGGACCGCGCGCAGGTGCTGCAGGTGATGGAAGAAGTCGACCGGTTATTCGGCCGCGTCGATATTTTGGTCAACAACGCCGGAATTCAGCGGCGTTCTCCTTCCACCGATTTTCCGGAAGACGACTGGGATGACGTGATCGATGTGAATCTCAAATCGGTCTTTTTATTATGCCGGGAGGCGGGAAAACGGATGGTTGCGCAGAAAAGCGGCAAAATCATCAATATCGCTTCGCTGCTGTCTTTTCAGGGAGGTTTTACCGTTCCTGCTTATGCGGCTTCCAAAGGCGGCGTAGCCCAGCTGACCAAAGCGCTTTCCAACGAATGGGCGGGTCAAGGCGTTAATGTCAATGCGATTGCCCCGGGATACATGGATACGGAGATGAATACGGCGCTAAAGCAAAATGAGGTGCGCAGCCGTCAAATTCTCGAGCGTATTCCCGCCGGGCGCTGGGGCAACCCGGAAGACATGAAGGGGGCGGTCATCTACCTCGCTTCAAGGGCATCGGATTATGTCAACGGGCATGTTCTTTTGGTTGACGGTGGGTGGATGGGCCGATGAGACACGTTTGCTGCGGTCTTGATAAGCCGCAGGATACATACTCGCGGCAATGAAGCAAGCGCTGTTAAGGAGTTGATCGCTTTTGCCGGATTGGTCGTATCAAACGTTGTTTAAGCCCGCATTGTTTAAGCTGCCTGCGGAGCGGGCGCGCGATGTAACGTTAAGGGCGATGGGCACGTTAAGCAGCCTGCCGGGCGGTACATGGGTCATTAAAACGATGGGGCATATGGAATCATACTCCGATCTGCATAACGTCATCTGGGGCACCGAGTTCAAATACCCGATCGGTTTAAGCGGAAGGCTTGACGTACATGGAACGGCGCATAAGGCGCTGGCTCCGTTTGGCTTCGGTTATTTCGAAATCGGACCCGTTACGGTGGAAAAAGTGGAAAGCGGTCAGTCCGTATACAGAGATCTCGTTCACGAAAGTATCGTTTATCCGGATCTGCCGGTCAATGACGGACTGGATGCTTGGATCCGGCGGCTGCAGCGCAAGCGCGCTCACTCCAAGCCGTATATCATCCGGCTCAGCGGTATGCCGGGAGCGGATATACAGGAAGCGATACGGCAAATAGAGCGGATGGCTGGCCGGCTGGCGGCGTATGCGGACGGTTTTGTCATTGACTTATACGCCGGTGAACGGCGCGCGCAGCATGTTCTGGATGCAGTGGAGGAAGCGGGCAAGAGGCTGGATGCGGCGTCCTGCGGAAAACCGCTGTTGCTGTACGTGCCTGCCGATTTTCCGGAGCCGGAGACGTGCAAGCTTGTTCTTGCCGCCGACCGGGACATATGGAAAGGGATGGTTATCGGCGATGCCGTACATATGCGGGATGAGAGCGGAGACTGGCTGGTTGTCGGACCCGCCGCCAAGCAGCCCGGCATCGCCAAAATTCGGCTCATCCGCGAGTTATGCGGCGAAGATTGGCCGATTGTCGCCTCCGGCGGCGTGAACGAGCCGCAGGATGCGCTGGAGCTCTATGAGGCCGGAGCGCAGCTGGTTCAGCTTCATAGCGGGCTTGTATACGCCGGTCCGGGCTTGCCGAAACGCATTAACGAAGCCGTCGTATACCGGAAAACGTGTGGTACGGATGCGGAGCCTGCCGCTTTTTGGCGGAGTTGGGGGTGGATGTGTTTTCTGGGTCTGGGTATGGTCATCGGCGGCATATTGGCATGGCTGATTGCTTCTACACTCGTTGTGCTGCCCTACGATATCGAGTTTCTTGGCATTTCGTCTGCGGCGCTGTCGGCAGCCAACCTGCGGCTGCTTCCTTTCATGTCGCACGACCGGATTACGCTGGCAGGAACGATGATATCGATCGGCGTTCTTTATTTCATGTTGGCCCGGTACGGCTTAAAGGCAGGGCTGCATTGGTGCAAAACGGCATTGCTGGCATCGGGCGGGGTAGGCTTCGGCAGTTTCTTCTTGTTCCTGGGCTACGGCTATTTCGATCCGCTTCATGCGGCGGTTGCCGTCATGTTGCTGCCGATGTTTGTCCTTTCGATGAGGGGACGTGCGGACACGCCATCGCGTACGCCGCCTAATCTGCATAACGACAAGCTGTGGCGCCGGGCGCAGTGGGGGCAGCTGATGCTGGTGTCGCTTGGTTTTGCGCTGGCTGCCGGCGGCGCTCTGATTTCGTATATCGGGATTACGAGGGTATTTGTAGTCACCGATCTGGAATTTCTTTGCGCATCCCCCGACATGCTTAAGGCCATCAATGAAAAGCTGCTCCCGCTGATTGCGCATGATCGCGCGGGCTTCGGAGGCGCCTTGTTCGCCGATGCGATCGCGTTGCTTGCCGCTGCGTTATGGGGCGTTCGCGAAGGTGAGCGATGGCTGTGGTGGATGTTTCTGCTGGGGGGACTGCCGGGGTTCGCTGCCGGCTTCCTCGTCCATTTCACTATCGGTTACACCGATTTCTGGCATTTGTTTCCTGCTTATTTGGCCTTCGGCTTATTTGCCGCCGGATTGTATTTATTGTATCCGTTTATGGCCGGACGCAGATTAGCCGAGAAATCGCAGCAAAGCCGTTGCAAAGCAAGAGGAATTGGAAGGAATTTGTCGAATAAGTACGAATAGTCCAATCAATTAGGAGGAAACGGATGCGCTACAATATTTTGCAGTCTGTCAAAATCATCGATATGAACGAGGAAATTTTGGCTGAAACGGTATTTAATCACGGCGACTACGATTCGCCCGCACTGTCGATCGGTTCATCCGTCATGCATTATGAGCTTGGCTTGAAAGAGTTTGAGGTTGTTTATGACAAACGTGAGGGCCGCACGGTACGACACACGATTACGGATATTGAAATCGATCTGATTAACAAGCCGGTCACAACCAAAGTGTATCTTGAACCGGTGACTTTAATCGTCGGACAACACGACATCGGACAGTTTGAATAATCCGCCGATCGGTCGGCTTCCGGAGTAAGCGTCTGCCGCAACAAGTGAGATCAGCCGCTTTATGGCAATTTGGCGAACTGCTTGGAATATGGCGGGGAAATCGTTTATGATGGGAGTAGATCCAAGGAAGGCGGATGGCTATGAATAAACGTTTGATCGGGATGGGAAGCATCCTTGCTTTTTTATCCGTAGCTTTCGGAGCATTCGGCGCACATGCGCTTAAAGGTGTTATTACAGCAGATATGCTGGCGGTTTATCAAACCGGCGTACAATATCATATGTTTCATGCCCTTGGGCTGATTGCCGCAGGTTCGCTTGCAGGCAGACTCGGCAAAAAAGCGGTTACGGCAGGATGGCTGCTGTTTGCGGGTGTTGTATTGTTCTCCGGGAGCTTGTATCTGCTCGCATTGACAAGCATCGGCTGGCTTGGTGCCATCACTCCGCTGGGAGGCGTTTCTTTTCTCGCAGGGTGGATGGTTTTGGCCGTTGCCGCTTATAAAAGTGAAGTCACAACAAGAAAAGAACCGTAATCCACACGGTTCTTTTCGGTTTTGTTAAGAAATTCACAGTTTTTGCAGGAATATCGGCTTTCCGCGTAGAAATTGTGAGTTTGCAGCCACCTCCTTACATCGACGGATAAACATGGAATAGAACGGGCAGGGGCAGTTTATTCATGAGTAAGGTAAAAAGGAGTGGGCATGTTTGAAATGGACGGTGTTGTGCTCATTTGCGGCCTATTTGGCACTGGCTGTCTTCTACAACAATATCTGGTCATGGATGATTTCAACGATCGCGTGGGCCGTTTTCTCCGCATTCTTATGGAGAGAATCAAGAAATCTTTCTATGCGGCAAAAGGAAAACCAGTCTCCTTCGGCAGAAGAAGGATCGGAAATCGCCCGGCTCAAAACGATGCTGTCCGAGAAAGAACGCGTATTCTCATCGTTATTTCACTATAATCCGAATGCGGTTGGCTTAATCGATCTGGGGGGACGGTTTCTGCAAATCAATTCCGTCGCCGAGCAATTGCTTGGCTACTCCGAGGAAGAAATCAGACAAACGCCGTTCACGAAAGTGCTGGCCGGAGAACACATCAGAAAGACGATCGAACACTTCGGCGAAGCCCGCACAGGTGTGCCTCAATCGTTTTCCACATCGGTTATACATAAGAACGGGTATCGTGTCGATCTGGAAGTTACGGCTGTACCCGTCATGGATGAAGATGGCCCGCAAGGCCTCATATTTATCGGTCAAGACGTCACCGTGCGCAAACGGGCCGAAGAACAGATGCGTCATCTGGCCTACTACGACGATATGACCGGACTCCCGAACCGGAGATTGTTCAGCGAGCACCTGACACAATCGCTCCAAACGTCCTGTCAGCTTGGCGGATTGCTTGCCGTCTTTTATCTGGATATCGACCGGTTTAAAATCGTCAACGACTGCTTTGGCCATGATTACGGGGATATGCTGCTGCTGCAGGTGGCTGAGCGGTTTACCCGCGTTGTGTCGGAGCAAGATTTCGTCGCCCGTACCGAAGGCGACGAATTCGCCTTCTTTTTTGCCAACATCGTGTCGGTAGACGAGGTGGTGAAGCTGGCCCGCTCGATCTCGCTTGTGCTGGAAGAGCCTTTTACGCTTCAGCAGTTTCAACTGCATGTGACGGCAAGCATCGGCATTGCTATCGTATCTGAAGAAGAAAGCGACGCCGAAACGCTGATGAAATATGCCGATATCGCCTTATCCCGGGCAAAGGAAAAAGGCAAAAATACATATCAAATTTTCAACGCCGATATGAAAACCGTGTCCTTAAAGCGGCTTACTTTGGAAAATGAACTGCGGCGCGCGCTCCAGCAAGGGGAATTGCTGCTTTATTATCAGCCTCAGATGGATATTGAAACCGGCCGTGTCATCGGCATGGAAGCGCTGGTCCGCTGGCATCACCCGGTAAAGGGCGTTGTTCCGCCGTCGGAATTTATTCCTTTTGCCGAGGAGACGGGATTGATTGTACCGATTGGCCGATGGGTGCTTCGCGAAGCTTGCCGGCAAAATAAAGCATGGCAGCAGCAAGGGTTTGACCCGATTCCGATTTCCGTCAATTTATCGACAAGGCAATTTCTGCAGCATAACCTGAAGGAAATCATCAGCGAAGTGCTGGAGGAGACGGAACTCGACCCGGCTTATCTGGAGCTTGAAATTACCGAAAGCAGCACGATGGACGTCGACTACACCGCTTATTTGCTGCTTGAGCTGAAGGACCTTGGCGTCAGCATCAGCATCGATGATTTCGGAACCGGGTACAGCTCTCTGAATTACTTAAAAAGATTTCCGATCGACAAGCTGAAAATCGACAAATCGTTTGTTCGCGACATCATGTCCGATCCGAACGATGCGGCGATTGTCGCTTCGATTATAGCGATGTCCCATCATTTGAAAATGAAGGTGATCGCGGAAGGCGTGGAAACGGCCGATCAGCTGCAATTTCTCCACAAAAACCGCTGCAACGAAATTCAAGGATACTGGTTCAGCCCGCCGGTTGGCGAACGACAGATGGAGCAGCTGCTTCATCGCATGCAGACGACGGCAGCCGGGAAAACGGACGATGTGCCGGAGATCATTTAGGATATGGATAATCCAAACGGTTCCACACTTATATGAATAAGCACAACAAATACGCTTCCGAGCCCACTTTCACAGTGGTTTTGGAAGCGTATTTGCGTCATACGAGGGACTTTAAATAGTCAAAAGCCCGATTTCTCGGGCTTTTGTTGGCTGCAGCGGCGTTCAGCTGACTTCTACATCGTCGATTTCGTTGATCCTGAACAAATATACCTTCTTTTCGTCCACGTGATATACCGTCACCGTTTCCGCAGCAGGGTCAAAATTCAATATCCGGCAAGGCAGGCTGAGCTTGATGCCTTTTCCTTTTAAAACCGTTACACGGATGAGCATGTTATTTTCCCTGAATTTTTCCAACTGCTGGTATAAATACTCGTGATCGGCGGACTTTTTTTTCGTCGGCTCCACGTTTGGCTGCTGCACTTTTTCCTGGGTTTTGGCTGCTGATTCTTTGGTTACATTTTTCCGCGCCTCTTTAATGGCGACCTGGATCCATTTGCCTAGCTCGATGCCCGATCTGATGTTGTAATCCTGAATCTGATTCGAGTTTAAAAGATGTAGCAGCGTTTCCAGGGCGCGTCCGTTCGTTTCCCCTTCGATTAAAATGTCCACATTGAAAAGAAAACGTTGTTTCGCTTGGCTCTCTTGGTTGTCTTTCATGACGGCGGCCCCCTTTCCCTAGTTCGATATACATATCTATTTTACTATAACATGCCGTTAATTGTAAGAATAGGACATACAGCACATATTTGAATAAAACGGCCAGCTGCTTCTCCCCTCTGATTCAAGCTTAGTTCCGAAGGCTTATCTTTTTTTGCTGGCAACCGGCGGGGGAGAGCAACCTTTTGCCTTCGGGGCGCGTTAAGGTGTACTATAGGGATGGAAATGACAGATGAGGATAGGAAGGTAGCAAAATGAACAAGTATGTAAAATCCGCTTCGTTTCTGCTGCTGGCAGGTTTTGTCGTGTCGGCGGCCGGCTGCGGCGGAAACGACAAAACTCCGGCGCAATCCGCAGCAGGCGCAACGCAGCAGCAGACAAGCACCCCGCCTGCCAAGGCCGCTCCGGAAGCCACGCCTCCGGCTGGAACTGCATCTCCCAAATCCCAGCCTGATGCGGCTGCGAAACCTCAGCCTGATTCCGCAGCGCAAAAACCTCAGTCCGATCCTGCAGCATCTAAGCCAAGCGCGCCGGGAGATGCCGGCAAATCGGTGCAAGTAGTCGCCAATCCAACGGATAGAGCCGTACTCGTAAACAAAATGTACAAGCTGCCGGACAATTATGAGCCGCAGGATTTGGTTGATCCTAACGTTCCTTTTATTTTTAAAGAAAAACTGGAAAAACGAAAAATGCGCAAGGAAGCGGCGGAAGCGCTGGAGAAGCTGTTCAAAGCCGCGGCGGACGACAAGCTGCCGCTCGCAGGCGTATCGGCGTACCGTTCTTATGCGACGCAAAAGTCTGTGTACTCGAATTATGTCAAAGCCGACGGGGAAGAGGCGGCGAACAAATACAGCGCCAAACCGGGGCAAAGCGAACATGAGACAGGGCTTGCCATTGACGTATCCGGTTCCTCGGGGAAATGTGCGGCTACGGATTGCTTCGGGGATACGAAGGAAGCCAAATGGCTTGCCGACCACGCGGCGGATTACGGCTTCATCATCCGTTATCTGAAGGGGAAAGAGAGCATTACCGGTTATCAGTATGAACCGTGGCACTTAAGGTACGTAGGCACGGAGATGGCTAAGGAAATTGCAAAGCGGGGCATTACGCTGGAGGAATATTTAGGAAAAGCAACTCCGGTCAGCAAACCGTAATCATATCGTTTATTGCTTCGTTCGAATCGAGAAAAGGCCGAAGGCGCTTCTTCAGCATGATTTCGCTCACCTAAGCTGCTTTTTTCAGCGGCCTCCTATGAGTGCGCCGTCCGTTGTTAGCTGTAGCTGACAATGGACGGCGCATTCATTTGTTTTCCCTTTCACTTCCAGATGATTCATGCCGGCAGCAAAGAAATATTTCCGCTCCGGCGAAGAAAGTTGTTTCCTTGCTAGTTGAGAGAGCATTTCAATGTTTCCCGGCGGATGGTTTTAATGCCCAAAACGGCTTCCGCTTATCGTTATTTTACTGAGCTTGCGGGCTTTAAATAATAGGATCCCGGGGGCAGACGCGTATCTTTATTGACGACAATATAACCGATCCCAGGAGCATAAACAGCTCTTGAATCTTGGTTTATCACAAAATTGCCGGGGATAAACACGCCGTTTACATTGGTTTGGATTACCGAAAAAATGGTCTGAAACGCAGGGGCAGCGGGCTGGCTTGCCGAATCTCCTGCTGTCGCGGCACTTGCCGCTGCGGGAAGCATCAGACTTGAGCTTAACGCAAGCACACATAGTTTGGTTTTGAACGAACAATTCAACATGATCACTCCCTTAGCATGGAAATGAAACGCTATTAGGGAGTGTATTCATAAGCCGGAGACAGAAGAACTTGGAATTGTCCCGGTCCGTCAAAATTGGTCTTTACGACTAGACGGGGTGCGTCTTCGGCACCGTTGTTCTAAGTATACTGCGTCTAGCGGCTTACCGGACTGCCTATTTTTGCTTCATTCGTTACTAGTTATGTATCCGAAACATATGATGAAGGTAGAATCAGCCTTAATGCGATTTATGGTTAGGAGGTGCATGAAGATGATGAGAATGGAGCCGATCGAAATCGATGGGCATACCGCGCTTGGCATCGAGGTGAAACTGCCGAAAACAACGCTGATCGTCGTAACCACGGATAAGGGATACATCATGTGCGGGGCTTTGGATGTCGGGCTGCTGAACGAGCGTCTCAAGGACCGCCGTATCATAGCGGGCAGAGCCGTCGGGGTACGCACTTTGGAGGAGCTGCTCGATGCGCCGCTGGAATCCGTTACGTACGAGGCCGAATCGCTGGGAATCGTCAAAGGGACAACAGGCCGTGACGCGGTACGAAAGATGATGTAGAAAGACTGCCTGTTTTACAGGCAGTCTTTTGTGCGCTTGGCAGTGCGGATAAGGCGGATTTCTTCGTTACGCGGATTACATTACACATCGATGACAACCATTTGATGGCACTCCAGCCGGGGAACGGTGTAATGGATGCAGCCGTCCGACGTATCAAACGGCAGCTCCGTCATCTGCGGAGCCAAATATACCTTTTTCGCCTCGGAAGGCAGTCTTAAGCTCACCGGCACGTCGTAGAGCGGGATCATATCTTCAATCACTTCAACGCCGCTGCCGCGTTTCACCGGAGAGGCGTACAACAGATGATTTACATAGCGGTTTTCCCGCTCCTGATGCATCAAGGTAACAATCCCCTGCGCCGGCAGCCCTGTGGCTAGCGTTTTGTCGGGCAGCAGCCTGTTCAGCGCGTAGGTCACAACTTCTTTTAAGGCAAGGCTACCTTTGGCCGCGTAGTCTTCAAACACATTCCACGCGATATAAATGCCGCTGCCGCTCTCAACCATCCCGGGACCGTCGTGCCGCAGCGCGCTGGGAGTATGTTGGTGGGAGCAGAAGGCAAATGCTTCCCGGTTGAAATAAGACTGTTCCCGGTGTCCCAGCTCCGTCCCGTCCGTCAGCTTGATGGACTGGCCCTCCGAATAGAAGACAAATGATGCCGTTCCAAGGTTTTGCAGTTCAAAATGCGGACGGAAATAATCGGGACGGCAGGCACTTGCCTCGACCCATTCCGCGCCAAAATCGAGCGCAAATGCATTCCCCTCCGCATTAAGTCCGGAGCGACCTGTGGCAAGCACCCTTCCCCCAGCAGCGATGAAACGGTTGAATTTAGCCTGCAAGTCTTCGTCGATCGTAACAAGGTCGGGCAAAATAATGACCTTGTAACGCTGGAAGTCGCTTTCCAGATCGATGACGTCAAACAGCCATTTGCCCTCCAGCAGCATGCGGATGGCGCCAGCATCGGACCCTGCGGCCCGGTCTCCCTTTTTTTCTTCGCTGTGCGCCTGCAGCGCTTCCAACGTCAAAAGGCCGATATCGGCGATACTTGCAACCTCTTCGCACCATGCTTCTTTTTGTTCGATTTCCCGGTAAGCGGCCCCGATCAGCCGATACGTCGCTTCATCCATAAGCCCTTCGGGGTGAAGCTGGTCGCCGATCGAGCATTTGGCTCCGTTTGCGATGCTAAGCGAGGTTTCATAACGCAGCGCATTCGGGTGCTTGTAACCGCCAAATTCACCCCATGTGGTATGAAATTTGCCGGTCATGCCAAGGAATTCCATGCCAAGTCCTTGAGCGTATCTTGCGGACAACGGGAAGTGGTCGTATCCCCAGCCGCCCGTCGGCAGCGACTCCAGCTCCAGATGCGAATTCATCCGCGCCAAATCACGCCGTCCCCGGCGGATATGCCCGCCATTGTGGAACACGGGCAAGCCCGGCTTCACCGCGTCGATCGTTTCCCGCACGCGAGCGCAATAGTTGGCGTAAGTGCGCTCCCACATGGCCAGCATGGCTTCTTTATCGCGCGGATCTCCGCCTTGCTTGCGAATAGCGTTGATACACGTATGGCAATAACACGGGCGCACGCCGACAATGTCCAGAAAAATACCGTCGGCATCGTATCCGCGGACGACTTCGTCCACCTGGCGAAGCAATAAGTCGAGATAAGGGGAGTTCAGACAAAATTGATGATAACCTGGCTTCATAAAGCCGTCGACCCAATTCGTGTGGTCGTTGAAATCGCGGATCAGCCACTCCGGATGGCGCAGCGCAAGTTTTTCGTCAAGGCCGGCAGATATGTATACCGGCGTTTTGACACCAATTTCGTGCGCCGCTTCAATCATCGCCTCCAGCAGATCAAATTCAAGACCCGGGTGCATCTCGTTGTGAACGGAAGGATGGTATGCCCAGCCGTGATGGCATTTTGAAAAAATAGTGATTGAGTCCACATGTCCCAGCTTCAGCATGCTTTGAAACTGCTCTTGGTCGAAACGCTTGCCGATGCCTGAAATTAGCTCGGATGTGTGAAAATCAAGATGGACCTGGCGAAATCTCATCATTACCCCTCCTCGGTGGGTGCTGTATACATGCTTGCAATATAAATATACAACCTGGTGCGGAGCGGAAATAGGCAGCGGGACGACCAGCTATAGCACATTTTCGACTAAAATACTGTAAATGTATCGCCGGATAAAGGCGGTCGGTTGTAAATAAAACCGTTGAACCGAAAGCGCTTCAACGGTATTCTTAAGACAAAGAGCAAGGTGCGATTAACGGGAGGTGGCAGACGACAACATGATCTGCTTGCAGCTGACAATTCCGCCCATGCCGGTTCTTCTTACGGTCGGTCATTCGGTTTGGCCTGTGGGAGGGCAGCATTTTCGCCGCAGTTTTCCGGTCTTCGACCTGCTGCTGGTCAAACAAGGCGTGATGCATATGACCGAAGACGAACAGCCCTACAGCATCGGTGCCGGCGAGATGCTCCTATTGGAACCGGGACGGTCCCACCACGGACATGCCCCTTGTACCGAGCCGACGGAAATTTATTGGGTGCATTTCCGGCACGATGCACGCATCGAGACCATAGAGCACCGCCGGATCCCCTGGTCGTCGATGCTTCGTCAAGGGACCGATTACGACCATACGCCCGACGAGCAGTTTCTGTATTTGCCGAAATTCGGGCAGGTGGATATGCAGGCGCTGCTGCCGGTTTTGGATGAGATGGCGCGGCTTCATCAATCGTTGTGCCATGAGAACGCCGCTATGCTGCACACGCTGCTGGCACGGTTGCTGGCGCTGCTGCAGGCAGGACTCCGGTCGCGGCAATCGTCGAGATCATTTGCGGTTTGCGAGCAGGTGAAGCAAATTCTGCAGAGCCGTTTTGCCGAGCCGTTTCAGGCGGAACGGCTGGCGGCCGAGCTGCATTTCGACGTCGATTATGCCGCCCGCTGCTTAAGGAAACATACCGGGATGAGCCCGCTGAAATATCAGTATTTTATCCGGATGGAGGAGGCCAAACGGCTGCTGCGGCATACGCTGCTTTCCGTTCAGGAAATCGGCAGCGCTGTCGGCTTTGCCAGCGGCAATTATTTTATCCGCACCTTCCGCAAAACCGTCGGCGTCACTCCCGGAGCCTATCGCGAGAAATACCGGGGGCTGATGTAGCGTGGGAATGTTGCAGATGCTTGGGTAGAGTGACTCGCTCGGCTGATCGCCTAGGCCGATTCAGCCAAATCTAGCTTAAATGCAGCTAACGTATTTTCGGGCGCTTTCCCCGAACACCCTCGATGGGCGACAATTTCATTCATTCGATTGTCTCCCCTTCACTGCTTATTTCACTCCTGTGTATACAAATGCGCGGATGATTTGCCGTTGTGCAAAGAAAAATGCGATCAGAATCGGCGTTACCAGGATCATATTCCCGGCCATAAGTACGTTCCAGTTCGCTATTCCTGCTTCCTGCCGAATCTTCGCAATCCCCAAAGGCAAGGTACGTGCAGTTTCATCTGTCGTCATGACGAGCGGCCAGAAATAATCATTCCAATGAGCAATAAAGCTGAACAGGGCAAAGGTCGCCAGCACCGGTTTGGCCAATGGCACCATGATTCTCAGGATGATCTGCCATTCTTTAGCGCTATCCAGTCTCGCCGCTTCGAGCAGCTCCTCCTGCACTTGTTTAAACGATTGCCTCAAGAGGAATATGCCAAAAGCGCTGGATGCAAACGGAAGGATAAGGGCAAGGTGCGTATTAAGCAGCTTCCATACACTCAGTTGCAAATAAACAGGCAGAAAGATCAGCTGAGCCGGAATCATTAGCGTGATCATAACCATCCCAAATAAAAAGCCGGACCCCTTGAATCGGTACCGCGCAAATGCATAAGCCGCCGGGATGATGGTCAGCATCTGCAGGACGAGGATACCTGCTGAAACCGTTAAACTATTCATGATATAATGCAAAAACGGCCCTGAAACCCACGCCTTGGCAAAATTGCTCCATTCAAAATGCTTTGGAATCCAATTGGGAGGGAAAATCATCGTTTCCGGCAGTGTTTTTAAAGAAGTAGAGAGCATCCAGGCAAATGGCATGGCAAAGATGAGCACGAGCAGCAGCAAGCCAATTAAATTGACTACGCGAACTGCGATTTTGATCATCTTCACAGCCATTTCTTCTTTGTTGTCTACATGAATTAATGTGCGCTGAATATCCAGCGTGCGCTCCGCACTTTTCAATGGACCCACTCCGATCAGAAGTTTTTCTTACTGATAATGGACGCGTTTTGACATCAGCTTGAAGTAAATGATCGTTAAGCCCCCGACAATGACAAGCAGGACCACCCCTGCGGCAGAGGCGTAGCCGATTTTAAAGAACCGGAACCCATACTCATAAATATAAAAAACCAATGTATTCGTGGCGTTGACCGGCCCGCCCTGAGTCATGATTGCGATCGTCTCAAACACTTGAAACGATCCGATCATATTGATAATAATCAGAAAAAATAGGGTCGGCGACAACATCGGGAGAACCAGCCTATAGAAGGTAGTCCAAGGATTTGAGCGGTCCAAAGAAGCGGCTTCGTATATATCCTTCGGAATGCTTTGCAGTCCGGCGATAAACACTAACGTGTTATAACCAAGCCCTTTCCACACGGCAACAATAACAAGCGAGATGAGCGCCGTGCTCTGAGAGGAAAGCCATGCCAGCTTCCCAAAGCCAAACAAACCGATAATCCAGTTTAATAAACCATACTCCGGATCCATTAACCAACCCCAGATCATGGCGATGGATACCAAGGCAATGATATGCGGACTGAAGATCGCGCCTTGAACAAAGCTGTACAGTGCTCCGGTTCTGTTCAGCCAGAGGGCTAATAACAAAGAGAAAACAATGATAAACGTAACCGTTAAAATCGTATAAATGGTGGAATTTGCTATGACCTGAATAAATTCTTTCTCTTTCAAGAGGTCAATAAAGTTTTCCAAGCCGACGAATGTTTTGGTTGGACTAATAAAATTCCAATCGTACATGCTTAAATAGATCATATACATGATCGGATATATAAAAAATACCGAGAAAACCGTGATGGCCGGGGCAACCATTGCATAAGGACGCAGCTTTTCCCACATCGTCATCGTATTGCTCCGCCGGCAACCGCAAGGCTCTTCGTCTGCGGCATATCCAGCCCGCGTATTCTTTGGCCTTCCGGATCGAAATAATAAAGAACGTTATATGGAATGACGACCTTGATACGAACTGCCGTCTCCAAAGGTGAAATGAACGTTTTCGCAAAAAATGTACCCGCGGCCGACTTGATCTGATAAATATTTTCCGCGCCCAAGCTCTCTCGGGTGACGATTTCCCCTTCTATTTCCAATCCTTCCATATGATGCTCCGTGCCCATCGGCACTTGCTCAGCTCGAAATCCGACGTAACCGATCCTGGCCCTCGTCTCTACCTTCAAGCCATGAACATCGCCGAAGCTAAGGATGTTCATGGCCGGTGTACCGATAAATTGGGCGGCAAACAAATTATTCGGATCGTTATAGAGCTTCATAGGTGAATCGACTTGTTGAATGACCCCTTTGTTCATCACAACAATTTCATCCCCCATCGACATGGCTTCCACTTGATCGTGGGTTACATAGACAAAGGTCGTTCTGAGCCTCTGATGAAGCTGAATCAATTCCGTTCTCATTTGACCGCGCAGCTTTGCGTCCAAATTGGAGAGCGGTTCATCAAGGATAAATACCTGGGGTTTCTTGACCATCGCTCTGGCAAGTGCAACCCTCTGACGCTGCCCTCCGGACAGGTTTTGAGGTTTCTTATCCAGATATGGCGTTAGAGCAACAATTTCACATATATCACGGATCAAGGTTTCCCGTTCTTGCTTGGGAACCTTTCTGTTTTTTAGTCCGAACTCAATATTCTCTCGAACGGTCATCGTCGGATAAAGCGCGTAATTCTGGAAAACCATCGCCACGTCCCGAAGTCCGGGCTGAGTATTGTTCACGCGCTTGTCGCCAATCCATATTTCACCGCCGCTTTCTTTCTCAAGACCTGCAATCATCCGCAAGGTCGTTGACTTGCCGCAGCCGGAAGGACCTACGAGAACCGTAAACGATCCGTCTTTAATCGTAAGGTTTAAATCGCTAATTACCGTTTCGTCTTTATACATTTTGGAGATATTTCGCAATATGATTTCCGCCACACGAACTCCTCCTCTCGCTTGAAAATGAACTTACTTGCTTAACAGTTTATTTGCTTTTTCCGCGGCCTCGTTCATGGCGTCCTG
Organism: Paenibacillus thalictri; assembly: GCF_004307995.1. GTDB lineage: Bacteria > Bacillota > Bacilli > Paenibacillales > NBRC-103111 > Paenibacillus_AF > Paenibacillus_AF thalictri. The sequence goes on along the minus strand of NZ_SIRE01000018.1, from coordinate 162,899 downwards.
CGGCTTTACATTCGGGTCAATGATCGCTTTGGTAATCGCATCTTGCATGACTTTCGCAACTTCCGGGTATGCTGTTGCGTCCGGACGAGCTACGGCATACTTTAATTGATCCGAAGCTACCTTGTATTGCGGATTTTCTTTGTAGTAACTTTGCAACTCGTCGCTTTGTAAAGCAGAGAGACGATTTGGCAGGTATCCAACATACTTATGCTGATAAATTGTATTTTCCTTGGATGTCATCCACTTAATAAATTCCCAAGCCGCCTCTTTTTCTTTCTCGCTTACCTTCGACGTTATGATCAGGTGGCACCCGCCAGTTGGAACACCATAGGATTTATTAGCAGGCATAAAATCGGTAGCCACTTCAAATTTGTTTCCTTTCGCAATTTCAATGGCCGCAGCAACACCCGCAGTAGATCCGAACTTAAAAGCAGAGATTTGGTTGTCCCAATCCTTGCCTGCGTCAGCGCCCGCTGTATTCCCCACTGCAAACTTGATCAAGCCATCATTAGACATTTTCTTCCAATATTCTACAGGCGCAACCCCTTCAGGAGAGTTAAATAAAGCTTTCTTCCGATCATCGCTCAGTACTTTCCCTCCGGTTTGAGCTACCAGCGCCTCGTAATTCCAAATATCTACCGGCAGCGTCATCGGTGTCTTGCCCTTCGACTTCAACACACGGCCATACTGTTCAAATTCCGCCCAGCTTTTGGGACCGGAAGGGTCGAGGCCAGCGTCTTTTAACATCGTGACATTTTTGTATAAAATCGGGGTGCTGCGCATAAAAGGAAGACCGTAAAGCTTACCATCCACATAAGCATTTCCCATAAGACCCGGGTTAAAATCCTTAATATTGACTTGCGCCTCATCTCTTGCGGCAAGAGGTGTCAGATCTACCAGCATGCCAGAACGGGAAAACGCCCCGGTGGATGAGATTTCAAGGTCACTTACTGCAGGCGCGTTACCGGCAGCAAATGCGGCTTGCACTTTCGCATGAAGCTCGTCGTAGCTTCCTTGATTCGCTTCTTGCACTTCGATGCGGTTTTGCGATTCGTTAAATTTTTTCACGAGGTTTTGTTTAGCTTCTTCAATTTTCCCGCCATTGGCTGTCCAATACTTTATGACGATTTTTTCACCTGACGAAGCTGAATTACTGGCCTTGCCGCTTGTGGCTTCAGAACCGCATGCCGACAGCATCATAACCGCACTTAACGAAAGAATGGATATACTTTTTCTCTTTAACATTTGAAACCCTCCTGATTTTTAATATGGATTTGCAAAACAAAGAAGCCTTACAGCCACTGGCTTTACGCCAGCAGCTCATAAGGCTTCTCCTTCACTCCAACCTAAGGCTATTTACTTTTCATAATTATATCCTAACCGCTGATTATTAACTGTGTGTTATTCCATTGTAAGAATTATGCAAATTTATGAGCATAGGGATCACGCCACAGCTCGGATTTGGATGAAGATACCGCAGTTGCGCCAGCACTAAGACATTCCTTTATGTGGTTTCGTTCACTCAACAAGCCACCGGTTATAATTGGAAGAGCTGTGAACTTCTTAATTTCCCCAATCATTTCCGGAATACGGGCCGGCATTACTTCTACAATGTCGGGCTCAATTTGGCAAAGGCTTTTGCATATGTTGTCCAGTCCATCGGTATCCATAAGAAAGAACCGTTGAATTGTTACTAATCCTAATTTTTTCGCTGTTTTAACAACATTTATTTTCGTGGTGACAATCCCGGTTGGTTTAATAGCTTTAGCCAAATAATCAAGACCATAAGAGTCAGTGCTTACACCGCCGATCTTCTCCAAGTGCAGGAACACCGGCATGTCATGATGATTAAACAAATCTACATAGCCCTTAATGACCCCAATATGTCCAGTTAGCAGAAAGACGCCGGATAGCTGGTTTTTGAGTGATAAAGCAATTTCAATCTGCTTCGGCTCTTTGATGGAAGCCACCATCCGGTGTGTATGTAATTTGTCTAATAATCGTTTGCCTTCATCGCCCCTATGCCTCTTCATTTGCTAACGCTCCTGTTAATTCAGATTATTAACGTTCCGCTGCCGACAGTAAGGGGACAACACATCCCCGATCCGATTCTTCTCCACGTGCATGTGGACTATGTTTAAAGTGTTTCATATTGTTGTACAAAGTTTCTACGCTCTCTATGAGAATCCTATCCGTTATGTCGACAGGAGAAATAGAAATCTCATCCTGGTCAATCTCCACGATTCGCAAGCTAGTCTGGTCAAGGCAGGCAGACAGCTGAACGAAGGTCCAGTTGTTCTGCTTTACAATGGAATCGATATGAGTATGACCGTTAAAATATATCCCGGTTCCTTGCTTCATGTTCAAGATTTTCCACATATCGATATCGGGATGTATGGAGCCCTTAGGTCTGTCCGAATGTGCGGTCGTTTTGTGCACGGGATGATGAGCAAATACCAAGAGCGGTTTTGTGCCCGATGTCTTTACAACGCCTTCCAGCCATTGCAATTGCTCTTCGTCAACCCAGCCTCCCCAATCCTCGAAATCCATCTCTTTGGCCGTATCTATAAATACAAGCACCGCCTGCTCCGTTGTTACAGCATGATAGCGAGCTTGCTCGGTTATGGCGAGAACCTCCCTTCTGCTTTGAGCATACAGATCGTGATTTCCCAATGCATGATAAAAAGGTTTGCCGTATTGCCGAATCATCCCGTAAACTTCCTGCAGCTCCGAGGAATACCCATAATTCGTTAAATCCCCTAATGAAATGTAGGCATCCGCTTCAAATTCAAAAAATCGAGCTATAAATGTTTGATAGAAATCATTACGCATCTCTTGCCATTCTGGTACCGTTCCATCAACTTCGTGATAATGCAAGTCTCCCATTACTATAAGCTTCACGTTACGCACTCTCCCTAAAATAGTAAAATATGGAACAAAGAGATTACATCTTGATCATAGTTCATTTATATTAGCAGAACATCATGTTTCGATTTATTTTTTGTAAACGTCACTTTTGCTTGGAGCCTCTTGCCTGCCACCTTGCTTCAGTGGCAATGTTCCTTTTTGTTATTGCCGATTTGGCGAATTGAGGTAGGCCGCCGTATAATAAAAGCAAATAAGCAGTATGACGAAAGCGAGGCTGGCCGGATTATATGGAACTCAGCAAAATATCGACACGTAAAATATATGAAGTCATATCCGATCAGATGGAGCAGCTCATTGTCGGCGGTACGCTGAAGCCGGGAGACAAGCTGCCTTCAGGCAAAGAGCTTTCGGAGAAGTTTCAGGTCGGCCGGTCCACCGTGCGCGAGGCGCTAAGCGCGTTGAAAGCAAAAGGGCTTGTCGAAATCCGCCAAGGCGAAGGCAGCTACGTGCGGCGTATTGAGCCGGACGATGTCGAGCTGCCGGGTTTTCAATCGCTGCTGATGAACCGCGAGACGGTAATCGAGCTGATCGAAGCGCGCAAAGCGCTGGAAATATCCATTGCGGGGCTGGCCGCGGAGAAAAGGACGGACGAGGACATTGCCGAACTCGAGCGGATTATCCGGCGGATGAGCGACCATCTTGGCGACGAGGAGGAGGGAGAGCGCTCGGATTTGCAGTTTCATTTGGCGCTCGCGCGGGCGGCGCACAATTCGATCATGCTGCGGCTGGTCGATACGATCTCAAACCAGATGCAGACGGCGATCCGGGAAACAAGGAGACTGCAGATGTACGCCAGCAAAACCGTCTCCACCCAGCTGTGGAGCGAGCATCGCGATATTTATGAGGCTGTGCTCAGGCAGAACGCGGACGGAGCGCAGGAAGCGATGCGCAAGCATTTGTTCCACGTCGAGCAGGTGCTGCTGAAATTTTTGAAAAAATAAGCTCGGGGGAACGCGTTTTTACGGCGCTGATGAAGTTCCCTCTTTTCTTTTGTTAACTTATCTGATAACCTGATAACCATATAGGTGATCTTGATTTTTATTTTCCGAAAGAAGGTTGTACGATGCGAGTTTCCTTATTTATCACGTGTCTGGCCGATCAGCTGTATCCGGAGGTGGGTGAAAGCGTTGCCCGTCTGCTGCACCGCTACGGCTGCGAGGTCGACTTTCCCGAAACGCAAACATGCTGCGGCCAGCCCGCATTTAACAGCGGTTACCATGACGAGGCCAGAGAGGTGGCCCGCGGTTTGATCCGCGCATTTGATGCAAGCGATTACGTCGTATCTCCATCCGGTTCCTGCACGGGTATGGTCCATCATTACTATCCGATGTTGTTCGCGGAGGAGCCGGAGTGGAAGGAGAAAGCGGAGAAGCTGATCGCCAAGACGTACGAGTTTTCGCAGTTTTTGGTGCAAGTGCTGGGGGTGCGCGATCTGGGGGCGGAATTTCCTGAGAAGGTTACTTACCACCCTTCCTGTCACGCTTCCCGGCTGCTTGGCGTCAAAACTGAGCCAACGGAGCTTTTGAGTCGTGTTAAGGGGCTTGAGATGATCGATTTGCCGAAAAAAGAAGATTGCTGCGGTTTCGGGGGCACATTTGCGGTCAAAATGGCCGATATGTCGGAAGCGATGGTTTGCGAGAAGGCGATGAATGTTTGCGCAACGGGAGCGCAGGTGCTTGTCGGCACGGATATGGGCTGCCTGATGAATATCGGCGGCCGCCTGAACAAGGAAAACCAACCGGTACGCGTCATGCATCTGGCGCAGCTGTTGGAGGAAGGAGTGAAACGCGGTGAGACAAGCGGCAAGTGAGAAGGAACTGATCGGCACGGGGCTCAAACGGCGGACGGAGGAAGCGCTGGCGAACGAATTTCTGCGCAAAGCGGTCGCATTTACGACCGATAAGCTGAAGACGGGCAAGCTGGCCGCCTCCGACGCTTTCGGCAATTGGGAAGATTGGCGGACGAGGGCCCGCGCCATACGCGAGCATACGATCAACCATTTGGATTATTATTTGACGCAGTTTACGGACAATGTGCAGAAGGCCGGCGGGCATGTTTATTTTTGCAGCGGCGGGAATGAAGCGGTCAAGACGTTTATGGAAATCGCCGAAGCGCGCAAGGCCAAACTGGTCGCTAAGGGCAAGTCGATGGTATCGGAGGAGATCCATCTCAATCATCACTTGGAAGAGCACGGCATTGAAGCGATCGAAACCGACCTTGGCGAATACATTTTGCAGTTGGCCAAGGAGACGCCGTCGCATCTGATTATCCCGGCGATTCATAAGAACAAAGCGCAAATCGCCGATATTTTTTCCGAAGAAGCTGGCGAAACGTTTGAGCCGGAAACAAAGATCCTTGCCGGCTACGCCAAGCGGAAGCTGCGCAATTATTTCCTGGAGGCCGATATCGGGCTGACCGGCTGCAATTTCGGCGTGGCCGAATCCGGTGCGATTACGCTGGTGTCCAACGAAGGCAATGGCCGGATGGTGTCGACCATCCCGAAATGTCATGTCGTCATCATGGGCATGGAACGGCTTGTGCCGACGTACGACGACCTGGAAGTGGTGCTGAACATGCTGGCGCGCAGCGCGACCGGACAGAAGCTGACGACATATACGTCGATGATTACCGGACCGCGGCGCGAGGGAGAGCTGGACGGACCGGATGAGCTGCACCTGATTGTGCTGGACAACGGACGTTCGGCGCAGCTCGGCGATCCGGTGTTCCAGGAAGTGCTGCATTGCATTCGCTGCGCGGCATGCCTGAACGTCTGCCCGGTGTACCGCCATATCGGCGGGCACACGTACGGCAGCGTATACAGCGGCCCGATCGGCGCCGTGCTGACGCCGCTGCTGCAGCAGGACATGAAGGAAGCGGGCCAGCTCGCTTACGCGTCCAGCTTGTGCGGGGCGTGTTACGAAGCGTGCCCGGTCAAAATCCCGCTGCACGACATGCTGGTGCAGCTGCGGGCCCGTAAGGTGAAGCTCGGCCTCACGCCGCTGGCGGAGCGGCTTGCTTTTAAATCGTTTCAGACGACGTTTGGCAATGTGACGTTATACAAGCTGGCGACGAAGTCGGCTTATTATGCGCAGCTGCCTTTTATCACGAAAGGGTGGATCAAGCAGGGGCCGGGTCCGATGGCGGGCTGGACGCAGTCGCGGTCGTTCCCGATGAAGCCAAAGCGGTCGTTCCGCGACCGCTGGGAAGAGCTGCAGCGCGAGTTAAAGAGCGGAGAGGCAGCGGGGAAACGAAAAGCCGCCGACTCAAAGCTTCAGGAACGGCAGGGTGACAGCGCCGGCGGTCCGACAGTCAACCAATCAAGCGGACATACGGCGGACACTGATGGAAAGCGTTCGAACGGAGGGGACAGCAGATGAGTACACAGCATACGCAAGGAAGCATGCGCGGCCGCGAGGCGTTTATGGGGAATATCGCCCGCCGATTGGGGCGCAGCGCGCCACTCACTGAAGCTCCGGCGCATCCGTTTCGTGGCGCGCCGCAGTTTTATAAGGACATCCGGCTGACGCAAGATGAGCAGGTCGAGCTGTTCGCGCAGAATTGGTCGGCGCTGACCGGCAAGACGCTTGTCGTACGCGAGCATGAGGCTGCCGAGCAGATCGGCGCATGGCTGCAAGCGATCGCCGCCGAGCTCGGCGTGCAGCGGGCATCGCGCTGGGAGCACGCGGGGCTCGCGCAGCTTGGCGTCGACGCGGCGCTGGCGCGCGCCGGCGTCGAGGTCGTGCCGTGGCGCGAGGACGCGGCTGCGCAGCCTGGCGAAGCCGGCTCGCTCGCGGGCGCGAGCGTAGCTGCCGCGGATAGCCGCGCGGCTGGCGGCGAGCGTAGCGGCGCAAACGCAGGCGACGCGCCGAGCAACGGCGACAGCGGCGATGCCGCGGCCTCGCGCTGGGCTGGGCGCGGCGAGCTGCTGCGCAAGACCGAGCGGTGCCAGCTCGGGCTCGTGTGGCCCGATTTCGCTGTCGCGAACACGGGCACGCTGGTGCTGAAGGCGGCGCGGGAACGCGGGCGTTCGGTCAGCCTGCTCACGGAAATTTTGTTCGCGGTGTTCCGCGCGGACCAGCTCGTTACCCGCATGGGCGAGGCGTTCGCCGAAGTAACCGGCTCCGTCGCAGCTCCGCTCGATTATCCGTCGTCGCTGAATTTGATTACCGGCCCGAGCCGCAGCGCCGATATTGAAAACGATTTGACCATCGGCATCCACGGCCCCGGCAAAGTGTACGCTGCGATTATCGTGCCGTAAATAGCATTGAAACGCCCTGAGCGAGCTATGCCAAAGGCAGCGGCAAGATCGGGGCGTTTCGAATTTCCAATAAACAATATGAACCTATGAAAAAGCTTCAATCCGAAGCTTTTTCATTTTTTCTTCTTGAGTTGATAAATTCCGATGATGGCCGTTAGCAGAAAGCAGACGGGCGACAGGATGTGCAGGAGAAACCACTTCAATATGACGGAATCGTCAGGGCCGTTGCCGATCGGACCGACCCGGGGTTGATAAGCGTCCCATACGCCGTAAAGCAGGAGAAGAATCGACATGCAGGATACCACGATCATAAAAATATATCGTTTCATGAAGTTCCTCCTTTCCGGAGAATGACCGGTTTATATGGCTTATCATAATGGATGATCCGGGCGAACACAATGCAATAAGTCTGCTGGGGAGGAATGTGCAGCCCTTCATGAACGCCATCGTTTACCTTCTTTTTCCTCGACTTTAATTTAGATAATACAAAAGCAAAGAGCAGTATTCAGTAACGAATGCCGCTCTTTGCTTTATATGTTCAGATTACGCATATTAGGTTTGGAGACTCGCCCCGTGGTCGCCTTAATTAAGGTCATAACGATCTGCATTCATTACCTTTACCCAGGCAGCGACGAAGTCACGCACAAACTTTTCTTTGTTATCGTCTTGAGCATAAACTTCCGCAATGGCACGCAGAACGGAGTTTGAACCAAACACAAGGTCAACGATAGTTGCTGTACGCACGACTTCGCCTGTTTTGCGGTCGTGTCCTTCGTATACGCCCCCGTCTGCAGGTTTCCACTGTACTCCCATATCAAGCAAGTTAACAAAGAAGTCGTTCGTGAGCGTGCCTACGCGATCGGTGAATACGCCGTGTTTGGTGTCGCCGAAATTTGTACCTAACACGCGCATGCCGCCAACAAGCGCAGTCATTTCCGGCGCAGTAAGGTTTAGCAGATGCGCCTTGTCTAACAGGAGCTCAGCTTGGCTTACGCTGTACTGCTTCTTCAAATAGTTGCGGAAACCATCGGCGACCGGCTCCAGCACTGCAAAGCTTTCTACATCGGTTTGCTCTTGAGTTGCATCGCCGCGTCCGGCAGCAAAAGGAACGGTCACATCAAAGCCTGCATCTAGCGCGGCTTTTTCTACTGCGGCACTGCCGCCTAATACGATCAAATCAGCCAAGCTTACTTTTTTGTCCAGATCATCTCGAATGGCTTCCAGTATAGAAATGACTTTCGCAAGTTGTTTCGGCTGATTCGCTTCCCAATCCTTCTGTGGAGCAAGACGGATTCGGGAACCATTCGCGCCGCCACGCATATCGGAGCCACGGAAAGTACTAGCCGAAGCCCAAGCCGTTGTTACCAGTTCGCCGACCGTAAGTCCAGAGTCTAGGATCCTGGATTTAAGATCTTCTACTTCTGCGTCTGTTAATTCATAATCAACCGCCTGCACAGGATCTTGCCAGATCAGAACTTCTTCGGGAACTTCCGGGCCTAGATATCTTGCGCGAGGACCCATGTCACGGTGCGTGAGTTTGAACCATGCACGAGCAAAGGCATCCGCAAACTCTACTGGATTCTCATAGTAACGGCGGGAGATTTTCTCGTATGCCGGATCCACACGCAATGCCATATCCGCAGTGGTCATCATCGTCGGAACACGAATGGATAAATCCTCTGCATCCGGTGCAAGATGCTCCTCAGCAGGGTTTACGGGAGCCCACTGATGCGCGCCTGCCGGGCTCTTCGTGAGTTTCCATTCATTCCCAAACAGAATCTCGAAGAAACCATTATCCCACTGTGTTGGATTCGCAGTCCAAGCACCTTCAATGCCGCTAGTGATGGTGTCGCGACCTTTGCCGGAGCCGTGCTTGCTCAGCCAACCTAAGCCTTGTGCTTCAATAGAAGCTCCTTCTGGCTCTGCTCCAACAAGTGCAGCATCTCCTGCACCATGTGCCTTGCCGAACGTATGCCCTCCGGCCACGAGAGCCACGGTTTCTTCATCGTTCATTCCCATCCGTTTGAAGGTTTCGCGGATGTCGCGAGCGCTTGCAAGCGGGTCCGGGTTGCCGTTCAGACCTTCCGGATTCACATAGATAAGGCCCATCTGAACAGCGGCAAGCGGATTCTCAAGCTCGCGATCGCCTTTGTATCGCTTGTCACCCAACCATTCCGTTTCGACACCCCAGTAGATATCTTCTTCCGGATGCCATACGTCCGCGCGTCCGCCGCCGAAACCGAATGTCTTGCCGCCCATGGATTCAATAGCGACATTACCCGTTAGAATGAACAAGTCGGCCCAAGAGATCTTGTTGCCATACTTTTGCTTAATTGGCCATAGCAGTCGACGCGCTTTATCGAGGTTGCCATTGTCAGGCCAACTGTTAAGGGGAGCAAAACGCTGCGTGCCGGTGCCGGCCCCGCCGCGGCCGTCACCCGTACGGTAGGTGCCTGCGGAGTGCCAAGCCATACGTATAAAGAATGGACCATAATGTCCGTAGTCGGCTGGCCACCAATCCTGACTGTTAGTCATTAGGTCGCGAAGATCCTGCTTAAGAGCTTGGTAGTCCAACTTTCTGAATTCCTCTGCATAATTAAACTCTTCGCCCATTGGGTTTGATTTTCGGTCATGCTGGTGAAGGATGTTCAAGTTCAATTGGTTGGGCCACCAGTTTTTATTCGTCGTACCGCTAGATTGGTGACTAGTAGCACTGCCGTGCATTACAGGACATTTTCCAGCGTTTGCATTAGTCATATCCATTCTTATCACTCCTCATAAAATATAATTAATATTAAATAATAATTATTATAATATTAGTTATAAAGCTATCTACAGCAGATAGCAACTTTTTTATTTTTTTTCGCTATTCTCAACAATTCTGCACTACCTAATATATGTCCTCTTAACCGCACAAGACTCGTTCAAGGATTTTTTTTAACAGTCGTTTAAGCATAAAACCTCTCCCATGATCGGAAATGGTTTTGTGCTTTTGCGTTATTTGTGATACGGTTCACCGCGGCGGGGGCTTCGGCAACGCAAATAGTCGAGGAAGCGCCTCGGCTATTTTGGTAAAAGCTTCCCTTGTCTCGTGATATGTTTTTATTTTCTTCTAACTATCCGCAGAACTGTTTTTTCGATTTTCTAGGCTATTTACTATTTGATTGGGAATATACATTCTCTTTGGAGTTTCTTCAAAAAATCTAATGTGAAATGTAGAGGCATTTTTAGGTCGAATTCTAACCCATGGGTCATTAAGTTCATCCTCAGTAAATTTTACTGGAAATCCGGGATCAAATTTAGATTCGTCAATATAATACTCAGAACTGCTAATTTCCTGAAGTTTGTAACCATTTGAATAAATATGTATTGCCTTGAATTTTTCTGCCAAAAATTTATTTACAAAAGGTAGGAACATCGCTTCATCTAAATCTCTCAGAGTTAAACTTGGAAAAAGTCTTATAAAACTACTTTTACTATAAGAAATAGGTAAAAATTCTATTTCATTTCTACCAATTGAGGAAGAAGAGCCAACACACTCATACTTTTCTTCTTCCGAGTCATCATTGCCGTTCTCTTCAAGATCAATATATTGTTCCCATTGGCCGCCGCCTATTCCGTATTTAATACCTGATCTTTGTTCGGTGAAATCTTTTCCTAAATCAGTTCTCATTCTAGTGGATTTATCTGAAGACCCAAATAATACTGATATAATCTTTTGTTTGGGCTCTTTCAGGTACATTGAGCAAAACAGTCTAAAATGGCCTATAGCTTCTGCGGGATAAATTTTGTCCAATTCAAAAGACAGTGTAAAATGAGACAATGCATCATTATATTCTTGTAGAAAAAGAACCCTATTCAAGGTACTTTCTATTCGTTGAAATCCTGTAGATATCACTGACTGGATATCGTCTCCCCAACGAGCAAAAAAACTCGCCTGTTCTTCTTCGGATAGTGATATGTTAAGATATTGAAATCTAATTGAAAATCCATCAGGACTATCTAATGCAATCCTGAGTCGTTCTCTATCTAAAATCTCACAGAACAAAATTCCAGACTTCTTCGCCTTATCTACAAGGGCATCCTTTTCTCCTATTGTTAGATTGATATTGGTAAAGAATACAAAGACACTGGGTTTGTGATCTGCACTAAGAGCGCTGTTCAGATCACTCTCAAATTTCGCTTTTATCGTTTTTTTCTGTTCCTCAGAATCGTTTGCCTGATTTACAAAACCGATAGCTCCATATGCTAGCTGGTTGTCCCTATAGATTGCTTCAATATCTCTTCCACCATCAGGGCCACCTCGCGGATGACGAGGTCGCACTTCACTGAACCTTTTATCAATAGCAAGAATTGCTCTACACATTTGTTCTCTATGTAATTGGTTGGTATCTAGATAGCTTTTTATTCTTTCATCGGTTTGATAAGGCAAGAATAAACTCCTCCCTTGAAATTAATTCCAATGTTTAAAATCTACTCAATATTATACAAATAACCAGTTAATTAACAACTTTTATCTCTCCAAGTCCAAAAGCTGATCGTACAGCGTATCAACACTTGCGAAAATGGCTTTGGTACTGGATATGGTATACATACCGAGACGGTCAAGGAAGCTCTTCTATTTATATTGAGACTACAGCAAAATAGACAGATTGAATTGTTATCCTTGCGAATACAAACGCGCTTCGGCTTAATCGCAATTGAAATCTTCCGGAGAGCCGAAAAAAATGAACCCGAGAGACAAGATAGCTGTTTTGTCCTCGGGAGGTGACAGAGATGAGCGAAGTATTGAAAGTGTACGAGCAGTTCGTAACAGAAGAAAATCAGCTATGCAGGCGTATCGAAACGCTCGACGTTATACAATCCTACATCCTGCATACCGTACACAAGCATGGCCCCGAACTGGACACGTTAACTGTTGAAGATGTGCTGATGTCGATTCACCGTATACAACAAGACCTGCAAACGGAGCTTATCCATGTTCGGTTGGAGAAAAGCGTCCTTTCCCACAAGCACAGCAGCCCTAAAGACGCCGACATCGGAAAGGCAAAGCAGTCAACCGCCGATTAGAGGCTGCTATTTGTACTTGGATGTTTCCCAGTCAAACACGCTTTGAATCATTTTCAACACCATAGCCAAATTTGACATATACGTTATCCAAACCAAGCTCGAGAAGTTCTATCTCGATGCCATCAAGGAGTACGAGAAGCGCCTGACTCGATACGGTAAAACCCAACTCCTCATGCTTAAGAACCGTGAGCAACTGTCTGCTAAACTCGCTGACAGTAGCTTCACGGTTCTCGTAACCCCGACCAAACCAACCATCTCGTCGGAATCATTTGCTGACAAGATCAACAGCTGGGGAGTCTCAGGAAGTTCACAAGTAGCCTTTATTATTGGCTCAGACCTCCCACAAGCCGATGAACGGCTCTCTCTTAGCCAGATGGACCGGGCTTATCGCATCATCCACAACCATCCCTATCACAAGTAGCTGTTGCCTAAATCGCCCTTTTGACTTGAATGACCTTACCTTCGAACATGCAGAACGTAAACTTGATTTTATCACTCAAATCGAATGGTAAGGTTTTAGGGTTAACTGTGGTAAGCATCACCTCGTTTGGGCTCCCCTCGGCAACGATTTCCCCCCATCCAATAGAAAGAGCCCGCTCATCTATCACGAGAGCGGGCTCCTGCCGAATAATGACTAGTTTTTGCAACCGTTTTTGTCACAAGTGATCGTGGAGTGACTGTCAACCCAATGAGTAGGATTCTCATTGGTATTAAAACCACAGCCAGTTCTACCACCTTTGACCCCACTGTGCACTATGCCTGTCGGAGTATGTTTTACCGCCATTCTTTCACCTCCCAAAAATCCAATATTGGATAAGTCATACAATTATAATAACAGATAATCGAAATAAGAACGAGTGTTCCCGTTTTTTTTTGAATTTATAGCATTCCATTGTGATGTCATTTCTTCAACCAAATCACAGTAATTCTGGAAACCTAGCTTTCAAGAAACGGGATTTCTGTATGAGGGTGTTTTCAAACTGCACCTTTTTTGACAACTCCATGATTCTGATATGCCCGACACACCACAAAGTGTGTCTGTTTTGTGTGTCTAAGGACTTGGCCGCGTGATATAATAATAATGAATGGAGTTGATCGCGGATGAGTGAACTGCTTGACCCTCGAAATGATTTTTTATTTAAACGTATCTTTGGCAGTGAAGAAAACCGAGATGTTTTGCTTGCATTCCTGAACACTACATTCATTGAGGCTGGTAAGCCGCCGCTGACGGAAATTATTCTGCTGAATCCTTATACAGAGAAGGACACTCCCCGCGATAAGCAATCAATTCTAGATATTCGCGGCAAAACAGCAGATGGCGAACTGATAAATGTCGAGATGCAGCTATTTAACAAATACGACACTGAGAAGCGTACGATGTTTTATTGGAGCAAGCTGTATAGTGGACAGCTACAAGAAGGCCAATCCTATAAAGTATTGAAAAAGTGCGTAACCATCAACATTTTGAATTATTCCCTTCTGCCGAACGATCAATATCACAATGTGTTTCATTTACGCGAAGACCGCAGCGGAATTCCCCTCATCGAGGATATGGAACTGCACTTTCTGGAGCTGCCCAAGCTGGATAACCACGCTGTTCCCGTCAAGAGCGGCGGATTGGTGAACTGGCTGTTGTTTCTGAAAGGTGTCGATAAATCTAATTGGGAGGTGCTGATGATGAATGAGCCTGTATTGAAAAAAGCGATGGATACATTGGAGTTTCTTAGTCAGGATGCGGAAGCCCGCCGATTATATGAGGACAGACAAAAATATCTGCATGATGAAGCTTCTATGATCGAAGGAGCGTTGGCTGAAGGCGAGCGAAAGAAAGCCGTTCAAATGGCCGCCGAACTCCTTAGCCTTGGAGTGGATATCTCCATCATAGCTAAGGCATCAGGGTTATCCGAATCTAAAATTGAGGCTCTGAAGAAACACAATTAAACAACCTTTCTCCGATAAAGAGCCGGTCTAATTGAGGCTGGTTCTTTTTGTATGCTATTATGCATTATTAATTTTATAGTTAATACCTATAAAATTAATAATTTTTATATATTTCTATGATAATGTTCAATGTGCGATGATAAGTTTATAACGGGAAGGGAGATGAAGTTATGAGCTCATCCAACGTATGGAAGCCGGAATTGTACGATCATAAATTGGGCATGGTGGCGGAACTTGGAAAAGGAGTCGTCGAATTGTTGAACCCGCAAAAGGGGGAGACGATATTGGATTTGGGCTGCGGTACCGGCCATTTGACCAAAGAAATAGCCGATCTCGGAGCGCAAGTCATCGGTATGGACTATTCGCAGCCGATGATTGAGAGCGCAAGCAAGCAGTACCCCGAAATCCGCTTTTTTGTCGGCGATGCCGAGCAATTTACTGTGGAGGAACGGTTTGATGCGGTGTTTTCCAATGCCGCGCTGCATTGGATGAATCGTCCGGAGCGGGTTGTTTCGTGCGTATGGGACGCGCTGAAGCCGGACGGGAGATTTGTCGCCGAGTTTGGCGGGCAGAGCAACGTAGAGACCGTGCTGAATGCAATGGTTCAAGTGCTTACGCAGCAGTTCGGGATCGACGCTAGCGCGCGTAATCCATGGTATTTCCCGAGCATCGGCGAATACAGCAAGGTGCTGGAGCACCAGGGTTTTCGGGTGACTTATGCGCTCCATTTCGACCGGCCAACCCGTATGAAGGACGGAGAGCTGGGCATTAACCACTGGCTGGCCAGCTTTGGCGGGGATTTTTTCAAAGGGTTAAGCGAAGCGGACATTGCGGAGGCATGCGGCAAAATCGCGGAAATGATCAAACCGCGGCTGTTTTACGACGGAGCGTGGCATATCGATTACAAAAGGCTCCGTATCGTCGCCGTCAAACCCGGCGAAGCATAAGCGGACTTAAGCGAATCACCGGATTGATTAAACAACACGGCAGCGGACCGTTCATCTCCTTTATCGGAGAGGCGGTCTGCTGCTTTTTTTCTTATGTAATGCCAACACGGTCTGCCGCTTGTCAAAAGGTAAATCTAAACGTGCATCCGCCTCGACTCCGGCAGCCGCAAGTCCCATTCGCTAAATTTATCTGCCACATAAGCGGCGGCTTCCTTTATAAAACCGGCAGCCATCGCACCGGTAATGAATTGCGGCGTCGTTCCTGGTTCGTTCTCCGGCTGCTCAAACCAATCGATCACACGGCGTCTCCACCTTGCGATTTCGTCCGCGGACAAATAAGGAGCCCATTCCGGCGATTCCGCTTGTTCGAGCAGCTTCCAGGCGGCGGGACGCCATGACGACTGACGGTACATGTCAAAATCGATTTGATCGGTGTCCTTGTAGTAGAGCGCGCGGATTTCCTTTTCCGACCGGTTTTCCGATGGATGGGCGTCCGCTTTAGCGCTGAATGGAATGAAGATGTTGGGCAGCCATAAAGCGTCGGCTAGCAGATGGGCGCAGTAACCGCGGAGAAATTGCCGTACAGGACCTCGCTCCTCCGCATAAAGCCGGTTCATATAGAAGTGCTCGACCGCGCTTTCCGAGAATCGGCCGTCTTCACCGATCAGATGGGTAAACTTTTTGTCGTTGCGCCCTGTGCCGCTGCGCATATGAATGGCATCGGGGGCAATGCTGCCCAGCAAAAATTCGGGAGCAGGCGGCGCCGCTTCACCGGAATAAAGTTCAAATGCGACGGCAAGATGAATCATCGGCAATGGCATCGTATCACTCACTCCTTTTTTATGAAATCCTGTATAACCCCTTATTGTACTTGAAAAAAATGGGATGTCTATGATAAGAAGCTGACGGCAAAATGTGAATTGACAAATTTCTTTAGCACATGGTACGATCATTTTGGATAATAAACCTTGGTTTATTATAGAAAACCAAATTGCACATCTTGGGGGACCTGAATGGAAAAGAAATATTGGGTACCCGCTTTGGAAAAAGCGAACGACATTCTGCAGGAAATATCCGGGCAGCCCGCCGCTTTAAAGCTGATCGATCTGTCCAAGCGGCTTGATATTCATAAAAGCTCGATGTTTTCGCTGCTGGCGACCATGGAATCGCTGGAGTGGGTACAACGCGAGGAAGACGGGACCTATTCGCTGGGAGCGCGGCTTGGGCTGATTGGAAACGCCTTTTTTAAACAGTACAGCCTGATCG
This sequence comes from Paenibacillus thalictri, assembly GCF_004307995.1. Taxonomy (GTDB): domain Bacteria; phylum Bacillota; class Bacilli; order Paenibacillales; family NBRC-103111; genus Paenibacillus_AF; species Paenibacillus_AF thalictri. The sequence goes on along the minus strand of NZ_SIRE01000018.1, from coordinate 146,489 downwards.
ACTTGTTCCGCAAAGAAGCCGCCGTCTCCAAAACGAAGCTCGGGGAGACGATTCAGCTTGCCAAACTGGAACAACGCGAGGTGCTGTATTTGGCCAAAGAAGAAGTTCCATCTCCTGTCCGCCTTGCTTCTGAACCCGGCAAGAAGTTTCCCGCACACGCTACGGCGTTAGGTAAAGCGCTGCTGTCGGCGCTTCCCGAAAGCGAATTTCACGCTCTTTTTAGCGAAGAGGCGCTTGAACCGCAGATGACGCCTTATACGATCCGAACCAGAAGCGAACTGCACAGCCAACTTGCGGAAATCCGCAGCGTCCGCTACGCCTTCGATCTGCAGGAGGCGGTGGTCGGTTTTTGCTGTGTGGCTGCGCCTGTATTCGATTCGCGCGGCATTGCGATTGCGGCGATCAGCTGCTCGATGTTCCAGCATGTATGGGAAGAAAAGAAGGAGCTTGCGATCCGCGAAATTGGCTCGCTTGCCCGGCGGCTCTCCCATGGCAGCTTGTCATAACCTTGCTATTGCAGCACCGTTTTAACATGAAGGGATTTCAAGTTCCATTACCTGTTGCTAAAGGAGTGAGTGTATGAGATTGCAGGGCAAAGTCATTTTGATCACTGGAGCGGGATCCGGCATCGGGAAAAGCTCCGCGCTGCTGTTTGCCAGTGAAGGTGCGGTTGTCATCGTCAACGATTTGCAGGAGGACAAGGGCAACGAAACGGTTGAGGAAATTCGCGCTGCCGGCGGAGAGGCGTCGTTTATCCAAGCGGATGTGACGAACCCCGACTCCGTGAAAGCGATGGTCGACACGGCAATCGCTCAATACGGCCGCATCGACGTGTTGTTTAACAATGCGGGAATCAGCGGTGTCGGCGCTATTCATGAAGTTGAGCCGGAGGCGTGGGACCGCGTCATCGCAGTCAACATCAGAGGTGTGTTCCTTCCGTCCAAATACGTGCTGCCGCATATGATGGAGCGCCAATCGGGAGCGATCATCAACATGTCGTCTTGTATCGCGGAAATCGGTCTTGGCCGCAGAGCTTCTTATTCGGCGACCAAAGGCGCCGTACTGGCGCTTACCAAATCGATGCAAGTGGATTATGCGCCATACGGCATTCGCGTCAATGCGCTGCTGCCGGGAACCATTCTGACTCCATTTGTGGAAAATTATTTGCGCACCTCGTATGACGATCCCGAAGAAGCGATCCAGTCGCTGAAAAAACGCCAGCTCAGCGGGGATCTCGGCCGTCCCGAGGACGTAGCTAAGGCGGCGTTGTTCCTTGCGTCCGACGAATCGAAATTTATGATGGGTTCGCCGCTGTACATTGACGGCGGTGTGACTTTCGGAAAAAACGCTTGATTTCACCATACCTTACATTATAGGAGGAATCATTTTTTATGAAGCTGCTGAACATCATCCAAAACGGGCAATCCCAATTAGGCGTTAAAACGGAACAAGGTATCATTAATGTAGCGCAGGCTGTGCAGGCTCTTGGCGCCTCCGGCGTGCCGCAATCGATTCATGAAGTGATTGACGGCGGACAGGCAGCGCTTGAAGCGTTGCAGTCGTTTATTGCGAACGCGGCCGGACAAGGCGGCGCTTTTGTACAAAGCGAGTCGGATGTAAAAATCGGACCTTGCGTGCCTAACCCGAATAAAATCATCTGTGTCGGCTTGAACTACAGAAAACATGCCGAAGAGACCAATGCCAAAATTCCGGAATATCCGATTTTGTTCAATAAATTCAACAATACGCTGAACGGCCAAGGCGACGATGTGCCGCTGCCGAAAGTGTCGAGCAAGGTGGACTATGAAGCCGAGCTTGTCATCGTCATCGGCCAAACCGCCAAATATGTGGATAAGGAAAGCGCACTGAGCCATGTATTCGGCTATTGCAACGTCAACGACGTATCCGCCCGCGACTTGCAGATGAGAACAAACCAATGGCTGCTCGGCAAATCGTGCGACGGTTTCAGCCCGCTTGGACCGTATTTGGTGACGGCTGACGAGGTTGGCAATCCGAACGATCTGGGGATCCGCTGTATCGTCAACGGTGAAGTGCGGCAGAACTCGAATACGTCGGATATGATTTTCCATTGCGACGAAATCGTCAGCTACATATCTCAGCATATGACGCTTGTGCCGGGGGACATCATTTTGACGGGAACGCCGGAAGGTGTTGTGCTCGGGTATCCTGAGGACAAACAAGTGTACTTGAAAGACGGCGACGTGGTTACGATCGAAATCGACAAGCTTGGTTCGTTGACCAACCGTTTTGTTGCAGAGTAACGCCGTCGAATTTACTTGAAGGGGATGAATGGAATGGCAGCTCCTATTGCAGCGGGCGCGGATGCGCTTGTCATGGATACGAACGACCATGTAGCGACGGCGATCAAGGATTTGCAGGCCGGTTCGACGGTTACGTTTCGGGTCGGGGACGAAGCCAAACAGCTGACGCTGCAGGAACCGGTTCCTTTTGGACATAAATTTGCGATATTGGACATCGCTCCGGGCACGGATGTCCGCAAATACGGCGAAGTCATCGGCCGTACCACCATAGCGATCAGCGCCGGATACCATGTGCATGTGCACAATGTGGAAGGCATTCGGGGGCGGGGAGACCAAGCTAAGACAACCGGCTAAACGATTTTTCTGATTAAGCTTGCTCATTTTCGGAGGTGCATGTTCCCTTGGATCATATGTTGGGTTACCGCAGAGTAAACGGCTCTGTAGGTATTCGAAATCATCTGTTAATTATTCCTACCGTCATTTGTGCCAATCAGGTATGCAGCCGCATATCCCAGATGGTGCCGGAGACGGTTGCTATTCCGCACCAGCACGGCTGCAGCCAAATTGGCGCCGATAAGCAGCGGACCTTTGACGTGCTGGCGGGTACCGGCAAAAATCCCAACGTCGGCGGGGTTATCATCATCAGCCTTGGCTGCGAGGTGGTCGATCCGCAAGCGTTGGCCGAGGAAATTCGCTCTACTGGCAAGCTGGTTGAAGTGTTCGATATCCAGTCCGTCGGCGGCTCTGTGAAAGCAATTCAATATGGCGCCGAGCTGGCAAGGAACATGAAGGCGCAGTTGGACAACATGCAGCCGGAGCCGATCCCGTTCAGCGAGCTGATTATCGGCGTCAAATGCGGCGGCTCCGACGCGACCAGCGGGCTGGCTTCCAATCCGGCGCTTGGCCAAGCGGCGGACCTGCTAATCGCCGAAGGCGGCGGCGTCGTGATCGGCGAAACCACAGAGATTATCGGAGCCGAGCATGTGCTGGCGGCGCGTTGCGCAAGCGAGGAGACGGCTAACCGGCTTTACCATATCGTTGACCGCTTTGAGAAAGAGGTCGACCGCATGGGCGCCGATATGCGCGGCGGGAATCCGAGTCCCGGCAATATCGCCGGAGGCCTCTCGACCATTGAGGAAAAGTCGCTTGGCTGCATCAGCAAATGCGGCACTTCGCCGATTCGCGGCGTGATCGAATATGCGGAAGACATTCCGCGGCACGGGTTGTATTTTATGGATTCGCCGGGCAACGACATCGAATGTGTTTCCGGCATGGCCGCCGGCGGCGCGCATCTGGTTATCTTTACGACCGGACGCGGCACACCGACCGGCTCGGCTGTGATTCCGGTCATCAAGCTGACCGGCAACAAGCGGATGTATGAACGGATGACCGACAATATGGACGTCGACGTCAGCGATATGCTTTCCGGCACATTAAGCCTGGAAGAGGCTGGACGCCGCGTTTGGCAGGAAATTAAAGAGGTAGCCGCAGGAAAGCTGACCAAAGCCGAGATCCTCGGTCATACCGAGTTCAGCATCAACCGGATCGGCCCCAGCTTGTAATCGAAGCCGGTGTTGCTCTAACGGGTAATTCCATTCACAAGGAGACGGACGATGAATATCAGCCGAATGCTCGATCTGACTCAGGATTTGTATCCGAACTGCCCCAATCTGCCGATTTTTGAACCGCCGAAATTTGAGTATCAATTTATCGGCCCCCGCGACGGTTGGAAGATGGAACGTATCACCATGACGACCCATTCGGGTACGCATATGGACGCTCCTTCGCATATGGAGGAGTTCCGCACCGATTTGGATGAATATCCGGTCGAACGTTTTCAAGGGGAATGCGTTTATATTCCGCTGGCCGGGATCAAGGGCGCGCGGGAGCCGATCACACCCGCTGATCTCGCGCCTTATTTGGACCGCATGAATGAAAATTCCATCGTTCTGCTGTACACCGGCTGGGGCGAGAAGCGGGCTTGGACCAAAGAATGGGTGTACGGCTCGCCTTTTCTGCATCCGGATGGAGCGCGTCTTATCGCCGAGAAAAAGGTTAAAGGCATCGGCATTGATCATCCGAGCTTAGGCGGCACAGGCGAGGAAAATGAAAACACGCACCGGACCGTGCTGGGCGCAGGCATTTGGATTGCCGAAGGGCTGCAGCTCGATTACCCGGAGTTGTCCGAAGGACAATGGCACATCATGGCGCTGCCGATGAAAATCCGCGAATCGAGCGGTGCGCCGGCCCGTATTGTCGCCCTGCAGCTCGGAGGAGGCAAGGCATGAAGAAGCGCTGGGAGTATTGCATCAGCACCAGCCGTACCGAACTTCCCGAGCTTGGTTTGGCCGGATGGGAGCTTGTTTCGGTGGCGGTTGTTGACGGGACCGAAACGTTTTATATGAAACGGGAATGCCCCGGCTTGCGCGAGCAAATTACGCTGGAGCAGCGCGAACAGGTATTGGCGGAACAAGGGAGGGAGATGGTATGAAACGCGGAGGTATTCTGCACCCTGCCCTAAACCGGATTCTCGCGGAAACCGGACATACCGACATCCTGACCGTATGCGACCGGGGGTTTCCGGTGCCCGCAGGGCCGGAACGGCTTGATTTGGCGCTTGTGGACGGCATTCCTACGGTTGTCGACGTGCTGCGGGCGGTTCACTCCGAATTTGTGATCGACCGCATCATCGTCACCGATGAGATGATAGAGGCCAGCCCCGAGCGATACGCGGAACTGCAAACGCTGTTTCCGGACGTGCGTCTGGTCGCGGTTTCGCATCAGCGTTTTAAAGAAATATGTCCCGAGTCCCGCGCCGTGATCCGGACGGGAGACGTCGTGCCATATGCCAATGTCATGATCGTATCGGGATAACAATAAAATGGACCGTAAAAGGATTCGTCCTTTACGGTCCATTTGCTTTGTTTGTGCGGGAGGCTACATTTTAAATTTGCCGAATTTGCTTTTGACCGCATCGGTTTGATGCTTTAATACTTCCGATGAGGAGGAAATTTCCTCCATAATAGCCGTCTGCCCTTGCGCCGCCGCCGAGATCATCTTCGCCCCTTCGGTGATGTCCAGCGTGATGCGGGTCACTGCATCCATCTCGCGGTAAGTGTGTTCGATATGTTCGGTCTGGCTTGCCACCGTCGCTGCAATCTCGCGTATGGCCTGCGCCGATTCGTTTACGGTCTGGCTCATATGGACAAGCGCCTCGCGCACATGAATCCCCTGAGAGGAATCGCGGCTCGCCAGCTCGGCTTGTTCTTTAATGCTGGCAACGGTATCCTGAATTTGCTGTTGAATACGGTAGATCAGCTCTTGAATGCGATTGGCGGAATCCGCGCTTTGCTCCGCCAGCTTGCGAATCTCCATCGCTACGACCGAAAAGCCGCGCCCCTGCTCGCCTGCCCGTGCCGCTTCAATTGAGGCGTTGAGCGCCAAAAGATGGGTTTGTTCGGATATTTCCCGAACGGCCTGAGTGATTTCCCCGATCTCGACGGCATCCTGCTCCAGCTGGTTAACATAATTTAAAGAAACTTCATTGGAGCGGGAAAGCTCCAAAATCCCCTCGACCATCTGTTCCACAATATGCCCGCTTTCTCCCATGGTTTGCACCATAGCGCCCGACATTTCCATCGTATGCTGCGACTTCTGATTGATCGTTCTTGCATCGGTCAGAATCTGCTCGGCGGAAGCGAGCGTACGGCTGGCTGAATCGGCTTGGCGCTGCGTTCCTTGATGAATATTGTCCACGGCTTCGGAGATGCTTTCGATTTGTGTCGTCGCTTCCGAGATCGCATGGGTCAACGTCTCCGCAGATTGCGTGGTCGTGGTGGCGCCGGTGGAAATTTCCTGAATCGTGAGCCTCAAGCTGGCAATCATCGTCTGGAACGATTCGCTTAAATCTCGAAGTTCGTCGTTGGAGCGATGTTCGGGAATGCGTACTTGCAGATTGCCGGTTGCTGCTAAAGCCGAAGCTTTAGCCAGCGTAACCAGCGGTCTTGTCAGCCATCTTGCCGCCAGCCAGCCGAGGAAAGCCGTCCAGAATACCCCCAGCAAGTAAATGATGGAGTTGTAAAGCCAGTCCGCCGTGTTCGGAGCAATCCATTGTTTTAAGTAAAAAATAAAAAATGCGCTTGTGCCGTAGGTCATAAGGGAAACAACGGTTATACCCAGCACCATTTTTGTGACGATTGACATTCTCATTTTCATTTCCTCCGTCGATATGTTGAGGTAAGGAGTCGATCAAAGAGCATAATGGAAAATTCGACAAAACCGACAAAAATTCCTCTTTTTTAACAACATTTTCACAATGAACAATTTGTGTCCATATTTTATGGCTAGTATTCTATTATATTTATCGACATTTTTTTCGCTAGCTTAATAGATTTTTAATATATACCTCAAACTTATTAAAAGAGTGACACTTATAATAAAGAAGTATTCAACGGGGAGGTGGAACGCCATGCAGGAGATTCAATTGCTGCATAATGGCAAGAAATGCCGGGCAGGATTGCTTCGGGAGGATGCCGAATGGATGGAAGTGATCTTGTACCAGCCGGCTTTAACGAAATTTCAGTGTGAAGATATATTGACGGTATCCGGCTTTAACCGGAATCAGAAGATGAGAGTCATTCACGCCGACCGGGGGAAAGTGCTGCTTGCCGCCGCAAATTCGGATTTGTTTAAATTATACGCACCCGAGCGAAACGGCGAGTTATTGGCAGAATACGATTCCGAGGCTGTCACTTATACAAGCTACAAGTTAAACGCTTTTGCAACCTTAACGCGGGAACGTACCATTTTTCCAATGCGGGTTGTCGATGTCAGTCCGCTTGGGATCGGCTTTGTCAACAACGACATCAACATGGAATTTAATACGCTGTACAACGCGTCGATTTCGTTGGGCCCTGCCGTTATTACTCCGACAGTAACGATCAGCTACGCGCATTTTATGGAAAAATCCATCCGCTACTGCGCGGCCATTCAATGGATTACCGACCAGGATCTGCGCCGGCTGCGGTATTTTATCGCCTCGCGCACCAAGCAGCTTCATGCGATGTAAGACGGAGCATCCCGCAAGTGGGGTGCTTTTTTTGTTGCAAATATACATTTCTATTAAAAAATTTAAAGCAGATTCATACATAATATTGTAAAATGATGGTGACTGTGTACTTAATAAGTAAAGGAGACCAGAGCTCTTCATAAGTGGTTCTTATAAATATAGAGGGAGAGGATTCGGTGTCAATAAAAATTAAAATATGGCTTTGCACAGCATTGGTCTATTTGGTCATGCCTGTTTACGTATGGGCTGGAGGTATTGTCGATACAGCCGGCGACGGTGTCCGTGTAGATGATATCGTCAGGTTTCTCAACAATAACAGAAATCTTACTGCAAACGAAGTTGCTCAATTGACGTCTATGGTTAGCCCCGTGGATCCCAACATCCCGGGTTCCTTGGGTTCGGCAGCAGGTGTTTTCGGTAAAATCAGCGGCAAAATTGTCGATAGCAACGGCGGGGCGTTAGAGGGCGCCAATGTGACGGTTAACGGCATCTATCAGGCAGTCAGTTTGGCTGACGGTACGTTTGTGGTCAACAATGTGCCGGCTTCTTTCAAAATCCAGGCTTCCGTTCATAAGGACGGATTTGCGGATGTAATGACAAATTCCTTTAATATAATTTCGGGCGCTGTTACCCCGTTGGGAGAGATCAGGCTTTCTCGAGCTACTACGGGAACTCTTACGGGGACGATCGTTAATTATTCAGGGCTGCCGGTATCCGCCGCATCTGTTCAAGTGACGGGAGTCGCTCAAGCTACATATTCGGATTCATTGGGCAAGTTCAGATTCGATAATCTGGAGACAGGTTTACAAAACGTAAAAGTAACCTCTAGCGTATACGGGTCCGCCGAGAAACAGGTAGAGATTATTGCGGGTGTGACAACCGATACAACCGTTCAATTGCCCGGAGGTACAGGGGAAGTTGTTCAATACGGCGCATTGCAAGGCACTGTTTACAACGCGGAAGGCATGCCGATTGCCAATGCCCAGCTTTCCGTTACAGGTAGTACTTACACAGCCATATCCGGGGTAAACGGGACTTTTTATATCGATCACATCAGCCCGGGGGCTCAGATGCTTTCCGTTTCTGCGGCGACATACATTACAAATAACCGCATTGTCAACATCACGGCAAACAATACGGCTTTGGAGTCCATTTATTTAATTGCGGAAGGCCAGCATATTGTCAACATTTCGGGTCAGGTGGTTGCTTCAAACTATGCTCCCGTAAGCGGCGTAAAGATCAGCTTTAAATATCTCAATACGGTGCGGACAGCTCAAACGAACGCAAACGGCATCTATACTTTTCCAGGCGTGATTTCGGATCGAACTTATGAATTGACAGCTGAGCCGGACACGGCATCCGGATTCGTATCTTCTCCCACGTATTCCTTTAAGACGATTGGGGAAGGCAGCTTAACAGGACCGACCGTAATTTTGCTGAAGGGCAGCGAGGTTACGACAGTTACAGGCATTGTCAGCGATTATTTAAATAATCCACTGCCAGGAGCAAAGGTACAGTTATGTTACTTTGAACTATTCCAAGAACCGTTTTCGGTGTGCGGACGATACTTTACTTCCATTAGCGACTCGGCAGGACGATATACGTTTCCCAATGTATTAGCGGGGTCTACCATATCATTGACGGCCTGGGCTGAAGGAGCTTTTACGTCTCCCAAGACAGGAAACATTAACGATCTTGAGTGGAATAAGGACATCAATATGAGCCGTTCGATTGAGGTATCCACTTTGTCGGAACTCGCGGCGGCAGCCGAAGATCAAACCATCGGGCAAGTCGTTCTGAAAGCCGATATTTCAACCCCGGTTTTGGAAGATAATTCTTATGAAGAACTTTATTTGGGATACTTGAATATAACCGGCGATTCGCCTCATACATTAAAGGCCAGTGAATTTTACGGTAATCCAACGTTAAGTTATTTCGATTCAGGTCAGCCAGTCATCAATATCGTTTCGGTTGCCGGAGATAGCGGATATACGCTTCAAAATGCTTTAAGTCAAGATTTTGTTTCTACGATTGAAATATCTGATATTGAGGGCTACTCCGGCGTCATACGTTCGTTATACGAACCTGGGTCGAATTACAAGTATTTTGCATTGGATGCTGCGGGTGGTCGTATCGCTTTTATCGGTTACGATGGATTGTCGCTACAAGCGGCATTAAACGATCCATTAATCGATAAACTTTATATCACGAGCGACGTGTATGTATATGGCGTGCCTCTGACATTCCCGAGCCGGAATATTTCCTTACTGAGTTTATCCGATACGGAGATGGGAGAAACCTATTACATTATGGCAAGCGCGTTTGTCGGTTATGATGCCGCGCGGGTGACATTGGCGGATAACGTTTTCCTTTTGGATCATCAACCGCCTATTGTAACTTCCATTACAAATAGCGGGAATGAAGTAACGATTCAATTCAACAAGCCTGTTGAGAGAGGATTTGAAGGAGAAGGGAATCCTTGGCAAGACAAAGTTTATATTGTTGGAGGAGAAACGCCGATTAAATATCAAAGCTTTAATGCTTATGAATTAAGCAATGATCAAAAGCAATTGAAGCTGCGATTTAGCAGGGAATTAACTTCCGGCGATCGGCTGCTTTTCAGTAAGGACATTAGAAGCGTTGCCAGCACGCCAATAGCGCCTATCGTTTATGAAAACAACGGAGCTATGTGGTCGGCGGTACCGGATATACCGGGAAATACCGTACTGTTCATTAGTCCAATGGGACCGTTTAACGAGCCTATTGATTATTTTGAAATTCAAGGGACTGCTTCCGATCCGGATGGTTTTGTGTATATTGGAGAAGTACGTTTTAGTTTCAAAAATAGCGCCGGTTTATATTTGACCCAGCCTTCGTATATGTTTGATTCCAACCAAGAATTTTTCATCAAACCTAACCAATATCCGGTGGAAAATACTCTGCCCTGGTCTTTCGGAGTTTATTTTAACCAGCCGGTTCCTAATGGCGTCTATACGATCCATGTGATAACGGAAAAAGGCGATAGCAAGCTGTATACGTTCACTGTAGCTGCCAATCCGTAGATTATATATTCTGCGAGTCAATAGCTAATGTGGTATGTCTTAACGGGCAATGAACGGCAATGTAAGACCGGCCGATAAAAAAACGGACAGTTCACTTTAGGTGGACCGTCCGTTTTTTAATTTAAACCCGTTTGGGCGTAATGCGTTCGTTTTTTAGCCAGTTGTTATCTGTTGTCTACATAAGGCGTAAGCTGCTCCAGCCATTTCTCGAAGGCCGGAACCGACAGCGCGACATGGCGGTATTCCCTGGCCAGTTGCTTGCTGTCTTCTTGCTTCCCCAGGTGCCGGTAGAGGCTGCATAAATTGAGTACCGCATTCCAGTGGAACGGGGCATACTGGAGCGTCAGCTTTAGCTGATTTGCCGTTTCATCCGGCAGCCGCAGCTTGTTTGCGGCAACCGCCAGCTGATAGCGGGCTTCCGCAGAGCTGGGCCGGCAGGCAAGGCTGTCCCGGTAAGCATCGTAGGCGAGCTGCCATTCGCTGCGCGCCATATGTGCCTTTCCTTTGAAGGCATACGCTTTGGAAAGCAGCAGTGTACACAAACGGTTAATCGTTTCATGCATAACGGCATACTCGGCTAAGATGAGCGAGCGCTCAAGGCACACATCCTCCATACCTGCGGGTAACAGCAGCCCTTCAAACGATTTCCGGGCGGGCGAGGCATTCAAGCAGCGGCTCTTGAAGTCTTCAAACAACTGCAGCACCGTATCCGGGTTGCCGGTGATCGACATCGCGCCAAGCCGGTTGAAGGCCGGAATGACGGCGGCGGGATCGTGCTGCAGCGCGGCATTCCAATCGTTCATCGAATCATGGAGCACCTGCGCTTGCTGCTTCTGCGTCACTTCGTCTTCGTCGAGCCGCATCATGCGAATACAACCGGCGGCATTAAGCAGCCACGTTTTTTCGCTTGCTTCAGCCGGTTCCGGATGTTGCGCGAGCAGCCGATCCAGCTGTGCGTGTGTACGGCCTTTTATCGCCGAATACAGCTGAATCAGTTCGGCTCGCAGCAGCTCGTGGGGTCGGTTCTGGAATCTGGCATGCGCCGGTTTGCTTTCCGGATCGAGCTGTTGTTGCAGCATAGTGCTCATCAGCTCGAAATGCCGCGTATAGCTGCCGTGTTCGCGGACGGCGGTTTGCCCCGAGAGCGCAATCGCGGCTCTGGCGGCGCTATTTTGCAAATAAGTCTGAATCAGCGCCGTAAAGTTTGCCTCCGTGTAAGGCACGTAGTCGATAAACGGCTGCCAGAGCAGTTCGGCTTCTGTGTTGCCGTCCTCATGCATCAGCAGTGCCCCCGCTGCGGCCGCTTCATAGGCGCTGCGGCTCACTTCTCCGCGGGACGAGCGCTCGAGTACGATGCTGGAACGGTTCATCAGGTCCATGCGAGCAGGAGAATGTTCGGGCATGCTGTGAATTTGGACCAAAATCCCTTGTTCACGCAAAGCGCAAAGCTTTTTGAGCCAATAAGCGATGTCCGGTTCTCTTAAACGGTGCGGTTCGATGAAAGCGGAAACGTCGATGTCCCTTTCCGAGCCCGGCGTTATCTCCCGGGGATGAAGAGCCGAATGGAAGCCGTGCAGCGGCACATATCCGGCGTTGCGGCAGCCGAGCCGGCGCAGCAGCTCCACGCCTTTTTGCTCGGTGAAAATGTAATCGTAGCAGGCCGCTGATGTTTGCAGATGCTCTATACCCGTCTTCCAATCGTTAACCAGCCCGATAACCGGGATTCCCGAACGGAACAATCCGGCCGGATTGCCGTTATGCTCGGGCGACCAGACCCAGATCATGTCCGGCGTCCAATCTGCGGGAAGCGCCTTGCGAATCTGTTCGAAGGTGAAGCAAGCGTCACTGAGCCGGATGTCGCTGTCATCATCCCAGGCAGCCGTAACGATCGAAGCAGGATCGTAATAAGCCCCAAAAAAAGTTCGGGCAAAGTTTTTGGTAAAGTGAATGCATACATAACGCATGATGGTTTGCCATCCTTTTTGTGAATTGGGCTATCGATATTTTACCAGATTTAAAATAAAAGAGATAAAAGAAGAGGCAAAAAATTGAAAAAAGTTGAGCATTTTTGGAAGGATATGACTCCAGACCGTTCTCAATCGAGTAGATGTCATGATAGAATAAGCTAATGACCATTTATTGTAATGAAGAGGTGAATTATGAAATTACTAAGCGGCAAATCTTCCATCCCCAAAACGTTGTCCATGCTCATGGCCGTATCTACGCTTGTGGCTGCGCCGCCATTGTATGCATCCGCGCAGTCGGGACAGACGTTTGCCACGCTTGGCGACAAAATAGGGCTGCCCGGGGAAACGCTTGTGATCGATTTGGCAGCTGCCCTAGGCACAGCGGGTTCCTATCAATTCAGCGAAGAAGGCACATCTTATGTGTCTGCAAAAATAAGCGGCTCCATGCTGCACTTGCTATTGCTTCAGCCTGGTAAAGCGGTATTCACGGTGAGCGGCGCCAATCTTACGGCTTCCTCCACCTTTTCCGTGTACGTGCTCGATGCCGGAACAGACGGCCGATTGGATATCGGCGACGTGCGCAACTTTGCTGCGAACAATCCGGGCACAAACTACAGTTCAAGCGATATCGGAACTTTGCTTAGCAGCGTCGAGCCTGTAGTTCTTCCTAAGGCGGTTCCGCCTACGGTCGTTTCCGCGACTTACGAAATGTATATTAGAACGGAAAGCATACCGGCGGTCCCGCTTTCCCGTTTTTTTAGTTTGAGCGAATCTCTCGAGTTTTCTATCAGTCCGTCTTCCGCCGGCGGGGTATCTGCTAGAATCGAAAACAACTCGGTTGTGTTCCAAGGCAGTCCGGTTGGTGCAGCAAGCTTTTCCGTCAAGGCGAAAAATACGTCAGGCGCGTCCTCAACAGCCGTTGTGTCCATCATTCCGAACCGTCCGCCGACGGTGACGACCAGTACATACATCGCTTATGCACTGCCGGGAACTACACCGGCTTCGTTTAACGTTTCGTCTTATTTCTCCGATCCGGACGGCGATCCGCTGACGTATAGCGTTACGCCGCCTTCAGTGAACGGGATTTCCGCGCTGATCGCTTCTTCATCGGTACTGTTGTTCTCGGGAGCGTTGTCGTCCACGTCCACTTCATCGAGCACGTTTGCCGTTACAGCGGCGGATAATAGTGGCGCTTCCGCCACGATGATTTATACCATCGTGCCGGGATCAGCCCCGGTCAATCATGCGCCTGTTGCGCAGAGCGTAAGCAAAAACGTCTATTATTACTACAACTCTACCGGGGTTTTCCCTACCGTGAGGCTGACCGACAATTTCAGCGATCCGGACGGCAATATGCTGGCGTATTCGTTTTCTTCAGGCGCCATTCAAACAAGTACGATCCAGCTCGGCTCGGCAGGCAATCCGGTCACGGCGTTGATCGATCAAAATACAGGGACACTCTCCTTCTCCTCGCCTAAGGACGGCTCGGCACTGCTGTCCAACGGTCCGGTCACCTTTGCCGTTACGGCCAAGGACCCGGCAGGCCTTTCCGCAACGACAACGTATTCGTTTGTTCCGACCTTTGCGAGGAAAGAAAATATTGTGTATTCACGAAGTCAAACTATTTACTTGGACGACAACTTCACTTTGCCAGACTATTCTAATTTGACGTATACCTTCTCCAACGTGGTGGGGGCGGCAAGCGTCTCGCTTATTTCAGGCGGTGTTTCCATATCCGGCATGTCTTCGGGCTCGACGGCGACGTTTACCGTTACAGCACAGAACCAAAATGGGAACAAAGCATCGGCCAATTATACCGTTTTATCGGACACTAATCCGATTCATGAGGTCTACTCCGAAGAAACAAGATACTTCACGCCCGACGACTTGTGGCACATGTCGGTTCCTCTGGACGCGGGCAGCTTGTTTACCGGAGCGACGGGTCTGACCTACGAGGTAACGGACGTTACGTTTAGCGTTGGCGATGGGGCTTACTTATCGGATGGCAACAAAGCCGTTTTAACTTCCGGCGGAACGGTTTTTTTCTACGGTGAAGCGATCAGCTATATCACCGATTTGAACGACATTAACGGCATAGAGCTTAACGTCCGGGCGACAGCCCCTAACGGGTTGTTTAAGGATAATTATATTTATTATGCTAAGCCGCTGCCGGAGCAATACTTAACGATTCCGGACCAGTATAAGCTCTCGACAACACTGACCTCGGGAGCGGTTGTCGATTTAAACGCTGCGTTCGATACGACGGTACCGCTTATTTATACCGTAGAAGAAAAGAACGATTACAACAATCTGTTGACGGTGAATCCGAGCAATTTGGTGAATATTAATGCGACAGCATCGCCTTCGCTGGCTACCGGAAGTTCTGTTGTCACTGTTACAGCCATGGATGGCTTGGGAAGAACGTTTTCCCACGATTTTACTTTTGAGCCTACAATTTTTGATACGAAACCAGCCGATAAGCAGCTGATGCCGGGAAGCACGTTGACGCTGCACGACATGACATGGCGCTATGAAGTCGAATCCGGCACCGGTGCTTCGGAGGTGACGGCCGTTGCCGCTCCGAACAATCCTTCCTTTGAGCTCACTTATGATTCTTCCTCGGAGGATGCGACTGTTTTTGTGAACAGCAGCGGATATTTGACAAACACGCCGGTTCCGGTAAAAGTGACAGGAACCTATACGCAGCGGGAGTGCATAAACGGTTACCCCGAATGCAGCGGCGACAATGTCAGATGGATTCCCGTCGGTTTTATCGACCAGTTCAATGTCTTGGTGACGGGAAGCTACTATAGCGGAATGGACGGTCCGTATCCGGTCAAGTGGATTCCGTCTCCTTTTGGAGATGCTTATGAAAATGAAGCGCAGGAGTATTACAACGAAGATACGGGATTAACTGTAACTAGCGGCGACGCGCAAGCGGAGGCCTACATATCGGGTTCGTTAAATATTACTATTTTGCAGGAAGGCAGCGGGGTATCCTCGTTCCAGCTTAAAACCTATTTTGACTCGGATATGAATATTATGCCGGCAACAGAGTACAACATTCCTTATCCGCTCACAGGCACCGTGCAGGGGCCGCAGGGGCCGGCTTGATGATGGGGCCTCATGTGCAGAGTACGGATGATTCTTTGAACCGTCAAGAGCAAGCGCAGGGACGGTGGGAGCACATCGTTGCTAATCTGAAAGAACAGCGTTTCGAGGAAGCGGAGCGGCTTGCCGTGAAGGAGCTCCGCGATCAGCCGCTGGCGGCGCAGCTGTGGGTACTGCTTGGCGAAACGCTGCTGCATCAAGGGCACGGCGCTGCCGCGCAGCTAGTGTTTAACCGGGCTTGGCTGCTGGATCCTGAAGCAAGCTGGGTTGCCGGCATCATGCAGCAATTGCAGATGACGCCGATCGGACCGCAGCGTGAAGACATTGCGGCTTTGCTTGCTGTGAAGAAGGTAACTGTAACTATCGGTGTACTCGTCCGTGACGACGAACGTACGATTCACCGCTGTTTGTCCAGTTTGGAGGGCGCTGCCGACGATATTGTGGTAGTGGACTGTGAATCGAAAGATCGTACCGTTGAGATTGCCGAGTCTTTTCCCGGCGTACGGGTCGTGCGTACGACATGGAAGGACAGCTTTGCCGAGCTGCGCAACGAAGGATTGGCCCATATGCATACCGATTGGGTGCTGTGGGTCGATGCGGACGAGTATTTGCATCCTGATGACCGCAGCGCCGTCCGCGAGGCGGCGGGACTGTTTGATGCTATCGGAGTGCCGCCGATTTTGTACATTTGGCAGATGAATCAGGTGCAGGGGACCGTGCTGCACGAATTTTCACAGACGCGGATGTTCTCGCTTCGCCACAATGTAAAGTATCACGGTCGGGTGCACGAGCAAGTCGGTCCGGCTGAGGGAGACTTGTATTCCGCGCCGGCTTTCAGAAAAGCGGTCCGCATCCGCTTGCATCACGACGGGTACGAGCAGGCTGTAATGCAGCACAAAAATAAAATTCAGCGCAATCTCCGGCTGCTTGGCATGATGGTGCAGGAGGAGCCCGATAATCCGGGCTGGTGGGTGTTCTACGGCCGCGAATCGCTGGCTGCCGGGTTGCCGGATCAGGCTTTGGAGGCACTGGCTCAAGCGGAGCTGACCGCGCGCAATAAGCCGAGTTTTGCAAGAATGCTTGACGTCTACATGCTGACGGTGAAAATCCGCCTGTCCCGCAAGGAATGGGCGTTAGCGGAACAAGTATGCCTTCAGGCGCTGGAGCGTTACCCGGACTTTCCCGATGCGAAGTTTTATTTGGCTACCGCAAAGATGAACAAGGCGTTTGCGCAAATCCGGGAAGCGGAGCAGTTGCTTCGCCAATCCAAGGACGATTTCGTCACATACCGCGGCAACGTTGCTCCCGATCACGAAATTGCCAAATGGAAGGCCGATGTTACATTGGCCGATATAGCCAGGTCGGTCGGGAGGTTTGCCGATGCCGCGAACATCTATAACCGCATCGGGGAAACTTACCCTTACGTCCAGCAGGTGCGGAAGCCGCTGGAACTGCTCGAAGAACAGCTCGCCAAGCTGCAGCCGCAAAAGGGAGAAAGACGCTCATAGTGCAGCACTAAGCGGCTATTAGCTGCCTCTACATGAGAGGCGCTGCGCGTGAGGTATTAAGCTTACCTTGCGCCTGCGCCGCGGCGAAAGACAATCGATTCTGCTGGATTCGCACGGTTTTCACGAAATTATGGAAGCTGGTTTTCGCGTTTTCACGCTATAACAACAAAGAGACGTTCCGCTATATGCGCAATCGTCTCTTTGTTTTTGTATTATCGGGATTGCGTGAACGGATATTTTTACAAAACCTTCATCCCGCGATAATACAGGCATAATCCAACCCGTTACAATAAATAATAGAACCGTCTTATTGGAGGGTATGCCGATGAATGTATTAAAGCGCATTGTGTTCGCTATCGCCGCTATTACCGTGATCGCCGTGCTTGGACTTACCGAGGAAAGCAGCAGTTCCTCCACGAATCATGCCAATCCGATGAAAGTCAATTATGTTCAGTACGACCGGATCAGTCCGAATATGTATGCAGCAGGCAATTAATATACGATCATGTTGAAAGGGATGGCCGCTTCGGGCCATCCCTTTCTTGTGCACATACGCCGTTATGTTTGTCAGAACATTTTTTTGGCGTTGTGGCGGTGCTCCACCAAATCGATCGCACCCAATACGACATGTGCCAGTCCGAAGCCTGCAGCGGCTGCGGCCGCCATGGGGTACTTGTTTCTCAAAGCGACGCCGGAGGCAGTGACGGCAGTTCCAAGCACAGTAGGAATCAGTCCTTCGCGCATAGCTCCTCAACCTCACTTTTTGAAAGAATGGTGTTGCCGTATTAGGTTGCATCGCGGGGCGGTAATTATGCAGTCCAATTACAGCCAGATGCGCATGTGCATTTGCCGATGGCAATTGCTTTACAACTTTGTACGCATTATAATAGTTCGGATGATAGGTAAAGCGAACGGAGGCTGGTAAATGACAATACATCCGATTGCGCTCAAAGAGTGGGCGGTCGCCGTCGATGCGCTTAAGCAGGGCCGTCAAATTTTGATTATGCGCAAAGGGGGCATCCGCGAGGAGACAAAACATTTCCAAATTGAGAGCAGCCGGTTTTTTCTGTTCCCGACGTTTGAGCACCAAAGGAAAGAATTAATCAAGCCCGAATACCAAGACATGCTGGACGGGACGTTAAGCGGCTGGAACCCGCAGCAAACGACTGTCACCATCGATACTTTTGCCGAATTGGCGCTTGATATTGAAGTGTCGGAGCAGCCGGAACTGGACAAATTGGCTCCTTTTCACATATGGACGGATCATTTCGCAGAGGAACGGCTTAAATGGAAGCGAAAAAATCCTTTACATATCATGCTGCTCCGAGTGTATTCTCTTAACCATCCGGCAACACTTCCTATAGTAGACAGTTACAATGGCTGCCGTTCATGGATTCAGCTTGAAGCCGAATTGTCCGATCTGGACAAGCGTCCGGTGTTGGACGACGCCGCTTTTGCCCGGGAAGCCGACAAAATCAAGATGATTTTGGGCATTAAAACGTAAAGTGCATAGAACCCGGCGCCTAAGTTGCCGGCTTTATTGATTTACCCGGTCAGTTATTATAAAATTACTATTGAGAATCACTGAGAATCACTTTACAATAAGATTAGAATGATTCTTAAGTAATACAGTATTCAAATTCAAAATTACTTAAAAATAGCATGGAGGAATCGATTCAGATGGCGAACTCACCAAAGTTTACGATAGACGGATTGAAGGCAACTATCGAAGGCAAGGAAATTTTGAAGGGGCTCAGCATTGAAATCAAGGGCGGCGAAGTACACGCGGTCATGGGTCCTAACGGTACAGGTAAAAGTACACTGGCTTCAACGATTATGGGACATCCGAAATACGAAGTGACGGACGGCAGCATTACGCTGGACGGCGAAGACATTCTTGAAATGGGTGTCGACGAAAGAGCGAGAGCCGGGCTGTTCTTGGCCATGCAATATCCGAGCGAAATCGCCGGCGTCACGAACGCAGACTTCCTGCGCAGCGCTATTAATGCACGCCGTGAGGAAGGCCAAGAGATCTCTTTGATCAAGTTTATCCGTTTGATGGAAGCAAAGATGAAGGAATTGGAAATGAATCCTGAGTTTGCTCATCGTTACTTAAACGAAGGTTTCTCCGGCGGCGAGAAAAAGCGGAATGAAATTTTGCAAATGCTGCTGCTTGAGCCGCGTCTTGTCATTTTGGACGAAATCGACTCCGGCCTCGACATCGACGCCTTGCGTATCGTGGCAACCGGCGTAAACGCCATGAGAAGCGAAGACCGCGGTTTCCTCATCATCACTCACTATCAGCGTTTGCTGAACTATATTAAACCGGATTTTGTCCATGTCATGATGCAGGGACGTATCGTGAAATCCGGCGGGCCGGAATTGGCTGAACGTCTGGAGAACGAAGGTTACGATTGGGTTAAAGAAGAACTTGGCATTGTTGATGAAACGGTAGGTCAAGACACGGAAGAGTTTAAAATCCCGATGAATACGACCGCACCAAAATATTAATCAGGGGAGGAGACGAACAACCAATGAGTACCCAAACCATTCTTCCCGTCGACCCGAGCCGGGTCATTGAAAGTTTTAAAGCGAAGCAGGAACCCGAATGGATGATTGCGTTACGCACGGAAGCTCTTGAGCTTGCGGCCCAACTGGAACTTCCGGTTCTGGAGAAAACAAGAATTGACCGCTGGAACCTTCAATCGTTTGGTTCATATAAGCAAGCGGCTTCGATCGGATCGGTTGAAGAGCTGCCTGAGCATGCTAAATCATTGCTGCATGATGGCGAAGGAAATGCCGATAATTTGCTGATCCAACGCGATTCTTCCGTAGTTTATGAGAACGTGTCGGATGAGCTTAAACATAAAGGCGTTATTTTTACAAGTTTGGAGAATGCTTTGAAAGAGCATTCCGATCTCGTCAAAACGTATTTCATGAGTGTTGTCGCAAAAGACGAGAATCGTCTGACTGCGCTACATGCCGCGTTATGGAGCGGCGGCGTGTTCCTTTATGTTCCTAAGAACGTGGAAGTGAAGGTTCCAGTGCAGGCGCTGTTCTTGGCTGAGGATGCGGAAGCAAGTTTCTCGCCGCACGTGCTGATCGTGGCCGAAGCGAACTCTTCAGTCACTTATGTAGACAATTACGCGGCAGCGGGCAATCTTGGCGGCCTCGTGCAGAACGGCGTTGTCGAGGTGGTTGTGAAATCTGGCGCAACCGTAAACTTTGCATCCATTCACAGCATGGACGAATCGGTAACCGATTTGACTTACCGCCGCGCGAATGTGGACAATGACGGCAGCATCTACTGGACTGTCGGCGAAATGAACAACGGCAACGTCATGTCGGATACGACGTCGATTCTGAAAGGCAACGGTTCGAATTCCGATGCGAAGGTGATTTGTGTCGGCACCGGCGAACAGAAGCTGAACGTTACGACAAGAGCGATCCATTTCGGCAAAAGCTCTACCAGCGATATGATTACCCGCGCCGTGATGAGAGACGGAGCGACAGCCATCATCAACGGTATTACCAAAATCGAGAAGGGTGCGACCAAAGCGAACGGTCAACAAACCGAACGTGTGCTGATGCTCAGCCCGAAAGCGCGCGGCGACGCCAATCCGATTTTGCTGATCGACGAAGATGACGTTAAGGCCGGTCATGCCGCTTCCGTAGGCCAAGTGAATCCGGAGCAAATCTACTATTTGATGTCGCGTGGCATTCCGAAAGCGGAAGCGCAGCGTTTAATCATCTATGGGTTCCTAGCGCCGGTAGTAGCGGAAATCCCGCTGGAAAAGGTGCAGCAGCAGCTGCAATCTACCGTGGAAAGGAAGCTCGGACAATGAAGACGTCTGAGATCAGAAAACTGTTTCCGATTCTCCACCAGGACGTAAACGGTCATCCGCTTGTTTACTTGGACAATGCGGCTACTTCACATAAACCGGTATCTGTTATTGAGGCCGTAAAGAAATATTACGAATGGGATAACTCCAATGTGCACCGCGGGGTGCATACGCTGGGATCGCGCGCAACCGACGCTTATGAAGGCGCGCGCGAGAAAGTGGCCCGGTTTCTGAATGCCAGATCGACCGAGGAAATTATTTTTACACGCGGCACCACGACTGCGATCAATCTGGTTGCGGCAAGCTATGCTAGAAGCGTATGCCGGGAAGGCGACGAAATCGTCATTACGCCAATGGAGCATCACAGCAACTTGATCCCATGGCAGCAGGTGGCGAAAGCAACCGGCGCTACGCTTAAATATATACCGCTTCAAGCGGACGGCACGATCCGTCTGGAGGATGTCGAAGCGACCATTACCGATAAAACAAAAATGGTCGCAGTCACTTACGTCTCCAACGTGCTTGGCGTTATCAATCCGGTGAAACAGATCGCTGAAATCGCTCATCGCCACGGGGCCAAAATCCTCGTTGACGGAGCGCAAAGCACACCTCATCTGAAGGTGGACTTGCAGCAGCTGGATTGCGATTTCTACGCGTTTTCCGGTCATAAGATGTGTGCCCCTACGGGAATAGGCGCTTTGTACGGGAAAAAAGAGCTGCTTGAAAAAATGGAGCCTGTCGAATTTGGCGGCGAAATGATCGACCATGTGGACTTGTACGAGTCCACTTGGAAAGAGCTTCCGTGGAAATTCGAAGGTGGTACGCCAATCATCGCCGGCGCTGTCGGTTTGGGCGCGGCTATCGATTTTCTGACGGAGATCGGCCTGGGTGAGATCGACAAACATGAGAAGCAGCTAACCGCGTATGCGATGGAGCGGATTACCCAAATCGAAGGTGTTTCGATTTATGGGCCCCGGGAAAACCGCGCCGGACTTATTACCTTTAATTTAGGGGATATTCATCCTCACGACGTAGCCACGGTTCTGGACGCCGAAGGCGTGGCCGTACGCGCCGGACATCACTGCTGCCAACCTCTGATGAGATGGCTTGAAGTATCGGCTACGGCGCGAGCCAGCTTTTATTTATACAATAACGAAGATGACGTTGACCGGTTTATTGCGGCCTTACTAAAAACAAAGGAGTACTTCGGCCATGCAATTGGATGATTTGTACCGCCGTGTCATCATGGATCACTATAAAAATCCGCGGAACCGCGGCAGCTTCGACGGCGACGCGGTAACGATCAATCTCAACAATCCTACTTGTGGCGATCGCATTTCGCTGGCCATGAAGGTGGAGGACGGCATAGTCAAAGATGCGAAGTTTACCGGAGAAGGCTGCTCAATCAGCCTTTCTTCCGCTTCTATGATGACCGATGCCGTGAAGGGCAAGACATTCGAAGAAGCTCTCAAGATGGCCGAGAATTTCTCCGGTCTGATGAAGGGCGAAAACGTCGAGTTTGAATATGAAGATATCGAGGCGCTGTCGGGAGTCAATAAATTCCCGGCCCGCATCAAATGTGCGATGCTTGCTTGGAACGCTCTGCGCAAAGGCGTCGAACAAGCAAAGCAATAACCACTAAGGAGGGAATCGCAACATGGCAAAACAAATGCCTGAAATGGAAGAATATAAATATGGCTTTCGCGATGAGCACAAAGCCGTTTTCCAAAGCGGCAAAGGCCTGACCAAAGAAATCGTAACCGAGATTTCCAAGATGAAAGGCGAGCCGGACTGGATGCTCGAATTTCGTTTGAAATCGCTGGAACAGTTTTTCAAAATGCCGATGCCGCGTTGGGGCGGAGATTTGGACGATCTGGATTTTAACGATATCCAGTACTATGTCAAACCGTCCGAAAAGCAAGGAAAAACGTGGGAAGAGGTTCCTACGGAAATTAAAGAAACGTTCGACAAGCTTGGTATTCCGGAAGCGGAGCAAAAGTTTCTCGCCGGCGTTTCCGCGCAATACGAGTCGGAAGTCGTTTACCACAGCATGCAGAAGGAGCTTGAAGAGCAAGGCGTTATCTTTATGGATACCGACTCTGCGCTTCGCGAGCATCCGGAAATTTTCAGAGAGTATTTCGGCACGGTGATCCCGCCTGCCGACAATAAATTCGCCGCGTTGAACAGTGCCGTATGGTCGGGCGGCAGCTTCATCTACGTGCCGAAGGGCGTGAAGGTGGAAATCCCGCTGCAAGCTTACTTCCGTATCAACTCGGAAAACATGGGCCAATTCGAACGTACGTTGATTATCGCCGATGAAGACAGCTTTGTGCATTACGTTGAAGGCTGTACAGCTCCGGTATACAGCACCAACTCGCTGCACAGCGCGGTTGTTGAAATCATCTGTAAGAAAAACTCCCGCGTCCGTTATACAACGATTCAGAACTGGGCGCCGAACATTTATAACCTGGTAACAAAACGTGCGGTTGCCGAAGAAAATGCAACGATGGAATGGGTTGACGGCAATATCGGCTCCAAGCTGACGATGAAATATCCGGCTGTTGTGCTTAAAGGCCGCGGCGCCAAAGGCATGGTGCTTTCCATCGCCGTTGCGGGCAAAGGTCAACACCAGGATGCGGGCGCGAAAATGACGCACCTGGCTCCGGACACGACGTCGACGATCATTTCCAAGTCGATCAGCAAACACGGCGGTAAAGTCACTTACCGCGGTCTGGCATCGTTCGGACGCAACTCGCAAGGCTCCAAATCGAACATCAAATGCGACACGCTCATTCTCGACAACAAGTCGACGTCGGATACGATTCCGTACAACGAAATCTTAAACGACAACATCACGCTTGAGCATGAAGCGACCG
The DNA here is from genome assembly GCF_004307995.1 of Paenibacillus thalictri. Classification (GTDB taxonomy): domain Bacteria; phylum Bacillota; class Bacilli; order Paenibacillales; family NBRC-103111; genus Paenibacillus_AF; species Paenibacillus_AF thalictri. Next base: position 122,773 of record NZ_SIRE01000018.1, on the reverse strand, counting down.
TCTCCAAGGTATCCGAGGACCAACTCTTCTACCTGATGAGCCGTGGTTTGTCGGAAGCGGAAGCAACGCAAATGATCGTTATGGGCTTCATCGAGCCGTTCACCAAAGAACTGCCGATGGAATACGCGGTTGAGATGAATCGACTCATTAAGTTCGAAATGGAAGGCAGTATCGGTTAAGCTGTTAAAAATAAAAAAATCCTCGCTGGCTTATGGCTAGCGGGGATTTTTTTATGATCAATCTTCTGTTTTTCTTTTATTTGGATAACAACGGTTTTTTCTTTCTCCGGCGTTTGCTTCTGGGCAAATAATCGCTTTCCTGTTCTTTGCCGAGATCCGGTTCATCTTTAGGTAAAGTTGGAGGACTGGACAACAGGAGCGATAGTTCCTCGCTCGTCACACCTTGATGATTCATGAAAGTCACCTCAGCAGTCGTATTCGACATTATTCTACAACAGCGAGGTTTTTAATTCTGTGAGTTTTCATACATTTTTGCGTAAGTAAAGTTTAAAATTTCATGAAGCTGCATTCGGAAAGCCCCGAAGGGCCTGATGGATTGGCACACATTCAATTTGGCGCCCATACAATGAGGAAAATGAATAAAAAATGAGGTTGGGTCTATGATCATTGTCGCTGGAAGCCCAATAGCCGAATTTGACGACAGTAAGCTTTCTGAATCGGAGCGGAATATATACCGGCAGATGAAAAGCAATGCTTATGAACGCCGCTACGATTCCTTGGATGAGCTGTTGTTTGAGCTGAAATTGCGCGGCCGTATCGTTGATGGGGCAAGGCAGCTGAGTGCAAGCGGAGCTAAATTCGCCAACTTTACCAAGTCCAAAGCAAATGAGGATTTCTGGAAGGTGACGGATTTTGGAGGATTCATGCTTAAGGATGGAATAACTCCTCATGAAGCACTTAACGATATTTTTACAAACGGAAAAAAGTACGCCTTCGAATGCGCAACCGCCATATCCATCGTTTTATATAAAGCGGTGTTGGATACGATTGGTCCGAAGCAGTTCGATACCTTATTTGCCGATTTGCTGTTGTATGATTGGCATCTAAACAACAATCTGCGTTTGCTGGACAGGTCAACCAAGGAGACAGCCGCTCCGGGAGATGTGCTTTATTTCGAAAACTCCGATTTCTCGCCTAAAACGCCTTGGTGGCGGGGTGAAAACGTCGTTTTATTGGATGACGGGAAATATTACGGGCACGGCATCGGGATCAGGGATGCTCAGGGGATGATCGACGAATTAAATAAATTCCGGGTGAAGGACAGCAAACAATCGGCTTATTTGGATGACCGCTACAAACAGCTGGATTTTGACTATTACCGGCAATTTCGATTACAGACCGGGCAGTCTCACATAAGGGCCGTTATCGGCGGGAGACAATATGTCATCCGTATGTAACCGGGCAGAGAACTTCGTCAAAAAGGAGAAATCGTCGGGTCGACAAGAAACGGTACGGTTAGACTGATCAGCCACAGCAGGGCGATAAAAAAAGAAACCCCGGCTGCAAGCAGCCCGCCAAGCCCCGTGCCGGAACGCTTATAAGCATAAGAGCTGAACACTAACGACAAAATGCCTAAAATCAGGCCAATCGGCAGCAGGAGCAATAACGCATTCATGATGATAGCGATAATGCCGAGGATGCGGCCGGCAAGGGCAAAGCCGGACGGCGGTGAAGTATAACGAAACCGGTCGTTGGGACTCTCGTTTGACGAACTGAACGGATATGAACTCATTTCGATTTCGCTCCAAAGCAATATAATTTGCGTTCTGAATACGCACCTTCATATTATACCATTGGAGCCGGATGTATGCATATTTCCACTACGGTTTCCTCATGCTATGGAAGACTATTAATCACTAGGGGGTTTTCCTTACATATGCGAAACCGAAAAACGGTTATGCTGTCCGTAGCAATCGCATTAACATTCACCAGCGCTTGCGCCCAAAAAAATGAGGCTGTTCCCGAGAAACCGCAGTCTTCTTCGCCCATGAACGAAATCAAGATGCAGCAAGCGCCGGCTACGGATTACAGGGCGTTAAACGGTGAGGAGCCGAAGTCACTGCCGGTTGTGCAATTCGATGGCATTAAGTATGTGTCCATGCAGCAATTGGTCGAAGCCTTGCAGTATCAGTCGGATTGGGATCCTTCCACGCAAACGTATCGGATCGGTGACTTCGGCGCGGAATATGAGTTTAAAATGAACACGCCAACGGCGCGTTTGCAAAATAAAGAAGTCGCTCTTCAAAATGCGCCGGTGCTGAAAGGAAATACGGTTTATATACCCGTGCAGGCTATAGCCGACTTGTTTAAAGAGGATATGAACAGCACGATTGAGGATGGACAAGTCGTTTTGCATCCTTCGGGGACTGCGGTTGAAAATATAGAAGATACTACACGAGGGCCTGCTGATCTGGAGTTTGCCGATGATCCGCTTGATCCGTTCAAGACTGCAAAGCCGAACGGCAAACCGAAGTTATCATTTGATCCGACTGGACAAACCGCTCCGGTGATGGCCTCTTGGAACCGATGGGAGCAAGATGCCGTTCCTGTAATGAAAAATATAGATACAAATTCACTGATCCAAAAAGCGGAGCAGTATCTTGGCGTGAAGTACAAATTCGGCACAGGGCCGTATCCGGAAACCGGGCGTTTCGATTGCTCGACTTTTACCGACTATATATTTAGCAAATACGGCATTGATTTGGGACGAACGGCCAGGAGCCAGTCCGAGCAAGGAAGTTCGGTAAATAGAAAAAGCCTCCGTAAAGGAGACTTAATGTTCTTCTATGTGCCGGGGCGCTTTAAATCCAATAAAACGGTCGGCCATGTAGGCATTTATATGGGCGACGGCGAAATGATCCACGCATGCCCCAAACCAAAGGATGGGGTGCAAATCTCGGAGATCAACACCGCTTACTGGCAAAAAACGTTTCTAAAAGCTAAACGTGTCGCTTCTTAAAAGTACAGGCTGTCACAACCGAAACTTTCACATACCGACATATCGGCTGTACAAGCTTTTGGCTGTCACAATATCGTCCGTTCCCTGCACGATACAGCGGCCGTCGGGGAAAATAACCAGCTTCTGCTCTTCATTGATATGAAATTTCAGCAGAAAAGGGTTCAGCTCTACTTTGCCGAGGGGGCGAAGCAGTTCGGCACGTTCGGACAAGTTAAGCGATGCAGGTTCAACCGGCTGGATTTGCACGGAATTGCGGCCGCAAAGCGATTGAATCGTCTCCCCTTCGATGTCGGCTTCTAAATATTCCAGATGATGAAGTCCGCAGGCTGGACAATCCGGTTTGCGGGCTCCACTTACGTCGATAGAGGAAAACAGATTGTGCCACAAATCCCAATGCATCATTTTGCGGTTAAGATGCTCCAAGTCCCCGACGAGCAACTTAAGCGCTTCTGCTGCTTGATGGGATGCGACAACATGGATAATCGGGCCGATCACCCCAGACGTATCGCATGTTTCGGCAGTTCCTTGGGCCGGTGCTTGGCCGAACATGCAGCGTAAGCAAGGGGTTTCTCCGGGGAGCACGGTCATCGACACGCCACGCGAGCTGACGGCGCCGCCATAAATCCAAGGAATACCAAGCTTTAAGCTGATATCGTTAATAAGAAAACGGACAGCAAAATTATCCGAGCCGTCCAATATGATATCAACCCCGCCAAGTAGTTCTTCTGCGTTCGTTCTGTTCAGGTCTGTCACGATGGGCTCAATATCGACAAGCGAGTTGATCTTCCTCAATCGTTCAGCCGCCGCGACGGCTTTAGGCGAAGATGAAGCGGCATCTTCCTCGTCGTAAAGCATTTGGCGCTGCAGATTGCTGGGCTCAACAAAGTCGCGGTCGATTAGCCTGACATAGCCGACTCCGGCGCGCACCATATGGTTGGATAAAACGGTGCCAAGCGCGCCCATGCCAACGATCGCCACTCTGGCCCGGGAAAGCGAAGCCTGCCCGGATGGGCCGATCGGGGCAAACAGCATTTGGCGGGAATATCTTTCGGTGTATGAAGACGTTGCTGAATGATCCAATGGACTAACTCTCCTTATGTTCATCGACAGGCGCCGTAGGATTCCAAGGGCCGAGCTGATGGCCTTTCCATTCGGAACCGTCTTCCCATATTTCTTTTTTCCAGATCGGCACAATTTGCTTGAGCCGTTCCAGAGCGTACCGGCTCGCCTCGTAGCAATCCGCCCGGTGCGGAGCCGATACGGCTATAACGACGCTGATTTCGGCGATATCGACCTTGCCGAGCCGGTGGGTCATTGCACACAAAGTCCCCGGCCACCGGACATGTATTTCTTCGCCGATCTGCTCCATGGTCCGCAGAGCCATCGGCACATAAGCTTCATATTCCAAACGGACGGTCCGCTGTCCGAACGTATACTCGCGGGTTGTACCGGTGAAAGTAAGCGCCGCTCCATGGTTCGGATGGATGACTTTATGAGTAACGGCATCCACGGATATGGCCTCATAGGTAATTTCATACATAGGCTGGGCATGCCCGCCGGTTTCGCTCCCGGATTCTTCGCCGCCCGATACAGGCGGGATCAACGCGATCTCGTCTTGTTGATGAATGAGCAGGTCCTCACTCGCATAGGCTTGATTTATGGCGACAAATGCCTGATTGATTTTGTCAGCGGCACCGGGATACTGCCCGCACATCAGCTGTTTCAACTGCGAAACGGTCATGTCCTGATCCGGCAGCTCGATCCGCAGCAGCCGTGTCCCGACCGATTCAGCCAGCCCGGCAAAAAAATGCACTTGAATAAGCATGAACAGCCCCCTCCGCTTTTTGTAATAGCATACCATATTTTAAAAGGTTAGTGATATAATAGGCGTATGATTCTAAGGAGCTGCCGCGCTTATTACGCGGTGCGCAGCCACGGTTAGAATATGAAATTACGACGTATAAGGAGGAGATTTCATGGCTCCGCTGCATAAACTTATCGTCCTCCACACGAACGATATACATAGCCATTTTGAACAAATGCCGAAAATCGCCTCCTTTATCGAAAGCCAAAGGCAAGCGGCAGGTGAAGATCATCTGCTTGTGCTTGATATCGGAGATCATATGGACCGTATGTGGCCGGAAACCGAAGGAAGCGGCGGCGCCGCCAATGTGGCGGTAATGAACGAAACCGGCTACGATGCGGTAACACTCGGTAATAACGAAGGACTCACATTTACATCGGAAATGTTGGAGTCCGTATACAGTGACGCCCATTTTGCCATTATCGGAAGTAATCTGCCGCGCAAAGAAAGCGGTAAGCTGCCTTCATGGCTGCTGCCATATTATGTCGTCCGCAAGGCCGGGCTGCGTATCGGCTTGATCGGCGTTACCGCATACTTTACGGAATATTACCGTTTATTGGGTTGGGATATTCAAGAACCGCTGGCTGTCGTGAAGGAGCTGGCGGGCCAGCTTCGTCCGGTGGTGGATGTACTGATCGTCATGTCCCATCTCGGATTAAAAAATGATGAGCGAATGGCGAATCAGATCGAAGGCATCGATCTGATTTTGGGCGGCCATACGCACCATCTGCTGGAGGAACCGCTGCGTATCGGCGGCTCCTATCTCGGGGCCGCGGGCAAACACGGGCAATATGTCGGCGTTATGGAGATCAGCTATGATCCGCAGCAGCGCCATATAATGAACGTATCCGGCTACTGCCAAGACGTCTCCGCGCTCAGCGATGCGCCAAAGCTGCTTTCCATCCGTGAAACATATGCGCAGGAGGCAAAGGTGAAACTGGGCCAGGTCGTTTGCGAGCTGGCTGAACCGCTGGACGTCGATTGGAGCGGCGAATCGCGGCTGGGCAATCTGCTGGCGGGCGGAATCCGTTCCTGGGTGGGGGCGGAGATCGGCATCATTAACTCCGGGGTATTGCTCGAAGGGTTATCCTCCGGCAAAGTCGATCAAAACCGGCTGCTGGACATTTGCCCGTCGCCGATTAATCCTTGCCGCATGCTGCTCTCGGGGGCTCATATTCTTCAGGCATTGGAGGAGTCGCTTATACCCGAGTTTCAGGAGCGGAGAATGTATGGCTTCGGTTTTCGCGGCAAGGTGCTGGGGAATCTCTGCTTGGACGGAGCGAGTGTCGAATATGACCCGGAGGGGCCAAGTTATCATAAAATCAAGGAAGTGCGGGTAGGCGGCGAACTGCTGCAGCCGGGCAAAAGTTATGTGGTCGGCACGTTTGATATGTTTACTTTCGGAGCGGGGTATGCGCCGCTAAGCCAAGGAACGGATGTTTCCTTTTTTCTGCCTCAGTTCATCCGGGATGTGCTTGAACGCCAGCTTCTTAACACCGGGGCAATTCGAGACAGTGCGGTGAAGCGGTGGCATGCCGTTTAACGCAAATATTAAGCTTTATCCTTCACCCTTGAAAATAGTTGTTTCCTGGGCGCGATCACGATAAAATAGAAACGTTGTGATAAGCACTTCCTTTAAGGATGGAGGCAATTATGTATAGTTTATGGGTTTCTTTTATTATCGGTATCGTAGAAGGGTTGACTGAATTTTTGCCTGTATCGTCGACCGGGCATATGATTTTGGCGCAAGCCCTGCTGCACATACCGGAAGAAGACGAGATGATGAAGTCGTTTGAGGTCGTTATCCAGCTTGGAGCCATTCTGGCGGTAGTCCTGCTTTATTGGAGACGAATCATGCGGTTATTCGGATTAAGCGATGATGTCAAAGGCAAATCCAAAGGCCAGAGATTAAACCTGATTCATATTTTAATCGCCATTGTGCCGGCGCTGTTCCTTGCTTTTATCGGGCGCCATTTTATTAAAGACTATTTATTTTCGCCGACTACGGTGCTGATCGGACTTATTCTCGGGGGCGTGTTCTTGATCATCGCGGAAAAACAACAGCCTGCCATAACGGCAACCGATATGGACCAGCTGACATATAAGCAGTCTTTGTTTATCGGCATCGCCCAGTGCTTGTCGCTGTGGCCGGGTTTCTCCCGTGCGGGCGCGACCATTGCGGGCGGGATGCTTGCAGGCGCAACACGCGGAGCGGCAGCTAATTTCACATTCCTCATCGCGATACCGGTGATGTTCGCGGCTACCGGATACGAGATGCTGACAAGTTATAAAGTGATCTTGTCAGGTTCATTCCTGTTCTTCGGAGTCGGGTTTATCGTTTCGTTTATCGTTGCTTTACTGGCGGTTGTGACGTTTATTAAACTTGTGTCTAAATTATCGCTCACTTATTTTGCCTATTACCGGTTTGTCGTAGCTATTCTATTTGCAATCTGGATGGCGGTAAGTAAATAAGTCTTTTAACCTAAATGTTAGTTCCTTTATCCCGGTGTCCGTTTCCTTTTATTAGGGGGACACTGGGACTTTTTATATAAAAAAGTCGATTTGTATACAAGGTTATGGAAAACAATGTCGATTAAATTTGTTGGAATATATTGCTCTTTTTCATAGAATAGCTTACTCTAATCTTGAGGCTTTAATCTAATTTATAGAAGAAAGTGGAAGTGGTTGCTTGTATGCTGTTAATGCCGATCAGCAAGGTTCGTCCTGGCATGAGATTAGGTAGGCGTATATACAACGAAGATGGACTCACTTTGCTCGGAGAGCAAGTGGAGTTGACGGAGACGCTGATCGGTCGGCTTGCTGCACATGGCATCGACTTTTTATATATTGACGATCCACGCACGAACGACATCTATTTTCAAGACTTGTTGACCGATGAGACGCGCATCCGCGCTACAATGGAGATTCGCAACACGTTCCGCAAGGTAATGGACGATACGGTCAAACGCAAGGCGGTCAGCACCTACCAGCTGGGGAAACAGTTCCGAAATATTTTGACCATGATCATTGACGATCTAAGCGATCATAAAGATGCGATGATTATGCTCACGAACATCTCTGTTATGGACGATTATTTGTACCAGCATTCGCTGAACGTGTGTATTTACACGACCATGCTGGCGATGTCTTACGGATTTTCCCGGGATGAGCTGATGACCATCGGACTAGGTTCGCTCCTTCATGATATCGGCAAAACGCAGCTGCCTACCGATGTGCTGAAGAAAAAGGGCAAGCTGACCGATTCGGAGTATGCTACCATTAAGCGGCATGCCGAATACGGCTTTCAATTGCTCAAGGATGAGCCGAATATCCCGCTGCTGGCGGCGCATTGCGCCTTGCAGCACCATGAGCGGATCGACGGGTCCGGTTATCCCCGCAATTTGAAGGGTATGGATATTCATGAATACGCACGTTGGATCGGCATTGCCGATTCATACGACGCCATGACGACACACAGGGTATACCGGAATGCAATGCTGCCTCATCAGGCGCTTGAGGTGTTATTTACCGGCAGCGGCACGTTATATGAGAAGCAGAAGCTGGAGTTGTTCCGGGATAAGATCGCGATCTATCCGATCGGCGTTCTTGTCCGTCTAAGCTCCGGGGAATCGGGCATTGTCGTCGATCTGAATTCATCTGCGCCGATGCGGCCCATTATCCGCATTTTACAGGATGCCGATGATCAGGAGTTAGACGCACCGTATGAAGTGGATTTATCGAAGCGGCTTAACTTGGTCATCACCGAAGTAAACGATGTAAAATTGAGCTTACTGACATGACGCCGGCCCGAGAGGGCCGGTTTTTCGTTTGTCCGCCGCAACTGGACAGGCCTGCTGCGTTCAAGGTTTCCTTTTGCGCCGACCTAGGCTAAAATAAAGAAATAATCTTAAGTTTGCATAAATCGGAAGTGAGCCTATATCATGATAAACAAAATCATTCCTCCCCATACTCTAACACCGTTATCTCCCGAATACGATCCGTGGGATCCGATTCGTTCTTTACAGCGTTACGGAAAGCATATACTGACAAGCGTCGAACTGACGGTAACCAATTTGTGCAACATGCGCTGTGAGCATTGCGCCGTCGGGGAGTCGCTGACGTTGACCGAAGGGCCGCGGATTCCGCTGGCGGTTGTGCTGAAACGGCTGGATGAAATCGAACAGCTGGAAACGATTAGCATTACAGGTGGAGAACCCTCCTACCATGAAAAGACGGTGCGCGAATATATCGTGCCGCTGCTTAAATATGCCCGCGACCGCGGTATCCGATCGCAGATCAACTCCAATTTGACGCTTGATCTGGGCCGCTACGAATTGATTGCGCCTTATCTGGATGTCATGCATATTTCCTTTAATTATTTAAGTGCCGACGATTTCTTCAAGGTCGGGTTTGTCCGCACGGATCGTACCGTCAGCAGGGCTACGGCGGAGAAGCTGTACGAGCGGATGGTTGAAAATACGATAGCGTTAAGCAAAGGCGGTTTGTTTGTATCGGCGGAATCGATGATTAACTATCGGACGCATGACAAATTGCCTGCTATCCATCGGCTGATCGCCGAGATGGGATGCCGCCGTCACGAGGTGCATCCGATGTACCCGAGCGCTTTTGCCGCCAATTTGCCGGTTTTATCGCTCGCAGAAACCCGTTCCGCGATTAGTAACCTGCTTGACCAGCGCAATAAACAGCTGTGGATGCTGCTGGGGACGCTTCCGTTTTATGCATGCGGAACAAATGAAGAGGATCGCAAGCTGCTCGCACGGCTGCGCAGCGAGCCAAATTTGACGGTACGGAACGATCCGGACGGCCGCAACCGGTTGAATGTAAATACGTTTACGGGGGATGTGTATGTCACGGATTTCTCCGATGTCCCGCCGCTGGGTAACATTCACCGGGATACGCTCAGCAGCGTGTTTGCCCGCTGGGAGGAGCATCCGCTGAACCGGACGGTCAATTGCCATTGCCCGGCAGCAGGGTGCTGCGGACCAAACCTGCTTGTTGTCGATTCTTATTATAAGGATGTTAATTTCATGGAGCGAAAAGCTATTCTGTAACAAGGTGCTTCGCTGCAGACATCAATTTTGACCTTCCATGCTTAGGATGCTTCTTTTCGGTAAAAGCTGATAGTACGGTCTGAATTTGTCAGACTTGCCACATTGAGCTTGCTGCCGCGGAAAAGGAGAGGTATTCGCTACATATGGACGGATTCGATTTCGGCTCGATTATATATAATTTACTGATTGTACTTGTCTTGGTCGCGCTGAACGGTTTTTTTGTGGCTGCGGAATTCGCTTTGGTTAAGGTGCGCGCCAGCCGTCTGCAGCAGTTGGTCAATGAAGGAAGCGTCAAAGCGAAGTACGCTTTAACCGTAACTAAGCATCTGGATGCCTATTTATCGGCGACACAACTCGGAATTACATTGGCGTCGCTTGGTTTGGGCTGGGTCGGCGAACCCGCGGTTTCTCATCTGATCGTCGATCCGTTTCTGGAAATGCTGCATGTGGAGAACAGCGTATTCAGCAAACCGCTATCGGTGGGCGTTTCCTTTGCGGCGATCACTTTTTTGCACATCGTGTTGGGGGAGCTCGCTCCGAAATCGTTTGCCATTCAGAAAGCGGAGGTTGCCTCATTATGGCTGTCGCCCCCGCTGCTCTGGTTTTATAAGATATTCCGGCCTGTAATCTGGCTGTTGAACGGCGCGGCGAACGGAATTTTGCGATGGATCGGCATCGAGCCGGCCAATGAACACGAGGCGGCTCATACGGAAGAGGAAATCCGCTTACTGATGGATGAAAGCGCAAGAAGCGGTCACATCGACAAAGACGAGATGGCCCTCTTTGACAATGTGTTCGAGTTTTCCGACCGGCTGGCCCGGGAAATTATGATGCCGCGTACGGACATGGACTGTCTTTTTACCGAATGGAGCTTTGAAGATACACTGGAGGTTGTGTATAAAACAAAACATACGCGTTATCCGGTTGCGGTCAACGATAAAGACAACATTATCGGTTTCGTTCATATTACCGACCTGCTGACCGCCGACCCTGATGAACCGCATGAATTGCGGGAGTTTCTGCGTCCAATTCTGACCGTTCCGGAATCGATGGAAGTCAGCAAGGTGCTGAAGCTGATGCAGAAACGGCATTCGCAGCTCGCCATCATTATCGACGAATACGGAGGCACTGCGGGACTGCTGACGACGGAAGGCATCCTTGAGGAAATTGTCGGTGAAATCCATGATGAGTTCGATGAAGAGGAGCGCCCGCATATTGAAACGATTGGCGATACGTGGTCGGTAGCGGGGCGAACGTTGATTGAGGACTTAAACGAGCTGCTCAAGATCGATTTGGAGGATGACGAAGTAGACTCCATCGGAGGTTGGCTGTTCACAAAGCTGGAGGGTACCCCGACCAAAGGAAAAAAGGTGGAGCACGACGGATTTGTTTTTGAAGTTGCTGAAGCGAAACGTTTACGCATTGTGCGCGTATCTATTTATCGGGCAGATACACAACAAGATCACGCAGGTACGGAACAAAGCAGTCGAGAGTGAGGTGTCAAGGTTCACGATGTCGCTTCGAATGATCGCCTTTATGGTGTTAGGACTTGTATTTTTGTACGGCCTGTTTACGATCGGCTTCCCATTTCTTCTTGCGCTGTTGACCGCTATTTTTCTGGAACGGCTGATCGGTTTATTGATGAAGTATTTAAGGGTCGGGCGTCTGACGGCAGCGGCGTTTGTCTGTACCTTTTTCACTACGGTGGCTTTGGGCCTCACGTATATTATCGGGTTTAAGATCGTCTCCGAAACGATTGAGTTCTGGAAGCGGGCGCCGGAATACTTAAACAACGCCAACGCTTATTTGCAGGATGCCGCCGACCAGACGCTCCTGTTCTATCAGTCGCTTCCCCCGGATATCGCCGACCAGCTTCAAGGCTGGCTGGAGACCGGCGTGAAAGGGCTGACGGACAATCTGAACCATATCGTGACGGCCATATCGGGTTATTTCCTGAATGTAGCCAAGACGATTCCAAGTTTATTCATATTTATGTTTGTGTATTTGATTGCGCTGTATTTGATGTGTTTTGGTCTTCCGCGCATATACGAAGCTTTCTTGAACTTATTTGATAAGCTGTCGCGTCCCAAAATCGTAACGGTAATGTCCGACTTGAAAAAAGCGCTGCTTGGTTTTCTGATGGCCCAAATCATTCTTGGCATGCTTACATATATTGTAGCTTTGAGCGGACTGCTCATATTGGGAGTCGATTATCCGCTTGCCGTCGCGCTGCTGCTTGTTGTAGTTGAAATATTGCCGGTGCTCGGAACAAGCGCGGTGCTTGTGCCTTGGGCGATCTATTGCTTTGTGACCGGCGACCCGCATCTGGGAATCGGATTGATCATACTGCTGCTGGTCATCGCCGTTTCCCGCCGTTTGCTGGAGCCCAAGGTCATTGGCGACGCTGTCGGCATCAATGCGCTGGCCACACTCATCAGCATGTATGTCGGGTTCGAGCTGATCGGCGTTATCGGCCTCATTCTCGGCCCGGTCGTGATTATCATTTATCAAGCGCTGCGCCGCGTAGGCATTTTACAATTTAATATCAAATTAGGCTAAAAAAGCAGGGGAACCATGGCGATCATGGACCTCTGCTTTTTCATTGCGTTTAATATATCCGTTTTGCTCCCAAATACCGTGGAGTCCAGTAGCTGTTGTTATCAAGCGATTGCACATAGATGCCCATGGAGCGGGTGGCCGAAATAAATTGCCCGCCTCCGACATAGATGCCGACATGATCGACAACGCCGGGCGTGCTGATGCTAAAGAAGACGAGGTCCCCCGTCTGCAGATTGGCGCGGCTGACTTCGCTGCCCATTTTGAACAGTTGGTCAGAGGAAGTGCGCTGCATCGCAACCCCATGGGTAGTGAACATGTAGTAGATAAATCCGGAGCAGTCGAAGCCCGTCTGAGGGCTCACGCCTCCCCATACATATGGCGTCTTCAGGTACTTATAGCTGTCCTGGACGATGCTTTTTTTGGTCAGCGCCCGCGCGATCGTGTCTTGCGTCTTCGCATCCGCTTCACCGGTTTCAGGCAGGCTGTACGCCTTCTGAAGCTGCTTGACGGCTTGTGCGGTGATCGATCCGAAATAACCGGTGATGTTCGGATATGTAAAATATTGAAGCAGCTTCAGATTAGTTTGAAGCTGGGTCACTTGACTACCCGACATACCTTGACTGAGGGAAGTGGAAGCCGCGGCGGCTTGTACCGTTTGCGAAAAAGGCAAGGCGGTTGCGCCGGCCGTCATCGCCGAGCAAATAACAACGGTCGTTAACATTTTTCTCAACATGATGCTAAAACTCCTTTCTTTGCAAAACGGAGCTTATTTTAGTGTGTAAGCCAAATATATAAGAAAATATAAATATCTTCATTGTATAAATATTGTAAAATAGAAATGAACTTCAATAATTTCAATTTACAAGGGTGCAAACATGCTGAATTACTATAAAGATTTTCTGCTGAATCTCTTCATTATTTTTATTCCGCTTGTCTTGTATCCCTACACATACAAGATGCATAAGAAGCCAAGCATCCACCGCTGGTTGATGTATGTTTATTTTACATTAACGCTTATTTTCAGTATGGCTTTTCCCGTGAATGTGAACGGGCTGATCTATGACATGCGTTCCGTTCTGCTAACCGTAGGTTCTGTATATGGTGGATTGCCTATATCCATATGGTTGTATGCGACGGTCATCGTATACCGTTTCATATTAGGGAGTCCAAACAACTTGATCTATGCGCTTTCGCTGCTTCCGACCCTTTTTATCATGTATGTCATCTTGAAAACATACGACAGGTTGACATTATACAAAAAAATCGCAGCGGCCATTGTGGCCTGCTCGCTTATTAAATGCATCACTTTTACGTTGTATTTGTCTCTTACCGATACTTTGAATCTTCTGTACGTGGGGTCGCTCAGCGTGCTGATGAGTTACGCCTTCCAGGCGGTTATTACTGGGATATACGTTTATTTGATTGAGCTGATCCGCAAATATTTTTACATGCAGGAAGAAATTGTGAAAAGCGAGAGGATTAAGGTGGTCAGCGAGATGGCCGCTTCCGTCGCCCATGAAATCAGGAATCCGCTCACGGTGGTCAGAGGTTTTATTCAACTGCTCGGTACTAGCGGAGCAGATGAGAAGCGGAAAGAGTTTTATCAAAAAATATGCCTCGAGGAATTGGACCGCGCCCAGCTCATTATTACGGATTATTTATCATTAGCCAAACCGGAACCGGATCTTATCGAACTGATCGATATGAAGGATGAAATGGTGTATGTCTCCAACGTGCTTTCCACGTACGCCCTTTATAATAATGTCCAAGTCCACGCTACCTCAAACGATAACGTCCCGGTTTATATCGCTGGAGACCGGTACAAGCTGCGCCAAGCGCTGGTGAATATCGGCAAAAATGCGATCGAAGCGATGTCGGGCGGGGGAGAACTGTCTTTTCAATTGCGGCAGCATACAGAAACGGCGGTTGTCACCGTCAGCGATACGGGCGTAGGTATGACGCCGGAGCAGCTTGGCCGACTGGGCTCGCCATATTTTTCGACGAAAAACAAAGGGACCGGACTAGGCACCATGGTATCGTTTAGCATTATCCGAAATATGGACGGAAAAATAGATATCCAAAGCGAGGTAGGTAAGGGAACCGTGTATTATATTGCGTTTCCTATCAAACATAAACCCGATAATATTTCCTAAATCGCTCATAATGGACATCCTCTCTTTCGTATAGATAGGAAAGAACGTGCAAAAGAGGAGGATGGCATGTGTACACCCAGGAAAAAGTGTATTACCCGTACATAAGTCCGCATGATCCCTGCCCCCAAATGACCGTAAAATTGTATTCCACTCCGCCGGAGCTGTACATCTCCTTCCAACCGCCGGGCCTGCCGCAATTTTCACCCCATGACGCCTTAAGATACGGAACGCTGTGGCCTGCCTTGTATAGTCCTTACGAGCCAAGAAAATAGCCAAGTGAAAGGAGGGCTAATGGTGCAAAATCAGCTATCCGAGGAGTACTATCATCTGCTTCATGAGCTGCAGGCCGTGGACTTTGTGCTTGTGGAGCTGACGCTGTATTTGGATACGCATCCGACCGATCAGGCCGCCATTCAGCAGTTTAATCAATTTGCGCAAAAGAGGCATCAGCTTGCATACCAGTACGAAGCGCAATTCGGACCGCTGCTGCAATTCCGCAGCTTCTCCAGGTACCCGTGGCAATGGGCGGAACCGCCGTGGCCGTGGCAGGTGTAAGGGAGCTTGGCAGCATGTTCGAGGATCCTTGCGCAGCGTGCTTTGCGAAAGCGGCAATCAATGCTCATGCTTACGATGTAAAGCTTTCCTTCGGAAAGCTTCAGCTTATGCTTACGATGTAAAGCTTTCCTTCGGAAAGCTTCAGCTTATGCTTACGATGTAAAGCTTTCCTTCGGAAAGCTTCTTAGGAGGACAAAGCCATGTGGATTTATGAAAAAAAATTGCAGTATCCGGTCAGGGTAGGCAAATGTGACCCGCGCATGGCTAAGCTGCTGCTGGAGCAGTACGGCGGAGCGGACGGAGAGCTGGCGGCGGCGCTGCGGTATTTGAATCAGCGCTATTCGATTCCGGATAAGGTGATTGGATTATTGACGGACATTGGAACGGAGGAATTTGCGCATCTGGAAATGATTGCGACGATGGTGTACAAATTAACGAAAGACGCGACCATCGAACAGCTTAAGGCTGCCGGTCTTGACGACCATTATGTGGCCCACGATCGTGCGCTTTTTTATCAGAGTGCATCGGGCGTTCCGTGGACGGCCACCTATATTCAAGCCAAGGGCGATCCGATTGCCGATCTTTACGAGGACATTGCGGCGGAGGAGAAGGCGCGCGCCACATACCAGTGGCTGATCGATATGACCGATGATGTCGATATTCAAGACGGGTTGCGATTTTTAAGGGAGAGGGAGGTTGTGCATTCGCTTCGCTTCCGCGAGGCGGTTGAAATTCTCAAATCGGAGCAAGGCGTCAAAAAGGTTTTTTAAGCCGGCGGAACCTCCTGCTACTCCCCAACAAAGGCGCAAAAAGCAGCTCATTCGCACAAAAAAAGGACCGCCAGGAATGATTTTCCCTGACGGTTTTTAGTATGGGCCGCTTTTGCTTAAGACCCCGTTATTGCGCCTTTTCTTTCTCGCTGTCGCGTTTGGCGGATTTGTTTTGCTTAGACAGCCACAATGCAAATTCGAGCGGCCGGGCAATCGCTTTGCGGTAAGTCGACTGCTCGCCGATTTTATAAAACACTTCCCGCGACGGCTTTGGGTTGACTTCCAGCAGCCATACATGCCCGCTTGGATCAACGGCCAGATCGATACCTGCCTCGCAGAAGGTGCCAAAATGTTTTTCCAAGTGTTCGACGGTATCGATGCCAAGCTGATAAGCTTCGGATTTAATTTTCTCGACCTTCTGGAGGTTCGTGAATCGGGATTTCAGCAGCTTCTCCATGGGGACGGCACTGCCTCCTCCATGGAGATTTGAAGTGACGGATTTGGAGGGGCCGATCCGCCCGGCACAGCCGGTGATCTCCCAATCGCCTCCGCCGTTTCGCTGAACGAGCATGCGAAAATCATGAACGCGCCCGTCTTTCAGCGTCAGAGGAATGCCCTGCTGCACCAGATAGCGGTCTTTTTGCGGCCAGCCGGCAATCACCTTAGGAATTTGCCGTTCGGTTACGCGGCGTGGCGAAAGGATGCGGCGATAGTAGTCGCGCCCCTGGATCATAAATGTTTTGCCGTCCAGACTTTCCACACGTACGATGCCTCTGCCGCCCGTTCCATTGATCGGTTTCATGAAAACGACGCGGTGATCTTTCAGAATGCGCCTCAAATCTTTCGGTTCTTTGTAGCGCTGCGTTTGCGGCAGATGCGGCCTTACTTTATCGTTCTCCGATAAGATCTGATGAAGCCGCCATTTGTTGCCCAAGGGCCGGCTTAAATAATGAAACTTATGGCGGTTGCGGAATTGTGTAAGCTTACGGTACGTTTGGATTCCATGATACCTGCATCTATCGTAGACGATTCGGGGCAAGGGGACCCACTTGCGTTTCCATCCCCTTGAACTCGTATCGTAATATTGCGCATGGACCATATTTTTCGCTTCATCGACATCATCGGGAGTAAATACGACCGATTCGATGCCGAGCCGGTTGCCCTGAATGCATAACTTGCGGAAATAAGATCTTTCTTCCAGCCGATTGTCGCTTAAATAAATAGCTAATATGCCAAGCCTTAACTGAGGCAAGGACATCACCCGCTTATTTTAAATAATGCAAACTGCAATATATTTTTACGTTTGCCTGGTTACATTCATATTTTAATTGCCGCCAAAATTTTCTGGGTTAGGGCATTTGGTTTGCGGCTCCGCAAATTCACTGTTTTTTTTCGGGCTGCGGCGGTTTCTGGGGACCGTTTTGCTTTTTTATTGCCTGATAAGAACAGTGAATACCGAATTAAATTTTGTAGTGATCTTTTACGGATATGTGGTTCATCGAACTTCATTGGTTTGGCATTAGCCTCAAAAAACCATATATTGCCCGAGGTATCGACACCTAGGTCCATGGACATTTCACCGATGGTCTGCCCCGAAGCCTTCTCGATTTGTTTGGCGAGAATGATGGCCGTTTGCTTCGTCTGTTTAATAATTTTCCTGCTGCCTCCCAGGCCAAATGTGGCGGAAAGCAGCTTTAGCGGATTGTCGATGGAGCCGCCCCGCGGAACGTGGGTTGTAATACTCCGCTTCCCGGCCAGCCGCGCGCCGACCCCGGCTACGCTCCATTCGCCCTTGGCGTTCTTCTGGATCAACGCCCGGAGATCAAAGGGCCGCTGCTTATAATGGGCTAACTGGATGGCCTGCTGCATAATATAATCTTTCCCGCTCGACATTTCGCGGATTTGCGACCACAGCTGCTGTACGGAGGAGTGCCTGGAGATGTGGCTCCGCGTTTTTTCCTGAATGGAAAGCTGGTATTCTCCGGTTTGGTTTTTCCCGTTCCGGTACGATACCTTCATGATGCCTTTCCCGGCTTTGCCGCGTACCGGCTTTAAATAAAGCGATTTGTGCTTCTGCAGCATTTTTTCCAATTCGTCGCTGTTTGTTAATTTCTGCGTGACCGGGACGATTGCTTTGGTATCCTTTGACTTGCTGAGCCATTCGAACAACGTCCATTTATTGTAAAAGGCCGGGTTAAAAAAATGAATTTTCCCATGCTTTAGGCACGACTGAATCGTCTGCTGCACTTCGGGCAGCAGCTCGAATTTTCGGAACGGAATCCGGTTGTAAACCACATTGGGGAGCGGCACCAGACCCTTTTTCCACTTTTTGTGCACTTCGTCATAGGTGTACCCGACAATTTGCGAACCGGAGAGCTTGAGTTCGTCTGTCGTTGTTACATAGACGTCGACCCCATGGTCTTCCCCCGTCTTGATCAAATCTACGAAATTTTTCCTATTGCCTCTAAAAATTCTTTTGCCATCGTCATAAGTGAGAATGGCAAGTGTTGTTTTTTGCTTTTTTTCTTTTTCATGAAGAGAGGCGTCCACTCAAGCTTCCCTCCTCGGACGAAATCGGCTTAAATATTGGCAGTATTCGAAAATATGGTTCACTGTCGCTTTCCCCTGGCCTTTCAATGCAGGATGCTTGAAGATGGAGCGTCCAGGTTTGGAATTCGCTTCGAACATCCAAATTTTTTCGTTTTGGTCGATGCCGATGTCGAAGCCAAGTTCGCCTAACATATGGCGGTGCTTCTTCTCAAGCGATTCGGCTAACTTAATCGCTGTTTCTTTAGCAGTATCGAGCACTTGGTCGCCGCGGCTGCCGAATATTTGCTTGAGCACCTGCTCGGGCGTCATTAATTGCCCGCCGGTCCGCACGTGTGTGGTCACGCTGCCTTTTCCGGCTTTTTTCGCCCCAATTCCGGCGACAACCCATTGGTTGTTAATATTTTTGGTCAAGTGGAAACGGAAGTCAATCGGGCAGCTGTCGATCTCAATCAGCCGGATACCTTGCTGTGCGACGTAGTGGTTTAATCTTCCTTTTTGACGGTTGAGCAGATTCATCAAACCTTCGAATTTATTGAAGCGGAGCAGCACGTTTTTGCCGCTGCGGCGGAACCTTGCATAGTATCCCCGTTTGGCGTTGTAAGTTACGCGGTATATGCCGATACCAAGAGATCCGCCTGTCGGTTTCAAATAAATGAATTTGTGCTTATCCAGCATATCTTTAATTTGCGATGAGGTCGGATTGATGTGCGATTCGGGCACATGCTTGAACGCATCAGTGCCTTCCAGCAGGTTGTAAACATCCCATTTTTCAAAGAAACTCCAGTTAAACAGCGAAATCCCACGGCGCAGGAAGCGTTGTTTGAAGCTGTCCATGGAAGCCATTTTTTCGGCTTTCCGGCTGGGCAGCCGGTTGTAAATGACGTCGGGCAGCGGTACCGTTTTGCGCGTCCAGCCGCCTTCCTTGCGCAGGAAATAACCGACAACGGTTTCTTGCGACCAATTTACGCTTTGCGGTGAAAATGCAAACATGAACGAGCGGTCCGTTCCTGCGCTGATATAGGAGCGAATCAGCTCCGTACGCGATCCGAAGGGACGCGTGCCGCTTCCGGTTACCCCTGTCATGATGCCGATAAGCGGTCCGAACTGAATGTCCCTGCCGTTATTGCACATGACCATGCAGGAACTGTTTTGCGGGATTTTAATGGCATTTGCGAGCGTGCTCGGAAAGTAGGCATGTTTACCGTCTTTTTTCAATATTTTAAGCTGCGCGTTGGTGTGCTTGATACCGAGCTTTAAAGTGACGGATTTGGCTTTACCGAGTCGTAGCGCTCTTGCGAGCTCGCTTGTGACATAAATAGCTCTTTCCGGACGCTGCGTCACATGTACGGTGCAGGTTGTCAAACTCATGATTGTCCTCCTATAGCTTTCCTTTCGGAAAAAGCTGGCCTTGTAAGGATGTAATGGGCTTTCCTGGCAGAAAAGCCCTCTTCGTAGTGATTCAATAAAAATGCGGCATAACGAATCGGATTGTTAAGTGAACGGTACCGAACTTTATCTTGCTGCAATCTGGCGAAAACGGAACGTCCTGGTTTGGAGTTCACTTCGAGGATCCACACGCGGCCGTCTTTGTCAACGCCCAGATCGAGCCCCAGCTCGGCAAGCCGGCCATGGTGCCGCTCCAGCGTTTCCGGCAGCAGATGCGAAAGGTGCTCCAACTCGGCGGTGATCGCCGCTGACCGCTCTTCGCCAAACTGTCCGGCGAGAAAGGCTCTTATTTCCGCGGCTTCCCCTCCGCCATGCAAATTGGAGGTGATGCTTCCCCGCTGTCCGCAGCGCACGGCCATCCCTGTCAGCCGCCAACGGCCGGTGCCGTCTTTTTGCATCAGCGATCTTACGTCGTAGGCATCGCCGCGCTCTGTCGTCAGCGTCAAGTAACGTTGTATTAAATAGCTGCGGCCGGAAATCAACGAATCAAGCCAGCGCTTAAAAGTAGGAAAACGCTCGAATACGCGTTCTACAGTATGGTTAAGGCGGTCACGCCCCCTGACGAAGTATCGTCCGGATTGCGGATTGTGCCGCACGTGTAAAATTCCTTTGCCATGAGAGCCCTTCTGCGGCTTCAGAATCGCCTCGGTATGCCGGGCGAACCAGCCGGAAAGCGAGCGGATACCATCATAAGGCAATGTTTCCGGCAAATAAGCGCTAAGCTCGGGTTCGGCGAGCAGCATCTGATGCACATCCCATTTGCCCTTAAGACGGTGACCTAATAAACGAACACGTTTTCCATCCGACAAATGACCGATTTGTTCCTTGTACTCCTGATATTGCCTGCGGTTTGTAAAGAAGCACCGGTCGTAGACCAGCTCCGGCAGCGGAAAACGGGCTTTGTGCCAGGCATTTTCCGTCTCGTTAAAGGTGAACCCAGTAACAGCTTGCTGTTCCCAGTCCAAGGAACGGGGATGAAAAACAAACACATGTAGTCCGGTTTTGGCCCCAAGCAAGATGAGCTGGCGGTAGAAGCTCTGATTCATAAATGGAATGGTTCCCGGTACAAGCGAAGTCATAATGCCGATATAACGTTTTTGTCGTAAGCCTGACATGTCGTTCCCCTCCTCTTCCTTTAAAACGCCAAGCTGGTCAAAACTTCAGCTTTCACTTCCGTTTGTTGACGGGGTGAGTTAAAATTTTGCAAGAGATCGGGCGTATTGCACCATTTTCCTGACAGAAGGGCGAACTTTCTTATCAACGGACAACTGCGAGTTATCGTCTTTGGACGGCTTGGAATTAACCTCCAGGAGCCACACTCTGCCGCTTGTATCCATAGCCAGATCGACTCCGAGTTCGGCAAAATGCCCGTCGATTTGCGTTTCCACGCCTTTGGCGATCTGCAGCGAAGCGCGCTGCAGCTTGAGCAGCGCCCCTGCTTTATTGGCCGAATTTGAACGCGAAACGGCGTCTTTCACCGTAGTAAGGGAGCCGCCCCGGGCCAGGTTGGATACGAAGTGATGGTTTCCCGCGATCCGTCCTACGATCGAAGTGACTCCCCACTGTCCGGTTTCGCCCCGCTGCACTAACGCGCGGAAGTCGACGGGTCTGCCGGCGACGGAAATCAGGTCCAGGCCCTGCTGAATCTGAAAGCGCTGGGTTTTGATTTTTCCCGATAAAGCGGAAAACAGCTGGGTGAATCCGGGATAGGATTGTTTGCGGACACCGTTGATGCTTGTTAAATGGCAAATGTAACTGCCGTCGCTCTGGCGTTTGATCCGAATAATGCCTTTGCCGAGACTCCCGGTGATCGGCTTGAGAAATACGGTCGCGTATTTCGAACACATGGATTTCAAGGTTTGCGAATTTTTCAGCAAGTGGGACTCGGGAAGATATACTTGTATGGAAGATTCTTTTTTGAGCGCATCGAATACTTCGTTTTTATTTAAGTATTTTTCGTTAAAAATACTGGTACGATGATGCGTTTTGGCATACTGCATAAACTGCTGAACGACCGGGCGGTTTTCATACCGGCGCGAGGTAAGCCGATTGTAAATGACGTGAGGAACCGGGAAGGTGCTTTTTGTCCAGCGGCTTGAGAACGTATACCCTTTCACGGTGTCGCTGTGTGAGGTAATGTCGTCAGGCGTAAAAAAGTAAACAAACGCCCCATGCGCTTCGCATGCATCGGTCATTTCGCGGCAAAACGATGTAATCGTGCCAAAGGGGCGATCCGGCGATCCGGGGATCACGCGGCTCACCATTACCCCGATTAAGGGACCGATATGGATAGTGCGGGCTGCGGGTTTATACTGGAAGCAAACCTGTCTGCCGCTCGAAAGCCCCAATTTGGAAGCAAGGGACTCACTCATGCGGATGGCGGAAGGGTGCGAGATGGAAGCTACCTTTACGTCATGTTTGGCCGAGCCGAATTTTAAGCTTAATGTTTGGCCTGCAGGAACTTTCCACTTTTTGATAATGGCTTCCCCAAGCAAAACGACTCGTTCATCTGCAAAGATGCGGGAATTTTGCACATGTACATTAATTTTCGTTCTTTTCATGACTTGAACCCCTTCCAGCACCGGCTTTCTTCTTGCAATGAAAGGCGGTCCTGTAAATTCACAGAATTTACAGTTATCCCGTGGTGCCTCCACGGGCATAAGCGTCTAACTGCTTTATCATATGAGGGCGTTTATACCTTGGTGAAAAAAAACTGTGCAATCGCCTTCGGTCGGCAGGCGCTGCCCGGTGATGTTATTATGTAAAACCCCGATCGCTGTATGCTATAATAAATGATATGTGTAGGGGAGGGCGGACATGGAGGATTTGTTAAAACAAATTTTAGCCGCAATGCATGGGCTGAAAGCGGACATGGAGGAAGTAAGGCAGGATGTATCCGCGCTGAAAGCGGACATGGAGGAAGTGAAGCAGGACGTATCCGCGCTGAAGCAGGACGTATCGTTGTTGCAGGACGGTCAGCGCCGGCTTGAACAAAAGGTTGATGATATTCACCAGTCGGTGGTGCGCATCGAAGAAGGACAACCGCTCGATATTTACGCAATGCTGCAAGGCGTTGACCGGAAGCTGGTCAATAAAGATTCGGAAATTTCCGTGTTAAACAAACGTGTATTCCGTGTTGAGACGGAACTGGAATTGATGGCTTCAAAGCAATAAAAAGAAGCGAGGGACTGCCGCAGCTTAGCCGGCGATTCCTCGCTTCTTTTATTTTTTATGTAGGAAGGTGCAATCAGGTGGAAGGTACTATGTACTTGTAGCCGAAACCCCATACCGTTTTGATGTGCTGCGGATCTTTCGGGTTGGTTTCGATTTTTTTGCGTAAATTCGTAATGTGTACGTCAATCGCGCGATAATTGACGTAGGAATCGAATCCTCTCACTGCATTAATAATTTCATCCCGGCTGTATACTCTGCCTGGCGATTGGTAAAGCAAACGCATAATCTCAAATTCGGAGAATGTCACATCCACGGATTCGCCCCTTACAACCAGTCTTCGTTGATCGTAATCCAGACGAATGTCGGAGGACGGTTCTAACGTTTCGGGGGTTGGAATCGGCTCGGAGTATAAAGCGCTTCCTTGCGGGACGCGACGTAAAATCGCATAAATCCTCGCTTTCAGTTCCTGCATGCTGAACGGCTTGCACATGTAATCGTCGGCGCCAAGCGTCAGTGCCTGAATCCGGTCGGAAACCGAATTTTTGGAGGAAGTTATGATGATAGGCGCTTGTGTGAGCAGGCGGATTTGCGAGCATAACACCATGCCTTCAGCGTCCGGCAGCACAAGATCGAGCAAGATCAAGTCGGGGTTAAACTGGTGAATATCCGAAAGACCTTCTTGCCCGTCAATAGCCCTCTTAACGTCAAAGGCTTCCTCCGACAAATACATACACAGCATTTCTCCAACGATATCGTCGTCCTCGATTAATAATATCTTCGTCATGCATTGGTTCCCCCTGGCGTCGAGCTAACAATATGTGGTCAACATTTGGTAAAGTTTCCAAATGTTTTTTTAACATTTACTGATAATTTCATTATATTTTGTCGATAAAATGTTGTCTATATGGTGAAATAGGTTTTAATTACTAATTGTATTAAAAAAAAATTAAGAAAGTGTTAGTTTGATAAGATAAATTACCGCAAACATTTTCTTGAAAAGTATAAACAACTGGAAACTATGATCATATTAAAATCACTTATCAAATGGGAGAGTTGATCGTTGCTATGAAATTATCGATCCGTACAAAATTGTTCGGCAGTTTCCTTATCGTTGTCATCTTATTGATTGGAGTGAGTATCTTTGCTCTTACACGAATGAGCGGTTTACAGCAAACTGCGGTCAACATCCAGTCCAATTGGATTCCTAGCATTATGAAAATAGCAGCGATGAAAGATAGCGTAATCGATATGAGATTGTCAATTTATCAAGTGCTGATTTACCCGGAGGATGCGGTCAAAATCAGCCAATCGGAGGACAAATTCAAGGCGGTCCAGGTCCAATTGCAGAAGCAATTAAAAGAATATGAAGCACTTCTTAATTCTCCGGAAGAAAAAGCCATTTTCGCCAGCGTAGAAAAATCATCGGTTGAATATACGAAACAGGGCCAAATTTTAATAGATGCCATCAAACAAAAAAATAAAGAAAAAACAAGCGACAGCATGACGCAGCTGTCTGCAACCGCAGCGGACGTAATGGCTTTGCTGCAGAAATGGACGGAATACAACCTGAACGGCGCCAAAACCGATGCCGATCGCACGGTGACTACCAATCAAACAGGACAAATCATCGTATTTATCGTAGCTGCGATCGCGGTCATTATAGCCATCGGGCTCGCTATCGTCATTTCTCAATCGCTGCTGAAAAGCTTGCGGGCGATCGCAGCCGTCGCAGCCAAAGCCAGTCAAGGGGATTTGCGCGAACAAGCTAAACTATATGGCAAAGACGAACTGACGGAACTCGGGATCGCTTTTAATCAGATGATTGAGAACTTGCGCAAAATTATCGGTGAAGTAGCAATCAGCTCGCATAGCGTGGCGGCGGCTGCGGAACAAATCTCCGCTTCGACGCAGGAAATTGCATCGGGCAATGCGCTGCAATCACAATCTACGCAAGATGTGCACGAAATGTTCATGGAGTTTACGAGAGCGACAAGCGCTATCGCGCGTAATGCCGAAGCCGCAGCGGAGCTTTCACGTTCGGCCAGCCATAGCGCGGAAGAGGGGACCGAAGCGGTTCAAGAATCGATTCGCAATATGGATCATTTGTCGAGACAGACTTCTTTGCTTGAGCAAGATTCCGGTAAAATCGGAGAGATTATCGTTGTGATTGACGAGATCGCCGATCAAACGAACTTGCTTGCGCTGAATGCGGCCATTGAAGCGGCCCGGGCCGGAGAGCAAGGCAGGGGGTTTGCCGTAGTGGCCGATGAAGTTCGGAAGCTGGCGGAACGCAGCGGCGAGGCGACAAAGCAGATCGCTTCTATTATTAGAGGAATGCAGCACAATATGCAGCAAAGCGTGTCAGCCGTAGGGGAAGCCGCGGCCATCTCAGTAAAGACGGAGCAGGTGTTCAAAAGCATTGTGCAAACGATAAGCGCAACCACCGAACAAGTGTCGGAAATTGCTGCCGCCAGCGAAGAACAGTCCGCGCAAGCCGGAGAAGTCATGCAGTCCGTTCAATCGATCGCTGCAGTCAGCGAACAAGCCGCGGCTGCGGCTGAAGAAACGGCCAGTTCCTCGCAATCGCTGGCCAAGCTTGCCGATGACTTGAACCATTCCGTCAGCAAGTTCACTGTTTAGGCTTGAGGAGATGGGAGGCGGCAAAGAAGCATGGAACCGTCACAATATATTGAGATCGGACTGAACGACGAGAAATATGCGTTGCCCATTGGGGATATTCAGGAAATCATTCGCCTGCAGACGGTGACTGAAATTCCGAACAGCGAACCGGAGCTCGTTGGTGTCATTAATTTAAGAGGGAAAATCGTTCCCGTGATGAACTTGAGCAAGCGGTTTTTGGCTGCCTCGCGCGATACGACGGCTTTAAGCCGGATCGTCATCGTACAGTCATTGGGATCGGTGGTCGGATTGCTTGTAGATCGGGTGTTCAGCGTCATTTCATTTCCGGAAATCGGTCCGCCGCCGCACAGATCCAAGCTGTCGGACCGCGGTTATATTGGAGGCATTGGCCGTTCGGGCGACGAATGGGTTTGCATTTTGAAACTGGAGAACGTGTTGCATCAAGGAGGGATTAGCGTTGATTGAGCATATGGTCTCCCCTTATATGAATGTGTTTCTGGACGAACTGGAGGAGCAACTGCAAGTGTTGGACGAGCAACTGCTTGCGCTGGAGCGGGAGGGCAGCGATCCGACCATTATCCAGACGATGTTTCGGGCTGCGCATACGCTAAAAGGCTCCTCGGCGGCCATGGGTTTTGAACAGATGAAAGAACTCACACATTCGGTTGAAAGCGCATTTGATCTGCTGCGCAGCGGAGCTATGCAGCTCCGCCCGGGTGTTGTCGATACATTGTTTCGGTGTGTAGACTACTTAAAGCAGCAAAGAGAACATTTTTTCAACGGGCTGTATGAAGAATTGCCGGTACATCAGCTTATGGATGAGCTCCATTTACATTGCCGGAGCAAGCTCGGGGCAGCGGAGCTTGAGCCGCCTGGCTCAACGAAGTCGGGGCCGAATTGGACAGAGCCGGTCTATCAGGAGGAAGAGGCGGCGCTTATTGCTAGTTATGCGGATCAAGGCGGGATGGTGCATAACGTGCAGTTTTCGCTTCATGCGGAAACCGATATGCCTGCCGCCAGAGCGCTGTTGATATATGAGGCATTAAAAGAGCTTGGGCAGGTACTCGCCTGCTCGCCTACACCGGAAGAGCTGAAAATGGATTTGACCTGCCCGGACGTATTTTCCTGCGCGTTGAGTCTGGACGTGGGCGTGGAGCAGGAGACGGTTCGCCATAAGTTGGCCGGTTATACAGAATTGGAGCATATGAATATCCGAGAGCTGACCGGCGACCGGCGAACACCGGCGATTGCCGGGAATATAGAGGCGGCTGCGCTTACCTCATCGGAGGCCCGTAAAGATGAGCAGGCCAGAGAAACGGCGGGTTCGGAAACGAAAGCGCGCGGCAGCCAAACGGTGAGAGTGGACGTTCAGCGGATTGAACATCTTATTAATCTTGTGGGAGAACTCATCATTGACCAAACCCGGCTGCAGGAAGCAGGAAAGCAACTGCGGGCCCGTTTCAAAGGTGAAAGCGAGATTGCGCTGCTGGAGGATATTACCCATCACATTTCCCGGGTGATCGCCGAACTTCAAGAAGGCATGATGAAAACCCGGATGCTGCCCATCGAGCAATTATTCGATCGTTTCCCCCGGCTGGTGCGGGATTTGGCACAGCGTTCCGGCAAGGAGATCGAGCTGATAATTGAAGGCAAAGAGACTGAGCTCGACCGTACGTTAATTGAAGAAATCAGCGATCCGTTAATTCATATGCTGCGCAACGCTGCAGACCATGGTCTTGAATCTCCGGAGGAAAGAGAAAAGCTGGGCAAGCCGCGCAAAGGACAAATCGTGCTGAAGGCGACTCATCAAGAAGAATCGATAGTCATTACGATCGCCGATGACGGACGGGGTATCGATCCGCAGAAAAGCTGCCGGAAAGCAATCGAGAAAGGTTTCATTACGAAAGAAGAAGCGGCGAAAATGACGGATAAGGAGCGGCTCTCGCTTATTTTTCTGTCCGGTGTATCGACCGCCGAGCAAATATCCGACATTTCCGGGCGCGGCGTTGGCATGGATATCGTGCGCTCACGTATCGAAAAGCTGAACGGTCTGATCGACATCGATACGACGGTTGGCGGGGGCACGGTTTTTACGATCAAGCTGCCGCTAACGCTGGCGATCATCCGCTCGCTGCTTGTTCAATTGGGTGACAGCACCTATGCTCTCCCGATGGTCAACGTCATTGAAATTATGCGGCTAAAACAGGAGGAAATCGCCACTGTCCACGGACAGGAAGTATGCACCGTCCGCGGGGAAATATGGCCTCTCGTTCGTTTGAACCGGCTGTTGAACACGTCTCAATCGGCAGACGGCGGCACCGCAAGATCAGGCCGTCTGTATGCGGTAATGATCGGTATGGCCGAAAAACGGCTTTGCCTGCTTGTCGACCGGCCTCTGGCGATTCAGGAAATCGTGATGAAATCGCTGGGCGATTACGGCAAAAAAGCCGATTTCATTTCCGGCTCCACCATTCTCGGCGACGGCAGCGTAGCGCTCATACTGGATGTCAATTCTATCGTCACCCGGACGGGAGCGGTACGGCATGCCGATAGGACGGCCCGTGAAGCGGAGAAACATGACAGACACAATGAATGGAAGGCCGTCACGTTCTCGATTGGATCAGAAACCTACGCGCTGGATATTTCCAGCGTGAAAGAAATTATCCCTACCCCGGCCGTCTCGAAAATAACGGCGGCAGGAGGCAGCGTTCCGGGCTGGATACAGCTGCGCGGCGATTTGCTACCGGTTTACGAGTTAAACCGCCGAATGGCGGCACATGACATCGCTCCGCCCGGAGCGGGGTACATTATGGTCATTGAAGGAAATAACGGGGATATCGGCGTGCGGGTGGACCGTGTGCTGGAAGTCAGAACGATTTCGGAAGAAGCGGTCGAAGCGCCGCCGGAATCGGTTACCCGAGCCGCCGGGGGAGGCATCGTCAGCGGCATATGCAAATTGAACGGGGAAACAGTCATCTTGCTCGACATCGATCATGTTAAGAAAGAAGTGTGCGGAGAACATGGATCTGGAGTCTGATAATAAAGGCAAATACGGTGTGCTTATCGTTGACGATTCGATCTTGATGAGGCAAATGACAGCAGGTTTGTTTCATCAGGATCCGCAGTTTTATATTGCCGGCACGGCAAGCAATGGGCTCGAGGCGATTGAGCTCGCAGGAGATTTGCGCCTTGACCTGATCGTAATGGATGTGGAAATGCCGGAAATGGACGGCATTTCCGCTCTTAAACAAATTATGGCCCGTTATCCGGTTCCAGTCATCATGCTCAGCAGTTACACGGGCGATGGCGCTCCCCAAACGATACAAGCAATGAAAGCGGGAGCGATCGATTACTTTCATAAAGACATGTTGTTTCAAGATCATCCGGATCCTATGCTGGAGCGGGATTTTCTGTTGCGCTGCAAGCTGGCTGTAAGCAGCAGAACGCCTTCCTCTGGGGGGGCTGGCTTCAACAGCTTTAAGGAGCTGACGATTAAGGTGCTGATGGAGTCCATCACCCATTGCATGAAGCTGGAAGATGATCTGCGTGCGACGCATACGGAACTTAAGAAAACGTTGTTCCAGCAAAAGGGTCTGGTGCTCAAGTTCAAGTTGAACTGCGGCAAATTTATCCACTCCATGTGCGAAGGCGATATGTTCGGCATCACTTCCGCCCAGGTGGTGGGCAAGGAACTGATCGATTTTTTCCCGGAGCCGCTGGTCACTGCCCATCTTCACCATTATGGAAAGGCATGGGGCGGAGACAACCTCACCAATTTCGAATCAACGTGGCGCGGCAGACACTTTTATACCACCTTGCGTCCGTTGTGGCGTCAAGGGGAGGTTTCCGAGGTCGTATGCCTGATTATGGACATTACAGAGCAGCGCCAGACGGAAGAGAGAATACACTATTTATCGAACCACGACCATTTGACAAGCTTGCCTAACCGC
Source organism: Paenibacillus thalictri (assembly GCF_004307995.1). GTDB lineage: Bacteria > Bacillota > Bacilli > Paenibacillales > NBRC-103111 > Paenibacillus_AF > Paenibacillus_AF thalictri. The sequence goes on along the minus strand of NZ_SIRE01000018.1, from coordinate 93,061 downwards.
AAGTTTCTTTCTGTCATCTTGAATGAAGTGACTCAGCGGTCGGCTGCGGACTCAACTTCTTTTGCGGTATTTTGTGTCGGGCTCGATCATTTCAAACTGATTAACGAAGGCATGGGTTACGAAACGGGCGACTACATCTTAAGAGTCATGGCCAAAAGACTGAAGCGCTGCACCGTGGAAGAAACTACGATCGCACGTGTGGGCGGCGACACCTTTGTATTTGTGGTTACCGGTGTTAACCCTCAGGATATGGTCAAGACGGCGGAGCAAATTATTCACACCGTGCGGCAGCCGATCAAGCTGGAAGGTTATGAACTGCATATGACGTCAAGCGTTGGTATCAGCCATTATCCCTTTGATGCCAATGATGCCGACAATTTGCTGAAATGCGCCGATATGGCGATGCATGCAGCTAAAGACCACGGACGGAACCATTATGAATTTTACAGCTCGTCTTTAAACGAGCGGCTACATCGCCGGATGAAAATCGAGCAGCATCTTCGCAAAGCGATCGAGTACAATGAGTTTGTGCTTTATTACCAGCCCATTGTTGATGCGGCGACCCGGCGGATCGTCAGCATGGAAAGCTTAATCCGGTGGGACAGCCAGGAACTTGGGCGCGTCCCTCCGGTGGAATTTATCCCTATTGCCGAGGAAACCGGTATTATTCAAAAAATCGGGGAATGGGTGCTCGCTGAAGCATGCAGGCAAAATAAAGCATGGCAATCCGCTGGATTGTCCCCCATTACGGTAACGGTCAATTTGTCCTCCAAGCAGTTTTACGATCCGCATTTGAAAGAGCTAATTATGCGGATTTTGCATGAAACGGGGCTTGCTTCGGAATGTCTGGAGCTCGAGATTACGGAAAGCACAACGATGGATGTAGGCATGGCGATGGATACGCTTCGCGGATTGAAGGAACTGGGTCTGAAAATTGCGATCGACGATTTCGGCACCGGCTACAGCTCTTTTAGTTATTTGAAGGAATTCCCCATTGACAAGCTGAAGATCGACCAATCTTTCGTCAAAGATATTCACCTTAACCCGGTGAACGCCGCGATCGTTGATACGATTGTGACGATGACCCGCCATCTCAAACTTCAGGTCGTTGCAGAGGGCGTTGAGAACGAGGAGGTTTTGGATACTTTGGAGCGGTGCGGCTGCGGGCTGGTCCAAGGGTATTTGTTCAGCATGCCTGTTGACGGAGAAAAAGCCAAACATCTCATTTTATCGCATGAGCTTGATGACAAGGCTGTACTTTCGTCGTAAGATGAAAGTACGGCTTTTTTTAGTAAAAACATGGAAGGTGATTTCTCTGTTGCATGATTTAATTTTAAATTTTGCCGTTTTGGCTGTTTTTGTTTTATTCGTGGAGCAGTTTTTTATTATTACCAAATTGGAAAAACCTACGCTGCTGTACAAAATATATGTCGGAGCGATCCATGGTGTGCTGGGGACGGTGCTCATTTACCTTGGTGTCGAACTGACCGAGCAGGTGCATTTGAATTTTCGCGGGGTCGCTTTGCTCTTATCCGGTTTTTTGGGCGGTACCGTATCGATTGTCATTTCAGGTGTGATTATACTGATCTCCCGGGTATTTATCGAAGGCAGCGCCGGGAATACGGTACAAATTGCCGTCTCGTTGATTAGCATGTTGGGAACCGCTTTCATTTTTGCCAAAACACCCAATTACTTTTTAAAATGGTTGCTCAGCTCGGCGTTTATTTTGCTGTCTTATTATTCAATGGTTATTTATTATTACCCGATTTCGTGGGAAGCGTTGGCGCCGTATCTCCTGTATCAAGCCTTCTGCATTATGTTCGTATCCTTATTCCTGCTGTATTTGCTGCGAACCCGCAAGTATAAACATATGGTCGGCAAAATGGAGCGAGATATGATCGAGATGCTGCGCATGCAGCCGGGTTTCACTTTTATGATCAACAAACATGACGAAAAGTTCGAATATGTGCTGATCGAAGGGAAGCTGCTGGAAAAGTTCGGCACGAACCCCAAACATTATATCGGCAAACCGATTGGGGCGGAGAGCACCCGATGGGATGATCCCGAGCTGATGCTGCAGAAGTATGCGCTTGTTTGGCAAGGGGAAACGGTTACTTTTGAAACAAGTTACGTCGGAGCGAGTATGCTGGTTACGCTGCATCCGGTGTACTCCGATCGGGAAGTGACCGGCATCATCGGATCTGCTATGGATGTGACGGACTACAGATCGGCGGAAAGGAAAATCCGCGAGAACGAAGAAAGATACCGGATACTGGTAGAAAATTCACAGGATCTGATCGTCAGCTTTGATGCGGACGGCACTGTCGCTTCGGTGAATCAAAGCTTATGCCGCACCTTCGGATTTGATCGGGAGGAGCTGATGGGAAAGCGGCTGGCGGATATTTTCGGCGAGGAAGATGCGAGACGATGGGATGAAATGTTCGAGCAAACGGTCCTGCAAAATACGATGCAAAAATTCGAGTTGTCCATGACGTTATCCGATCAGCGCGAATGCGATTATGTCGTCAGTCTGTCGCCTTTTCACGACTCGAATAAAGAAATTGCCGGAGTAACCGGAACTCTTCACGATATCACCGATTTGAAAAAACGCAAAGAAGCCGTTGAAGCGAATTTGGCGAAAAGTCAATTTTTAGCCCGAATGAGCCACGAGATTCGCACCCCGCTGAATGGCATCATCGGATTGTCGCTGCTGATGAGCAAGACCGAAATCTCCGATGTGCAGCGCGGTTATTTGGACCGAATCTCTTCTTCCTCCAAATCGCTGCTGAGCACGATCAACGATATTCTGGATTTCTCCAAGATCGAAGCGGGGAAAATCGTATTGGAGGAAGTGCCGTTTGATCTGGAAGACATGCTGCGCAGGCTGACCGATACGTTAAGTGTGGTGGCGGGGAAAAAGCAAATCGAGATCATTATCGATACCTCGGACGATCTTCCCGCGGAATTTATCGGGGACCCGTTCCGCCTGGAGCAGGTGCTGTTGAATTTATGCAACAATGCAATCAAGTTTACCGATCGCGGACATGTTTACATAGAGGCCCGGATGGACCGGATGGAACAAGGTTTTGCCGATATCCATTTTTGCATTACCGATACGGGCATCGGCATCTCGCCGGAGCAGCAGGCCAGATTGTTTTCCCCGTTCTCTCAAGCCGATATTTCCACAAGCCGGAGATTCGGGGGGACAGGGCTGGGGCTTGTCATTTGCCAGCACCTCTTGCAGTCCATGGGGGGCGTTCTCCATGTTGAAAGCAAGCTTGCCCGAGGCAGCAAGTTTTCATTCACTTTGCGGCTGGCGGTATCGCCCTCGGCGATCGTCCGACCGGCGGTGCTTGGCATGTCCGGGCAAAAAGCGCTTGTCGCCGAGGATCATCCTTTGATGCGGCACAACATCGCCGGCATCTTGGCGTCGCTGCAAATCCAAGTGGAAACCGTCGCTTCGTATTCCGAGCTCATCAGGCGGCTTGAGCCTGCTGTAGACGGTCTTCACGACCGGTTTGATTATGTGCTGATGGATATGGAAATGGAAGATATGAACGGCATGGAATCATGGCTTGGCCTGCTGCGGAAGCTGGATCGGAATACGACCAGGGTCATCTCTTTGACGACGGTATTCGGACATGAAGAAATGGTTAAGCTGCCCTCAGATTTGAGAGCGGAGGCCGTTCTTGTCAAGCCGATAAGCCGCTTAAGCTTATTCCAAGCGTTCCAGGCTATGGTGCATCCGTTGGAGTGGTCCGAAGCCGTGGAGGACGCCTCTTCCGAAATTGCCGCAGGTCATGAAATGGAGCTTAAGGGCAGCATTTTGGTGGCGGAAGACAATGAAATCAATGCAATCGTGATCTCCCAGCTTCTGCAAAGATTGGGTTACGCGGTCACCGTCGCGGAGAATGGCCATGAGGCATTGGATTGGATGCACAGATCAGCTTGGCAATTCGTCTTTATGGATCTGCATATGCCGGGAATGGACGGATATGAAACGACCAGGAAAATTCGTGAAAATAACCGGTTTAACCATATTCCGGTGATTGCCTTAACCGCTGATGCAATGAAAGAAGCACGTGAGAAGTGCCTTAAAGTGGGCATGAACGATATATTGACGAAACCGGTGGATGAAGAGCGCCTGACGGAAATATTGGATAAGTGGATGGCTTACCGGTGTATGGAGCATATCGCCGGACTCGATGTGCAACGCGCCTTAAAGCAGCTTGATGGTAAAGTGCATATTTTCCAATATGTGCTTAGAAAGTTTGACGAGCAATACAGGGAATTTGCCGAAAAGGTAGAAAGCGCCGCAGAGCGGGGCGAACATGCAATGACACGGAGATTGGCGCATACGCTTAAGGGAGTAGCGGCCAACCTTGCGGCAGAACGCCTGCTAAGCGCTGTGGTCGAATTGGAGGCCGCATTGGAAGAAGGGCGGGCCTGGAAAGTGCAGCTGGATGCCGTGCAAGCGGAAATCAACCGGATAACCGGCTCTATATTTGCATTGAAGATTTAGAAGAAACGCATTGCCTGCAAGCCATTTAGCGAAATGAGTCGGACGATATCGTAATGGAATGAGAGGGATGAGGATGGGCGAACGGATCGGTACTGTGGATGCGCTTTGGCGTTATCCGGTGAAATCCATGCAAGGCGAAAGCTGCGATCAGGTGGTTCTGAACGAACGCGGAGCGGAAGGCGACAGGTTGTATGCGGTGCGGGATCACAACGGTAAATTCGGGAGCGGTAAAACGACCCGGCGTTTTACAAAAATGGACGGTTTGTTTCGCTTCCGTTCCTTCTACGAGGACGGGAAACTGGGCATCGAATTTCCCGACGGGACAAAACGTATCGGGCTGAGCCCCAAGACGGATCTGGCCTTGTCGCAGCTGCTGGGGCAACCGGTCCGGCTGGCGGCTGAAGCGGCGGTATCGCATTTTGACGCCGCGCCGGTACATCTTCTCACCCAAGCGGCCTTAAGTTCATTACGCCGGGCTTTACCGGATATGCGGATCGACGAGCGCCGCTTCCGTCCCAATCTGCTGCTGAACGTAATCGGCAACGAACCGTTGGAGCATAGCTGGATAGGCAGACAATTGCGGATTGGCACCGAGGTTGTGCTGGAAATTACGGAGCTGACCGAACGTTGTGTGATGACCACCTTCGCTCAAAGCGAGCTGCCTTATGAACCGAAGCTGCTCAGACATCTCGCCGAAGTTTACGATGCGAACTTCGGCGTTTACGCCAAGGTGGTTCAGGGAGGGATAGCAGCGCTGCATGATACGGTAGAACTGATATGAGTTCCCGTCCTAGCTGAACACAGGTTTACTGATTCTTGTTGTATTGCCGCACCCATTCAACCGCTTCGGCTACACGGCTTACGCTGTATTTGGCTTGGCGCATCACATCGGGATGGCTTCCCGCCATAGCAAAACTATGTCCGACTTCGGCGAACATGGACACATCGTTAAACGAATCGCCGATACAGGCGGTTTCTTCACGCTGTAAGCCCAGTGCGTCCAGCAGGATAGCCAGTCCGCTGCCCTTGGAGATTCCGCTTGGCATCGCATCAAGACAATCGCTGTCCGAAATAAACGTATCGACCTTGCTGCCGTAAGTGGACTTGATTAAAGCTTGCAAACGGAGCAACTCCTGCATGGGACCAAAATAAGAAATTTTGCTGCAATGCAGGTCAAGGCCCAACCGCTCCAATGCATCGGGCTGCAGGTTAAGCGGCGAGAACATGCGCCGGCTTATTTTCTCGGCAACCGGGCTCCATGAAGGGGTCATGTAACGATCGAAGGCGCAAATGACAGAGAGCACGTCAAATCCTGAGCCTGCTTCCATCAGACCGTGCACATAGGCAGGTTCGAAATAAGCGGATCTCAGCGCTTGGCCGGACGCGGTCTGGATAAAAGCCCCATTTTGCGAGACGATATGCCCCGTCATCCCGATTTCTTGAAAAACGGCGGCAATTTCGGAGTGCATCCTGCCGGATGCCAACGAAAAATGTACTTGTTCCCGCTTCGCTTTGTGAATGGCTTCAATTTCCGCAGCTTCCACCGATTTGTGTTCGGACAATAGCGTTCCGTCCAAATCGCTTATAATAAGCTTAATCATGATGGCATGGTCTCCTCCGCAAGCATAATGTGAACCTCGTGTTTATTCAGTACCTCTTCTAAAGCCGGATCAGGTTTCCGGTCCGTAATTACAATATCGATCTGCTCAAACCCCGCTACGGTATGAAACTGCTTTTTCCCAAATTTGGAATGATCGGCAAGCAAAATGACCTGGTCTGCCCGTTTCAGCATTTCACGGATCACGTAACCCTCTTCTTCAAAAGGAGTGGATAAGCCGTCGAGTGTGATCGCGCATATGCCGAGCAGCAGCTTATCGACATGGTAATCATGCAGCATTTCCAGCGTTCGCGCCCCATAAATGAAATGGTGATCCGGGTTAAATTGGCCGCCAAGCAAATGCACGGCAATGCCTTTATCTTTTGGGAGCGAAAGCGGGATATGAATGGAGTTGGTGACCACTACGTTTTTCTCGGTTGACATCGCTTCAGCGGCGAAGCGGACCGTAGTGGACGCATCCATCAGCAAAAAATCGCGATCCTGTATGAGCGAAGCGGCGAGTTTGCCGATGGCCCGCTTTGAGCCGGTTTCATCGCCGAGCCGTTTGTCATAAGCGGGAATATCCTTGGACAATGTCGGCAGTATCGCTCCGCCGCGGGTCCGTAAAATGGTCCCTTGTTCCTCCAGCTTCACCATATCGCGGCGGGCGGTGTCCCGGGAGACGCCATACAAATCACAGATTGTTTCTACGCTGATGCGCCGGTGAATCTTCATGTGTTCGACGATGGCGATCAAACGCTCCTCCTGATACAGGATAATCACCTTCCTTTTACTGGATTGCTTACATTTAACCACATTTAATTCATTTTAACAAGTGTTTATAAGTATTTTTAAGTGATTGTAAGTAAATATTCTGATGAATGTAAGCGGAGTTTAAGTGTTATTAATTACATTCCAATCGCTTTCTATGTGTTTAGCGATTGTGATACAATTTGAAAGGGTACGACAACTTAGGAAGGGTATGAACGGCTTTGGCGAAAACCAAGTTATTAGAGCTTGAAATTGTACGAGCTTTTGCCATATTGGCGGTTCTGCTCATACATGGCACCTCCGAAGCGACGGTTGAGCTGGAGCTCGGCGGAGCGGGACAGAGCATTTATTTGGGGATTAATAAGTTAAGCAATTTTGCCGTACCGGTATTTTTAATGTTAAGCGGGCTTGTGCTGTTTTACCGGTACTCGGGCGATTGGAGCGGGAAGCAGGCGCTTGTTTTTTACCGGCGGCGCATTCAGCAAATCGTAATCCCTTATCTGGTCTGGTCTTTGTTTTATTATTTTTACGATCAATGGCTGTATAACGACAGCAGCGTTCCGCTGCATTTCGACGGGGAAGAATTTCTAGACCTGCTGCCTTGGGCGGATGCTTCTTATCATCTGTATTACATCATTATTATCGTGCAGTTTTATCTGCTGTTTCCGCTGCTCATGTGGGGCTGCACCGCACTCGGGTGGTTCCGCCGGTGGCTGTGGCTGATCGGCGCGGTCATTCAGGCGGCTGCATTCAGTTACAATCACTGGGGTCCGGGAATCGATCACTTCTCGTCCTTATGTATCGATTATTTCAGCTTATTTGCGCTTGGCGGCTCGATTGGGATGTATTACGAAACCTTCATTGCGTGGATGAATCGTTATTACGGATGGGTTATTGCCTTGGCCATGGTATGCGGTGTCGTATTTGCGGCGATGTTTGAGCTCGAGCAGTTGGAGCTGCTGGCTGTATCAGGCTTGTGGTACGCTTTGCTTTTTGTGCTGTATGCCATGTTTGCATGCGTTGCATTTATATGGATCGGCCGCTGGCTGCTGGCGCATACGCCGGGGCTCGCACGTGTATTAATCGGCTTGGGAGCCGCTTCTTTCGGCATTTATTTAGTGCATCCGGCGGTATTGTCATATTGGCGGACGCATTTTATGCGGGTGCAGGAGACTAGCTACGATCTGTTTGTGATTGCGGGATTTTTGCTCTCTTTGATTGTCCCTTGGCTGCTCGCTTCTGGTTATGGAAAGATTTCGTGGTTATTCCGCAGAAAAAAGCAGGTGGCGCGTTAGCCGCTCTCATCCGGCAAAACCTTAAGATCTGGTTCTATTTTGCGGGAGCCGGTCATAAGCTTGGAACATAAATCGTTCTGGAGGATGGGGTGTGGAAAAGCCGTGAAGGGGACCAAACATATTGTTTACATGGCGATCGCCTTAGGGATGCTGTTTTATGCCATTCCCAAACTGGATATTGGACAAGGCATGACGCTGCCGACTGTTTTCGGGGTAATTTGGATCTGTTTTGCATTGCTGATTATTGCTGCCCATTTGCATGAAATTTTAGGCGTCGATGAAGAAGCGCGCAAGGAACACAGCCGGATTAAACGGATGAAGAAATGGCAGCTGGAACAGCTGATTCGGGGCAAACGGAAACAACTGCAGTTTCGAAAATAAGCAAATTGAAGAATAAGAACCCCCGGCCTCCATGGAATTCGGGGGTTTTGTTTTGAAATGATAATAATTAAGATGAGTTCGGGGGAAATCCTTTAATATATTTTGTCGTTGTTCGATAGGATATTTGCCATGTTGTAATTCGATTCGAATTGGATGCTTGTACACAACATGTTTTGCTTAAGGGCGAATTCGAAGCATATTTCTCCATGAGTCCATTTTTTAAACTTTAAAGATTCTTTAGCCGTTTGATGGAAAGAAATAAACTGCGCTTCGGAAAGTCCTTTTTCTGTCATCTGCAACTGGCTGCCTCTGCTTTCCATCGGAAAATGCCTGATACCGAACTTTCCGATCGAATTATTGCGAATTTGAATGAAAAGTGTGCCCGAGCTTAAATAGCTCAGCTCCTCCTTCAGTTGCTTAAAGACGATATCCAATTGTCTGGCAAGCGGCGTATGTTCGAGTATCATCAAAAACCTCCTTTTCAATATAAATTATGGAATATTATGTATAATTTGTCGCTTGAGCCCATTATATAGCAATAAACTGTATGATTCAACATATTTTTACATAAATATTATTTTATTTTTACATAATGCGCATCAAGCCTGGTTGTTAAGTAGGAGAGATATTACTTCAAAGTCCTATTATGGTATGATGGAACTACAGTTTTTCACTGTACGAGACGAACAGAGGTGTTAGCAGGTATGGACCAGGAGCTTACCGCATCATCAACTAAACATGAGCAAATCATCAAATATATCGAGAGTTTGAAGGTCGGCAGTAAAATTTCGGTGCGCAAAATCGCCGAGTCGCTTGGGGTCAGTGAAGGTACGGCGTACCGGGCCATTAAAGAAGCGGACAATCAAGGGCTTGTCAGCACCAAGGAGCGTATCGGAACGGTCCGGGTGGAAAAAAAGCAGCGTCACAACATCGATAAGCTGACTTTTTCCGAAGTCGTCAATATGGTGGACGGCATCGTGCTTGGGGGCAGCGAAGGGCTTGAAAAAACGCTCAATAAATTTGTTATCGGCGCGATGGAGCAAGACGCGATGCTGCGGTACATCGATGCCGGCAGCTTGCTGATCGTCGGCAACCGGAGCGGGGCGCATCTCGGGGCATTGGAGCATGGCGCAGCCGTGCTGATCACGGGCGGCTTCGACACAGATGACAATGTGAAGCGTCTGGCGGACGAATTGAATTTGCCGATCATCTCCAGCACCTATGACACATTTACCGTCGCCTCTATGATCAACCGTGCGATTTACGACCGTCTTATCAAAAAGAAGATCCTCATGATCGAAGATATCATGGGACAAGAGATGCCGCTATATACGCTTAAAGGCCACCACACGCTGACAGATTGGCAGCGGCTTTGTGAAAAGACAGGACACAGCCGTTTTCCCATTGTTGATGAATGGAACCGCTTGATTGGCATGGTTGCGCCCAAGGATCTGGTCGGAGCGCTTCCCGGGCAGTCTCTGGACAAGCTGATGACGCGAAATCCGGTCACCGCCATGCTTCAGACTTCCGTCGCGACTGCAGCGCATATGATGGTTTGGGAAGGCATCGAACTGCTGCCCATTGTGGACAGCAACCGCAAAATTGTCGGTGTCATCAGCCGCAAAGATGTGCTCAAAGCGATGCAATATATTCAGAAACAGCCGCAAAACGGGGAGACGTTCGAAGATTTGATCTGGAGCGGCTTTGCCGAAGATAGGGACAATCAGGGGCAACTGGTGTTCCGCGGGACGGTTACGCCGCAAATGACCAACCATTTCGGCTCGGTGTCGGAAGGGGTGCTGACCACACTGATGTCGCAAGCGGCCTACCGTGTCGTGCAAGATATCAAAAAGAGCGACCTGGTGATGGACAACATGTCCTTTTATATGGTCAAGCCGCTGCAGATCGACAGTATCGTGGAAATACGGCCGAAAATTATCGAGGTCAGCCGTAAATTCAGCAAAATGGACGTGGAAATTTTCCACGCCCAATCGCTTGTGTGCAAAGCGCTGCTGACTGCCCAGGTGATCGATCAGCCTTAAGTCAGCGCAGTTATTTGCTCCGGGAGAATAACGAATAGTTGCGGATGCCGGAGAACAGATTAAACAAGCCAAGCAGCAGGCACACCGTCCCGAATATTCTTCGTGTTATCGAATCTGTGAAAAAGAAGAGCTGAGTGATCGCAATAATCATCAGCATGATCCCCATCGCAATATTCATTTTCGAGGCGTAGATGCCGCGCCGTTTCGGATCGGCTTCTCTCCGATAACGAAAGCTGAAATAAACCGATATGACCAGTGAGACGATGATGAGCGCAAATAAAATGGTCCGTATTGTTTCCATAATCGGATGAAGGCACTTCCTTTGTACTTTTTTGGCGCAAACCGTTCTTTTAACTGTATCGATTTTGTAATGAAAAATCAATGCTGGAGCTTGCCATAGATCAAATGATGTGGTAAATTATTACTCACAAGTTAAAATATGAACGGAAGAACCGTCCAATTCACGAATTGATCGTGTGATGGGCGGTTTTTTTAATGCTCTTTAACGGCAAAGGAAATGCTAGACCATAATGGTAAAATTATGTAATATTGTTTCTAAGCTGTAAGATCTGCTTTGTTTACGGATCGAAAGGTTGGTATTCATGCCCGATTATATGCTGATGAAAAACTTAAGGCGGCATCATGAGGAAACATACTACCACTCCTTGCGTGTTTCCCATTTGGCGTTCCAGCTGGCTTGTCATGCGGGCACCGATTTGGGGACGAGACTTGCAGCGGTACGAGCGGGTCTGCTGCACGATATCGGCAAACTGCATGTGCCGGAATCGATTTTGGCCAAACCGGGCCGTTTGTCCGCAGACGAATACGATAGGGTGAAAGGCCACGTCAACAGCGGGGCCGTTATGTTAAAGGAGCTTGGCTGCGATTCGCTGATTGTCGACGCCGTGCTCGGACATCATGAACGAGAAGACGGCAGCGGTTATCCGGCGGGAACGAGGCGAAACGGGGTGCTGGCGCAGATCGTGGCCGTCTGCGATGTATACGATGCGATGTCCGAGCCGCGCGATTATAAACCTTCGATGGGCAACAAAAAGGTGCTTGACCGCATGCTTCGCGGGGAGCTCGGCGCGCTGCGGATGGATTTTGTGGAGCTGCTGTATGGCGTGGTTTGCGAACCTATCGCCAGTAAACGGAAGTATAGGTAAAGGGTAGAGGATTGGGGAAAACCGGCTAAAAAGCAAATGACACTAGCGCAAAATTGGGGAGGATTACTTGCATGAAGAAATGGCTGGCAATTGTTTTTGCCGCTGCAATGGTTACCGGATACATGGTGAAGCCTGATTCCGTACGAAGTGCAGCCACATTCGCGGATATCGATCATCATTGGAGCAAAGATTCAATTATGAAAGCTGTACAAGCCAAATATGTCGATGGGTACGAAGATGGAACGTTTAAGCCGGATCGGACTGTCAGCCGTGCCGAATTTATCAAACTTGCCGTTTCGGCGCTAAAGCTGCCAATCGACAGCAGTCCAAGCAATGAATGGTATACACCATACTTGAATACGGCTGTGCAAGCCGGGATTCACCGGTATGAGGATTTCAACCAGGACATTAACGGGCCAATCACTCGGCAAGAAATGTCCAGAATCATCGTCCGCGCTACGATGAAGGAACTGCAAAAACCGGAAGTGTACATGGATGACAAAGCGTTTGTCTTTAATGCCGCGAAGCAAGGCTTAATTCAAGGGCTGAACGGTGGAGAGCTTGGATTGGGTGAGGCGACAACAAGAGCGCAATCCGTTACGGTTGTTGATCGCATATTGAGGAAAAACGCCGGTGAGAGGCTGGAAGTGGATAAATACGCCGTCGGCAACGCGGAGCTGCTGATGAAAAAAACCAATATGTTTACGGTCATGCCCGAGTTTTTCGGAGGTGGCGCTATCACCGGTTGGGACCCCGATAATTTGTTTGTGGAAACACCGGATGGAAATTATCGCGGGGAATTGGATCAAGTGATTGCCATCGACTTGGAGGACCCAAACGACCCGAATTTGAAGCTGCTGCCGCCGATTGAGGAGTTGAAATGGGATGGATTAGGTAATAGCTATCCCGTGAAGGACTTTATGAATAGTTATGTATTGCTTATTAAAAGTATAGTTATATACAACAAAGACGAACAAATATACAGCAAAAACATGAACTATTTGCCAGTCACATTCGTAGGTATTGGTACAAAAAATTTAAAAGCCTTTAATAAGGGAGAGTTAAACACCGTTGCACAACTTCTTACTGATTCAGGCTTCCTAACTGCTTATCTATTTCCTAAAAAAGGATTAACGACAAATGGAGAAATTGCAATAAAAACATATGCACCTGCACGTCCACCCCATCCGAATTATATGAAAACAATCTTAAATGTATTAGCCCCTAGAACATATTAATTAAATTCAACATGATTAAAAAAGGGGGGGGCTTGAAATAAATAGATATAGGAAGAGCAGCAGTATTAGTATCTTTATGTTGTTATTTATTATGTTAATCCAGTTATGGCCGATAGAAGTTCTCGATTCGTTGCTTCAAAGAGTCTTTGCAGCCAGTGAAATCAATGAAGAACAAATAACTTTAGCGTACAATTCAAACCATGCCTCAGCAGGTTATCAGGCTATATATAGCAGTGAGAGTACGATGACCACGAACTCCATAATCATTCCTGCTCTTAATGGAAAAATAATCGATGAAGCTTGGTTGCAAAAAGACGGTGTAAAATTCAAAAAAATCAATCTAGCATCAGATAGGTCATCATGGCAGGATACATTAAGTTTAGACGGTGAGATAATTAATGTTTCATCTAAAGGGAATACAACAGCTCAAGGTTACTACGTTTGGTATCGTTATACTCCAAGCGATTCCACCCACGGAGTACTATGGTATGAGAATGGAGGTTCGTGTCCAGCAAGTCCTGCTACATCTGGAACCAGCTTATGTGTTCCGACTGGTGGGATTCTATATGAAAACATCAATGGCTTTAATATGCCGAAGTTTCCATATGTGACGGATAAAGGACTAACCCTAAGTGCAATAAGAGAAATGCCCTATAAATTTGAAGGAACAGGAACAGAAATTCCTTCTTCTGTGGTAGATACTTCTACAATTACATTTGACCCAAATGTGGATGCTACTTCTGATATCCCCGGTACGGAAGAAATAGGTCCAGGAAAATCTGATCCAACAACTACAATACAAAAGGTAAAAGTAGATGATGCTGATAACTTCACCGTTATATATAGTCAAGACTTTGACCATGCTAATTCCCTGTATTCGAAAGATTTGGGCCTTCCCGGCGCAAAGATCATCATTTATTTCGCTGCATTCACAGTAGACATTACCGCCAAAACATACAAATACCCCGACTCCATCAAAGTAACCTACAAAGACGCTCCGGCCACCGACAACTTAACGATCACCGGTGGCTCCGAGCTCTGCACCGCCGGCACTTTGCAGCTTGATGCATTACTAATGCACAGCGGCAGTGTGATAACGTTAAGGCAAGACGCAAATCTGATCTGGTCAAGCTCAAGCCCGACTATTGCCGACGTAAGCAGTTCGGGTCTCGTCAGCTCGGGAAGCATCACCGGGAACGCCACGATTACCGCCAAATACACCGGTCAAGGGTTAAACCTAACGGCCATACATATTATAACCGTCAAAAACTGCAGCGGCACAGGCGGCGACCCGGATTTAATTGTCTCTGAGCTTTTAATCAACGGGTGTTATGGCGTTGGGGATACCGTGGCGATTTCCTACAAAGTCAAAAATCAGGGAGGGTCCACAAGTACGACATTCCGGGTTTCACTCCGGAGAGACGGAACCGAAGTCGATTATTTGATGGTGAATGGTCTTAGCGCGGGAGCCGAGAAGGGGAAAACGTTCAATTTTAAATTTACGTCCACTGTTGCACAAGCGTTTACCGTCGTTGCGGATTCAACCAATACCGTTCTGGAAGCCGACGAAGCGAACAACACACGGAACGAATACTTTACAGCTCAAGCGGCGTCCTGCGCACCTCCTCCAGAAACTCCGGGCATTAAAGGCGATTTTATCTTTTCCCGCGGCTCAACGATTACTTGGGGAAACCCTCAAGTCGTGACACCTGTGGACATCGAAGTGACTGGCTCTTGTCATTATGCAGGACATAAATTCAAGTTCCTTCAAGATACTTTTGGTTATACGTCCGATATATTAAGTCCCGAATCTATGACCCGCACATTGTTTTACAATCCTGGCTCAAGATCGTATGACGGTGGTATTGGTTCCGGAACCGTCATTGTCACAATGACCATATTGACCGATTGCAGCACATATTCGGAAGTGACCCATACATTCGAAATTTTACCCGATCCGTCAAACCGCCCGCCGCTGCTGGAAATTGCGTGGAACAGCACATCAACGGGCAACCAAACCTCATCGGTTGTTTTAGGTCAAGGCGTCTATTTAAAAGTCGTAAGCATGAGTGATCCGGACGGCGATTCTACAACGATTACGTGGGACTTCTCGCACAACAGCTGGACGCAGGCATTGCCGACGAAATACAATTGGCCGAGCCCTTATAACAAACTGCAATATACGGGCATTTCCGCCGATCAGGTTGGTTATTTTAAAGTGTGCGCAATTGCCAAGGACAGCTTCGGGGCAAAGTCGCAAAACTCCTGTACGTATCTCGACGTTATCGGTCCCGAGCCCATCCCGGTCATTACCGGCGGCACGATGGTCAAAGAAGGAAAAACGCTCACACCCGCGTTAAGCGGCGAAAACAGCTATTCTCCCGCACCGGGCAGAACGATCGATCACAACAGGGACGAGTGGACGAACAAGCAGGACATTTATTATACGCCGGGGGAAGTTACCGCCACATTGAGCGTATTCGACAACACCGGGTTAAAATCGTTATTCGCAGCCACGCATAAAATTACCGTGTATCCGGACATACCGCCCATTCCTGATTTGGAGTTCAGTACGCCCATTACACGGGTGCCGAAGTATTTCCGGAACACATCATACAGCCCCGACGGCGACAATATTGCTGTATACACAACAACGTGGGGTTACGACTACTGGAACAACGGTGCTTGCGATCCGACCGTAAATTTAATCTCAAACGATAACAATTATTTTGCATTCCAGCCGCCCAGAATCGGCACCTATTGCTTCCGGGTGTATGCAAAAGAGGACGGTCTTGGAAAAGACGCTTACAAAGACTACACCATTGAGGTCATCAATGACAATCCGGAAGTTACCTTTACGGCGAAAGGCATCACATCAGAACCTAGCCCGATGAACATTGTGACTTACACCCCTGCTCAGATGGTTTCCTGGACAAACACAAGCTTGGACAAGTCATCCATCAAAAATTATTGGCGTGTAAATAGCTCAGGCTCGTTGGTATCATCTAAAAGGCCAATTGCCGTAGCTCCGTATTCGTTCCCTAGCACTCCGGCGTTATCCGCACCGGTACTTATAAAATGCCCGCCGGCGGACGCGAATTGTTCTGTTGGCATGTATATAGGGAACAACTGGTTTTTGGGCAGAGCATCAACAGGCAGTTATGGTTACATCGATTATTACTTGCTGAGTCCCTACAATATGCCGATCAAGATTGGCTCCTTTCAGGAAAACACAACAGGTTATTCTACACAATCAACTTACGACAGAGACTTGGGAGAACTAATCATTTATAGTTCATACGTCTACGGCAACGGGTATAATTCAGCAGGCAGAAGTGTGAGCTGGTCTCGTTATAAGTTGTCGGACTTAGCAAATGGTGCGGTAACAGTAAAAGCCTCGGGAAGCTTTAGCGGCAGCGTTACAAATAACGGAAATGGATGCTGCACCACTTATTCCGGCACATACCCTTCTTATTCAACCGGAGGTTTTATTGGTTATAAGTTGCTGGAGTTTAACGGGGAGTACAAAGATATCAATGTGACAACTCGTACAATAAGGTCATATAAGTCAGACAACAAGACTGTCCCTTATAAAACCGAAACATATGACATTATCCCAGCTTTCGGCAAGGTCGATGTAATCGGCTGGTGTCATGTTCAATGGACCAGCTGTGTGAACGGCCCGCCGCTGATAGATCAATATTTAACGCCTTTCCTTACGCCATACGGAGATTATATGTCTATAATGAATGGCTCGCTGATCAAATGGGATGGCGATACCGGTCAACCCAGTATGGTGCGGCCTAATGTTATCCCCGCCAATGCAGGTCAGGTGCAATCCGTTGACGGGCTTTGGTTGCGTGCCAGCTATTCAAACCCGGACCCATTTTGTTCTACAAGTGAGGATGGGTGCAATAATTACCTTGGATATGTAAGTCTGGAAACCGGACTTACTCAGAGCAATGCGCCAGCCGGTGTAGAGTTTCCAAGCAGTTACTACGTACCTCTTGTCGGTAATAATGGCTGGGGTATCACCAATTATGAAGAACAGATAACTTATCCCAATTGGTGCCTACAGTCAGATGCGAATGATAATTGCATTAAATATGGCGCCTACACATTTACACAAACAAGTCCGGCTATGGGCGATGTGGGGGCCAAGTATGCTGTAGCCGGCAACAAAATGGACTATACTCTTTCATCGATTTGGACGTCGCCTTATGACCGCAATATTTTTGATGACGGCTATTTGAAATACAAGAACAATATTTATACTTTTACCCCGGAAACTGGACAGACCCCTGTCACCAACGAGTATTACACATTCGGTCAGTTAGTAAATCCGGCGTCTCAGCAGGTCACAAACGGCACTGTATCATGGACAGCTAAATATCATCATTTTGATTATGTTGACATGGCTGCAGGCGCAGCTTTCCGGATCCAAGATTACAAAAATATGTATCGCGTCGAAGCCGACAAAAAGACGATTAGCCTTGTGAAAATCGTGAATGGCCGCAAAACGCTGCTTGGTTCAGCATCACGCGCCATGCTGAATGAGCAATGGGTTTCTTACAGCGTCAAGCTTTCTGGAACGCATGTCAAAGTGTACGAGAACAACGGACTTGCAATTGACGCTTATGACGGAACGTTTTCCCAAGGGACAGTGGGCGTATTTTCAACCGCCGACAATACGGAGTTTAAAGGCATCAGCTATATGTGGAGTGATGCCGATCTTCTCACGGAGACCCCGGGTGTCGCTATCGTTGATACAGAAGTCACTTACGAAACAACTTACACCGATCCGGAAAGCGATCCGCGTTTCGACCCGGCAACACAGTGGCAGTACCAGCACGTGGATACGACGAAGTTTTTAGACATTGGCGATGGAAAGTCAGGTTTATCGTCACACCACGGCCAAACGCTCACCACACCGATATTAAGTTTTGATAAAGTTGGGGTGTACAAGGTAGATTACCGTGTACCCGACGACCCTCATCCGGATCACCGTCTGGCCTATGGCGACAATACCTATGCTGCCTATTCAAAATATGCGGATTGGTACACGCAATATTTGATCGTGCATCGCAGACCGGTATCTAATTTCACGCTGGCCGTCAATACAACTACTCACTTAATCCAGTGGACCGATTATTCGTATGATCCGGACCGTTGCTATAACGTAGGTAATTGCCAAAGCGGATACGCTACGAACCATGGCATTTACAAGAAAAAATTTTACTACATCACACCATCGGGCAATATGACGCAGAGCAAACTGGAACGTCCGCAGGAATCCGGAACGTACACCATAGCGATGGCTGTAGCCGACGAATACGGGGCATGGTCGGATTGGTACGAGCAAACCATCGCCATCGATTCGGCAGTGCCGCCGGATAATCCGCCGAATGTGCAATTGACGTTCCCGACGGGCAGTTACAGTGATCCGACCCCGGTCAGTTTGCAGCCGACGATTGCATGGAATCAATCGGACCCCGATCCGGGTACAGAGTTCAGCGTATTCGACCTCAACGTGAAAAACGAATGGGGAGGTTGTGTCGAATGCAAACTCAATCAAAACATGAGCACTTACAACACAAGCTGGGCATGGACCTTGGACAATTTGCTGGCGATGGGGCAAAAATACCAGGTTCAAGTTCGCGTCAGCGACGGAGAGATGTGGTCGCCATGGAGCGGTATCGGATGGATGGCTACCAACAGCCCGCCGGCAGCTTATATGTCGTACCCTTATGGCACGGAAAGCAGTCCGACGTTGGTCAATACGCAGCGGCCGACGTTCACTTGGGCACAAACGGATCCCGATCCGGGTACGGTATTTATGTATTTTCAGATTCAGGTAACAAATGAAGCAAATAACGTCATGTTGTTGGACAGCGGGGTTCAATTCCAAGGCACAACTTCAAACGGCGGCAGTTGGCTGGCGGCGCAGGACCTGCCTGCAGGACAGAAGCTGAGAGTACGGGTGATGGTGTGGGATCAATATGGCTCGGCATCGCCATGGTCTCCGCAAGTATGGATGTACATCAACCGGGCGCCGGTTGCAGATTTTGACTGGTCGCCCAATCCGGCATACGAAGGCGACGTTATAGCCATCGTGAATCGTTCGACTGATCCCGACGGAGATCCGTTGACGGCCGCATGGAGTATCTCCGGACCCGGCGGTTACAGCAGTACCCAGAGCACCCCAAATGCCGGCCTTTCCGGCTCGGATACGGACGGCCAACCCGGAAGTTATGTCGTAACGCTGACCGTGTGTGATCCTTCCGGCGCATGCAATACGGCGGTCAAGTCTATCCCTGTCGGGGATTTGACGCTGCAAGGATTTGTGAAGCATTTTGACAAGTGGAATGAACACCGGCAAAGCTATAACGTCGCAAAAAGCGGGGATCCGGAGCGGCCGCGTCCATACGATATGTTCTGGGCGGGAGAAGGCTTCAGACTCGAAGCGAAAACCAATGTGCCCGCGGTGTCCGTGACTGTCGTCATGAGCCGCACAAATCGGGACGCCTCTTTAACTAGCGGAGATAAAGTGCAGTGGAGCGGGGAACTGAGGGGCGAAGATTTCGAAAAGCTTGCGGACGGCAGCTATACCTTTTCGTTCACAGGCATATGGGCAAACGGACATAAGGAAACGGATGTTCAAACGATCCGTATCCAAGGGCATTGGACGGAATACACCGATTTGGTGCGCAAATATTAACAGAAGCAGCCGCTTTCTGTTGAACAGCGATTTTCACAGAGGATCGTTGTTCGCAAGAGGCGGCTGTTTGCGTTTTAGGTTTTGGAAGAGGAGTGATCTGAGTGTATTAGCGCAGAACTGACGGAAGCGGGATCAATATGGAGCAGGCAAAGCGTTTATCTTAAAGGGATATTTTTCCATATTTTGGCGACGATCCACACCTTTAATTCGGTTTGCGTAAGCACCATCGTTTTGACCGAAACGGCGTAGTCCTTTTGGGAGACATTTTGATAAATCCGTTGGGAAATGAGTTTTTCGTAAAGCAGCGGGTTTTCCTCGAAGCTGGAAACTTTTTGGCCGATGACGATTTTTAAATCCTGCTCGATTTTTCTTTCCAGCTCCCCCATCGCAATGTTATCGATCTCCGCGGCGTCACCTGACGTGACGATCACTTTAATATCGCCGATAACGCTTTGCTTGTTGCGAAGCTTGTTGTTGGTTTCCACCTTTTCGAGCAGCTCGGCTCGTTCTTTACTCAGCTCCCGGTTGTGCTCGATGACCAGGTTGAGGTTATGCTGATAAATGTTCATAAATAAGGCGCTCCCGATAATCGCGCCGGAGATGACCAGACCAAGCCCCTTCAGCAGCCCGGAGTAATATTCAAAAGGTGGGACTCTCAACTCGCCCCCCCGCCTTTGCAAATCCATTGAATTAACGATGTCCCCATTTGAGCTCCGGTAAAGGCGCTGACAAAAAATAAGATCTGCTTGATGGCCGGGGAAATGTGCCCGTCGAGAAAATGGCTTTCGATGACGCGCAGCGGATCGATCGTACCGCCTACTGCGGCGACGAGGGCCCATATTTTAATATTCTCGGAGATGCGCAGCATCGTGTTGCTGGGCGGTTCCAAGATCAACACTGCGCCGATCCCGGACAACATCGTTCCGCCGACAACCGCACCGAAAGCTACAAAAAAGCATTCCGTCATTTTAATCCAAAACAGCGACATGCGGCACATCCTTTCCGCAAATGTAGGTCCAAAGGTCGTCCATTACTACTAATGTATGGGACACCCTGCCGCCATTATGATAAAATAGAAGAAAAAAGCGGCCGGGTGCGGCCATAAGCGACGTTGGATACGGGAGGGCGGTCATATTGAACGAGTTTATCCATCTTCATGTGCACAGTGAATACAGCTTGCTCGACGGAGCGGCACGAATCGAGGATCTGGTCGGGCAAGCCGCCCGACTGGGGATGTCGGCTTTAGCGCTGACCGATCACGGCGTCATGTACGGGGCTGTGTCTTTTTACAAGGCTTGTTTGCAGCATGGCATCAAGCCGATTATCGGCTGCGAGGTGTATTACACGGCGGGGTCGATCAGGGACAAAGGGACCCGGCAGGAGCAGCCGATCTACCATCTGATCTTGCTGGCCAAGAACATGCAGGGTTATCAGAACCTGATGAAGCTGGTCTCCATCGGGCATTTGCAAGGCTTCCATTATAAACCTCGCCTCGATCATGAGCATTTGGCGCAGTATGCCGAAGGGCTGGTTTGTTTGAGTTCCTGCTTGGGAAGCGAGATTTCCCAGCACCTGGTGCATGACCGGTATGATGAAGCCAAGAAGGCGGCGCTGAGGTACCGGAGTATATTCGGCGACGACTTTTTCCTGGAAATACAAGATCACGGCATGATCGAGCAGAAAAAAGTGATGCAATCGATGATCCAGCTGAGCGCTGATACGGGCATCCCGCTTATTGCCACAAACGACGTTCATTATATCCGCCAGGAGGATCACGCCGTTCAGGATATATTGATTTGCATCGGCACGGGCAAAACGGTCGAAGACAAGGATCGCCTGCAGTTCAGCTCCAGCCAGCTGTACTTGAAAAGCGGCGAAGAGATGGAAAAGCTGTTCGCCCATGTGCCGGAAGCTATCGCAAATACGCGAATCGTGGCGGATCGTTGTCAGCTCGAACTCGAATTCGGCCGCTCCATTTTGCCAAAATTCAAGCCGATTCCCGAGCATTTGACGGCAGGCCAATACCTTGGCGAAATTTGCCGTGAGGGTTTAATCAAGCGTTACGGCGCATCGGCGGAATGGGAAGATGAGGAGTTCCGCAGCCGTGTGACGGCAAGACTGCAATATGAGCTGGGCGTCATCGAAAGTATGGGCTTCAGCGATTATTTCCTGATCGTGTGGGATTTTATCCGTTTCGCGCATGAGCAAGGCATTGCCACCGGACCGGGACGCGGTTCCTCGGCAGGCAGTTTGGTGGCGTACGTGCTGAGGATCACGGATGTTGATCCGATACGATACAATCTGCTGTTCGAGCGATTTTTGAATCCCGAACGTGTAACGATGCCCGATATCGATATTGACTTCAGCGACCTTCGACGCGACGAAGTCATCGATTATGTGGTCGGCAAGTACGGCAAAGAACATGTAGCGCAAATTATTACGTTTGGTACGATGGCCGCAAAAGCCGCCGTCCGCGACGTCGGGCGTGTGCTGGCGCTGCCATACAATGAGGTGGACAAGGCAGCCAAGCTGATTCCGCATCAGCTTGGCGTGACATTACGCGAGGCGCTCGAAATCAGCCCCGAGTTGAAAATATTATACGAAAAGCAGCCGAAAACGGCCGAGTTGCTGGACATTGCCATGAAAGTCGAGGGGATGCCGCGCCATGCTTCCACGCACGCAGCCGGCGTCATCATCTCCCGGGAGCCGCTGACGCAATATGTGCCGCTGCAGGAAGGCGGCGAGCAGACGGCGCTGACGCAATATACGATGGAGCATCTGGAATCGATCGGGCTTTTGAAGATGGACTTTCTTGGACTGCGCACGCTTTCTATTATTGAAAGAACGCTGCAGTGGATACGCGAGCAGCATGGCAAGGCGATTGATTTTCATCAAATTCCGATGGACGGCGACATACCGACGTATCAGTTGCTGGAACGCGGCGATACGACGGGGATTTTTCAGTTGGAGTCGTCGGGGGTACGAAGGGTATTAAAAGACTTACGGCCTAACGAATTTACCGACATCATCTCGGTGCTTGCGTTGTATCGTCCGGGGCCGATGGAGTTTATTCCTAAGTATATCGCGGGTAAACATGGCCGGATAGAGGTGGAGTATCCGCATCCCAGCCTGGAGCCTCTGCTCTCCGATACATACGGGATCATTGTATACCAAGAGCAGATCATGCAGATTGCCTCTAAAATGGCCGGCTTCAGCTTAGGGGAAGCCGATCTGCTGCGCCGTGCGGTCAGCAAGAAAAAACGGGAGGTGCTGGACGAGCAGCGCGCCCATTTTGTGAAGGGCAGTATCTCGGAAGGATATTCGGAAGAAGAAGCCAACAGGGTGTACGATATGATCGTCCGTTTTGCCGATTACGGTTTTCCGAAGGCGCATGCGACGGCATACGGGGTGTTGGCATTTCAGACGGCTTATTTAAAAGCGCATTATCCCGTACAGTTCATGGCTTCGATGCTGACGGCCGTGATGGGCAGCCATCACAAAGTGGCGGAATATGTCGACGAATGCCGTCGAATGGGAATCGCCGTGCTGCCTCCGGACGTCAATGAAAGCGGCGTTGTATTTACCCCGGCCAAGCAAGCTGCCGGCGGTAGCGACTCGGCAACAGCGAATAACAACTCCGGCGAGCCGGTCGGCGGTTCGGATGGAGCGGTCGAAGGCTCCACGGACCGATTAGCGACAGCTGCGGTTCATTCTGCTGCGGGTTCGCTTTCCCCAGCGCAACCTGCTTCCGATAGCGACCGGCGCGAAGAAGGGAGAAGCTCCGCCATCCGCTTTGGGCTCGCTGCGGTCAAAAATGTCGGCACCCATGCGATTGAAGCGATTATGAAAGCAAGGGAAGAGGACCCTTTTGAGAGCCTGCTCGATTTCTGCCGCAGAATTGATTTGCGCGTATGCAATAAACGTGTGATCGAGTCGCTTATTCAAGCGGGCGCGATGGATTCCTTGCCAGGACACCGGGCGCAGCTGCTCGCTATGCTCGATGAAACAATCGAAGCGGCGGTCAAGTGGCGTAAGGAACGCGACGATCTGCAGCTGACTTTGCTTGGTTTTACCGAGGAGGCGAATTGGGAGGTCGAATACCCGAATATCGCTCCGATGACGACACTTCAGCGGCTTGAACTGGAGCGCGAGCTGGTCGGCTTATATATTAGCGGCAGCCCGCTTGACGCTTACATGGAAACTATCGACCGGCTGGAAGCGGAGCCGATCCATTATTTGGCGGAGAAACCCGACCATAGCGATGTAACGGTCGCCGGCATGGTCGTTTCGCTGAAAACGATCGTTACCAAAAAAGGCCAGCCGATGGCGTTTATCGAACTGGAGGACCGGATCGCCAAAGTGGAAGTCGTGCTTTTCCCGGAAACGTGGAAACGCTGCGGCTCGCTTGTGCAAAAAGGCAGTCTGCTGTTGGTCCGGGCCAAAGTGCAAACGGGCGACGAGGACGTCAAGCTGCTGGCGGATACCGCGCTGTCGCTGGATGATCCGGAGCTGCTGGATAAAGCGAAGCGCCTGCAAGCTCCGGCGCGGCCCCAGCCGGGCGCGGCGCAGGCCCGCGGTTCGCAAGCGGACGCGGCGTCCCGCGCACAATCGGGAGCGGCGCGGCCCCAACCGGGCGTTGCGCAGGCCCGCGGCCCACAAGCGGACGCGGCGTCCCGCGCGCAATCTGGAGCGGCGCGTGTCCAGCCGGGCGTTGCGCAGGCTCGCGGTTCGCAAGCGGACGCGGCGTCCCGCGCGCAACAGCCGCCGGCCCGCGACCCGCAAGCGGGCGCTGCCACGCCTGGCGGCACGGAGCGGCCCGCAGCCGGTGCGCCCACGCCGCCGCGTTACCGCACCGGCCAGCCGGCTGCCGATTCCGCCGGCGTATCAGCCCGGGCGGCGGCCGCGGCGCGATCCGCGCAGCGGGTGTTCGTGAAGATCCCCGCCGACCGCGAGCAGCCGTCCGTCCTGACCGCGCTAAAAGAGCAGCTGCTGAAGGCCAAAGGCCCGCTACACGTCATTTTATTTTATGAAAGCAGCCAAAAAATGCTCGGATTAAGCGAGATGTACGCCGTAAAACCGTCTCCCGAGCTGTTTCACGAAATTGAAGCGCTGCTTGGCAAGGAAACCGTAAAAGTGAAATAATGGCAAGCCCTCCGGCATATGATGATAGAACCTATAAAAAGCAAGTGCCGGAGGAGGCGTTCCTGGTGTCCGTTCAACCGATCATTGAGCTGCTTCGAAAACGCGGGGTTACCATAGATCAAGTCGCAGATATCGTGATGAAGCTGCAAAAACCGTACAACCCGAAGCTGACTATGCAAACATGCACCGACAGCGTGCTGATCGTGTTGAAAAAACGCGAGGTTCAATATTCGCTGTACACCGGCATTGCGCTTGACGAGCTGGCGGAGCAAGGTTTGCTGCCGCAGCCGCTGCAAACGATCATGGAGCAGGACGCTTCATTGTACGGAGTCGACGAAACGCTGGCGCTGGGCATTGTCCATGTATACGGCATGATTGGACTCACCAGCTTTGGCTACTTGGACAAGATGAAGATGGGCGTCATCCGCGATTTAAACGATCATGCGAACGGCATTCATGTATTTTTGGACGATTTGGTATGTGGACTTGCCGCGGCGGCTTCAGCCAGAATCGCACACGATCATGAGGATGAGAAAGATTTTTTGGACAGCATCCCTTAATAAACTCCGCTCCTCCTTCTTCAGCTTCTTGCAACCTTCTTGGTGCTGAAAAGCCGACTTTTTGAATTTGTACCTAGAAATCGGCGATATCCCGGTTGTCACGCATAAAGCGCTTTGTTGCGGGAAAAAGGCAAGTTGTGATATCATTGATCCATTGTATGGCATGAGTCTGTCTATAAGACAGGCTATTTGGCACTGATGTCGGCGGCAACCGGGCGTTAGGGTAACGGTTCCGATTTGCAGGACAGGAGGTCTTTTTTCATGTGGACGGTGATTTACATTGCACCGACGGCCAAAATTGCAGAACGAATTAAAGAAAAGATGACGGAAGAAGGCTTTCTCGTTCAAGTGAGAGCGATCAGCATGACGAAAAACCAATTTGAAATATTGGTTCCTGAAGGAGAACTTGAGGAAGCGCAGGAGGTTCTGAACTCGATTCTGCATAGGACGTCATCCGATTACTGACCGTTTTCCCGAAGAAAAGAAATGTCTGTGAGGTGTATCCGTGGCAATTAAAGATTTTTTTCAGAAAAAACGCAAATATGCAACCATTCCTTCGGAACGGACCAAAAGGGATATTCCCGAAGGTTTGATGAATAAATGCCCGCTTTGCGGCACCATTCAATTCAGCAAAGAGCTGGACAAAAATTTAAAAGTATGTACGGCTTGCGGCTATCATTTTAAATTGAACGCGGTGGAACGCATTCAAATGACGATGGATGAGGGCCGCTTTTTTGAGTACGACGCCGATATGATGTCCGAAGACCCGCTTGGATTCCCGGATTATTCCGCGAAATACGAGAAAGCGGTCGAAGGTACGGGGCTTAATGATGCTGTGATTACCGGCGAAGGCACAATCGGCGGCTTCCCGGCCGTCGTTGCCGTGATGAGCTTTGATTTTATGGGCGGCTCTCTTGGTTCCGTTGTCGGCGAGAAAGTAACTAAAGCGATCGAAACCGCCATGCAAAAAAATTATCCGGTCATCGTATTTTCGACTTCGGGCGGAGCGCGTATGCAGGAAAGCATCCTCAGTCTGATGCAGATGGCCAAGACAAGCGCAGCCATTCAAAAGCTGTCGGACCAGGGCGGTTTATTTATTTCCATCATTACCGATCCGACATTCGGCGGCGTAAGCGCAAGTTTTGCGATGCTGGGCGACATTATTTTGGCCGAGCCTGGCGCAGCCTTCGGTTTTACTGGCCGTCGTGTCATCGAGCAGACGATCCGCCAGAAGCTGCCCGACAATTTCCAGACGTCCGAATTCAACTTGAAGCACGGACAGGTCGATAAAGTGGTGGCACGCAAGGACATGCGCAGCATGCTGACCAAAATTCTCGACTTGCATTCAGTAAAGGGGGCGAGCTCTTATGGCGGGTGAACTGCCTTTTGAACAACCGCTGATCGAGCTTCGTGCCAAAATCGACGAGCTGCGTAAATTCGGCACCGATAAACACATCGATTTCTCCGATGAAATCTCCCGGCTGGAGGAGAGGCTTAAGCAGTTGGAAGATGAGATGTACAACGATTTGTCGACCCAGCAAAAAATGCAAATCGCCCGTCATCCACAGCGTCCGACGACATCCGATTACATTCAGCAAATATTTACCGATTTTCTTGAGTTTCACGGAGACCGCTTGTACGGCGACGATTTGGCCATCGTTGGCGGCATCGCCAAGCTGAACGGGATCCCTGTGACTGTTGTCGGCCATCAGAAAGGCAAGGACACCAAAGACAATATCGCCCGCAACTTCGGCAGCCCGCACCCTGAAGGATTCCGCAAAGCACTGCGGCTTATGCGTCAAGCGGACAAGTTCCGCCGTCCGCTCATTACGTTTATCGATACCAAGGGCGCTTTTCCCGGCAATGCAGCCGAGGAACGCGGCCAAGGCGAGGCGATTGCCAGAAACCTGCTGGAAATGGCCGGTTTTCGCGTGCCTATCATTTGTGTCGTCATTGGCGAAGGCGGCAGCGGCGGCGCGCTGGCGTTAGGCGTAGGCAACCGCGTGCTGATGCTGGAAAATGCCGTTTATTCGGTCATCAGTCCGGAAGGTGCGGCTTCCATTCTGTACAAGGACGCTTCCAAATCGATGGAAGCGGCGGAAGCGATGAAAATTACCGCAAATCATATTCAAGAGCTTGGCGTCATCGACGAGATTGTGCCCGAGCCGAAAGGCGGCGCTCACCGCGACGCGACTGTGCAGGCGGAAGCGATCAAACAAGCAATTTGGCGGCATTTAGAGGAATTGCTTCGATTAACGGAAGAAGAGTTGGTCGAAGATAGATATAAGAAGTTTAGAGACATTGGCAGATTTACTTATATTCAGGAGGGCAATCATGCGTAAAACGAAAATTGTATGTACCATCGGACCTGTCAGCGAATCCGTTGACATGTTCAAAAAACTGATCACAGCCGGAATGAACGTCGCTCGTTTGAACTTCTCCCACGGTGATTTCGAAGAACACGGCAACCGGATCAACAACGTACGCCAGGCGTGCAGAGAACTTGACAAGACGGTAGCGATTTTGCTGGATACAAAAGGTCCGGAAATCCGCACAGGCAAGCTGAAAGGCGACCAGAAGGTCGAACTCGTTCAGGACAAGCACATCGTGTTAACGACGGAACAAATCGAAGGCGATGCCGATCGTGTTTCCGTAACTTATAACAATTTGCCGCGCGACGTGAAGATCGGATCCACGATTCTGATCGACGACGGTTTGATCGGTTTGGAAGTAGTCGACATTCGCGGCAGCGAAATCAACTGCTTGATTAAAAACGGCGGTCTGCTTGGAGGCAAAAAAGGCGTTAACGTGCCGGGCGTGAAAATCAATCTGCCGGGCATTACCGAAAAAGATGCCGCCGACATCGTGTTTGGCATTGAGCAAGGCGTCGATTTCATCGCCGCTTCTTTTGTGCGTAAAGCGGCGGACGTCTTGGAAATCCGCGAAATTTTGGAGCGCCACAACGCTTCCCATATTCAAATCATCTCCAAGATCGAAAACCAAGAAGGCGTCGACAACCTGGACGAAATCTTGGAAGTGTCGGACGGCCTGATGGTTGCGCGCGGCGACCTTGGCGTGGAAATTCCGGCCGAAGACGTGCCGATCGTGCAAAAAGCGATGATTAAAAAATGTAACCAAGTCGGCAAGCCGGTTATTACGGCAACGATGATGCTGGATTCGATGCAGCGCAATCCGCGTCCGACGCGGGCGGAAGCAAGCGACGTGGCCAATGCGATCTTCGACGGCACCGATGCGGTGATGTTGTCCGGCGAAACGGCGGCAGGCAAATATCCGGTAGAATCCGTACAGACGATGGCCCGCATTTCCGAGCGCTCCGAAACGGCGCTGCAGCATCGCGAGATTTTCTTGCGTCAAAGCGCGGTGCAGCAAAAAACAGTCACCGAAGCAATCAGCCAAGCGGTAGCGAGCTCGGCGCTTGATCTGGACGCAAGGGCGATTCTGACCGCAACCGAAAGCGGCTATACGGCACGTATGGTGTCCAAATACCGTCCGAAAGCTCCGATTATCGCCGTCACTCCGAATGAGCAAGTGATGCGCCGCCTCAGCCTGATTTGGGGAGTTGTTCCCGTTAAGGGCGAAGAATGCAATTCGACGGACGAGCTGTTCGAAGCGGCTGTTGACAGTGCGGTAAAAACAGGCCATGTAAGCCTTGGCGATCTGGTCGTTATTACGGCAGGAGTGCCGGTTGGCCGCTCCGGAACGACAAATCTGATCAAGGTGCACCATATCGGCGAAATGATCGCCAAAGGCCAAGGCATCGGAACGCAGACAGCGACAGGCAAAGTGGTTGTTGCCAAAAGCGCGCAGGAAGCGATCGAAAGAGTAAACGAAGGATCCATTCTGGTCGTCGTATCGACGGACAAGGACTACATCCCGGCCATCGAGAAGGCGGCGGCTTTGATTACCGAGGCGGGCGGCATCACCTCGCATGCTGCAGTAGTTGGCCTGAGTCTGGGCAAACCGGTTATCGTCGGCGTCGATCGCGTGCTGGAGCTGATTCCGGATGGCACGGAAGTGTCGATTTATCCAGAAGTCGGCGTCATTTATTCCGGTCGTTCAAGAGTGCTGTAAACGGCTGTTTGGTTATACGGTGTAAGCATAAAAGAGTGAAGCGGGATTTCCGGTTTCGCTCTTTTTTTGTAAGAAGGGTGAGCGATTTCACTTTTCAGCAGCCTGGGGGACGGCAAGTTTTGCCCCCCCATTTTCATAAGGAGGACAGCGCATGTGGCACAAGCATACGATACGGGTGCGTTATCAGGAAACGGACCAAATGGGCGTCGTCTATCATGCCAATTATTTGAACTGGTTTGAGATTGGGCGTACCGAGCTCATCCGGGCGTTGGGCATGACTTATCAGTCGCTGGAGGAGCGGGGGCTGCTGCTGCCTGTAACCGAGGCGAACATGGCTTTCAGACAACCTGCGCGTTACGACGATGTAGTTGGCATCTATACGCGGATCGTCAGCCATTCGAATGTGCGCTTGGAGTTCGCTTCGGAAATCAGGCGGTTGCCTGCCGTTCAAGATTCGGCGATTCGGATCGCGGATGCGGAGATCGGCAAGGAAGGGGAATTGCTTGTCAGCGGCGGCACCCGGCATGTATGGGTCGGAAGGAACTGGAAGCCGCAGCGTATCGATAAGGAAGCGCCGGATTTGTTTGCTTTGTTGAATGCGAACAAAGAAAAAGGGAGCGAAACCGATGTTTAAGGCACTGGTTGCGTTAATGATCATAGTACCTGCGATTGAAATTTGGGGTGTCATTACCGTCGGCAAAATCATCGGGGCGTGGGAAACGGTCGCCCTGCTGCTGCTGACCGGATTTGTCGGCGCTTTTATTGCCAGAAGGGAAGCGCGCCGGGTATGGGAGTATGCGCAAGTTCAACTGAGGCAGGGGCAAATTCCAGGAGACTCGATTGTCGAAGGAATCTGTATTTTTGCCGGCGGGGTACTGCTCATGTCTCCCGGATTTTTTACCGATATCGTCGGATTTTTGCTCGTATTTCCGCTGACCCGCCCCTTTTTTAAAGCCCTTGTGCTTGCTTATATCCGCAAAAAAATCGCAAACGGCCAGGTGCATATGTTCAAGCGATGGTAGATGCTCGGGGAATCGGATTTTTCATTCATTTTCATAATCGTTTACATAAACTTAACGCCAAGCCTTGAAGCTGCCATAGTAAAATAAAAGCGAAGCTTGTGAAAAAACGTCGAGACCTGTCGGTTATCGTCTCAAAATTAGTGGAGGTTTCCATGACCAACGCGGTAAAAGAGCATGTACCCCGGGAGTCGCCGTCGATTTATATTAACCGCGATTTAAGCTGGATCGAATTCAACTGGCGTGTACTGGAGGAAGCGCAAGACCAGAGCACCCCGCTGCTGGAGCGGATGAAGTTTATTTCTATCGTGTCTTCCAATCTGGACGAATTTATGAGCGTCCGTGTCGCAGGTGTGAAAGATCAATTGAAAGCGGGTTACACCAAAAAAGATTTTACCGGCTACACTCCGGCCGGCCTGTTTAAGCGGATTATGAAGCGTACTGCCAAGATGGTTTCGGAGCAGTACAAGGCATTCCGCGAAATTTCCCGGGTACTGGCCAGGGAAGGCATTATTTACACAGATTACGAAAGCTTGAACGCATCGCAGAAAAAGACGATGGATGCGTATTATCACGATATTATTTTTCCGGTGCTTACCCCGATGGCGGTGGACCAGAGCCGGCCTTTTCCGCTTGTTCATTCGCAGGCGCTGTATTTGGCGGTCATATTGGATCGTGAAGGCGAAGAACACGATGACGAGGATGCTTATTTTGCAATCGTTAAGGTGCCTTCCAACTTATCGCGGTATATTCTCGTTCCGGCTCGGACAAACAGCAAGAAGCAGGAATATATTTTAATGGAAGATTTGATTACCCAGCATATCCAGACTTTGTTCAGCGGATATATCCCTGTCGCCGTACACGGCTTCCGCATTACGCGCAATGCGGATTTGACCTTAAACGAAGAAGGCGCGGAAGACCTGCTGGAGGAAATCGAAAAGGAGCTGCGCCGCAGAAGATGGGGGGCCCCGGTCCGGCTGGAAGTGCAGGAAGGCATTCATCCTTATGCGCTGGAGCAGTTGAAAGACGAGTTCGAAATATCGGAGCACATTTTCGAAATTGACGGCCCGCTTGATTTGACGTATTGCATGAAGCTGGCTGGAGCGCTGCCGCGAAGTGAGCACTTGAAATACGAACCGATCGAACCGGAATATCCGCAGGAATTCGAAGAAACCGATGATATGTTCGAAAGGATCAGGCAATCGGATGTGCTGCTGTATCATCCGTACGAGTCGTTTGACGCAATTACCGATTTCATCTGTCAGGCAGCTTACGATCCGCAGGTGCTTGCGATCAAAATGACATTGTACCGGGTCAGCGGCAATTCGCCGATGATTCAAGCTCTGGCCAGGGCAGCCGAATCCGGCAAGCAGGTTACGGTTGTCGTAGAGCTGAAAGCGCGGTTCGACGAGGAACGGAACATCGCTTGGGCGCGCAAGCTGGAGCAAGCAGGCTGCCATGTCGTCTACGGTCTTGTCGGTTTGAAAACACATGCCAAAATTACGCTTATCGTCCGTCAAGAGGAGGAAGGCTTACGCCGGTATGTGCATGTGGGCACAGGC
Source organism: Paenibacillus thalictri (assembly GCF_004307995.1). Taxonomy (GTDB): domain Bacteria; phylum Bacillota; class Bacilli; order Paenibacillales; family NBRC-103111; genus Paenibacillus_AF; species Paenibacillus_AF thalictri. Next base: position 60,956 of record NZ_SIRE01000018.1, on the reverse strand, counting down.
AATTATAACGACAGCACGGCCAGACTGTACACCGACGTGGGGCTGCTTACGGCCCATTCCGTGATTGGTGAAGACGCCTCGGCGCTATTTAACGAAATTACGGGGTATTCGGCCCCGCATGATTGGCAGGCGTTTGCCGTCGCGCCGACAGACATGAAGGACAAGCTGTTTTCGCTGATACGCCGGGAAGCGGAACATGCCCTCGCCGGGAAAAAAGCTCATATCATCGCCAAAATGAACTCGGTCTCCAACCAGGAAATGGTCGACGAGCTGTACGCCGCTTCCCAGGCCGGGGTGCATATCGACTTGATTGTCCGCGGGGTGTGCTGTTTGCGTCCGGGAGTGCCGGGACTCAGCGACAGGATTACGGTGCGCAGCGTTGTGGATCGTTTCCTGGAGCATTCGCGGCTCATGTACTTCGAGAACGGCGGAGAGTCGGAAGTGTACATATCCAGCGCCGATTGGATGACACGCAACCTGACGCGGCGCATCGAGCTGCTCTGTCCGGTATTCGATAAGAAGCTTCAGCGCATTCTGACCCGTATTTTGAAGCTGAGCCTGCACGATAACGTCAAGGCCCGTCTGCTTCAATCCAACGGGTTGTACACGCGTGTAGAGCAAAAAGAAGAGCTGCTTCGCAGCCAATTTGCGGCTATGAAGATCAGCTCATGGAAACATGGCGGTCATGCTCGAGCGGATCGGCATGAATCACAAGAGACAACCCCCACATCTTTTTAAAATCTTTACTCAGCGCCTCCGCTGCTCGAATTTCGAGTGCGGGGGTTTGTTTGGCTTTCAGGCGGATATTCAGCTTTTTGTTGTCCGCTAAGGCAGTCATCTCCTCGACGGTCATCGTATGTCCGCAATCAAGCGCCGCGGCGAGCTGAATAAGGCTTCCCAACCGGGCGATCCGTTCAAGATCCGGCTCCTGCAAAATATCTTTATGTTTTAAATAAGATTGATGGGTGCGTTTTTTCGTTTTATAATCGGCAGCCAGCGAGCACAGCAGCGTTTCGCGGTGTGTGATGCCGTCGAGCCGTGAATGGGCGATAAGATAAGCGGAATGAACCGGAAACTTGTAATAGTTCACGGCTACCCCGATGCGGTAAAGCAGCGCTGTCACGGAAGCCAGGAGACGATAACGCGGCGGTAGTCCGTGCTTGTCCTGCAATGCGTCAAATAAAATGGCGGTATAACCGCTGACACGCTCCGCATGCGGCAAAGGCGCGGCATTATGGAGCAGCAGCAGATTTCTGGCGCTGCGCTCGGCAATCGACAGACGCTCGTCCGGCGGATGACTTTCGAAAAATAACCCGTCCCGCAGACCTGAACCGCTGACAATATAATGAGAGGCGCGCGCGGCATGAAACAAGCTGTGAAGGATCGCAAGGCCCGGGATGATAATGTCGTAGCGGTCCTTGGACAAGCCGTCGACTTTCTTTCGTTTCTCCGCGGACATAACGCCTAACGAAGCATATATTTCATCGACTTCGGCTGCTTTCATCATATAGTGATGAGTCAGCGGAAGCGAGTATTTGCTGCGGCGTTGACTGATTTTGCACAAGCTGCGGATCGTGCCGCCAAGGCCGATCAGCGGCAGGCCGTGATGCTCTTGAAGCCACGGATGTTCCTCCAGCGCCTTGGTTACCATTGACTTGATCCCGTTCATTGCAGCAGCCGAAAGAACTCCGTCAACGGCAAAGCGTTTTGCCGTATTCACAGCTCCGAAAGGGAACGAAACGCTGTTCAGCAGCCGGCGATTGCGAAATACGGAAACTTCGGTGCTGCCTCCCCCGATATCGATCAAAATGCCGCTGTCAATGTCCAGCGTATGTATGACGCCGATAAACCCGATTCGTGCTTCATCCGCCCCGGAGAGCAGCTCAACGGTGATTCCGGTCCGGTTCTTCAGTTCGGCGATAATGTCCTGCGTATTGGCGGCGTTCCGGATCGCAGCCGTAGCGACAGCGCGAATGCCGGCTGCCTCATAAGCTTTGCATATCTCCTTAAACTGCAGCAAGATTCGGACGATCCCGTCGATCATTTTGGCCGTGAACACCTGATCGTCCCCGATCTTCTGGCTAAGCCGCGCCGATTCCTTGCATTCGTGAATAACATGGAAAGCGCCGGACGGATTCTGTTCATAGATGACGAGTCTGATCGTATTGGAACCGATATCAATAAAGGCGCTGCGCATAGCTGAGTTCAAAATCCCGTCTCTCCCATCCATTTTCGTAATGTATCTATTTTAACAAGTCGCTGCGCGAAGCGCAAAAGAACTGTAAAAGCAATGAAGGGGCGTCAGGCCGGACAATTCCTCTTCCTTGAGTGCCCGCACGGGCTGCATACGAAGGTGAATATACTGTACGATCATGGGGGTGATAACGATGTCCAAAGGGTTTGATTGTGCAACCCCGCTTACAGCCGCGCTCGCCCGAAAATTCAAAGCGGATGGCTATGCTTTTGTATGCCGCTATCTTGCTCCTCCCGGATCGGGGAAACGTCTGACGGCTGCGGAAGCGCAGGTTTGCACCGATGCCGGATTGTATCTCGTTTCCGTTTTTGAACGCACCGCGGACCGCGCGTTGGGCGGCGCCGCAAACGGCGCTGAAGACGGCGCTATGGCGCTGCAGTACGCACAAGAAGTCGGACAGCCCAAAGGCTCAGTCATTTACGCCGCGGTGGATTTTGACGCTACCGCTTCCAACTATAACGCAATTGAAGCATATCTGCGCGCTTTCGATCAGCAAATAAAGGGATATGAATGCGCAGTGTACGGCGAATACGAAGTTTGCAAAGCCATGCTCGACCGCGGCGTCGTCAAGAAGGTTTGGCAGACGTATGCTTGGAGCCAAGGGGCCAGATTGACCGGAGCCAACTTGTACCAGTACCAGAACGATATCGTCGTAAATGGAATCGGTGTTGATCTGGACGAGTCGAATGGAGACGCCGGGGGGTGGCAAAAAGGGATGGCCATTGAACAAGCAACGGCTCTTGATGCGGGAGTAGCGCAAACCATTATCAATACGTGGATTGGTCCGGCATGGCACGAAGCGACCGATCAGCAATCGAAAGATTATTTGCACTGGCTGGCGAACGAGCTGCGCAAAGCATCCGGGCAGCCATTGGAATAACGCTTTTCTCTCCCGCGGGAACTGCGGTCCGAGGAACGTCGGGCCGCGGCGGCCGGCGGTTTTTTTTGCTTTTAATTGATGATTTTTTATGAGGAGTAATGTTCATACTATACCTGTCGCGTACCGCAAATCGATGAGAACTGGATACATAGTGACGTCAGATAGCCGGAGATAGCTTAATTTTATGATAGTGATAATGAACTTTTATGTCCCAGTTTGTTCACATTGCGAAATAAATCCTTTATCATAAAGTATAGCGACAAACGCTTCCGGCGTTTTGTTTTGTAACATGAAAGACGAAGGACAGGCAGGATCGGGGGGCGCGCCTTTCGGTCTTGGCCTCATTTTGTATGTAAAAGGAGAGATTGCATTGACGGCAACCAAAGGTTTGGAAGGGATTGTAGCAGCGGAGTCTTCCATCAGCTCCATCATTGACGGCGTACTAACGTATCGCGGTTATAATATTGACGATTTGGCGGAAAATGCGACTTTCGAAGAAGTAGCCTACTTGTTGTGGTACGGCAAGCTGCCTAACCGGGCGGAGCTTGCTGGGCTGATCGACCAGCTTAATGAGTACGCGCCTATCTCGAATGAAGTGATCAATCAAATCAAGACATATCCGAAAGATGCCAACTCCATGGCGGCACTTCGTACGGCTGTTTCCAGCCTTGCATTATATGATGCTGAAGCGGGCGACATGAGCCGTGAAGCCAATTTGCGCAAAGCGATTCGCCTGCAGGCTCAACTGCCGACGGTGATTGCGGCGTTTTCCCGCATTCGTGAAGGCAAAGAGCCGATTGCGCCGAAGAAAGCTTCTTCCGTCGCAGAAAGCTTCCTCTACATGCTGACCGGCAAAGATCCTGAGAAAGTGGCCATCGAAGCACTCGATAAAGCGCTCGTATTGCATGCCGACCACGAGCTGAACGCTTCCACGTTTGCGGCTCGCGTTACGGTTGCGACGCTTTCTGACATCTACTCCGGCGTAACTTCCGCGATCGGCGCGTTGAAAGGCCCTCTGCACGGCGGTGCAAACGAAGCGGTTATGGCTATGCTTGAAGAAGTCGGCACTGTGGAGAATGTAGAAAACTACATTAGCACTAAGCTTGCCAACAAAGAAAAAATCATGGGTTTTGGACACCGCGTATACAAAAACGGCGATCCAAGAGCAAAACATCTGCTAAAGATGTCCCAAGAACTTGGCAAAATGACAGGCAACTTGAAATGGTTCGAAATGTCTGTCAAAATTGAAGAGTTGGTAACCGGCCAAAAAGGCCTGAAACCGAACGTGGACTTTTATTCCGCTTCCGTATATACGACGCTGGAAATCCCGCGCGACCTGTTCACGCCGATTTTTGCAATCAGCCGTTTATCCGGATGGACAGCTCACATTCTCGAGCAGTTCGAGAATAACCGTTTGATCCGGCCTCGTGCGGAATACACAGGTCCGACGCATCAAAAGTACGTTTCCATCGATCAGCGCTAATCTCCGGCTGGCAGGATTGAACCGTAAGGCAACAAGGCATTCATAATTTTAACAAACAACGGGTTGTCCGACAAAAGCATCTGTCTGAACGGACAGACGTATTTCTGCCGAACTCCCGTTGCATTATGTCAATTACTATATCTGTTTGGGAGGATTAACATGCCACAATTCGAAAGCTACTCATTGCCTACAGAAGGCGAAAAAATCACAATTCAGGACGGCAAGCTGCAAGTTCCTAACAACCCGATCATTCCTTTTATCGAAGGTGACGGCACTGGTCCCGACATTTGGGCGGCTTCCAAGCGCGTGCTTGACGCGGCTGTTGAGAAAGCATACAAAGGCGAGAAAAAAATCGCATGGTACGAAGTATTTGCCGGCGAAAAAGCATTTAACCAATACAACAACTGGCTTCCTGGCGACACATTAACTGCGATCCGCGAATACATCGTTGCGATCAAAGGTCCTTTGACGACTCCGGTTGGCGGCGGTATCCGTTCTTTGAACGTAGCGCTTCGTCAAGAGCTTGACTTGTATGTCTGCTTGCGTCCGGTTCGTTACTTCAACGGCGTACCGTCCCCGGTTAAACGTCCTGAGCTTGTTGACATGGTCATCTTCCGTGAGAACACAGAAGATATCTATGCCGGCATCGAGTACCAAGAAGGCTCGGATGAAGTAAAGAAAGTGCTGGAGTTCCTGCAAAAAGAAATGGGCGTTAAGAAAATCCGCTTCCCTGAAACTTCCGGTATCGGCATCAAGCCGGTTTCCAAAGAAGGTTCCGAGCGCCTTATTCGCTCCGCTATCGAATACGCAATTACACACAACCGTAAGAGCGTCACTTTGGTACATAAAGGCAACATCATGAAGTTTACCGAAGGCGCATTTAAAAACTGGGGTTATGAGCTGGCTGAGCGCGAGTTCGGCGACAAAACGTTCACCTGGTCGGAATATGACAGAATCAAAGCAGAGCAAGGCACAGACGCTGCCAACAAAGCGCAAAAAGACGCTGAAGCGGCTGGCAAAATCATCGTAAAAGACGCGATTGCCGACATCGCTTTGCAGCAAGTATTAACTCGCCCAACCGATTTCGACGTTATCGCAACTTGCAACTTGAACGGCGACTACTTGTCCGACGCTTTGGCTGCACAAGTTGGCGGTATCGGTATCGCTCCTGGCGCAAACATCAACTACTTGACAGGCCACGCTATTTTTGAAGCGACTCATGGTACGGCTCCTAAATACGCTGGTTTGGACGTCGTTAACCCGGGTTCGGTTATCTTGTCCGGCGTTATGATGCTTGAGCATCTGGGCTGGCATGAAGCTGCCGACCTGATCTACAAAGGCATGGAAACTTCGATCAACAACAAAACGGTCACTTACGACTTTGCCCGCTTGATGGAAGGCGCAAAAGAAGTAAAATGCTCCGAATTCGCAAACCAAATCATCGCCAACATGTAATTTAGCGCACGCTTCCCTTAAATCCCCCTTTCTCAAGGGGGATTTAAGACTTCCAAAGGGTGTATGCTGTGTTGATGTATAGAGCACCTTAATGGGAGCATGAGATTGGCAAGCCAATCATACAATCGTAACCAAAGCACCAAAATGCTTCACTGCAAAGGGCACTCGAAAACCACATTACCAGGAGGTTACATACCATGGCTATTCGTCGTAAAAAAATTACGGTTGTCGGCGCAGGTTTCACCGGCGCAACGACAGCGCTGATGCTTGCCCAAAAAGAATTGGGAGATGTTGTGCTGGTCGATATTCCGCAGTTGGAAAATCCGACTAAAGGCAAAGCGCTTGACATGCTCGAAGCTTCCCCGGTACAAGGCTTTGACGCCAACATCACCGGTACGGCAAATTATGAAGACACAGCCGGCTCCGACATCGTGATCATCACTGCGGGAATCGCTCGTAAACCGGGTATGAGCCGTGACGACCTCGTGAACACCAATGCGGGCATCGTCAAGTCCGTTTGCGAAAATGTGAAAAAATATTGCCCTGAGTCCATCGTGATTATTCTCAGCAACCCGGTTGACGCCATGACATACGTTGCCAACAAAACGCTCGGTTTCCCGAAAAACCGCGTAATCGGCCAATCCGGCGTGCTGGATACGGCCCGTTATTGCACGTTTATCGCGCAAGAACTGAACGTGTCCGTTGAAGACGTTCGCGGTTTCGTGCTTGGCGGTCATGGCGACGATATGGTTCCGCTCGTTCGTTATTCCAACGTTGGCGGCATTCCGATCGAAAAACTGATCCCTTCTGAACGCATCGAAGCGATCGTACAGCGCACACGGACAGGCGGCGGCGAAATCGTCAACTTGCTTGGCAACGGCAGCGCTTATTACGCTCCTGCCGCTTCGCTTGTGCAAATGACGGAAGCGATTATCAAAGACAAGAAACGCATTATTCCTGCGATCGCGCTTCTGGAAGGCGAATATGGCTACAACAACCTGTTCATGGGTGTGCCTACATTGCTCGGCGGCAACGGCATCGAGAAAATTTTTGAGCTTGAACTGCTTCCTGAGGAAAAAGCGGCTTTGGACAAATCCGCTCAATCCGTACGCAGCGTCATCGAAGTCGTTACGGTATAACAGGCGCGCGCGCCTGCATTCATTAAATAGACGATTCAATACAACCAGCCTTTACTAAGAGGCTGGTTTTTTGTTTTTTAGTTAAAGCCGGAGCACCTACGCCAAGCGCTAGCGAAGGCAAGGTGCGACAGGCGCGGGCAAGAGGCACACAGGCGCCATGCGTCATCGCGCCGCAGAAGAGCGCGGAGCACCTAAGGCCAAGCGTTAGCGAAGGCAGGGTGCGACAGGCGCGGGCAAGAGGCACACAGGCGCTCCATGCGTCATCGCGCCGCAGTAAAGCGCGGAGCACCTACGCCAAGCGCTAGCGAAGGCAAGGTGCAACAGGCCAGGCGCGGGCAAGAGGCACACAGACGCTCCATGCGTCACTACGCCGCAGAAAAGCGCGGAGCACCTACGCCAAGCGCTAGCGAAGGCAAGGTGCGACAGGCGCGTGCAAAAGGCACACAGGAACTCCATGCGTCACTACGCCGCAGAAAAGCGCGGAGTACCTACGCCAAGCGCTAGCGAAGGCAAGGTGCGACAGGCGCGGGCAAGAGGCACACAGGCGCTCCATGCGTCATCGCGCCGCAGAAGAGCGCGGAGCACCTACGCCAAGCGTTAGCGAAGGCAAGGTGCGACAGGCGCGTGTAAGAGGCACATAGGAGCTCCGAAGCTAGGCGGGTCCAGGGCGCAGCGCCTGGAGTCCCCCTCCAAGGGGGATTGAGGGGGTGTCCCCCCTCGCCTAAATTCAGCCCTATTCAGCCCAAAAAAATCCCTAAGGACAGCGGTCTGTCCATGGTATGATAGAGGGAGTTACTAACCGCGAAAGGGGAATTTATGATGAATATTGATCTGACTGGGCAAATTGCACTTGTAACTGGAGCGAGCGGGGGAATCGGACAGGCGATTGCGATCGATTTGGCTGCATGCGGGGCAGACATTGCCGTGAACTACTTAAGCAACCGTGACGGAGCCGAGCAAACCGCGGCGAAAATTCGCGAGCTTGGCCGTAAGGCAGTTATCATTCAAGCCGATGTAACCAAAGAAGACGAAATCGCATCGCTGGTTAAACAAACGGAGGAAGCGCTTGGCGGCACCGTTGATATTTTGATCAACAATGCGGGCCACCTGGTGGAACGCCGTACGATTGAAACGATGACCCTTGATTTGTACAGCAAGGTCATGAACGTGAATCTGCTTTCCACTGTATTTGTCAGCAAGGCGGTTATTCCCGGCATGAAAGCCAAGAAATCCGGCGTTATCATCAACATGAGTTCCCTTGCCGCACACAACGGCGGCGCAAACGGAGCTTCGGTATATGCGGCGTCCAAAGGCGCAGTGCTGAGCCTTTCCAAAGGACTTGCCAAAGAGCTTGCTCCACACGGTATCCGGGTTAACGTGGTGTCGCCCGGTTTCATCGAAGAGACCAAATTCCACTCCACGTTTACTTCCGAGGAAGGCCGTATCGCCTCGATTAAAAGCGTACCGCTTGGCCGCGGCGGAGTCCCGCAGGACGTCAGCGGAGCGGTTGTTTACCTGGTGTCGCCGCTTGCAGCTTACTTGACCGGCGAATCGATCGAAATTAACGGCGGCATGTTTATGAGATAAGAGGTTTGAGATGAGAGGCGCTTTGTGCAAACAAAGCGTCTTTTTGCGTCGATCAGACCGCTTTTCTTATTGAAAATGGATTGCGCAATAGGTCGGATTGCTTATAAAATAGATATAACTTACCAGTGCATGTTCGGCCTTTATACACCTCCTCATGTTGTTGATACCCAAGCCGATCCGGGTCTGACTACCTCGTTTGTTCAACTGCTATTTGGTAAAAGCATACTTACAGTTCGTGAAGTTTCATGTTGGATTACGGGAGAGGTTGTTATCCATGTGCCGTTATTTGATCTATTTATGTATCAGCGTATTTATGCTTACCGGATTGATGTTGTACCCGCATGCAACGGCGGCGTCGCTGCCAAATCCCTCCTCTTGCGCGGATGTGAAGGTAGGTTCGTCTTCCGTTACCGATGGCTATTATACTTTGGTTTCCAATGGCAATGTTTTTGAAGTGTACTGCAGCGGAATGAATACCTCTTCGCCTAAGGAATATATCGATTTGCTGCATACGGGAAGTGCGCTGAATTTTTCATTTTATGCCGCAGGAGGCAGCTCGTATAGCGATGACGGCTCTCCGGGAGTCAGAACGACGTTTACGAAGCTGCGCTTCGACCCAGCCACATTTCAAGTGGATACCGGAGATTTCACCTTCAGCGAATCAACGGGAAATACATATCATGGCTATAAACTGACTCAATATCCCTATGCTCATGCGGGAGGCTGCAATTCCTCCAACCTTATGGGGTATGCCAACATCGACTTGCGGGGTTTGCCGTTTGCTGTCGAATACGAGGGTTTGGCGCTTGAGGGGTATTATCCGTACGGCAGCATCGATTATTCGTCGAATAATCAGATTGTCAACATGACCGCCAACGGATTTTGCGGGTTTGCGATTCCTTTAGGGGCGGATGAACTGACGGGAGGAGGTCTCCGGCTTGTGCCAATGAATGTGCCGGGGGCCGTTTCCATAACAGGGGAAGTCAAAAGCATTCAAGTCAGCGGGGCGCAACCAAACGCTTTATTGACGTTGTATGATTCGAGCACCCATGCTCAATATGGCGCTGCAATTACAGCCGATGGCTCAGGAACAGGACGATTTGCCGATGCGCCGGGGGGAAGAGCATTTTTGGTCACCCAGACGGTCGGTGGTGTTGAAAGCACTCGCTCTAACGTGGCGGTGACTGTACCGGATCAAGTGCAGCTTACTGCGGGGTTATGCTCGATAGCCGTTTCCAATGCCGAACCCGGAGCGACGGTCAAATTGTATAAGAATACGGCAGAGCCGCAGCTGGTCGACACCCAAAATGCCGATAACGACGGGCGCGTTGCCTTTACCGGATTAATACCGGGCCAAAGCTACATTGCCGCTCAGACCGTCTCTAATGTTACCGGCTTGTTTTCTGCTGAAGCTGTCGTGTTGGCGGATACGACGCCGCCAGTCATTACGTTAAACGGACTTAATCCGGTTAGAATTATGGAAGGATTAGTTTATACGGATGCGGGAGCAAGTGCAGCGGACGATCAGGACGGAGATATAACAAACCGCATAGTGGCGTCTCCAAACGGCGGGGCGGTGAATACGTCGGTTCCCGGGATTTTTGCGGTAGCTTACAACGTTAAGGATACGGCAGCCAATGCCGCCATTGAAGTCGTTCGTGCGGTTTATGTCACGCCGATTCCTGTTTTTGCAAGTGCGGATGTATATAAGATCGTTGTGTCGGGCGCTCGCCCCGGTGCCGAATTAAAGCTGTACAACACGGTTACTTCCGCCGTATATACGGGTATAACGGCCGATGCAAACGGCATTGGCGTGTTTCCGGCATTATCGCCGGGCCAGACGTTTATCGCCGTACAGAAGGTTAACGGGGTGGAAAGCGACCCGTCCCCGCCGGTTACCGTACTCGCGGACCCAACCTCGCTGCAGCCCGTGCTGCTAAGCGCATGGACCGACGATCAAGGCTTCAACATCATATTGACATACAGCCGGGCCATTTCGCCGTCCTTAGATATGAATAAGTTTCATGTCAGCATCAATGGCGCCCCTGTTTCCGTAAGCAATGCCGTCTATCATGCAGATAATCCGCAGACCGTCACTTTAACCTTGTCATCGCCGGTTCCATATCAGGCCGCGGCATGGCTGACAGCCGATGCGGGCGCCGTATACGGAGTCGAGGGTTCACCTGGAATTGCGGGCGGTATTTACGTTGAAAACCGTACGCTGCCGACAGTTACGCAGCAAATCTACGAGCAGCTGAAGCAGATGAGCGGCAGCGGAAACCGTATCAGCATCCAGCACATCATTGGATGGTTGAGCGGTCATTCAGTGCCCGACTTAAACGGTGACAGCAGAGTGGACCGCGACGATGTCGCAACATTGCTTCGTTTGATCGAACCGTTATATAGCGGCGCGACGCCGTAGCTGCCAAATTACCGACCAACCCGCCTCTCACCAAAAAGGCGGGTTTTGTTATGCTCCGGTATTCTTGAAAAAAGTACCTCCACATGTTAATATAAGTAAAATGACTGATGAGTCAGTCATAATAATGGGAAGCAGATGGGGAATTTTAAACATAAGATGCTAAAGATGACGGATTTTCATACCGCTGTTAAATGACTGACACGTCATTCATAATCTGGGAGGTACATATGGCTGAAGATAAGCAGGCAAAAATTATTGCTGCCGCACTCAAACTGTTTGAGACGGAAGGATACCATACGACGAAAGTGTCGGATATCGTGCAGGAGGCGGGCGTCGCACAAGGGACGTTTTATTTGTATTTTAAAAGCAAAGAGGACTTGTTTCGGGACATCACCGAAGCTTGCCTTGGAGAAGTGGCGGAAACGCTGGAGAAGGAAGGCACGGAGGAGTGCGGCGAGCAGATGTATCGCACGATAAGCAACGTTTTGCGGGTGTTCGCTCTTAATAGGTCGATTTTACATATTATTTATAAGCACGGATTTGCTTCGAATGAACTAAAGGACATTACAGAACGTTTTCACCTGCGGCTGATGAAGGTTGTGAAATCACAGCTCGTTCAAGCGAATGCATACCCCGGTTATACCGAGGAGCAGCTGGAAATCGCCGCGTATTCCAAAATCGGCATGGTGGAAAAATGCGCATATCAATGGTTTGTCGTGAAAAACTGCGGCATGGAATACATTGAGATCATTGCCCATACCCTTGTGGACATATTGGATTGCACTGCTGCGGGGAGAGGGGAGGCTTCCATGTGATCGCTAAGCTAATCCGCCGCCGCAAGGTGACGCTGCTTTTTTTCATGATGGCGATTCTGCTGGGCGCGCTCAATATCGCCACGCTCAAACAGCGGGAGAATCCCGAGATTGATCTGACCGTTGCCTTGGTAACGACGGTATATCCCGGCGCCTCGCCGGAAAAGGTCGAGCAATTCGTGACCCGGCCGATTGAAGATAAAATCAAGGAAATGAGCGAAATCAAAGTGCTGAAGTCGACTTCTTCGGCTAACGTTTCCGCGATTAATGTGGAGATTAAACCCGATGTCGATATCAAAAGGGCCTGGGACACGCTGCGCCAAAAGGTACAATCGGCGGAAAGCGATCTGCCGAGCGATGCCGAAAAGCCGCTTGTCAACGACGATTTGGGCAAAATCGCCGAGCAGATTTTGCATTTTACCGTAAATGAGGAAAGTGAGCTGGAGCCGCTCCGCCCGACGATGAACGCTTGGAAAAAACAGCTTTCCACCATAACGGGGGTCAGCAACGTGCAGATCGTCGGGCTGCCCGATCAAGAGGTGGCCGTTACACTGGACACGGAAAAGCTGAATACGTTTAAGCTGCCGTGGACGATAGTAGCCCAGGCGCTGCAAACCAAACATGACCGCGTCCCGCTGGGGAATCTGGACAAAGGGGCCAAATCGTATTATGTCAACATGACAGGGGAATGGACATCGGCGGAAGATATCGCCCGCACTGAAATTCTCGGTTTGCCAAACGGCACTTCGCTAAAAATCGGAGATGTGGCCGACGTCAAGCTGAAACCGGAGAAAAAGAAAGTGAGCATTTATCACGAAGGCAAACCAACGCTGGATATCGTTATCAATGCGGAGAAAGGCGCCGATATTCCGACGCTGCAAAAGCTGCTGGACGAGAAGGTTCAAACGCTGAAGTCGCAGCTTCCGGCCAATGTCACCATGACTTCGTTATTTACGCAGAAGGAAAGCCTGGATCATCTGTTTCACGATTTGGGGAGAGAGCTGCTGATCGGTATCCTGGCGGTCATCGTTGTCTGCTCGATGGGGCTTACCTTTGGCACGGCGCTGATCGTTGCGCTGGCGATTCCAATATCCATCACGATTGGATTTATCCCGATCGAAGCGATGGGTATCGACTTGAACCAAATTACGGTGGTGGCGATCGTCATTGTGCTTGGCATTTTGGTCGATGATGCGATTGTCGTTAACGATAATATCCAGCGGCGTCTGCAGTTGGGCGATTCTCCGTATAAAGCGTCGCTGGAAGGGGCTAAGGATGTCGCGGTTTCCATCTTAACGGCGACGATTTCCACGGCTGCGGCATTCCTTCCTTTGTTTTTCTTAAAGGGCAATATCGGGAATTTCATTAAGCCGATTCCGGTTGTTATTACCCTGACGCTTGCCGCATCGATGGCCATGTCGCTGACTATTATTCCAATATTCCGCCAGTGGGTCGGTGAAAGAAGACATAAGCAAGGCGGATTGCCGGCCGATGAACGAGTGCAGCATGCAGGCTTGGCCGAGCAGCGGAAACAACCCCAAACGGGCAAAGAACATGCGCCGGGACTGCTGGGCAAGCCGATCCAGAAGCTAAGCGAGCTGTATGGCAGGCAAATTTATTCGTTTCTGCGCAAACCGCTGCTGACGGGCGTGGTGGCGCTGCTGGTAGGCACCAGCAGTTTTGCGCTGCTGCCCAAGCTTGGCGTACAATATTTTCCGCCTGCGGAAAAGGACGAAATGCTGATCGATTTTGAGCTGCCCACGGGCAGATTGTTCAGCGAAACCGAATTTACGGTGGGCAAAGCGGCCGAATGGGTACGCAGCCAGCCGGGGGTCGTTTTTGTATCGGCTTATTCCGGACGTTCGACCCCGCATTTCTATTATTCGGAGAGTGACAAGTCGGGCATCAACATTGGTCAGCTTTTTGTCAAAATCGATCCGCAGCGGATTCACACCAAAGACGTGGTGGCTCTATGGCGTGACGGCTTGAAAGCGATGTTCCCGCCGGATGTCGATATTACGCCGCGTGAACTCGAGCAAGGTCCGCCTGTCGGCGCGCCGATTGCGGTTCGCATCAGCGGCGCCGAACTGCCCGAGCTGCAGCGTATCTCGACGGATATGCAGGAGATCCTGGAAGGAATCCCGGGAACGGTGAGCGTCGCCGACGACATCGGCAATCCGATGAGCACGGTTGAGATCAAACCGGATCCAAACAAGCTGGCCATATACGGCGTAAGCGAAAAGGATTTATCGATGACCGCGCGAATTGCCACCGAAGGATTGGACGTAACAAAGTTTCAAAAAGGCGAAGACGAGTTGGACATCACTTTGTATGCCAAGGATATCAAAAGCGACCCGCAGGAGACGATCCGCCGTATGCATGTGCCGACTCAGAAGGGCGGCACGGCTGAAGTCAGGGAACTCGGCGATACGGTGAGCGGCAGCATGATCAAGTCCATCCAGCACCGCAACCAGAACCGGACGATTACGGTGCGCAGTTATGCGCAGGATCGCCTGCCGGATGAGATTTTGCGCGACTTGAAGCAGAAGATGAGCGCCTACTCGCTTCCGGCCGGATACACGGTAGAATACGGCGGAGAAAACGAAGAGCGGAACGATGCGTTTGCGGCGATCGGCAAACTTTCGATTGTCGTTGTCATATTGATCTATATTATTATGGTCATTCAATTTTACTCGTTGTCGCTGCCCTTGCTGATTTTATCGACCGTAGGATTGGCGGCGGGTGGCGCCATTATCGGGCTGTTTATTACCGGGGCGCCAATCGGCTTCATGGCGTTAATGGGCCTGGTCAGCCTGTCCGGTATCGTCGTGCGCAACGGAATTATACTGATCGAATTTATTGAACAGGCGCGCGAGCAGGGCACGGAGCTTTATCAGGCGGTTGCCGAAGCGGGCAAAGCGCGTTTGCGTCCGATCCTGCTGACGATGGCGACAGCGATCGGCGGTCTGCTGCCGATGACCATCATGGGCGGCAATTTGTGGCGGCCGATGGGTACAACGATCATTTCCGGCTTGCTGTACTCGACGATGCTGACGCTTGTCGTGGTACCGTCGTTGTATGTCATTGTGGCAAAATGGCGCGACCGCCGGGCGGCGAGACGCGGAATCTCGCTGTATCCGGGCCATGCCGCGCACGAACCCGCAGCATCTGCGCCGGGTACGGGGCTGGGCGTTTAAACGGCTGCCGCCATGATAACGGAAGGTCCGGCGGATGGGGCATGATTTTGCCTCGCGCCGGGCCTTTCGGGCTTCCTTGCCCTTCCAACTTCATTCAAGTATACTGAATGTAAATTAACTTCGTTTGGGGGCAGCTTTATGATTCAAGTGTTTTTATTTCTACACGTATTGGCAGCGATCTTAATGGGATTTTACCTGATGCTTCCGTTTCTTTCGGCTCGGCTGTCTGCATTAAAGGGACAAGCCCAACACGGCTTCCTGCATGTCTTGTTCTCCGCTAACCGCGCTGGACAATTAGGGCTTGTGATTTCGTTTTTATCCGGCGGTTATTTGGCGGGCAAAGGGCACTATTCCATTGTGTGGATGATTTTGGCGGTGGTTCTGTTTTTGGCTTTGGGCGCATTGACAGGCATTCTTGGCAAAGCGATGAGAGGAGCTTTGACCGACGAATCGGGCAGCCAAATCGCTGGCAAGCTGGGCAAAATCAAGTCGCTGAGCTCGATCACCGGAGTCATTTTTCTCGTGCTGATTATCATTATGAAATTCCCTAATTGGTTTATGTAAGCGGCAGGACAGCGGTCCGGCCATAACTTCGGAGAAGCAGGTTCCCCATCCCGGGGACCCTGCTTTTTTTGTTTTTTTA
Source organism: Paenibacillus thalictri (assembly GCF_004307995.1). Taxonomy (GTDB): domain Bacteria; phylum Bacillota; class Bacilli; order Paenibacillales; family NBRC-103111; genus Paenibacillus_AF; species Paenibacillus_AF thalictri. The sequence continues at coordinate 45,084 of NZ_SIRE01000018.1, read as the reverse complement.
GAACCCGTTCTTCTAGACGGAATCGTCATGCAACCGGCAGTTCAATTCGTGATACATTATAAGAAATTGGTAACACGCGTAACCAATGAAATTTTTTTTGGGTTTTGGTAGCACGTTTTATTTATTTCGTGTTACTATTGGTGAAGAGAATCGATGCACAATTTTCCAAGTAATCTGCTAAAGAGAGGATGAGGGTGTTGGAACAGGTTCTGACTGATTATGACATCAAAGAAATTAAGCCGGTGGAACTGGCTGCCGCTACGCATTTTGTGATGGATATCGTGCGGGAAGTGTTTCCGATGCTGGATCCGAATGAGCTGCCCCCGGATATGGCGCGGTTTCAAGAAGTGTATTATAAGGCAAAAGACGCGGCGTTTCTGGCTGCTTTCGACCGGGATGGGACGATTGCGGCGACGGCGGCATTCTTACCTTACGACGACCGGATCCCCGAGATTAAAGGCATGTATACGGCGCGTCCCACCGCAGAGCTGGTCAAATGTTACGTCAATCCGCAGCTGCGCCGCCAAGGGGTTGGCACCGCTATGGTGCGGCAGCTGCTGCCTTTGGCGCGAGCCAAAGGGTACGAGACGATGTATTTGCATACGCACCGGTTTTTGCCCGGCGCGGTAGGCTTCTGGGAAGCGCAGGGCTTTGAGCTGCGGCTGGAGCCGCACGACAATTGGCAAACGGTACATATGGACTGCCGGCTGGCCCCCGATAACATGTTCTGAAAAACGGTTCTTCACGCACTGCTTCATGTTGACGGGTCAAACTGCCGATAACGAATCGGCAGCACTATCATAAATAAAAGGGGACTTATGGTTATGTTATGTTCACCTAAACGTTTATTCCGTGGCTCCACTATGCTAATGATCTTGTTTTCTTGCTTGTTATTCCTTTCTGCTTGCAGCGAATCCCCGGCAGCGGGTACGTCGGCGGAACCAACCAAGGCGGCCCAAGCGGGAGCTAAGAAAACGATCAAGTTTTCATCCGCCAACGATATTGGCCCGTTAAACCCGCATATGTATGCGCCAAATCAGATGTTTGCGCAAAATATGGTGTACGAGTCGCTGGTGAAATACGCGGACGGCAAAGTGCTTCCTCATCTGGCGGAGAAATGGGAAGTGTCGGGCGACGGCAAAGAGTATACGTTTTTTCTACGCAAGGATGTGAAGTTCTCCGACGGATCGCCGTTTAACGCCGATATTGTAGTTAAGAATGTGAAGGCGGTTTTGGCCAACAAGCAGCGTCACAGCTGGCTGGAGCTGATCAACCAGATTCAGGACGCAGTGAAAACGGACGAGTATACGGTCAAAATAAAGCTGGCCAACGCTTATTATCCGATGCTGCAGGAGCTGTCGTTAATCAGGCCGCTTCGTTTCCTGGGCGAAGCGGGTTTTCCCGACAACGGCAAAACCTCGGAAAACATCAAAGCTCCGATCGGTACCGGACCTTGGGTTCTGACCGATTACAAGATGAACGAATATGCCGAATTCAGCCGGAATGAGAACTATTGGGGCGAGAAGCCCAAAGCGGATAAAATCCGCGTGGCGGTCATTCCCGACGGCGAGTCCCGTGTGCTTGCTTTTGAGAAAGGCGATCTCGACGTCATTTACGGAGACGGCAGCATCAGCTTGGATTCGTTTAAATATTTGAAGGAATCCGGCAAATATGTGGCGGCCACCTCCTCGCCGCTTTTTACCAAATCGATTGCGCTGAATACGAATAAAGGCCCATTAAAGGATATCACCGTCCGTAAAGCGATCGAATACGCATTTAACAAGAAGTCGGTCATCGACAATGTGTTCTACGGCACGGATAAGCAGGCGGATACGTTGTTTCCCCCTAACTTTCCTTATTCCAACGTGAAGCTTACGCCGTATACGTATGATGCGGGCAAGGCGGCAAAGCTGCTGGATGAGGCCGGCTGGGTGCTTCCCGCGAAAAAAGAGTTCAGGGAAAAGGACGGCAATGTGCTGGAGCTGGAGCTGAGCTTCGATAGCGCGAATAATGTGCACAAGGCGATTGCCGAAGTGCTTCAAGGCGATTTGCGAAAAATAGGGGTCAACGTCAAACTGATCGGCGAAGAAAGCCAATTGTTCGGACAGCGGCAAACCAGCGGCAATTTCCATATGATCTTTAGCGATACGTTTGGCATTCCGTACGATCCTCATGCGATGGTTTCCTCAATGCGTGTGCCGTCGCATGCCGATTACCAGGCGCAGGCCGGGCTGTCCATGAAGAAAGAACTTGATCAAAAAATCGAGGAAGCGCTGCTCAGCACGGATGAAAAGAAACGGCAGGAGCTTTACGACTACATTCTCACGACGCTGCACGAACAAGCCGTGTACCTGCCGATTTCCTATGGGACGAACCTGACCGTTTATCATAAAAACATCAAAGGCGTACAATTCGGACAAATGAACAGCGAAATTCCTTTCGAGAAAATGGATAAGGAATAGGAGTCAATGATAATGGCTTGGCTTATCATAAAACGGGTGCTGAATATGATCCCGATTTTGCTTGGCGTTTCGTTGATCACATTTCTGAGTGTTCGTTTGCTCCCCGTCGATCCGGCGGAAGCGTACTTGAGATTGTCGAAGATTCCGATCACGAGTGAAGCGTTGGCCTCGGTCCGGACGGAACTTGGGCTGGATCGCCCGTTATATGTTCAATACGTAAATTGGTTAAGCGGTGCGTTCAGGCTCGATTTCGGCAGCTCGTATATCAGCAAGAAACCGGTGTGGGATGAAATGATGGGATATCTTCCAGCCACGCTGCAGCTGACGTTTTCGTCGATCGTGCTTGCATTTGTCATCAGCCTGCCGATTGGCATCTTGTCGGCTCTTTACAAAGACCGTTTGTTTGATCATTTCAGCCGCACGTTGTCTTTTGTCGGAGCGGCGACGCCAAGCTTTTGCCTTGGTTTTCTGCTGATTTATGTTTTTTCGCTCAAGCTGGGTTTTTTCCCGATATCCGGCAAAGACGGCTTGCTGCATCTGGTATTGCCTTCGCTGACTTTGGCGCTGGCGTCGGTTGCGGTGTACACACGGATGCTCCGGGGCAGCACGCTGGACGAATTGCATCGGCCGTATGTGCTGTATGCAAGGGCTAGAGGCATAAAGGAGCGGCTCGTCATCGGCAAGCATGTGTTGAAAAATGCGGTGACCCCGCTCATTACAACGATGGGAATGCATATCGGACACAAATTAAGCGGTTCGATTATCGTGGAAAATGTGTTCGCTTGGCCGGGAATGGGGCGCTATTTCGTAAACGCTTTGTTCGGCAGAGATTATCCGGTTATTTTATGCTACGTGCTGTTGGTCACAACGATCATCATTATTTGCAATTTGCTGATCGATATTTTTCATATGGCCGTTGATCCCAGAGTGCGGCGTAAAGGAGCGCATTAGGATGGATTCCGCAGTATGGAAAAAATTAATCGCAAGCAAGCTGACTTTAATCAGCGGCATGCTGCTGCTGGCGATGCTGGTTGTCGCCGTATTGGCTCCATGGCTGGCTCCTCACGATCCGAATAATATCGATTTGGCGCATAAGCTGCAGAAACCTTCGGCGGCATATTGGCTCGGAACGGATCACCTGGGCAGAGACATCGTATCGAGGCTGATTCACGGGACCAAAATTTCGCTGGGCATCGCTTTTATCGTGATGGTGCTGATCGTAATCGTCAGCGTGACGGTCGGAACGGTATCGGGTTATATCGGAGGTGTCGCCGACCGGATTTTTATGCGGTTTTGCGACATGCTGATGGCGTTCCCGAGCCTCATTCTTTCACTGGCGATGCTGGGCATTCTTGGGCCGGGCGTGGGGAATGTCGTGTTTGCCATGGTCATGTCGTATTGGGTGTGGTACGCCCGGTGGATTCGCGGCATGGTCATGACGGCCAAGCAGCAAAACTATATTGTAGCCGCCAAAATCGCCGGCACTCCCGGCTATAAAATTATGCTGCTGCACATTGTTCCGAATATTTTGCCGCCTACGATTGTGCTGGCCACGCTGAATTTGGGGAGCATCATCTTAAGCATTTCCGGGCTTTCGTTCCTGGGACTGGGCATCCAGCCTCCCGTGCCGGAATGGGGAGCGATGCTGAACGACAGCAAGCCGTTTTTGAAAAGCAATCCGCTCATGATGTTATATCCGGGCTTATGCATTTTGCTTGTAGTCATGGCCTTTAATTTTGTCGGGGACGCTTTGCGTGATGCGATCGATCCGCGCCAAGAGAGAATCGAGGTAAAATGAATGGAAGAACGCGTCGTATTAAGCGTGGAACATTTGCATATTAGCGTTCCAGCTCCGCAGGGGACGAAGAAACTGATGAACGACGTCAGCTTCGATTTGAAAAAAGGGCAGGTGCTGGGGCTGGTCGGAGCCAGCGGAAGCGGGAAGACAATGACATGCCTCGCCATCATGGGGCTGTTGGCAGATTCGGTCCTCGTCGAGCAAGGAACGATCCGGCTGGAAGGTCATAATCTGCTTCAGCTGCATCCCCGCCAAATGAGAGCCCTACGCGGCAGCCGGATCGCCGTGATTATGCAAAATCCGATGAGCGCATTTAATCCTACCTTAACCATCGGCGCCCATTTCGTGGAAACCATCCGTACGCATCGTCCGCTCTCACGCAAGGAGGCCAGTGAACTGGCAGTGACGTACCTGGCCAAGACAGGGCTGCGTTTCCCGGATAAGCTGATGGATCAATATCCGTTTCAATTAAGCGGCGGTATGCTTCAGCGCGTGATGATCGCCATTGCGATGTCGCTGCAGCCGGCTGTAGTGATTGCCGACGAACCGACAACGGCTCTGGATAGTGTCCATCAAACGCAGTTGCTCGATCAGATGTACCGTTTATGTCAGGAACAGGACACGGCCATGCTGCTCGTGTCGCACGATCTTGGCGTGATCGCTTACATGGCTGACGAGGTGATGGTGATGAATAACGGGAGCATTGTGGAAAAAGCTCCAGCCGCCGATCTATTCGAACGGCCTGAGCATCCTTATACCCGCATGCTGCTGCAAGCAAGAGCGGATGCTCGCTTGGCATAAACGGATGGACGCGAATGTTCGCCGTGCTGTCTCATTGAAATATGTTTTCAGGGAGGGGCGTCATGCTTGAATTAAAAAATGTCCATAAAAGTTATACGCTAGGCGGCGGCCTGTCATTATTCGGCAAGGAAACGGTCAAAGTTGCGGATCAAATATGTTTGACTATAGAGCAAGGCAGATGCCACGGGCTTGTAGGCGAAAGCGGTTCGGGCAAAAGCACGCTGGGCAAAATGATTCTTGGTTTGGAACAACCGGATCGCGGAGAAATATGGTTTGAGGGGAAAAACATGTTAACTTTAAGCGGTCGGGAGCGCAAGCGGATGCGCCGGAAAATTCAAACGGTCTTTCAAGATTGCTACAGCTCTTTAAATCCGCGTTGGCCTGTTTACGAGTCGGTAAGAGAACCGCTGAACAATTTCGAGCGGCTGAGCGCGGGCGAAGAAAAGAAGACTGTCCGGGAGCTGTTTGCGGCGGTTGGTTTGCAACCCGAAGATATAACAAAGTATCCGCATCAATTTAGTGGTGGACAACTGCAAAGAATTAGCATCGCCCGGGCGATTGCGCTGAAACCAAAGCTGATTGTGCTGGACGAAGCCGTGAGCAGTCTCGATATGCTCATACAACATCAAATTTTGCAGCTGCTGGACGAACTGAAGACACAATATCAGCTATCTTATTTGTTTATTTCCCATGATCTGATGGCGGTGCGTTCGATTTCCGATCAGCTGTCCGTTATGCACCAGGGGCGTATTGTTGAGACATTGGACGGCGGAGACCCGCTTTCTTCGATGAAACATCCTGTGTCCAAGCAGCTTGTGGCTTCGATATTGCCCAGCCAACCACGAAACCGCAGCAAACCCGGACTTACCGAAGCAGTGTAACTGACGTTCACTTTAGAATTTATCAACGAAGCGAAGGAGAAGAACATAATGCAAACAAAAGAGCAAAGCTATGATGTATGGTGGAATAACACGGAAGGTGAGCAAATCATGGAAGAAGGGCATCTGAGAGGCTGGAAGCAGCTGATTTCCATGATGAAGGAAGACGATTTATCCGGCCGCACCATTCTGGACTTCGGCTGCAATCGCGGCGGATTTTTGCGGCTGCTTCATCAAGTTAAGCCGTTTCAAGAAGCTGTAGGCATCGATCTGGGAGAGCAGTCGGTGGCCATCGCCAATGAAAGAAAGGGCAATCTGCCGATCCAATATCTCGTATCCGGATCACCCGAACAATTCCCCGGAAAGTTCGATCTTGCCTTTTGTTTATCGGTAATTTATTTGATCGACGACTTGAAGACGCATGCCTGGAAATTAAGCCAAGCGTTGAAGCCCGGCGGCGTCTATTATGTGACATATAACGACTTGTCATCCAACCCGAGCAGAGATTTTTTTAAGCAGGAAATTGAAAAATACAGCCATCTGAAAGCTAACGTGCATTCCCTTGACGATATCGTCTCCGCGTTTGAGCATGAAGGATTTAAAGTTGAATTGAAGCGTAGAATCCCCACCGATTTTATTGCCGTCTCCACTCTGGAACGTTATTTCCGTTCGTTAAGCGACGAACTGATGTCGGTGTATGAAAGCTCTTATATATTCCGATTTACGAAGCTGTAAAGCGAGGAGGAGCCACCGATGGAGATGGGTATTGGAGCGGTCAAAGAAAGAATTGCCGGAGATTGGGATTGGCGTTCCCGGGAATATACAAGCCGCAGCGATATGTATTTGCAAACCGAGGAACAGCAGCGATTGTGGAGTGAAACGCTCGCTTCGCTGCTGGAACCGCTGAATCCCCAAGCTTCGCTAGGGGTTCTCGACGTCGGGACAGGTCCCGGTTTTCTTGCATTGCAGTTTGCGGGGCTTGGCCATCAAGTGACGGGAGTCGACCTCTCGGAGAACATGCTGGCGATTGCCGCAGAGAAAGCGGCGGCGAAAGGGCTTGCCTGCACCTTGATGCAGGGCGATGCGGAAGCGCTGCCGTTTGCGGATGCCTCGTTTGATGTTGTGGTCAACAGGCACCTGCTGTGGACGCTGCCGAATCCGGGCCGGGCGATGCGGGAATGGGTGAGGGTTCTAAAGCCCGGCGGCCGGCTGCTCGTCATGGACGGCGATTGGACGAAACACAACATGACCGGCAAGCAGAAATTGAAGCTGGCGATTGGAAATACGCTCACTTTTTTGAGCAAAGGAAACATACCGTGGATCAAAAAAGGCCGGGGATATGACGATCTGGCCCATCTGCTGCCGTTCAGCGGCGTCGATCCGGGCAAGGTGGTCGCTTTGATGGAAGCGGCGGGCATGGAGCAGGTGAAGGAATACGGGCTGCAGCATCTGCTGGAAGCCGATTCGCGTTCATTTCCGCTTGCCTACCGGTGGAGTTTTATCGAGACGCACCGACGTTTTATCGTCGGGGGCAACAAAAGTTAAAAAGTGGTAATAAAAATCGGTTCGAAGCTGCCGATCCTCGCAGTGCCAACGCATAGGGGCAAGCGCAAAGGGCCGCTTCGCGGCAAAAGGCAAATGAAAACAAGCCACTCCGCTGCTGTTGCATGGGGAGTGGCTTGTTTATCTTCGTCGGCAGCTGCGCTTGGGAGCGAACATCGCCATGCGGCGCCGGGCCGTGCGCTCAAGATTCACGCGCGTTGGAAATGAACGGGCTGTCACTCGGACAACTCATCAAGCGTTTTTTCCAAGCTTGCAGCCATGTGATTCAGGAAATAATCGACTTCCGGCATATTCAACTGGCGGATCGATTCTTCAATCTGCTTCCGGGCGACGGCGAATTCGCGGTTGCCGGCGGACAATTCGGTTACGCATTTCAGGTAAGCGTCCAGCAGATCGGCAGCTTTGACGTAGATCGCATAATCAACTGCGTTGTTTTTGCCGTCGATGAGCGGTTGGTAGATGGCGCGAAGCGGCTCCGGAATCATCTGCAGCAGACGGTCTGCGGCAATATGCTCGATTTCGCGGAAATTGGCCAATATATCCGGATTATGATGTTTCACCGGGGTAGGGATGTCTCCGGTAAACACTTCGGTCGCATCGTGAAACAAGGCAAGCGAAACAGCTTTATCTGTGGGCACCTTTTTGCCGAACATTTCGTTTGCGATCGTGCACAACACATGAGTCAGCAGCGCAACGTGGAACGAATGCTCCGCGACGTTCTCACGCATGACATTGCGCATCAAGCTCCAGCGTTCGATAAAACGCAATCTATACATATAAGCAAAAAAATGACTGTCCATGTGCATCTTCCTTTAACGCCACTATTCTGATATTGCAAGCAAAACTGCCGCTAGCTTCCGGTGTATCTTCGTGGAAACGGCTTCGATCTATTCTACCCGCAGACCGCCAAAAAAGCAACGGCTGCCTTTGTGTGAACACGGCCAGTTCGTAACGCACGGAGCAGCTCAATGCACCTCGGTGCTCGATGCGTGTAGCTGCTTCACGCACCGCGGAAAACATTCTCCGTCATAGCGCTGCGAATTTTCCGTCGCAGCTGAAAACGGGGTTATGTTTCCCTATTAGAACCGCTTGGCAACTTCTGCAGCATGGGCAATTGCTTTTTCTTTAATAACTGAAGCTCGTTCTAATGATGCCGTTCCTTCAACAAAAATGGCCTCAATAGATTGAATCCCATAGAACTGTAAAATCTTATTCAAATAGCTGTAGCCCATTTCAAGCAGGGCAAGCGGACCTTCCGAATAAACGGAACCGCTAGCTTGAATGTGCAAAGCTTTCTTGCCGGACAACAGACCTATAGGACCATTTTTGGTATATTTGAACGTTTTACCCGGAATTGAAGTCACATCCGTGTATGCTTTCAAAATCGGCGGGATCGAGAAATTCCACATGGGGGAAACATACACGTACTTATCGGCAGCCACATATTGATCAACAATCGCCTCAAGACGAGCTACTTTTGACTTCTCGGCATCAGACAGTTGATCGAAAGACAAACCCGATCGAAGCTTTCCCCAACCGCGTAAAACATCGGCATCAAATTGTGGAATATTCTCTTTGTACATATCCAAATGAATAACTTCATCGGTTGGATTCGCCTCACAGTACGATTCAATAAATTGTTTGCCTACCGCGAGGCTAAAGGACTCATGAGGATCAAGGGGATGTGCGGTGATGTATAGCACAGTTGCCATGAATGAAAACTTCCCTTCTGTAATTAAAATAAATACACTTTCTAGGATTATCATATAACATGGACTTACTTATGGTAAGTAGGAACAATATTGTGGTATAGTATTAAAAAAGGTACTGTAAACGGAGGCCAACGTATGCCAAAGAACCCTGTCCAATGTCAATTCGTTGCGGCGCTGGATTCGATCGTCGGCAAATGGAAGCCGATTATCCTTTATCATTTGCTTCAAGGTAAACCTTTGCGGTTTAATGAGCTAAGAAGATTGCTGCCCGATATCACTCAAAGGATGCTTACGCTCCATTTGCGCGAATTGGAGGAGGAAGAGCTCGTTAAACGAGTCATTTATCCGCAGATCCCGCCGAAAGTGGAGTACTCCATCACGGAATACGGAATGAGCCTGTCTCCGGTGTTGGAAACCTTACATCAATGGGGATTGGCCCATGTCAAGAGAAAGCAGCTGAAAAAGGCAAAAAATGAACAAACAGAAACGGACTAGCGTTCGACTTTACGCTAGTCCGTTTCATATTGTACCGTCCGGTATTTGACCGAACGGCTTTCCATCGTTATTTGACCACCGGCGTTTGTTGAACGGAAAAGCTTTGCACGTTCGGGTTATACACAAGCGGGACGCCAAGCGTATTCTGCAGATCGTCGAAGCCGATCATGAACTTGTTATTTTTGATCGTCAGCGGTTTGATCAGCGTGAGCGTATTGCCGGCCGAGACCAGCTTTTGCGAGTTGGCTTTGCCCGTCCATACCTTATTCTGATATTGAATGGAGATATTGCCTTCCTTATCCATGGATGCCTTACCACCCAACTGCGGCATGACAACGCCAAGCTCGACTTCCTGATAAGGGTGATCGGTGGCAACGACCCTGCGCATGATCGAGTTGTGCAGCCCTTCCGGCGTAATTGCGCTATTACCGGCATTGATGCGCGGAATTTGCATCGGGTCAAGCCGGCGGGTCGCCATCTCGGGCAGGATCGTAAAGGCATATTTCATGCCGCCTTGCATGATATAAGTCAGCGCTGTTTTGTCGTAGATCCCGTAAGGATAAGCATACGAATCGATCGGCTCGTCATACAGTTCGCTGAGCTTGCTTACGCAAGCCTGCGTATCTTTGACGACACGTTGTTTATATTGATCGGGCGTCTCCGGACTGCCGTTCACAAGCATCCTTCCGACCAGCATGGCGCTGCCGTCGGGAAATTTATTATGAAACGCATTGGTATGGCATTGGGTATCGATAAAGTTCGTATCGTTTGTCATTTCGACGATTTCATCTTTGGACAGCGAAGGAATGTAGCTGGCCAGCGGATTCTCCAAGTCACCCGTGATGACGAAATTGACCGCGGGAATTCGCATGGCTTTTAGAATCGGGTAAGCATTGATATAGAAGCTCTCGTATCCGTCGTCGAACGTCACGAGCACCGCATTGTGAGGCACACTGGAGCCGGCCATAAATTCTTTGAACTGATTCAGCGTAATAAACTGGTAACCTTTGTTTCTTAAGTAGACCAGTTGGTCATTAAACAGCTTTGTTGTAATCGTACCCGAGCTTTGGGCGTAATCGTCGATATGGTGGTACATGATGACGGCCACCTGATCTTTGTACATCACGTTTGTTTTTGCCGCGCTCAGCGTGGGAACGAGGACGCCAACCCCAATAATGCAAAGTAAAACCGCTTTCCAAATGATCTTTATCATGCTGCTCAAGCTCCCCCACACCGGTAGTCGTAAATACCCATTACGATGATGTACTATATTCGCGTCGCAGCGAAAAAATCCTGCTTTTTGTCGAATCGGTTACGGGGATTTTTGACGGCGGCGGGTCGGCAGCAAGATGTTCTTTAGAACAATTATTGAATATGATATGATAGGAATATTGAGGTTTGTTTCAGATGTCGAAAGGGGAAATTATATTTATGCAGCATTTTCAGCAAAGCGTGTATCAGCTAATTGTCGAGACTTCCACCAATTTGCCTGCAGATGTGCGCAGGGCAATTCAAAAGGCGCGCGAACAAGAGGATCAAGGCACGCGTTCGGCTTTGTCCTTATCGACTATCGCCAATAATATCGAAATGGCCGAATGCAACGTGTCGCCGATCTGTCAAGATACGGGCATGCCGACGTTTATCGTTCATACGCCGATCGGCGCCAATCAGATTGTCATGCGCAAGCATATCCTCGAAGCAGTAGCTCAATCCACCAAGGACGCCAAGCTGCGCACGAATTCGGTCGATTCGCTGACCGGTGCGAACACCGGCGACAATCTGGGTCCAGGCACCCCGGTTATCCATTTTGAACAATGGGAACGCGACGATATCGAAGTGAAGTTGATCTTAAAAGGCGGCGGCTGCGAAAATAAAAACATCCAGTACAGCCTGCCTGCAGAACTTGAGGGCGTAGGCAAGGCCGGCCGCGATCTGGACGGCATCCGCAAGTGCATTATGCACGCGGTATACCAAGCGCAAGGTCAAGGATGCAGCGCCGGCTTTATCGGCGTAGGCATTGGAGGAGACCGTACAACCGGCTATGAGCTGGCCAAACATCAGTTGTTCCGTAAAGTCGAAGATGTGAACCCGAATGAAGATTTGGCCAAACTCGAAGATTACGTGATGGAAAACGCCAATAAGCTTGGCATCGGCACGATGGGTTTTGGCGGACAAGTTACCCTGCTTGGCTGTAAAGTCGGCGTGATGAACCGTTTGCCGGCCAGTTTCTTCGTCTCCGTGGCGTACAACTGCTGGGCGTTCCGTCGTCAAGGCGTACTGATCGATGCGGGAAGCGGCGAAATTACCAATTGGGTGTATGAGCGCGGCAGCGACTTGCCGATGAAACAAGACGCTCCGGCCGCAGAGGACAGCGAACGCCGTGAGGTGGTGCTTACCGCACCGATTTCGGAAGAGCAAATCCGCAGCCTGAAGGTCGGCGATATCGTCATTATCAACGGCATGATGCACACCGGACGTGATGCGCTGCATAAATATTTGATGGACCACGATTCGCCGGTCGATTTGAACGGCGGCGTCATTTACCACTGCGGACCGGTTATGGCGAAGGATGCTTCGGGCGAATGGCATGTGAAGGCGGCAGGGCCGACGACAAGTATCCGCGAGGAGCCTTACCAAGGCGATATTATCAAAAAGTTCGGCATTCGCGCCGTCATCGGCAAAGGCGGCATGGGCGCCAAAACGCTCGCAGCGCTTCAAGAACATGGCGCCGTATACCTGAACGCAATCGGCGGTGCGGCTCAATATTATGCCGAGTGCTTCAAGAAAGTCGAAAGCGTGGACTTGATGGAATTTGGCATCCCCGAAGCGATGTGGCATTTGCAAACGGAAGGTTTTGCGGCGATCGTAACGATGGATTCACATGGCAACAGCTTGCATGCGGACGTCGAGAAAGATTCGCTGGGCAAACTGGCAACATTCAAGGAACCTGTGTTTAAATAAATAGCAATCATACGGCAGTTATCCCTTGCATCTTCGGATGAAGGGATTCTTTTTTGGGAATTTACAAAAACTTAACTTGGCATGCAAGCGGTTGTCCGGTTACGATAAAACGCTGAAGGGGGCGTACCATGATCAAATTTCGCGCGCGGTTGACGCTTATATTTATTGTATTGATCGGCGTCTCCGTATTAGCCGCAGGCATTTTTATGGCCAAAATGATTCAAGATTCCCATATCGAAGCTTTGAAAAGCAGCATGATCCGGGAACTGCGGATCATTATGGCAACGATGAATTGGAACATGCCGGGCAGCGAGGCTGAACAGGTCCGCCGTTTCAACGATCAGGCTGCGCTGCTGAAGCGCTCCGCAGATTCCCGGATTACTTACATCCGCAAGGACGGCAAGGTGTTGGCCGATTCGGACCATGATCCCGCGACGATGGACAATCATTCCGCACGCGAGGAAATCGTCGATGCCGGCGCCGGCGGCGAAGGGTATTCGATCCGCTACAGCGATACGATCGGCCGGAACATGCTGTATGCCGCTGTACCGGTTAAAGAAAACGGGGCGGTTGTGGGGTATCTTCGTTTGGCGATGAGCCTTGAGGATGTAGAACAATCGATCCGCCAAGTCTGGTTCGGACTGATCGTTGGTTTGCTGATTGTGTTTATTTTGGCCGGGCTTATTAGCTATAGAGTTGCTTTCGGCATTACCCGTCCGATCGAACGGATCACCCAGGTCGCTCAGCAAATTACAAATCTCAACTACAAAGCCCGTGTGACCATCCGCAAAAAAGACGAAATCGGCCAGCTTGGCCAAGCGATCAACCGGATGGCGGACAGCCTGCAGCTGCAGATGAACCGTATTCAAGAAAACGAAAGCCGCCTGAAAAGCGTGCTGGAAAATATGATCAGCGGCGTCATGATGATTGACCGCGAGGAAAAAATCGTGCTGCTCAACCGCGCGGCGGAGGACATTGTCGGATTTTCCGGGCAGGAGCTGCACGGCAAGCGGTTTGACGAGGCGAAGCTGCATTTTGAATTTACCCAATTGATCCGGACATGCATTGATGAGCATGAGCATATACGCGATGAGATGGTGTTTTATTATCCGACGGAACGCATTCTGGAAATTAACCTGAATCCCGTTCTGCAGACGGAAGACGAATGGTCCGGTGTGCTCATCGTGCTTCACGATATCACGGCGGTCAGGCGGCTGGAACGGATGCGCAGCGAGTTCGTGGCGAATGTGTCCCATGAGTTGAAAACACCGATCGCCGCGGTGAAAGGGTTCGCCGAAACGCTGCTGGCCGGCGCTTTAAACGATAAGGATACGGCCAAGTCGTTCCTGCAAATCATTTTCGATGAAAGTGAAAGACTGAACCGGCTGATCGGGGACATCTTGGAGCTGTCGAAAATCGAGTCCAAGCGCATTCCGATGAATTTTTCTCCGGTGCATCTGAATTCATTTGTCGGCAACTGCCTGAAGGTGATGAAGACGGAAGCCAGAAGGAAACAGATCGATCTGGAGATGCATGTCGACGACGATATGTATATGGAAGCGGACGAAGATCGGCTGCGGCAAATTTTGATCAATTTGCTTTCTAATGGAATCAACTACACGCCGGAAGGCGGGCGGGTGCGCGTACGTGTGGAAGGCGCGGTGACCGCAGAGGATGGGGAATACGAGACGGTGCGGTTTATTATTTCAGACACCGGTATCGGTATCCCGAAAAAGGACTTGCCGCGTATCTTCGAACGGTTCTACAGAGTCGACAAAGCCAGATCGCGCAGCTCCGGCGGTACCGGGCTCGGATTATCGATTGTGAAGCATCTGGTAGAGCTGCACAAAGGCTCCATTCGCGTCGAAAGCGAGGTTGGTTTCGGTACCCGCTTTATTATTGAGATGCCGGTAATTCATTAAATTTTCACGAAATGGGAAACATTAATCGTAAATTTACAATATCTTTACGATCTGTTTACAAATCCGTGGTATGATGGGCTTGTCAGGGGGGAAAGCTGTGCAGCAAAGCATTCTAGTCATTGAAGATGAGCCGACGTTAGCCAGGCTGCTTTCATATAATTTGGCCCAAGAAGGCTACGAAACCAAGATGATTGACCACGGCGGGGAAGGTCTGCAGGAAGCGCTGCAGCATCCGTACGATTTGATCATTCTCGATATTATGCTTCCGGGTATGAACGGGTTTGAAGTGCTCTCCAAGCTTCGGCAAAAAGGAAACCACACTCCCGTCATCATTCTGACCGCCCGCAATGCGGAGGAAGAAGTCGTACAAGGGCTTAAGCATGGCGCGGACGACTACATCACCAAGCCGTTTGGCGTTGCCGAGCTGCTTGCACGTGTTTCCGCCGTGCTTCGCCGCACGTTGCCGGAGGAGGCTTTCTCAGGCAAGGGGGACACAGGCGACAAGGTGATTTCCGCCGGTGATCTGCTGATTTATCCCGAGAAATACGAGGTCAGCTTAAACGGGGAATCGATTCCGCTGCGTCCGAAGGAATTCGAGGTGCTGCTGTATTTGGTGCAGCGTCCGGGCATCGTTGTTACACGCGACGATCTGATGAACATTGTGTGGGGGTTCGATTATATCGGGGGACAACGCACGGTTGACGTACATGTCAGCTCACTGCGCAAGAAACTGGAGATGAACCAGCAGTCCGTGCAGATCGAATCGATCCGCGGCGTCGGGTATAAGCTGGTGGCGACAACGGCGAGAAAAAGTTGAGCGTTTGAGTTTACAATAGTTCGTTGCAGGGAGCCGAGGGGCTCCTTTTTTGCGGTCCGCTTTCCTTTGTTTCTGCAGGAACCCACTTGATCGGCTCTGATTTTAAGCATAGGGTTGTACCAAAAGTCATTTTTTTGATTTTTGAATCCCCACATAGACCTGTATGTTCATGCAAAAGACGCTTCCATCCCCACGTATATAGTGGTTTTGGAGGCGTCTTTGCATATATTTGGGATTGCTTCGTTCATCGATCCCCTTTTGGGATAGATCCATTTATATAGGTCGATGAACGAACAGACATATGTCGCCTTGAATGTCATCATCAGGTTTAATCGATTGCCGTCCATCAAACGAACCTTCACGCTTAGGCTGTGACCGTGCGGTTTCGGCCCGACTGCTTGGCCCGGTACAACGCACGATCCGCCGCAGCGAACAATCCGGCGTAACCGCATTCGTCGGAGGCGGAGAGTCCTATGGAGACGGTAATCGGTTTATTTATCGGGCTGACGGTTACTTCAACAGCGGCCCGGAGTTGTTCCGCCAAGTCATAGGCGGTTTGCTTTGAGACGTTCGGCAGCACAATAACAAATTCTTCTCCGCCATAACGGAAGCAAACGCCGGATTCCCGTACATGGTGCTCCATTGTTTGCGCTAAATATTTCAACACGTCGTCGCCGCGGTCGTGGCCGTACATATCGTTAACCGATTTGAACCTGTCGATGTCTAACACGAGCATGCAGAGCGGCATCTCGTCATGCGCCCACTTTTCCATGCGGGCATCCAGCGATCTTCGGTTATGCAGCCCGGTTAGCGCGTCGGTTTGCGCCTGCAGCGATAAATGGTTCATTTGAGACTGCATTCGGCTTACCGCAAGCCCGATTGCGCTTCGCAACTGGTTCGTTTCATAATTCCAGTTATGAGAACGAGGCATCGGCAGCTTCAGGTTGTGCTCTTGATTGCTTATCGTTCTGGCGTATTCAGCAAGCAGATACAATGGCTTCGAGATTTTCACGGCGATGAGCCACGCGATAATGAGCAGCAGGGCAATACCCGGAAGCGTATATTTCAGCACGCTGCTGACCAGCTGCGAGGTCAGCGAAACAACGCTTTGCGTTGGCGTCTGAACAATAACGCCCCACCGTGTGACCGGTACAGGGGCGTAACCGGCCAGCATATCGACGCCTCTTGTGTTAACGACGCGCTGTTGTCCGCTTTTCTCATGCAGCACTTCGTCTACGCTTGGATTGGAGGTCACATCGTCTCCGATTCGTGAAGCGTTGGGATGATAAATGAGCTGTCCCTTTGAGTTGACGACAAAAATATACGAACCTGTCTGAATATCCGGATAGCTGCCCAGTATGGTTTGAAAAATATTTTTCTCCTGAAGCATGATCGAGCCCCCGATGTATCCCAAATAAACGCCTTCGCGGTTGAAAAGTGGTTGGCTTACTTGGACAAGCGGCTTGGAGGTCCCCCCGATATAAGGATCGGATACGAGCGGTTTTTTTTCCATGATGGCTTCCGCGGAGCCGCTGCTCGTCAGCTTGGTTCCTTGAAGTTCGTTTCTTGGAGACGATTGCCGCATGATGCCTTGCGGATCGACGAAATAGATCGAATTGAAATTTTGATTGACGCTGCGAAACAAGTCAAGCTGCTTCTGTATATCACCCCGCCCCCAGTCGCGTTCAAGCAAATCAGCGGTTACAGCCAAACTGTTCTTCATCGAATTAAATAAATCGTTGGTTGTTACAGCGAGTTTTTCCGCATTGATCCGATTCATCGTTAATGTATTAGCGATTAAGGCGTCTTTAATTCCATGGGTTCCGACGAAAATGCTGATGCCAAGAGTTAATATGACCGATAAGGTGACGAGAAGACTCGACAAAAAAGTGAGCGTGAATCCTTTTTTCTTGTTTCTCATAATAATCAAGTCCCATCGAAAGAGGATACGTGAAGTGATTAATTTAGACATTATTCGACATGGGGACATAAAAAACCTACTTATTCTGTGATCGAGATTCTAAATTTTCCTTAAAATGAAAATAAACTGGGCTTAATAAAAGGAGGAAGAGGAGGGGATGACAAGCTGCTGCGCTACAGCCTCTCCAAAACAAAAGACGCGGCATCCAGGGGATGCCATAGCGGGCATGTTGGTTCAATAGCAAGTCTTTCATAATTCTTTCAGATGGGCTCTGCTACAATAGCAGAGTCTTTTTTGTAGAGTAAAGAAAGCATTAACTACATTGCGGCGGATGCATGGTATGAATTAGCGCTAGAAGCGGCGTCGAAGGCGGGACTGGTTAACGGAATAAGCGAAACCGAATTTGCGCCGAATGAGCCGATTACCGAGAACAGATGGCTGTCATGATCGGAAGAGCGCGGACGCTTGTCCACTCCCTGCAAGGGATGCCAAGCGGAGCGGACAACGCTCATCTGCAGACGTTTGCGGATACGCGGACGATATCGTCGTGGGCACTTGACGCCGTGGAAGAGATGGTCGCATCCGGCATTATGAATGGACTCGAACCGGCTCGGTTTGCACCGGCCGAATTGGCTACCCGGGCACAAGCAGCGACAATTTTGAAGCGGTTTATGCAAAGCGTTCTTTTTATTGAAGGATGATAGGTAGTCGCAGGTTTTTCATGAAATAGGGGATCAGAGGAGGGGCCTGCCCCTTGAGGGCTTTACTTCAGCAAAGCGGGCATGGGGAGTATTCGCTTCAGGAGAATTGAGGGGGCCCCTCTCACATAATGCCAAAATTGAATACAAGTAGCGCCATATAACGAATATCTTTTTTGCGGCCGTGTATCTATACTAGAAATTAGTCAAAGCACTGAAATCCAATCAATCGAGGAGGATATACAGTTATGTCACAAAAATTCAAAATCGGGATTGTCGGCTGCGGCGGTATTGCCAACGGCAAACATATGCCAAGCCTTGCCAAACTTGCAAACGTAGAAATGGTCGCTTTCTGCGACGTTATTGTAGAGAAAGCACATGATGCGGCAGGTAAATACGGGGTGGAAGGCGCTCGTGTAACATCCAACTTCCGTGAGCTTCTTGAAGACGCTTCCATCGATATCATCCATGTATGTACGCCAAACGACTCTCATGCGGACATTACGATTGCGGCGCTGGATTCCGGCAAACATGTCATGTGCGAAAAACCGATGGCTAAAACTGCGGCCGATGCCAGACGTATGGTCGAAGCGGCGAAACGCTCGGGCAAAAAACTGACGATCGGCTACAATAACCGTTTCCGTACGGACAGCTTGTATCTGAAAAAAGTGTGCGAAGAAGGCGACTTGGGCGAAATTTATTTCGCTAAGGCCCATGCCATCCGCCGCCGCGCAGTACCTACCTGGGGTGTGTTCCTTGACGAAGAGAAGCAAGGCGGAGGCCCGCTTATCGACATCGGCACCCATGCGCTTGACCTTACGCTTTGGATGATGGACAACTATAAGCCAAAAGCGGTGCTGGGCACAACCCACCACAAGTTGTCCGGCCGCGAAAATGCGGCAAATGCTTGGGGTCCGTGGGATCCGAGCAAATTTACCGTCGAGGATTCGGCTTTTGGCATGATTACGATGCAGAACGGCGCGACCATCGTGTTGGAATCCAGCTGGGCGCTTAACACGCTGCAGACAGGCGAAGCCAAATGTACGCTTTGCGGTACGGAAGGCGGAGCCGATATGCAGGAGGGTCTGCGTATCAACGGCGAAAAACACAGCCGGTTGTATATGAACAACATCCAGCTTGATGCCAAGGGCGTCGATTTCTACGACGGCAAAAAAGAAAACCCGCAGGAAACGGAAATGAGACTGTGGATCGAAGCGATCGAGCAGGACAAAGATCCGATCGTCACGCCGGAGCAAGCTTGCGTTGTTTCGGAAATTCTTGAAGCGATCTACGAGTCGGCCAAAACCGGCAAAGCCGTTTATTTTGACTAATACGCTTCGATAAATCATACACGTACGAAAGAACCGTCCTTCCCCAAAACTGAACTGCACCCCAATGGTTAGACATTATCTAACTTTTTGGGGGCACTTCAAACCGGGAGGACGGTTTTTTATGTTGCGCGGGAAGTTCAAAAATATTTACGGCTGATGAATTTACAAGATCCCTGTTCTGCGTGTATAATTCTAATTAATTAAATGATTAAGAAAATAGAGGAGGAACCGTCATCGTCGAGAACAAAATGATTTATTTGCAGCAGGTTAAGCAGAGCAACATGTCGGTGATCCTCGAGCGCATTTGGCAGCACAATCAAATTTCGCGGGTGGAGCTTGTCGAACACACAAGCCTGACCTCGGGGACCATAACGAATTTGACGCATGAATTGATCGAATTGAATATTTTGCGGGAAACGGAAGCCGTTTCAGGGACCGTGGGCAGGAAAAGAGTGCTGCTTGGCTTCGATCCTCATACGTTCCGGGTTATCGGTCTCGATATTAGCCGTTCCAGCATCGAACTGGTTGTTATGGACTTGAACGGTACGATCATGCAGTCGGCAGAGCGGGATATGACCGGTATCCAAGGTCCGGACGCCTATTTGAAGGTGATTCGGGAATTGGTTGCGGACGCGAAAAAAAGCATTGATGCTGCAGGATGCAGGGTTCTCGGGTTAGGTGTAGGGGTACCTGGACCGATTGACCATGCGAAAGGGACGATTGTATCCCCGCCTAATTTTCCGGGATGGAGCGGGTTTCCTTTACAGATGAAGCTGGAGGAGGAATTCGGGCTTGTGACGCTGATTGAGGACGATGCCCGGACATCGGCTTTAGCCGAAAGACGCTACGGACTCGGCAAAAATGTCAAACACCTCGTGTTTGTCACCATGGGCGCGGGGATCGGCGGCGGAGTTGTCACCGATGGGAAAATCGTCCGCGGGACAAACGGGTTATGCGGTCAAGTCGGCCATATGACGATTGTGCTGGACGGCAAGTTGTGCGATTGCGGGAATAGAGGTTGTTGGGAAACGGTCGGTTCGATTCCCGGCATTTTAAGCCGCTGGCCGCATGGCAGTACCTTGGCTGAACTGCGCAGCGCCGCTTTAAGCGGCGACCAGGAAGCGATCAAATGCATCCATGATACGCTTGTTTATCTCGAAGCGGCAATGATCAACATTCAGAATTTGTACGATCCTGAATTGATTGTGCTGGGCGGGAGCTTGTACCCGATGCTTGCGGATTACATGGATCATGTGAAGCAGCGTTTGAGATCGAGAATATACGCATTTGCCAAAGACCGGCTGAACATTGAAGCAGCTACGTTTAAAGCATCGCAAAGCGCCGTGGGGGCAGCCGCTTTATTGTTTGATTATTTATTGTCCGAACCGGTAAGACTGCTGTCCTTAAGCGAAAGGAAGGTGGAGAAGCAATGACATCGGGGAACAGGCTGTCGTTTGCGGGCATCAAAACATTTTCCGTGTACAGCCGCACCAATCTGGTGACGATTCAAAATATGTCAAGACCTTACGAAGAAGACGGCAAGGGCTGGTCTGCCGCAGAAACGCCGCAGTTTCTGCAACTGGTCGACCGGATCATTGAATTGCGGAAGGCAGGCAAACCCGTGATCTGGTCGATGGGGGCCCATGTGATTAAAAACGGCCTGTCGCGGTATGTCATTGAAATGGTGCGCAACGGTTTTGTCACTCATGTTTCCGGCAACGGGGCGACCAGCATTCACGACTTCGAGCTGGCGTTTCTGGGCGAAACGTCGGAGGACGTCGCCACGGCGATTGAGGACGGTTCCTTTGGCATGTGGGAGGAAACGGGGAGGTTCATGAATGAGGCGATTAGTGAAGGCGCAAAGCTTGGGCTCGGTTACGGGCCCAGCCTGTACCGTTACTTATCGGCCCATCCGGAACGTTTTCCTTATTACGACGATTGCGTTTTCGTACAGTGCCAGCGTTATGGCGTTCCTTACACCTGCCATATCTCGATTGGCACGGATATTATTCATCAGCACCCGGCTGTGGTGTTTAAAGATTTGGGTGCGGCTTCGGGCCGGGATTTCCGGCAGATGTGCCATTCGATCGCAGGAATGAACGACGGGGGCGTGTTTTTGAACTTTGGTTCGGCGATATCGGGGCCGGAGATTTTCCTTAAGGGATTGGCGCTGGCACGCAACCGCGGTCTGGAAATGGAAGGAATTACGGCCGCCAATTTTGACATCGTTCCGGCATCTGCGGACATTCGTCCAGAGAATACCAAGCCGGAATACCATTACCGGCCGCGCCGGGTATTTATCGACAGGCTGAGCGAAATCGGCGGGCAAGGGCTGATGTTCCGCGGCCTGCACCAGATGACGATTCCGGCGTTGTTTCACAAGCTGCTGGCGAGAAAAGCGGAGCTGGGAGCGGAGTTTCCGCCTGTACCGGAGAGTGCGCAAAACAATGTAAGGGCCACTCAAGCCGGCACCAAGCAATATCCGGTCGGTACACGCAACAGCCGCCTGCACGCTGAGATGTTGAGCGGTCCGGCCCGGTCGGGGACGATGTTGCAGTATGGCGGAGCGGCGGGGGCGGAAGGCGTTAAGTCGGTACCGACGGAGGCGGCGGCCAGCAATGCGGACAATGCCGACGGCTGTGCTGTGCAGCGGCAAAGTCATTCGCCCGGGGCAGAAGGCCGGGCGGCGGACGCGGAAACGGGAGCGGCTCTCGAGCGGCCTCGCGGCGCAAGCTGGCATCCCGAGCTGTTCGGCGATTTTGTTGAACGGCTGGAAGCCGCCAAAACGCAAGGCGCACGTGTGCTTGTGTCCTTGGGCAGCGATGTGATCGGCAGCGGAGTGAACCGCTATTTGATCGATTTGGTGCGCAGGGGGTATATCAGCCATATTGCCATCACCGGGGCAGGTTGCCTGCACGATGTTGAGCTGGCTGCTTTCGGGCGGGCCGAAGAGCTGGAAGCCGGGTATTTGGGCGAAGGCAAACTGGCGATGTGGGCGGAACCCGCGCAGATGATCCATGAAGCATTGGCAGCAGGCAGTTCCGGGGAGACAGGGTATGGGGAACGCCTGATGCATTATATCCGCACCCATCAGCAATCATTTCCTTATTTGCAGGAAAGTCTGCTTGGCGTCTGCATGGAATCCAGCATTCCGTATACATGCCACATTACGCTGGGGACCGACGATATCCAGATCCATCCGGAATCCGATATCGCCTTGCAGGCGGAAGCCAGCGGATATGACTTCCAAACATATTGCTATTCGGTCGCCCATTTGGAGGGCGGGGTGTTCATGAACTTCGGTTCCACGGTTACGGGTCCTGAGGTGTTCTTGAAAGCGTTATCCATCTCTCGCAATTTGCAGTACCCGGTCCACCATATTACAACCGCTAATTTCGATATCGTCAAACTTGGCGATTATTCGCAAAAGGTCGGCTATGAGGATTGGGACTATTATTACCGGCCGCGTAAAAATATCGTACACCGTCCGACAAGCCTTGGCGGCAAAGGTTTTCATTTCGAAGGACTGCATCAGGACACGATTCCCGCTATATGGCAGGCGGTGGCCGGTGATAAGAAGTAAGACCGCGGCTGGGCGCAAGAGCCGAAAGCGGCATGGTGCACGCGGGAGTTTTGAATTGCTGCGAACCGTAGATAGTTCCAGTATAAGGAAAATATTTCGAACTTTAATACATTCATAAGGAGGCACAAGATGGACCGCCAGCAAAAAGGTCAAGTTCAAGCGGTGCTGTTTGATTTTGACGGCACGTTATCTACGTTAAGGTCGGGCTGGGAAGAAACGATGGCTCCGCTGTTTAAAGAAATGATTGCCGGCAGCCGGCAGTTAAGCGTTGAGGAAGAAGCGGAGCTGGAGCGCGAGATCGATGCCTATATCGATCAATCGACGGGCATTCAGACGATTTTCCAAATGCGCTGGTTGGAGCAGCGTGTGCGGGAGCAGGGCTGGAATCCGCATGTGCTTAGCGATTGGGAGTACAAGGCGGAATACAACAATCGGCTGCTGCTTAAGGTAAACGAGCGGATCGCCGACTTGCGTGAAGGAAAACTTGCGCCTTCGGGATTTTTGATCCGCGGTTCCGTTGAGCTGCTGGAAGCGCTGCATTCCCGCGGCATTCCGATGTATATCGCTAGCGGCACCGATCACCCGGATGTCGTAAATGAAGCGGAAGTGCTGGGAGTCCGCAACTATTTTGCAAGCATCGCCGGAGCGCCTCCGGGACGAGCCGACTGCTCGAAGGAAAAGGTTATTGCCGATCTGCTCGCACAGCCCGATTTTGGCGGTGAAGGTCTTGCGGTGATCGGCGACGGCAAGGTGGAGATCCGCCTGGCGAAGGAAAACGGGGCGCTTGCGCTGGGGCTTGCCAGCGATGAGAACGCCAGAGAGGGCCTCAATCCGGTGAAAGTCAACCGGCTGCAGGCGGCCGGTGCGGACCAAATCGCCGGAGATTTCTCCGATCTGAATATGTGGCTGAAGTGGCTGGGGTTGTAGGAGTATGTCCGGTGAAGCAAAATGATGAATTTTTATTCAGAACAATATTTACTACGGAAAGAGATTGCCGCTCCACCGCCAATGAAAACCGTGTTTTTTATGAAATTACTTTGTGGTAAAAATACGGTTTTCAAAGCGGACGTAAACTTTCCGCGGCAATTCCCTTCCCTCTGTATCATGCTGAATAAAAATTCATCAATCGATTCTCTCGGACAGACTCTTGATGAGGTATAGAAGATAAAGATCCTTGGGGAGGCCAACTAACGATGTTTTTGACAATGGATAAGTTGTGGCAGCGAATTGAGCAGATCAAGCAGTACCGTTATATCGATCAGCGTGAGATTCCGGCTTACCGGTTCTGGGTTGACGAGCAGGCTGAGATCGGCGGCATGCCTCCGGAGGACACGCAGTGGGGCGAGATGCGTCTTGGCGACAGATGGCAGGGCTGGGATTTGACCGCCTGGCTTCAAGCCGAAGCGGTTGTTCCGCAGGAATGGTTGGGCAAACAGGTCGTTGGCCTGTTTGATTTCGGCAAAACCGGCTCCGGCCACAACTGGGGTTTTGAGTCGCTGTTGTACGTGAATGGCGAGCCGTATCAAGGCGTCGGCAGCAATCATACGGAAGTGTGGTTCCCGGAATCGTTTGTCGGGCAAAGGGTCGATTTGCTCTTTAAAGTATGGAGCGGTCTGCACGGAGCAACCGGGGTGAAGACGATTCAAGAGCACCAGGTGCAGATGTCGGCGTTGGCTTTGCTGGAGACGGAGACGGACGACTTGTACCACACCGCCTTTGCCGTATGGCATTCGATCAAAGTGCTGGAGGAAAACCGCTGGGAGCATCAGGCACTCGTGAAAGCGCTTGACCGCGCGTTCCTGCCGATTGACTGGCGTGTGCCGGGAGACGAAGCTTTCTACGAAAGCATAAGCGTAGCCAACAAGCTGCTGAAGGAAGAACTGGAGAAGCTGCCGAAGTTCCAGCCGCTCACGGTGCGCTGCATCGGGCATACCCATATCGACGTCGCTTGGCTGTGGCGGCTTAAGCATACGCGGGAAAAAGCGGCCCGCTCGTTCTCCACGGTGCTGCGTTTGATGGAGCAGTTTCCGGAATACGTCTTTTTGCAAACGCAGCCGCAGCTGTATGAATATATCGAACACGATTATCCGGAAATTTTTGCCAAAATCAAAGAACGCGTCCGCGAAGGCCGCTGGGAAGCCGGCGGCGCCATGTGGCTCGAATCCGACTGCAACATTCCGTCCGGGGAATCGCTGGTACGCCAGCTGCTGTACGGGATGCGATACTTCGAGCGTACCTTTGGCGTGAAATGCGAATATTTATGGCTGCCCGACGTGTTTGGCTACAGCTGGGCGCTGCCGCAAATATTGCAAAAAAGCGGCATCCGCCACTTCATGACAACCAAAATCAGCTGGAACGTGTTCAACCGGTTCCCGCACGATACGTTCTACTGGAGAGGCATCGACGGCACAGAAGTGCTGACGCATTATATTACGACGCCGGACCCGGATATTCCGGAGTCGACGTTCACCCGTTTCTATACGTACAACGGCCAGGTGCTGCCGGCTACGCTGACCGGCATCTGGAACAACTACCGCGACAAGGAAGTCAACGACAGCGAGCTGCTGCTGTCCTACGGCTGGGGCGACGGCGGAGGCGGTCCGACCCGCACGATGCTGGAAATGCGCAGAAGGCTGGAAAACATGCCGGGTCTGCCGAAAGCGACAACGGGACGCGCCGACGAATATTTCGCCAAGCTGGAGCAAACGGTGGAGAAATCGGACCGTTACGTGCATCATTGGGACGGCGAGCTGTACTTGGAGCTGCACCGGGGGACTTACACATCGCAAGCGTATGTGAAAAAAATGAACCGCCGCATGGAGCTGCTGCTGCGTGAAGCCGAGTTGGCTTCAATCGTATCGACGCCGCTTGCCGGCTATGCCGCTTATCCGTCCGGAAAGCTGTACGACAGCTGGAAAATCGTGCTGCGCAATCAGTTTCACGATATTTTGCCGGGATCGTCGATTACCGAAGTATACGAGGACTGCCATGTCGAATACGGCGAAGCGGAGCAGCTTGCGCTTGCGGCGCTTGGCGAAGGCCTAAGCGGACTGGTACAGCAGGTAGCGGCGGATGGAGCGGAACAACTGGTGTTTAACTCGCTGCCATGGTCGCGCAGCGAACTGGTGAGCTTGCCGTGGAAGCCGGAATACGAAGGCAAGCGGTGGGTCGACGGAGCAGGTCAGGCTGTTGCCGCTCAGCGGACCAGCAGCGCAAACGGCGACGTGCTGCAGCTGCGTGTCGACAATGTGCCGGCGATGGGCTACACGACGCTGCGCATGGAGCAAGGCGAGGCGGTTTCCGTGGGCACCGGCACCGCAGAAACGGATGTATCGGCGGTAATCGGCGATGCTTCGGCGTCTGCTGCGGTTAGTGAAATTGCGCCTCAGCCGTTTGTGTTTGGAGCTAGCGGCGTGTCGACGCCGTTTTATGAAATCGAATGGAATGAAGCCGGCCAGTTGAGCCGTTTGTTCGACAAACGTTCGGGACGGGAAGTTATCGCTAAGGGCGAGACGGCCAACCGCTTTGATGTGCATGAAGATAAACCGGCGTATCACGACAACTGGGAAATCGATATTTTCTATGTGCAAAAAGTGCGCCACGTGACCGATCTGCGTTCCGTTCAAGTTGTGGAAAACGGGCCGTTCCGAGCTGTTGTACGTTTCGAATGGACCTACGGCAAAACGGCGCTGCAGCAGGATATGATCGTTTATGCGGCCGATCCGCGTATCGAATTCTCGACTTGGGTCGATTGGCAGGAGCGGGAAACGTTGCTTAAGGTGGCCTTTCCGGTATGCGTGCGTTCCGCTACGGCGACGTATGAAATTCAGTTCGGGCATGTGCAGCGGCCTACGCATTGGAACACAAGCTGGGATTATGCCCGGTTTGAGACATGCGCTCACAAATGGGTTGATCTGTCGGAGCGCGGTTTTGGCGTCAGCTTGATGAACGATTGCAAATATGGCCACGACATCAAAGATCATGTCATGCGTCTGACGTTAATCAAGTCGTCTAATAAGCCGGATCCGGAATGCGATAAAGGCGAACACCGCTTCACGTACGCCTTGCTGCCGCATGACGGCGACTGGTTTGCCGCAGGCACGGTAGAGCAGGCACATCGGTTGAACGTACCGGTGAGCGTTGTTGATTTGGCTTCGGGTGCCGGAGCGGCTGCCGCGCCGGGAGCGACAGCGCTTCCTGCGGAGCTGAGCTTCATCAGCGTGCTTGGCGACCATGTCATCATCGATTCAGTGAAAAAAGCCGAGGACTCCGACAGTTGGATCGTACGGTGCTACGAATATGCAGGTAAACGCGGTGAAGTATCGCTTCGCACTTATTACGAGCTGATGAACGTCGAAGAGGTCAATTTGGCGGAGCAAAACGGTGTCGCTCTGGAGCATACGGACCACAGCTTTGACGTGTACTTCAACCCGTTTGAACTAAAAACGTTCAAGCTGGCCTATCGCTCGCCGGAAAGCATATAAAATGAATAGAGAGGAGAGCAGCGCATGGCAGACGAGCATTCGCCGCCGGTTTTAGGCGCGCCCTTCAAGGGGCTTACACGGGAGCGCATGCAAGAGATTTTGGAGCGGATTCGGTCGTTAAAGGTCGGAGTGATCGGCGACGGCTGTCTGGACTTGTATTGGGACGCCGATATGACGATCAGCGAGCTGTCGAGAGAAACGCCTCATTACAATATGCCTGTCGCCCGGGAGCGGTTTGCTCCCGGCGCAGCCAGTAATGCGGCGGTAAATTTTAAATTATTGGGCTGTGCGGAGGTTAGCTTCTGTACTGTGATCGGCGACGATTGGCGGGGGGGCCTGCTGAAGGAAGCGCTGCGCTCGCGGGGAGTCGACGGCTCGCTGATGCTTGCCGTGCCGGGCTGCATGACCCCGGCTTACTGCAAAGTCATCATGCACGGTTTGCAGGGGGTGCGGCAGGAGGCGCCTCGCATCGATTTTACGAGCAAGGACACCTTGACCGACGAGGTCCGGCAGCAGCTGCTGACGCAGTTTGATCTGCTCGCCGAGCGAGTCGACGTGATTGGGGTGACCGATCAGCTGGAGCAAGGTGTGATCGATCCGTCCGTGCGCGAACGGCTGCGCTATTGGGCCGGTCAAGGCAAACGAATTGTCGTCGACAGCCGGTATCGAATCGGCGATTACGCTTCGGTTGTGCTGAAGCCTAATGAAGTGGAAGCTCTCCGCTGGTTTCACGGCACCATGAAGGCCGGTGTCTCGGATGCGGAGCTGTTTAAGGCCGGTCTGCGGTTGTCGCAGCAAGCCGGGTCACCCTGCTGCATCACGGTTGGGGAAAAGGGAGCTTATTGGTTTGAAGACGGCGGCATTACGCCTGTACCGACGTCTCCCGTCGCTCCTCCGGTCGATATCGTTGGCGCGGGCGACTCTTTTACTGCGGCTTTTCTTGCCGCATACGGCATCGGCTGCAGCGGTCCGGAAGCGGCGGCGTTTGCCCATCTGGCGGCGGCGGTGTCCGTGCGCAAGTTAGGTGAAACGGGAGGCGCGACGCCGCAAGAAATGTGGGCCCGCTGGGAGGAAACAACCGCTTAGAATGTTCGATTTTGGATACCCGATTTTTAAAAGTTTGTTCGCCCGTTCAAGTTCATGATACGTAACATTCAAAAGTCGAATATTCGAACTGTGTCCCTTATAAGGAGGAGCAAGTATGGCTGACGGCAACAATGTGCATCTGATCGGCAACGCCCATCTCGACCCGGTATGGCTGTGGCGTTGGCAGGAAGGTTATGCGGAAATAAAAGCTACGTTCCGGTCGGCGCTCGACCGCTTGAACGAGTTTCCCGATTTTGTTTTTACTTGCGCTTGTGCGGCGTATTACAAGTGGGTGGAGGAAAATGCGCCCGACATGTTCGAGGAAATCCGCAGCCGGATCGCCGAAGGGCGCTGGGTCGTCACCGGCGGCTGGTGGATCCAGCCTGACTGCAACCTGCCCTCCGGAGAATCGTTTGCGCGCCATAGCCTTTACGGCCAACGCTACTTTTTAAGCAAATTTGGAGTGACGGCACGTGTCGGATATAACGTCGATTCGTTTGGCCACCATGGAATGCTGCCGCAGATTTTGCGGCGCAGCGGCATGGACTACTATGTGTTTATGCGTCCGGAGGCGCATGAGAAGTCGCTGCCGAACGATCTGTTCTGGTGGGAGTCGGAAGACGGCAGCAGGGTGATGACATTCCGTTTGTCCGACAGCTACGGCAACTGGGGAGAAGGCGGCTTGGAAGGGAAAATCACGAAACAGCAGAAGCTTGCCAATCAGCACGGTCACGGCTACATGACCTTTTACGGCGTAGGCAACCATGGCGGCGGACCGACCATTGCCAATCTCAAGCTGCTCGAAGAACTTCAAGCTCGCGAAGGCGGCGGGCAGCTTAAGCTCAGCTCGCCCAACCAGTTTTTTGCCGAAATGGAGCGGAATCAGCCCGATATTCCGGTTATTCATGACGAAATGCAGCGCCATGCGGTAGGCTGCTACTCCTCGCATTCGGAATCGAAGGCGCTGAACCGGCGGGTGGAGCACCGTTTGCTGACGGCGGAGAAATTTGCAGCGCTGGCGCGCATCAAGCTGGATCTGCCATATCCTCAGCAGGCACTGCTGCAGGCGTGGGAGAACGTGATGTTTAACCATTTTCACGATATTATGGGCGGCTGCAGCGTAAAGGAAGCGTTCGACGACGTACGCGAATTTTACGGCGAATCGCTGAGCATCGGAGCAAGGTCGCTGAATGCGGCGCTGCAAAAACTATCGTGGTCGATAAATACGATGAAACCCCAGATAAAATCGCTGAGCAAAGATAAGCATTGGCAGCTGTGGGAGCAGGACGATCTCGGCACGCCGGTCGTTATCTTTAACCCGTTGTCGTGGGAGGTCGAGGCGCCGGTTCGACTCAACAAACTGCTGAGCGGCGTAACGGATGACGAAGGTCAAGCCGTACCGATTCAGAAGGTGAGAGCGACACGCACGAATGTGGACGATAAGTGGGATACGCTGATTATGGCCAAAATCCCCGCATTCGGCTATCGCGTCTACTGGGCTTATCTGGACAAGGAGCAGCACGCGCCGGAGCTTGTGGAACCGGTGAAAACCGATTCCGGCAGCCTCGAGAACAGCTTGATTCGCATCGAGATCGACAGCCATACCGGATACATCCGCCGCATCTTCGACAAACAGGCCGGCACGGAGCTGCTGAACGGCAGCGGTGCCGTACCGATTGTCGTTGACGAGCATCACAGCGATACGTGGGGCCACGGGATGAGGCAGTTCCGCGACGAAATCGGCCGCTTCGGCGACGCCGAGGTCAAGGTGCTGGAGCAGGGTCCGCTGCGCGGTACGATCCGCGTCATAAGCCGCTATAACGGTTCGCTGCTGCGTCAGGACATCAGCTTGTGCCACTCGTCCGCGATAGTAGAGGTGAAGGTGCAGCTCGACTGGCGGGAGCGCCACAAAATGCTGAAGCTCTCATTCCCGGTCCGCGCCGAACAGGCCCGCTCGTTCTCGGAAATTCCTTACGGATTTATCGAACGGGCGATGAACGGCGACGAGGTGCCGGGCCAGCAGTGGGTCGACGTGTCGGGGCTAGTTCCCGGCGAAACGGAGCGCAGCTGTGGTCTGTCCTTGTTGAACGATGCCAAATACGGCTACGATGTGCTGGACGGCGATATCCGCATGACGGTTGTGCGCAGCCCGATTTATGCCGATCATTTTGGCAACCGCGACGATCAGGTTGAGTTTATGGATCAAGGGATTCAGGAGTTTTCCTACACGCTGGTTCCTCATCAAGGCTGCTGGAGAAAAGCGGGCATCGTGCGCAAAGCGAACGAGCTGAACGTCCCGCTGCTGACGGTGTGGGAAACGTACCATGAAGGCGTTCTGCCGCAGCGCGCGCAAGAGATTTCCATTTCTCATGAAGCTGTTGCGGCTACGGCGTTTAAACAAGCGGAGGACGGTGCAGGCTGGATCGTACGCTGTTACGAAACGGCAGGGCAAGAAGCGGATGCGGACATTGCGTTTCCGTCGCTTGGGCGGCAGTGGAGCAGCTCATTCGGGAAATGCGAGATCAAAACGTTTTATATCCCGTCCGATGCTTCGCAGCCGGTAAAAGAAGTGAACTTTATCGAGTTTGAGTAGATGTCCCGGCCTCAGTCAAGGAGGTTATTTATGAACAGCAGACCTAATATATTATTTATATTGTCCGATCAGCACAATCCGCACTTCTTGGGATTCGAAGGGAACGAAACGGTACACACCCCGAATCTGGACCGGCTTGCTGCGGAAGGAGCGGCATTTACAAGCGCCTACTGTCAAAATCCGCTGTGCGCGCCGAGCCGGTCATCGCTGATTACCGGCAAGTACTGCCGCCACACGGGCATTTACGACAACAAGCACATACTGGAAGCGAACAGCGCGACATTTCCGCGTGTATTAACGGCTGCGGGGTACCGCAGCTGCTTGATCGGCAAGGCGCATTTTAACGGCGAGCAGTTCCACGGCTACCAGATGAGGCCGTACGGCGATTTGTACGGGCAAGCACATCAGCCCGATCCGGCACGCGATGAGAGTAAGGGAGAATCGGGGCTTGGCGACGTGCTGGGCAACTCCGGGCCGTCGGGTATTCCGCTGCCGCTGACGCAGACGGAAATTTGCGTAGCGGAAGCTGCCAAATGGCTGCAAGGGCATGCGGCGATGTTCGGAGAGAAGCCGTTTCTGCTGAGCGTGCATTTCGATAAGCCGCATTTTCCGATCAATCCTCCTGCCGTTTATTATGAGAAATATGCAGGCAAAGTGAGTTTGCCGGAGCCGCCTCCGGACGTTCTGGACAACGCAGTGCCTTTCGTGCGCAAAGCGTTTACCGGCAACGGGGTAGGACATCATTACGGCAAACGGGATGAAGAGCAGTTGAGAGCGCTGGCCGCTTATTACGGCTGTGTGGAATGGATCGACGATGCGGTCGGCAGACTGCTGCAAACGCTGCAGTACCTCGGTTTTGCCGATAACACGATGGTCGTTTACGCTTCGGATCATGGTGAAATGGCCGGAGAGAAGGGAGCGTGGCAGAAGTCCGTGTTTTTCGACGCCAGCGCCCGCATTCCGCTGATCGTCCGCTGGCCGAGGCAAATTGCTCCAGGCACCCGCATTGCCGAGCCGGTCGGCTTGATTGATTTATTTCCGACCTTCAGCGAAGCTGCGGCAAGCCCCGTGCCGGACGAATGCGACGGACTCAGCCTGTTGCCTCTGCTGACAGGCGTAAGCGAAAGCTTGGAGCGGGACGGCATTTTCTGCGAAAGCACGATACTGGGGGAACCCGAAGCTGCAGGCTGCATGATACGGGAGAGATCGTGGAAATACTGCTGCTATTTGGACGGCAGCGAAGAACTGTACCATGTGGCGGATGACCCCGGAGAATGGAACAACGTGGTCCGAAACAGCGAATATGCCGAGATTGCGGCAGCCCTTCGCGCCAAAGTGCTGGAGTTCTGGAAACCGGACGACCAGATGAAGCGGTTCTCGACAACTCCGCGTATGGCGAGAGAAAAACATTTTTATCCCTATTCAAATCAATTTGTACTTGGAGACGGCACGGTAATCGATGCCCGACCTTGACCGGCAATGCGCAATAAGATCGGACGCTCTATAAGGAGCGTTCCGATCTTTTATCGTTGCTTAAGGGAAATGGCGGCAACTCCATGTTGAGCGGTATGGGGACCTAACCCGCAAGGACGTTGACAAAACTGGCATCAGTAGCCGCAGGATAGGGAAAATCGGAAGGAGGAAATTTGAAACATACAGGCGGTTAAATGAAACAGCGGAATAATGAAACACCGGATCCGGTATTGTGTCTCGCAAAAAAATTGCAACCGTTTACAATATAACATAAGGTGAGTTTGTTTATGAGTTTGTTACCGGGGTGAAGCGGCTTACCGATGCTTGGCATGAAAGGAGCTTTTCACACATATGAAAAAGATCCCCTTAAGTTCTTACATCCCTTTAAAAAACAAGTTGTTTTTGCGCATCTTGTTGTATTTCCTGTCCCTGCTGCTGCCGATATTGATTATCGGCGCTTTTCTGTACGTCAATTTCAGCCAAAAATCGGAGGATGACTTCAAGCAGAAGGTGCAGCTTAACCTGCAATCCTCCGTTGATTTTATCGATATGTTTGTGCAAACAGCGCAAAGATCCAGCGTCAGTTTTTTCTATGACAAAAATGTGATGTCCCTAATTCAGCCGTATGACGAGTACAACTCGGCCGATAAGGTGAAGGTGCCCAATATCCCGTATACGTTGTCCCGCATCTCCAACGATATCGGCGATTTGATCGATAATCTGTTTGTATACGTCGATGACCAGAAGGTATATACGAAGGACGGTCTTGAAAACTTCAATTATTATTTCAGCAGCACCTACAAGTTCGAAGCGTACGACGCCGATTTCTGGAGAAACCGCTTGAGCAGCAGCACTTATCTGGAACTGTTGAGTCCGTCGAAAGTCGTTTTGAATCAGTCGCTGGAGAGAAACGGGATTCCTTTTGTGTTTTCCAAAACGGTCAACGGTCATCAAACGGAGCTGGTCATGACGGTTTCCATCGAACGGATCGCCAAGACGATTCGCAACAACGCTTTGTTCACCAGCACCAATTTTATGATTCTGAACAATAATGACAAAATCATCTGGAGCAGTCTGGACGGAACGGAAGGTTTCGGAACCGCGGAGCTTAGCGAGGTTTTGGCGAAAAACGGAAGCGACAGCGGCGATGTCCGGATCGGCGGTCAGAAGTATATTTTGACCAAAATCAAATCCGGCGTGTACGGCTGGACTTATTATTCGCTGACTCCTTACTCCGAATTTACGGCCCAATACACCAAGGTGTTTGTGATGATCGTATCCGTTTGTGTGCTGCTGATGATTGTCGGATGCGTGTTGTCGTTTGTTTTTGCCTACAATTTGTACAATCCGATTCAAAAAATCAGAGACATCCTGTTAAGCGACGGGGACGATGCGTATCCGGCGGGACGGCAGGGCAAGATGAGAGTCAGCGAATTGGATTGGATCGGCATGGGGATCCACCAGATCATCGAAAAAAGCAATACGTTCAAAAAACGGCTGGATACGCTGTCCACCGATTACATCGATCATGTGCTGCTGCATGTGATGACGGGAAACAAGCCGGTCAACGAACGGGAATGGCATAAGGTGCTGGAGGAGGAGCTGGCGTTCACCCGGGGATATTTCGTATGCTGCAGCATCAAGCTTTCTTACAAACCGGCGTTTTACGAAGAAATTCAAGATGTTGAACGGCTGATGATTCTCCACAAAATGAAAAAAATCGTGGAAAGCCTGATCGGTCAATATGTGCCTTCGTATATCATCGAATCAAAGCAAAACGTATTTGTGTGCCTCGCCAACGTCGACGAAGAGCAGGACGCCATCCGCCTAAAACATGCTCTTGGCCTTATTATCGAAACGTTTCAGCACGATTCCAGGTACTGCGGCATTCATGCCGGTATCGGCAAATGTTACCCGGGGACGGAAGGAATCCCCAAATCTTATCACGATGCGATGTCCGTGCTGGCCAATAGCGATGCGCAGCAAAACTTCCTGATTGCGGACACGGCCGATTTGAACCGGGAACGGAGCGGCGCTCCGCACAGGTCCGATCAGCTGGTGAACACCATCCTGCATTATATCGAGAACCATTACGAACAGGACTTGTATTTGGAAAAAATCGCCGAGCAGATGGGTGTTTCTTCTAAATATATATCGAAAGTATTTAAAGAAAAGATGGGCGTCAATCTGACGGACTATATCAGCATGACGCGGATTTCGAAAGCGAAGGAAATTATGCTGAACACGGACATGAACATCAGCGATATCGCCGAGAGGGTCGGCATTTTCAGCCGGACGACGTTTATTCGCCTGTTCAAAAAAATCGAAGGTCTCCCTCCCAATGAATTCCGCAGGCGCGCAGGGCATACGGCGGATGGCGGAAATGTGGAACAACGGATGGAGGGATGATACATCGGGTTTAAGTTCCGCAAATGGAACACGCGGTTCCGATTTTGGACGTTACGCCGCGGCGAACTTTCGTGTTACAACTAAAACAGCTTAAGGGGAAGGAGGTATCTTTATTCGGCTCATTTTGCAAAACAAATATTTGCACCTCATGATGATTGTTCCGATGGTATACTTTGTAATTTTTAAATACGGTCCGATGCTCGGGTTATTGATCGCGTTTAAAGATTACAACGTATTTCAAGGCATCTGGAAAAGCGAATGGGTGGGCACGAAATATTTTCAACAGTTTCTATGGGACCCTTATTTTTGGAAGCTGGTTCGCAACACCGTATTGATGAACATTTACTTGATCATCTTCTTTTTTCCGGCGCCGATTATTCTCGCGCTGTTGTTAAATGAGATGAAACACAAGCTGTTCAAAAAATTTGTGCAGACGGTCAGCTATTTGCCGCATTTTCTCTCCACCGTCGTGATTTGCGGTATGATTGTCAACTTCCTGACCAATGAAGGTTTGGTTAACCGGATTCTCGGCGGGCTTGGCTTAGAACGGGTACAGTTTCTGATGCTGCCGGAATGGTTCAGGACGATTTACGTCAGCTCGGAAATATGGCAGGGCTTGGGCTGGGGAGCGATTATTTATCTTGCGGCGCTCACCTCGATCGACCCGCAGCTGTACGAGGCCGCTACCATGGACGGCGCCAGCCGCTGGAAGCAAGCACTGCATGTGACGATACCCGGTATCGCACCGGTCATCACCATCATGTTTTTGCTGAACTTGGGCAATATCATGAGCATCGGCTATGAGAAGATTTTGCTGCTGTACACCGGTCCGACTTACGAGACCGCCGATGTCATCTCTACCTACGTCTATCGAAGGGGTCTTGTCGGCAGCGACTTCGGTTTTGCCACCGCAGTGGAGCTGTTTCAGTCGGTGATTGTCGTGATCTTTGTAGTGAGCGCGAATTACATCTCGAGAAAAGTAGGCGAAACGAGTCTATGGTAGAAATGAGAGTGGCTCTGTGGAAAGATCAAGTGTGGAGGTTTTAACGGCGGTACGCGCCAAAAGAAAAAGCAGAGGCTTCGGCTCGCTGCTGTTCGACAGTCTGAATTACGCGCTGCTGCTGCTGCTTGTTATCGTAACGTTGTATCCGATTTATTACATGGCGATCATTTCGGTTAGCGACGGGCTGCTTGTGTCTCGCGGGGATGTGCGGTTTTTCCCGTCCGGGTTCAACCTGGAGGCATACAAAACGATATTGGAGGACCCGGCGATCATTCGTTCTTACGGGAACACCTTCTTGTACACGACGCTTGGAACGCTGATCAACGTTGCGTTGACGGCGCTTTGCGCTTACCCGTTGACGCGGAAACTGCAGGGCAAAACCGTGTTTACCGTATTGATCGTGCTGACGATGTTTTTCCACGGGGGGATGATCCCGAGTTATCTCGTCGTCAACAACTTGGGGCTGCTTGATTCGATGTGGGCGATCCTGCTCCCTCCGGCGATTAATGTTTGGTACATGATTATGATGCGCACCTTTTTTGCCGGAATTCCGGGCGAAATTCACGAATCGGCGCTGATGGACGGCGCTAACGATCTGGTGATTTTCCTGCGTATTGTGCTGCCGTTGTCCGTACCGGTGCTGGCGACAATGACGATGTTTTACGCCGTGTGGCATTGGAACAGCTTTTTCCCGTCGATGATTTATTTGAACGATCAGAAGTTGTTCCCGGTGCAGATCATTATGCGCAAAATCGTCGTGGCCGGGCAGATGGGCAACCAAAGCATGGCCGCAAGCGGCTCGGAGATCGGGGTGCTGGTCAGCGCGGAAAACATCAAATATGCCGTTATCATCATCACGATTTTGCCGATTTTACTTGTTTATCCGTTTGTGCAGAAGTATTTTGTTAAGGGTGTTATGGTGGGGGCCCTTAAAGGGTAGAGGAAGGGGAGTTTGAGCGGTGTGGAAGGACAGTGAACATTTATTCATTCATGGGCTGTTCCGGGAAAGGGATTGCTGCTCCACCGCCAGTGAAAACCGTGTTTTTTTAAATTTACCTTACGGTAAAAACTCGGTTTTCAAAGCGGACGTAAACTTTCTGCAGCAATTCCCTTACCCTCCACAACCCTAATGAATAAATGTTCACACAGACAAAGGCCACACCACACAAACTCAAAAATAAAAGTAAGGGGCGAAAAGTATGGCAAACAAAAAGAAACAGGTCATTTCTATCGTGTCCAGCTTTGCATTGACATCGGCGGCATTACTTGGCTGCAGCAGCACGCCGAGCGCATCGCAAACCGACAAGAAGCCGGACGCTGCCGGGCAGCAGGCCGCGGCGCCTAAACCTGCCGACGGCGCGGCAGGCGCGGCGAAAAGCGGCAAGCTGTTTGATTCGCCGATGACGCTGAAGGTCATGCTGCCGGATGGCGCGTCCCAGCCGATTGTCGCTGATTCGCCGGCGATTAAGGAAATTTTTAACAAGACGAATATGAAAATCGAACTTCAGCCGACGCCGGACACGAACTATTCGGAAAAGCTGCAGACGATGCTCGCCACCAACAACATCCCGGACGTCGTCCGCATTCCGAAAAACAATTTGCTGGACGCGTCGCCGATGGCTAAGGCTGGCATGTTTCTGGCCGTGACCGATTATCCTGATCTGACCCCCAATTTCAAAAAGGTGATGGATCAGAATCCGGAAATCAAAAAGCTGATGGTCGACGGCAAGTTATACGGCTTTCCGGTCATGGGTAAATGGAAGGTACGTTATGGGCAGCTGCCGCTGATCCGCGAGGACATTATGAAGAAGCTGAACCTGCAGGCGCCGACCAGTTTCGACGAGCTGTACCAGGTGCTGAAAAAGTTTAAGGAGGCGTACCCCGATACGTATCCGCTTACGTTCCGCAATGGAATTGCCAACTTTTTGCCATATATGGCGTTTACGCTGGGTTCGGGTTACCCGACTTACTTCGATCCTGATGTGGAGGGCGGCAAATATCAATACGGGCCTGCGCATGCCGCGGATTTCAAGCCGGTGCTCGCTTATTTGAATAAGCTGTACAGCGAGAAGTTGCTTGATCCGGACTACGCGGTCAACACGCAGCAGACATGGCAGGAGAAGCTGAGCTCGGGCAAATCACTGTTTTATTACGACAACAACACGTATGCGCTGACCTTTACGAAAGCGCTTCAAGCCAAAGAGCCGCAGGCCAAGTTCGAGCAAATCCGGATTATGAAAAATTCGAAGGGCCAAACAAGAAACTACGAGTATCCGAAAGACTGGTGGCATCTGTATTCCATCAGCTCGAAGGTGAAAGATCCGAAAGCGGCCATCAAATTCATGGACTGGATGTACAGCGACGAGGGTGTGCTTGCCACCAATCTCGGCATCGAAGGCGAGCATTACAAGATGGAAGGCGGTAATCCGGTTGTGCTAGACAGCGTTCTGAAAACGTACTTGGACAAAAAAGACCCGTTCCACGCAATGCAATCTGCACTCGGTACCGGCTTGCTGGCTTTCGCCACCTATGTCGATGAACGGCCGCTTGTGGCGATTTCGCCGCCGGAGCTGGACAAATGGAGCAAGCTGATGGATCAGGACAAAGGTTATTTCCAAAATCCGCTCGACCCGCCGTTTACGAAAGAAGAAATGGATAAGCTGAAGCAGCTGAAAACACAGGTCGATACGTCCGTCCAGCAGGAAATGGATAAATTCATTATGGGCACAAGACCGCTCAGTGAATATGACGACTACGCCAAGCAACTGGTGTCCAAGGGCGCGCTCGATATCGAAAAGATCTACAATGACGCTAATGCCAGATTGAAAAAGTAAACATAAAGCGAGGTAAGCCGATTTTGATTTACGATCATGTAGACAACGCGGAGTTGTATGTTGCCCTTCACGAGAAATTTGCCGCAGCTTTTCAATATTTGCAGGAGCAACCGCTCGATACGATGAAGCCGGGCAAATATGAAATCGAAGGAGACGAGTTGTTCCTGCTGCTGCAAAGTTATCCGACCCGGCCGCTGGAGCAGGGCTTCTGGGAGGCGCACCGCCGATATATCGATATCCAGGTTATGCTTGAGGGAACCGAGCGGATGGGTGTGGCGCAAACGGGACGGATGACGGTAACCGAAGACCATCTGGAAGAAAAAGATTACAAGGTGCTGACGGGCGAAGGGGACTTTCTCGACGTTCGGGCCGGATGTTTTACTATCTTTTTCCCCGGCGATGCGCATATGCCGTGTCTTGCGGCCGGTTCGTCCCAGCAGATTCGCAAAGCGGTGTTTAAGGTGAAGATCAAATGAGTTGAACGTGAGGATTTCAAGATACCAAGAAATGCAAGAAAGATCAGAGTGAAATGGAGAATGGAGATTGTCTTGCCGGCGAGTGTTGGCTTTGAATTCCTGCAACCGAAAGCCATTTGATAAAAGGAATTCAACACCAAGATCGGCAAGGCAGCTCCTTTCGGGATGGAACGGGCTGCCACAACATTCGTTTAATATATATCAAAGGAGCGAAGCCATGAACGGCAAGGAATTATCGGCGCATTTAAAGGATGGCGGCAGGGCTTACGGGACGTTAATCATCTCGACTTCGCCCCGCTGGCCGGCGGAAGTGAGCAAGCTGAATCTCGATTTCGTGTTTCTGGACACAGAGCATATGTCGATGGACCGCGATCAATTGTCGTGGATGTGCAGGACATACGGGGCCTTGAACATGGCGCCGATCGTGCGAATCCCTTACCCCGATCCTAACCAGGCAAGCATTGCGATGGATGCCGGCGCAGCCGGTGTTGTCGCTCCTTACGTGGAGACGGTGGAGCAGGTGCAGGCGCTGCGCGGCGCGGTCAAGATGAGACCGCTTAAAGGACGCAAGCTGCAAGGCATCATCAATGGCAGCGAAGCTCCGGAACCGGAGCTGGCGGAATATTTGAAGGACTATAACAGCGGCAACCTGCTGATTGTCAATATCGAAAGCAAACCGGCGCTGGATGCGCTGGATGACATTCTCGCCGTTCCCGGGCTGGATGCGGTGCTGATTGGGCCGCACGATTTGTCCTGCAGCTTGGGCGTTCCGGAACAGTACCGTCACCCGATATTCGTGGAGGCGATCGAGACGATTATCGTCAAGGCTAGAGCTGCGGGCGTGGCTGCGGGTATCCATTACTTTTTCGGCGTCGATCAAGAAATCGCCTGGGGTAAGCTGGGGCTTAACTTTATTATTCACGCATCGGATATGACCGCATTTGTCGCGAATATGTCCCGGGAGTTAAAAGAGATCAAGGAAGGTCTGGGCGACCGGACGGAAGATGCCGGCAACCGGATTCATATTTAACGGGAGGGTTTAATCATGGGAGACAATCAAGGAGCGACTGCCACTCAGGCAGCTGCATTGGAGCTGGCTAACGCCGTATTGCTTATTCCTGAAGGCACAGAGGGACCGGCGGCCAAAGCATCGCAGGTGCTGGTCGAAGAAGTGGAGAAAAGGACGGGTATTACGTTGCCTGTCGTTCATACATGGCCGGAAGGAAACGAACCTGTGATTGTGGCCGGAACGGAAGCATCTTTGCAGGAATTGCTGCAGCAAACGGACACTGCGGCGGCGCTGCAGCAGCTTGCGGCTCCAGGCCAAGAAGGCTACCATCTGCTGGCCCAGCAGGGAACAAGCGCCGCGGTACTGATTGTCGGCGCCGATGACAG
The DNA here is from genome assembly GCF_004307995.1 of Paenibacillus thalictri. Taxonomy (GTDB): domain Bacteria; phylum Bacillota; class Bacilli; order Paenibacillales; family NBRC-103111; genus Paenibacillus_AF; species Paenibacillus_AF thalictri. The sequence continues at coordinate 4,389 of NZ_SIRE01000018.1, read as the reverse complement.
GGGGATGTTGTACGGCATCGGCAAGTTTCTGCGGAATGCCCGCTTAACGCGGGGATCGATCCGGCTTGACGCCAATACGGCGATTTCAAGCACGCCGCGCCAGCCGATCCGGGGACATCAGCTTGGTTACCGCCCAAAAACGAATGCATACGACGCTTGGAGTCCCGAGCAGTTCGATCAGTATATTCGCGAGCTTGCTTTATTTGGAGCCAACAGCATCGAAGTTATGCCGCCGCGCACGGACGACGACGCGACCGGTCCGCTGATGAAGGTCGATCCGCTGGAAATGATGATCCGATTGTCGGAAACGATCCATTCCTACGGGCTTGATACTTGGGTGTGGTACCCGAATATGGCGGAAAATTACGAGGATCCGGAAACGGTTCGTGCGGAAATCGCGGAGCGGGAAGAGATTTTTAGCAAGGTGCCTCATATTCATGCCGTCTTTATTCCCGGCAGCGATCCGGGAGATTTAAATCCCGAGCTGCTGTTTGAATGGTCCGAGCAGGTGTCGCAGCTGCTGCAGAAGCACCATCCGCAGGCGCGTATCTGGCTGTCGCCGCAGTTTATGGGTTATGAGCAGCAAAAATGGCTCGAAGGGTTTCTTACCGAAATTGCCAAAGAGCCTGAATGGCTCGGCGGGGTAGTATTTGGCCCCCATGTCGACATCACGTTGCCCGAACTGCGCAAGCGAGTGCCGGACCGATATCCGATCCGCCGCTATGAGGACATCACACATAACTTCCACTGCCAGTATCCGGTGCAAAATTGGGATCTTGCTTATGCCCTTACATTAGGCCGGGAAAGCATCAATCCTCGCCCGGTGGCGGAGAAGTACATTCATAATTTACTTGAGGGTTATGCCTCCGGCAATATCTCTTATTCCGAAGGCATAAACGATGACGTCAATAAATTTGTTTGGAGCGACCAGGATTGGGATTCGAGCATACCGGTCATCGAAACTTTGCGCGATTTTGCCCGGCTGTTTGTCGGCGCCGATTACGCGGAAGGCGTGGCGCAGGGATTGATGGCGCTGGAAAGAAACTGGGAGGGGCCGCTGCTGGCGAATGCCGGCGTCGACGATACGCTGCGCCAATGGCAGCGGATGGAGCAGTCCGCGCCGCCTGAAGTGCTGAATAGTTACAGGTTCCAGATGGGGCTGCTGCGCGCTTATTATGATGCTTATATCCGCAGACGGCTGATTTACGAAACGGAGCTGGAGAGCGAAGCGATGGATGTACTGCGGAGTGCACCGTCTATCGGCGCTTTGCAGGCGATCGAGCGGATGGAAAGCATTTTGCGGAAATCGACTTCTCAGCCTGTATCGCCGCATTACCGGACACGCTGCTGGGAGCTGGCCGACGAGTTGTTCAAGAACATCGGCGAACAACTGTCCGTTGTGAAACATCAAGCAATCGCATTAGGCCGTGGAGCGTTTATGGATGCAATTGATTTTCCGCTCAACGATGCGTTATGGTTAACTTCGCAATGCGCTGAAATTAAGGAAATGGCGCAGGAATCGGACCGTCTTGTCGCGATTGACCAGCTTGTCAACCGGACGAACCCGGGTCCCGGGGGTTTCTATGACAATTTGGGCTCGTATCAGGGATGGCAGCGCGTGGATCCGGGCAAGGGCTGGGCGGAAGACCCGGGGTATCTGGAATCCCCCCGAATGGCTCATGGCATTTATTTGCTGCAAAAAGATCATGTGCGCCCGCTGGACAACATTCCGCCTTTGGCGTCGGTGCGTCACGCCAATACGTTGGCCGATACGCCGCTGGTGTTGAAGTACGATCATCTGGACCCGTCTTCATCGTATTGCGTCAAAGTGACTTATGTAGGCGATACGGCCAGCGAATTAAATCGCGATTACGAAGTGACACTTACGGCAGGCGGCATGGCCGTTCACGAGAATGTTGCCGTGAAGCAAGGACAATGTACGCAAATTGTCTCGAAAATTCCCCGCGAAGCGATAACGGACGGAACGCTCGTTTTGAAATGGAAACGAATGAGCGGATTTAAGCGTCTGAACGTTTCCGAGGTATGGGTGATCCGGCAGGATCAATAATATAAGAGAGTTCCGTAATAATGAAGGGTCCGTCCGAAGAAAGCTTCGGTCAGGCCCTTTATTTTATTATGCTGCAAACGCAAGTGAAGTCAACAGATTGTCGGGTGGAGAAGAGCAGGGGAAAAGTCAAATTTCGTCTCATACCTGCACATTCCGAGCATCATCTTTCAGTGGGCGGGTGCAGCCTTGTACTTTTCCCCTATTACATAGTAAAACATGTTCCCTTATTTATGAAGTTAATGCGGCCTTGTATTAACCTCTAATATCCAAACCCGGCCTTGCCGGTCGATGCCAAAGTCGTAGCCAAGCGCCCCGATTCCGGGGTAATGCGATTCCAGCAAGAAGGTGCATGTCCGCGCCACCCCGCACATGGTGGCGATTTTTGATTTAACTAGCGATTTTGGGAACGTTTGACGCAAGGCATTGCTTCCTTTCAGCATCGTGCCTCCCTGGCAAAGGTTGGTTACAAACAAACCGGGGCGGGCCAAACGGCCGACTACGGCTCTAATTGCCCATTTTCGGTTCACCTTCACCAATTTGACCCGGTAATCCAGGGGCCGGCTGTGAATCGTCGTCAGCGATATGCCTTGTTGAAGCATAAATCTGCGGCCTTGACGTATCCGGTTGATTTTGGCGGCTAATTGACTGAGCGAATGCACCTTGGTTCTGCTGCCATAATACTGGACGACATAACCTCCCGCGTCTTTCGTAATTTTTACGACACGATGTCCTCCAGTTCCGACAAACGGCTTGGCGACAATAAACGAGAAGCGCTGCAGCATCCACTGCAAATTGGCTGGATTGAACACCCGCATGGTCGGAATATGCTTTGCCACCCCGCTGTGACGCATCAGGACAGCGAATTTGGACCATTTGTTCGCGACATTCCGCACGCCTTTTCCTCCCTTCCTTATATGTGACCCGCATTAATACACTATTCAAGTCGTCTACGCTTCTAAATGGACAATGGCCTGCAATTTGTCCATTTTTTTGTACGATCTCACCCGAATTCAGTGAGCTTGGCCTAAAGCAAGCCCATTTTGCATAGGACAAAAGCGGGTAAAGCGAGGAGCGGGGCTGCGACTTTCACAGGACGCTTGTCTATGCTTGTCAGCGGATTTTTATCGAGAGGGAGGTACTAGCAGTTGCGCCGACATGTTCACCCGCATTGAATAATACAGCTTCGTAAGAAAGCGGGGTGAGTATATGGCGATATTTAGAACCGATGTCATAACGATCAGATTTCGTTTTGTAAGGGGAGTACGGATCATCCGTGCGTTCCGGATCATTGGCACCGCATTTCCGTGCAGATCTTTAATTTTTCTGGGGGGACGGCTGAGCAGGGCAGAAGCTTGTCTGTTATCCAACGGTTTCCGGATCGTGTCGTTAAGAGGCAACGTCATCGTTTTCGAACGTTTACGGAGAGTGTAACTTGTAAAAATGACGGCGAGGCGTCTTGTAAAACCGCTGTAAAGCGGATTGCAGACGCCTTTTTGTGGTGCGCCCCGCCGCACCACGCATCATTACGCCGCAGTAAAGCGCAGGTGTGCCAAAACCAAGCGAAAGCGAAGGTAAGGCACACCAAATGCGCTAGCCCGAGGCACATAGCCGCACCACGCATCATCCCGCCATAGTAAGGCGCACCAAATGCGCGAGCCCGAGGCACACCGCCGCACCACGCATCATCCCGCCGCAGTAAAGCGCAGGTGCGCCAAAACCAAGCGAAAGCGAAGGTAAGGCACACCAAATGCGCGAGCCCGAGGTACATAGCCGCACCACGCATCATCCCGCCGCAGTAAAGCGCAGGTGCGCCAAAACCAAGCGAAGCGAAGGTAAGGCGCACCAAATGCGCGAGCCCGAGGCACGCCGCTACTCCACGCATCATCCCGCCGCAGTAAAGCGCAGGTGCGCCAAAACCAAGCGAAGCGAAGGTAAGGCGTACCAAATGCGCGAGCCCGAGGCACGCCGCCGCACCACGCATCATCCCGCCGCAGTAAAGCGCAGGTGCGCCAAAACCAAGCGAAAGCGAAGGTAAGGCGCACCAAATGCGCGAGCCCGAGGCACATAGCCGCACCACGCATCATCCCGCCGCAGTAAAGCGCAGGTGCGCCAAAACCAAGCGAAAGCGAAGATAAGGCACACCAAATGCGCGGGCCCGAGGCACACAGCCGCTCTACGCATGGCGGGTCCAGGGCGCAGCGCCCAATGTTGTCAGGTTAAGCTTATTTTATAAGTTGCGTCTTTTTGTTTGTGTAAATCGGTTGGCTTTGCTTTGTTTTTCACGTTTGAAATTTCGGTTGGGGATGACAGGTACTACATTA
>NZ_SIRE01000017.1 GCF_004307995.1 Paenibacillus thalictri | reverse complement strand
GGAAGATACTTCGGTTTTCGACTGGGTTTAGCTTGGTGTTGCCATTTTTCCTGATTCCCACCTCAACCGTGGTAAAACAATTTCCAATTTTCACAGATCAGGACTTGACATATTACCGCTGGACTTTGCGTTCCCGGACAACGTCCCTGTAAAATCTATTATAGAGTATGAATGCGTCCAATCCATACAAAAAAGCGCGAAGCCGCATGAGAGCTCCGCACCTCTTATGGATATTCGGATTAATGCGTATATGCCGCCACATTGTCCACATCAATCGCTTCATGCAGCGCGGCGTTTAAGCCGCTGGCGATAATGTTGCCGATGTCTTCGATAAACTGGTCGATTTCCTTTGGCGTCACCAGCAAATCGTGGCCGACCGGATTCAGCACCTCTTTCACCAGCTCAAGCCGTTCGCTGTCCTGCAGTTGATCGAGCATCCCGAGAATTTGTCCGGTATTTGCCGTCTGCTGCTTAAAATGCTTGTGCATCATGTCGATCACGCTGTTGACAATAGTAGACGCATACACAACCGTCGGCACGCCGATAGCGATGACCGGCACGCCCAGCGTTTCTTTGGTCAGACCCTTGCGTTTGTTGCCGATACCCGATCCCGGGTGGATGCCCGTATCGGCAATCTGGATTGTCGTATTCACGCGCTCCAGAGACCGTGAGGCCAGCGCATCGATGGCGATGACCAGGTCCGGCCGCGATTTCTCGACGATGCCCTGCACAATTTCGCTGCTTTCGATGCCGGTTGTGCCAAGCACCCCCGGAGCTATGGCGCTGACGGCCCGGTAACCTGCGCTCACCTGATCCGGCATCAGCTCGAAATAATGGCGTGTGACCATCACATTTTCGACCACGATCGGCCCCAAGGCGTCGGGTGTCACATTCCAGTTGCCCAGACCGATAATGAGCACCTTAGCCGTTTTTGAAATGCCAAGCTTCTGCAAAAAAAGCTCAAACTCCTGGGCCAGCTTGGTGGCGACCCGATCCTGAAGGTCGCTGTCCTTCTGCCGCAGCGCCGGCACTTCCACCGTCACATAATGTCCGGGCAGCTTGCCCATCGCTTTGGCGCCTTCGTCCGAAGTAATATCGATTACCGTAATTTTGATGCCGTTTTCGTCTTGCTCTGACGCATCGACCCCCGGAATGGACTGATTTCCGGATGCGCGGGACGCCAAATCTCTAGCATCTAAAGCAAGATCGGCATAAGCCGATGAAAAATCCAGATGATCCAACTCGCTGTTTTCCAAAGGTTTGCTCCTTTCATCCTTAACTGCATGTAGTGTTTGATGAAATGAAGCCGCTTATACAACGGAATGAACGTAAAACAGGCCTACTATTGCATTTTGACAGGGGGCATGGTAGAATATCTAAAGTTGTCGTATGATGCAGAGGCACAGCTATGTTTATTAGTATGTATGCTTTACTGCGTATTGTTTTTTAGGAGGTGAACGTCGTGCCAAACATTAAATCCGCTATTAAAAGAGTGAAAGTAAGCGAAAAGCGCCGCCTTCGCAACGCTTCCCAGAAATCCGCTCTTCGTACCGCTGTCAAGGCTTTTGAAACAGCTGCAGCAGGCAATAGTGTGGAATCCGCTAAAGAAGCTCTCATTGCTGCAAGCAAAAAGCTTGATAAAGCAGTAACGAAAGGATTAATCCATAAAAATGCCGCCAGCCGCAAAAAGTCCCGTTTAGCGAAAAGACTGAACGAACTGAGCGCAAAGGCTTAATCGTACTTACTGCAAAAAAAACCATGAGCTCCGGCGAGCATCATGGTTTTTGCCTTATATCGGGGCGGTTAGCCCGCCAGTTTCAACATAAATAACTCAAGCCCCATCACTTTATCAATCCGTCCGCTTTTCATCTGAAAATCGAGATCGGCCAGCTCCCCCAGTATGCCCGCCAGCTTCTTGATGTCGTATTTGGCCGCTTGACCGGCGGCAATTTTGACGGCATAAGGATGAACCCCGATTTGCGAACCAATCTGCTGCTGCGAATAACCCTGCTGCGTCAAATCTTTGACCTGGTACATGATCCGGAATTGACGGGCAATCAACATAAGCAGCTTGATCGGTTCCTCTTTCATTTTGATCAGCTCGTGAAGTATCGTAAATGCGCGGTCCAGCTTCAGCTGTACAATATCCTCGATTAAAATAAACACGTTTTGCTCGGTTGTACGTGTCACCAGCTGTTCTACATGCGCGGCGGTCAAAGTACCGCCTCTGCCGACGTATAACGCGCATTTTTCAAGCTCTTGGGAAAGCGCCTGCAGGTGTGTACCCGCATACAAAATAAATTGCTCCGCCGCCCCCCGTTCGAATGTAAATCCAAGCCGCTCCGCTTGTTTGGCCACCCATGACGTCAGCTCGTCCGCAGAAGGCGCGGCGCAGGCCACCAGGCAATTTGCGTCCTTCAGCGCTTTAACCAGCTTTTTGCGCTCATCCAGCTTGTCCGCATTGACGGTAAACACAATGACCGAATAGTCTACCGGCGACGCGATGTATTCCAGCAGCCGTTCCGTCCGGTGCTCGATCTTGCCGTTATCCTTCGCTCCGGTGAAAAAGACGGCGTTGGATGCGATGACCAGCTTGTGAGGCACCATAAAGGGCAGCGTTTCCGCTTCCTCCAGCACAAGCTCAAGCGGCGTTTCGGCCAGATCGTATTTGGTGACGGCAAACGTGCGCTGGTCGGGCTCGACCAGACGGTCTGTCAAACGGCGTATAAAGTCGTCGGTTAAATAACTTTCCGGGCCGTAACACACATATACCGGGTTGATTTTTCCTTTGCTCAGCTCTTTTACAGCCGATTTGTAATCCATAAACCTCACCTTTCCGCCTTACCTTGCTCATTCCATCTTAAAACAACAAAGGGATTACGTCAAAACCGTTGTCGGTTTGGCATAATCCCTTTGCCCCAAATCGCATCATCTATAATGAACACCCGGTGGAAGGCTCTAGAAACCTTCCTCCGAGCGGTTGTGCGATTGTGTTTAATCCATCTCTTTGCTATCAATATACGCAATGCCGGCAAAAATGTGCTACGGAGAAGTTGTTTTTTCTGCTTCCGCACGGGTTTTCATATTCACTGTGTAGGTTTTGACGCTGCCCGCCGCAGCGACCTGATAAGTAAAGGTAACTTCGTCCGTCCACCCGACAAGCGTCACTTGATCGCTTTCGCTCCACTGCTTTTTCGAAGTGAAAAGCAGTTTCCCGTCGCTGCCCGCGATGACGATGCGGCGATCCTCCACTTTGGCCAGCATCGATCCGTCCTTGCTGGCCATAACAGCTTGATTAGGCGCAGCGGCAATCCCCATCGGAGCGGCTGCTTGCGAATCGCCGATTCCCTTGGCCTTCGGGACGGCGGCAAAGCTATGCGCTTCCGCACCCGCTTGATCCTGCACGGAATCCGCGCTCATCTGCTGAGCGACTTTATCGGACGCAGCCGGCGCTTCGGAAGCCGAAGCGGCAGGCGTTTCCTGAGGCGGAGCCGCCGGTGCGCCAGCCGGTGAAGGTTCGACGGACGGCGCGGCGCCTCCTCCCGATCCTGCGGCGTAAGGCGAGGCTTCCGCGATTTTTGGCGCTTCCGCCTCTTTAAATGCAGCGGGCGGCGAAGCAACCGGGCCGCTTGCACGCTCGCCGATCGCCGGAGGTGCAGCCTGCTGCGCAGCATTGTTCTGGACGGGCGAAGCGGCATTGTTAGATGCGTTCGCAGCCGGGCCGGCTTTCATGTCCTTCTTAGGCTCTGCGGCTGAAGCGGGAGGCGCGCTTGCCGGCGCTTTATCGGCCGCTTTCATGTCCGAGTCTGCTCCTGCGGCCGGGGCGGCTTGCGGTTCAGCGGCTCGTTTGGCGTTTGCCCCGTCATCGCTGCGCATTTTTTGCTCCGCTGCCGCAGAAGATGCCGAGCCGGCTGCCGACCCTGCGGCGGTTGAACTTTTCTGATGATTGGCCGTAGGAAGCATTTCATCTGCATTAAAACGCGTGCTCTGCGGATTGTTGAATATAAACAGCCCAAGGGCTAATCCGGCCGCCACGACACCGCCGATCCAGCCAAGCGATATGCGGTCGCGCAAGCGGCGCGGTTTCGCTTCGCGGCGGCCGATGCTTAATTCCTCGCTTGAAGCTGGAGCCGGAACGGCGGCTCCCCGCTCCGAGCGTTCGAGATCCAGCTCGGCAAGGCGCGGGATAATCGCATCCACAAGGCTAAAAGACGGAGTAACTTTCGGCAAATTTTCCAATTCGGATGAAAGGTGTTTCAGCCGGGCGAACAATTCGGCGCATTCCTCGCACTGCTGAATATGGCTCATCAGCGCTAGGTGCTCACCTTCTTCGAGATCCTTATCCAGGTATCTCTGCATTAGCTCCATCACCTCTTGACAGTTCATCCCCGAACACTACCTTTCTGGTAATCCTGAAGTAACGTTTGCAGCTGCTGCCTTGCCCGAAACAAATACGATTTGACCGTATTCAGAGGCAAGTCCAGCGATTCCGCGATTTCATTGTATGAGAAGTCCTGTAAATATCGAAGCACCACTACCGTTCGGTGATGCTCCGGCAGCTTATCAATCGCCTCTCTTATATCTTGGGCAATATACGTCGATATAACCTCGTCTTCCACACTATTATCTGAAACAAACGTCATGTCGTGTTGTTCAATCGAAACGGTAGGCTTCGAACGACGAAATTTATCAATACACAAGTTGGTTACGATACGTTGGACCCATGTTTTGAATAATGCCTTCTCTTCATATGAATTGATTTTTGTATAAATGCGGATGAGCGCTTCCTGAGCGGCATCCATTGCATCCTGTTCATTTCCGAGAAGATAATAAGCCGTACGGTACACATGGGTTTCAATTTCTCGCAATAGGGTAATTAGAGCGTCGCGATCGCCCGCTTGGGCAGCCTTGATCAATTCCGGTGCTACCACTGGGATCCCCCTCTCTTGCAACCTTATTAACGACGATACTTTCTCAAATGTTGCAAAAAATAATTGATAATAGCAGAAAAGCAGTTTTTCATAAACGGCCGGCAACACCAGCCTTGTACCAGAATATCAAATTTTCATGTCCAGGTATACACCTCCGCCATCGGATACATCTGGTTTTATTGACAGGTCCGTCTATGTTTTGAGTTAATTCGACAAACATTATTGTACGGTCTTCTAATGTAACGCTTGACTATTTGAAGTACAATGGGGTACATATACATCGCTTATTTACATGGAGGTCTTTCTATGAATCCAGGCCAACTGGACCGTTTGTATTGGATTGATGCACTTAGCCGTATTGCTCAACCGGTACTGTATCATTTAGCTAATAGACAATTAAAAAAACAGATGCCGGTTGAATCGGCCGGCACGGACCGCGAGCAATTCACCCATCTGGAAGCGCTCGGAAGACTGCTTTGCGGTATGGCGCCATGGCTGGAGCACGGCAGCCGCGCAGCGGAAGAAGGACGGCTGCGCGAGCGTTATGCGCTGCTGGCGCGTCAAGCGATCGATGCGGCGACAGATCCTGAATCCCCCGATTTTTTCAACTTTTCGGAAGGCTTGCAGCCGCTGGTCGACGCAGCGTTTTTATCCCATGCCTTATTGCGCGCGCCGACCGAATTGTGGGACAAGCTGGATAGCAGAGTCAAAAACAATGTCATTGCTGCCCTGAAATCAACAAGAACACGCAAGCCCGGCTTTAGCAACTGGCTGTTGTTCGCAGCTATGACGGAAGCGGCTTTATACAAAGCCGGTGCCGACTTCGATCCGATGCGGGTCGATTATGCGATCCGCCAGCACGAGCAATGGTACAAAGGGGACGGCATTTACGGCGACGGACCGGACTATCATGCCGATTATTACAACAGCTTTGTGATCCAGCCAATGCTGGTTGATGTCGTTGAAGTGTTCGGCGACTTGGAGCCTGCTTGGGGTGAGCTGCGGGACAGCATTATCGCCCGCGCCAGCAGATTTGCCGCTCAGCTGGAGAGAATGATTTCGCCGGAGGGCACTTTCCCTCCGCTTGGCCGTTCGCTTGCCTACCGCTTCGGAGCTTTCCAGTTGTTGTCCCAGATGGCGCTGCAGCACAGGCTCGACAAGCAGCTGGTTCCGGCTCAAGTGCGGTGCGCGCTGACCGCGGTCATCCGCAAAGTGATTGAGGCGCCTGACACCTTTGATGCCGACGGCTGGCTGCGTATCGGCTTTTACGGCCACCAACCGGAAATCGGCGAGCATTACATTTCGACTGGCAGCTTGTATTTGTGCGCGGCTGTATTTTTACCGCTCGGTCTTGGCGCGGACGATCCGTTCTGGCAAGGCGAAGCCCCATGGACGCAAGTCAAAGCCTGGAGCGGCAAACCTTTTCCAATTGACAAAGCCTTATACCACTAAAAACATTCAAAGACCTGCAGCTTCGCTTTTCAGCCGCAGGTCTTTTTTCAACGACACAAGTCATTATAGGTATGAACTATCAAACTCATTCATCTTATATATTTCCGAATTGATTTGCTTTATTTTACAATTAAAGCAGATCATATGTGAGCAATAAGAGGAGGAACGTAATATGCACGCATCGGTTAAAATGCAGTTTGACGCTATTGCCAACGACTATGACAGGCAAAGAAAACAGCTCATTCCATGCTTTGACGAATTCTACGGGATGGCGGTATCGCTAGTGGAATGCGAGCCTTCATCCAAGGTGCTTGATTTGGGATCGGGAACGGGATTGTTTGCAGGGCTTGTGATGCAAAAATATCCAGATATTCACTTGACGCTGATGGATTTAAGCGATAGTATGCTAGACGGAGCCCGCGCGCGGTTCTCCCGCACGGACAGGGTTCAATATATCGTTGGCGATTATTCGGAGTATGCGTTTTCCGGCCAATACGACGCCGTCATATCGTCTTTATCGATCCACCACCTGACTCATCCGGACAAGCAGCGGTTGTTCCACACCGTATACAGGCTGCTGCGGAGCGGCGGCATCTTCGTTAATGCCGACCAGGTACAGGGCCATACGCCCGCGGCCGACGCCTATTATCGAAAGCAGTGGCTGGAAGCGATTCATCGCAGCGGCCTGACGCAAGAAGCGATCGACTCGTCGATAGAAAGAAGAAAACTCGACATCAACGCCACATTGTCGGATCAGATCGGCTGGCTGGAAGCGGCCGGGTTCACCGACGTGGACTGTATGTACAAGTATTTGGATTTCGCCGTGTTTTACGGGAAGAAAGCGTAAGATCCCGTGCCCAGCCATATACAGCAGCGCCTTCCATGAGCCAAGCGCATCATAGAAAGCCGCCTATCAGGTGAGCCATACATAACTCACATAATAAGCGGCTAGCTGGAAAACCATATAATTGCCCAAGTCTCGCGCAACAACCGCTACACATCACTAGTCAATTGGAGCTTATACGAATGATCTTTGCATCAAACAGCAATAAATTCAAATATAAGCCGAATCCGCCGCAAGTGCTCGCACTCGGCTTTGTCGCTATGATCCTGATCGGCTCCGTGCTTTTGTCGTTGTCTGCCGCGTTTACGGGCGGCGAAAGCCTGCGGTATCTCGACGCCTTGTTTATGGCCGCTTCGGCCGTATGTGTAACGGGCCTTTCCGTTATTAATCCGGGAACTCATCTCTCGACGTTCGGCCAGATCGTCCTGATTGTGCTTGTGCAAATCGGCGGCCTCGGGTTTATGAGCATGACCACCTTCGCCGCGCTTGTTTTGCGCAAGCGCATTTCTTTCAGCGAACGTCTGATTTTGCAGGAAGCGATCAATTACAGTTCGAATGACGGACTGATCCGGCTGATCCGCAAAGTCATTTTATATGCACTGGCTATCGAAGCGGCCGGCGCCTTCATGCTTGCGCTTTATTTGATGAATGAAATGCCGCTCGGACAAGCCGTTTATTTCGGGGTGTTCCACAGCATCTCCATCTTCAACAACGCCGGCTTCGACCTTTTCGGGGTATTTCCGGGCAGGGCGAGCAGCCTGATTCCTTATGTGGATGATCCTTTTGTTAATATCGTCTCCATCCTGCTTATTTTTTTCGGCGGTATCGGATTCACCGTCATTTCCGAGCTGCTGACCTATCCGCAAACGAAAAAGCTGAGCTTGAACAGCAAGGTGGTGCTGTACGTCTCCGGCCTGCTGATTGTAGTCGGCACCGTGGTTATATTCATTATGGAATTTACGAATCCGCTCACTTTGCAGCCGCTCTCGCCTACAGGCAAAATATTCGGAGCGCTGTTTCAATCCGTTTCTTCCCGTTCGGCCGGAGTGAATACGCTTGATCCGAGCACGCTCCGTCAATCGACGCAATTTTTCATTATTTTGCTGATGTTTATCGGCGCAGCCCCGGGCTCCACCGGAGGCGGCATTAAAGTAACCACCTTTGCCGTACTGGTAGGCGCGATGGTCGCTATGCTCCGGGGCAGACAAGATATCGTGATGTTCCGTTCCCGGATCCCGGAGAAAACGGTTTATCATGCCGTTACGTTTACCATCATCGCTTTTGTCGTTGTCGTTGGCGCCGCTATGGCGTTGTCCATCACGGAACGCGCTCCGTTTCTGACGATTTTGTTCGAAGCGACGTCGGCGTTCGGAACAACCGGCATGTCTTTGGGGATTACCCCCAATCTCACCCCCGTCGGCAAAATACTGCTCATATTCCTCATGTTTCTCGGGCGGCTTGGTCCCGTGACCTTTGCATTTGCCCTAAACGGAAGAAAAGATAAGCAGCCTTACCGTTATCCCGAAGGCAAAATCACTCTTGGTTAGCACGCTCCAGCTTATTTTTTAAAATCTGCGCCTGCGCATCGGTAGGTAGGCGCTCCCCATACCGGGCATGTTCGTACCATTCGACCAGCTCACTGTCTCCGCCGGTCTGATGGCCGGCGGTATGTCTGCGCGGATTATCCAGCTCGTTTCCGGTTTCCTGCGGGGTTAAAAACGGTTTGTACGCATAACCCCGCGCAATATGGCGCTGCAGCCAACGTTTGTATAAAAAACGCACCCGTTCCCCGTTATCCTCCAGGTCTTCCCAGCGGATTTTTTTCCGCGCCAAAGCCGTACGCCAATTTTTCAATCGCTCGGCAAACTTGCCGCCCAGCCCGTTCCAGTCGACCAGCGATTCCACATTGTCTTCGTACCCTTCGCGGGACTCCAACTTCTCCCCCATACGTAAGGCGGCAATACACCATAAGTAAATGCGTTTAACTAATGGCGGCAGCTTGCGCAGCAGTTTGTACAATCCATAAACAATCAGCAGCACGGCCGCCGCTTCCGCCAGCACTATAGCAGCTTGTTCCAGCCATACAAGCCATGCCGCAGGCTGGGCGGGAACGCCTTGATCCATTGGCGGCTTGGGCTGCGCAGCGCCTTCCGGTGTCTGCTTGGTATCGGGAAGCAAGCTGAGCAGCCATAAGATCGCCGCGATGACGGCATCTCTGAGCTGCAAGAAAACATCGCGCAGCTCGCGGAACAAAGCAACGACGGCGATGACGATAAGCAGCAGCCCGATCATCATGCGGTTTTGCCACAAGACGGACGAAGCGACGGAAGGGGCTTTTTTCCCCGACAATGTCTCTTGACGGATATGAGCCTGGTTGGCGATAAACAAAGCCACCGCCAGCGCAATCACCCCGCATCCAGTCAGCACAGGAACGTAAGGCTGAAACGATTCCACAAAACGCACCATTACCGAGACGATAAAATAGATCAGAATCCCGATTGCATTTAACCCTACGGGAAAACTCGCCTCCCACGACATGTCAGCCGAGCGGATACCGCGGAAAGCGGCAAGAAGTGCAAACGGCCCCGTGACGTACCAAGCCAGCCCCAGAAAATAAAAAATCAGGGTATGGACAGCCGCAGTTGCCGCGGCAAGCAGCAATAGCGCATACAGCTTGCGCAGGTTGATCGCGCTCTGAGCGGCATACCCTACGACATAAGCGACCGGCAGCAGAACAAGCCATAGCCAGCGCAAGGAGCCGTCCAGCAAATAGACCGCAGCAAGCAGGAACGGCGGCAGGAACAGCAGCAGTTCCACCGCGCCCCGCAGCAGCGCTTTGGCCAAACTCCGTGAAGTCATATATTCGCTCATGCGCTTTCACCCGCCTCCGCTGATGCTGCTTCCGGGACAGCCGCTGCGTCTTGCCTCTTGCGCAGCGGAATCACCGTGACCGAATTGCCGATTTGACGCAGCCGCTCCATCGGCGGTTTCATCTTGTCGCTGACGTAAGCCGAGACGATGAGAATGTCCAGGTTGGACGCATGCCGCGCCGCCTCTTCCTCCAGAAACGTGTCAAACGGAATGCTGCGGGCAACGACCAGACGGGCCAACGTATCAAGCAAATAAGTCGTATGCGCTTCCCCTCTTTGCGGTTCGATGCGCACCGGCTCTTTTGGGGCATCGACGGTGTAGGCATTGGTGCCAAAGCCGGTTTCAAGTCCCTGCGCAACGGCATATTGGATAAGCGCGGCGGCATAAGCAATACCTTCTTCAATCAGCTCTTCGTCGTTGACCTGATCCCACATCAGCGCATGATCCTCCGAGTTAACATAGATCATAACGCGATGATCGGCGGTAAAATCACGCTGATGAACCTGCAGCCGTCCGGTTCTGGCCGTCGCCTTCCAATTGATCCCGTTCAGCGGATCGCCGAACCGGTAATCCCGCGTTCCCGCAGTTACAAAAGGATCGTCGACAATCCAGCGCCTTACCGTAAAATCGCCCTGCCAACTGTGCGATGGCAACTCGATATCTTCCAATGGGATGGGACGCGGATATACAAGCAGCTCCGTATCCAACGTCAGCCTTGTTGAGGCGGTAAACAGGCCCAGCGGGTCCCCGCAGGTCAGCGTCGCCGAACTCAGCCGGTAGCAGCCCCGTTTCTCGCAAACCACCTTATGCCGCCTTGTAATTTGCGTATAAGGCATCAGCGAGAAAAAGCTTTTATGATATTGAAAATAAGTGCCGTCCACAACCTCCAGTTGAAACGGGCTGTAAAATCTCAGCCCGGCGTGAATCAGCGATTCCAAGCGAAGCCATGGTACCGGCAGCGGTTTGCGGTTGGACAGCCGTTCGACCATCTCCGCTTCTTCCCCGACATAACAAGCCCTGACGTTAAAATATCTTTCGTATTCAAGCCGCTTCTGCCCGAACATGCGGAACATGCGGCCCTGCAGAAAAACAATCACTCCAGCGATAAAAATAAACCAATGAATGCTCATGACAACACATCCTTAACGGAGCAGCAGGTCGTTTTCGGCCGGCACCGGTATTTCCCGCAAAACTTGCTCGATCACCGTTTCAGCCGCATCGCTGCGCGCCCGGAAAGAGCTTTTGAGAATCAGCCGGTGGGCAAGCACCGGTTTGGCCATCGCCTTAATATCATCGGGCAGCACATAATCCCGGCCTTCCAAGATGGCGCGAACCTGCACCGCCTTCAGCAGCGCCTGACTGCCGCGCGGGCTGACGCCGGCTGCGACGTCGCCGTGGCTGCGCGTTTTTTCCACGATGCGCAGCAAATAAGCCAGCATATCGTCGTGCACCTTGACCTGGGCAAAGCTGTTTTGCGCCGCGACGATGTCGCTAACCTCGGCCACCGGCCCGATATGGTCGAGCGGACTGCCCGCGATAAATCGTTTTAATATGCCAAGACCTTCCTCCGTTGTTGGATATCCCATGTTCACCTTAAATAAAAACCGGTCCAACTGCGCTTCCGGCAGCGGGAATGTGCCTTGATTTTCCACCGGATTTTGCGTAGCGATCACCATAAAAGGACGCTCAAGCACCCTTGTTTCTCCATCAATCGAAACCTGCCGCTCCTCCATGCACTCCAGCAAACTCGACTGCGTGCGCGGGGTCGCGCGGTTAATTTCGTCTGCCAGCAAAATATTCGTAAATAGCGGTCCCGGCCTGAATTCAAATTCGCCTTGCTTTTGATTGTAAAAATTAATTCCGCTGACATCGGACGGCAGCAGGTCGGGTGTAAACTGGATGCGCTTAAAGCCGCAGTTCAGCGATTTTGCCAGCGATTTAGCGAGCAGCGTTTTGCCTGTACCCGGCACATCTTCCAGCAGCACATGCCCCGATGCAATGAGCGCAATAAGCAGCTTGTCGATGACATCTTCTTTCCCGACGACGACTTGATTGACCTGGCTTCTGATCGTCAGAGCCAGCTCCCTGATTTGTTCAAGCTGCATGAAAGCATCTCCTTTATACGATATGCCCTAACATTACCATAGATGGGGAAGCGCTCTCAATACTTTGGCGGGCATTGCCGAGATAACGTCGGATTATCACCCGTTATTCGAATCCCTCGCTCACATGGAAAACTTATCAATATCGGCCTGAGTGATGTCAATCTCCCAGTTATTATATCTGGCTATTTTAGTAAACATCTTTACTTCTTCACTTCCGTCCACAGTATAGGAGAGCGCAGCAGGAACTTGAATCCGAACGATATACTTTCCAGGGGTAATAGGCTCTCCGCTTGGGTCTCGTAAATTCCATTCAGGCAAATATGCTTTAAACCATGATTTAGCCTGAATCCTGCCCTCCAGCGCAGGAATTTTGTAATGAAACATTATCTCTTCTTGATCTCCATCGACTTTTACGATTTGATACTCCATGTTTAAAGGCTCAATCCATATATCATGAGAGCTATCATTTTTAAAATCCACCCCGTGATGTGCCAGACTTTTTCTATCATTGCTGAAATCTGGCGGTCCAAAAATAACACCCGCAAAGTCAGATAGCACTCCGGGTCCATTGACAAACTCGGAACTTAACGGCTCCCAGCCGTCTACCACTTTAACTTGGTACGATTCAACGTTACCTTTCAAGTCGATCGGAGCCGCAAACGGCATCACATCGCCCTCGTTTTTCCGACCGAGCATTTCGGTAAATATATAACCTGTTGAACCGACAATATGATTACTCGAATCTAAAGCATCAATTTGCACGGATTTCCCAGTCATTTTTTTGTTGATTCTCATCAAACCCGTCAAATTGCTGCGGCCCGGGTACGAAGGTTCCTCGCTGATTTGGAATTGTCCTACAGTAACGTATCCTTCGGGATCGGGCATATGGAACAAAGTTGTTACATCCGCCGTGTAAATATCGATTTGATGGGTTCCCGGCACGTTGGAAGCTTCCTGAAAATTCACTCTGGCCCCGATGGACTCGGCAAATAACCGTAGAGGGACGTACGCTTGGTTGTTGTGATTGATGACAGGACTTTTACTGACGTCAACATTATTGGTTAATTCACCCAGATGGAATATCACCTTGCTTGGAAAAAGAAACGCTTCAATGTTACTTGCGGCAAACGTTACCGAACACGCCGACAATCCGATCCCAATAAGAAGTCCTGTTAAAAAATTGAATTTTTTCATACCAACATTCCTTCCATCCGTTATACAACTTATACTCGATGGAACAGGAATGGTTTTCTTATTATGTAAAAATAATTGTTACAGTAAAAACGGCAGACCGGGACATTGCTTTAAAGTCCTGGTCCGCCGTTTACTCTATTTAGCACGGGTATTACCCTATGTTTCGATTTGAAACTGCAATACACTTTTAATACGTCTTCACCGTCATCTGATCCAGGCTTTTGAACTCGTAGCCTTGCTTGCGGGCCTCGTCGATCATTCTTGGGAGCGCTTCGGCGTTGTCTTGCGACACCGAATGCAGCAAAATGACCGCGCCGGGGTGCATCTGACCCATCACCTGCTGGTAAGCGTAATCCGCCCCTTTCTGCTTATTGGTTTCCCAGTCTCTATAAGCGATCGACCAGAACACGCTTGTGTAGCCAAGCTTACGGCTTTCGGCCAGCACCCTGTTGCTGAATACGCCGCGCGGCGGGCGCAAATAATGCATCTCCTGCTGCCCGGTAATCCGGGTCACTTCCGATTTCACCTTATCGAGTTCTTCCTTCAGCCGCCCGTTAGTCACTTGGCTCATGTCCGGATGACTCCATGAATGGTTGCCGATCAGATGCCCTTCGTTAACCATTCGCTGCATCAGATCCGGTTTGTCCTTAATATATTGGCCGGTCACGAAAAAAATCGCCGGAACCTGCTTTTCTTTTAAAATATCAAGTATTTTCGCGGTAAAGCCGTTTTCGTATCCGTTGTCGAACGTAAGGTACAGCTCTTTTTTCGCCGTATCTCCCAGAAAGATCGCTTCGTTTTTTTTCATAATTTCTTTGAATCCTTCTTGGTCGATCGACGGGAGCTGGCCGTTTTTGCTTTTTTTAAAACCGTAATTGTATGGGGTATCCGCATGGGCCGGCGCGTACTGAGCGGGCAGCAGCATGACCGCAGCGGTTAAGGCTGCCGTTATGGCGAAACGTCTCATGGTGTCAATGTCTCCTTTGCAGATGGAAATTCCTTATTCTGTTGCCAGAAATAATATTCCACGCCGCCTGCCGGTTTATGTACCGGATGGCGTCTTACTGCAATTGGAATTCCCATGGCCCGCGTACGACGGTATGCGTCTCCTGCACGTAAAACTTGTACTCGCGCGCGCCTGCAGGCACCTCCAGCACCATAAACTCCATTGCTCCCGTCTCTTCATTCAGCTTAAAGCTGCAGCCCGACAACTCCGGGTATTTCGTATAGTCGGGAATCATATAGAGCGGCGACTCCGCCGCGCCGGCATCGTAATGCATATCAAAATCGATGCGTATCGAATCGCGTTGTCCGGTCTGCGCATTGGCCGGCATTCGCTCGACTTTCAGCAAATCAATGGGAAAACCTTCTACAAACACCGTTTTGTTCAACACAAGTTCTCCTGCCGCCGGAATCGGCACGGTAAACAGCGTCTGCTGATCCGGGAATTCCGGCTTCCGGATGGCGGCGATTTCGGGAACTTCCAACGTGTAACCCAGCGATGCGTCTGCCGCGGTCTTGCGGTAATACAATTCGTTTTTATTCGGAAAAACGGCGTCTTGCTCCATCTTGACCGTTTCGCCTCCTGCCGACTTCAATTCCGGTTTCTTAATGATGTCATATGAGGCCAGGCCGTACGATTCGATTCGCAGCTTTTTTGGCGTTTGCGGTACCAGCGTCAGCTTGGTTTGACCGTCGGCTGCCGGCTTGGTGACAGCGGTCAGACTGATGCCGTGATGCGTGTCCGTGACCCCGAAATCCTCAATTCGTTCCGCTTGTTCCGCTCGTTCCAGATGAAGCGTTACTTTTACATCCTCCATCTCAAAATACAATTCCATAGAACCCGCAGCCTCGACTTTGCCCTGGTAATAGAACAGACCGGTCCATTCTCCTCCCGAACCGCTGGTCATCGCCGATTTCAGCATATATTGTTGACCCTGGCCATTGCTTAACACAAACGATTTAATCCAGGGTATACCGTTGCCTACCAGCGTCGCGCTGGCCCATTTGTCGCTTATCGAAAAACCCCGGATTTCCAGCTGTCCGCCGCCGATCTTCTTCACAATCGGATTGGGCAGCACGTACTGCACCATTTGCTCCTGCGTGTTTTGAACCGCAGCAAAACCGGGCAAAAACTGAATCGCTTTGCGGATTTGCGCCCTCACCTCAGGTGAACCTGAGCCAAGGGAAACAACGATGATCACAACCGTTAATGCCGCCGCCAAAATGCCATATCTTTTGCCGCGGCCGGAAAGCCGGCTCCACCGCCGCCGTCTGCTCGTCAATGCCTCATGTACAGTTGGCGCATCCATCACGGGCACATGCGCAGCTGCCGTCCTTGAGGCGGCTGTGCTAGCGCTGTCTGCCCCAAGGAGGCCGCTTGTCTCCCTCCGCTGCGGAACGTCGTCGCTTTGCGTGTCAGCGTGACTCCCCACTGATGTGCCTGCAGCGTTCCCCTGCGTCTCCTTTGTGTGCTCTCCGTAGGAATCTTCCTCCGGCATTTCCCCACGCACCGCCATATCGCCCAACGCTAATCCCAGCTTCGCAAACGTGCTTCTGCGTATACGTTCGGCGGTTTCCGGGGCAACGGGTTCCTCTTCGGTAAGCTCCACCGATTCCAGCACTTCCAAAACACGTGAACGGTCAAGCCGGTCCATAATTGCATATAGGGTCTCTTCCTTGTCCTTATTCATATAAACCCTCCCGCAAGTTAGTATGCAGCCGCCGTTTAACTGCCATTCTGGCCCGTCTAAGCCGGTTTTCCACCGCCTTGCTCGTTAAGCCGAGCGCTCTGGCGATACTCTCCGACGATTCGTACAAAACATACTTTTTATAAAAAATGCTGCGGTCCACACTGCTAAGCGTATCCACGATACGCAATATTTCTTCGGCCTCGACCTTCAGCATCGCCTCATATTCGGTATTTCCGCGATCTTTCAGATCTGCACCGACTTCACTCGTTTCCGCACGTCCCGCCAGCTTTCGCCGATAATCCAGCGCCTTATATTTAGCCAATATAAGCAGCCAAGTTCTAAGCGATGCCCGCCCGGCATCATATTCATCCGCACGATGCCACGCCGCGACAAACACGTCGCTCACACATTCCTCGATATCCTCTTTACGGCCGCAAATATGCAAAATGCGGCGCACAAGCTGGTATATGCTTGAGGTGTAAGCTTCCATCAGCATTTCCAGCGCAACGGGATCTTTGTTCTGCAGCCGCTGCGCCAAACGCTCCTCCGATACATCCATTCCAGCACCTCGCCGCCGTTGTTTGACTATCGTCCATTGTATACTGATTACTACGTCCGCGCAGCGAAAAATCCCTCACACCAAATACGAAAAACCTGGCCGATGGCCAGGTCCCTTCTGTGCGGTGAGCTACTTTGGTGCGTTTGTTGGGGATGAGCAGGGGATTCCGCGACACATCCGGCCTCATCGGCGGCCGGCGCTCCAAATATGCATTAATGTGTCCAACGTCTGCATCAAATCTTTGGCCTGCGTATCTCCGGAGTAAGGCTGCATAAGAAGCGTTCCCGCCTCCTGGCTTCTGATAAACATCATCAACAGCTCCCATTTTCCTCTCACTCCCGATTGCAGCGCCGGAAGATGGCGGGCAAGTTCATGTGTAGCCGGGTAGCGGTTCAAGATTTCTTGATACAACCTGACGATAAAAGCTTCCCCGTCCATTTGGAGCATGTCTCTGATCACTTCCAGCGCCGTGCCCCCTGAACCATCCTCCCCCAGAGGATGGGCTGCGATTTCGCCGGAGACCGTCAGTTTCCTGCATTCGGCGCTTTCAAGAAAACTGTAAAACAGCCGGATCTTGTTGTCGTTATACGCCGAATGCAAATGAATCCTCACTTCGGCAAAAGCCGGAATCCGGTTTAAAATCTGCAAATAGAGCTGCAAAATCAGCGGAATTCCTTCCAGTCGAAGCACGCTTTGGAATTTATGAATCAGTTTCACCGTTCTCCCCCTTTTCGGACAGCATGGTCTGGATGCATTCTCCGTATTGTCCGGCCATCGCATCCCAGCTGAGCTGACCGTTCACCAATGCAAAGGCATGTTCTCCCAACCGATAACGTAAATCCGGATCGCCGATGAGGCGGCTTATTTGACGTTCAAATTGGTCGACCGGACATACGACAGCATGGACGCCATCTTCGATGGGGTATCCTCTTGCCCCAAATGGTGTCGTCACCGTAGGTATTTTTTTGCCGAAATAGTCCAGCAGCTTGACATTAGCCCCTGATCCTTTGAGGACCGGATTCAAGGCCACGTCGGCTACTCTCATGATTGCATTTTTGGTTGCTTCGTCCAATGAATGGAACAAATGAACGTTACTTGCCGTCGGCATCTGGAGCTCTCCGCAAGCCGAACCGATCACCGCAAAAAACAGATGCGGCAAACGGGGGGCTAGCTGCGTATTGATGTAGCGAAGCGCCTCCACATTCGGCGGATGACCGCTGCCGAGAAACAAGGCAACCGGCGCTCCCCCGAACGCTTCCTTCAGCTTTTTCCTTTCGGCTTCTGAAACTTTCACCGTCTCTGCCGTCTCATTCCCGTTATAGATAACAGCCGACTTTTTGTTTGGCTGCGACATCCCCAAAAGCGCCATACGGTCATCATCCGATACCGTGACGATCAATTTGCTTTTGCTGCAAACACTTCTCTCCAAAGCACCTACGTATTCGGTGAGCCGTGTATGGAGGGGATGACCGGCCAGCAGCATCCGCTTCAGTTCGCTTTCGCAGTTGAGGCTGTCATACACAAGCGGTTTCCCTTCCAATCCTTGCACCAGCCAATACATATAAGGATGGGACAACACGACCGCGTCGGCGGAGGCGTAGAACATACGTACGAGCTGCTTGAACAATGTGTTTCTCGGTGCCATATACGAATTTACGATATCCGATGTTCCGGCAGGTACGTATGTGCTTAATACATACTGCTCGGAAAGATGCTCCTGCGTTTTCGGTATGGTGATCTGTACAAAATCAGGAGCAATTTGTTCCCTGATTAAGGTATCGCCCGCACTGAAACAGAGCAGCACAAGTCGATAAGTCCGCGCCAAACGTTTGCCCAGCTGGAATATCCGTTCCGCCCCGCCGGCCGTCGGATTGGAAACCGGAAAATCGTTTAGCACAAGCAAGGTCCGGTTCTCATGACGCTTTTGGCGTGTAAGCAGCCCGGTTATGACTTGTACGGCGGTTTCGGCAAACGGACCGGTTTCGTCGTCACCCGGCGATAACACCAGGTCCGACTTGGAGATCAGCGTTTCTTCCAGTTTTTGCAGATAGTCGGCAAAGTTTCCGGTTTCAGGGCGATGCCCCTGCAGACGAAACCGTTCCGTTCGGAGGCCATCTCTCCAATACACCCTCGGCTTGTCATCCAGTCCGAAAAAAAGATCGTACCCTAATATGCCGGGATGATCGTACATAATGATGTCGCTTTGTTCATACAAATCGTTAAAATAACGCTGAAACTGCGAAGGGTAATGCGCGGCCAGAGCCCATACAAGCTCCGGGTGGTCGATGCCCGCTTTCGCTCTCAGTTCGGCGGCGATCCGCCAATGAATCGC
Source organism: Paenibacillus thalictri (assembly GCF_004307995.1). Classification (GTDB taxonomy): domain Bacteria; phylum Bacillota; class Bacilli; order Paenibacillales; family NBRC-103111; genus Paenibacillus_AF; species Paenibacillus_AF thalictri. The sequence continues at coordinate 213,260 of NZ_SIRE01000017.1, read as the reverse complement.
TTCGCCCGGCACACGTATTTCCCTGTAAGTATCCGAAAATGCAGCGTACTGCACCTCTTGTCCCGAAGTAGCGGGTATCAACAGCGTAATATCAACATAACGGCTCAGCTCCTCATAAAAGCGATTCCGCCTCGGTTCATCTTCCGAATTAAGCGGACCAGGGTCTGATTGAAAGCTCATGACAACCATCTTGTACATCTTCATCCCTCGCAGCTTCTTGTGTAGAATCCGGTTGCTTTACCATATGGATTTAATAGAGCGAAGGTTTGTACAAATTGGCACAATTGAACGATCTGCTGCCCTTCCCGTTAGTCCGGTTTCTCCCGCTTCACACGGTACCGGATATTCCCCGCTTCCACTTTCATTTGAATTTCTCCATTCCGATCGGTGCGGTATACGGCGATGCCGCGGTTCTCTAGCCTTTCGACGACTTGCGCGTGAGGATGGCCATAAACATTGCGTTCTCCGGCAGATATGACCGCAGATTTTGGTTTCCAGGCGTCAAGCCAAGCTTCGGTTGTCGACGTTTTGCTGCCGTGATGAGCCACTTTTAATACATCGATCGCAGGAAAATCGGCGGCGGGAGACCCCCCTGCCGGACTTGCAGACAGCGTTTCGGCAGGTTTGCCCCCATTGTTTATCGCTTCGGCTCCCGAGGCAAGCAGCTCCTGTTCGGCTGTTTTTTCCATATCGCCTGTGAACAGCCACTGCGTGCCGTCCATTTCCATCCGGAAAACGACGGACTTGTCGTTTTGGTTTTTTTCGATGCCAATGGATGGATCCGGCCGTCCTTGTGGATACAAAAAATGCAGCGTGGTCCGGTTGTCGAGCGGAAGCTGCTGACCGGCGTGAACGGCAATCAGCTTCACGTCTTTTTGCAGCGCAGTTTCGAACAGCTTTTCAACCATTTTGCCCGGCTTCAGCGTCCCGTTAAACAGCAGCGCCGTCACCGGAATCTCTTCCAGCACGGCCTGAAGTCCCCCGCAATGGTCGGCATCTTCATGGGTCATAATGACATAATCCAGCCGCTGCACGCCGCGTTGTTTAAGCAGCGGAACAAGCAGCTTGCGGCCCACCTCGTACGGATCGCTGCGCTCTTTCCACTCATCTCCCGGTTTACGGAACGTTACCGTACCGCCGCCGTCCACCAACACGCGCGCACTCGTAACCGGCGTGCGAATCAGAATACTGTCCCCTTGTCCGACATTAATAAATTGCACGTCGCCTCCTTGCCTCCAACGTTCCTGATCGTATTCGCCCCACAGCAGCATGATAAACGAAACGGCGGCAATGACCGGCACGGCCCATTGCAAGATCGGGTTACGGGCGCCCAGAACCGGTATAACATCGTTTTGCGATAAGGCCAAACTCCGCAGCAATCCCGACATGAGCAGCGTAAAAACGGTATAATAAAGCACAATCCACAGCAGGCTTGGCGTAGGCCATATCGTTTGCAGCCCATCCCATCCGCTGAGCCAGCCAACCACGATAAAGATGCCGTCGTTCAGCTTTCCCACCGCCCATCCGATCCAGCCTCCCCCCTGCTCCCAAACCGTTCCTATGAGCAGCGCCACCGTACCGGCAGGCATCACCGCCATGCTGAATACCGGAACAAGAAGCAGGTTGGCAAGCAGCGAAGCGAGCGACAACTGGTTAAAATAAAGGATCGACAGCGGAAAAGATACAAGCTGCGACATCACGGTGATAGATAACGCATCGCGCAGCGACGTCCGCCGAATCGGCAGCAGCCGGTTTAAAGCGGGAACTCCCAAAATCAGGCCGATGGTGACCAGAAAAGACAGCTGAAAGCTGACATCAAACAAATAATAAGGGTCCCACAGCAGCATCAGCAGCGCCGCCAGCATCACGGAATGAAGCCCGTCTTTTAACAAATGGCGATAGGCTGCGTAAAGTGCGATCATCCCCATAATACCGGCTCTCACGATGGAAGGCGAAGCCCCGGTCGCGAGAATGTACAAGGGCAGCAGCGCCATGCAAAAAAGCAGGCTTTTCTCCCGGGTCAAGCCGATTCTTCGCATGATCCATAAGCAGCAAGCTACATAAATCGCTACGTTTAGCCCGGAAATCGCCAGAATATGGGACAATCCCAATTTGGAAAACTGCCGGAATTGCTCGGGATCCATATCGTCGGTCAACCCGATCAGCATGCTTTTCATAAAACCGGATTGCGAGGCAGGGAACACCTTTTCCGCGGCTGAAGCAAGGTATGAACGAAAAGCGTCGTTCCAGCGCAGCACATGGATAAGACTCCATCCGCCCGGAGGCGTCACCTCCGCTTGGCCGCTTCCTTTTACCTGCAGCAGCCAATGAATCCGCTGTTTACGCAAATAATCGCGGTAGTCGAAGCCGCCGAAATTGGCGGCCTGCGGCGGCTTGCGCAGCGTACCCTGCAGTTGTATGGTATCGCCCCTCTGCCAGGAACCGGCAACCGCTTGTTCCGTTTTTTCAAGCAATTTCACGTTGACCTGATAACGTTCCTCACCGGCTTCCTCATCTGCGACCTGCCCGTCGCTGCGAATAAAACCTTTGAAAGTAAACGATGCTTTGTCCCCGTCTACTTCAACGGGGGAAATTATCGTGCCCTCAGCGGTTATTTCCCGTTCCGCCCATTCCGCAGGAACGCTAGTTATATTATGAAGTTCCGTCTCATGGAAGTAACCGGCCGCCGCCAATACCAAAAGGAGTGAACAAACGTAATAGACAAGCGGGTGCCGCAAACTCCACAATACGGTGATCAACAGTCCGCAGCCCAAGCTGACATATAAGTTCAGCCACGAAGCCGGAAACCAATATGCCGCCGCGTATCCGCATGTCCACAGCAAGCCGGCGGCGACAAGAGGTCTGTTCTGTAACATCGGACTCCCCCTTTGGTTGAATTAAGCAAGACAGCAAAAAACCTCAGCTAGCTTGCCGTCGGCAAACTGATGCTGAGGTTCTTCCTCTGCTTTATTTCATATTCCGTTTAGTTAGTCACTTCGGACAGCACTCCTGCCGGGGGCTCATAATCTGCCAAACAGCGGAATGTGATGTTTCTTTGATTCATTAACAAGCTCACTTTTTCGCTGTCCTTCGGATAAACCCGATGGTACACGATCTCCGTAATGCCGCTGTTGGCAAGCATATTGGCGCACGTCCAGCACGGCTGGTCGGTGACGTATACGGTAGAGCCTTCGCGGTCCTCGCGGTCGGTAAACAGCAGTAGGTTTTGCTCTGCATGAATGGTGCGGATGCAGCGCTGTTTTTTGACGACTTCTTCCTTGTCTTCCACTTGGACCAACTCGTATTCTTCCACGAGCATACAGCCCGCTTCGGAACAGTCGGGCACGCCCATCGGAGCTCCGTTATAAGCGGTTCCGAGCAACTTTTTACCCTGTACAAGAACCGCGCCAACGTGTCTGCGGCCGCATTGGGAGCGGGTAGACGCCATATATGCCATATCCAGAAAATACGTGTCCCAGTCTTTACGTGCAGTCATCGGACCGATTCCTTACTGTTGGCTGGCGCGAATCGCCTGATCCAGATCATAAATAATGTCGTCAATGCTTTCCGTTCCGACAGACAAACGAATCATCCCCGGAGTGACGCCTGTGGAAGCCAGTTCTTCGCCTTCCAATTGGCTGTGCGTCGTGCTTGCCGGATGAATAATCAGCGACTTGGAGTCGCCGACATTAGCCAGGTGAGAGAACAATTTCACATTGTTGATCACCTTTTTGCCTGCCTCGATGCCGCCTTTGATGCCAAATGTCAAAATAGCGCCTTGACCTTTCGGCATATATTTTTTCGACAGCTCGTAGGAGGGATGGCTTGGCAGACCAGGATAGCTGACCCACTCCACGGCTTCGTTGCGCTCCAAATATTCGGCAACCGCCTGCGTGTTGGAGCAGTGGCGCTCCATCCGCAAATGCAGCGTCTCCAGACCTTGCAGCAGCATAAACGAGTTGAACGGCGAAATTACCGCGCCCATGTCGCGCATTAATTGAACGCGCGCTTTAATGATATAAGCGATCGGTCCTACCGCATCGGTGTAGACGACGCCATGGTAGCTCGGATCCGGTTCGGTAAGGCCCGGGAACTTGCCGCTTGCTTTCCAGTCGAAAGTACCGCCGTCCACGATAACGCCGCCGATCGACGTGCCGTGGCCGCCGATAAATTTGGTGGCGGAGTGTACGACGATATCCGCGCCGTGCTCGATTGGGCGGCACAGGTACGGGCTTGGCAAGGTGTTGTCGATAATAAGCGGAATGCCGTTTTCATGGGCGATATCCGCAACGGCGCGAATGTCGAGCATGTCGCCTTTCGGATTGCCGACCGTTTCGGCGTATACGGCTTTTGTTTTTTCGTTAATCGCTTTGCGGAAGTTTTCCGGATCGCTTGGGTCAACGAATTTCACGTTGATGCCCAGCTTCGGCAGAGTCGTGCCAAGCAGGTTATATGTACCGCCGTACAGACTGGTGGACGAAACGATCTCGTCGCCGGCTCCGGCGATGTTCATAATAGCAAATGTGATTGCTGCTTGACCGGAAGCGGTTGCAAGCGCAGCAGGCGCACCTTCAAGAGCGGCGACTCTTTTCTCGAACACGTCTGAAGTCGGGTTCATCAGGCGCGTATAAATGTTGCCGAATTCTTTAAGCGCAAACAAATTAGCGGCATGATCCGAATCGCGGAAGCCGTAGGACGTAGTTTGATACAGCGGTACGGCGCGTGAGAATGTAGTAGGGTCGATTTCTTGCCCGGCATGTACAGCCAGTGTTTCAAAAGACAACTTGCGTTCTTCAGACATGTATGATTCCTCCAATAGGATAAATTAGTAGATTCCTGCTCCTATTCTCGCATATTTTGCCGGAAAACAAAAGATTCAAGGATCATTTTTACCGATTGTGATGCGTTCCTGCAGTTTTTCGTACATTTTCGGGCCGATTCCTTTCACTTTCGTAATCTCCTCCGCCGTTTGAAACGGTCCGTGCTGTTCCCGGTATGCGATGATTGCCTTGGCTTTGCTTGCCCCAATGCCCGGCAGCTCTTCCAATAACTTTTCCCCCGCCGTATTGATATCGATTTTTTTGGCGGCAACCGCTTCTTTTGCAGGTACGGTTTGTGCTGTCTTTGGCTCTGACCCCGCCTGACTCCCCTCCGCTTTCTGCTGGTTGTCCGGTTTCGCTTGTGGTATAGGGGCGCTTGCGGTCCCTTGGCGTTCCAGCATCGCCTTCATCTCCCCATTCAGCGTCCGCCAGCCGTCTTCCGCATCCCGAGCTGCAAAAAAAGCAGGGTAAAAGGTGACGGCTAAAACTGCGAGAAACAGCAGTACCGCGGCGGCGGCCCATTTGGTTTTACTCAAACTGAAAGTCATCGATTCCCTCCTCGCAAGCATGATAAAGCCCGAATATTTTAATAAGGCGAAACATATATATGAAAAAGCATTCCGCATAGCCAGTTTACGAACAGCTTTCCTGCGGAAAGCTCGGTATCGCTTACGAAGTCAGCTTTCCTACGGAAAGCTCTAGGAGGGATCGCTCTTGAAAGTAGGTTTCATAGGTACAGGCAGCATGGGGAGCATTCTAGTTGAGGCTTTTATTCAATCAGGGGCGCTCGATCCGGAACAGATTCTTGTCGTCAACAGAACGGTTAGCAAGGCCAAATGTCTTGCTGAAAGCTACCCGGGGATGACCGTCGCCCTCTCGCCCGCCGACATTATGAAAGAATGCGGCATTGTGTTTATATGCGTCAGACCGGGCGAATACAAAAATGTGCTCGATGAAGCCGGCTGCTATGCGACAGCGTCGCAAATCGTCGTTTCCATCACAAGCCCTGTGCTGATTCGTCATCTGGAATCGCAATTAGACTGCAAAATCGCCAAAATCATTCCAAGCATTACCAACTATGTATTAAGCGGCGCGGCGCTGTGCATGTACAGCGACCGTATGACGGCGGAAGACAAAGAAATGCTTGAAAACCTGCTTTCCCATATCAGCGCGCCCATCCGGGTGTCCGAAAAGTTCACGCGCATCAGCTCCGATATATCCAGCTGCGGACCGGCGTTTTTGGCTTTTTTTGTTGAATGTTTCATTCAAGCGGCCGCTGAAGAAACCGGCATTTCCGAAGAGGAAGCTACCGCGTTGGCAAGTGAAATGGTGCTGGGCACAGGCAAACTTCTGACAACCGGCGGACTCACCCCAAGCACGCTGAGAAAACGCGTAACCGTTCCCGGGGGAATCACCGAGGCTGCTTTGAATTTGCTTTCCACGGAGCTTAAGGGCGTGTTTAACAAGCTTATTCAGGCCACTCACGCCAAATACGCAGAGGACCTGGAAAAGGTGGAAGCCAAATTTGCGGCCCCTGAAACAGAATAATGTGCGGCCTGAGACTATTCTCGGTTGCCGCACATTTTCCTGATCTGTGTTATGAAATTATCCTACAACGATATTAACCAGCTTGCCTTTGACGGCAATCACTTTGCGGACTTGCCGGCCGGCAATCGTTTCTTTTACTTTATCCAGAGCCAAAGCCAATTCCTGCAGCGCCGCTTCATCGGCATCAGCCGCCACCGTTGCCCGGTCGGCGATCTTGCCGTTAACTTGAACTACGATTTCGACCTCGTTATCCACCGTCCAAGCTTCGTCATAAACCGGCCAAGCCTCGTAAGAAACAGTGCCTGTATGGCCTAACTTCTCCCACAACTCTTCTGCGATATGCGGAGCGATCGGCGACAGCATTTGCACGAAATGCTCCATCGCTTGTTTCGGCAATTTCTCCGTTTTATAAGCCTCATTGACAAAAATCATCAGTTGGCTGATCGCCGTGTTAAAGCGCAATGCTTCGTAATCCTCGGTAATTTTTTTGACCGAGCGGTGCCATGTCCGTTTGAACGTCTCGCTGCCAAACTGCTCGTCTGCGCTGATTCGATCGCTTAAACCGCCGTTCTCGCCAACAAACAATCTCCATATCCGGGCCAAAAAGCGGAATGTGCCTTCCACCCCGTTTACGTTCCAAGGTTTCGTCGCCTCCAGCGGGCCCATAAACATCTCATACATCCGCAATGTATCTGCGCCAAATTCACCTACGATATCGTCGGGGTTAATGACGTTGCCGCGCGATTTGCTCATTTTTTCATTGTTTTCGCCGAGAATCATACCTTGGTTAACCAGCTTTTGGAACGGCTCTTTGGTCGCTACGACGCCCAAGTCGTACAATACCTTGTGCCAGAAACGAGCGTACAGCAGATGCAGCACAGCATGCTCCGCGCCCCCGATGTACAAATCAACCGGCAGCCATTGCTGCTGCAGCTCGTGCGAGCACAGCTGCTCGTTGTTACGCGGGTCGATGAAGCGCAGGTAATACCAGCAGCTTCCCGCCCATTGCGGCATCGTGTTAGTTTCCCGGCGCGCTTTCATACCCGTTTCCGGATCGATTGTATTGACCCATTCCGTAACGTTGGCCAGCGGCGATTCGCCGGTGCCGGAAGGCTTGATTTCATCTACGTCCGGCAGCAGCAGCGGCAGCTGATCTTCCGGAACGGTTTTCATCGTGCCGTCTTCCAAGTGGAGAATCGGAATCGGCTCGCCCCAATAACGCTGGCGGCTGAACAGCCAGTCACGCAGGCGGTAGGTGACCTTGCCCTTGCCTTTGCCGTTTTCCTCCAGCCATTCAATCATGCGGGCGATCGCCTTCTCATTGGTTAATCCGTCGATCAGTCCGGAGTTTACGTGTTCTCCGTCCCCGGCATAAGCTTCCTTGGTGACATCCCCGCCGCGGACAACCTCGATAATCGGCAGATCGAACTGCTTAGCGAATTCCCAGTCGCGTTGGTCGTGTCCAGGTACCGCCATAATCGCCCCTGTGCCGTAACCGCCGAGCACATAATCGGCAATCCACACCGGGACCTTCGCGCCGTTCACCGGATTGATCGCATAAGCGCCAGTAAACACGCCGGTTTTATCTTTGGCCAGATCCGTGCGCTCCAAATCGCTCTTGCGCTCGGCTTTCTCTTGGTAATCCTTCACAGCCGCCTTTTGGCCTTCTGTTGCAATGCGCTCCACCAATTCATGCTCCGGCGCAAGCACGCAATACGTCGCGCCAAACAGCGTATCCGGACGAGTTGTAAACACCGTCAGCGACTCCGTATGTCCGTCAAGCGCAAATTGCACCTCGGCGCCCTTGGATTTGCCAATCCAGTTGCGCTGCATATCCTTGATGCTCTCCGACCAGTCCAGCTCCTCCAAATCCTCAAGCAAACGTTCGGCGTATTCGGTAATTTTCAGAATCCACTGCCGCATCGGCTTGCGGATGACCGGATGGTTGCCGCGTTCGCTTTTGCCGTCGATGACTTCTTCGTTCGCCAGCACCGTGCCCAAAGCAGGACACCAGTTCACCGGCACTTCGTCAACATAAGCCAGCCCTTTTTTATACAACTGGATAAAAATCCACTGCGTCCATTTGTAATACTCCGGATCGGTCGTGCTGATTTCCCGGTCCCAATCGTAAGAGAATCCTAACGATTTGATTTGCCGGCGGAAATTGTCGATGTTCTTGAACGTAATGTCTCGCGGATGCTCGCCGGTTTGCAGCGCATATTGCTCCGCAGGAAGGCCAAATGCATCCCAGCCCATCGGATGAAGCACGTTAAAACCTCTCAGCCGCTTATAGCGGGAAACGATATCCGTAGCCGTATATCCTTCCGGATGGCCTACATGAAGCCCTGCCCCCGAAGGATATGGAAACATATCCAGCGCGTAAAATTTCGGTTTCACTTTGTCGTCAAGCGTTTTGAACGTCTTATTCTCATCCCAATACTTCTGCCATTTCGGTTCTACGACCAGAGGGTTGTAGGTTTGCTGATCTTTGACTTCTTGTGCCATGTTCATTCACGTCCTTCATCATGTTTACAACTAAAAAACCTCCCGTCTCTAGCGTAATCGCTAGGGACGAGAGGTTTGGATTCCCGTGGTACCACCCTAGTTAACAAGAGCAGAGCATGCTTTGCTCCTGTTCACTCTAACCCCTTAACGCGGGGCAGCGAATCGGCTGTTCCGCACGACTGACGGCCGTAACCGTCGCGGAATTAACCTCTTGGCTCCAAGGCGAGTTCGCTTTTCGCATGACCGGCTTGCACCAACCGCCGACTCTCTGAACCATGCTTACGAGCTACTGTTCCTTCTCACAGCCTCTAACATATGTACTTTGAATTATATGCAAAAAAAACAACCTCTGTCAAGTAACCGCACAGAACTTGAGGTTACGGACCCGGCCGCAGATTAAACGGATGCCTCCCTGACCATACTGTGAATAAGAATCGGGAAAGGATCGGTGGCTCAACATGGCCGGAATTTTGAACGGCATTGCCCTGTCACTGCCGCTATGGGGAATCCTGTTGGCTGTGGTCAAACTTGTTTTAAAACTAATCTGAAGGCGAACTTAAGCTATCGCTTCACGGCGGCAAAAAACGCTCGCTGCGATTCATCATTGGGCGATGAAAACGTAAAGTCCGCGTACACATCCACCTCGGAAAAACCTGCGCCTTGCAGCGTTTGCTTCAGCCAATGCAGCGGATATGCCCGCTGTACGTGCTGCTCTTCAATACGCCGGAACTTGTCGCCGCCGGCGATTTCGTCCGCCCGGCCCGCTTGCGGCTCTTGAATAAATATCGTTAAGGCATGTTCGATCTCGCAGCGTGAAGCGTCGAAATCGCATGTCCAAATGTAAGCAATATCGTCATCGTTCAGCATAAAAGGCTGATTCTCAGCGTATGCGATCAGTTGCCCCGGCGTATGGACATCAAACAGAAACACGCCGCCCGGCTTTAGCGCGTCGTATGCCCGATGAATCGCAGCTTCCACTTCCTCTTCTTCCAGCAAATAGTTCAGACAATCGCAAAACGAGATGACCGCATCCACCTGCTCCGGAATCTCCCATTCCCGCATGTCCTGCTGCAGCCAAAATAACGAAGATTCGGCCGGCAAAACTTTCTCCGAACGAAGCAAATCGGCTTTTTGGGCGGCAATGGACAACATCTCTTCCGATAGATCGATACCGGTTACTTTCATGCCCAGCTCCGCCAGCCGCAATGAAATGGTGCCTGTCCCGCAACCCAAGTCGACAACCGTCGCGGGACGTCCGTATTTGCTCCAGCACTTTTGCGCGAACTCGACCCATTCCGGGTAAGGCATATCCTCCATCAGCCGGTCGTAATGAAATGCGAATTGTTCGTAGGCCACGTTGGAAGTTACCTCCACATATTTGATACCCAACACTATATCATCAAAGCGATTCGCTTCGCAAACTCATCGGATCAAACAAACGGATAAACAAACGGACGTAGTCCTTGTCAAATTGGGTGCCGGCGTTTTGGGTTAATTGCTCCATCGCCTCATTTACCGACAGCCCCTTATGATAGGGGCGTTTGGAAACCATGCTGTCAAAGGAGTCGATAATGGCGCAAATCCTTGCAAAAATGGGAATGGAATCCCCCCTTAAGCCGTAAGGATACCCTTTGCCATCCCACCGTTCATGATGATAGGTCACAATGCCGATGATGACCTCGTCAACAAATGACTTTTGATGAAGCAGCTTCGCCCCGATAATCGGATGCAGCCGCATTAGATCCCATTCGTGCGGCTCCAAAGCGCTAGGTTTTTGCAAAATTTCCAAAGGAACCCTTAGCTTTCCGACATCATGCAGCAAACAGCCGTTGACTAGCTGAAACGTTTCCCGCTGATTTAACTTGAGCTCGGCGGCGACCAATTTGGCCATTGAAGATACTCTGACGCTGTGGTCATAAGTATCGGAATCTTTTTCCATCAGCTGATACATTTCCTTTGTCGTTAAAACAAGCTGCATCAAAACATTCGGGGCCTCCCTCCGCAAATAAAAAATTACAAGTCTTGCCATCGTGTCGTACAATAACTGTTGTGCGACAAATGACGACCCAAATAAAGGAGGAAGCGCCTTGAGTACGCAAGAGCTGATTTCCGTCAGAATGGAAACACACCAAGAATCCTACACCGATGACCAAATCATAGAGATGTTTTTATCCATATGCAGCCGTTCCCAATATACTATCCGCAACTACAAACTTGCCATTGACCGGTTTCGCAAGTTTATCTCCTTCAAACCGCTGACAGCGGTAACATGGCAAGAAATCGAAGTCTATAAGATCGGATTGATGCGGGGGTTTTGCAGCCCTCAAAAAAAACCGCTGTCTTCGGCAACGGTTGCTAGTTTTATCGCTCCGCTGCGATCTTTGTACAGATGGGGCAGCGATCCGAATATCGGGCTTTTCTCATTAAACCCGACTTCATGCGTACGTCTGCCGGCCATTGCGATCAACAGCAAACATCACTATTTGACCAAAGAAGAAGTCGGCCGCCTATTAAACCACTTAAGAACTCAAAATTTACGCGATTATTTGATCGCCCTTACTTTTGTGCTGACCGGACTGCGAGTATCGGAGCTGGCCCGGATTGAATGGGATCACTTCATCAAAGATGCTTCGGGCAGTTCAATTTTGCTGCTCGTGCCGGACGGCAAAGGCGGAAAGCAGCGGACCATCAAGCTGCCTCAGCTGCTTTGGGAGCACTATCAAAAATACGCGCAAATGCAAAAATACAAAGGGGAAAATCAACGGTTGTTCGACTTGTCCGCGCGGCAAATCGAACGAATTATTCAAAAAGCGAGCATCCAGTGCAATCTGGGAAAAAACCTTACTCCCCATTGGCTTCGCCATACCAACGCCACACTCGCTTTATTAAATGGCGCCACGCTGCAGCAAGTTCAAGAGAACCTGGGCCACTCTCACATTAATACGACCCAAAGATATTTGCATACGGTGGAACAAATGAAAAAAGCGGCTCCCGACTTTGTACACGAGGGATTAAATGAGTATTTGTAACCACGGGGGAAAGCCAAAACACGCTGACTCCGTCATCGTGCTCATCATAAATTTTGTTGATTTAATAGTTCCTATGGACTATACTTTATTAAACAAGTTTGGTTAAATTACGCAGTAAAATTACGGAATTTGTCGCACAACAGTTATTGTGCGACATTTTTTATTTGTTTATACACATAAAAAAACAAGGGAATTTATACCACTTTGCTGGCACTAAAAAGAAAAAGCAGAGACAAAGCTGCCCCTGCTTACTGCTTTTGCTTCATATGCGTCCAACTGCCTTCTTGATAAACCAAATCTTCTTTCATCAGCTTGCCAAGCGCCCGCTTGAAAGCGGACTTGCTCATCTGGAAACGCTGCAGCACAACATCTGCCGGCGTTTCATCGGAATAAGGCATCGCCCCGTTCGGCCGCTCCTTTAAAAAGGCAAGCAGCTTTTCGGCGTCTTCGTCGCGTCCGATTTCCTTAGGCGGCCGCATCGATACATTGGCGCGTCCATCTTCGCGGATATGGACAATTCTAACTTTGACGCGTTCTCCGGCCCTGAGCAGCCGCATACGTTCCGACGAATGAAGAAATCCGATGACGCCAAAGCCGACCACTCCGCCGTCGATCAGAACAAAGGTCCCCATCTGCAGCGGCTTGTATACGGTCGCTTCAAACCATTTGTTTTTCCAGGTGACCGGAGCTTCAAAACATAAAGGCTGCAGCTCCTCTTCACCGGCCAATTTGGCGACCAGGCGCCCTTGACGGTCGTGGGCCAACACTGCAAATACACGATCGCCCACCTGCGGGCGAAGCTCCTTCAGCTCCGGCTGTTCGCGGAACGGCAGCAGCAGCTGCCGGCCAAGCCCCATCTCCAAAAAGGCGCCAAAACGCGGATGGATATCGGCAACCTCCAACAGCGCAATCTCGCCCAGCCGGATCAACGGCATTTTCATCGTTGCGGCCAAGCGGTCCTCCGTGTCGTAATACAAGTATACTTCAATATCGTCGCCAGGCTTAATCGTGCCGACGATTTCGCTGTAATGCAGCAGCACATCGCGCACGCCGTCCGTTAAGAAAAAGCCGTACGGCGATTTCTCCCGCGCCACCTTCAGTTTCATAACGGTGCCGGCAGGCAAATGCGCCGTTATGTCGTCCGCACGGCGGTCTCCTCCGCCTCCGCCGCTGTCATTTTGCCGGCGGTAGCTTCCGGACGAGCCAAAGTTTGATTCCCGTGATCCCCGCCGTTTATCGTCCCCGCCCTGATTACGCGCGTACGGCCTTTTATTGTCCGCAGCACCTCCGCGGTACGAGTCTCGGCTGTTTCTGCTTCTATCGGAAGCGTTTGACCTTCCCCCGCCATTTTGTCCGCCGCGGCCTTCCCCTGATCTGCCGCCATCATGTCTCATACCCGTTCAACCACTTTCGCATCGGACCAAAGCCGCTCAATATTGTAATATTCCCGATCGTCGCGATGGAACACGTGGGCAACCACATCGCCCAAATCAACCAGCACCCATCTGGCCGTATCCATGCCTTCCATTCCACGGACGCGAACTCCACGTTCCTCGGCTTTTTTATGGATTTCGGTGGCGATTGCCTGCACCTGGGTTTCCGAGTTGCCGTGACAAATCACAAAGTAATCGGCTATCAGCGAAATACCTTTTAAATTTAGCGTAACGATGTTCAGCGCTTTTTTATCGTCTGCGGATTCCACCGCAAGGTTCATAAGTTCATCCGGATTCAAGCTCATTGAATTCCTCCTAAGAGTTTTTGCGAAGCGAAAACTCGCTTCGTAAGCGTTACTGAGTTTTTGCGAAGCAAAACTTGCTTCGTAAGCGTTACTGAGTTTGTGCGAAGCGAAAACTCGCTTCGTAAACGTCAACTATCTGTGTTTGGTCAGTTCCTCAATTAAACGGTTGCGGCTCAGAACGGTAAGCGGATATATTTTTTTGCCTTGCATCAGCAAAAATTGAATCGTCGAATCGAAACCGGCAACCAGCGCCTTCTCAACACTATGTTCAGCGATTTCCCGTATATTATGCACAGCCGGAAAATCCCGGCCCGGTTCAATGTAATCCGCCAGACAAACCACTTTGTCCAGCAGGGTCATGTGCTCCCGGCCCGAAGTATGATACCGGATCGCATCCAGCACTTCTTGATCACCGACACCCAGCCGGTGCTCGGCCACCCAAGCTCCCGCATGCGCATGCCATAACTCTTTATCGTAGTCCAGCAAATCGGCGGGAAGCCCGTTCTCGCGGATCACTGCAGCCTGCTTGTCAACCGGCCATGCCTTGCAGTAATCGTGCAGCAGAGCGGCCAAATACGCCTTCTCCGGGTCTGCTCCGAACCGCTGCGCAAGCTTCACGGCGGTATCCATAACCCCTAACGTATGCGTCCAGCGTTTGCCGGGCAATTCCTTTTCGGTCGCGGCAATCAATTGTTCAAGCTTCATACAGGCGATTCACCTCAATATATTCAAATACCCGGTCCGGAACAAAATAACGCGCCGATTTCCCCGTCGTCGCCCGTTCGCGAATCAGTGTTGATGAAATATCAATAAGCGGCATCGGCACGATAACAACCGCTTGGCGAATATGTTCGGGCAGACGGCTCAAATCAAGGGCGGTACCCGGTCTTTGCAGCCCGATAAAGCCGATTCGCTTGACAATCTCATCGATTTGAAACCACTTCGACAAAAATTGTACCATATCGGCGCCGATAATATAGTGCATTTGATGAGACGGATACAGCTCGCAAAGCCTTTTTACGGTTTCCACACTATAAGACACGCCGCCCATTTGCAGCTCCACATCCGCAGGCTTGAACTTCGGATGATCTTCCACCGCCCGGCACACCATATCCCATCTTTGCGCAGCCGACGCCTTCGGCGCGCGGTCTTTGTGCGGCGGAATGTGACTTGGCATAAACCACGCCTCGTCGAGACCGGCCGCTTCCACTGCGCTGCTTGCAGCGATCAGATGCCCGATATGAATCGGATCAAAGGTGCCTCCCATGATTCCAACCTTCATCCCTGTACCTCTCAAGAATCGTTATTCGTAACATTGCTGCGGATTACACCGGCAGTTCAATGGTTTTGTTCTCGCGGGATTGCTTATATAACACGATAATTTTACCGATGACCTGCACCAGCTCGGCATCGGTTTCGTCAGCCAGCTGTCTGGCGATGTTTTCTTTGTCCTCCAGACAATTGTTCAGCACGGAAACCTTGATGAGTTCCCTTACCTCAAGCGCTTCTTCGATGCTTTTGACCATATGTTCGTTAACGCCGCCTTTGCCCACTTGAAAAATCGGATTCAAATGATGCGCCTCGGAGCGTAAAAATCTTTTTTGTTTACCTGTCAACATGATGTACCCTCTATTCGTTAAATGATTGTTCCACAACTTCGCGCATGGCTTGAATCGGCGCCGGCAATCCGGTCCAATATTCAAAAGCATACGCGCCTTGATAAATAAACATGCCAAGCCCGCTATGAATCGCCGCGCCCCGCTGCTGCGCTTCCCGCAGAAACTTCGTAACCAGCGGGTTGTATACCAAATCGCTGACCACTATTCCCTCGCGGATAAGCGCTGTATCCATCGGTACTTCGTCCACGTTCGGGTGCATGCCAACCGATGTATTGTTGACGATCAGGTCCGCTTCCGACGCAGCTTGCGCGACTTGTTCGAGCCCGATGCCTTCCGCTTCGGTAAAGCGTGCCATATATTCCGCAAGCTCCTCGGCCCGTTCCTTGGTACGGTTCGCGATGGTAATACGGGCGGCGCCTTCCTTCGCCAGCGCATAACCAACTCCGCGCGCCGCGCCGCCTGCACCTAACATCAGCACCCGTTTGCCCGCTAAATCGATGCCCGTTTCTTCCTTCAGCGAACGCACATAACCGATCCCGTCAGTGTTATATCCGATCAGGCGGCCCTTTTCGTTGACAATCGTGTTTACGGCTCCGATCTGGCGTGCGCCTTCGTCAATCTCGTCCAAATACTCCATCAGCTCGACCTTGTGCGGAATCGTTACGTTCACCCCGCGGAAGCCAAGCGCACGAATGCCGTTTACCGCTTCTTTAAGCGTGCCCGGCAATATGTGAAACGCGCCGTACGCAGCGTTAAGCCCGACCTCGCGGAATGCCCGGTTCAGCATAATCGGCGATTTGGAATGCCGGATCGGATCTCCGAATACGCCGTACAGAATGGTATGACTGTCTAACGACCAATTGCTATCCATCGACTTTCCCCCATGTCCTCGCCTTAAAGTGCGGGTTCAAACAACCTCTTAAATCAACGAATTACGGATAGATACTTTGACGCCCTTAGGCGCGTGAATGATCAGCTCGGCACCGGAGCTGCTATTGACCTTCACCCAACCCAGCCCGGAAATGAACACATCTTTAGCGCTGCCGCGCGGAATGCGGATGGCATGTTTCGTCCATTTGGGCAGCTTATCCAAATCCTCCTTGGATGGAGGCGAGAGCAGCTCCCCTTTGTGTTCCTCATACAGGCTGTCCGCCCGCTCCAGCTTCGTCCGGTGAAGACTGATGGCATTGGAATTGAAGAAAGTAAACGACTGGCGTTCCCCTCTGACAAAATCAAACCGCGCATAAGCGTCCCAAAAAACCGTCTGCTGCTCGTTTAACTGAAACACCGTCGGTTTCATTTCCCCTTGGGGCAGTAGCGTCTGCAAATCTTTTTTGGCGGCCAATTCCGAAATACGGTGCTCGTACACGATCCCCGGCGTATCGATAATGCTGCTTCCGTCGTCAAGCGGTATGTTGACCAAATCCAGTGTCGTTCCCGGATACTGCGAAACCGTCAGCTCGTTATCAAGGTCGCTGTAGTCGCGGATCAGCCGGTTAATCAGCGTCGATTTACCGACATTGGTTGCACCTACCACATAAATATCACGTCCGTCGCGATGCCGTTCCAGCGATTCGATGACACGTTCAAACCCTGTATTTTTTTTCGCCGAACAGACGACTACATCCACCGCCCGTAGTCCCAATTCTTTGGCTTGCGCTTGCACCCAGTTGACAATTTTGTTCGGATTGACCAATTTGGGCAGCAAATCCAGCTTGTTGACCACCAATATAATCGGGTTGCCGCCGACAAAACGGGACAGCCCGCCAATCAAGCTGCCCTCGAAATCAAAAATATCAACGATATGGACGACAAGCGATTTGGTTTCGCCGACTTGATTCAGCAGCTTCAAAAATTCATTCTGGTCCAGCGTTACCGATGAAGCTTCGTTATAGTTTTTGATCCGAAAACAGCGCTGGCAAATAACCGGCTCCCGGTTCAACGCCCCGGCCGGCACGTAACCCCGGTCCTGCTGTCTTTCCGTCTGCAATTTAGCGCCACACCCGGCGCATTTGGCCGGAATTGTCGTTAATTCACTCATATTTCGTCCTGCCTTTTCATGAAGAGTCTTGCTGCTTTTTCCAGCCGGCGGTTCACCATTCTCGTAAAAAAACCTTCGTCCGCCAAAGAAATCGGCTGTACAAGAATCGTAAACAAGCCCATCCGATTGCCTCCAAGCACGTCGGTCAGCATCTGATCGCCGATGACCGCCGTTTGCTCCGCTTTCAGGTTCATTTGCGAAAGCGCCTTGCGAAAAGCGGCAAGCGTCGGTTTCTTGGCCCTGTAAATAAAAGGGATAAACAGCGGTTCGCAAAATTTGGTGACCCGCATTTTGTTATTATTGGATACTACGACAACCTGAAATCCGGACTTGCGCAGCTTCTGCAGCCAAGCCTGCAATTCGGGTGTCGCCGCCGGAGATTTCGCTCCGACCAGCGTGTTGTCCAAGTCGGTCACAATGCCGCGAATTCCGCTTTTTTTCAGCTGCTCCAGATCGATATCGTAAATTGTATTTACATACAGCCGCGGTATTAACTTGCTTATCAAAAAAAGGTCACCTCAAAATTTTCCTGATTTATATACGACACACTATACCACAATGGAAGGTCCCCCTCAATCCCCCAGGCGGACACACGTGATGTCAGCTTTGCTATGCGCTGCTTTCCCGGGATTCCCAAGCGCCAACTTCTTGCTCCGCCCAGCACGGGTAAAACGGCCGCGCAACACGCAGCCCAATGAAAAAAAAGCCGGCGCAAGGATGCGTGCACACTTCCTTCCTTGCGCGGCTTCATGATGTTTTTTTAGCCCGTTACAGCTGAGATCGCAGGTGCTGCACGGATTTGACCGTATTTTGCCAATCCTGCTCGGTCACTTCCGCTTTGCTGTACTTTGCCTTCTCAAATGTAGAGAGCACATATTCCAAATCGTTTTTCATCCATTTGCTTTGCTTCGACCAACGCTGCATCGCTTCACGCATCGTTTCGTGCTCCATGCGGTTATATCCTTTGCGGCGGCATATCCGCAGCAGCTTTTCGCATTCGACGATGACTTTCTGCTTCAGCAGCAGCGCCCTGCGTTGTTTCAGCTTTTCTTGGAGCAGTTGAAGCCATTCGAAGCGCAAGCCGATATACAGCAAAGCGGCAATCACAACCGCGATAATCCCGTAAGAGACAAAATGTCCCGTATCGGGCATCATGCTCACTTCTTCAGCGGCAGGCAGGGCCGGAAGCGTAGAAAGATCAAGCGCTTCGGATGAAGTCGGAACCGCCCGGGGCATAACAAAACCGGATGTCGGTTCGAACGGAATCCAGCCCCAACCGCTGAAATAAACCTCGACCCAAGAGTGGGCGTCGCTGTTGCGTACCGTGTACACCCCGCCGGCATCCGGATCGATCATCCCCGGATCGTATCCGCTCATCATATCCGTTTGGTCCGGAGGCAGCATGCCCGAAGCATAACCCTTCACCCATCTGGCCGGAATCCCCAATGAACGCAGCATGATGGCCATCGAGGTGGAATAATAATCGCAATATCCTTCTTTGATCTCGAATAAAAAACGGTCCACGAAATCCCGGCTGCGGCCTTTGCTGAGATCCGGTTTATTCGTATACGGGTAAGTGTAGCGCAAATATTCCTCAATTTTCTTCGCTTTGTCGTACGGGTTATCCGCGTCTTTCGTAATTTCGGCGGCAAGCGTCTTCACCCGCTCGGGCAGCCGCTCCGGCAGCTGCAAGTATTCGCTTAATTCGTTGCGATTCGGAGTATCCATCGGCACTTTGCGGAGTCCTTCTTCGTCAACGATCGGCATTTCGGAAATCAGCGTGTACGTTTTGGGGTAGGGCTGCTTCGACTGCTCGTTAAAACGAAGCTCGCCATTTGCCGCCGTCCACAAAAACCGGTCCATACCGTTTTTGCTTCCGTCCACATCCTGAAGCTTCAGAATGGACAGCGAACCAAACAACACCGGATACACTTGATCCGTCTGTAAAGTAACCAACTGCTTCAGCTCAATGGTTTTGAGCTGGCTTCCCGCTTGTTTCGGATCGCCCGGCAGCGCCGTATCGGCCCGGACTCCTTGAACGGCGGCACGTTTCTCCGCATCGCTCGCTTCCCAGCCCTTGCCGTTATACTGCGATCTTGTTTCTCCCCGCCAATAGCTGCGATGATCCGTCTCTACCGTCATCACCGGCGTATAATCGTATGAAAATCCGCCGCCCAAGCTTTGGTCGTTGCGCGAATAACCGGAACTTGAATCGCCCGTCTGCATGACAACTTCAATTCCTTTGCCGGTCGTGAAGCTGGCCGGCTGGCCGCGCATATTTCGCCACGCCGTATAAGGATCCGTCAATAACGGGTTGATTTCCGGCATCAGCGACCCGATCAGCACCGTAAAGCTGACCAGCAATATAACCGGCAAAGCGATGGAGCCCGGATATTCGGACAAGTAGTCGTATGCGCTTGGGTCTTTGCGCTTTAATTGCCGGAAGTGGCAAATAATCAGCATGAACAATCCGCAGAACAAGATCACAGCCGCTTCCGGCCATAAAAAGATCGTCGAGAAGGAGTCGCGGATGGCTATAGCCAGTATGCTGGCCACAAGCAAAGTATAGATGCGCCATTTGGCTTCAATCCACCATAACGTGACCAAATAAACGACCCAGGTGCCAAGAGCAAACCACAAATAAGGTGTCAGCTGGACCAAATTGTCCAGCCATTCGGATGAAAAATAAGCAGATAAGGGCAAGTGGGGGTTGATCCCCTTGGTTTCCAGCACGTAATGAGTAACAGCCATGACGGACAGCAGCTGCAGCAATCCGCGCAGCGTCCAATGAAGACGCGGGATGATTTCAATGATAAAAACCGCTAATATCGTGAATTTGACCGCAAGCACCGTCTCGGGCAGCCACACGTTTTTTTCCTTCGCCAGCCAATCCACCAATTGCAGCAAAAATATCCCAGCAAACATAACCATCAAGCAGCGCTGCCAGTCCGAGATAAGAAAAGCGAAAGCTTTCTTCATTCAGCTTCGACCTCCCAGCATCACCGGGAGTTCAGCCAGAGAGCTGACCGCATAGCCGACAAAACCGGCTGATTTGAGCGATTTAAGCCAGTGCTCTTTACGCTGCGGGTCGGCGGATACGAAAATATGGCACGGATTTAGCTGCAGTTGCTTCAGCCAATGAAGCACCGCAAGCATCGACTCGCCGTGTTCAGGACTGATGACGGTAACAAAACTGCCCGGCGCCACATTTTGCACGTATTCCTTAAGTATTCTCCTGAGCGGGTAAGTGCCGTCCGCTTCCACGCCGATCAAATGCTGGGTCACCGCCTTGAGGTGCTGCTGGCCGTGTTTCGGTTCAAAAAATTGCGACGCGGCACCGCCGGACACAAGACCCAGCGCAAAGCTGCGGCTGGCTCCGTAATGAAACAGCGAAGCGCAAACGGAAACAGCCAGCTCAAACTGCTCGTCTTCGGTATAACCTTGGCTGTGACGGTCTAGAACAACAAACGTTTTCGGCAGCGATTCGCGTTCGAATTCCTTTGACTTCCACGTCCCCGTCTTGGCCGTCGCATTCCAATGAATTCGCGACAACCGGTCTCCGTAGATATATTCGCGCACGCCGTTGATTTGCGTCGTTTCCCTGACGGCACGGGTTGTTGTGGAATGATGGTTCGTCCCTTTCATCATTTGATGAAATTGGTGCCACTCCCGAATCGGCACAATTTGCGGCAGCACGGCAACCTGCTGCGGCAGCTCGATATAACCGGTATGCTCGAAGAGGCCAAAGATATCTTCCGTCACGCATTCGGTTTTGCCAAAGGTGTAAAATCCGCGGCGGAGCGGGTGCGTTTTATACTCAAAGATGCCGCGGCGCTTCCAGTCCGGCACCAATGTAACTTCGTACGTATATTCGGTATTGTTTTTATGAAACAGCCTTTCCTTAACAAACACATACGGTATCGGCCAAATGCCGGGTATTTGCAAGTGCATGCTTACGTTCAGCGAAGACCCTGCCTCAATTGTCGTCTCGTGTTCGGCATTCATCAACTGCCTGGAACCTGCCGTTTTCCGGATGCCGCTCCACTTGCCCAGCAGTAAATAAATGCTCAGTATGGAGACGATGACAAACAACATCAAGGCCAGCTTCCCGCCCTGAAACAGGACAAAACATAAGCTCCCGAAAAAACTGCCGGCGACCGCCCACACCTTCAGCGTGAGACGGTGCGGCTGCATCGCCTTACGAATGGCGTATCCCCTCATCGCAATCACTTCTCCAATCGGACGGGAACTCTCACTTGCTCGAAAATAGCTTGAATGACGGAAGGCACGGACGCTCCGTCCATACGGGCTTCTGAATGAAGAATAAGCCGGTGTCCTAATACATATGGGGCTAAAAACTTGATATCGTCAGGGATCACATATTCGCGTTCATGCAGCAGCGCATACGCTTTGGCTGCCTGGACAAGCGCCAGTGTGGCGCGGGGGCTCGCTCCAAGGAACAAGGACGGATGCTCGCGGGTCAAACGCACGATAGCCACCAAATAAGAAGCAACCGCATCGTCCATATGGATTTCGCGCACCTTCTGCTGAAGGGCGATCAACTGTGCGATTTCCGCAACCGGCTGCAGCGTATCCAGCGGATGGGCCACGCTTTGTGAAATAATCATCTGCTTCTCGACCGATTCCTCCGGATACCCGAGGCTGAACTTCATCATAAACCGGTCGAGCTGGGCTTCCGGCAGCACGTAAGTGCCTTCAAAATCGATCGGATTTTGCGTAGCCAGCAGCAGGAATGGTTTGGGCAGGTCGTGGCTTTCGCCATCGACGGTAATATGCCGCTCCTCCATCGCTTCCAAAAGAGCGGATTGCGTTTTGGTCGTTGCGCGGTTAATTTCATCCGCTAGTAAAATATTAGTCATCACCGGACCGGGTCTGAACATAAAGACTTCATCCTTCGGATGATAAATGGCTACACCCGTAATATCCGTTGGGAGCAAGTCAGGATTACATTGAATCCGCCGGAATTGGCCGTGGATCGATTTTGCGAGCGCTTTAATCAATACCGTCTTGCCTGTTCCGGGAACGTCTTCCAGAAGAACATGTCCGCCTGCAAGCAGAGCGGTAAGCAGCAGCATAATTTCCTTCTGTTTTCCAAGAATGCAGGATTCCAAATTAGCTTGAATCAATTGCAGCGCGTGTACATCGTTTTTTGTAACTGTTTCCATGTCTCCTGTCCTCCTTGAGAAGTAATTGCGGGACAAAATCGGTGTCATATGTGTTGCTGAAACAGGTGTTATACAAATGTTAACGACATGATGAGAAAAATAGTTTCTTGAATCTTATATTACAGGATGGAAAAAAAGGCGTATAGCTGTATTTACTCTAAAAATGTTTGTAAAAATCCACATTTCCTCCATATTTCCGACGATTACAGCAAAAAAGAGCCCCTCGTCCCCCGGAGCTCTTGTTTTTGCTTGCTTTATATCGATTGCTGCAGCGGCAAACGGGCCGCCGATTTCAGATTGGCCTCTTCCGATTGAATCAGCTGCTCGCGCTGCAGCACCTTCAACATCGCTTCGGCGATGGCCGGATCAAATTGGCTGCCGCTATGGCGTTCCAGCTCGGCTGCAGCCGTTTCCACCGACAGCTTCTGCCGGTAAGAGCGATTGGTTGTCATCGCGTCGAAAGCGTCGCTTACGGCCAAAATTCGCGCTCCCAGCG
Source organism: Paenibacillus thalictri (assembly GCF_004307995.1). Classification (GTDB taxonomy): domain Bacteria; phylum Bacillota; class Bacilli; order Paenibacillales; family NBRC-103111; genus Paenibacillus_AF; species Paenibacillus_AF thalictri. The sequence goes on along the minus strand of NZ_SIRE01000017.1, from coordinate 190,278 downwards.
GGATATCTTCGCCTTTCAGTCCGGACGGATATCCTTTGCCGTCGTACCGTTCGTGATGGTGGCGCACCATCTCGGTGACTTTCATCTCCCGCAGCCTTTTGATGTCTTTAATGATCTGGTAACCGTCTTCGGCATGCTGCTTCATCTTGTCGTATTCTTCTTCAGTCAGCCGGGCTTCCTTATGCAAAATATGCTCCGGAGTGCCGATTTTCCCGATATCGTGGATCAGCCCCGCCATATACACCGTTTCCGTCATCTCTTCGCCGATATCGAGCTGAATGGCGATTTTACGGGCATATTGGGCGACATTTTTGGAATGGAACGCCGTATACGGATCACGGGCGTCGATGCTGCGCGAGAAAGCGATAATCGTGCTCATAAACATCTCTTCATTTTCCAATCTCTGGCGGTTGTTGCCTTGGGATATCATGACAAGCCGGCGAATCAGAAATACGACGCCGATAAAACCTAGCACGGAAAACAGCATCTCCGCTCTCAGCGTGTTCAAATACATCGAAAGCAATATAACGGCAACCGTCAGACCAAGCGACGGAATGATGTTATTGGTCAGCGTGGCAAGCAAAATGATCGGCACAATGTAAAGAACATGCATCAAAGTGGAAGGAAACGCGATATTCAGCGCGGCGGCTAGCAGCAGCGTAACCGCAAAGCCGATCCAGATGCCTTTCTTGCTGCCGCTTTGCCCGCCTACCGCACAATACGCCGATAATTTTTTTTCCATACAATCCTTGCAATATAAACTGCCGAATTCCAGTCTTGCGCGAGCGCATTGTTCGCAATATCCGCCATTTGTCTTGTCCATTACCGCCACACCGCCTTCAGAAAGTTACGTCGCTCCGTATTTTGTGGTTTTCATTTCCAGTATATACTAAGCAGGCGTTGTCCGTAAAAGCTTTTTGCGGCAAAAAAGGCCAGCCTGCGCGGCTAGGCCACTGAAAAAGTAGCGTAATGAGCGAAATCATTCTGGAGAAGCGCCAGCGTTCGCTTTTGTCCCCGAATTTCACCTGCCAAATGCAGGTACAATTCAAAGAAATTCGGGGACAATTGGCGATCGTAAGAATGATTTGTTCATGCAGCGTTCACTTTTTCAGTGGCCTCCTGCGCGGCTAGCCCCTTGCTATGCGTTATCCCCTCGGTTTTGCAACCAATGCGGCCAGAAATGAAAAGATGATCGCCGCGGAGATACCGGCGCTTGTCACCTCGAATATGCCGGTAATGATGCCGATCCAGCCGTGCAGTTTCAATTCCTGCAACGCGCCGTGCACCAGCGCATTGCCAAAACTTGTGATCGGCACCGTCGCGCCGGCACCGGCGAATTTGATCAGCGGTTCGTACCACCCGATGCCGTCCACAACAGCTCCGGCCACCACCAGCGCGCTCATCGTATGCGCCGGCGTCATTTTGCCCACATCCATCATCAGTTGGCCGATCACGCAAATTGCGCCGCCAATCACAAAGGCCCATACAAATTGCATGAAATCCATCTTATTCCTCCCCGCTTTCAATCGCTACGGCGTGCGCAATACACGGAATACTTTCGCCTTGCTGGAACGAGAGCGGAGAATGGAGCGCGCCGGTGGCGACGACCAGCACCCGCTTCAACTCGCCTTTCCGCAGCTTCTTCATAATATGGCCGTATGTCACGGTTGCGGAGCAGCCGCAGCCGCTGCCGCCGGCTTGAACTTGCACCGATTGTTTGTCGTAGTCGTAAATCATCATGCCGCAATCTTTATAGGTCGTCTGATGCATCGGAATCTTATGTTTCTCCAGCAGCTCCGACGCAATGTCGTATCCGACCTTGGCCAAGTCGCCGGTAACGATCAAGTCATAATAACCCGGTTCGCGCTGAAAATCGCGAAAATGCGCCGTAATGGTGTCTACAGCGGCCGGAGCCATAGCCGCTCCCATATTAAACGGATCCTTGATGCCCATGTCGACGACTCTGCCAATGGTCGCTCCGGTGACAACCGGCCCTTTTCCATGTCTGGATACGACGGCTGCGCCTGCACCCGTAACGGTATATTGAGCGGTGGGCGGTTTTTGCGAGCCGTATTCGGTCGGGTAACGAAACTGCTTTTCCGCTGTGCAGTTATGGCTGCACGTTCCCGCCATCGCATATTTCGCCGAACCCGAATTAACGATCATTGAGGAAATGGCGAGTCCTTCCATGGAAGTAGAGCAGGCGCCAAAAATGCCGATATACGGGATCGACAGTGTCCGCGCCGCAAACCCGTTGCTGATGATTTGGTTCATCAGGTCGCCGCCGACATAAAACTGCACATCTTCTTTGGTAATTCCGGCGTTTTCGATGGCCAGCTTGGCCGCTTCCTCCATCAGCATTTTCTCCGCTTTTTCCCAGCTGTCCTGCTTTAAACTGAGATCACCGTGCACAATGTCGAAATCGTCGACTAGCGGCCCCATCGCTTCATCGGGCCCGACAACGGTTGCGGTAGCTTTGATAACCGGACGGTTCTCAAACTTCCAGCTCTGATGACCTTGCAGCATTTATTTAACCCCCGTTCCGAGCAGCCAATGAACGATGCCTACGACAAAAGCCGCTACCGTTCCGAAGACGATCACCGATCCTGCAAGCTTGAACATATTCCCTCCCACGCCAAGGACAAAACCTTCGCTTTTATGCTCCAGCGCCGCGGAGCATAACGAGTTGGCAAAACCGGTGACCGGCACAGCCGAACCCGCTCCGGCCCATTGTGCGATTTTGTCGTAGACGCCGATGCTTGTCAAAATGACGGAAATCAAGATCAGCACGGCCACTGTCGGATTGCCCGCCGTTTTCTCCGTGAAATTAAACCAATGGATAAACATTTCCATTAAAAATTGACCGATCAGGCAAATGAAACCTCCGGCGATAAACGCTCTGATGCAATTGCGGAACACCGGGCGGGCGGGTTCTTTTTTCTTGGCAAAAGCCTGATACTCCTGTTGTGTCCATGTCATTTTTTGCTTTGCTTTAGTTGCCATAACAATTCCCTTCCTCTCCGCGAAGTATGCAGCCCATCGGCAAACGGTCTAACGTTTTAGCAGCGGGGTCATCTGACGGACAAGCTGATCCATGTCGTTAGCGCACTGTTCATACATGTCACGCGCTTCTTGATTTTGTGTGGACAGTCCGAACAATACGAGATCCGCCTGGCATTTCTTTAAAGTAGCCATCAGCAGTTTTTTCTCTTGGGGGGCAGGCACTTTTAACATATCGTCATACAAATCGACAGTTAGCTGCCCGTATGAATCGACTTGGCCGAGGAATACGTTGTCCTTGGTGACCCCTATTTTCCCCAGTTCCGTCTTCAGCCATTCAACGCTGAACCCCAGCGTCGCCAGCGGCTCCAGCATGATTTCTCCATCCATGATAACCGCTTGGGACTCCTGCTCCGGCGCAACGGTGATGCCAAGATGTTTTGGCGTGAGCGGCTGGTTTTCCTTTTTCAGCAAAACGCTTAAATCACCGCTGGCCTCCAGCATCGCAAATTCAACATCGGCCAAATTAAACACGTTTTTGGTCCGCAACTGCTCCAGCAGCTCATCGGACGTGTAGCGCTCCTTTTTGAGATTATCTTCGAGTACCTTACCTTCTTTAATCACAACGGTGCCTTTGCCTTCAAACCAATCACGCAGCCGCTTGCTTTTTAAGGTCAGCAGCTCCACACCGAGCGGAACGAGGAACCATACAAGCATTGCGGTTACGCCTAACATATAGTGGGCTTCCATATCCGTCGACATAAAGCCAGCCAGTTCTCCCAACGTAATACCTGTGACATATTCGAAGAAGGTCAGCTGCGAAATTTGTTTCTTCCCTAAAATCCGTGTCAGCAAAAACAGCATGCCCAGGGCTCCAAGAGATTTAAATACAATCTCAATCCAATTCAATTCGATCTTCCCCTTTAATCAAGCATAGTTGGTAATATGATTCGCATTTACAGCTTTTTGTATCAGCGTTTCGTTTGCGATATTTTACCATCAATGGCTCAACACCATTTGGGTCATATTAATTGAGTCAACACCATTGCCTTTTGGAAAGGAGGGATTCGCAATGACCGTAGCTTCCCAAGTCAAAACGACGCTGGCCTCGCTGAAAAGCGCTCAAGCAAGCCTTGAGACATTTGCCTTAAGCACGCAAAACCAAGAAGCAAAGCAAATGTTCGACCAAGCGGCAAAAGCGACTCAGCAAATTGTGGACCAGGTTAACACCCGTGTACAACAGCTTGAAAACGAGGAACCGCAATATAAAGGCTTCTAAAAAGAATTAAAAAAAGCCACCGCGTCACCGGAACGATTCCGGAACGCGATGGCTTTTTCTGTTGTTTAACCCGAGAATAACATCAACAATATAACAAGCAGTACAAACAGCAGCAAAATAAGCAAATGGACCGAATATCTGTTGATCGTCATGCGCATGACTCCCGTCTGTTGGATAAATGCCTACTTTATCCTATGTGCGGAAGCCCTGCGGCGAACTGGTGATTCGCCCAAGTTTCAGAAGCTTATGGATTTAAAGCTTCGGCTTTTTTTACAGCCTCCTGATCGACTTCCAATGTTCCGCCGCCGTTCACTTTGAGAATACGCTCAATGATGGTGATGGCTTGAGCTCGGGTCGTCGGTTCATCCGGGCCTAACGAGCCCTGTTCCAAGCCTTGAAGCAGTCCCTTTTGGACGGCGATCAGAATGGATTTATTCGTTTCCAGCTTTGTATCCGGCTTTTGCAAAAGCGTATCCGTCGCGCGTACGGCTATTTGCGCAAGTTCCTTGCGTGTAATAAGCCCGTTCCATTCCGACTGTGCTTCGGATTGTCCGTACAGATTGGCTGCAAGCAGCGCATTGGCATATGGAGTATACCATGCATCGCCTTGCTGAGCCGCGGCAGGTTTTACGCCAAGCGCCGCGGACACCATTTTGGCAAATTCTGCGCGTGTAATCGGGTTGTTCGGACGAAACGTGCCGTCCTCATAACCGTCCACGTATCCTTTGGCAATCGCATTAGCGATAGCGGAAGCCGCCCAATGCCCGGTGACATCGGACAATTGCGCCGCCGCAAAACCGCTGACTACCGCCGGAACCGAACGGTTGGTCAGCGATCCGTCACCCAATTGCCCCGAGTAGTTGGCACCCCATGACCAAACCGTGCCATTGGACCCGAGTGCCAAAGAATGGCTACTGCCGGCCGCAATTTCGGAAATTTGGCTTAACTGGCTGATCTTGACCGGTGACGAAGAGTCGCTGTTCGTACCATTGCCAAGCTGACCGAAGAAGTTAAAGCCCCACGAATACACCGTACCGTCGGAGAGCAATGCCAAGCTGTGGCTACCGCCGGCCGCAACGGCCTTCACGTTCTCCAAGCCGGCGACTTTGACGGGCAGCGTCCGGTTGACTGTTGTTCCGTCCCCTAACTGACCATTAATATTAAGTCCCCATGCCCAGAGCGATCCATCCTTTTTCACTGCAAGCGAATGCGATCTGCCCGCTTTCATCGCCACCACATCGGAAATACCCACGACCGGAGCCGGGAACTTGCGGCTGGCCGTCGAGCTGTCGCCTAGCTGGCCGTTAGCGTTATCGCCCCAAGCATATAAGGTGCCGTCTTCTGCCAGTGCCAGCACATAACTGTAACCAGCCTCCAGCTCAATGATTTTGGGCAATTCGGTAATTTGCGTGAAGGAGGTGCTGCCTGTGCCGCTGCCGACGCCCAGTTGGCCATACGTATTGTCGCCTGTTGTCCAGACTGTACCGTCTTTTTTCAACACAGCCGTAAACGAATTTCCGCTGACCGCTTGAACGGCATCGTTCATACCGGTCAGTTCTGCAGGCGAATATTGATTGGTATTTGTTCCGTTGCCCAATTGGCCAAAAGCGTTAAGCCCCCAAGCCGATACATGGCCTCCGGGATTGACCGCCATGGAATGACCCGTACCTGCGGCGACAGACGCCGGCCCCGGCAGATCCATTACCGACACCGGTTTGTTTTTGGAAGAATGAGACCCGTCCCCTAATTGCCCAAACACGTTATCGCCCCAGCTCCAAAGCTTGCCATTGTTGATAAACATTGAATACCCTTCGCCCGCGGCGATTGTATTCGTTTTGCCGGTTACCGGATTAGCCGTGCTGCCTCCCGCATCCGTTCCGGTTGCTGACGAAGGTGCTGCAGGTGCGGATTTCACCATATTAAATCTTGCCAAAAGCGCAGGGGATATGCGGTTGGTTGTCGTGCCGTCCCCCAACTGGCCTGTCAGGTTGTTGCCCCACACCCACAAGCTGCCGTCGCCTTTTACCGCCATCGTGTGAAAAAATCCAGAGCCGATGATGGCGATATCGTTAAAGCCGTTTTGAATTTGCCGGCCTTCCGTCGCTCGGTCCAAATCTCCAGACCCTAGCTGGCCAAAGCTGTTGGAACCCCAAGCAACAATCGTCCCGTCCGCTTTCAAAGCGACGGCATGCTGGCTGCCGGCGGCAATTTGAATGACATCCCGGCCGCCGACAACCATACTCGGTCTGTAGTCGTCGTACGTATTGCCGTTAGCCAACTGGCCGCGCAAGTTGCTGCCCCAAGACCAGACGCTTCCGTAGTTATCGAGCGCCAGCGAAAAACTGCTGCCCGCGGCGATCGCTTTAACCGCTGTTGCCGCATTAGTTACAGAAGGTGTCGATATCGTATCGCCGTACCCTCCGTTGCCGATCTGACGAAATGAATTATCGCCCCAGCCGACAACTGAATCCCATTTGGAAATCGCAATGACATGCGCAGCGCCGGCGGCAATCGCCTTTACGCTGTCCAGTTTCGGCACTTTATTCGGCTTTAATCTTTCCGTTGTCGTGCCGTCGCCCAGCTGATTTTTGCTGTTGTTTCCCCATGCGTACACATCGCCGAAATCATCAAGCGCAACCGAGAAATCATTGCCTGCAGCAATCGATACGATATGGTACAAACCTTCCACTTGAGCCGGAAGACTGGCGTCTTTTTTGTCGCCGGTGCCAAGCTGGCCGTTCGTATTATACCCCCACGACCAGACGGTTCCGTCGTTCTTCAGCGCCAACGTATGATACATGCCGGCGGCTACCGCTTTCACGTCGCTTAACCCTTTGACTTGTCCGGGAGAATAGCGGTTTAACATCTGAACGTCGCCGTAGCCAAGCTTGCCTCTGGCGTTGTCGCCCCATGTCCAGACGGTGCCGTCGGCCTTCAGCGCAACGGTAAAACCGAGCCCGCCAGTAATTTGCACAGTTCCCGAAAGCTTGGGCGCGGTTTTTTCAGCTGCAGCCGGATTGTCGGCGGCGGCGTCCTGAGCGAACGCCTCCCCGCCGAAGCCGATGGCCGGACTTACGATTTGAACCAGCATCGCAAGTGCGATTGCGCCATATTTAAGTGAAGATTTCCATTTCATCTGCCTATCTCCTCCATAAATGTTTTCATTTTGACCCGCATGCTACGAAATGATCGTGCCATCCGCGTCGTTAAGGCTAGATGGAGGTGTATTCTTTTTAAATTTACTGCGGATGATGTCAAGCATGCCGTCAAATAACGTATATACGACAGGAACAAGCACCAGCGTAACCATCGTTGATATCGCAAGTCCAAATGCTACGACCGTAGCCATGGAAGCCTGAGCCTCCGCGCCTTCGCCGAAGCCGATAACAAGCGGCAGCATCGCCAGCACGGTGGTGGCGGTTGTCATCAGAATCGGCCTTAACCGAATTTGACCCGCTTGCAGCAGCGCTTCCCGCAAATTAAGGCCGCGGCCGCGCAGCTGATTCGTATAATCAATAAGCACGATCGCGTTATTCACGACGATACCGACTAGCATGATCATCCCCATAACGGAGTTCATATTGATCGTCCGGTTCGTCAAATACAATCCGAGGATCGCTCCGATCAGCGTCGGAGGCAGCGAGAACATGATAATAAACGGACCGTACAGCGATTCGAACTGGCTGGCCATAACCATGTACACCAGCAATACGGAAATAATCATCATCATATACAAGCTCTTAAACGAGCTGTTCATGTCGTTTTGCGCGCCGCCCATCGTGATCGAATATCCGTCAGGTGGCGGGATATCCTTCAACAGCGCTTGGACTTGCGCCGAAAGATCGCCGACCGCGTAACCTGGAGCTGCGGATGCCTGCACCGTCGTCAGACGCTGCTGGTTTTCGTGCCGGATCTGCGACGGGCTGGAGCCCGGAGCTACTTTGGCCACTGCGCTCAGCGGCACTTGACCGCCGCTTGAAGTCATCAGCACAATCTGATTCAAATTCTCCAGATTGTTGGTAAATTCGGTCGGATAACGCACCATAACGGAAATTTGCGTATCACCCGCTTTATAGTTGGTTGCCACGCTGCCTTGGTAAGCCGAGCGCAGCGACGTCATAATTTCACGGGTCGAAATGCCGTAGTGGGCCGCCGCATCGCGGTCGATCGTAAGGTCAAACGCAGGGATGTTGCGGTCAAACGTGTTCTGAACGTTACGCACGCCTTCCATGCCGCGCATGCCGTCGGCTACCATCTCGGCCAGCTTGCTTAACACGGCAAGGTCGGGACCGTTTAAGTTAACGACGACATCCGCGCCGCCGCCGCTGCTTAAGCCCGGCAGACGGATCGAAGACCGGCTGTTGACGTTAATCGATGCGCCCGCATACCCTTGCGTCATATTGCGGATCTGCTCGACGACCTGTTCGGTCTTCATTTTACGTTCCGCCAGCGGCTTCAAAGTGACGGTCATGTTGCCGGAGTTGGTTGCTGCCGATTGGAAAGCGCCGCCGCCAAAACCGCCCACCGTCGTAAACATCGTTTCCACATCGGGAATCGCTTTGATTTTATTTTCAATTTCGGTAACCAGCGCATTGGTGATTTCGAACTTCGTTCCTTGCGCCAAGCTGATGTTGACGTTTAAGCTGCCTTCATCGGTCTTAGGCATTAATTCGTTGCCGACAAATTTGGAGAGAAATACGCTGCCGCCAAGCAAACCCACGGTCACAACAATAATGACCCAGCGGTGATTCAGCGACCAGCGCAACAGCGCTGCGTAACCTCTTGTGAAACGCTGCACCCCGCGTCCAAACCAAACGGCCGGATTGTAAGATCGCCCTTCCGGCAGCGTCTCGTCGTGATGCTCTTTCAGCAGCTTGGAAGCCAGCATGGGCACAAGCGTAATTGCGGCAAACAGCGCCGCGATATGGGAAAAGCTGACCGTTAACGCCATCGGGGCGAAAAAGTTTTTGACAAGTCCGTTAATAAACACCGTCGGCGCAAACACCGCCAGCTGGGCGAGCGCGGAAGCAAGCACGGCCGTACCGACTTCGGCCGCCCCTTGTTTGGCCGCCTCCAGCGGGCCAAACCCCTCTTCTTTCTTACGGAAGATGCTCTCCAGCACAACGACCGCAAAGTCGACGAGCGATCCAAGACCTAACGCCAGACCTCCCAGCGTAATCGTGTTGATCGTCTGATGGCTGAAATACATCATGCTGAACGTACTGATAACGGCGATTGGAATAACGACGCCGATAATTAATGTAGCGCGGATACTGTTGAGGAACAGCATCAGAATGATGATGGAGAAAATACCGCCGAGCAACGTATGCTCGATAACGGTGTTGATCGAGTTTTTGATATAAAGAGAAGTATCGTTGATGGTGCCGATCTTGACGCCTTCCGGCAGCTGTGCCTGAATGTCCTTCATCGCTTTGCGGACTCCATCCGCAACGGCTACCGTATTTCCGTCGGACTGCTTCAGAATCGAGATGCCAACGCTGGGCTCGCCGTCTTTGCGCGATTCGAAAGTGACATCCTGATACGTATCGACAATTTTGCCGAGTTCTCCAAGGTCAACGGTTTGGCCGCGTCCGATGGACACCTGCACCTTCTCGATTTCGGCGGAAGATTTAAATTCACTGTCGATCCGCAGCGGTACAAGCTGATCGCCCTTGTAGATCAAACCGGCGTCGGTCGATTGGTTATCGTTGCCAAGCGCCGTGGTGACAGCGCTAAATGCAATGCCGTATTGCAGCAGCTTGTTGGGATCGAGCAAAACTTGAATTTGGCGTGTCCGACCGCCGCTGACACCCACCGAAGCCACTCCATCCACCCGCTGTACGGCCGGGCTGACGGTGTTGTCGGCAATGTCGCGAAGCGTAATCAAATCTACTCCTTTGCCGTAAACGGCAAGGTTCATGATCGGCTGGCTGTTCGGATCCACCTTGGAGACGACGGGAGCATCCGCATCCGTAGGCAGCTGGCGGCGCACCCGGTCCATCCGGTCGCGCATCGTCAGTGTAGCCTCCTGGATATCGGTTCCATAGTTAAACGTAACCGTAACGTTACTGCTTCCCGTCCTGGAATTGGACGTTACGGATTGAACATTCGGGAGCGTAGCCATGGAAGACTCGATCCGCTTGGTTACCTGATTTTCAACTTGGGTCGGCGAAGCGCCGGACCAGCTGACGGAAACCGAAGCGGTAGGAATGTCCATGCTCGGATACAGATCGACCGGAAGCAGAGGTGCTGCGATGCCGCCCACAAGAAGCAAGGCGATCATCATCATGAGGATAGTGACTGGCCGGTTGACCGAGAAATTAGCTAAATTCACTGACCTCCACCTGCTCTCTGAGTCTGGTTGCCTGCGCCGCTAGCCCCAGCTGGACGCTGCCCTCCCTCACCGCCTTGCCCGCTTTGTTGTCCTTGACCCTGACCTTGCTGTCTGTTTCCTTGACCACCCTGTTCGCCTTGCTGTCCTTGGCCTTGACCTTGAGGCCTGTTGCCTTGCCCTTGTTGACCTTGGCCTTGAGCGCCTTGTTGACCCTGACCTTGGCCTTGCGGTCTGTTGCCTTGGCCACCCTGCCCGCCTTGCTGGCCTTCTTGGCCCGGTTTGACAACTTGCACCGCCGCCTTGTCGGAAAGCAGCTCTTGTCCTTTTACGACAAGTTCGTCGCCTTCCTTCAAACCGCTGACGATCTCAAACTTGGAGCTGGTGAGCGTTCCGACCTTCACAGCAACCTTCGAAGCTTTTCCATCCTTGACGATAAATACCGCGTTGCCGCTTGGCTGGCTCAGCACGGCGTCGGCTGGAATCATAATCGCTTTCCGGCCTTCGCTTTTCATGCTGGATGCGGCAAACATCCCCGGCAGCAGCTCATGATTCGTATCGTTAATTTTGATATCGATGCCGTACGACTTCGTTGTGGCGTCCAGCGTCGGACGGATCCCGCTGATGACACCGTCGAAAGACTTGTTCAAAGTAGGTACGTCCACTTTCATTTCCATACCGACTTTCATTTTGCCGATATTGGCTTCGGACACGTTAACCGTTGCCTGTACCGGATCAACGGAAGCGACAGTTAATATGGAAGCGGCGTTGCCCGCATTTTGCCCGACCGGCGTATTAATCACGGTCACAATACCGTCGACCGGCGAAATCAAAGTACCGTCCTGCAGCTGGTCCATCAAATTTTTCAGCTTAACCTGGGACTGTTGGTTCTGAGCTTTGCTTACATTGACGCTATCCAGCGATTGAGCATTTTTCAGCGTTTGCTCGGAAGCGGCGAGCTGAGCTTTGTTGACGTTCAGGTTCGTATCCAGTCCCGTTTGAGCGACCGAAAGCGCGAGCTGGTCTTTTTGCAGCGACTGCTGATTTTGCTCGATGATCGACGCCAGCGAATTTTGCGCATTGGTCAGCGCAATTAAACTTTGATTCAACGTTTCTTGGCTCGTCTGCACAGTTTGCGAGTTCTGTGCCGTAGCCAGCGCGTTCTGTGCGCTAACCAAGCTGTTCACTGCGGTTGTAATCGTTGAAGGCGTGGAAGTCTGCGCCTGGTCGAGATTCATTTGCGCGGTTTGCAGCTTTTGCAGCGCCGAATCGATGTCGGTTTGCTTGCCGGAGATCGACGCGTTGTTGTAATTGATAACCGCTTGCTGCACAGCCAACTGCAGCGAAGCCAGATTGTTGCTGGTGCTGACCTGCGACGTTTGAGCGCTGTCCTGCTGAGCGTTGAGTGAATTTTGCGCATTCGCCAAATTCGTGTTGTAGGTCGCCAGCGCGCTGTTTAAGTTTTGCTGGGCAACGACGACGCCTTGCTTTGCCGTAGCAATGGCGTTTTGCTGATCGCTGAGCGCTTTATTGTAATTGGCTTGAGAAACAGCGAGCTGCTGCTTGAGCGTTGCAATGCTGTTCTGCTGATCCTGCACCGCTTTTTCATAGGTGGCTTGCTGCTGGGCTAACGTTTTTTCCGATGAGGCGACGGTGTTTGCTTGATCGTTAATCGCCTTTTGAAGAGAAGCTTCGCTTAAAGCATAATCCGCTTGGGCCGAAACGACCGATTGCTCCAGCGTGCTCGTATCGATCTTGGCAAGCGGCTGTCCCGCTTTGATCCGGTCGCCTACTTTAACCATCATTTCGGTTACCCGTCCGGTTACTTTGGCGGATAAATTTGTGGTAAATACAGGCGTAACGGACCCGGAAAACACTTGTCCGCCTGTCACGTCATCCATCTTCACCGTTTGCGTTTCCACCGGGAATTGGCGCGCTCCGCCTCGCTGTTGCTGCTGCCCTGCTGCAGGCTGTTTTGACTTGGGCGCAAGCCATCCCGAATAACCGGCGCCGGCTACTGCCGCCACGACTACGACGGCAACTGCTGTGTACACCCATTTTTTCGGACTTCTTATCCACCGTACCATGTGCATTCCTCCATCTACTCTCACAACAAGGTTATTCTGAGGGGTAAACGCTTGCTTCACAACAAAAGCTCGAAAGCCATTGTGCAAAAAAGCGTCAAAAGGCCTATCTTATCCCAACATACCGTACGTTGATGATGAAACTATGATGTAAATGTAAAAAAAATGTGAAATGAGGGTTTAGGGCTCCGCAAAAAAAATAGACGCCTCAAGGCGCCTATTCTCTAATGATAACGACCGTCCCCTTCGGGATATGCCGGAACAGCCATTCCACATCGCGGTTATACATTCGGACACAGCCTGAGCTGGCATGGCTGCCGATTGAATAAGGATTATTCGTGCCGTGAATGCCGTACGTATACCCGCCGGTGCCTGGAACGCTTAGTCCGAGCCAACGTGTGCCAAGCGGATTCCGCGGACTGCCGCCAGCGATGTTTTTGCGGATGTACCACGGATTTTTGATCTGCGCGACAATTTTAAACCTCCCCGCCGGGGTCAATCGCTTGCTCCTGCCGGTTGCCACCCGAAATACTCTGACAGGATGATTGTTTAAATACACCGTCAAAAGGTTGGAGCTCTTGTCAATGACGATATGTACACCTTCCTCCAAATCGTCATTGACGCCCGGCGCAGCTCCCTTCGCGGGAGCCGCATCCACCGGAGAAGCCAATATCATAAAGGCAATTCCGGCAGCGACAACTTTCCGCCATAAGCCGGAACGATGATTCCATCGCAACCAACCACCAGCTTTCTGTTCATCCTTGAAGATTAGCTGTGGTTAGTGTTAAGCCGACGGGGGCAATTTATTCTAAAATTACAAAAAACATCTCGTTTTAAACTCCAAACTGAATATAAATGCCTGTCTTGTCGTCGGATATTTTAAACCTAGGGTAACGGAGGCAGTCCTTATCGGCATGTTCCAAATCGACCAGCCACTCCGCATACCCGGCAAGCGTTTTTTCCTTGACGTGCATAAACAGCTCTTCCATCGACGGGTACATGCCCGCTCCGCTTTCCTTAGGCATAAAGAGCCCGTCGCTGACCAACAGCAGCGCTTTCATCCGCATCCTGTTAATGGCCCCGTATTCAATCCAATCGGCGGCCTCCGGCTCTCCGCTGATCACGGAATATCCTTCGGAGGTGTTCATTTTGGACTTATTTTGCAAGATGACAGGTTTAACCAGCTCCCACAGCCGCTCCCGCGAATCAACACCGCTCCTTATTGCGTTTTCCCAAACTTTTTTGGAGTGATGATCGATATGGGCGACCTGATCGCGGGTAACGGTTCGAATCGAACCGTCTTCATATTCGGCGGCGATCATACAATCCCCAACCTGGGCATATTCGATCGTCGTCTCGCCAATGCGCACCAATGCCAAACCGCTGGTCCATAAAGACGCTTTGTCGGTGACATCGATACCCGCCTCAATCATTTTGTCGCGCAATCGAGTGTTGGCCTGGACAACTATCTGCTTTAATCCGGCGGCGTCCAGTTCCTCCGGACTCAGCGATTCCATGTATTGCTGAATGATGCGGGTTGCGAGATACCCGCCGGTTTCGCCGCCTGCTCCCCGATAGGGCTTAAGCGAAGTCGCGCCGTCGAGCACGCCGAATAAACGTTGCCCCTCGTTGACCACAAGAGCGTCTTCATTCCATTCCGTAGTTCCTTGCACCGTAATATAATCTATTTTCATCGCATTTTACCTCCCAAGACATAACCCTTCCATTCCGTTCGGATGGCCTTTCTTTCGCGGCCGCCTCTTAACCGCCGGTGCCGGAAACGCTCTCCCCCGCTTGCAGCTCCGCTTTTTCAAGCTTTTCGCTTGTCTGCGTCCATACTTCCAGATCGGACACGGATGACGAATGCGGGACAAGCCAGCGGACCGAATCCAAAATCATTTTTTGCCGGAATGATGCCGAGTTTTCTTCTTGAAGACGTTCTGCAACGTCCGCCCGGGCGGGAATAAGTCCCATGCTGCGCCATACCGCTATTTGCGACTGCTCTAATGTTAAAAAAGACAGAAAATTCGCCGCCGCTTTTTGTTTAACCGGCGATGCCTGCAGCAGAGCCACCCCGTTGACCGCGGGAATCATGCCAACTGCTTCGGCCCCGGGGAAAGCGGAGAGCGCAAATATAAATTTCCCTCCGACAAAACGCTCAATCGTCGGCAATTTATCGGAAGAGCTGATAAATACACCGGTTTTCCCGTTGATAAAATCGCTCGCAGCCGCCTTATGGGTAAGCGGAGCCATAATGCTAAGCCCGTCAACCCAGCCCTTCCACATCGCTAGCGCCTGATCGTAACCGGACAGGCGGGCGATATTTTCCAAATACCAGGGCAGTTCATTATCTACGGCAAGCCCCCAATGAAGTCCAGAAGCGGATTGGTTCAGGCTTGGTACCGGCAAAGCCGCCGCCTTCTCAATTTCGTTCCAGTTGTCGAGCTTGTTCTTCTGTTCAGCGGTCCGTTTCATCAACTCATCCCTGTAAAAAACGACGGGCAGGCTCCCGCCGGTGGGGATGGCCCATAACTTTCCGCTGTATCGGAACGGCTCCGACAAAGCGGAGATCCATTCCAAGTTTTCTCCTGCCCCGATATCATCTACCGGTACGGCCGCGCCGGACGAAACCAGCCCCGATATCCCGTAAAAGCTGCGGATTTCCGCCAGCTGCGGAGCCGCATTCGCAGAAATGGAAGCCAGCAACTCCGTATACAGCTGTTCGGAGGAACGGAACCCTCTCACATCTACGACAACGTCCGGGTACTGCTTCTGAAACTCGGACACCAAATTGTCCCAGCCTTTGCTGAAAACCCAAATGGAGATGGTTGTCGTCCGCTCCGTTTGCTTCGGAGAAGGAAGCGGAACGGAACTTGCAGGTATATAAGTCATTAATGCGGCGGCAATGATCATCACCGCCGCAATTAGGCCGTACATCTGTTTTCGCTTGCTCATAGCAGCCTTTTCAGCCTCCCCGGTACTTGATGCGGCTTGCGCCGCAGATCAATCCGGTTTCATTGTAGCATGGCCGCTATGGAACGGACATGTTTTTTTAGACGCTTAAGTTACTTATAACTGCAGTCCTTTTTTACTCAGCTTATTGGCGATCAGCAGCGAAACCAGCGTCGAAATCGATAAAATCGAAGCCAGCGCAGCTCCTGTGCCGTAGTTGGCAGTGAATACCTCACTGTAAATCGTAACCGAGATGGTAGCCGTAGCGCCGTAATACAATACGATCGTCGAGCTGAGCTCATTAATTGTCGTGATCCAGCTGAGAATCGCGCCGGATAACACACCGGGCGCCATCAAACGACCCGTCGTTTTGAAAAATGTTTTCATCGGCGGCACGCCAAGGCTGATCGATGCTTCTTCCACGCTCCGGTCAAGCTGGTGCAAAATCGCCGTGCTGGAACGTATTGTGTACGGCAGCTTGCGGACGACGTAAGCAATAACAAGGATGACCCACGTTCCCGTCAAAATCACCGGAGGTTTGTTAAAGGCGATAATCATACTGATCCCCAACACCGTACCCGGCATGACGTAAGGAATCATCAGCAGCGCATCCAGCGCAGCGGTCAGCTTCGACTTGCGGCGAACCAGCACATATGCGACCAGCATCCCCATGACGACCATAATGACGATCGAAATCAGCGAGAAGCTGTACGTGTTGACAATCGCTTTCGGAACGCGGAACAATATTTCCTTGTAGCTGTTCAAGCTGAAGCCCGGATGGAATACGGGCCCTTTTGTTTTGATAAACGAAGTAACGACCACCGTTGCCTGCGGTATCATCGATACGCACGCGACCAGCAGAGCGCCTGCGGTCAGCAGCACCTTGGGCAGCGTCCGCAGCTCTTGAACCTTCGGCGTGCGCATCCCGGTCATCGTGTAATTTTTGCGCGAAACGAAATAACGTTGTAAAAACAAGATGCTCGTCGAGCATAAAATCAAGATGACGCTGAGCGTGCTGGCCATCGCCGGATTGCCGCCCATTTCGCTGATAAACTGCTCGTACGCAAGAATCGGCAGCACTTTAAAACCTTGGCCCAGCAGCATCGGCGTGCCGAAATCGGCAAATGAGGCCATAAATACCATTAACGCCCCGGCCGACAAGGTCGGGAAAATGAGCGGCAGCGTGACCGTCATCAGCCTTTGAAAAGCGTTGCGTCCCAGGCTCTCCGCCGCTTCCTCCAGCGAGGTGTCGATCGTGCGCAGCGCGCCGGACACATAAAGGAAGATGTGCGGGTAAAACTGCAGCGTAAAAACAAAAACAATACCTTTCCAGCCGTAAACCGAGGTAAACGGAATACCGATGTCATGCATAAAACGCGTCAGGAAACCGTTGTTGCCGAGCATCAAAATCCACGAATACGCGCCGATAAACGGCGGCGACAGCAGCGACATGATGACCAAAATTTGAATAAGCGCCTTGCATTTGACGTTGTACCTTGTCATCACATAAGCCAGCGGAACGCCGACAAGAATCGCAAACACCGTGCTTAATGCCGATACCTTAAAGCTGTTCCATAATGCAGTATAGTAATATTTCAGCTTCAGGAAGTTAGCGTAGTTTTGCAGCGACAAGTCGCCTTTATCGTTAAAAAAGCTGTTGATGAGCAGAGAGAACAAGGGATATACGATAAATGCGAGCATAAACAAATAGACGCCAAATGTAACCCAAGACCAAAAATCCCACCGCTTGAAGTCGAAGTACGCTCTGATTCCCCGCCGGCTGCCTGTCTGCATACCGCCGGGAGTTCCTGCCGCGGCGCTTGCTTTAGAAGGCTGCACGGTACAGCACCTCCTTGCCGCTTTCATCGAACATCGTCGTTTTGTCCAGCTGCAGATTGACATGGACACGCTGCCGTTCCTGCCGCAGGTGGTGCGGCTGTACCGCATGCTCCTGCACATCGATCCGCGTGCCGCCCTCCAGCTTAACGATATAACTCACTTTTTCACCCAAAAAGGTGACCGATTCGATTTCGCCCGGGACCGTTCCGGTTTTCTCGTTATCGGAAGCCAACCGAATGCGCTCGGGACGCAGCGCAAACAATACTTTGCCTTCGTATTTTTTATTCAGTTTTAATTTGAAGTCGGTTCCGGACAGCAGCACCGCCGCTTCGCCCGTCTCTTGCTTGTAGCCTCTGCATTCCCCGCTCATAAAATTCGAGGTGCCGATAAAGTTAGCGACAAACTGATTGGCCGGATAAGCGTAAATATCTTCGGGCGAAGCAATCTGCTGTACCCGGCCTTCGCTCATGACCGCGATCCGATCCGATACGGCGAGCGCTTCCTCCTGATCGTGCGTCACGTAAATCGTTGTAATGCCAAGCTCTTTCTGCAGACGGCGGATGTCCGAACGCATCTTTACTCTCAGCTTGGCGTCCAGGTTCGACAACGGCTCATCCATCAGCAGCAGCGCCGGGCGGATGACGATGGCTCTGGCGAGCGCAATGCGCTGCTGCTGACCGCCGCTCATATCCGAAGGAACACGATCCCGCAAATGGGTCAGCTCGACCATTTCGAGCGCTTCCATGACGCGTTTTTCAATTTCGTTTTTCGGCACGCTGCGTGCCTTCAAACCGTAAGCGACGTTTTCAAACACGGTCATATGAGGGAAAATCGCATAGTTTTGAAACACCATACCGATGTTGCGCTGATGGGTCGGCACGTCGTTGATGATTTTTCCGCCAAAATGGATGTCGCCTTCTTCTTGCCGGTAGAAACCGGCAATCGTGCGCAGCAGCGTTGTTTTCCCGCAGCCGCTTGGACCAAGCAAGGTGAAAAACTCGCCCGCTTCGATTTGGAAATGCGCGTCGTTAACCGCCTTTTGCGTCCCAAAGTATTTCGTTACATGATCAAATACGATATTTTGCATGGCCTGAACCCTCCGTTTTTTCTTAAAAAAAGCGGCGCCTTAAATTCGATTAAGGCACCGCAAGGCTTGAGAGACAACTATTCTTGACCGGTTACAATTTTGCCGAAGCGTTTAATCGTTTCGTCCTTATTGTTTGCGGCCCAATCAAAATCGTAGTTGACCAGCTTGATGTCCTTCGATTGAGCGACGCCTTGCACAACTTCCGCGTCTTTGCGAACAGAACGGCGTTTGAATTCTTTTTGAATCAGGGATTGCACGTCTTTGCTGACCAGGAAGTCGATGAACTGCTTAGCCTGCTCGACGTTTTTGCCGCCTTTGATCAGCGCCATGCCGTCCGGTACGGCTGAAGTTCCTTCAGATGGATAAATGATGCCGACTTTCGCTCCGCCGTCTACATACCGCAACGCCGCTTCTTCCAGCGTAACGCCAAGCGAAAATTCTTTTTCCGCTACGCCTTTGTACACCAGACCGGAGCCGGAAAGCACTTTGCCGTCGAGATTTTTTACGAATTTTTTGACATAATCCCAGCCTTTGTCGTCTTTGCCGAAGGCAAACAGCATGGTGACCAGCTGAGTGAAAGACGAACCGGATTTGGCCGGATCGGCGAAAGCGATTTTGCCCTTCCATTTCGGATCAAGCAGGTCGTTCCAGCTCTTCGGCTCTTCGCCCGGCTTGACGAGCTCCTTGTTGTACATAATAATCATCGGCAGCGCCGCGAACGGTGTCCAAATGTTGTTTTTGTCCACATACTCCGGTGACAGGTTATCAAATTCCTTTGTTTTATACGGTTCAAAATATTTTTTGTATGCTTCCAGCGAGTCTGCGCCGCCTGCCCAGAAAATATCGCCCAGCGGGTTGGCCGCTTCGGCTTGCACGCGTTTCAGCAAATCGCCTGTGCCCCCGGAAATGAGCTGTACTTCGATGCCCGTGCGGTCTTGGAATTCCTTGATGATCGGATTGTTCACTTCCGCCGCGTTTGGCGAATACAACGTCAGCTTGCCGCCTTTCTTAGGCGCTGCCGCCGGTGCTTGCTGCTGCGCTGCGGGCTGCGGATTTCCTGCTGCGCCCTCTTGTTTTTTCTCTGGCGCTGCCTGCTGCGATCCGCAGCCTGTAATTGTGACTGCGAGCAGTAAGGAAGCAATGATGCCGGATACGGCTTTTCTCATGATTTTACCCCTCTCGGTTCTTCTATTTGACTGGCTTGACATAACTATAACCGCTGATGGTAAGCGCCTTCAATGCGACGAAATTGCTTAGTTGTTGAAATTTTTGCGGATGGGGACCCCCTAAATCCCCCTGGAAGGGGGACCCCAGGCGCTGCGCTGGCGCTGCGCCCTGGACCCGCCTGGCGGTGGAGCAGCTTTGTGTGCTTCTAGGGCCGCGCCTTGGTTCGCCGCTTATCGCTTCGCTTAAGCTTGGCGCACCGGCGTCTTACTTTGGGCGCGACTGTGTTCCTCGGGTGCCGCGCCTTGGTTCGCCGCTTATCGCTTCGCTTAAGCTTGGCGTACCGGCGTCTTACTTTTGGCGTGGTGATGCGGGGCGGGGCTGCCTGCCTCTAGCGCCGCGCCTTGGTTCGCCGCTTTTCGCTTCGCTTAAGCTTGGCGCACCGGCGTCTTACTTTCGGCGCGGTGATGCGGGGCGGGACTATGTGACTCTCATGTCGCGCCCTTGGTCCGCTGCTTATCGCTTCGCTTAAGCTTGGCGCACCGGCGTCTCTCTTTTGACGCGATGATGGGGGGCGCGACTATGTGCCTCGGGTGCCGCGCCCTTGGTTCGCCGCTTATCGCTTCGCTTAAGCTTGGCGCACCCGGCGTCTTGCTTTTGGCGCGATTTTGCACTTGTCTTTGTTCTTAGCTTTGTTATGCCCCATTTTGCGTGTACGACACAAAAAATCCCCCGCCCTATTAAAGCGGGAGATTGACGATGCCCAGTCTTTTGCGATATTCAGTCGGCGTTTCACCGGTGTATTTGCGGTAAATTTGACTGAAATAACGCGAGTCCTGATAACCTACTTGCAGCGATACCTCATAAATTTTCAGACGGGGATTGGCCAGCAGCTCCACGGCATGCCGCACGCGTTCGCCGGTCAAATACTCCATAAAGCTCACGCCGACTTGCTGCTTAAACAAGCGGCTGAAATAGCTCTCGCTCATGTGATGTTTTCTGGCCATGTCTTGCAGCGTGATTTCTTCGCCATAGTGCTCCTTGATGTACGCTTCGATGCTCTCGAAGCCGGTAGGCGGCTTGCTGTGATGCTGCTGCACGTACCGTTGATTCAACTCCAGCAGCAGGTCTTCAAACCGCTGCAGATGCGGCTCTGCTGACTCGGTTTGATGAAGCGGTGATAAGAGGAGCGGCGCGTCAAGACCGATTTGCTGGAATTCTTCGTCCTGAAGCAGCAGCGCATATAAGGCCGTCACGCCTTCAAAAAACCGCGACAGCCGTTCAGGCCCGTCCAAAGCTTCCGGGACCCATTGCGCGTGCCACTGTCTAGCCCGCGTGCGGATGTCTTCGGGCAACCCGGTTTTGATTAGATGAACCATATCCAATTCCAGCCATATGTCGGATACGGTGCGCAAGCTCCGCTCCTCCATATCTTCATGCCAATTCAACTTTAAACCGCCGGTAATCATCGTGCCATACATCGCATTAAGCGCCTCACGGTAGGCGCCCGACACGTTCTCCGTGCCGGTGCGCTTGCCGCTGATGCCGGCGCCGATTGCAGCAACGCTGCTGCGCAGCCAAGCAAGCCGTTCCCAAAAAAGCTCCAGCCCCGCACGTTCCGTCACTTTATCGGCCAGTATCGCATAGCGGGCTTCCCCCATGCGCACAAGCGGAAACGATGAAATCAGCGCAACTTCCTCTTCGATCCGGCGAATAACTTCCGCATGTCCCGACATGGGACTTGCTTTATCATGGGCTTGCAGCAGCACGATGCGGAATTCGCGAAGCTCTCCGTCGCCCTGCGCGCAATATTCACGGAACAACTCCGTCTCCCGCTCCCCGGCGTAATCCAACATCATGTCCTGCAGCATTTTGCCCATGATGATCGGTTGTCCGAGCACAAGCCGCAGTTCCAGACGTTCCGCTTGCTTCAACCGGCTGCGCTCGTCATCTAGTTTGGAGACGACGCCGGCCAATACTTCGATCAGCTCATCCGGGTTCGTCGGCTTCAGCACAAAATCCGCAGCCCCCAGCTTAACCGCTTTTTGCGCGTAAATAAAATCGTCATAGCCGGTCAAAAATACAACTTTGATATGCGGGTACTCCGTCGACAGCCGTTCGGCCAAGCCGATCCCATCCAAGGCCGGCATACGGATGTCGCTCAGAACGATATCGAAGTGCTCCCGTCCGATCAACTCCAAGGCCTCCATGCCGTCTTCGGCTTCTCCCGCCAATTCGCAGCCGATCTGCTCCCACGCGATGGTCGTCTTTAAGCCTTCGCGGACCAGCCATTCATCCTCCACGATAATGACTTTATACATGCCGTTCCTCCCCTGCTGTCGTCATGACCGGAATTTCGATGACTACTTTAGTCCCTTGTCCCGGTTCGCTTGTGATGTCCAATCGTCCTTCCCGACCGAAATAGAGCTCAAGACGTTTTTTTAAATTGCCCAGACCGATGCCTGTTTTCTGTTCATTGGAAGACATAAACCGTCCCCCTGCGATATGCGTAACGACGTCTGCCGGCATACCTACACCGTCATCCTGAATCGTAAACCGCACATGGTCTCCCGTCCGTTCACCGGATATGACGAGACGACCTTTCCCTTTTTTCATTTCCAGCCCATGCGTAATCGCATTTTCCACTACCGGCTGAAGCAGCAGCTTCAGCGTATAAAGCCGCTCCACTTCGGGAGAAATGTCGATCTCGGCTTCAAATTTATCGCCGTAGCGCATTTTCTGGATAAACAAAAAATTGCGGATTTGCTGCATGTCGTCGCGGACCGAGACGTAGGATTGCCCTTTCCGTATGCTGAACCGCAGCAGCTCGCCAAGCGCAATGACCGTCCGGCTGATGTTGTCGAGCTTATGAATACGGGCCATCCAATTGATCGAATCCAGCGCATTGTACAAGAAATGCGGGTTAAACTGGGCTTGGATCGCTTTGATTTCCGCTTCCTGCACCATCAATTGCTTGTTGTACACCTCGTCGATCAGCTGCTTGATGCGCTGCAGCATCGTATTAAAGCTGTGTCCCAACTGGCCGACCTCGTCTTTGTATTTGGAGGGGAACGCAACGTTCATGTTGCCGCTTTCCACCTGACGCATTAAAGCGCGCAGCTTGCGCAGCGGCGTCGTGATGGTGACCGCCAGCACATAGGCGAGCCAGCAGGCGACGGCCGCCCCGATCGCCATAGCCCATATCGTCACGCTGCGGATGCTTGTGCTTTCCTTGGTCAGCACGGCCGACGGAACAACGCTGACCAGCTTGAAGCCCGTCACCTCGGACGTATCGTAAATGATCATCGACGGCTCACCGTTTACTTTCATCTGCTTGAAGAAGCCTTTACTGCCTTCCAGCACCTGTTCCACATAAGGTTCGGCCAGCTTGGTGCCGACCTGATGTTTGGAAGGTGTGCTCGAGATGATATAGCCGCTCGCATCCAGCAAAAAGACTTGTCCGCCCGGCTGCAAGCGGGCCTTGTTGTATTTATCGGCCAGACCGCTTTCCATAATGTCCAGAACGATGTAGCCAAGCGGCTGATTGGTGCCGATTTTCTTCAGCTGGCGCCCGCTGCTGAGCACGATGCCGAAGTCGTCGGTTTTTTTCATGTTGTAATGCGTGTCCCATACGACGTTGCCTTGAGCCAGCCGCATTTTGCGGAACAACCCCCAATTCGGGTTATAGTCGTCGTATTGGCCGGGCAGCAATTCCCCGGTAAAATATCTGTCGCCATTTTCACCCAGCAAATAAATCGCGATATCCCAGTTCTTAAAGCCGAGAAACGTCTCCAGGATGTCGGCGATTTTTTTCTCGTCCTGATATTTCTCGGCAAGCGGCCGCTGGTGTTCCTTGGACAACACGTCCTGAATATCTCGGCTGCTGTAAATGTACATCGTCAGCTGTTCAATATCTTTGACAAAATAGTTCAAGCTGTAATTCACTTGCGATAAGTTTTCCAGAATCGTCCGGCATACTTGATCCTGAACAACCTGGGACGACTTGTAATAAGAAAAAGCCCCCAGCACGGCAAGCGGAAGAATAGCGAGCGGCAGGAACAAAAAAAGCAGCTTTTTCTGCAGGCTTGTGCCCAGCACAGCGCTTTGCATGTGCTTCCAAATGGAGTGCAACGCGATCACATCCTCAAGAAATGAGAAAAGCTTCTGATCGAAGTTCTTTCGATGAAGTACATTCGTGTCATAGCGGAAGCTTTTCTTGCGAGCAGAAAGTTTAATTTGCGCTTAGTCCAAAACAGTCTGGCTGTTGTCATCGGCGGCAAGTTTCAGCATCAACGCGATTTGCGATTCGGTCACTCTGTCCGTCGACAGGCCTGGCAGCTGATCGGGGTCGAAAAATCCGACTCCGCTTGTTTCGATGCTTGTTGCCGCCTCCCCTCCGATCAGCTCGCAAAGGATAAACATTTTATAAATATAATTGGCGTGAGGCGGATGAGGGTGGCGGCTGCGGTCCAATACGGCGAGCAGCCGGACGGAACGGACGTCGTAACCCGACTCCTCTTTCACTTCCTTAACGGCGATTTCACGAGGCGTAAGACCGATATCGGCCCAACCGCCGGGCAAAGCCCAGCCACCATCGCTATTTTCCTTGACCAAAAGAATACGTCCTTCTTTTAATACGACGGCGCGAATATCGACCTTTGGCGTAGCGTAACCCGTATCTCCGGCGAACAGTCCCGTAACTTGCTGAATATCCAATCCGGAATAAGCAGCCATAATTTCCACACTTAACTCGCGAAGCTGTTCGAAACGTTCCAAGTCGAACGGGTCCTTTGAGTAGGTTAACCCGATTTGAGAAATCGCTTGCATTTTTTGCACCCATTCCAGCCAGCGCATGTCCATATATCCATCCCCCGTCTTATTTCTTGGCGATTGCCCTTTGTAATTTGCCTGTATGTTTGGTAGTATTTTAGTGCAGTAAATACGGATCGTCAACGAAAAAACGAAATGGTGTCAACCATTTCCAGAAACGGAGCATCAGAAATGACAGACCGATTGCTGTTTTTAGGTACCGGAGATTCGATGGGCGTGCCAAGAGTATATTGCACCTGCGGCATTTGCGAAGAAGCGAGAAACGCCGGAACTAACCGGCGTTACCGGTCGTCCGTGCTGCTCGAAACCGCAGAAGGAAAGCTGGCGGTCGATTGCGGTCCCGATTGGCGGCAGCAGATGGAACGGCTGGGACAGCGGGAAATGGAGCGGCTGCTCATTACACACGCTCATTTTGACCATATCGGAGGTTTACCGGAATGGGCCGACGCATGCCGCTGGTTGTCTAAAAAAGGGCATGTTTATGCGCCGCATGAGGTCGTTGAGACGATACGAAGCCAGTTTCCGTGGCTGCACAGGCAGTTGATTTTTCACGCGCTTGACCCTGAAGGATTCGAATTTGCCGGGTGGACGATTCATCCGTGGAAAGTATGCCACGGGAAAAACGGCTTTTCCTACGCCTACCGCTTCGATAAGACCGGCTACAGTTGGGTGTACTGCCCGGACTCCATTCGCTTAAGCGAAGAAGAAAAAAAGCCGCTGCACGGACTTAATTTGCTTGTGCTCGGCACCAATTTTTATTTGGAAGAAGCGGAACCGCTCAGCCGTTCCGTTTACGATATGACGGAAGCGCTGGGGCTGATCGGCGAAGTTCGTCCGGAGCATGTCATTTTCACCCATATGTCGCATGGCGTGGACATCAACAAATCGTATCCGCTGCCGCGCCACGTGCAGCTTGCCCGTACAGGTTTGTCCTACCCATTAAACCTTGCCGATAAGGACCGCATCGTAAAATGATGCCGGTATCCGCACAAAGCCCCCATGTCCGCTTGCCGAAGCGGTTTGGGGGCTTTAACGGTTTTATTTCAGCTTTTCAGCTTATTGGTTTGCTTGTTCCGGTTCCGGTTCAGGCTGCTCCTGAGCTTGCATCTGTGCCTGCGCCTGAGCGATTCGCGCCTGCTTTGCCGCTTCGATGCTATCGTAGAAATCGGGGCTGCCGCTAAGCAGCCAATTGCGGTGACGCTGCGCCATTTCGGTCAGCTCCGGATTACCGTAAGGCCATTCCACGCCAACGCCTTCGGCGTAATCCTTCATCAGCCACAGCATAGCCGCAGCCCAATCGCGCGCGCCGGTTACGGTCGGAACCAGCGGATAATACTGATCGTAAGCCGAACGGATCAGCATATGGGCAACCTCTTGAAGGATCGGAGCTACGTCCGTTTCGCTCATTTTGTTCTTGAGCTCTTCCGAAAGCTCAACTTCGTCCGCCGTGGCGACAGCCTCGTAATCAACCGGATCCACGAGACCGATTTGTTTGGCGCACCATAACTTCATGCGGTCAAGAGCAGGACGGTATGCAGCGGGGACAGAAATCGACAATTCCGGTTCAGGATTGTCCAAATTAATGACAAACGATTCCCCGAACTTACTGATCCGCGCGTTGCCGCGTACTCCCAGCCAGCGCAGCGCCAGCACAGCGTGCGTTCTGACCTTGGCGTCGATATCTTCGTTGCGGCAAACCCGGCGAAGCAGCTTCTCGCTGCGCGGGTCGGGCAGCATACACAGCAATCTGACCCCGTAAAGCGCGGATTCGGGATCTTCCAGCCACTTTTTCCCCTGCTCAATGACATTATCAAACGACTCTGAAACGAGCCAGTCCAGCTCCATCCGTCTGCTGGCGTAATCGGTCAAGGACAACATGCCTTGATTGGTCAACGCCTCTTCTCCATGCTGCTGCAGAAGGCCGGCATAAGCCTGCTCCAATTCTTCGGCGATCTGCTCGAATACGTGGCGGTTCTCTACGTTGGAGCCCTCTTTGGCCAGCACAGCGCGCATCCACTGGCTTAAAGCGCGGGGATCGTGCTGCCAAATCATCAAAGCAAAAGAAATCAAGTCTTGGTCAAATACGGAATTGGGCTGGAGACCGTAACGTGCGAGCGCGGTCTGCGAATCGTTCTCCTTGCGCATCAAGCTGAGCGACAGCACCAAGCCGTTCCAGCCGTTCGCGCTTCCGCTTTCCTCGTGCAGCAGACGATAGAAGCAAAATGCCGCTGCGCCGTAGGATTCCGCCTGCAAGTAATGGCGGCCAAGTCCGCCGATATCTCCAAATTGACTCATCAAAAAGCCCCCATGACGTTAGTAGTGTAATATTACAGTTCATTAACTTATGAATAGTATACCTTAACAGCCTACCAGTTTAAAACAATTAAAACAAATTATCGACAGAATCCTCCCTTCCCGCTGCGGAAAGCCGTTTCCGATACATAAAAAAATGGAAAATCGGGGCAATCTATTGATGTACTCCAAATTCTTCTAACGGGAGCATCTCATGCCGAGCAGCAAAAAAATAACCGCACTGCAGATGTACTACATCATCACACTTTCAGGCGGCATAGCCAATCATGTCCTGCTCATCCCAATATTGCTGCAAATCGCCAAACGGGACGCATGGTTCGGAGCGGTTGCAGGGCTCGTCCCTTTGTGCGCGTGGTCGCTCATCATCTTGTGGATCGTTAACCGTTCCGAAGCCGGCACCTTATCCGAATGGGTAAAAAAAAGCGCCGGGAGAATCGTGCATTTGCTTGTTGTTGCAGGGGCAATCCTGCTTTTTTTCGTCTCATCCGTTGTTTCCCTCAGGGATATTGTGACGTGGACACATGTTTCCTACCTGCCGGCGACACCCGAAACGTGGATTGCCGCAACTTTTGTGCTGATGTGTTTTTTCGCAGCTGCCTCGGGTATCCGAACCATAGCCATTACGTCCGGCATTTTGCTTCCGTGTGTCGTATTTCTTGGACTGCTTGTGATGACTGCGAATTTTCAATACAAAGACTACTCGCTGCTGACCCCGTTGTTCACTCACGGCTATACACCGTCAATGATGGCGGCTGTTTACTCCTGTAGAGGCGGCGGAGAAATGTTAACCGTGTTGTTCATGAGGCAGCACGTATCGTCCAAAATTAAAATGCCCTCCGTGCTGCTGTTGACCGCTTTTCTCACCCTTTTAACGGTCGGGCCGCTAACGGGAGCCATCGCCATATACGGACCGTTCGAAGCTGCCGATTTGCGTTATCCGGCCTTTGAGCAATGGCGAATGGTCACTTTCGGCAAGTACATATCGCACCTTGACTTTTTTTCCATTTTCCAATGGGTGGCCGGCGCGTTTATCCGCATTTCTATCCTGCAGTTTATGATCCTGGACTTGATCGGGCTGAAAAAGGGGCGGTGGAGCAACATCGTTTCCGCTATCCTGTGCATCCTGTTAGTCGTGCTGGTCAAAGCGCCTTACAGCGACATGATCTTTATGAATTGGCTAAAAAACTGGTATTTCCCCGGAACGATCGCGCTTTCCGTTATGCTGACCCTGCTCATCCTGATTGCAGTCCTTCGAAATGGTAGCAGAAAGGAGAAACAAGCGACATGAATGAAGAACTCCCTCCGGAGTATAAAGAAAAGCGATTGGAGGAGTGGTTTGCCTTATCGAGTGACGTCATTACAAAAAAATACCGTCTCGGCCAAGCGGAACATCCCGTGCCGCTATTGCTGCTTTATTGTGAAGGTCTCGCCGATGTTGAAAGAATTGATCAAATTGTGCTCCCGCAGCTGTATTCCATGCTGCAGACGGAGGCAGTCATTGATTTGGAATATTTAACCGAAAACGGCACGCTGCAGCTGATTCACATCAACGGCACTACCGCCAAAGAAACCGCCATTTACCGAATTTATTCGGGCGAGCTGCTGCTTTATTTCGGCAGCCTGTCGCTGCTGTTTTCTTTAGAACTCGCGAAACTGCCTAACCGCAATCCGGAGGAATCCAGCACCGAGGTTTCGATCAAAGGCCCGCGGGATTCCTTTACCGAATCGGTTGTAACCAATATCGCCTTGGTGCGAAAACGGCTGAAAACATCTTCTTTATGCTGCGAAAAGAGCATAATTGGCGAACGCAGCCGCACCTCCGTCGCTTTGCTGTATATTGACGACATCATCAACCAGGATGTGCTCGAAGAAGTCAAGTGGCGGCTGAGCCATCTGAAGGTCGATGCGCTCATCAGCTCCGCCCAGTTGGAAGAAGGCCTCTCCGATCAAAAAATTACGCTGTTTCCCACCTTGAACTACACCGGTCGGCCGGATTTTGTCGCGCAGTGTCTGCTGCGGGGCCGTTTTGCCATATTGGCTGACGGCACGCCGCTTGCCATCATCGCCCCCGTCAATCTGACGTTGCTGCTGAAGTCGCCGGAAGACGTTCATTTTCCGTTTCACTATGTTGCATTGGAACGGGTCTTGCGATTATTGGGTTTATTTATTGCGATCTTTCTTCCGGGATTTTGGGTATCCGTCTCGGCTTACAATTTAGATCAGATCCCATTCCCATTTCTTGCTACTATCGCTTCATCGCGGCTCGGACTGCCTTTGTCCGCTCCCGTCGATTACTTGTTTATGCTTGGCTTATTTGAACTGTTCAGGGAAGCGGGGATGCGTCTGCCCAAGGCGGTCGGCCAGACTGTAGCCGTCGTAGGAGGTTTGATCGTCGGCGACGCTGCGATTCGCGCAGGCATCACAAGTCCGGTTACGCTGGTTATGGCCTCGCTCACGACCATCTCCATGTTTACGCTGGTGAACCAATCGCTAGCCGGCATCGTGACGGTATTTCGGATTATTATTCTGCTGATATCGGCAACTTTTGGGATGTACGGATTCATGTTGTCGATGATGGGCATTTGCTTATATTTAGCTTCGTTGGAATCGTTTGGAGTACCCTATCTGGCTCCTTTGTCTCCGCCCAATTTTCGCGAAATGGTCAAAGCGCTTCTGGCCAAGCCGTGGAACTACATCACCAAACGCCCGGCGTTTTTGCATCCGAAAGACGGAACCCGAAGAGGAGATGAAGCGCAATGACTCATGTTTTTCGTGTTCTTATCGCCGCTTTGATTCCGGTGTTCCTGTTAACCGGCTGCTGGGATATCAAGGGGATCGAAGACACGAATTATTTTACTGCGGTCGGAATGGACTTCAAGGACGGAAAATATGTAGTATACGCCCAAATGCTGGACTTTGCTTACGTGGCGAAACAAGAGGGGGGAAAGATGGGCCAGTCGACCAGCGTCTGGACAGGACGGGGGGAAGGCAATACGATTACCGACGCATTTAACTATTTGAACGAAACGGCGCAGCAGCGTACTTTTACAGGCCATGTCTCCTCGTTAGTGTTGTCCGAAAGCGCGCTGGAGCATGGAATTGACGAATTTCTCGACGGTCTCAGCCGTTATCGGGAAACCCGCTTTACCCAGTGGGTATTCGGAACACGTGAGCCGATCGATAAGCTGTTTATGGTCCACCCCTTCTTTGATGTTTCGCCGTTGATTTCTATTCTCCACCAGCCCGTATCCGCATACAGGCAATATTCTTACATTCGTCCTTACCGGATGTACAAAACCAACGCTTTGCTGCGCGAACCGGGCTCAACCCTGCTGCTCCCGTCACTAACCATCGAAGATAAAGTATGGAAGCAAGAAGAACGCTCAAGCCCAAAATTAAAGCTCAACGGAGTATATCCCATTTATCAAAGAAAATTGAAGTCGTTTGTGGATGAGGAACATATGCCGGGTGTCCGCTGGCTGACCCGCAGCACAAGACGCGATTCCATCCCCATCTATAAGGATGGAGAAGCGGTTGCTTCAGTCGTCGTCACCTTTCCCAAGTTCAGCATCATTCCCAAAGCAGCCGGCCAACATGTCACATTTGACGTCCATTTTAAAGCTGTCGCTTACTTGGCCGAATTAATCAATACCGATTTTAGCGAAACGGATATCAAACAAGGAACAGCTGATCAAATCAAAAAAGAAATCAAAGAAACGTTTGATTACGCAAAGGATAAATCCATCGATATTTACCAATTTGAGCACGAGTTGTACCGTAAAGCGTTTGCGGATTGGAGCCGCCTGACTGCAAACGGCAAGGAGCCGCTGGCTTACTCCCTGGGCGACATCGATATCAATATCAAGGTGTCTCACTCCGGCATGTACAGAGCCAAAAAACATTCGCCGGATTATTAAAGAAACGTTAACGCACGAAAAAAAGGAATGGACGGCGCTTTCCCGCTGATCCATTCCTTTTTTCCGCTTCAGCTGTTTTGCGTCAAGAAGCCTTCCATTGGACAAACGTTCTACATTGGACCCAACTGCTGCAGTTGTCTTGTCCAATCGCCATGCAGCGCCGCCAAACGATCCTCCAGACGGTCCTTTGCTTCATCTACGGCATGCGCGTCGCGTTCATACCAGTCGACCATCATGTCCAAACCCGCTCTCAGCGATATTTCGGCTTTGAAGGAAGGGATGTCCCGCTTCACCTTGGTGTTGTCGAACAAACCGCAGTAGCTTTTTTCATAATATAAATGCGAGAATAAGTCGGGGTTGGCCGCCTTGAGCAGATCCGAGCTGATATGTACGATCTCGGGTTCGATGCCCAGCACTTCGCCAAACGCAGTATACAGATCCTGCCAAATATGAATCTCATCGCTTGTCGCATGATAAGCTTGGCCATATGTCATCTTGTTGCCGACGGCTCCGACAAACGCTTTGGCCAGATCGGGAGCAAACGTAAAACTCCAAGGCGTCGTTCCGTCTCCGAACATGACAAGCGGCTTGCGATTTTTAATCCGGTGCACGATATTGTAATTTTGTCTCAGCACGCCGACATTAGACGCGCCGATTCCGTAAGTAAGCGACGGTCTGATGATGGTTACCGGCACAATGCCTTCAGCGGCAACCTGCTGCAGATAACGCTCCATTTCCGCTTTACCGAAAGCATAGCCGAAACTTGGATCATCAAACAAATCTTCCGCATCCTCGCGGATCGGAACGGATTTATAGGGGCGTTTGTAAGCGGCGGAAGAGGAACAAAATATAATTTGCTGAACGGTATGCTGGAATGCGTTTACCGTAACACGCGCGTCTTGTGCATCAAAGCTGATCATATCGATGACCGCATCCACATCCAAGCTGCGGGCGATCGCAGTAAAACCTTCTGCATCGGACTTATCGCCGACAACGCTGGCTACGCTGTCGCCATAAGGCAACGGGCGTTTACCGCGGTTGAAGACGGAAACATCATGGCCTGCCTCCAAAAGGCGGACGACGATCTGGCTGCTGATAAGCCCGGTTCCTCCCAGTACAAGAACTTTCATGAGCAATTCCTCCATAGCTGCGGCATGACGGAGATCCGCCGCGGTTTTATGCAAACGTGAACAATCCTATTGTAGCGCAATTCGGGCGGCTGCTCAATCCCTATTAAAAACACAAAAGAGCGCGCATCCGCACGCTCTTGCCGCTTACTCTGAAGATGACACCTTCGTAATGATCTCCAGCATTTTCTCCGCTTCAAACGGCTTGACAATATACGATTTCGCACCATGTTTGATCGCTTCCAGCACCTGCTGCTTCTGCCCCATCGCGCTGACCATCACGACTTTCGCTTGCGGGAAAGACTTCACCAGCGACTGCAGAGCTTCAATGCCGTCCATATGGTTCATACTGATGTCCATCGTCACCAGGTCCGGCTTCAAATTAATGTAATGAGGAAGCACCTCGCGGCCATCCGCAGCTTCTGCGACGACCTCATGACCGCCACGTTCGAGAATGGTTCTGATGTTTTTACGCATGACCGACGAATCGTCAACTATCATTACTCTAGCCACATTTGCAACCTCCAGTTGTTTTTTAAGCGGGCCGGATCGCCAAAATGCTGGCAAGCTCCGCTTTGTTTTCGGCAGGAATATACAGCAATTGCAGCTTGCCGTAATCGGTGATATACGAGGCGTGCCGCATTTTGCTCCGGCATTTGCTGCGGATTTCAGCGTTCCGGGCAACAAGGGTCAGCGGCGTCCCCATATAAACGCCTTGGATTTCGCATTCCGTCAGCGCATTGCCTGCAATCACGTTTGTGATTTCGGCAACGACCTCTGTCGCATATTGGTCCGCTTCTTCATCGGTAATGGCATCCAGCATATACCTCTTGGCTAACTCACGAGCCAAACCTTCCTCCAAGGTAAACAGGAAGCCGCCCGTGATGCCTCCATTCATCTGGACAAAAGCAGTCACATCCTGCAAGAACAAAACTTCGCCCGCCTCCGCCGTCTCGGCTTCCTGCTTAAGGATGCCCAGCCGGTGAAAATATTGAACCGCCGCCCTGGAAGCCGCCTCAAAGAAGCCATTTTCCTGCTGCATGGGTTATCACGCCTTTATGTGCTTTTTTGATGTGATGTTATTAAGCATGGGGCACTGTGATCGTAAATGTCGTTCCCGCTCCAGCCGTCGTCTGCACCTTCACCGTTCCCCCGCATTTTTCGGCCTCCGCTTTAACCGCAGAAAGGCCGATTCCCCGCCCCGACCATTCCGTAACTTCGCCTGAAGTAGACAGCTGCTCGGCAAACACGAGCTGGGCGATATCCTCTTCGCTTAAGAGCGGCGCAAGTTCGGGGGCCTTTAATAATCCGACTTCCAACGCTCTCTTGAAAACGGCATCCAGATCGATGCCGCGCCCGTCGTCGGACACCGAAATGACAACCCCGCTCTCCGAGCGTTCGGCGGAAATACAGACGGAAGCATATTCATCTTTGCCTGCAGCGAATCTTTCCTCCGGCGTCTCAATGCCGTGGGATACGATATTCCGCACAATATGAACCAGCGAGTCGGTGATGCCGTGCAGCCGGTCGGGGTCGACGGGAAGATCGCTGCCGCGCAACTCCGGCGGGTGCAGCAGCAGGCCGTTCCTGTCGGCCAATTCGTGCAAGTAAGCCGGATAATGGCGAATCAGCGTTTTGATCGGCTTATACCGCCATTGTTTGATCTGGCTCATCCATTCTTGATTGGCTTCCGACGTGAAGCTGCTTTCCAGCCGGCACACCAAATCATCCCACTGTACTTTGGTCAGCTTGACGTCGAATATTTGTCCTAAATGGCTGAACGTTTCGCCCAGCGCTTCCTGCAGCACCTGCATGTCCTGCGCCATCCACTCCGTCTCGCGCAGGCACCGGATCAGCTCCGATACATCGGTTTCGGTGGGCTCTTTGCCATTTTGCAGCTCGAACATCAGCCGCGATTCCAACTCGTGCAGCAAAGCGACGGTATGGGTAAATTGCAGGTAACCGAAGTTCCCTTTAAAAGTATGTATGTTTTTGTACAACCTGAACATTTTGTCGCGGGCGGACCCGCGGGTGGCGGCCAGCTCGGGCAGCTCATGGCGCAAGAAAGCCTCGAAGCTTTGCGTAATATGCGCAAAATCCTCTTCATGCGTCACGGTGTGTACGACCAATTTTAACCGGGCGCGTTCGCGCTCCATCTGGTTTTCCAGCTTGCGTGTTTCCGTAATGTCGGTAAGCATGACCATCAAAATGTCTTCGTCGGCGTTTTGTCCGTCCGCTTGAACGATGGATAACCGCACTGGCTTGTATTCGACTTTGACATATAATCCGGCGACAACGATTTCTTCCGGCAGCAAAGAGAAAATCAGTTCTTTTTTAAGCCGGTCGCGTTCCTGAAAATAGTCCTTCATAATACATTCCATCAGCTTGCGCTCTTTGGGGTCGCCGGGATAAAACAGCTCGGGAAGTTCGATTCCCGCGATGCTTTTATTAAAAATTCGCGTGCATTCCACGCTGTATTCCCCAAGCGCCTTCAAATCGGAGCCGACAGACATGAAGCCCTGCTTGGCGTTATCTAACAGATTGCGTATCTCGGCGGTGCGTCTTTGAACGGTCCGTTCCAGCGTCTGATTCCATTCCTTGATGCGATGTATGGCCGTCACAATCTGCGCTTCCGCCTGCTGTACATGCTTTGGAACCGGAGTGATCTCTTTGCCGGCCGCCACTTCCTCCATCATTGCGGTGAAATGCCTCAGCGGCAAAAAAATCCTCTGACGCAGCAAAGTGATCACCAGCAGAACAAGCAGCAGCATAATGCCTAAAGAATAAAACCCCAGCTCCCGCAGTCCGGCGGCCGCTTCAGACCAAGACCGGCTCGGCAGCTCGGTGTAAATCACCCCGATCGGTTCGCCGGACATATCGAGAAGCGGGGCGATTGTGTTGGACACGTATGCCGGTCCGCGCTGTTCCAGCCGGAACTGTTCCGGCGATTCGCCGGATACCGCAGCCAAATAACTCTCGAGCCGTTCTTGTTCGATCCCGTCCGACGACGCCAAAAATTGGCCGTTCGTTAAAAGCACGGCGATGTCCGTCTGCAGCGTATCTTTTAAACCAAGAAAGTTGTCGTTGGTCAGCAATCTGCCGGTAATGAGCAATCCGGCGGGATCGCCTTCTCCTTTATCGCCGGTCACTTGCGAAACCGCGATCACCGCAATCCCCTTAGAGGTATTCACGAGTCCGGCAAATTTCTTCTCTTTCTCGAACCTCTGCATGATCACGGGAAATTGAATCACATCTTGAAATTCACGGACGTCTCCCGCTTGAGCGAGCACCTTGCCATTCAGATCGGTTTCCGCCACAAAATCGACGTTTGGCACCACGTCGGGCATATCGCTAATATTTTTATCCAGCCATTCCTTGTCGCCGCTTAATATCGCCTGCCGGTTATCCTCCCAATACCCGTTCGTGATCGTCACGCCCAGGATGGAGTCGCCCAGCTTGACGACTGATTTTTGCGCGGTGTGGTTGGCCAGCACCGACTTTTCCCGTTCGATTTTCTCCCATTCCGCAAGCTCATGCCGGTAAAAAAACACCGAAATAGCGGCCAACGGCAGCACAATCAGCAGCATCACCCAAACAAGCAGCTCGGTCATAAAAGACCTGCTTTTGCGGGTTTTGATCATATGAGGTTCCTCCTGCGAGATTTGGCGTTGTCTACATCCAGCCGCCAAGTGATAAATACGTGCGTGATATTCATCACAATCGATTTTATGTTACCTCATATGATCCGCCCTGAACATTAGGCAAAGCGAGACTTTATAAAAATTTTGTAGAAAATTTAGATAAAATGGCGTTATGCCTGAAACCGCGCCGGCCATTCCATCTTCGGATGAAAATTATAATGGATTGCCTGAATAAACATGACGGCGTTAGCCCAACGGGTTTTGAAAAACAGCGGTTTTCTGTCCAGACGTTCGACCGGGTCGACACATACGGAAAAATCCGTGTACTGCTCCCACGAACCGGCAAAACCGGACGGCCACAGCTTTTTAAGCGGATGTTCGGGTTTCCGGCCCCCGTTTTTCACCTGCTCATAAGTATCGCCCAACCATTCAAGAATCGTTTGTCCGGTGAGCGGCACCCGCATATGCTCCCAACCGTGCAGCAGCGAGCCGTGTTTGCCCCATTCGATGCGGATTACGGCCCGGCCCCCGTTCTGGTTGGCCTCTTCCACACCGCTTTCCGACGACAGCACTCGGGAGTGGAACCAGCAGAGCACCCCGGTAACGGACTCGCTCGCCGGATCATAGCTGATCCATACTTCCTCGTGATCGCAAGGCTCATGATCGTCCGGGAAATCGTAATCGTCTTCCCAAAACAGATGATAGCCAATAATCGGCAATTCAGGGTGGTGAATGGCGACAATATCCTTCAGCGGGAACGGCTCGTCAGCTTGGGTCAGAAGCACCGGGCAAAACCGTTTCATCAGCCGGATGTCGTCTTCGGTGACCGGCAGCGGCGGGTCTTGCTCAAGCACCTGCGAGTAAGCTTCCCCCGCTTTACGCAAGTACCCGTCGAGATGGTGGCATTCTCCGAGACGCGACTTATACAGCACATGCTCCGGCTCCGCTTTGGCCAGAAGCTCCAGCAGCCCGGCCGCCAATCGCGCATATTCCGCCGTTGTCACCCGGCCGTCGTGCATCGCATGTTCCAATGCCTCATTATATTGGCGGTACTCTTTCAGAAACGTATTAATCATTGCCAATCTCCACCATCGCTTTGATAACGCCTGTCTCCGGTTTCAGCCATGCGTCGTATACCCCGATCATCTGTTCAAAGGACGATTTATGCGTAATGAACCGGTCCGTATCGACATGGCCTCCGCGGATGCTGTCGATCACCTGCTCGAAGTTGCGCCGGGTCGCATTGCGGCTGCTCATTAAGGTGAGCTCCTTGCGATGGAATTCAGGGTCGTTAAACGTAATGTCGGATTTGACCAAACCGACAAAAACAATGCGGCCGCCGTTTGCGGCATATTGGAACGAAGCTTCCATCGATTTGGCGTTGCCCGTTGCATCCAGCACCGCTGTGGGCATATCGCCGCCGGTAATCTCCGCGATATGCCGCAGCGGGTCGTTGCCGACATTGACGGTATAATCCGCCGGCGCCCATGACTTGCAGAAGGCGAGCCGCTCTTCATTAATATCCATGGCAATGACTTTGGCGCCGGCCAGTTTGGCATATTTCATCGCGCCAAGCCCAATCGGACCTGCGCCGATCACAAGCGCGAATTCATCCTGGCGCAAAGCGGCACGTTCGACGGCATGAGCGCCGATGCACAGGCATTCCACCACTGCCGCCTGATCCAAACTAAGCCCGTCGGCTTTAATCAGATGATCGACAGGCATGACATAATATTCCTGCATGCCGCCGTCGCAATGAACGCCAAGCGTAAGCAGCGAGGTGCAGCAATTCGTCCTGCCGCTCCGGCAGGCGATGCACTTTCCGCATTCCAAATAAGGCATGACGGTCACCCGGTCGCCCAAAGCAAACCCGCTTGTCTCCGGACCAAGGCCGGCAATTTCTCCCGACAACTCGTGACCCAAAATACGCGGGTAAGTAAAAAACGGCTGGTTGCCTCTGTAGGCATGCAAATCGGTACCGCAAATACCGATCCTGCGTATTTTAATGAGCGCTTCTCCTGCAGCCGGCACGGGGGTTTCCGTTTCTTTCAGCACAAACCTGTACGGCTCTTCGCAAACGATTGTTTTCATAGCTGCTCCGCCTTTCTCATCCATTGGATTGTTTGGCTGCGAGCGCTTGCTTGCCCGCTTCCAGCACTTCGATGATTTTATCGACGTCGTAGGTACTGCCACCCCATGTGCCTCCGCTAACCGCTTGCAGCGCAGCCCATAACCTGGTGTCGTCGGGCAGCTGCGGGTCGGGAGCGGCCGCCGGATGCAATGAGCGGCCGGCAAGAATGGCTGCGCCTTCCTCCGGCGTAAACGTCGTTCCGTCGCAACCGACAAAATGGAGATGTCCCTCCAGCCGATTGCGGTCAATCAACACGTCGATCACATCGCCGTCGCGCAGCTTGCCGATCGGACCTCCCGCCAGCGCCTCCGGCCCGACATGACCGATGCATGCGCCCGTCGAGACTCCGGAAAAACGCGCATCGGTAATCAGCGTGACGTATTTGCCGAAAGGCAGATGCTTTAATGCCGAGGTAAGCTGGTACGTTTCTTCCATTCCCGTTCCCGACGGCCCGCGGCCGATCAGCACCATGATGTCGCCTTTGTCAATCTTCCCTTGCTTGATCGCCGCAATAGCCGCCTTCTCCGACGTAAACACTTTGGCAGCGCCTTGATGTCTGTATATCCCGTCCTCGCCGACTACGCTCGGATCAATGGAGGTCGACTTGATGACCGATCCTTCGGGAGCGATATTCCCCGTTGGGAATGTCACCGTCGAAGTAAGGCCTCTTTGCCTCGCTTTCTCAGGGTTCATAATGACGTCGTCGGGATCTACTCCGTCGGCTTCCAAGAGCCTTTGGCGCACAAGCTGCCGGCGTTCGGACGTTTCCCACCAATCCAGCACGGTATCCAGCTTTTCGCCTGTGACGGTCAATACGCTGCCGTCCAGAACGCCAAGCCTGCGCAGATGCAGCATCACTTCCGGCACGCCGCCGGCCAAGAACACCCGAATCGTCGGATGGTACACCGGACCGTTCGGCAGCACGCTGACAAGGCGCGGCACGTCCCGGTTGATCTTGATCCAGTCCTGCACCGTCGGCACGGCCAGCTTGGCCGCATGGGCAACGGCGGGGATGTGCAGCAGCAAATTCGTCGACCCGCCAAATGCGGCGTGAACCGCCATCGCATTGCGGATCGCGGCGTCGGTCAAAATGTCGCGCATCCGGATGCCGCGCGCTTCCATCGCGATCGCGGCGCGGGCGGACTGGCGCGCTACCTCGTCCCACACCGGCTGGCCCGAAGGCGCCAGCGCCGAATGCGGCACGCTGATGCCAAGCGCTTCGGCTACCACCTGCGACGTTGCCGCGGTGCCCAGGAACTGGCAGCCGCCGCCCGGCGTTGCGCAAGCCCGGCAGCCGAGGCTGGCCGCTTCCTCCAGCGTAATTTCCGATGCGGCGTAACGCGCTCCGATCGTTTGTATTTTCCCTGCATCCTCCCCGTCCTCCGGAGGTAAGGTGACACCGCCGGGCACAAGCACGCAAGGCAAATCATGCATGGCCGCCAAAGCGAGCATCATCGCCGGAACGCCCTTGTCGCAGGTCGCCACACCGAGAACCGCCTTGCGGGTCGGAAGCGAGCGAATCAGCCTGCGGAATACAATGGCTGCGTCGTTACGGTACGGAAGGGAATCAAACATGCCCGTCGTGCCTTGAGAACGGCCGTCGCAAGGGTCGCTGACAAATCCGGCGAACGGCACCCCGCCCATGCTGCGGATTTCCTCTGCAGCCGCTTTCATCAGCAGGCCTACCTCCCAATGGCCGGTATGGTATCCAAGAGCTACCGGCGTCCCATCCTCGGAGCGGATGCCGCCCTGGGTGCTGAGGATCAAAACCTGCTTCCCGTTTAATCGTTCCGGGCTCCAGCCCATGCCGACATTTTGGGATAAACCGAAAAGATCGCCGCTAGGCGCATGAAGCAGCATGTCCGGCGTTAGCGGCAGCGATCCTGACGGACCTTGCGCTTTTGTGGCAATATGATAAAGCTCGTTTTTGCCGATTCCCATTACTGCGTCAAGAGAAGCGCTCATCGTATTTCCTCCTGTTTGCTCATGTAAACCGAATCGTTTCTTAAGATCAATTCGACAAGAGGGAAACATTTCCTCCCTGGAAGGCAAACGGTTTCATCGCTTTAAACGCAAAAACACCGCCTGCAAACAGCAAGCGGTGCGTGTCTAACGGAAGTTTATTATTTGCCGGAAGCGGTGATTGCCGAGATAATGTCTTGCAGCGCCTGCTTTTCGAAAGCAGCGCGGTCATTGACGCCATTTAATCCGCTGCCGCTTTGCAAGTCGGTTTCCCACATAGTGAGAACCCGCTGCGCCAGTTCAGTGGCAGGGGTATGCAGAATTTGCGCCAAACTGCCTCCGTTGCGGTAAGCATCGATAACATCGATATAATCGAGATCGCCGTTGTCGGTTACCATAAATGCGCTGGATACGATCGATTGCAGCTTATTGTTCAAAAAATCTTCCGTTGCCATAGCCGAATCGTCGTAGCTTCCGCCCGGCGCTTGCACAGCGGCGGTAATGGCGCTTCTGGCCTGATCTTTCAGGTCGTCGCCTTCGCTTGCGGTAAGCACGTTTGCCTGAACTGCATCATCGATTTTTTGCGTCACAGGCACCAGCAATTCATTGATGAACGCCGACTCGTTAATGCCAGCCGCTGCAGCGAGCCCCATGCCGCCATCCAAATCGTTAATGAAATCTTCATATTCTCTGGATGAATTGCCGAAAGCTGCGGCTTTAACTCCGGACAAATACTGCTTCATAAACGTGCTGTAGTTAAAAACGTCCGAAGTCTGGAATCCTTTGTACCCGGAAGCACCAATCGCCTTACGAATTTCGGCGTTCAAATCCAATTGAAGTTTGTTCGCCTGATCAGCGGAAATGATGTAATCGTTGGAAGCGTCCGTAATGGATTGTCTGGCCAAATCAATTAAGTTTTGCGCCAGTACTTCGGTGCTGACTCCGGATGCTTGCGCAAGCGATTCTCCGCCAGCTATTCTTTGGCTGATGTATTCCATATCCTGGTCAGCAATGGTTGCCGTATTGGCTACGATGTATTTCATCCAGTCGGCAATAAACTGCTGTTCGTTAAGAGCTGTCTTTACCTTTATGTAGGCAGGCCAATCATCATCCGCAAACGCCTTTGGCGTTAATGCTGCAGCGCCGCTAAAAAGCAATGCCGCGGAAAGTACCCCGACCATCCATTTTTTACTGTTTTTGTTTCTTCTCATTTTTCTCCACTCCTCACAGTTTTACTTCACAAGTGAACATTTCTCATGCGAAATATTTCTACACGAAATATACCACTTTCAGCTGAAAATTAAAATAGTGTAAATATGAACATTATATGAACAACCGCCGGCGACCCCCTTAAAATTTTGGGATAAAGAGTAACCGTCAGGAAAAATCACGAGGCCGCTGAAAAAGTAGCGAAGTGAGCGATATTATTCTGGAGAAGCGCCAGCGTTCGCTTTTGTCTCCGAATTTCACCCGCCATGAGCGGGTATAATCTAAGAAATTCGGAGACAATTGGCGATCGGAGGAATAATTTGCTCATACAGCGTTCGCTTTTTCAGTGGCCTCAAAAATCACCCTGACGGTTCTTTTTGGTACTATGAGTTACTCTTGCGCGTGGGATGGGGATGGGGACGGGGAGTACCCCAGGAGATATTTAATTTCAAAAAAAACAGGCCCCCCACTATGCCATAGTGTGGTGACCTGCTCATATCATCGAAGTATCCCTACTCCATTAACGCTTCACGGAGCTTGGTCGACATGCTGCCGCTTTTGTTCCGTGCCCGAAGCCGTCCCAGCTCCGCTTTCAAACGGATGTTTTCGGCCGAAAGCCGCTCGACTTCTTGAATCATGTTTGCCGCTTCGTCATTCAGTGCCCCGGCAGCGGCAATCAGCCGCTTCAAGCTGTCCGCCAGCCCTTCACCGGGCGGGCGCGATTGTTCTTCCATGCCTTATCCTCCGGCAGATGCCGGCCGGGCGGCGATTGTTCATGCCGCAGCGGCGCACCTGCTGCCATTTCTCATTTTGCCTTTATTGTACAGGTTTGAGGACGGCAAGTTCAAGCTTATTTAAACACGCCGCTGATATCGGCAAAATACATATGCCTCCGTCCCTCATGCGTCGAATCAAACGAGATGCCCGTGCCTGCGCGGTTCCAGCGCGGATGCAGGTCGCAGCGGTGATCGCCTTTTGCCCCCGGATCGGAGTAAAACGAGCCAAGCTTGATGCCTTTGCGCCCCGCCAAATCATATACATACAAGTGCCTGTAGCTTTGATTGTCGGGGTAGCTGTCATAAAGCAGCAGCTGCCGGTCCGGGGAATAACTGCAGTGCCCGTCCTCGCGGAAAAACGGCTCGTCGATGCTGTTCACCTCATAGGTTTTATCTTTCAGCACGTACAGCTGACTGCCGCGGGTCGAGCCCTCCGCCCCCCTGGAATAAATCACCACATGCTGCGGATCGCGCCAATGGTAATGCGAGGCGTGATTGTAGTCGGACAGCAGGAACAGATCCGAACCGTCGCTATTTGCGGTAAGCACGGCCGTTTTCCAGTGCCCCCCTGCCTGCGGAAAATTCCGCGCGAGCAGCAGAAACCGGCTGCCGTCCGTATTAAAGTTGATATGATTGATCATTAATTTTTGCGGCGTACCGGCGAAAGCGTCTTTGGTAAAATGCCAAATATCCGCCAGCGACAGCACCAGCTCGTTTTTTCCCGTGGCCAGCTCGATGCGGTAAACTCCGTCTTCCTCGGGGTAGGGGTTGTCATAAAACGGGTCGCGGATGCCGGCATACCCGTAGCCGGGGCGGAAATCGAACATCCGGCTGAAATTGACGCTGAGCGCGTATTTACCGGTCGGATCGACGTTGACGACAGGCCGCGAAAGCAGCCGCTGTTCCTTGGTGTGCACATTCATGACTACGCCTTGGAACTCTCCGCCGCTGCGTGTATTGAAAATAATTTCATCGTTTGGAGCCAGCGGGTGCCACTGCAGCATCGCTCCCTGCTGAAAATTCCATGCGTGCGTCTGCGCAAGCGGAATGTAGCTTTTCGTCAGCATATCGATCATGCCCAGCCCGGCCTCATCCGTCTCCTCCTGCAGCCGGTTCCAGAAAGCCGTTTTATGGCATAGGTGGTACCGGTCGTCGCCGCTCCAGGCGGGATTGTCGTAATACCCGTAAAAATAGTGCCCGTCTTCACCCGTAAGTTTTTCCACCCGCACCTTGAGATCCATTTCCTGCTGCCGTTCCATACCCTCACAACCTCCATTAATCGTAATTTTTTCGATTTTATAATGATGCCGGACCGGCGGAATTCGCCTCGTCTGCACTAAATCGCTGCACCCGAAACTAATTCCACTGTCCGAAACTTGTTAACAGCTTAAACGGCGTAATATCCGGCTCTTCCTCACATACGTGTTATTCCTTTAACGCGCCGATGAGTACGCCTTTGACAAAAAAACGCTGCACAAACGGAAACACAAGCAGCAAAGGCGCAATCGCCACAACCATAATCGCAAATTTCAGCGTTAACGCAACAAGCACACGCTCATCTGTAACATCGCCCATCATATCGGTATTCTGATCGAGAATAAGCATTTCTCTCAGGAACACCTGCAGCGGATACAGGTCCCTCTGGCGAATATAAATCAGCGCGTTAAAATAAGCGTTCCAGTGCCCGGATCCATAAAACAGCGCGATAACGGCAATAATCGGCCGCGACAAGGGCAGCGCGATTTTCGTAAAAAAGGTGAACTCCCCGGCCCCATCCACTTCGGCGGCATCGCGCAGCTCCTGCGGTATGTTCGTTTCCAGAAATGTGCGTGTAATCAGCAGGTTCCAGGTCGTTACAGCCCCGGAAACGATCAACGCCCACCTCGTATCGAGCATGCCCAGCGTTTTGACGACCAAATACGTCGGAATCATGCCCCCATTAAAGAACAGTGTGATAACGATAAAAAACAGCACCACTCGTCTCCCGGCCAGCTCCTGCCGGGATAATGCGTAAGCCGCCAACAGCGTCACCGTTACGTTCAGCGCCGTGCCGCACACGGTGTAGATGATGCTGTTATAGTAGCCAAGCCATATTTTGCTGGTGGAAAGCAGTAGCTTGTAGGCCGTCAGCGTGAATTTGACGGGATACAGCAGCAGCGGGTTTTCGATAACCGAGGCCGGATCGCTGAACGATGCCGATATGATGTAATAAAATGGGTACAGAAATACGAGCGAAGCAACCGCGAGCACGGCATAAATAGCGATGTCCGCCCCGTTACGGCCGCTTTTTGCACGTTCAATCATGTCCCGTCCTCCTTCCGTATATGTGCCGGGAATACGCTTGTCACCATAAGGAATAGCCGCTGAGACGGCGGGCAAGCTGGTTAAATCCGATAATCAGCGCAAAGGTAATGGCCGAGTTAAACAAACCGACGGCGGCGGCGAAACTGTACTGCTGATCGATCAGACCCGAACGGTATACGTAGGTGCTTAGTACGTCCGCCGTTTCGTAGGTCGCCGAGTTATACAGCAGGAACACCTTCTCGAATCCGACGTCCATCACCCGGCCGAGGTCGAGCAGCAAAATCGTAATGACGGTTGGCTTGATGCCGGGCAAGCTGATATGCCACACCTTCTGCCAGCGGTTGGCCCCGTCCATATCGGCTGCTTCATACAAGCTGGGGCTGATGCTAGTAAGCGCCGCAAAATAAATAATCGAACTCCAACCCACCGTTTGCCATACGCCGGAAGAAATATACACGGTGCGGAACCAACCCGGCTCACGCAGAAAGTCGATTTTCGCTCCACCGAAAAATGTGATGATTCCGTTGATCAGCCCCGTGGAAGGGGAAGTGAACATCACAATCAATCCGGCCACAACAACCGTGGAAATAAAATGCGGCAAATAACTGATCGACTGAACCAGCGAGCGAAACTTCCGGTGCTTCACTTCGTGCAGCAGCAGTGCAAATACAATCGGCACGGTAAAGCCAAACACGA
The DNA here is from genome assembly GCF_004307995.1 of Paenibacillus thalictri. Lineage (GTDB taxonomy): Bacteria > Bacillota > Bacilli > Paenibacillales > NBRC-103111 > Paenibacillus_AF > Paenibacillus_AF thalictri. The sequence continues at coordinate 145,636 of NZ_SIRE01000017.1, read as the reverse complement.
TGCTGTACAGCCCGATCAGAAACGTATTGCGGATCAGCCGGTAAAAATAAATCGATTCGAAAAACTTTTGGAAATGCTTGAGGCCGACCCACGGACTTTCCAGCATGCCGCGAAACGGGTTGTAGTCCTGAAAGGCGATCAGCGTCCCGTACATCGGCGCGTAATGAAACAATATATAATACAAGGCGGCCGGCGCCAAAAAAATATACAATACGATATTGCGCTTCGCTTTGCCGCGCAGCCATGTGCTGCTCTTGCGTTTGGCTGAGATTGCTGCGGTTGCTTCCAAGCTCGCTCCCTCCTTTCGCTTGACGGCCGGGGTGGGCGAAACGCTGACGAACTGCTGCCGCCCTCGCCCCAGCCGTACTAAAGCACGGTTATTTTTTGTTTAACACGGCGATATAACGTTCGTAAGCTTTTCCGTAAAGCTCGCCAAGCCGGTCCGAGCCGATTTTTTTCAGCCCTTGCTGGAAGGCGTCGTATTCAGCGAACGGCTTTTTGCCGCGGATAAACGCATTCATATTTTCGTCCACGAACGTATTGATATCGCGCTGCAGCGCCTGCACCTCGCTTAATTCCTCAGGGGTAAAATGCAGCGCCGGAACTTTCTTTTTGCCGGCATATTGGGTGGCGAGCTGGTTGCCCTTTTTCCCTTCGTCGCTTAAGGTGGCGAGATAATGCTCGGGAATTTGCGCCGAAGGCCAGCCGCTGACATAACCGACATACGTGTTCAAATAACCGAGAATGTCAAGTTTTGGATCCGTAGTCACTTTATTCGTATACGTCGGTACGCCGTCTTTCATTGTATACGTGTCGCCTTCCACCCCGAAATAAAGCAGCATGGCGCCATCTTTCGAATAAAAATAGTCCATCAGCTTGGTCAGCTCGACCGCATTTTTCGTCGTGCTGGAGATCGATACGCCGCGTCCCGGGTCGATTTCGTTATGCCGGCCAAGAATGTTGCGCTCCCCTGTCGGTCCTTTTGGCGGAGCCAGCGCGATAATGCCGGGATTTTTGCCTGCAGCTTGCAGCATTTTGTTGTATTTGGTCAAGTACCCCGCATTCGAGCCGTAAATGAACCCGGACAACTCCTGCATGATGCGGCCGTCGCGCACGTCGGCTTTCATCTTTTCATATTCGGGATCCAGCAGCCCTTCGCTGTACAGCTTGTTTAAATACTGCAAAGCGTCCTTATAACGCGGATCGGTCGGCCCGTATTTGATTTTGCCGTCCTCAACGAAAAAGTCGTCCGTGCTGTTCGGCCCGCGGCTGCCCACGCCAAACGCCCAAATGATCGGGTTCGGATTGTCGGTAAACGGAATTTCGTCCGGTTTGCCGTTGCCGTTTGCATCTTTCTCCTTAAACGCTTTCAAAACCTGGTACAGCTCGTCGGTCGTCTCCGGCGACTTCATGCCCACCTTCTGCAGCCAATCGCCGCGGATCATAAATCCGGCAAACGCCTGTGTGCGAGAATCGAGCAGCAGCCGCGGGAAAAAATAAATGTGACCGTCGGGGGCGGTAATTTGCCCCTTCACCGCCGGATTGGCGTCAAGCAGCTTTTGCAGATTCGGCGCATTTTTCTTGATCAAATCCTCGAGCGGCTGCACCGCTCCTTGTCTGCCGTACTGATCGGCGAGCAGCGGATCGATATGGCCGATGATGTCGGGAAGTTTGCCTGAGGCCATGATGAGGCCAAGCTGCTGCTTGTAATCGTCCGCACCCGGGGCGGCCGTCGTATCCCATTTCACAGTAATGTTTGTCCGTTTGGCGATTTCCTTCCACATGATCTGGTCGCTGTAGCTGGACACGCCTTCTGAACCGGTAGCCGGTATAAAATCGGTCCAGCCGGTGACAGTCAGCGGTTTGTCCGAGATTTTGCCGTCTGCGGCGGGGGCGGCCGCCGGAGCGGCCGTTGATGTGGAAGCAGGCGCTGCGGAATCCTTCGGTTTATCCGGAACGTTGCTTCCTGCGGCATTATCCGACGAGCATCCCGCCGCGACGGAAGCAGCGGCAAGCAGCATGGAGACGATCAGAACAGACGATTTTTTTGACATAAACACCCTCCCAAAAGTTTTTTACGAAACAACTTCCCCTTCAGTGATTTTTAGGCACAACGAAAGACAGCGCTTACAAATAAGGTTGCGAATCGCCTCCTTTGACCGCTTTCCGATTTCATTTTGTAGGTTCTCTTATATTTATGCGAATGCCCGAATGAAGTAACAATTTGATTATATTAAGTTAAACGGTATCCAACCATTGACAATCGAATCAACTTTTTGTATATTCTGCTCATTATTAGGCACTTGGCCAAACGAAGCAACGGGAGGAGATTCCGATCGAAAAGGACAGCAGTTACCTAGTGTTCGGTTTGCCGGAACCGTATGAGGAAGTGAATTTTTACAACCGCCGGGAGCTTTGGAGCATGGACGAGCATAATCATCCGTATTTCCAATTTATTTACGTCATCAGCGGCGTGCTGCTGTTTCGTATCGGCGGTGAAGAGTATTCGCTCAAGCGGGGCCATCTGTGCATCATTCCCCCCGGTCAATATCATTCGCTTGGCTCGCTCACCGGCTATTACCAGATGGGCATCAACATGCAGCAGAAAAAAGACCCGCGAGGCATGATCGCTTTGCTCGAAGACTACATCCAGGACTTCACGGTGCTGGAACTTAACGAGCTGCTGGAGCAACTGCCCGCGCTGGAGAAGGAATGCAAGGAACTGACCAAGCTGGCCAAAATCAAAGCCGCCAACATGCTGGATACGCTTGTAGCTTCTTGCGCGGAAAAAGCGGTCAACGGCACCGAAGTTAATTTTAAAAACCAGCTGCTGACGTATTTAAACAAGCATTTAAGTATGCGGGTCACATTAAGTGAGGTGGCCAAAGAACTCAGCGTCAGCCAGTCGCATCTGGAAAGGCTGGTCAAAAAAGAATTCGGCTGCGGCGTCATCGAGCTGTTCAACCAGCTCAGAATCGGCAAGGCATGTTCGCTGCTCAGCAATTCCACCGACAGCATCGAGACGATTGCGGAGCATCTCGGCTTTTACGATACGTCGCATTTTTCCCATTATTTCAAGCAGAAAATCAACATGAATCCGACCCAATACAGGAAACATAAAAATTGGACGAAATAACGTCTCCGAAAAAGAGCCCTACTCCGGCTGGAGGCCATTGAAAAAGTGAACGCTGCATGAGCGAATCATGCTTACGATCCCCAATTGTCCCCGAAGTTCTTGAAAATATCTGTTTGCGGCGGTGAAATTCGGGAACAAAAGCGAACGCTGGCGCTTCTCCAGCATGATTTCGCTCACTCCGCCACTTTTTCAGCGGCCTACTCCGTACGGCTCTTTATCAACTTTTTCGCTTACCCCTTAATCCCCGTATAAACGCAAATCGCATCCCGCAAAAACTCCGCCGTCCCCGGCTGATCGGCATCGTAATACGCCTTAAACCGCTCATCGTCGACATACATTTGCGCAAGACCCGCATGGGCTTCTTTGCTGTATTCGCTCCAATAGCAGATCAGCCACCGCTTGTGCAAATCAGCCGCCTGCTGCGCCAGCCGGCCTGCCGGATCGCCGTCCTGAAAAGCCGCGGCTAAAGCCGCCTTCACTTCCTCAGCGAGCCGGGCCGCTTCTTCGTATTGCGTTTCCGTCATGTTTTTCAGCTTATGGTTCGAACTGTCGATGGTTTCATCTCCGTATTTCTCGCGTATTTCTTTACCGTATTTGGCTTCGTTTTCGTCAATCAACGATTGCTTGAACCCTGCAAATTTCTCTTGATCGCTCATATCGATTCTCCCTTCATTAGCCGCTATCGTTTTGTCCACATTGGCAATTAACGCATCAAGCTGCTTGCGTTTGTCAAGAAGCTGCTCCCGGTGCTGCTTCAGCGTCTGCTGCGCATGAAATGCAGGTGAATTCACAATCTCCTTGACCGTTTCTAGACCAACGCCCAGCTCTCTGTAAAAGAGAATTTGCTGCAGCTTGTCGACTTCCTCCCGGCCATAGATCCGGTACCCCGACGAATTGATCCTTGCCGGATTCAACAAGCCGATTTCGTCGTAATAACGCAGCGTTCTGGTGCTGATTCCGGCCAGATGCGCCAGCTTCTGCACGGTATATTCCATCTGCCCGCCTCCTTCGGATTTAATGTACTCCTTTACGCAACGTGAAGGTCAACTGGTATCCGCTTAGTATTTTTTGGCGTGCGGATTATGATTCCTCGGGGACGCTGTACCTCAATCCAATTGAAAAAAAGGAAGCCGGCGCCGGGTACTCCCGGTCCAACTTCCTTTCATGTAACGATGCTGTTTAGCGCATGTTCACGCTTGAATAATATTCACCGCATTGTCGCGCAGCCGCTGCAGCACCGATTCGTCGGCAGCCGCATCGGTGATCAAGCTGCCGATCCGGTCCCAACCCGCAACCTGCGCAAACGACTGCTGGCCGAATTTGCTGAAATCGGCCAGCACATACGTGTGATCGGCGATTTCCACCATTTTTTGCTTTACCAGCGCCGTTTGTTCGTTGGCCTCGCTGATGCCTCGTTCTCCGTGCAGCCCCGTGCACGAAATAAACGCCTTGTCGACATGGTACGTGCTAAGCGATCTTTCGGTGAGCGGACCCACAAACGAAAGCGACCGCGGCGACAGCTGGCCCCCGGTGGAAATGACCTTCACATGTTCCTTGCCGCTGAGCTCCAAGGAAACTTTAATCGAATTGGTCAGCACGGTCAGCGGAAAATCCGGCATGATCTGCGCCATATACCAAGCTGTCGTGCTGGCGTCAAGAATGATCCGCTCTTTCTCCCGGATATGCCCGATCGCCAGTTGGGCGATTTTCCGCTTCTGCTCGGCGTTGGTCGTCTCCCGTTCCGGGTAAGGCACCTCCGGCGCATCGTCTTTGACGCTCACCGCTCCGCCATGGCTGCGCAGCAGCTTGCCTTCGTTCTCCAGCTTATCCAGATCGCGGCGGATCGTTTCCTCCGTCACCTGAAATATGTCGCTAAGCTCCGTCACCCTGCTACTACCCCGTTCATTGACGAGCTGCACGATTTTTTGCCATCTTTCCGCTGCCAACATGCAATTGTTTCCCCGCTTTCCCGCTCATTCATTTTTAGACCATTTTACAACAAGAGGGGCTTATTGCGCCAGACTCGCCGGCTTAGACCTCCTGCGAATAGCCAAATGCCGCGCAAAAACGCGAGTACGCCGTCTCCCAAATGTCCGGCTGCGCCGGCGTGTACGTTTCCGGCGGGAACGACTGCCGCAAAATGCGGCGCCCTTCCTGCACGTCCGCAATAACACCCAGCGCAATAAACTGCACGATCAGGTTGCCAAGCGCGCTGCCTTCGGCAGGCCCTGCCCATACCGGGCGGTTAATCGCGTCTGCCGTAAACTGGCAGAGCAGCCGGTTATGCATGCCGCCGCCTACAAGATGCAGGCCGCCGAACGTTTTGCCGGCCAGTGCTTCCGTCCGCTCCAGCACAAGCCGGTACTTCAGCGCCAGGCTTTCCAGTATGCAGCGGATCAGCTGGCAGTCGGTTTCCGGGACAGGCTGGCCGGCAGCCGCGCAGTAGCTGCGGATCGCATCCGGCATATTCGCGGGATGCAGGAAAGCATCGTCGTCCGGATCGATCAGCGAGCGGAACGGCTCGGCTTCCGCCGCTTCGTCCACCAGCCCGGCAAACGACTTGGCGTTTCCGGCTTTGTCGAACGCCCGCTTGCATTCCTGCACAAGCCAGAGGCCCATAATATTTTTGAGCAGCCGGTATGTGCCGTAAGCGCCGCCTTCATTTGTGAAATTCCAGTCGAGCGCCTGCTTGCCCAGCACCGGCCGGTCCAGCTCGGTGCCCAGCAGCGACCACGTGCCGCAGCTGAGGTAAGCGAAATCGCCGCCCTCCGCGGGCACGGCAATCACTGCCGAGGCGGTGTCGTGCTCGGCTACCGCAACAACCGGAATCGGGCCAACACTGAGCTCCGCGGCGATATCTTCCGTCAGCTCGCCGACCATTGTTCCCGGCTGCACCGGCGTGAGGAACATCGCTTCCGAAAGCCCCAGCTTGCGCAGCAGATCGCTATCCCACGTCTTTTGCTCGGCGCTGGCGAGCTGCGTCGTCGATGCGTTCGTCCACTCGCTGTGACGCCGGCCGGTCAGGAAATAACGCAGCAGATCGGGAATCATCAGCAGATGGTCGGCCTGCTTTAGGGCGAGGCTATCCCGCTTCTTCAGCGCCGCCAGCTGGTAAATCGTATTAAACGGCAGAAACTGAATGCCCGTGCTGGCAAAAATCGTGTTTTTGCCGAGTTCGCCGGACACGGCCTCCATCGACCCGTCCCACTCCGGGTTGCGGTAGTGATACGGATTGCCGAGAAGCTCGCCGTCCGGGCCGATCAGCCCGAAGTCTACCGCCCATGAATCGATGCCCAAACTGCCGATGTCACGATATCCGCTTAGCGCCGCGCGCGAGATGCCTGTTTTGATCTCGTGAAACAAACGCAAAATATCCCAGTAAAGCCGCCCGCCGACCCGCACCGGGTCGTTCGGGAAGCGGTGAACTTCGTCTACGGTAAGCTCGGGCAGCCCGCCGCCCGGCTTTTCCGTCAGCTTGCCGACAACCGCCCTGCCGCTGCTGGCTCCCAGATCGAAAGAAAGCGCGACCGTCGTCCGGCTCACCAGCTGGCACCTCCCTTGCCGCGGGACAAGATGCTTTCGCCGTAACCGCTTTGCAAATATGCTTTCATCGGATCCGCCGGCAAGCCCGCTTCTTCGCGGAGCGCCAGCAGCAGCGGCGCAACGTCCTGCTCGTAAGCCTCGCGAACCGCCTGCTCAGCTCCCAGCACATCCTGCTTGCTTTGCGCCTCGCGCACCTCTTCGTGATTGACCAGCAGCGCTTTCGCATATTGCGTATGCACGTTCAGCACCGAACGGATCATCGCCGGAATTTTCGGCTCGATCGCATGGCTTTGGTCAATCATGTAAGCGATATTGTCCGCCGTCTTCCGCACGCCGGCATCGGCATCTAGGGAAGCGTCGAGAATTTGATAAAAGATCAGGAACAGCTCATACGGATTGTGCGCGCCGACAATCAGATCGTCATCGGCATATTTGCGGCTGTTGAAATGGAAGCCGCCGAGCTTTTGCTCATCCAGCAAATAAGCGACGATATGCTCAACGTTGGTGCCCTGCGCGTGGTGGCCGGTATCGACCAGCACTTCGGCCTGCGGCCCCAACTTATTGGCCATATTAAACGCCATGCCCCAATCGGCCAAATCCGTATGATAAAACGCCGGCTCAAAAAATTTATATTCAATCAGCATCCGCATATTCGGCGTCATCGCGTTGTACATTTCGGTAAGCGCTTCCTGCATCCAGCCCTTCCGTTTGCGGATATCCGCTTGGCCCGGATAGTTCGTGCCGTCGGCAAACCACAAGCTGAGCGCTTCGGAACCAACCGTTTTGGCGATATCCACGCATTCCAGCAGATGATCGGTCGCCTTGCGCCGCACGGCGGGATCGGAGTTGCAGACGCTCCCGAATATGTACTCGTCCTCTTGGAACAAGTTCGGGTTCACCGCGCCGATCGACAGGCCTAGCTCCGCTGCATGCTGCTTCAGCTTATCGTAATCTTCCACTTTATCCCACGGAATATGAATCGCTACGGAAGGGCACAAGCCGGTCAGCTTGTGAACTTGCGCCGCATCCTCGAATTTTTCGAACGGATTGCGGGGAATGCCCGTCTGCTTGAACACTTTAAACCGTGTGCCGGAATCTCCGTACCCCCACGAAGGAGTTTCGATCTTAAGCGCCTTCAATTTATCCTTTACCTTGCCCAGATCAATACCTCTGTCACGCTGGCGTTCCTCAAATAATGCATAAGCGCGATCGTTCATATGCAGTTCACCCTTCCTTTACGTTTGCAAGATTGGTATTGATACCGTGTCAGCCACACGGGAGCTCGTCGTTTTATGATGAATCTATGATTGCAGCGGATAAGCCATGACCGACATCAGCGCATTGGCCGGCTGCGTGGAATCAAGCCGGCTGTATTGCACGATGACCGGAATGCTGCTCTCCACTTCCATCGCGTAAGGAACGCCCTTCGGAATCGCTTCGCCGTCCCGCTGCAGCAGCGCCGTGCGGAGATGCTGGGTGCGCCGTCCGGGCACAATCGCCGGAATCCGTTCAATCGGCGCCCGGTCTTCAAAAAACACGGTGATCGCAAGCTGCGCATCCTCATCGCTTGTGTTCAGCACGCAGATGGATTCGTGGCTTTCCAGCGATCCGGAGCTTTCCGGCGGAATGTATCCGTCGGGAATAAACCATACATGGGAACCTCTGGCTTGATGAGACGATTGTTCGGACATTTCGCTTGCCTCCCTGATTCTAAAGTTCCGTATTTAAGGGACGGTTGTCCCGCGGCGCATCCGCGGACGCGGGCCTCACCATCCGACGCAACGGTGTATTATCTTGTAAACGCGGCGGGTACGCCTCCGTCTACGGTAATCATGCAGCCAGTCGTTTTGCTCGACTTGGAGGAAGCGAGGAAAGCGATCGATTCGGCGATGTCCTGCGGGAAAATGTTGACCAGCAGCGTCGTGCGCTTGCGGTAGTATTCCTCCAGCTGATCCGGCTCGATGCCATACGCCGCGGCGCGTTCGTTGCGCCAGCTCGAATTCCAAATTTGCGAGCCTTGCAAAATCGCGTCAGGCAGCACCGAGTTGACGCGGATGCCGTATTGGCCGCCTTCGGCCGCAATACAGCGGGCGAGATGTATCTCAGCGGCTTTCGCCGTACTGTAGGCCGACGCATTTTTCCCGGCATATACCGAGTTTTTCGAGCCGACAAATACCATATTACCGCCGATGCCCTGCAGTTTCATCGATTTGAACGCTTCGCGGGCAACGAGGAAATAACCGGTAGCCAGCACGCCCATATTGAGATTCCACTCTTTCAGCGATGTGTCCTCAAACGGGCTGGAGGTGGCAAGTCCCGCATTGTTGACAGCGATATCGAGGCCGCCGTAAGCGAGCACGGTATCCTGCAGCGCGGCGATCACTTCCTCTTCTTTGGTCACATCCATCTTCACCGCGGTGACACGGCCTTCGCCAAAAGTAGCGTTTAGTTCTTCGGCCAGCTTCTGCGCGCCTTCCAGATTCAAATCGGCGATCACCACATGAGCGCCTTCCTTCAGCAATCTGCGGCAGGTTGCGCTGCCGATGCCGCCTGCGCCGCCGGTGATAAATGCAACCTGGCGAGAAAATTCCGCTTCGGCCGGTGCCAACGTCAGCTTGTAAAGCTCCAGCGGCCAATATTCCACGTTATAGGATTCATTTTCGCTGAGTGAAACAAACTTGCCAAGCGACGTAGCGCCGCGCATAACGGCGATTGCGCGGTGGTAGAGCGCGCCGCTGACCTTTGACATGCTCCAGCTTTTACCGGTGTTCAGCATGCCGACACCCGGAATCAGAATAACTCGCGGCGCCGCTTCAAACATCGTGTCGCCTTCGTTTTTGTTGCGTTCGAAATAAGCACGGTATTCGTTTTTATAAGCTTCAATTCCTTCTTGCAGTGCCGCAATCAACGTTTCTACGTTTTGAGTGGAAGGATCCCAATTGATAAATAGCGGCTTCATCTTGGTATGCACGAGATGGTCGGGACATGCCGCGCCAACCTGCGACAGCTCGGCCGCCTGCTCGCCGCCTACAAATTGCAGCACATCGTCCGCATCGTCGAACGTAACGAGCATCCGCTTGCCGTCGCTGACCGCTCCGCGGACTACCGGCATCACCTGGGCTGCGATATCACGGCGTGTCTGTGCATCCAGCGCCGCATATTTGCTGCCGCCGTAAAGCGCCGCTTCATTCACACGCGCTGCGATAAAATCTTCCGCTTCCTGAATGATCGCAAGCGTCTTCAAATAACTTTCGTGTGACGTTTCGCCCCAAGTGACAAGCCCGTGTTTCTCCATCAGCACCAGTTCGGCTTTCGGATTGCTGAGCACGCCTTGCGCAATCAGCTTGGACAATGTGAAGCCAGGACGGACATAAGGCACCCATACAAACCGGTCGCCGTAAATTTCCTTCGCCAGCTCTTTGCCATTGTCCGCGCAGCACAAGCTGATGATCGCATCCGGATGCGTATGATCGACATGTTTGAACGGCAGGAAGGCATGCAGCAGCGTTTCGATCGAAGCGCGCGGATGTTTGCCGTCGATCATGCAGTTCGATAAATAAGCGACCATTTCCTCATCGCTCATCGCTTCGCGTTCGAACAACGGGCGAATGTCTTCCATGCGCAGCGCCGTGAAATTGCCCGCCTTCATCGTAGCCAGGTCGGAGCCGCTGCCTTTGACCCACATAACCTCAACTTCGCGGCCGCGGAAATCCGTTTCCGTCGTCTTCATCGACGTATTGCCGCCGCCCCAGTTCGCTACCGAACGATCCGTGCCGAGCAGATTGGAGCGGTAAACCAGTTCGCCGAGCCCTTTGCCGGCTTGTTCCGCCTTACTTGAATCCCATAAATTTGCAACCATGTCCGTTTCCTCCCGAAATCGATGTGATTCATCTGTGTATGTTCGCCCTCATTGTATCATATGTCCGTTTATTTTTGTATATGTTTTTTTATGTCTGTTTATCTGTTTTTTTATCAATGTCCGGTTTATGGTACAATAGACAAGATTACATGACGAGATCACATTCGGAGAGGATGCTGCGCATGAAGCTGCTTAAGCAATTATGGAGCTGGACCGGGACGTTTTTGGTAGCTCTTGTTTTTGCTCTGCTGATCGGTATATTTATCATTCAGCCCTACAAGGTGGACGGCCATTCGATGGACCCGACCTTATACGATAAGGAAAGGATGTATGTTTCTAAGCTGCCGCACACCTTCTCTTATATGCCGGATTACGGCGATATTGTCATCATCGACAGCAGGGTTGACCGAACACGCACGTTTAAAGACGACATTTTGGAAAATCCGTTGTTTCAGCTGATCGTCAACACGACGGACCGCGCTTTTTTTGTCAAAAGAGTGATCGGCAAGCCGGGGGATACGCTGGAATTTAAAAATCATAAAGTGTACCGGAACGGCCAAGCGCTGGACGAGCCATATCTGAACGAACAGATGAATTACGAATCCACCCAGAAATGGGTCGTGCCGGAAGGCCATGTTTTCGTGATGGGCGACAACCGCAATCATAGCGAGGACAGCCGTATGATCGGCTACATTCCGCTTGACCACGTCATCGGCAAAAAAATATTTTAAAAGCAATAAAACGGCTTTGCCCGCACAGGATCGTGCCGGACAAGGCCGTTTTATTATGAGGCCAAACTTATTCTTTCCAAAAACGCACGCAAACCCCTCTATCGGCTTCGGCACGATAACCGGTATCTTGCGGCACGCCGGTTTCCGAATCGATTTTGAAAACGACCAGATTGCCTGTGTCCTGATGTGCGGCGATCAAGAACCTGCCGTCAGGCGATAACGAGAAATTGCGCGGCACGGCGCCCAGCGAAGGAACGATGTCGATCAGCGTCAGTTGGCCGGTTGCGGCATCCGCCGCATAAACGGCAATGCTGTCGTGGCCGCGGTTGGAGCCGTACACGAACCGCCCGTCGGGTGTGATCGCCACTTCGGCGCACGTGTTTTCGCCCTGGAAATCGCCGGGCAGCGTAGAAATCGCTTGAGCCGCCGCAAGCCGGCCGCTTTCGGTATCCTGATTCAGCACGGTAATCGTGCAGTCCAGCTCGCCAATTACGTATGCGACCGGCAATTGTGGATGGAAGGCCATATGCCGCGGTCCCGAGCCGGCAGCAACGACGGTTTCACCGGCAGGAATCAGCTTCATGGCTTCAACATCCGGTGTGTACACCTTAATCCGGTCAATCCCCAGGTCCGGCACATAAACGAGGTTGTACCGGTCGTTTACGTAAGCGGAGTGCGGATAGGAACGGGTTTGTCTTTCCGGGTGAACGCTGCTTCCCTCGTGGGCATGAGAATCCGCCAAAACCCCTAAGCTGCCGTCTTCACGAACCGGCAGCATGCCGATCAAACCGTTCCTGTAGCTTGTGGCGACGACAAACCGCTTCAGCGGATCGAGCTGGATATGGCATGTTCCCGTGCCAACCGTAGCCTGGCGGTTGATGAACGACAGCTTGCCCGTTTCCGGATCAAACGAAAATGCGGACGCCACCGCCTTCGACTCCTGCTCCCCCGGCAGCACCGCCTCACCGATGGCATACAACCTTTTATTCTCGTGATCGACATCCAGAAAACTTGGATTTTTCGTATCGCTATAGCTGTCCAGCAGCGTGAGCTCACCTGTTTCATTATTCATGGAGTACACATATATGCCCGGATTTCCCGGTTCCGCGTAAGACCCGATAAATACGATTTGTCTGTTCGCATGATTTGCCATGCAGATCAGCCTCTCTTCCGTTTCCAATTTTTAACCGTTTACATGATCATGACCAGTGTATCCCATAGGGGTCGTACCGTCAATCGATTGCCTGTCAAAAAACCATGCGTATCGCTTATTGTCAGAGTATCCGTATATATGATAAATTTCGATTATTCTAAAGATTAAGAAATTGTGGAAGGAGCGCCGCCCGCCATGTCAAACGGACAACGCAGCAATCATACCAACGATACAAATCAACCGAAGGAACAACCGCTTTCGCAAGGAAATCTCGACGCTTCAAGATGTCCTCTTGGCGTTTGGGATCACCGCTGCTCTCCTGCCGAAATCGAAACAGCCGTCAATGCGGGTCTGTTGAGCCGGGACCTCCTGAGCCGCTCGGGATCGCACATCACCAGAGAGCAATTTGCCGCCATCATGGCCAGATCGCTTGAATTGGCCGGATTTTCGTTAAAACCCGCAGCATCTGCATTTTCTGACGCCCCGTATCGCGCCGGCATGGCCAAAACTCCGGTAGCAGATCTGTTAGATACCGAGCCGGGCAAAATGCAGCCAAGCGAACCCCTCACTAGAGATGAGGCGGCTTCCATCATCCAACGGGCACTCATGCTTTTCGCACGTAAGACGGCTGCATTCGAGGAGAATGATGTATCGCTTACCGACGATACGGCTGTCCCGCCGTGTTCGAACGATCCCGTTACCGTCGAGGAGGCGGCCGCCGCTGCCCTCCGCGTCTACAATCAGCTGCCGTTTGTGCTTGTCGAATCCACAATCCCGGCGCTTCAGGCGGCGATGACAACCGGAAAAATCACCTCCCGCCAGCTGGTGCAAATGTACCTTGACCGTATCGAAGCGTACGACCGTCAAGGTCCCAAATTGAATTCCCTGCTGGCCGTCAGTCCGACCGCCCTTGAAGAGGCGGCCCGGCTTGACGAGGAACGTGTGCGGCAAGGCCCTCGCGGTCCGCTTCATGGCATTCCGATCGTTCTCAAGGACAATTTTAATACAAAAGATATGCCGACAACCGGCGGAGCTGCCGCTCTGGAAAGTTTTATTCCCTCCGAAGATGCGGCCGTGGTGGCCAAGCTGCGCGCAGCGGGGGCAATCATTTTAGCCAAAGCCAACATGCACGAGTTGGCCATTACCGGAACTACCGTCAGCTCGCTGGGCGGCCAGACGCTGAATCCTTATGACCTGACGAGAACGCCGGGTGGTTCCAGCGGTGGCACCGGTGCCGCAGTTGCAGCCAGCTTCGCAGCCGCGGGAACCGGTTCGGATACGGTCAACTCGATCCGCTCACCTTCTTCGGCGAACAATTTGGTCGGCATCCGTCCTACAAAAGGATTGATCGAAACCGACGGCATCCTGCCCGTCTCCTTCACCCAAGATATGATCGGCCCGATAGCCCGAACGGTGGAAGACGCGGCAATTTTATTGGAGGGCATGATCGGAGGCGGTAAAGAGGCGGCACCGGGCACGGCCTGCTCCTCAGCCTCCCTTACGGATTCACTCGCGGAAAACGGACTGCGGGGAGTGCGTATCGGCGTTTTTCACAACTTTTTCGGAACGCTGCCGATTCACGAAGAGGTCAACAGGGTTGCTAATCAAGCCATACATGCAATGGAAGCCATGGGTGCGGAGATCGTCCCGATTACCATTCCAGGGCTGGATTCCGATAGGCTGATCGCCGGCGTGGACGTTCAGAAATACGAGCTGAAGGAGGAATTGAACCGCTACTTCGCCGCTTACGGCACACCGGTCCAATCGTTAGAACAGTTCATTGCCATGGATCTTCACGACAAATCCATTCGGGAAGCGCTGGAATCGGCACAAGCGGTGGAACGTCCGGCTGAGCAGATGGACTACCAGGACAGGCTTGCGCGCATTCAACAGCTCAAGGCACAAGTGCTCGACGCCATGGAAAGCAGCGGCGTTGAGGTACTGCTGTATCCGCTGCAAAAAAGACTGGTCGTCCCGATCGGCGAGTTTCAAGCCGACCGCAACGGCATCTTGGGCGCGCTAACCGGCTTCCCGGCCATCACATTCCAAGGCGGTTTTTCCGCACCCACGCCAACCGCGCCGATAGGCGTTCCCGTTGGGATTGAATTTTTGGGCAGACCTTACAGCGAAGCTTTTTTGATCAAACTCGCTTATTCTTTTGAACAGCAAACCCGGTACCGTACCACACCGCCTTCTACGCCGGAACTGGGAACAAGGGACTAACCGGGCAGCAGCCGGACAAAAACGCCAAAAATGTACTAGCCACCTAAACTTCTATCCAGAAATAAGGGCAAGTATACAGGAAACCTGAGCGAATGGTGCGTATAATGCTCATGCAACCTACCACAAAGGAGCTGAAATGAAATGAGTGATTTTTGTCCGACATGCCCAGCGCAAACCGTTGTCGACCCGCCAGTTACCTACTATCAGAACTACTTTCATCCGCAAGTCGTGACGGTCGTTCATCCGATCGAAGTCGTCAACCAACATCATTGCGTTCCTGTACCGCATCACGTTTACGCCTATTCGGAAAAAGACGTTATGTGCAGCAGCGTACGCTCGCGTAAACATGCCAAAAAAACCGGCGTTTCCTCCCGTAAAAGATCCGTAAAATAATATTCCGCACACATCGCATCAAACGATTAGACACGCATGCAAAGGGCTGCACCGATGACGGGCAGCCCTTGCAAACCGTGTTGTATTGGGTTGTTGTATTGGTGGAGTTCTACCGACCGCCGCACAGCGCCACGACCCAAGCTTGGGATCGCGCACGTTGTTCGTGAACAACCCGGCGCTCGCAGCCGGTCAGTCCACCACCGGATGCACGTATGCCGCCTTCTTCTCTTTCGTGAGATGACTTGTGGGGCATTCTGCGGGGCATTGCCGCTCATCTGGCTGCTGCCGGGACAAGCCTGGTACATCCCATGTTGTCAGGATAAGAAGTCAATTGACCAAAGTATCGTTACAGGAATCAAGTTTCTTTTATGCGTCGCGACCCGTTCTGAACATGGCCCCCTTCGGATGGATAACGGACTGAGGGGTGAGACTGTCGATTCATGGTACAACCCCCAACGTTGGAGCAACTCCTCTCTAACGGACATCAGCGCTGCAATGTAACCCAAATCCGAGGTTGGCTGCACGTAACGGACACCGGCGCTCTTAATTGGCCTACCATCGCGGTCTCCCCGACTTTTTTGGGCAAATAAGGTCGCGCCTGTCCGTTAAAAATGATAACCTCGATTTTTTAGCCAAATAGCGGCGCGCCTGTCCGTTAGCGTTAGAGCATGACGTTCCCAAGCATAAGGCCAATCTAGCGACGCGGATGTCCGTTACAGACAGCTAGCCAAAGATCAACTTACTTCAAGTTGAATCGAAATGGCTTTATTTGCTGCGTTCAAGCATGTTATGGTTCTGCTTCTACATAAACCCGATATGATTGCGCTGTTGCAACCCATACGCGATCCGAATACCAGCCATTTATCGCTAACCTGATAACATTGCCGGTTTGTCCCAAGTTCCCCGGTACCTATCCCTCACTCATTGACCGCGGCCCAAGGCTGCGTAATGGTCTGAACCGTCTCTCCGCTGAGAATCGCCTGCTCGATGCACATTCCGACATAATGATCCTGCGAAGCTTCCGGCAGCCCGTAGAAGCTAGGACCGCCCGCCGCATAATCGGCCATCTTCTGAAGACAGGTCGCGATGGCGATTTCGTCGTCGTACAAGCGCGCCGGAGCAAACGGATTCCGGTACACCCAGCTCTCCCCCGCAAGAATGCCTTGAAGGAAGTACCCTTCCAGATTTTCCGCTTCGCCTTTGTTGATCCGCTTCATTTCCAAATGCAGCGGAGTGGAGAAGTCGGCCAGCGTGCTCAGCCGCGTATCGAACAATTCGCCGCGTTCGCCGCGGACGGACAAATGGTTCGAGCGTGTCCATGAACGGTGCTGATTATTTGTGAAATCGTAAATGCCCAGCTTCCCTTCAAAATCAAGCCAAGCGATGTCGCGCGGCGCGGAGATCCGCTTCTCTTCCTTTGGCGGTCCGCTGCGGTCGGGACCGGCCAGCATCGGCGATTCGAAGCGCATACCTCGAATTGAAGCGTTCTCAAAAGTAACGCCCAGCATCGTCCGCATTAAGCTGACGGCATGATACGTTTGAGAAATCGATACCGTCGCCTCCGACACCGGTCCGAGCCGATCTGCGCTAATGATGCTCCGGCGGGCTGCATGCATCGGCTGGAATTGATACTGCTCCGCTACCTGGATGCGTGCGCCCTTGCGTGTCAATCGCTCATGCAGCGTATGCAGTCCAGCCAAGTCGGACGCCGGCGGCGTCTCTGTCAGTACGGGGATCCCGCGTTCGAAAAGCTCAAGCAAATAGTCCAAGCTCGCAGCTTTGCTGACGGACAATACGACATAGTCCATCTTCACCTTGTCTGCCAGTTCATCCAAACTTCGGTAGGTCGGAACACCCCAGAGGCGTTCCATTTCCAGCCCTTTTTGCTCGTCCCGCACCACCATCCCGCCGACCTGAAACCGTTCGGGAAGCGCTTTGGCTATCCGCAAATAAAATTGTGCGCGAAAACCGCTTCCTCCAATAATGCCAAATACTGTCGGTGCCGACATGCGCTCATCTCCTATTCGTTATCTTTTTCATTCCCCGCGGCCGCATAAAGACTGCGGATTCCCGCAAGAAATGTATCCAACAGCAGCTGAAAGCTGACTTCCGAATCAATCGCCATACCAAAACCGCCCTGCTGCTCAAGCGAAGCAAAGCCGTGCAGCAGACTGCGGAAACCGCGAACCGTATGAATCGCCATTTCATCCTTCAAGCCGTAAGGTTCCAGCACCCGCAGCACAAGATCGACAACCGTTTTCGAGACACGCTGCAATTCCTCATCCCGCTTCCAATCCGCGCCGCGCGAAAGCGCCTCGTACAAGCCGGGATGCCGCCGCACAAATCCAATGTATGCAGCAGCAATCGAGCGTACCGCATCGTCCTCCGACTTGCCTACGGCGGCCATCGTCAACGCTTGGGTCAGCCGTTCGGTGCCATAAATAGCCAGCTTCTTGCGAAGTTCGGGCAGTCCGTTGACGTGATTATATAACGAAGGCGTACGAATGCCCAGCTTTTTCGCTAGTTCCGCCAACGATACATTGTCAAGGCCGGTTGTATCGGCCAGTTCGGCTGCGGCTTGCAGCACGCTGTTTGGATCCAATCCCGCTCTTGCCATCATCATTCCTCCTAATTTAACTTAAACGATTTGAAAAGCTGTATTGATGCAAGTTTCTTCCTCTCCTGCATGGCTGAAAAGGCTTATCGCTTCTGCAGGTTACTTTCCGCCTCCGCAATCGCCCGGTCAAGCGCCGCCCCCGGCTGGCGCAGCATCGTTCCGTGACCGACGGCAAGCAGCTCCGGATGATAGCCGCGCAGCTTGCGTGCGCTGCTGCAAGCCGCTTCTTTATTCCAGGTCGCCCACGCCGGAAACGGGAACCAAAACTTCACTTGCCCCGATACGGCTATACCACCCCGCAGTTGCAAGGCATCTCCGGCAATAAGCGCTCCGCTGCGCGTATCAAGGAACGCCATCGATCCCGGTGTATGTCCGGGCGCCGACAAGGCCAACAAAGAACCGATGCGGTCGCCGTCCTCAAGCAGCACGTCCGGCCGCGTCTTTACGCCCGTAGGAACGCCGCCGCGAATCGGGGTTTGCGGTTCATCGCGGTCAAGCGATCTGTCTCCGGCGAGCAGCCGGGCATCTCTGCGCGAGATGTAGACGGGAACATCGGGAAGCGCCGCCTTGAGCCGGTCGAGCGCTCCGATATGGTCGCTGTGGGCATGCGTCAGCACGATACGCGCGAGCGGTTTGCCCATGTTCCGCGCAGCTTGCAGAATCGCATCGGCACTGTTCGGCAGCGCCGCATCAATCAACGTCAGCCCGTCTTCTTCTTCAACAAAATAACAATTCACCGGAAAGATTCGCGGCATAAAAGCCAACTGGATCAAATGGTTCTCCCGAGTCATTCGCATAACTAACCACTCCTTATAATTAACTAATGTCATTAGTTTTATGATAACTAACGACATTAGTTTTGTCAATCACCAATTTCCACTTGCTGCCGATTTTCATTTTTACGGCAAAGTACAACGACAAGCAGGCGACCTTCGCTTATACTCGCATGGCCGGCAGTTGCTCAGGCGGGCCGGTCTTAATCTGGCAGAATGCGCCTCGGGCAAGTTCAGAGGACAAATTAAGCTCTCCAAGCGCGGGGATAGCATGCTGCGTAACTATTTATTCCTGGGCATACTCAACCTTGTTCGACACAATGAAGATTTCAAACCATACATGCACAGAAAACCGAATTTCGTGTCCGTCAGGGCAATAAACCGTCAACTAAGCGCGGTCAGTCTCTACACCTTTGGACAGGGGGAACGAAGAAATGTAAGGACGAAGACCCCTCGAGTCACGGGAGGGTGACCCTACAGAGGCATAGCGGAGTCGTGCAGAATAGGGTAACACTGAAGTGTTATAAAATATCCACCTCCATTTTCAGAGTTTGTTCTCTTTTCGTAAGGCAACCAGCTCATTTTTTTCGAAAAAACGATTGTCTTTCTCCTTGAAGGAACGTCCTTTGGACTTGTTTGATCCAGCAGTCTAAAGCGGAGGCTGTGATCTCATATTCCTCCACAATTGCTGCTCTGGATTTTCCGTTTTCATATTCAGCACTACATGCCCTGGCCGATGCGCTGCTGCGCAACAACCAAGGCACAGAAGGAGACCTAGCCCCCTTACTTCCATCTCACTAAAAATGTTTTGATTTCGTACGGATTGAAATTTGTGGTGATAGACTCTGAGCTTCGCTGATCATCTATCGGTTGCTCCAGCAGATCGCATTCCTGCCACGATGCCAGAGGTAAGTCGCTTCGTATGGCCACCTCACCACGGCGTCCGGCGAACTCGTGAAGTCTGACAACAAAAGCGTCCCCTTCTTCGGCGAGTTTAACCGCATCAATCATGACGTTTTCGGTATCGGCGTGGAACAACGATAACCGATTTGACCCCGCATCGCAGCCCTTGACTGCAATAAACGGATTGTTGAGCGACCAAGCTGCTTGTGGCGTCCTTCCTTCGTACCAGTCGCCTTGATGCGGAAACAACGAATACGTAAACGTATGCTCACCGAGATCGGCCGTAGGATCAGGAACGATTGCCGATTTGATAAGCGTAAGCCTAATGACATTATTTTTGATATCGTATCCGTACTTGCAATCATTCAACAGACTTACACCGTAATGCCGCTCTGATAAATCCGCCCATTGATGTCCGATCGTCTCAAATCGCGCATAATCCCAGCTCGTATTCCAATGCGTCGGCCGTTGTACATTGCCAAATTGAATATCGTACGTCGCTGTAGTTGAGCGAATCGCTGTCTCGAATGCCGCCTTCAGCAGCTGACGGCGCTCCTGCCAATTCACCTGGGTCTGGAAATCGATGCGCCGGTCATTCGCGTAAACAACCATTCGCTGCTCGATGGTGGAGTCCATATAACGATAAGTAAATGTCAGTGCGGCGAACAACGGTCCAACCTCATCTGTTTGCACAGAAAGCAGCTCGCTGATTTCTTGTTTCTTCTCCTGATAAAAAATATCGATATCCCACGCATCGAAGCGGCTTGCCGGCTTATCCTCGAATACTTGCAACACATTGCCTCTTCCGCCCTTTTCCAGAACTTCCCGCATGGCTTCTTTATCGTAAATCCGTGTCAGATGCCCTTGTTTGTTCCACTCGATCCGGTAAATAGGGCTATCTACCGAGCCTTCATCGATATCGATTTGGAAAGCCGATGGCTGCATAAGCGATGTTGATCGATTTTCTGTCTTGATGACGTTATAGCCGATCGACGGCACTTTCTCGGCAAGCACCCAGACGCCGCCTTCTCCGGCCTGATTGTCCAGCTCACTTCCGTCGGCTGTGACAAAGGATTGGTCAGCAGCTGCGCCCGGAAGGAATACGAGTCCATCTTGATGCCAAGACCCTCCGTTGAACACAGTCCAACCTTGTGAAGCCGAATGGATATCACTTTCAGAACGACTAATTCCGGCCGTCGCTTCCTGAACGGCCTTAACGCCAATTTGTTCAGCCTCCGCATATTCCATACGCGAATCTTGGTACACTTCACGAATCGACGAGCCAGGGATAATGTCGTGGAATTGATTGCGTAAAATGATTTTCCAGCCTTCAGCCAGCTTCTCCGCCGGGTAGACATCAACGCCTTCTCCTTGCTGTGTGGCACACAAAAGCACAGACAGCCATTCCGCTTCACGGTACAACAGCTCCAGCTTGCGATTCATTTTTTTCGTGTAAGCTTGACTTGTATAAGTACCCCGATGATACTCTAAATAAAGCTCGCCATCCCACGTATGCACATATCCATCCGTCTCGGCAATTCGTTTCTGCAGCTTCTGAAAAAATTCGTCCGCCCGGCCCGTTTGCACATGAGGCACTCCAGGCATAGAATCCAGCCTTCGGCGCAATTCCAGCATTTCCCGATTTACACCACCGCCGCCGTCTCCAAAACCGTATGGGAGCAGCAGGTCGCGGTTGATCGCCTTGTCCTTATATTCATCCCATGAGCCCTTAACCGATCTTGCCGTAATTTTACCGTTATACGTATAACGTTCAGCACCGGCTTCGTTTTCAATCGGCGTTGTAATGAAATGCGTCAATACTTCCGAGCCGTCAATACCCTTCCAACGGAATGTATCATGCGGCATTCGATTGTACTGATTCCAGGAAATTTTCGACGTCATGAAGGAGTTAATACCGCATTTGCGGAGAATTTGCGGCAGCGCCCAGCTGTACCCGAATACGTCTGGCAGCCACAAAAAGGTGTTAACGACGCCAAACTCTTTTTGGAAAAATCGAATTCCGTATACCAGCTGCCTGACCAAGGATTCGCCGGAAGCCAAATTGCAGTCCGCCTCCAGCCACATGGCGCCGCCTGCTTCCCAACGTCCGTCCTTCACCCGCTCACTGATCTGTTTATACAAATCGGGATAATCCGATTTGAGATATTCGTAAAGCTGAGGCTGCGTCTGCAAGAACAAATACTCCGGGAACCGTTCCATCAGACGAAGCACAGTGGAAAACGAACGAGCCGCCTTCTCCCTCGTATGCTTCAATTGCCACAGCCATGCGACGTCAATATGTGTATGCCCAACGCAGGTTACGGTAACGGCATGCGTCTTCTCGCATTTCTCGAGTTCACTATGCAGCAGCGAGCACGCCTTCTCTACCGAGCGATAAAACGCCTCCGAGTGCGGCTTAGACCAGTCCAGCTCCAATACAGCCCGATCGAGCGCAGTCAATAGCGCA
Organism: Paenibacillus thalictri; assembly: GCF_004307995.1. Taxonomy (GTDB): domain Bacteria; phylum Bacillota; class Bacilli; order Paenibacillales; family NBRC-103111; genus Paenibacillus_AF; species Paenibacillus_AF thalictri. The sequence goes on along the minus strand of NZ_SIRE01000017.1, from coordinate 123,838 downwards.
TGTCGTTCAGGACGCGTATCGTCCAGGTTCTGTACCACTTGCAAAACAGCCCTGCCTGTAAAATACAAATCGTCTGCAGCCTTATCCAGCCAGCCGATGCGCGCCATCCTCAAACAATGCTCCATAACGCTCTGATGAAGGCCGCCCATGCCCGACCACAGCCGGAAGACTAACTTCGCCTTGGTCCCCGCCCAAAGCTCCCCAGGGAAGAACACTTCCTTATGGTTGCTGTCTACCCCTTGATAGGGCTCGCCGTTTACGAACAGGAGCGACTCGAATCCGCTATTGACGCCTCCGCCGCCGAAGTCGAACCGGCCGACAATATCTTTATCGCGCCATTCAGCCGGAAATTCCACTTCCGTTTGCAGCCACAAATACTTGTCGTGCCCTTCCCAATGGTGATCGGCGTCAACGGTACGCCATTCTCCCTCAGAAGATGGATACTGCCCAATCTCGCCACGCTCGTCATCTTTCACTTGCAATGGGAACAAGCTTTGTTCCTCGCGATACCGCATGGATTCCAATTCCGTTAACCGGGCTGATAACTTCTCCACAAGAAAAAACATGATGTGATCCCCTCTCCTCCTGGCAGCTTTCGTAATTTCACTGCCGTTTACATCTATTCTAGCAAAGCGGCTAATGATGTTTAATAGACGTAACTGACACATCGTTATCAACAATGTCATAATAATGCTATTGTTTCTCGCCAACAAACAACTAAGAAAAACTCCAATCGGAGTTTATTCTCAGATGCCAGATATCAGAATCCTTGTGCTCCGCTCAGATCAATCACACTTCCTGCTGACCAGCTGTTGCCATCCATTTATTGGACTATGAAAGGAGCTGTTGCATGGAGAAGCCGCTATTCCTAGATGTTATAGTTCATCCTTAAGCTTAGTTTTCAATCGGTCGAGCTCCGTCTTCAGCTCCATCACGATTCCCGCATACTCCGGCTGGTTATAGACATTGTTCAATTCATGAGGGTCCTTTTCCAGATCGAACAGCTCCCATTCCTTCGGCGTCGATCTGTCCGTCGTTCCGCTAGCGCCAAGAGCTTCGCCATAGTAGTAAATCAGCTTGTATTTTTCCGTGCGGACCCCATAGTGGCTGTACACACCGTGGATTTCGTCCAGATGCATCCAGTAGCGGTAATAGACGGACGTCTGCCAGCCTTCCGGCAATTCGCCTTTCAAGATAGGACGCAGGCTGCTGCCCTGCATCTCCTCAGGGATTTCCACGCCTGCATAATCGAGGAACGTCGGAGCGAAATCGACGTTCAGCGCAAACGCCTCTGAAACGGACGAAGGTGCGATCTCTTTTGGATAACGGATGAGCATCGGCATGCGCAGCGACTCTTCGTACATAAACCGCTTGTCATACCAGCCGTGATCGCCCAGATAAAAGCCCTGGTCGGATGTATAAACGACAATCGTATTTTCAGCCAAGCCTTCTTCATCCAAGTAATCGAGCAAGCGGCCGACATTCTCGTCGATGGAAGCGACGCAGCGCAAATAATCTTTAATAAACTGCTGGTACTGCCACTTCTTGCCCTCTAACGGCGAAAGCCCTTCAGGCGCGACATATTTCGCAATCCGCTTCGGCAAATCGCGGTCAATTCTCATCTTGGCTTCCCTTGCGGCTTCCGCCCTATTCGAGTAATCATCGTAGAACGTCACCGGCTCCGGAATCTCCAGATCCTCGTATAAATGCTCATGCTTCTTATCCGGATCCCATGGACCATGCGGCGCCTTATAATGGCACATCAGCAGGAACGGCTTATCTACGTCCCGATTCTTCAGCCATTCCATGGAAAGATCTGTCGTAATCGTCGTAACATAACCCGGTATCGTCTTCTTCTCGCCCATCTCGATAAATACCGGATCGTGATATTTCCCCTGCCCCGGCAGCACGCTCCAGTAATCGAAGCCTGTCGGGTCAGAATCGCCGCCATGCCCGAGATGCCATTTGCCGATCATCGCCGTTTGGTAGCCTGCACCTTGGAGAAGCTTCGGAAAGGTAACCTGCCGACCGTCAAAATGGTCCGCAAGCGTCTTCACGCCGTTCATATGACTGTATTTTCCGGAAAGAATGACCGCCCGACTAGGAGCGCAAATCGAGTTCGTGCAGAAGCAATTGTCGTGGCGCATGCCCCCCTCTGCAATCCGGTCGAGATTCGGCGTTTGATTGATTCGGCTGCCGTAGCAGCTCATCGCCTGGTATCCGTGGTCGTCGCTCATTACATAAATAATGTTAGGTCTGCTGCTCATAAGATCAATCCTCCGTTGTTGTAATGGTAGTTGGTTTACTTCTTTTGTTCGGTACAAGCTGGCAGCGAAACCACCCGCCATATAGCTGCCAGCAATTGACGTACACGGTTGTTCAACTTTGCTCTTCACTTCTCAGTTCGAATGATTCCATTTTATTCCTGTACCAATCTTTTAACTCCTGGGCCGCTTCGTTCTGTGGAACATTTTGCGCTTCAATTTGTGCGGCCTCGACGTTTAGGTGAGTGGGCGTTACTGCATCGAATAAAATAAATTGGAGCAAATCTTCCTTAAATTCACCAATCAGCTGCCGATGTTCCGGATCCTCGTACAAATTTCTCAATTCCAGCGGATCTTTAACTAGATCGAAGAACAAATGATTCGTCTGATCTCTGGAATATAACAATTTGTGAGTTTGCGATCTGATCATATACTGATTGGATGACGCGCCTTCGCAAATAATATAATCTCGATTGGCAGTCCCCGTCTTCAGATCGATGCCCGCCATATGCTTATCGGGCTGAGCATCAGCAAGCTTCAGAAGCGTAGGAGCAAGATCAATATTATTCACGAGTTCGTCCGAATAAGCCATCTTGTTCCGTTCACCCGGATATTTAATGATAAGCGGAACTTTAACAAGCGGATCGTACATATGGTTGCTCTTCAACAGCATGTGATGGAAACCTAAATATTCGCCATGATCGCTCGTATAAATAATCATCGTATCGTCATATAAACCTTTTTCCTTGAGCAGCTCCATCATTTGACCTACATAACCATCAATATGTGAAATCGAACCGTAGTAAAGTGCCATCGCACGCTTTAATGCATCGACCGTTAATTGATCATTCGGAAAATAACCGCCGTTCATCTGAAGATCGTGCTGCAGGCAGTTCTCCGTCCAGCCGGGCAGAACCGTTAAATGCTGAGCATCGTACATCTGGCTCCAAGGTGCCGGAGGATCAAAAGGATGATGGGGTTTAATGAAGCTGACCATTAAGAAATTCGGCTCTTCCCCACCCCATTCGCCAAGTGCGGCTAACGCTTGATTACCGATCCATGTTGTAGAATGATGCTCTTCAGGTAAGTTCGACTCCACCGCTCCGAACACGTCCCAATAATGCTTGGGAGCCTGCTTCCGGTATTCGGATACTTGGTCGATCAGATCGATCCCGTCAACCAAACCTTGCTGTCTCAAATACCGGTGGTAATCGTCGTCATATCTCCCGGAGCCGTCCTGCTCAGCCAGTTGTAAATGCTCAAACCCGATGTTCATATACGTGGGAGTCAGATGCATCTTGCCTACCGCTTTCGTACGATAGCTATTGCGCCGCAAAATTTCCGGAAACGCCTTGTCCGGTGCCGGAATGGTGGCATGATTCGCCCATCCCGTATGCTGATGCGGATATAACCCCGTCAATACGGAATAACGGGAAGGCGTGCATACCGGGGCCGCGCTGAAGCTGTTCCGATAGACCGTTCCGTCGCTAGCAAGCTTATCAATATGAGGAGTTTGTATTTCTTTATTGCCGTATGCTCCCAAACAATCAAACCGATGCTGATCACTCATGATTAATAGGATATTTGGCTTTCCCAATGGTTACCACTTCTTTCTGTTAAACTACTTTTCACGCAGCTATTCTTCACTCATGTTCAAATCGATTTTGCCTGTCGCAGTATCAGCAGCAAGATATGAATGCCTAGCCCTTAACTGAGCCAAGGAGCATTCCTTTATTAAAATATTTTTGCAGGAAAGGGTATACCACCAGCAGCGGCAGAGCAGTCACGACGATTGCAGCCATCTTGACCGGCGGCCCGAACTGGTAATCAATAACGGAGGATTCGAATGAAGAGTCCGTATTTGTGATCAGCATCTGTCGTAATATCACTTGCAGCGGCCATCTATGGGTGTCGTTGATATAAAGAATAGCAGTGAAATAAGTATTCCAGTGACCTACCATATAGAAAAGCGTAAACGTGGCCACAGCCGGCATCGCCAGTGGCAGGATGATCCTCACGAGCAGCCGGAACTCACCGCAGCCGTCGATGTGCCCCGCTTCATCCAGCTCTTGTGGTATGTTCTGAAAAAAACTGCGCATCACGATCAAGTGAAATGGTGCGATCGCTCCGCCGAGCCATATTGCCCAATAGCTGTCGAGCAAGTGCAAACCTTTCATAATCAGGAAAGTCGGTATAATCCCGCCGCTGAAAATCATCGTAACCAATACAAGAAAGTTGAGTGTTTTTCTTCCTTTCAGCCACGATTTCGACATCCCATAGGCCATTAAGCTGGTCAGCACAATATTAATGAAGGTACCAATTGCTGTAATATACACCGCGTTAAACAAGGACTCGACGAAATTATCATTGTTCATCAAATATCGATAAGCCCCTAGCGTCCATTCGTGGGGTATTAAGAAGAAACCACGCGTCAGCACTTCTTGTTTGGTAGAAAATGAGCTCATCACGACGTATAGGATCGGGAGAAGAACGGCGGCCAAGACCAAGATCAAGGCGCCAAGCACTGTGGAACGATACAGGATGCTGGAACCGCTCGGATCGTATTTTTTCAACTTAGTACACCCCTTCCTCGCCGCTTTTCTTGGTTAGAAAATTAGCCAGCATGATCAAAATCAAGCCGACAAACGACTTGAACAAACCGACGGCGGTCGTAAAGCTGAACTCGCCAGCCAAAACCCCTTCTCGATACACATACGTATCGAATACGTCGGAAACACTGCGATTCACTGAATTTTGGATCAGATAAATATGTTCGAAGCCAATGTCCATGACTTGTCCCAGACGCAAAATGAATAAGATAAGAATGGTCGAGCGGAGCGAGGGCAAGCTGATGTGCCACATCTGATGCCACCTGCCTGCTCCGTCAACGACAGCCGCTTCATACTGGGACGGATCCACGGAAGCAAGCGCAGCAAGAAAAATAATGGCATTCCAGCCGGTTTCCTTCCAAATGTTCTGCAACGTATACAACATGCGGAAATATTGCGGATCGGTCATAAGCTCGATACGAGCGAACCCTTTAGTAGCCAGCAGATTATTAATCGCGCCGTCTTGCGTAGCAAACAGCACAATCGTGATGCCCGCTACGACTACCCATGAAATAAAATGCGGCATATACACGACGGTTTGCACGGTACGCTTGAACAGTGCATTCCGCACTTCATTCAGCAATAACGCAAGCACGATCGGAGCCGGGAAAAACAGGAAAATGTTCATGGCGCTTAAGATTAGCGTATTCCGAAGGAGCACCCAGAAATCCGGCGCTCCAAACAACTTCTGAAAATTCTCGAACCCTACCCATGGGCTATGCAAGAATCCGTCAAACGGATCATACTGCTGAAAAGCAATGATGATCCCGCCCATTGGAATATACCGAAAAATGATAAAATAAAGGAGCCCCGGTAAAATCATAAGGTAGAGCGGAATTCCCCTTTTCCATAGCCGTATCGACTGCTTTCGCAGCTCCTGCCGGGAATGATGGGCTTCGTTCCACTTCGTATCTGGCAACTGCAAAGCGGCGTTCGCAGTTTGTTTTTTGTTCATATTAATTACTCCTTACTATCAAATAAGTCAATCCGCGTCAGAGAATAAATTTGAGAAGGCTCCCACCAGGGAGCCCTCGATGTTTACCTAGTCACTTTGGATGAACTTTGCATACGGTTACTGCTTGCTGGCCGCGTAAGCGTCATTGATTTCTTTAATAATTTTATCCCCGCCGCCTGATTTCCAATCGGCTACGGCTTTGTCGATAGTGTCTACTGATTCTTTGTCGATAATTGCTTTCACCAAAGCTTGCGCCAGCTTCTGATCCAGGCTTGCTCCGATTTTTACGTTCGTATCCGATACCAATCCGGCGCCAGGGTTTTTCCAAGCATATTTAGCATTATTCTCAGCCCAGACGCTTAGATTTTGCGCCAACTGCGGATCGCTAAACTTGAACACCTGAATGAGCGGATCATATCTGCGGAGAAACCAAAGCGAAAGGATTTGCGGTCTGTTTTTGTCAAAGTCGAGTTTCTCGTATTTGTTGCCGTCAACTTTCTTGTAGTCGACACCTTCAATGCCGTTCTTAATCAAATCAGTTCCTTCGTCGGACATCATGTAGTCAAGCAGCTTCAGGATGCGCTGCTGCTTTTTAGGATCAATTTTCCCATTGATGACTACCTTTTGCGTTCCTCCTGTACCCGTAAGCGTTGCCTGTCCTTTCGGCCCCTTAGGCGGCAATAACTGTACAACCTTAGCTTTCGGATCTACCTTTGTGACCGAAGGAATCGTGCTGGAGTATACTTCATTAGGATTGACATAACCGGTCCCGACTTTGCTGGCCTCAAATTTATTAAGGGGATCACGAAGTTTATTGACAGCGAAATCTTTGTCCAGTACGCCTTCGTTATAAGCCTTCTGAAGGAAAGCTACCATGTCCTTCAGCTCCGATACCTGCGTTTGGTACGGAATGAGCTTCCCGTTTTCTTCTTTCCAGCCGTTCGCAAGCCCAAAAGCGCCCTGCAGGAAGGCAAGTCTCTCGAACACACCTGTCTGCGGATTGACCGCAAAGCTGAAGCCAACCGTATCCTGTTTGCCGTTCCCGTCAGGGTCTTGGGTTGCAAAAGCTTTTGCAACGCTATAAAATTCGTCAATCGTCGTCGGCATCTTCAGATTCAATTTATCGAGCCAGTCTTGGCGAATGGCGAGCGAATCACGGGTTTCAGGAACATAATACGGTAACCCATAATATTTATCCTTCGGGTTCAGTATTTTAAATCCGTCTTCGCCGAGATATTTCACTAAATTCGGGTACTGGTTCAAAGAAGGTTTTACATCCATTAAAATACCTTTTTGCTGCCATGACAGATACCGTTTGATATCTCTGATTGTGTAGAGGTCTGGCATATTATTGGCAGCTGCCAGCGTTTCCAGCTTGTTATCGTAGTTGTCGTTTGGCACCCATTGTATCTTCAAATCGATATTCAGTTTCTTATTGAGCTCTTGAACGATCTCGGCGTTATCCGGCCAACCGCCGCCATCGACGCTATAAGTCATCATGTTGATCGCGATTTTTTCATTCCCGTCTCCGCCGGCTCCATTATTTGCTGCATCTGGCTGCGTTTTGGCGCTGCTCGAGCAACCGACAACGTTGCTGAATACGAGAGCTGTCGCCATCATTGTGAATAAACTCTTTTTCATTTGTACTCCCCCTTGTAGTTTTCTACAGCTGATCAAGCAAAGCAACCGCTTTCTACAACAAGACTTACATCAAAAACACTCGCATTGGCTGCCAATGTCCATATTCTAGCCAAGATTCAGAAATTCGTCTTTAACCTAAATGATGAATTGTTAACCATTTCAACTTTCATGAAGTATAATCCTAACTATCATATTGGATTATACGTTAATAACATATAATATATAAGACACAAATCCTTTGATGTTTAGAGCGAGGAGATTACCCCATGTTTCATGTTCTGGTTGCAGAAGACGAACCGCTCGTACGCAGTGCCGTTATTGAAATGGTCGAGAATTCCAGCTGCGGATTTAAGGTTGTCGCAGAAACGGGAAATGGCGAAGATGCTTGGAACTTAATCCAGGAGTTATGGCCGACGATTGTGATTACGGATATCGTCATGCCTAAAGGTGATGGATTGTGGCTGCTCCGACAGATCGATGAACAAAAATTGCCGATCGTTACGATCATCATCAGTGGTCATGACGATTTTGATTACGCCAAGCAAGCGATTCGTCACGGCGTATCCGAGTATTTGCTGAAACCGATTTTGGAGGAGGAGCTTCTGGATGCACTGCGCCGCTCACTCAACCGCCTCCATGCGCTCAGAGATACACACGCGTACCTTGTCCGTATGCAAGAATTTTTCATCGAAATCGATAAGTTAGACCAGCAACAAATGATCCGGGAAATAATGGCCATTGTAAATTCGCTGCTGCAGATGAAGTCGGCTCCCAAGGGTGTCCGCACCAGTTTACTGAGCGTTTTTTCGAATAAGCTGATTGAGCTCCTTCAAGGCATAGATCCAGGTTACCAACCTCCAGCTAAAAGTGAAAGTGACGAAGCCATTCGCAGTTATTTTCTTCTGCTAGTGGAAGCCTGGGGCCGTATCAGTGCCGCAGCTTCCAGCCAGGATGTGAAATCGATTATTAAAAAGGCATGTGATCATATCAAACAGAACTATATGAAAAACTTAACAGTGACCGGAATGGCTGAATACTGCAGTCTGAGCACTTCGTACTTCAGACATCTCTTCAAACTGCATACGGGCCACTCCTTCGTCCATTACCTGAACATACTTCGAATCGAAAAAGCGAAGGAGCTGCTCTGGGAGTATGACATTAAAGTTTATGAAGTGTCGGAAATGGTCGGTTACGTATCACTTCCGTATTTCAACCGTGTTTTTAAAAGCGTCGTTGGCGAGTCTCCCAATGAATATCGTAAGAAAATGGGGTTATGAACATGCGTTTTCCGTACCGCTTTTCGATTAAATGGAAGATGACCGCCGGATTCTTCATCGTTAATCTTGCATCCTTGCTCATGATGCTTCTATTTTCACATAATTATTTTGGAGAAGTGATACAAAAGGATTTCTACAGGCTCTCCAGCGAGTCGGCGACAAATGTGAATCATCACTTTGACTATTATTTCAAGCAGATGATCCGCTCGACAAATTCATTAACACGCAACAGCGTTGTCCAAACGTGGCTGACCCATAAAGAAGCTCGAATAAGTTCAGAGGATACGGTGGAGAGCGAGCTAGTCCGCAGCATTGGCAACAATTATCCGGAAATCGTGGGAATGTTCTTGATGTCCGGCGATGGAGACATTGTGTCTTCATTTGGGAAGTTTTACTCCAACCCGCTTTATTATCAGCAGGAACCATGGTTCCACACACCCATTTCACCGGAAACGAAAGTGTTGTCCACACACAGGGTAAATTACCCTCAGCAATCACAAGTCCCCGTATTGTCGCTCATTATTCCGGTTTATAGCGTCAGCGATATCGAATTATGCGGCAGATTAATCATTGATTTTAATATGTCGGAAATCGGCTCAACGTTTAACAGTTCCAATCTGGGGCATAACGGCTTCTTCTTTATCCTTTCCGATGACGACACGATCGTATATCATCCCAATGCGGAGTGGCTCGGCTTGCCGAGATCGCAAACAGAGATGGTCACGCTAAATCTTGACAATCCTAACAATACGTTCATTCAAAGCTGGCATGATGGAAGTTGGCTTGTCTCGAAAAGCAGCTCTTATGTGACGGATTGGAGAATTGTCGCAGTCACCCCATTCGACGAAATGGCCGGTGGATTAAAGACAGCCAGAAACGCAACATGGTTTACATTTTTTGTAATTACTTTATGTATTTTATTTGTCGTCCCTTATGTATCCGCACGATTCGTACAACCTGTTATCATGCTGCAGAACCTGATGCGCCGGCTGGCCGGAGGGGATCTTTCGGTACGCGCCAAAATCAATGAAGGCAAGGACGAGCTTCAGGAATTGAACATCAGCTTCAATACCATGGTGAAGCAATTGAAGGAGCTAAACGAAACCGTAATTGAGCTGAGGGTAAAAGAAATCAAATTCATGCTTCGTCAAAAGGAAGCGGCGATCCGTGTACTGCAAAATCAGATTAATCCACACCTGCTTTATAATTCTCTAGAGCTTATCAAAAGCATCGCCTATCTGGAAAAAACACCCAAAATCGAGCTGCTGGCCCGCAATTTGGCAGACGTTTACCGCTACAATGCCAAATTTGCCGATGCAGAAGTGACGCTTCGGGACGAGATTCAGCATTTGATGAATTATTTAGGCATCGTAAAGATACGATTTTCGCTCTATTTTCAAAGCAATATTTATGTGCATGAGAAATTTCTAGATTGTCTGTGCGTCAAGCTGACACTGCAGCCCATTGCAGAAAATGCGGTTAAATATGCGGTCGAACCGAATGGTGGAGACGCCGCGATCTTGGTCAGCGCTTATAACGAAGATCAGGATCTAATTATCGAAATTGCCGATAATGGGCCGGGCATTACAGAGGCGAGGTTAAACGATTTGACTAGCCAATTAGCTCAAATAACCGAGCATTGTGACGCTGAATATGTGCGTAACGAGTCCTTGGGCATTACCAACGTTCACGCCCGTCTTGTTTTGAAATACGGTGAACGTTACGGGATCCGGTTAAGCTCCTTTGGCGGCAAAGGAACGGTCGTTTCCATTCGCATCCCTTTTCGTGTAGAACAACCAAATGCCCGAAAATCTTCAATTTAATGTGGAAAATCAGAATTGGCACAAAAAAAACAATCCCCTCCGAACCTGCTGCAGTTCGGTTGAGGGGATTGCTCTCTCCAATCATTTTGTCCATCGCTTGCTCTAACGCTGAAGCGGCCGCCGCCGGCGTTCAAAGCGCCGAGGCCAATCTTGCGGCAATTTCAGGATAATCCTCGGCAACGTTGTGATTTTCCCACGGATCGGCTTTAATGTGGTACAATCTTGCTTTCCTTCCCCGTTCGGCGATCAGCTTCCATTGCCCATCCGACACCATTCGCCACTCCCCGGCATGCTGCGGCCCTTCATCCAAGCCGGAAACGTGCGTTTCGCGCAGCACGGCGGTCTCGCCGGCAAGCACTTTGCGGAAGGACCATGCATCCTCGGCTTCCTCCATGGAAAGACCGGCAAAATCGAGAATGGTACCGGCCACATCTTGAAGTTCCACAAGCGCATCGCTGTACCTGTCCACTTGCACACCCGGGCCGCTGACGACCAGCGGGATGTGGGTGGAGCCGCGTTCCGGCTTGCATTTGCCGAATAAATCGAAATCGCCCAACATATCTCCATGATCGGAAGCGTAAATGACAATCGTATTGTCCAATTCTCCCCGCTTGTCGATCGCCTCCAGCAGCAGCCCGATATTGCGGTCAATGTTTTCAAGCATGGCGGTATAATTTTGCCGGATGCCGTTCCATACCTCCCGTGGCAGCGTGCAGCGGTTCGGTTCCGGAAACTGGATCTGTTCCCACGCCGCTTTCATCCGGTGCGTAATATCAAAAGGTTCATGAGGTCCCGTAAAATTAACCATCAGGAACCAAGGCGTCTCCTGCGGAAATGTGCTCAGCAGCTCAAGCCCGTTGCGCGTCAGCCAATTGTCGCAATACGCCTCATCCGGCAAATCCGTCGCATCCGTACGTTTGCCGCGATCCGTCATGTCCCTCAGGTGAACTTCCGCAAGCCCTTGATCGTATAAGTATTTCATATAAGGATCCTGCGGCGCATCTTTGCCCGACACAATAGCGTCGATTTTACCCGCATTATCGACGCCGTCGGTAAATCCGAGCTGGCCTAGCTCGTCGATCCAGCCGTCCAATCCCCACCAATGCGTCGCCTTATGAAGATCGAATTTGCCGACCCCGCCTACGCGGTAACCGCCGTCTTTCAGCGCCGAATAAAATGTTTTCCGCTCCAGCGGGTAATTCTCATGGTTCCCGGCTACACCGGCTTTGTTATATCTGAGTCCGGAAGCAAGCGATGCCCTGGCCGGCGCACATAACGGCGAGGAGGTCACGGCCTTGGTGAAGGTCGTACCCCGCCGCATCAGCGCCTCCAAATGAGGCATACGCAAGGGCAGCGGTTCCATCCCCAGCTCGGACCATACATGCGGCGCAAACGGCAGCCAATCTCCGCGGTGCGTATCCGGAAACAGAAAAAGAAAATTAGGGCGGCTCACGGTACCATCACCTCTCAATGTGCGGTTTCAATTAATAGCGGGTCTCCCACATTCCGCTGCCACTGCAGCAGCTGCGCCTCCAAGCGCCGCAAGTGCGGCTCATGCGCAGATTCCCCGGACAAATCGCTGACTTCCCAAGGATCGGCCTGCAGATCAAACAGTTGGGTTCGCTCGGAGCCGCCCCCTCCCGAGCGGTAATAACGAATCAGCTTCCAACGGTCGTCCCTCACCATACGCTGCAGCGATTTATAGGCTGCAAACACGTTTTCCCTCACTGCAGCCGCTTGGCCCAGGAGCAACGGAGCAAGACTTCGCCCCTCTGCCGTCTGCGGACAAGAAATGCCGGTCAAATCGCATAATGTCGGAAAAATATCGATTTGGCAGCCCAGCGCTTCGATTCCCGCCGCTTGCGGCAAACCGGGTCCGCGCATGACAAGCGGAATGTGCACGCTGTGCTCATACAAGTTTTGTTTGCCCAGCAAGCCGTGTTGTCCCAAGGCAAGCCCATGATCCGCCGTATATACCACAATCGTATCATCGGCGCGCCCGCTGGCTTCCAGCGTATGCAATATACGTCCGATCTGCTCGTCCATATGCGTAATCATGCTGTAGTAGTCGGCCAAATGGCGGCGGATTTCTTCCGGCTGCCGGGGAGTGACGGCCAATTGCTCGTCTCGCACTTGCAGTTCTCCATTATCGAAAGGATGTTCGGTCATAAAATTGCCGGGAAGCGGCAAACCTTCCGGCGAATAAAGCTCGGAGTATCCCGGGGGCGGCGTTCTCGGATCATGAGGGGCGGTAAACGCCACGTACAAAAAGAACGGCTCGTCGCTTTCATAACTTTGAATAAAATCACTGGCGGTCTCGGCAAACAATTCCGACGAAAATACACTGCTCATTTGCGCCGCTTCTTGGGGGTAAATCCCGTCAAGATCATATCCATGCACGGGCAGGCCGACATGGTCTCCCATCCCGCCAAAGAAAATATTAGCGCCGTCCGAGAAGCTGCGGGCAAAAGCCGCTTTGCCGTTATGCCATTTCCCGGTGCCAAACGTGCGGTACCCTTCCTGACGCAGCACCTCCGGCAAAATGGCGAGCGCAGGATTCAGCTCCCAAAGGCTGCGATCTTCGGTCTCCGCAAGCGTGACCTCCTTATTCGAAACGGTCGAGCGAAACGCATTCGCTCCCGTTAATAAACTGGCACGGCACGGCACGCACAACGCCGCCGTCTGACCGCCCATTGTATATACGGATTGAAACAACACCCCTTCCGCCGCCAGCCGATCCAGATTGGGGGTCCGCACGTGCGGATTCCCGTAAACGCCGATACTGTCCGAACGATGATCGTCGGCAATGATAAATAAAATATTCGGCTTCTTGTTCCCGGATTTTTGTTCGCTCATAGTATCCTCCAAGTCTTATGCGGTCTTCAATTCATTTGATGGCCCCGCTTGTCAAACCGCGCTGCATGTATTTTTGACCGAAGATATATAGAACTACGATCGGAATGGTAATCAACACCAGCGCCGCAAATACTTTGTGATAATCCGACGTATATTCCTGGATGAAAAATTTAGGAGCCATTGTTACCGTAAGCATCGCTTCTTTATTAATAAACGCCAGCGGAAACAAATATTGGTTCCACGAATTCAGAAACGTCAAGATGCAAATCGTAGTTAACACCGGCACGGCCAAAGGCAATATGATATGGAAAAACCTTCCCCACGCGCCGGACCCGTCCATTTCCGCCGCTTCCAGCAGTTCTCCCGGGATTTCGTCAAATGAATTGCGGACGATAAGCAGCGTAAACGGAATGCTTAACGCCACTTCCGGACCGATCAGCGACATGTACGTATTGATCCAGTGAAATGCTTTGACCGTGTGAAACAGCGGAACCAGCATAGCTACCGGCGGAATCATCAAACCGATCAAACAGAGCGCAAACAAAGACGAGTCGCCCGGAAACCTCAGCTTGCTGAAGCCGTATGCGGCCAGCGAAACAACGGCCAGCAAAAGCGCAACAACACACACCGATACGATAAAGCTGTTCATCAGAAAATACGGAAACTGCTTGAGGCTGAGCACCGCTTGATAATTGGCCCAGCCTCCTCCCTCAAACGAATACATGACAAGGTAGACGAGCGGCACGACCCACACCGCAGCAAGCAGCAGGAGAAGGCCGTTCATAACGAGCTTTTCGGACAGCTGCAATCGGACGAACATGGCGCTACCTCCTGATTTTGTTATAAACGCGCAGCTGAACCACCGTGTAGCCGAACGCGATCAGCAGCAAGATGACGGAAATGGCGCTGCTGTAACCGGTATGGTATTTTAACAGCGATTCGCGGAACAAAAACGTCGACAGCAGCTCCGTTGCGTCTCCCGGTCCGCCTTCGGTCATAATCCACACGAGGTCAAACACCTTCAGGGCAAAGATGATGCCAAGAATCATCAGTGTCACGTGGGTGCCGGTCAGCATCGGGAAAATAATGTGGCGAAACTGTCGGACCACCCCGGCTCCGTCGATTTTGGCCGCCTCGAATATTTCCTGCTCCATGTTCAGCATGCTCGTATAATAGATCAGCATGTAAAATCCGGCATTGGCAAAAATATAAGCGGCGGCGATCGCGCTCAGCGAAGTCGCCGGATCGGATAACCAGGAATGCGCCCAGTCGTTTAACCCGGCCGCCCTCAGCAGCGTGTTCAGCAGCCCGAAATTCGGCTCATAAATGCCGGAGAAGGTCGTTCCGATCGTCACGACGGCAATGACATGCGGCAGGAAAAAAATCGATTTGAACATTCCGTCCAAAGCCCATACGCCGTTCAGCAAAACAGCCATCAGCAGGCCGATTGCCATCGAAGCGGGAAGCGTAAGGAGGAGGAAATATACCGTATTGCCAAGCGCCTTATAGAAGGCGGAATCCTGGAACAATTGGATGTAGTTGTCCAGTCCGATGAACGTTTTGCTGCCGATTCCCGTCCATTCGAAAAAACCGATGTACACATTGTAAAAGATCCCGAAAAACGTAAACACACCTACAAAGAGCAGTAAAGGAAGCGTGAAAAAAAATCCTGTGAACCGGTTTCGTTTCCGCTTCTTGACCGGCTTCGCGCTCCGCTTGTTCCATTTCCTCAAAGCGAATTCCACCTGTATCCTCCCCGCATGCGTATTTGAGAGAGGCCCGGACCGCCGCAGCACCTGTCGCCCATTTAGCGCCGCCAGCCTCTCATTTCCCGTTCGCCGGAAGCCGGCGGCTTACCGTTTCACCGCATCCGACGCTTTTTGCACCTCGGCCATCGCTTGTTCAGCAGTTGCCGCTCCGGAGGCTACCTTCTGCAAATTCACAAAAATCGCCTGTTCAATCGAAGCGTTATCCAGGAACCGGATGCCGCCGACATCTTTGGTGAGCGAGTTCACAATCACATCGACCGACTGTTTCTCAATGTCCGTCTTCAAGTTTGCTTTATCCATCGACAGCCCTTCCTTCACCGGAAGGAATTGCAGCGCCTTGCTTAATATCGTCTGGTAATCGCCGGTAGCCATAAACTCCACGAACCGCCACGCCGCCGCTTTGTTTTTCGATTCTTTGCTGATTCCAAGCGGCACGTCGCCGTTAATCAGCACGCTTGTTTTGCCGCCGGAAATCACCGGCATAGGCACAAGCCCGAAAGTGCGGTCGCCCATCTTCAGACCGTCCTTGTTGGCGACGTCGTTCATGATCCAAGCGCCTACCAATATCATCGGGAGCTGTTTTTTCTGCTCGTACATGTCCCTTAAATCCGGGTCGTATTTGGTTGTCAAGTTGCCGTCCTGAAATAATTGATCCGTATAAAATTGCTTAAAAGCATTGGTCGCTTGAATAAACACAGGATCCGTAAATTTCGCTTTCCCGGCATCCGCCTCGTACAATTTGCCCGGCGCGATCTGATTAACCAGCGTATAAAACACGTCCGTTACCGTAGCGCTTTTGCCCCCGGCAAAACCTACCCGCGGAATAATGCCCGGCAGCTTGGCATCTTCGAACTTTTTCACCACCTGCTTCAGCTCGTCGTACGTTTTCGGAGGATGCGCCCCCACTTTGTTGAACATATCCACATCGTAAGAAAGAAACGGGGTGACCGCTACGCCGGTCGGGATCGTCTTATAATCGTTTTTCTTTGACGATTCCATCGGTGTCGCTTTAAACGTCTTTTCCCAATCCTTGCCCAACGTTTTCTCCGCCAGCGGGGCGAGCGGCTCCAAAATCGGGGAATAATTTTTAATCATCGGCCCGTTTTGGAACGCCATGACATCGGGAACCTCGCCTCCCTGAATGGCGACTTGGATTTTCTTCTCGTAATCGGCGGAAGGAGTGCGCACATAGTTCACTTTGATTTTCGGGTATTTCGCATTAAAAGCTTTGATCAGATCCTGCCACACATTGTCTTCCGGCGACCAGGACCAAAATGAGATTTCCCCCGCAACCTCCTCCGGTTTCTGTGCGGCGACCGCTTCAGCTGTTTTTGAATTGCCGGATGCGGCCGGAGCGGCATCCTTGGATTGCGGCGAGCAAGCCGACAGCAGCAGTAAACTCGCCAGTATAGCGCTGGCTAAATTCCGTTTCTTCATGAGTTAAACACCCCTTAGATAAAATGATGAAGCGTTTTCATCCCCTGTAATTTAGTATATATCTTATACTAATAAAATGCACGATTTTTTTATTCTAAACTTGATTGTCCCTTTTCGACTATGTAGAAATCAACTTTTATTTGTATAAATAATATACTAAACATGTGCGATGAGCGATTTATTCTTGCACGGCCCGTGTCTACAAACTTGCAAATCCCTTGCTTTAAGCTTTCTGCTCCTTATCGCCGGCTCGTTTCCCGCCCTTTCTTCTGACAGCATTATGGACTCATGGTCACACCGCCTCGTTATTTAGTATATGATTTATACCAAGTTTACAACTTGGAATACTGTTTATTAATATAATAACTTTTCGTTATTGTGTCAATAACTGGCTTTATCCAAAACACCTTATCCCGAAAACCCGCACAGCGCTTGGCATATAAGGTTTTGACAACGATTTTATTTTAATATAGTATTTATACTTATTAGGACTTAAGTGCGAGTTCAAAAAGTCGGCTTTTCAGCACCGAGGCTGGTCGTTCGCCTGATGGCGAACTGCTCGCCCATGCAACCAGGAAGGTTGCGAGAACGCAAGATTCGATGCTGATTCGCTTCCTGACTTCCTTCGTGATTAAATGACGACTTTTTTGAACTACCTCTTAAAGCAAGCCGAAAGTAAGGTAGTGATAACGATGCAATCCAAAGGCCTGATCGGCAATCATGACCTCGTCAAAAAAATCAATATGGAACATACGATCAAAACGATCCTTCAACACCGGCCTTTGTCCAGGGCCAAAATTGCGGCGCTGACCGGCCTGAATAAAATGACCGTGTCCAGCTGTGTGGATCTGTTTTTGCAAAAAGGCATTGTCGTTGAACTGGGCACGACGGGCACTTCAAGGGGACGCCCCCCGGTATTGGTCGATATTAACGAGCAAGCCGGCGTTTGTATCGGGGTGGACGTGGAAATCAATCAGTTTACGGTGCTTGTTACCGATCTGCTCGGCAAAATTGCGGAATCCCGGGTTTATCCGCTGGACAACAAAAATCCGCATTACTTCGTGGACAAGATCTCGCGTATATTGGCCGATCTCGAGAAATCCCACGCGCATCGGGAGCTTGGCGTCGTTGGGGCGGGCATCGTCATTCAAGGTTATTACAACATCGAAACCAATATGGTCGAATACAGCGCCAATCTTCAAGAATGGAACAGCTTCCCGCTGATGGAAGAGCTGTCGAAGAGAAATCCGTCGCTTGCGATGTGGATTAATCCCGCACCGTATGCCGGTGCAATGGGTGAAGTTCATTTCGGGCGCGCCAAATCGACGGATCATCTCGTATATGTCACCAGCTCCTGGGGGTTGTCCGTCGGCGTGTATCATAAAGGGGAACTGTTTACCGGAGCAACCGGCACCGCAGGCCGCCTGGGCCATTCCACCATCCATATGAACGGGAAAAAATGCTCCTGCGGCAGCAGAGGCTGCTGGGAGATGTACGCCTCGGTTAAGGCGCTTTACGAATTGCTGGACACCACGCCGCAGCAGCTGTCTTTTGCCGATATCGTCGCCGGAGTGAACAGCGGAGACGCCAAGCTGACCAGCGCGATCCATGAGCTGGGGCATTATCACGGCATCGGATTGGCCAACGTCGTCAACGCTTACAATCCGAAGGTCATTTGTATCGGCGGACTGCTCGCGCTGTTGGGATCGCCGCTGATCAATTCCATCTGGAACACGCTGAGGGAGATGATTCCCGATCGTTTTCTGAAAAACCTGGACATTTATTGTTCGGATTTGGGCGAGCTGGGTGTCGCTCACGGAGGGGTTTCGATGGTGATGGACCGGCTCTCGAATACGATCATCCACCATTCCTTAGCGGAGTAGTTTGGCTCGATTGCGCCGGCGGCGGTGCTTGTTTTCGTTCGACCAACCGCCGTACAGCGCTGCAACGCGCGCTTAGGGAAATATGGAAGGGTGCAGATGGCGTACGGTCTTGCCTCACATAATATGAAAAGGTTGAGAAGCCGCAGCGCTCCCCAACCTTTTTTTTGCGTAGATAAGCCGGCCCATTCGTTCAGACGCCTTATACGGCTTTCATTTCCGCTTTCCCTTGCGAATGGCGGTACAATTGCTCATAATAACCTTCTAATTCAAGCAGCTCCTGATGGGTTCCCTGCTCAACGATCCGCCCTTGGTTCATCACCAGAATCCGGTCGGCCTGCATCACGGTGGACAGCCGGTGTGCAATGACCAGTGTCGTTCTGCCCTGCGATACGATGTTCAGCGCCGTCTGGATCAGCTGTTCCGTATGGGAGTCCAGGTTGGCGGTCGCTTCATCCAGAATCAATATTTTCGGCTGGAACACAACGATCCGCGCGAATGAAATCAGCTGCCGCTCGCCCGCCGACAGTCCGCTGCCCCGCTCGGACAGATGCGTGTCGTAACCATCCGCCAGCCTGCCGATCAGGCTGTCTACCCCGACGAACCGGCAAGCCTCCATCACTTGATCGCGGCTGATCCGCGTATCGAACAACCTCACATTATCGACGATGCTGCCGGAGAATAAATAAGGCTCCTGCTGAACGAGTCCGATCATCCGGTGAAGCGAGCTCTGAGCGATGTCCCGCACATCGGTGCCGTCGATTAGTACGCTGCCCTTCTGCACATCGTAAAACCGGCAGAGCAGGCTCATCAGCGAGCTTTTCCCGGCCCCCGTCGCACCGACGACACCGACCATTTCGCCGGGACGAATATGCAAATCGAGGTCATGGATGACCGTCGTCCCTTCCTGATAGCCGAATTGGATGCGATTGTAGTCGATTTTCCCTTCCACTTTTGCCAAATCGGGTTTTTTGGCTTTAGCTGAATCGGTTATGTCCGGCATGGTCGTAAACAAGCGGTATAGACGGTCCATCGACACCGTTGTCGATTGCAGCGTGTTCCATTGTTGGGTGATCGAGTTGATCGGCTGAAAAAATTGCCGGATATAGGTGATGAACGCATAAAGTACGCCAAATTCGATAGAACGGTGAAATACGGCCATGCCGCCAATCCATACCAGAAAGGCAACGGACAAGTTGGCCAATATATCAAAAGAACGGTTAAACAACACATTTGTTCTAATTTCACGCAGATTGGCGCGAAAATACCGGTTGTTTTGCTCGGTAAACAGCTTTTGCTGCTCCTTCTGCTGATGGAACGCCTGGATCAGATTCATCCCCGCCAAATTTTCCGCAACAAAAGCGACCAGCCGCGACAGCTGCGTTCGCGAAATTTGATACGTCTTGCGCATATAGGAGCGAAAAGCAATGGCGATCGCCGCGATAATCGGAATCAGAATGAGGCTGTAGCACGCCAAAATCGGATCCAGCTGAAACATCAGCACGATGATAAACAGCAGCGTCATGCCGTCGCGGATCAAGCTCAGAAACACTTGGGTAAAAAACTGGTTGAGCGCTTCGGTGTCGCTGGATATATGAGTCACCAGACTGCCGCTCGGAAAGCGGTCGAAAAAAGACATCGACAGCTTCGTAATGTGCTGGAACAAATCTTTGCGGATACGGCCCACAATGCTTTGGCCGGCGTACTGCAGCAAATTGTTCTGCAAGTAGGTGAAGCCAAAGCTCAGCACCGATAAGCCGAGATAAACGCCGCATATCACAAGCAGCATGTGAAAATCGTTTTTCCCGATCAGCAGGTTATCGTCAATCGCAATTTTGACAAGGTACGGCTGCAGCAAATCCGCCGAGATCGCAACAATCGTACATAAAAACACGTAAATAAACGTCATCCGGTGCGGTTTCGCAAACGCGATGATCGCCTTGAAGGCGGCCCGGCGCTGCTCCTTGCTGACCTTGTAGGCGCCGCTGATTTCCTCGCCCGGCCGGACGTCGGCGCTCACGATGTTATGATCCCTCGGCATGACGGGTCCCCTCCTCTTGGATGGCGTGAAGGGAAGCGTAAAGACCTTCCTCGGCAAGCAGCTCCTGATGGGTGCCGCGCTGCGCAATACGCCCTTCGTCCAATACGATGATTTCATCGGCATGCTGGAGCGCGCTGATCCGGTGGGCGATGATGATCGTTGTTTTGCCCGTGCGCTCCTCGCGCAGCTTTTCGATGATGCGGGTTTCGGTTACCGCGTCGACCGCGCTGACGCTGTCGTCCAATATGAGTATCGGAGCTTCTTTAATAAATCCGCGCGCCAAACTGGTCCTCTGCCTTTGGCCGCCTGACAGCGTGATGCCACGCTCGCCCAGCTTGGTCTCAAACCGCTCGGAAAAATCGATAATATTGTTGTACAGCTGCGCCTGGCGCGAAGCTTCCTCGACAGCCTCTGCCGGCAGATGCTCCCGGTCGGAGAACGCAATGTTCTCGCGCAGCGTGGTGCTGAACAAAAATCCGTCCTGCGGCACATAAGCGATATGGCTGCGCAAGCTCTCCAGCGTCGCATGGCGGATATCCTGCCTGCCGATGCGGATGGTTCCCTCCGGCGGCTCATATATGCGCAGCAGCAGCTTGACCAGCGTCGTTTTGCCGCTGCCGGTCTTGCCGATAATGCCCAGCGTAGTGCCGGGCCGCACGACGATGTCGATGTCTCGCAGCACCTGCTGGCTCGCACCCGGGTAAGCGAACGATAAGCCGCGGATGGATATGTCCGAGGCCGATTGCTCCAACGGCTTAGCATGCTGGGATTCGCGGATGTCCGCAGGCACGTCGAGCAGCTTTTTAATCCGCTCCAAGGAGGCGCGGGACCGCTGCATCGTGTTGATGACATTGCCGATGTTTTGCAGCGGATTGACCATCATGCGTAGATACAGCGTCAGCGAGACAAAGTTGCCGAGCGTGATGCGATGCTGAATGGTCAAATATCCGCCAAAAATGACGGTAATGACCAGTGACAGCGCTCCCAGAAACGGCAGCGCCGCTTGGAACAGCGAAGATATCCGGACGAGCCGCAGCTGATTGTCGCGGATGGTGTCCACCGTTCGCCCGAACCGCTGCTGCATAACGCCTTCGACGGCGAATTTTTTCGTGACCCGTATGCCTCCGAACTGCTCTTCTGCCGACTCGGTCATTTTGGCCAGGGACTCCTGCACTTTAAGCGACCTTTTGCGGATCATCGGCCCCAAATAAACGACCACCACCGGAATTGCAAGCAGCGGCAGCACGCATACAAGAATTAAGTAAATCGGTATCGAGCTGAGCGACATCATGACCATCGCCGACAAAATCAATATGATCGCATTGGTCGTCTGATTGAAGCCGATCGATATCGATTCGCGCACGGCGGTGACATCGTTCATGACGTAACTGAGCAGTTCTCCGACCCCATGCTTGGAGTAATAATTTTCGCTGAGTCCGGTAAAATGCGCAAACAGCTTCCTCCGTGTCGTAAACTCGAAATACCGGCCCAGCCGCATCACGGTGTACTGGCCAACAGCAAACATCACGCCGTACGTCACACCGATCCCAAGCAGCAGCAGGCTGTAGTGCTCAATAGCTTCGGGGGTAATGCCGGTTGTCTGCAGCTGGTCGGCAAATTGCCCGAGCACCCTAGGATAATAAGACTGAATCACGTTGGAGATGCCTAAAGCAATGATCGCAGAACCGTAAAAATACCAATACTTCCGCATAAATCCGAGCAGCAAACGTTCATTGCCCAATACTGACCACATCCTGTTGTTTATTGATCCCGTTTCATTATACTTTGCTAAGCTAAACATTTCATCAGTATTTTATGTCTTCACGGTTTAATTTTCCATAATTCCGGCCATTAATGCGGCATAATCCGCGTTTTTCTTATTTGGGCTCGCTTATTGCGCGAACTGCCGGGATTTTGCTGCAAATTTGAAAAATAACTTCTTCGGGAGTGACTGCACGTATGCGTTCGTGAGGGATCGGCACGGGATTTAGGTTTCTTGTTCAAAAATGAACCGTTTCCGCTTGCCGTTCGTTATAATAATAGCGGAAGTACTAATTGCGGAATCTCCAAAACTTCCGATTTGCCAATCGGCGCCTGTCTGCCCAATCGGCATGTAATGGGGACGCCGCTTTAGAATAAGAAGGGTCAATCGTTCTGCAACCGGGGGGGAATTTGATGTCTAGAAGGCAATTTATCAAACTGCTGCTTACGATGCTGACATTGGCAGTTGCAGCCGTCAGCGGGCTGTGGAAATGGTTTGCAAGCGGTATAGAGGCCCATGAACAGCCGAAATCGCCCGGAGCCGGGGAAAGCCGCGGAGCTGAAGCCAATATAGAGAGTACGCAAGCGCCGGTTCAAACGGAACCCTTGCTAAGCTTTATGATTATGAGCGACACCCATATTAACGGCGGGCTTTCCGAGCAAAGCGACAAGCTGCGCAAAGCGCTCGACGATGTGATCTCCTTTGAGCCCAAGGTGGAAGCGCTGCTGATCACCGGAGACATTACAGATTCGGGCAGCGAATCGGACTACCGTGAGTACAACAAGGTCATGAAGGGATACAAGCACCTTCCGCCGCTTCATGTTAATATGGGCAACCACGATTACTATAACATCTGGATCGACAAACACGGGCAATGGAATAAAGACGCGATGCCAAACGGCCATTCCGACGAGAAGTCGCGCACAACATTTATGGCGCAATTCGGCATGGATCAGGTATATCACGACTTCCGCGTGAACGGCTGCCATATCATTATGCTGTCGCAGGAAACGTACGTGCAGGAACGCCCTGAAGTCGGCGAAGGCGCTTATTACTCCGACACCCAGCTGGCATGGTTCAAGCAAAAGATGGAGGAACATCGCGACGGCAGTCCGGTTTTCGTGATGATCCACCAGCCGCTGCCGGCCATGGGCCAAGACGGCGGCAGCCATTCCTTAATCCGGGCCAAAGAATTCCGTTCCATCCTGCAGCCTTACAAAAATGTGTTTGTGTTCTCCGGCCACCGTCATCAGGATTTCCGCGGCGGGCAGCATTATACGCCGGAATCGTTCCACTGGTTCCATAATGCGTCGGTCGGGCGCACGCGCAGCGTGCAGCCGGCCATTTCCATCACCTCTCAAGGATTATACGTGCAAGTGTACCAGGATAAAGTCGTGCTGCGCGGGCGCGAGTTTATGGACCGCACCTGGATCAAGGAAGCCGACTGGTCTATTCCGCTTCAGGCGTAGTTCAGCTGCTTGCCTGCCATCATTGTGTCAAAGCAGCTATCCGGTAACTGCGATCCCCGCGGCGGCCTATCTTTAGTAGGCGCCTGCAACGTTTTGCATGTAGTTATCCCTATAAAAAAAGCGCCGTGATGCGATAAGCACCACAGACGCTCATGAAAAGCCAACTATAACTTGGCGATACCGCTTCATTCTCCGAGCAGCGTTTTATACGTATACCGCATAACCCGCTTCCGCGCTTTCACCGTTCACCGGCAGACGCAGACGCTGCGTCTCCTTCACACGGATGACCGGTGTCGCCGGGTGGCGGGTGCGCATGCGGAGACCGTCAACGTCGGCGTCGCTGACGTTTTCGAGCAGCAGCGCCGGACCTTGCCGCGTCTCGATCGTCACCTGATGCAGCTCCAGCCCTTTTACGTGCTTGCACAACATGCCTTCTCCAGCCATCACACGCTCCTCGCGCACCATGTCCGGCTCTCCGCCTTTTTCCTCAGGGTCCAGCGTCGTCTCCAGCGTCATATGGCGAAGCACGACGTTTTCGATCGGCGCTTCCGGCAAACCGTATATAAACCCGGCCGAAGCAAGGCAGTTTTTCGCCAAAATATCGCTGATGTAAATGTTTTTAATGACCGGGGTGCCCTCCCACACGGGAACCGCCTCCGATGTGGTCATCATCGGATTCGACTCATCCACTCCGTGCTTGTAGAAGCCGTTGATGGCGAGCGGACACAACACATCCTGCATAAAAATGTTGTTGATCCGGATATCCTCGACCCCGCCGCCGCGCTGCCGGTTGGTCTTGACGCGGATGCCGCGGTCGGTGCCGATAAAGATGCAGTTGGAAATGACGACGCGGCGGATGCCTCCCGACGTTTCGCTGCCCATGACGACACCGCCGTGGCCGTGAAGCATCGTACAGTTCGTAACCGCCACATTTTCCGTCGGGCGCCCGACACGGCGGCCGTCTTCGTCAATGCCCGCCTTGAGGCACAAACAATCGTCGCCAACGTCGAAGTGGCAATCCGAGATCCGCACATTGGAGCAGGAGTCGACGTCGAAGCCGTCGCCGTTTGGCGTAGTCGACGGATTTTTAAACGTAACGCCGCGCACATTGACATGATCGCAATATACGAGGTGTGTATTCCAGAACGGCGAATTTTGCAAAGTCACGCCTTCCAGCACCACCTGCTCGCAGCCGATCAGCTGCAGCAGCGGCGGACGCAAAAATTGCGAATCCCACTCCACGATATTGCTTTTGACCGATTCGGCCAGCGCTTGGTTAAGCACCATCAGCTCGTGGCGCACCGACGATTCCGGGGCGGAACCGCCTCTTCGGATTTCACGGTACGCTTCCCACCATGCTTCGCCTTGGCCTTCGATGATACCTTCCCCTTTGATCGCGACTTTCTGGATATCTTTTCCATATATAAGCGGCGAGTAACCGTAACATTCGTACCCCGACCATCTTGTCGGCACTGCCGGGTAGCCGTCAAAGCGGGTATGGAATCTTAAAGTTGCTCCGGCTTCTACGTATAACGTCATCCGGCTCTTCAGCACGATCGGTCCGGTTATATAATTTCCCGCCGGGACGTACACCGTGCCCCCTCCGGCTTGCTCGCATGCCTCGATGGCTGAAGCTATTGCGTGTGTATTGTCTGCGGCGCCGTCTCCGACGGCCCCAAAATCGGTAATATGGAAAACCGCCATGCGGCGTTCAGCCCCCTGTGTATGAACATATGTCCGTATTATTATTTTTGGATCAAATCTTCCATTTCAACGCAAGCCAAAATGAATGCGCCAACCCCATGAAGATCGTTTTCGCTGACCGGACGGGTGACATAATTGTGATAATCCCCGGCGGATGTGCCGATGCAAATTTCCGGAACGATCAGATGCCCGTTTTCGTCAAAACGCACCCGGTTAATCAATCCTTCATATCCTTTGACGGCCGCGGCCAAATATTGCTCGCCGATAACGCCGTGTTTGATCGCCTTCGCAATCGTATAAACAAACAAGCTGGTGCAAGATGTCTCCAGCCAGTTATCCGGCTGATGTCCCTTGTCCACGACTTGGTACCAGATACCGCTTGCTTCGTCCTGGTAACGGAGCAATGCTTCTACAAACGGCTTTAATGCCGCACTGAGCTGCTCGCGTCCAGGGTGCCCGGCAGGCAGTTCATCCAAAAAGTCGACGACGGCCATGCCATACCAGCCCAAGGAGCGGCCCCAAAATTCCGGCGAGCAGCCCGTTTGCGGGTCGGCCCACGGGAAATTGCGGGATTCGTCCCATGCATGGAAAAGCAGTCCCGTCGATTCGTCTGTCATATACTTCCTCATTAATTGTTCCTGATACAGCACCATGTCATACAATCCCGTTTCACCGTACTGCGATGCGTATTGCATGGCAAACACGCCGCCCATGTACAGCCCGTCCAGCCACATCTGGTACGGATATTTATCTTTGTGCCAATAGCCGCCTTCGCTTGTTTTATTCAGCGTATTAAACAAGTTTCTTAATTTATCGGCGGAGATACGGTAACGCGGTTCGCCATATTGCTTGTCGAGAGCAAGCAGCAGCAATCCCGGCATCATCGCATCCAGCTCATCGCGGGCGTAATACAAGTTGCCGAGACGGTCTACCAGCTTGTCGACATACTCCTTCGGGTAGGATACATATTGCTCCTCTCCGCTCCATTTCCATACTTGCAGCATGCCATACAGGAAAATGCCTTGGTGGTAATGCCATCTTTTTTCCGGCGGCAGCTGCTCCGGAGTATATTTCGCCATAAGTGAATCACACGCCGCTTTCGCCCACTCGGCCGGCGACAGTTTGTTCGCTTCAAGTGCTGTCATAAGTTTCGATATGCCCCTTTCAGTTCTAAGCTGATCATTTAACTCCTGCCTATCATACAAGATAAAAGTTATATTGTGGCGGTTTGCAGCCTATCTAGTTAAATCCGGCATATGTTTTGGTTAAACGAAGCTCATACCTCGGCTCGTGTATATGCCCGCTTCTGAAAATGGATGCAAGCGCCACGTCGGAAAATGGATGCTGCCTGAAACACCGCCATGCGGCGCCGGAACGCGGCGCCTGCTCGGAATTCGTGCGTTTAGCAGAGGCAGATGAACGCGAATGCCTTCCGAAGCAGTTGAAGAAGCTCCTACTCGAGGCTCGCACACGTAGCGGAGGCATACGGGCGCTGTACCCCGGAGGTTACTCTCCTCGCTGAGATTATCGATGATATCAACACCGGGGGCATATGTTCGCTGCATCCCGGAGGTTACGGGCGCCCACCGAGTTTTTCCGCAAATTGCCCGGTATATTGGGCGAGCGGCTTATGGGGAATACCGGCCAGCAAGTGGCAATTTTCACGGATCAGCAGCGCCTGGGTGCCTGCGTTCATATCCCCTTCCACGAGTCCTCTGCCAATCGGAACCGCAGCGGGCATATTCGGGTACCCATCGTCTTTTTTCACTTGGGCTACGTTCGGCGCAGGCGGCGATTGTTTGATTTCTCTGGAGAAACCGCCGTCCTGGCGCAGCAGCTTGCGCATGTTCGATAACGTGATCTCCACAATTTCCCGCAGCTCATGAACGGGAACATGCAAATCCCCCCGGAACGTCTCCAGCAAATCGATCGGATTGCGGATCCAGCACATATCATCGGCTTCATCGCCGCGCAGACAGCGGAGCATCGTCGCATAAATCCGGTCCATATTCGGCATCTTGACGCCAAACCGCTTGTAGAAGGAGCTCAGCTTAAACGTGCCGGATATTTGTATGTACAGATTGCCGCCGCCCCACAGCCCGTTTTCATTTTGGATCGATGCCAAATAATGCGCGGCAGCTTCCACATACGGCTGGCGTTCCGACACGCCAAGACGGGCTACGTATTGATTGGAGCTGCTCATTAAATCGCAGCCCCGCCAACTGCTGCATAAATCGACGGATCGCAGCCAGCCGACATAAGCCGCCGGAGCCGACATCCATTCGGGAAGCGGAGCGGCCTCGCCCGGCAGCGGATGCAGCGGCTTGCCGCCCAGCTTTTGCAAGGAATGCGTACTATATGAGAACGCCCTGGCCACCATGACCTCGTCCCGGCGCATATTGGCATCTTCGTCGTAAAAATAACCGCTTACCGGGTCCTGCTTGCACTGGAAAAACGTGATCAGCTTACTCTTCACGGACATTGGCAGCGTATCCAGCAATCCCGACCGCTCCAAAATATTGACCGCCTGCGCCGTCGATTCGATATCCGGGTTGAACCCTTCCATCTCAAACGAGCTGCGGGCATAATAAAATCCTCCCGTAACCGGACTGTATTGTCCGGCAAGCCATTCGTAGAACTTGGCAAACAAATCGTCCATATCTACGAGCAAACCGGCAATTTCCCTAAGCTGATCCGCCGTGTTCATCCCTTTCATCTCCCCATTGATTGTTGCTGGAAACTGCCCCTAGTGATCCTCATAGCGAAACCAGTCCACATCGGCGGCAATACGCCGACCCGAACCCCCGCCGGTTGCAAAGACGCCGACCAACGTGCCGGTAAACGCCTTTTTCTCCATCGTTCCCTCGTCGCTCAAAAAAACCGCATCGGCAATTTCCCCGGCTTTATGCCACTTGACGTTATCGCTGCTGTAATAAAACGTACGCCGCACTCCATCCACTTCAACCTTCAAATAAATTGGCGCGGCGGTGTCAACGGCGATGCCGCCGCTTCCTGACGCTTGACCGTACTGCACACCCCGGTCACTGGCCGGCTCAACCTGCCCGGATTGATCGGCTGATTCTCCCAGATCGCCCAGATAGCTCGGATCACCCGGATAACTTGGATCACCCGGGACATATGCTGTTTCTGCAAGTCGGGTCATCGTCCTAGCGCGATGTTCCGTCAGCCTGACGACAAGTCCCCCGTCGTAAGCCAGCGCCAGCTTGATGAAACACCTCGTATCGTAGTAGCAAACCAAGCCCGCCTCTTCCCCCTGCCGGGCAGGAGCAAATTCCAGCTTCATCGACGCCGAATAGCGGTGGCTTGTCTCCCGGCGCACCAGCACGTTGCGGCTGTCGATCGATTCCAGCCCGGCGTCCCGGGTCCAGATGCGCAGGTGGCCCGGCCTTTCCGTAAGCGACCAGTCGCCGTCCGCGGGATTGCGGGCAAACTGCCAATGAAACGGCAGATTGCCTTCATCAAAATCGTCGAATTGCGGCTTGTCGTAACGTTTCGTTTCAAGCCGCGGCAGCCGCTGTGTATCGCTGGGCCCGCGTCCCCCATTGACGGTAAACCATCCGTCTGCCGTCCACTCCACCGGCTCCAGAAACGTTTCCCTGCCCAACGTGCAAAAACCGCCGGCAAGCGGACGTCCGCCCAGATGCATGATCCACCATTCCCCATGCTGCGTCTGCACGATCTTGCCGTGTCCGGCGCGCTGAATAACCGCATTGCGGTCGGTTTGCTCATGCACCGGATTAAGCGGGCACGGCTCGTATTCGCCAAACAGCTCCCGGGAGCGGGCGACGGTGATGCAGTGGCCGTATTCGGTGCCGCCTTCCGCCAAAATGACGTAATAAAAGCCGTCTTTTTTCAGCAGATGCGGACCCTCCGGCGAGTGCCGTCCCGTTCCCGGCCACAACAGCCGCGGTTCGCCGGCAGCTTGCATGCAGTCGTCCGACAGCCGCTGTATCCATGCCCCGCCTCCGCCGTACACCATATAATGCGCGCCGTCATCGTCGATAAAATGCGAAGGATCGAGCCCAGTCGTATTCAGCACAACCGGCTTGGAATAAGGTCCTTCGGGCCGGTCCGACTTCATCATGATGTTCTGCCGGCCCATGCCATGCAGCCGGAGCGTGGCAAAAATATAATAAGTCCCTTCATGATAAGAAATATCCGGCGCCCATATGCCAAACGAATCCGGCAAATCGGCCAGCGGAATCCATTCGCTGCGGGTAATCCCGTGCCCGATATACCGCCAGTTCACCAAATCGCGGGAATGCGATATCACAATGGCCGGAAAAAATTGAAACGTGGAATTCACCGCATAATAATCATCTCCCACCCTGACCACCGACGGATCGGGATGAAACCCGGGCATAACCGGATTCGTGTACGTTCCCTTCGACATGCATTCCATCTCCTTACCTTAATCTCGGCCCGCGGATCCTACTCTCCCTTATCCCTCTCGGCCCACAGATTCTGCCCGCGGGTTTGCGCTAGTGAATTTTTATTCATTGTGGTGATGGAGGGAAAAAGATGGGTACGAAAAGCGGATGCTTCCGAAGCTAGTTTTCCTGCGGAAAACTCTCAAGTCTACGTCCGCTTTGAAAAGCGCATTTTTACCACATAGTAAATTCAAAAAAAACGCGGTTTTCATTAGCGGTGGAGTGCCATCCCTTTCCCGCAATCCCCACAAGTATGAATAAAAATTCCCGTTGCTTCCACGGACAGAATCCGCGGCCTCCCTCAAAATCAAAAGCACCGCCAGATCAAGCCGGAAATACACATGATTTCCTCGCAAGTCTGCAGGGTGCTTTCCCCGCCGGATCAGCCTTTGACAGAGCCGACCAAAGCGCCTTTGGCGAAATATTTTTGCAAAAACGGATAAGCGATCAAAATCGGCACGGTCGAAACAACGATAACCGCCATCTTCACCGTTTGCTCCGGCGGCTTGACGAAGTCGTCGCCGAAAGAAGAAGTGTCCGCAGCAAATCCGCTGGCCACGATGACGATTTGGCGCAGCAGCACCTGAATCGGCCATTTGTTGGCATCGTTTAAATACATAATTGCGTTAAAATACGTATTCCAGTAGTTTACCGCGTAAAACAGCGAGATCGTGGCGATCGCCGGCATCGACAGCGGAATGACGATGCGGAACAAAATGCCGACATCGTTGCAGCCGTCGATTTTGGCCGATTCTTCCAGACCGTCGGGAAGGTTTTGGAAGAAGCTGCGCATAATAATCAGGTTAAAGGCATTGATCGCCGTTGGCACGATTAAAGCGAAATACGAGTCAATGAGCCCAAGTTCTTTGACGATAATAAACGTCGGAATCAATCCGCCGTTAAACAGCAGCGTAAATACGATCATCAAGTTGATCGCCTTGCGGCCGTCCAAGTCTCTTCTCGTTAAGCCGTAAGCCATCAATGCGGTCAGCAGCATGCTGATGAACGTTCCGACGATCGTAACGCCTATCGATACGCCAAGCGCACGAAAGATCGCTCCGGTAGACAAGATGTATTGATATGCCTTCAGACTGTATTCCGTCGGAATGAGCAGAAACGGCTTGCGCGTCAGTTCCTCCACCGTGGCGAAGGAGGTCATGATGACGTGCAGGAACGGTATGAAGGTGACAAGGGCGATCAGCGTTAGCAGCACGATGTTGACGATATCAAACATCCGGCTGCCCAAAGTTTTATCTTGTACCATAAGGTTTGCTCCTTAACAATTTAGTAGATGCCTTCTTCGCCCATCTTTTTGGCCAGACGGTTGGATACGACGACAAGGAACAAGCCGACAAATGATTTGAAGAACCCTACCGCCGTGCTGAAGCTGAATTGTCCTTGCTTAAGTCCCGTCGTATATACGTAGGTATCGAGAATTTCCGCGACTTGACGGTTCATGGAATTCAGCAGCAAATACACATGCTCGAAACTAAGATCGAGAACGTTGCCTATTCTAAGAATGAGCAAGACGATAATGACACTGCGGATCGAAGGTAACGTGATGTGCCATATTTGCTGAAATCTGCCCGCTCCATCCATTCTGGCCGCCTCGTAAAGCTGCGGATCTATCGCCGCAATCGCCGCCAAATAGACAATCGTTCCCCAGCCTGCTTCTCTCCAGATCACCTGAATAATGTACATCGGATGAAACCAGCTTGTGCTCATCAGGAAGTTCACCTTCTGAAAACCAAGCAGCACCAGCATTTCGTTGATGATCCCCCCGTCCAGCGTCAGCATCACAAACGAAATCGAAACGATAATAACCCAGGAAATAAAGTGCGGTATATATACAATCGTCTGCACGAAGCGCTTGAAGAAAGCGTTAGCCACCTCGTTAAGCATGACCGACAATAGGATCGGAACCGGAAAATAAAACAAAATGTTGATGACAAACAAGATCAGCGTGTTTTTGAAAATGACCCAAAATTCCGAATCCGTAAACAAACGTTGGAAATGCTTTAAACCGACCCAGTCGCTGCCGAAAAAACCTTTGTACGGCATATAGTCTTGAAACGAGATGATTAATCCCCACATCGGCAAATATTTGAAAATGATAAAATAGATAAGTCCCGGCAAAATCATCAGGTACATGTACCGGTTGCGGATCAATCGCTTCATCAAAGAGCCCCGCGCCCCCGGAGCCCTTAAGGCTTTGGGCTGAACGGCCGTATTGTTCATGTTCTGTTCATCCTTTCTGCGTTGTAAGCTGCACTAACCGAAACGATCAGGAGAAAGGCCGCCGAAAGGTAAGCAGCCTTTTCCTGTCTTTCACCGGTTATTTCTTGACGTTTTTGTACGCCGCGTTGTACTCTTCGATAATTTTGGAACCGCCGTCGTCCTGCCATTTTTTCACTGCGGCTTGATAGCCCTTCTCATCGATATTGCCGGTCATAAATTTATAGGAGGCGTCTTTAATCACTTCTTGAAGTCTTGCACCTTTTTCGTTAAACGTTTTGGAATCCAGCGAATAAGTCGGATCTGGAATACCGTATTTAATCGCTTCCTGCGACAGTTTTTCCGCTTTCTCACGCACAGCGATGGAATAGTTCGCCGGCGAGATGTTTGTCGAATCGGCAAGCGCGATGCTTTGGTACGCCTTTAGCTCTTTTTCGTACACTTTTTGGTCCGGGTTCGGCACAACTTTGCCGTCTTTTTTCGTGTAACTTGTGCCTTCCACGCCGTATTTCAGCAAATCCGCGATATCCGGATTGAAGAATTTGTCATAGAACGATAAGATTTGCTTCAGCTCTTTTTCCGATTTAACCGCCGATTTCGGGAATACAACCAGCGTTCCGTAGCCTGGAAGCGCCCAAGTGACCGGTTTGCCGTCAGGACCGTTAATCGCGCTGACTACGTCGTATTGAGCTTCCTTGATGTTTTTCGACGTCTTGTCCTGCATCGATTCGGAGTCCGGCATGGAGCCGATATACGTGCCCGCTCTGCCCGTGTACATCAGGTTTTGCTGGTCGGTTTTGGAAGTAACCGGGAAGTCTTGGTTAATCAAACCTTCATCGCGCAGCTTTTTGATAAACTTCATGGTGTCCATGTAACCTTTGGTCATGAAGTCAGGTACCAGATTGCCGTTTTCCACTCCCCAACCGTTAGGCGTGCCAAACCACATGCTCAGCGTCTTAAAAGAACCGTAGATCAGATCGTTGCGATCCGCCAAACCAAGCGTTTTACCGCCGCCGGCCAGATCCGCTTCCTTGAATTTCTTCAGCATGTTGTAATATTCGTCGGTTGTTTTTGGCGCCTGCAGGCCCAGCTTGTCGGCCCAGTCTTTGCGGTAAATCAAACCTTGACGGGTAAGCGGCCGTTCCTGGAATAAAGAGTAGATTTTGCCGTCGACGCTTGTGTTTTTCAGCACGTCCGGATTCAGCTTGGCTAGATTCGGG
Organism: Paenibacillus thalictri; assembly: GCF_004307995.1. Lineage (GTDB taxonomy): Bacteria > Bacillota > Bacilli > Paenibacillales > NBRC-103111 > Paenibacillus_AF > Paenibacillus_AF thalictri. Next base: position 90,445 of record NZ_SIRE01000017.1, on the reverse strand, counting down.
TAATCTTTCAAATACGGCCCGATTTCCCAGAACTGCCCGTTTTTAATCGCATCGCGCAATAAGATAAAGGAAGATTGGTTCTTAATGTACGCCGCTTGCGGCAAAGATCCTGTAGCAAATGCAGCCTGGAATTTCTCATCGTACGATCCGTCCGGCACCCATTGGAATTCAATGGTTGCCTTCGTTTTTTCTTCTAGTATTTTCTTGATCGTATCCGAAGGAACTTCCGGTGCTTGCAGATTCGCCATAATCGTAATTTTCAGCGGAGTTTCCGGGGCCGGTGCTGCAGCTTTGCTGCTGTCCGCTCCTGCGCTTGGATTACTTTGCGCTGCTGGAGGTGCGTCCTTGCCGCAACCTGCTAGCGCTGTTGCGGCGAGCATGCTGGTGCAGATGATTGCCGCCCATTTGCCGCGAGTCGTTAATTGTTTCAAATCGTTCGACCTCCCAAGAAGATGTGGTGTGTTGTTTCACACGCTTATCTTAAGATGCGCACAGTCGTAACGTAAACAATCAACGGCTCATACTTCGCCGAAAAACCTTGTCATATCAACGATTTGCCGGCAAATCAGAGCTAATGATTATAGGTGATATGCCCCGGGATATGCCGCAGCCGCGGTATAACCAAGCCCGACTTACAAGTACGACGGAAATGCTTCCATGTGGAGGTGAAGGATTACACATAAAAAAAACGCCAAGTCCGTTGCCGAACCTGGCGTTTTTTTACTTTTTCCTTGCCATATTGTTTTTTAACGCTTCGTTATATTCGTCCAGCACTTGCGAACCGCCTTTGCGCTCCCAGTTGGCGATTTCACTTTGGAAACCGGCGCCGTCGATCCGTCCGATGATATAATTGTAAGTTGCGTTGTAGATGATCTGCCACAAATCGGCGCCTCTTGCATCGTAGGTTGCCGAGGACAAGTTTTCGGCGGGATCGGTGATCAGCATCCGGCTGTTGTCCGTCGTCAGTTTATCGGCGAGCACAATAAGCGGATCCTGCGCTTCCTCATGCACCTTGAGGATGCCCGGATTGCTTAGATTGGCGATCAGCAGCGCCTCCAGCGGCATCACCTCGGCGTTGCGGGAATCGGCCGTCACGTTGATGATCAGCGCTTTGCCGTCTTTGACCGTATAATGCTTGCCAAGCAAGCCGTACTGAAGCAAATTGCTCGCATCGGGGCTCATCATCCGGTCATAGAAGGCCAGCACCTTCCGCAGCTCTTCTTCCGTCGGGATCGCTTTTTTGGAGAACAGAAAAATGCCGCTGAAACTGGGTATTGACCAAACGCCGTAACCCTTGGGGCCGGAAATCCGGTTGACCAGCGTAAGCTCCGCTTGAGGATTAATTTTTTTCAACTCGTCGGAAAGTCTTGGGGCATCTGTCATGCTGCCGATGATCGCTCCCGCTTTACCGCTGATGAGCATATAACGCTGCACTTGCTTGCTGGTGACCGGGAAATCTTTGTTGACCAGATTTTCGTTGTACAGCCTTTTCATAAAATTCATCGTGTCCAAGTATTCCGGCGTCGTGAAATCGGGGATCAGTTTGCCGTCCCGAACCACCCAGTTGTTCGGCGTGCCGAAGTAAGAGCTAAGCGTTTTAAATGCACCAAAAATCAAATCGTTGCGGTCCGCAAGACCAAACGTGTCGTCCCTGCCGTTCCCATCCGGATCGCCATACGTAAATTGCTTTAATACTTGATACAATTCCTCGGTTGTTTTGGGTTCCTTGAGCTGCAGTTTGTTCAGCCAGTCCTTGCGCAATATGATGCCTTGCCTGGACGCCGGGCGCTCTGTATAGATACCGTAAATCTTGCCGTCGATTGTCGTTTCGTCCAAAATATGCTTGTCCAACGTTTTCAAGTTCGGGAACGAATCCAAATAGGATCCGATTTCCCAAAACATGTTGGAGCGGATCGCATTTTTGACGGCTACGTAGTCGAGTTGGCTTACGTAAGTCACTTTTTTCAGTGAATTCGTTTCCAGCGCATTAATTAACCGGTCCCGATAAATGTCGTTAGGAACCCATTCGATATTGAGTTTGGTTTGCGTCGTTTTCTCCAGCTCTTCAATCAGTTCATCCTTCGGAGGACGAGCCTGGTGCAGCGGCGCCATGATGCTGAGAGAGAACTGCTCCTTCTCCCGGTTGAGTTCGGCTTTATCCTGCCCTTTGCTGCAAGCGCTTACCGTAAGAACGGCGATAAAAAGAACGGCGAATATCCGGTGCAATCCGCTGTACCGTGTTCTGTTTTGCATGAACCCGCCCCCTTCGACGCTTGGTCAAATAATGTATTTCCCACTAGATTATACACGAAAGATAGATTTTAAGGAATGCCGGAGAAACGCGGGGCATTGTCCCGAATCCCGTGTTACAATATAATGATACTTGAAGTATGCAAGAAATGACCGGAGGTTCGGATGCGCAACCACAGTTATTTAAGAAAACTAATCATATTCGGCTGCATTTTATGTACGCTCCCGGTCATCTTTTTCGGCTTATTTTCCTATTTTCAGGCAAGTACGGAAATTCAGAAGCAGGTCAACCGCGGACAGATGCAGCTGCTCACACAAATGAATTCGAATGTGGAACAGACGCTGCGGACCGTCAATCACGCCCTGAATCAAGTAGTAAATTCATCGGTCATGAATAAGGTGCTGAGCGAGCCTTTTTCTTCAAGCGATTTTATGCTGTATAAGGATTTGCGCAAAGAAATGAGCGGCACCCAATCGACTTATACGAAGGTTGAAGATGTCGTTATCGTGAATTTCAATCAGAACTGGATGATCAAAAATTCCGGTTTTTACCGTTTTGACGAATATCTTCACCATTCGCAAATTTCCAATCAGCTGCTGCTGCCCAGCACCACCTCGTGGGTGCTGAATCCAAGCATATGGTTTTACAGCGAAGAGAAGGCCAATTCCAGCTCATGCCCTTATACGATCAGTCTGGTGAAAAAGCTGCCCGACCAAAGTTTGGACAAGATCGCACTTGCGTACGCCAACATTCCGACCTGCAGCCTGGCGGAGCTGCTCAACTACTCGCCGCGGGAATCGGAGACGGTGATGATTTTGGACGATCAGGAGCGGATCTTGTTTCATACCGACGCTTCCATGATCGGCAAATACGCCACCAATACCGGCTTCATCAAGACGGATACGGAGCTGGAGAAACCGAAAGGCCAATTTCAGGCCGAACTGGACGGACAGCTTTATACCGCAAGTTATATTCGCTCCTCCTATAATAACTGGGTTTACTTATCGATTATTTCCATCGACAGTTTGACGCAGGAGTCGAAAAAAATCGGCCGTTATACGATCTGGGTGTGCCTCATCATCGTAGCCGTATTTGTCGTTATCGCGTGGCTTGGTTCCCGGCAGATGTATTCCCCTATCCAGCGGCTGATGATGCAAATCGGCGGCCGAAACTTGCAGAACGGCAGCGAACCCGTCAACGAGTTCGATATTATCGGCGACCGGCTGCAGGATTTGTTCCGCTCCAAAACCGAGCTGGAGCAGGAGGCCCAGCGGCATCTCCAGCAGGCGCGCAGCTATTTTATGATCAAAATGTTTCAAGGCACGCTGCGGCGCAGCGATCTGCTGGAAAAGCTGGAGCAGTTCGGGTTCGGCGAGAAAATGAACGAATGGAAGGTCCTGTCCGTCATTACGCTGCAGATCGATACGCTGGAACATACCCGCTACCAAAAAGAGGATACCGAGCTGCTGTTGTTCGCTATCAACAATATCATCGAAGAGATCATTCCGGCTGAAGTTCGGCTGCAGCCGTTGTTCATCGACCAGACGCAAGTAACGCTCATCGGCGGAAAAAGCGATGATTTGCCGGAATTCAACAGCTTCATTTACGCCATCACGGAGTCGGTGCAGCAAACGGTCGACCAAGTTCTCGGGCTGCGGATCAGCATCGGCATCAGCTTGCCGTTCACCGACCCGAAAAACGCCTCCATCGCCTATAAAGAAGGTCTGGAGGCGCTGAAACACCGCATTCATCTCGGCGGCGGCGTCATTATCCGTTATGCGAACATTAACGCCGGCCAGCATCATCTGCACTTGGACTATCCTTTCCTGACGGAAAGCGAGCTGTTCGACGCCATTCGGCTGGCTGAAGAAAGCAAAGCCCGCGATCTGCTGAAAAAGCTGATGCATGTGGTGTTCGAACATCATATGTCGCCGCAGGAGTACCAAGTCCCAATGTTCCGCTTGCTGAACAATCTGCTGCTGGCGATGCAGGAATCCGGCATTGCGCTGAATCAGCTGCATACGGACGGTTCTTCGCTCTACGAGGAGCTGAACAAGCTGCCGATCGCCGCGGAAATCGAGGAATGGTTCTGGTCGCGGATTATTAAGCCGGTCATCGGCATTTACGAAGACAGGCAAAACTCGGAATATCAGAACATCTCGGAAAAAATCATCGACAAAATCCATAAATTTTACGATACCGAACTCACGATTGAGCAGTGCGCATCCGAGCTGCATTACAACGCGAACTATTTAAGCGGGGTTTTCCGTAAAGAAACGAATATGACGTTCAGCGAATATTTGACGTCTTATCGCTTCTCTATGGCTAAAAAATGGCTGATTTCAAGCGATATGACGATTAAAGATATCGCCGAAAAACTGCAGTACATGAACTCGCAAAATTTTATCCGTTCGTTCCGCAAGCTTGAAGGCATGACCCCGGGCCAATACCGGGAAACTTACAGGAAAATGAATTAGGGAGGCTTACACTTATGAAGATCGGTTTTATCGGACTAGGCACTATGGGAAGACACATGGCCGCTAACTTGGCGAAAGCGGGCTTTCAATTGACTGTATACAACAGGGACCGCAGTAAAACGGAAGGCTTCGGCCCTTCGGTCGAAGTCGCCAATTCCGTCGCGGAGGCCGCCCGGCAAAGCGACATTCTGTTTACGATGCTGACCGACGACAACGCCGTGAAGCAGGTTTATCTCGGCGAAGACGGCATCGTAGCGGCATTGCGCGGCCAACAGGCTGCATCCTTGGTCATTGACTGCAGCACCATTTCGCCGGAGACTACGCTGGCCGTTGCCGCCGCCCTTGCGGAAATCGGCGTCGATCTGCTGGATGCGCCCGTAACCGGAAGCGAACCGCAAGCGCGGGACCAAAAGCTGACCTTTATCGTAGGCGGGCAAAAAGCGCTGTACGAGAAATGCAAGCCGCTGTTTGCCGCAATGGGCCAAAAAGCGGTATATATCGGCGAACAAGGGGCCGGGGCCAAAGTAAAACTCGCCAACAATTTGCTTGTCGCCGTGACGCTGGCCGGATTGTCCGAGAGCATGACGCTGGTGCGCAAGTCGGGCATCGATCCCGCCTTATTTTTGGAAGTGGTATCCGGCGGCGGCGCACGCAGCGGCATGGCGGAAATGAAGGGACCAAAGATGCTGGCCGGAGACTATTCGCCGCAGTTTATGACACGGCTGATGTTTAAAGATTTGAAGCTCGCGGGAAATTTCGCGGAAGCGCAGGAAGTTCCGATGCCGGCTTTTGCCGCCGTGAAGGAGCTCTTTCAAATGGCTTGCAGCTCAGGTTACGGCGATGAAGATATGAGCGCTATTATCAAGTGTTATGAACAATGGGCGGGACTTGGGGAGTAATCTCGAATCCGGCTTCGCAAAAAAGGCCTCCGAAACCGGCGCATACCGGTCTTGGAGGCTTTTTTTCATTGATTATGAAGCTGTTTATTAAGCGATGGTTACCCCGGCGCTTGCATATCCGACCGCCGTTGTCGCAAGTGTGATCCCCGTGGCCGTGGCCGTATACACCATCATCAGACGGGTTTGTTCCGTTACGGCTATGGACAGCCCATTGACAAAACCTGTGCTGATGCCGCCCAAAGAAATCAAAGAAGTCAAAGTCGGCGCAAGTACGACGGTAGCTCCTGGAACCGCAGTAAAAGAGTTGCTGCCTGACGGCGCGCTGAACAATTGTGCGGTAATGGTGACAACGCCAAGGCCAACGATAACGGACGCCGTATTGCTGAACATTGCGGCTATAGAAGTGATCGTTCCGTCGCGTGGCATTACAAATGCAAAGTCAAGGACCGGACCGGCTGGTACACCTGTAAGATCAATAATCGTTCCACCGGCCACCGTAACGTTACTGGCAGAGAAACCGAAACCTACAAGACCTGCGGTGCCTACTAGACCGGCAATCGTAGTTGTGGTAGTAATTGGCCCGCCGGAAGCAAACGGTATGATTGTGCCGGCACCTGTGGCTCCGCCTGCTCCGGTTACGCCTGTCGCTCCCGTTGCACCCGTTGCACCCGTCGCTCCGGTTGCACCTGTTTCGCCGGTTGCGCCTGTCGCTCCCGTTTCGCCGGCTCCGGTCACACCCGTCGCTCCCGTTGCACCGCCGCCTCCGGGTTCCCCAGTCGCTCCGGTGGCGCCTGTCTCACCCGTGGCACCTGTCTCGCCCGCTCCGGTCACACCCGTCGCTCCGGTGGCTCCTGTCTCGCCCGTGGCTCCCGTGGCTCCCGTTTCGCCGGCTCCGGTTACACCCGTCGCTCCTGTCGCTCCGCCGCCGCCGGGTTCCCCGGTCGCTCCGGTAGCTCCTGTAGCTCCCGTCTCGCCGGCTCCGGTCACACCCGTCGCCCCGGTGGCGCCTGTCTCGCCCGTGGTTCCCGTGGCTCCCGTTTCGCCGGCTCCGGTCACACCTGTCACGCCGGTGGCTCCCGTGGCTCCCGGATCACCTGTCGCTCCTGTCGCCCCCGTCTCGCCGGCTCCGGTTACGCCTGTCGCACCCGTCGCTCCCGTGGCGCCTGGATCACCCGTGGCTCCTGTCGCTCCGGTCTCGCCGGCTCCGGTGACACCTGTCGCGCCGGTGGCTCCTGTAGTTCCCGGATCACCCGTCGCTCCTGTCGCTCCGGTTACGCCCGCCCCAGTTACACCGGTGGCGCCCGTATCCCCTGTGGCACCCGTCGTTCCGGTCGCGCCGGTGACACTTACCGTTGGCCCCGCGATCGACAACACGCTGTCCAGCTTATTACTGAGTACGAACTCTTTCTTCGTCAAGTCGCGCATCGTCGCCCGTACACTCTCGTTTACAAGCAATAAATCGCTAATTGTTGAAACCGCCGGCGCTGTTACACCCGGCAGCGTACCCAGTGCGTATTGAATTTTTTCCCCTTCTGCATTAATGATGTGGCTTATCCCGAGCTCCTCCAAAGCGATTGAAGACAGCAGCAAGTTAATTGCATCGTCCCTAGTTATGGATATGTCAGGTGTTATGTTAGGAATATTGGATTGAGACACGTGCAAACCTCCTTTTTAAATGAATATCGGTTTTAAGCAGCCGTGCATCGTTCTGCATTTCTGCTATGAAATAAAATATGATAGAACAGCTCCCTTCGTACTAGGGCATCCGCCAGATTTGCAGTCCAGAAAACCAAGCCGGATAATAAAAGATCCGACAGCAAAATAATCTTCAACAGGGATAGGCACCCATTTTTCCAATGCTCCATACGATATAGTGAAATAAGAACTGCTTCCGGCCGAAGCCAGTCATAAGTCATGATTCTACTTAAATTTAGGAGCTGATGCTCATGTCCATGCCCGTTATCCCTCCGATGTCGCCTCCCCCGCATATTCCTTTAAGCGACGCTATCAGTCTGATTCTGGTATCCATTGCGTTAGAGGAAATCGGGTTATCCCACATCATTAACGCCGAAGGGGAAAAAATTCAAAGAGCGATTCAATTGTCCGAAAACATTCCCCAACTGATTTTAGTCAACAACAGCGTTAGTCAAACGTTAAGAACGATTATCAAAAAAGAAGTTTTACTAGAACTGAAGATGGTCGAAGCGCTCGAAGCCTTGAGACCTTTGGGTTAACTGAATGTGTGCTGGATTTTCGCGGATGCGGATATCCGGCCTTTTTTTATGGGCATACATTCTCTTCGTAATTCTGTAACCGATGCAGGTTCTTACATTATTAATGGATGAATATGATGAATTAATAGGTAGCCTGTACAGGAGGAATTCGATATGAGCATGCCCAAATATCCGGAAGAACGCAAAATCAGAAGTTATAAATCCATTGTCAAAGATATCCTTGAGTCCGCCGCCTTGGAAGAACTGGCCATCGCCCATCTAATTAATGCCGAAGCCGAAAAAATCCAGGCGTTTACCGGGCATTACGGCGGATTCCCCACATCTCCGAGCAATAAGCAGATTAACGAATTTCAAGGCCATGTCGCCAAAATTCTCCAAGCGTTGTCCGAAAAACAAAAAATATTAGTAAGAACGATAGAACTCAGCAAAGAATTGATAGACGAATCGGAAGAAACGGAAGAAGGTTATGAATAAGCCGATCAGCAAGCTGAACTATGAAACTATAGCAGCGGTCATCAAATCCAATCCGTATGCCAAGTCAAAAATAACGACTATACACGAGGCCGCTACGGAAACGATGAAAATCATCGATAAGCTGGCCGCATCCTGCACCATTCTGGGCAAAACCTTGGACGCCCCCTTGGAGGAGTTAAAGGAGAGCACCCGGAAGCTGCTTCAGATGTCCAAACCGCCCGTTCCCGGGATGAAATCCGAGTTAAAACACGGGACCAGACCCGAACCCAAACCAAACCACAAGACTGAGTTTGCACCGCCGGCTTCCTCGAACAAAACAATACCGTGGTTCAACATACATAACAACGACAAGAAATGACCGGTAACCGGTCCGTTACGGCCGCAAATCCATTTGAAAACCGGACTTGCTTTCACTGATTCTTGGGGAAAACACCGGCAAAACCGCACATATTGGAAAAGCCGCTCCTCATACATTAGCAATACAGCCTGATGCGGAAACGGGGAGGGAAAAACAATGTCACTGCCGAATATCCCTAACATTACGCCCGAAATTCACTTAAACCGCGAGGAAGCGATCCATTTATTGCTGACCTCCATTGCAATGGAGGAGATTGGCATTTCGCATATTTTAAATGCGGAAGGCGAGAAAATTCAGCATGTATTAAACCAATGCCCCTCGATTTATGAAATTGTTCAAATCAACAAAAGCGTGGAACGGCTGATCGAAGATTTAATTATTAAAGAAATGCTGCTTTTTATGAAACTTCAGACGGTGTTGGAATTGGACTCCGAAAAAGAAATACCGATGGAAGAAGAAATGGGAGAATGACCGTCCGGCGCCAATGTCTGCGACGTCAGCGGTTCGTAATGACGTTCGGGAATAAAAAAGCTTTCGCGAGCCACGATGTCCGAAGGATTGTAGCCATGTTGGCTGATCTCGAAGGCGGATAAGCCGATGTTCCATTTCTCCCGAAATTTTTCGGCGTTGGCTAGCGTGGATAAGCGGTAATCTACGCCGTCCGACCGGAACGTCCCTTGACCTTCATGGTGAATAAATACGTCTTGGGCGACCCATAACCGCTTGCCGGCAATCCGCGCGCGAATGCTGAAATCGTCGTCCTCGTAATTACCCGGAAAAAACCGCTCGTCAAATCCGCCGATCTTATCAAGCAGACTTTGATGAAACAACATGCAAAATCCGATCAGCTTATGCGAATAAAACCCGGCGCCTTTATTTTGCGCCCTGCACAAATAAGCCGTTGCGTTTAATTCATCCATCGAACGAAACGGCGGCGTTTGAATCCGTTGAATCGGAGCGACGTTATCCGAGACCGGACCGGCGATACCGATCGACGGATCCCTTTCCAGACAGGAGTGCAAACCGCTGAACCATTCCGGGGTCACAATCGTATCGTTGTTTAATAACAGGATATGCGTCCCTCTGGCCGCCGCCATACCTTGGTTATTACCCGCCGCGAACCCTTGATTGGCAACGTTGGCGATCAGCCTCGATTGCGGCACGGTTTCCAGATAAGACAAGGTTCCGTCGGTCGAACCGTTATCGACAAAAATGAATTCGTATTCGCCTTCCGGCGAATGGCGAATGACACTCTCCACGCAGCGGGCAGTCAAGTCTACCCTGTTGCGGGTTAACATAATGATCGACGTTAATGTCACCTGCGTTGCTCCCCTCTATCATCGATTCCTCATTGCAGGACAAGGTTTTGTTTACAACCCGGAAGTTGCCAAAATATAAGGCAGCACCTTGCGGATCGGCGAATGATCCGGCACAAGAATGCCAAGACCGTTGTTTGAATGTAATTTATGAAAGTGCAGCTTAAAGGACGTTTCCCCCATAAAATCCTCAATGGCCGTCAACACTCCGTTTTGCGCTCCGTTCTCGTAAAGCGCATTATTGGCCGGCACGTTGAATCCGCCTGCTGCAAGCAGCTCCGATCTGCCTGGCTCCATCCCTTTTTGGGCGTAAGGTTTACGGTATTGTTCCGGAATCGATTCGGGAAAGTAGTACATATCCCTCCGTCCGTATGGCCAATCCGTATCATGAAACAGCACGATCGGAAAACTTCCCGACTTTGCCGCCATATTCTCAACAAGCTTGAGCTCATGGTACACGGTATACCAGTTATGGTCGCCGTCGATCAGCATCAGATCGCATCGTTCCACGTCAGGCAGCGCATCCAGGCTGAATTGTTTCATAAAACGGACATGCTTGCCGTACAGCAAGCTTGCCAGCTCCGCATCGTACCTCGGCATCGGCTCAATGACGATGCACTGCGCATCGCAATGTTTGCTGTAATCCAACAGCTTGAACGTATTTAACCCTGTGAGCGAACCGATTTCCACAATGACGTTCGGCTGCGCCGCAATGATGATTGGCCTAATCACTTTTTCCCAAAAACGGTGCATCTTGTTCCCCCGTCCTACCGGATAATTTATCAGTCACATGTAGATGCACTATCATATGCCTGACAATAGCAAAAAGATCGCCTTCATTGCCGCAAAACGGGGCACGAAAAGGCGATCCTGGTAAATTTGTAATATTCGACTAGATGCTTCTCAATACAATGACGGCATTATGTCCGCCAAAACCGAAGGAGTTGGACATGCCAACTTGCAGTTGATCTTGGCGTGCCGTATTCGGCACATAATCCAAATCGCAGGCCGGATCGCTCCGCAGCAGATTGATGGTCGGCGGTATTACCCCTTGCTGCAAGCTTTTGGCCAGCGCAATCGCTTCGATTCCTCCGGCCGCGCCCAACATATGGCCGGTCATCGATTTATTGGCCGTGACCGGAGTGCTGTAGGCCGCGTCGCCCAGCAGTCTTTTGATCGCGGCGGTTTCCGATCTGTCCCCGATTTCCGTGCTTGTGGCATGGGCGCTAATGACGTCGACATCCGAAGGTTTAAGACTGGCCTCGTTCAGCGCTTGCTTCATCGCCAGGTACGCCCCGGTGCCTTCCGGATGTGTCGCCACCATATGATAAGCGTCCGAAGAAGCGCCGTAACCGATCACTTCACCGTAGATCGGCGCGTTTCTGCGCTGCGCATGGGAATAAGCTTCGATGATCAGAATGCCTGCCCCTTCGGCCATGACAAATCCGTCCCGGTCCGCGTCAAACGGACGGCTTGCTTGGGCCGGTTCATCGTTGCGGCACGACAGCGCTGTAGCATTGCCGAAGCTGGCCAGCGAGATTTCCGTAATCGCGGCTTCGGTCCCCCCGGCGATCACAACGTCGGCTCCCCCGGCGCGTATTAAACGGAAGGCTTCGCCAATAGCCGTGTTTCCGATGGAGCATGCCGTGACCGGCGATAACGTCGGGCCCATCGCTCCGTAACGAATGCTGATCAGCGCCGCGGCCATATTGGAGATCATCATCGGAACGAGCACCGGGCTTACCCTCTCCGCGCCGCGTGCAAGCAGCACGGAATGCTGCTCCAGCAAACTTTGGATACCGCCGATGCCGGAACCTACATAAACGCCGAAACGGTCCTTGTCGATACGGTCCAGCTGTAATCCCGAATCTTCCAAAGCTTGTTCTGCCGCGGCTAACGCAAATTGGCAGAAACGGTCCATTTTTCTCGCTTCCTTGCGGCCGAACCTGGCTTCCGCGTCAAAGTCCTTCACGAGGCCGGCAATTTTGGCCTTGTGCCGCGATGTATCAAATGTATCGATCAGCGAGATGCCCGATTCCCCCCGAAGCATCCGCGTCCACATCGTATCCACGTCGTTGCCGAGCGGGGAGATCGCTCCCATCCCGGTAATCACTACTCTTTCCATACGGATTCCTCCTTCGTATCATGACAAACGATCTATTCCTATGGTGTCACACTTATTATCCTATTACAAGTTGCTGCTTATCATAGTATAATTACTACTATGACCCGATAAGCCGGCAAGAAAGGAACGATCGCCATGAACCGTCAAGCCCGATTGCAAGCTCTCTCAGCTTTTTTAAAAACGCAGCGCGCCAAAATTCTCCCGCAATCGGCTGGCTTGCCGTCAGGAATCCGCAGAAGGACACCGGGACTGCGAAGAGAAGAAGTCGCTCAACTGGCGGGTGTCAGCACGACCTGGTATACATGGCTTGAGCAAGGAAGGGATATCAAAGTATCCGCTTCTGTGCTTGATTGTATAGCCGCGGCGCTGCGCCTGACCGTCGACGAGCGCAAATATTTATTTGCTCTGGCGCTGGACTCCAGCCCGGTAGCCGGCCTTGAGCACGAAGAACCGCTTGAGATCAGCCCCTCATTGGAAAAAATACTGCAAGAACTTCACTCGTGTCCCACGATTATCTCCGACCGGCGATGCCATATCGTAGGCTGGAACGAAGCCGCCGCCCACGTATTTCTGGATTTTAAAGAAATTCCTGCCGAGCAGCGCAACATGATCGGTTTAGTGTTTACCCGAAAGGAATTCCGCAGGCTGGCTGTCAATTGGGAGCATTTCGCCAAAGGTTTCTTGGCTATTTTCCGCGCCTATTACGGGCAATATGTCGAAGACGATTGGTATGAGCGGTTTTTGCAGGAAATGAAAGACAACCACCCCGAGTTCACTCATTTATGGGAGCAAAGCGAGGTCCGTTCAGCCCCTGAGGTGCTGATTGAGTTTCGCCATGCCAAAGCCGGCAAAATGCAGTTTCACTTGACTTCTTTGCAAGTCCACGGCAGCGCCGATTTGCGCTGCAGCATTTACACTCCGGCGCCGGAAACCGCAACGGAAGCCAAGCTGAGGCAGCTGATGGAGCGCCATATCGGGGAATCATAAGCCGTTTCTGGAGGAATGCAACTGAACCTCGCAAAGCGGGGGCTCGGCTTCAAAGCTAGTAGATCGATCCTGATCTAACGTTACTTTCAGGTAGTTGATGGGCGGATACGCCTAATTCGCTTCAACGGACCACGGAGACCGGGTCCATTCATTGTGCATAACCCAATATGCGATCAGCCTGCCCCCTCTAAACGGACGTGAGCGACGCAATTTAAGCAAAATCGGGGGTTTGCCAAATGTGACGGACATCAGCGACCTTATTTTGCCTACCACCTGTGGTTTCCTTGACTTTTTGAGCAAATAAGTGCGGGCCTGTCCGTTAAAAATGATAACCTCGGCTTTTTTGCCAAATAAGCGCGCTCCTGTCCGTCCCTCGTTGGGCCGTGACGATTCGTATGTGAATGGTCTTCAAAGCTGCCATTAAGCCGCCATCTCATATGGTTCAGATGAAATCGAACAGAAATAGAATTGACGTTAAGCCTTATCCGTTAGCCATACTAACAGAATTCCGGATCGACCTCCTATATAAATTGAACAAGAGAAGTTCCGGAAGAATAGAGTGAAATGGAGAAAGGAAATTGTCTTGCCAGCGAGTTTTGGCTTTGAATTCCTACGAACCGCAGGCCCATTAATAAAAGGAATTCAAGACAAGATGTTTGAAGCGGGTAAGACAATTCCTTTCGGAATGGAACGGCTTCCACACCTTTCGTTCAATTTATATAGACACTTTGCGGGGAATGCCAAAAAGGAAGGGTTCCCCCTTCCTTCATACGCCGGATCGCTTGCGCGATAGCGGAATCGTTAAGCCGTTGTGACGCCTTGGCTGTTTTTTGACGTTTTTCGGTGATGCAGACTGTAATATAAGATCGCCGTACAAGCAACGACAAGAGCGGCGATAAAATACATCGTATGGTAGTTGGTTCTGGCGGCCAATATCCCCAGCATATAGGAGCCTAGCCCATAACCGGAATCAAACAGCGTAAAATAAGTGCCCGTTGCCGCTCCCCTGCGATGACCGGGCGACGATTGCACAGCAATCGTCTGAAAGCTTGGCAGCAGCGCCCCGAAGCCCAGTCCGATCACCGCTCCGGCCGCCAAAAACACAGACGAGGTATGGGCAAGGCTGAGCAAAATCATACCTGCGGTGAACAGCAGGATCCCCGGATACACCAGGACATTGGGACCTTTGCGGTCAAACATTTTTCCCGTAAACGGTCTGGAAATTACGATCATCGCGGCAAACACCATAAAAAAGTAGCTGGCCATCGGCCCGATCCCCATATCTTTGGCATATACGGATATAAACGTCGTAATCGCTCCATAAGAAAACGCCAGGATGCTGCCGGCAAGCGCAATCGGTACGGCCCCTGGTTCGATCAGGCTTTTCCAGCCTTTGGCGCTTGGCGTTTTGGGCATGCCGCTTTTTTTCGGAATGTTTAAGCTGACCCCAAGGAAACAAGCGATTAATGCAAACACAAGGCACAATATAAACATCACGCCGGAGCTGAAGTGGTCCATGACCGTCAGGCCCACCGTAGGCCCGATAACCATCGCCAGGCTCATAAACAAGCTGAAATAACCGATACCTTCCCCTTTTCTTTCGTCGGGAACAAGATCGACAGCGACTGCCCCCGTTGCGGTTGAGGCCATTCCGAAGCCGATGCCGTGAATAAAGCGCAGCAGCAGCAAAGCGCTTAAGCTATGAACAAGCGTGTAGGCAGCCGAGCATAACATGAAAATAACAAGCGAGACGATAATGATTTTTTTCTTGTCAAAATCGTCCAGCCATTTCCCGGCAAGCGGTCTGAAAATAACCGCAGCTATAATAAAGACGGTGGTCACGAGGCCGATCTGCTGTTTACCTCCCTGCAGTGTATCCATGACATAAATCGGCAGTGTTACGGCCAAAATATAAAAGGTCATAAACAAAAAAAAGCTGCTGAAACAAACAGCAACAAAATTGCGATTCCATAACTTCTGCTCTGTGTTAGTCAAGATGGTTCCCCGATTCTTTGATGTAGTTGTTCGCATGATTGGTTACGTGAACCAGCATGTCACGCAAAGCGATACGCTGCTCTTCCGACAGTCCGTCCAAGACGGCTTCGACAACCTCCTTTTCAATAGGCGTAAGCACGCCGATTAGCGATCTGCCTTTGTCCGTAATATAAGTCAGGAACGATCTGCGATCCGACACATTGGGTCTCCGCTCCGCCAAACCTTTCCGTTCCAGTTGATCCAAAATCCGCGTAACATTCGTCTGGTCTTTTTCCGAGCGGATGGCAAGCTCTTTCTGGGTAATCCCGTCCTGCTCGTCCAGCCTGTTCAACACCGACCACTGTTCCGTCGTCATATCGTAAGGCTGGTACCGAAGCGTAAGCATTTGGGTCAGCTTGCGCCCCGCATGGTTTAATATAAACCCGAGTGAATTGTCGATACTCAAAAACATCACCCCAAAGATTTGTTTGCTATAGCAATTATATATATAACATCTACAATGGTCAATGTTTATTTTCAAAGTTTTTTCATTTACACTGGAAATAACAGGTTCCAGGAGAGGAGGGTCTGCCGTAATACGATGAATCACGAAACGGGACGCAACGATAACAACACCAAACCCGCTTTGTTTGGCAGCTTGCACATGCGCCGCTTGTCCGGCCCTGCTGCTTCCATTGTGCAGAGCTTCAAGAGTCATCGCATGAGGGCGGTCGGTCCTATTGTTTTTTGTATCGTTATCCTGCTGGCGGCAGCTTATTGGATGTATGACGGTTTTAGTCATCCCCGGCAATACACCTACGAAAAACACATTTCGGCAAGCGGAATTGAACTGCACGTGCTGGAGACAGCGCCGGATAATGTGCAGCTAACAACCATTGAGCAAAATGTGACCAACACACCCTTTTACGGCATCAACGGCGGATTTTTTTGGGAAGGCGCTTTGCTCAGCATTGCCGTCGTTAACGACCGGCCGCTTAAAGGCGAACCCGGCGACTACGGCTCAGGCTGGTACAATACCGGTGTTAACGCCGACTTAAAGCGGGGTACGCTCGTATGGGACGAACTGACCCGGCGATTTACCGTGCAGGTCGCTACGGATGCAAGCGAACTGTCCGTAACGGACAAACAGCATTATTGGGCGCAAGGCGGGGTCAGCATGGGGTTAGGCGACGAATATGGCTGGGAGAACCACATGATCTCCGAAGAAATGCCGGCGTACGACGAAGAGCGGATGCGGTCCGCCCTTGTGTTTGACCGCAATCAGCGGCTGTATATGGTCGTTACGCCAACGCCCAGCACCGTCTACGACTTCCGCTTGGCTATTATGGAGCGGCTGGGCGGCCGCGGCCTGGTTGACGGCATCTTCCTGGACGGGGACGGTTCGTCCCAGCTTCAGTGCAGGGCGAGGAGCCTGTCCGGCGACGGGCGGCCGGTGTATCAGATGCTGGCGATGAAACAATAATACAAGTTCGGCTTACCCGCATGGCATGATTGCTCATAAACAGCGGAAAGCCGCCTTCTGCAAGGCAGCTTTCCGCAACAAACGCTGATTCCACTTTAGGTTCCATAACTTGCACAATTGGATTGTCTCCCTTTGAGCAAGTGACTCTAGAGTATGCCTACGCTCTGATTGTCGGCTCCGACTTCATATGCATCATGCTGATGCAGGCCGCCCCAAGCAGCTGCAGAATGCCCTTCACCAGCATCTGCCCGAGAATCGCCATCGGCACCGCTTCCCATGGCAAAAATCCGGCCCCAAGCGGCGACAAGCCGATAATGACGAACACGGCGCTATCCACCGTACCTCCGGCAAGTCCGCTGACCATAACCCTTTTGACGACAGAAGCGCGCAATCGGGTAAATACCTCCGTATCCACCGTTTCCGACAAAACAAACGTCGCCGCACTCGCTGCGGTAATCCACAACGTATCTCCCAGTATATAAGACGATACACCGGACAACAGCAGCGCAGTCAAAATGACGAGATACGTATGTCTGCGGCCGATCGCTTGCTGCACCAGATCGCGGAATATAAATGTAGCGCCGATAATAAACGTGCCGGCCGGGATAATAAATATGCCCCAATGAAACGGCTGTGTCGCCGACGTAATGATATTTGCGCATACGATGGAACATAAATAAAGCATAATTTTAAACCATTTCATAACTTCTCGCCTTTCTTTCCTTACGCCGCGTTTCTAACCTGCTCGTCTTTCGGCAAAAATATAGCAAGTACGCCGAGCAGCGGCAAATAGGAACACAATTTCATCATAAATGCAATGCTGGTCGCATCCGCAATCGAACCAAGCACGGCCGAACCGAGACCGCCAAGACCAAACGCCAGACCAAAAAACAAACCTGAAATCAAGCCGACCTTGCCGGGAAGCAGCTCTTGGGCATAAACAACGATGATCGAAAATGCCGAAGACAACACAAACCCGGCGCATACGCACAGCACACCCGACCAGAACAGATTGGCATAAGGCAGCAGGATGGAAAACGGCGCCGTTCCCAAAATTGACAGCCAGATAATGTTCCTCCGCCCGTACCGGTCCGCAAGCGGTCCGCCAAAAAACGTGCCCGCCGCCGCCGCGACCAGGAAAGCAAACAGGAACAGCTGCGCTTTCTCTACCGAAATTCCGTAATCTTCAATTAGGAAAAACGTATAATAGCTGGTGACGCTGGACATATAAACATGCTTGGAAAATGTAAGAAATACGAGCAGCACGACCGCCGTGACCACTCTGGTCTGCGTCAAACCCGTGCCGCTGCGCGCCACCGTTTTTTTTGCGGCGGGACGCGGCTGCGACTGTCTGCGGCTGTACCAGCCGGCCACATAATATTGGATGCCGATCGCAAGCACGGCGGCAATCGTAAACCACATGACGCCGAATTGGCCCAGCGGCACAAAAATAAGCGCCGTCATGATCGGCCCCAGCGAGCTGCCGATGTTGCCGCCGACCTGGAAGATCGACTGCGCCAGCCCTCTCCGGCTGCCTGCGGCCAAATAAGCGACCCGTGACGATTCCGGGTGAAAAATCGCCGAGCCGACCCCCATGCAGATCACCGATAGTAAAATGAGCGCAAAATTCGGCGCCAGCGCCAGACCGACAACACCGGCCAGCGTAAAGCAAACGCCCAGCGGCAAAATATATGGCCGCGGCTTCAAATCCGCTGTGAGCCCAACGATCGGCTGTAGGAACGAAGCGGTGATGTTCATGGCGAAAGCAATGAGTCCGACCTGGGTATAACTCAAATGAAGCGAGTCCTTAAGTATAGGAAAAAGCGCCGAAACGGTCGACTGCATCGCGTCGTTGAGCAAATGTACCATACTGATTGCAAACAGTATCGGAAACACTGTCGCGCCTAGCGGCAGTGGGTTGGGACTAGGATTGGTAATCGTTTTAGCCATATGGTTTCCCCCTTTCAAACGGTGCCGGCTAACCGCACCTTGAGCGATTATATCATGGGTGTTTGGCAAGTCAATACAATCCGAAAAAAAATCGCGCCCTTGAAATGTCCATGCCGGATCATGTATACTACATAAAAATAAAACAGCCAACATGCCGTTGATGAGATTCCAACTCGGAGGCGTTTTCGTTAAAGGGTTTTCCCTCAAGTTAAACGGCCCGCCCGTTATCGCGGAACCAAAGCGGATCGGACATCACCTGATGTCCGGTCAAATTGGGTGGCACCGCGAGAAAAGCGCTCCTCGTCCCATAAGGACAGGGCGCTTTTTGTGTTTTTTTAAATAAAAGGAGCTGGACGGCATGTTGGATGTAAAATGGATTTTGGACAATCAGGAGACGGTTCAAACCGCCGCAAATCAGAAAGGTATTGCCGTATCGGTAGCCGAGCTGGCCGCCGCGCAGCAAAAAAAATTGGAGCTGCTGCGCGAGGTCGAGCTGCTGCGGCAGGAGCGCAATACGCTGTCGCAGCGGGTGGCCGCACTCGTTCGCGAGGAACGTGCGCAAACCGCGGAGCGGTGGCAAACGGCTCATAAGGAGGAACGCCCCGATCACGAACCTCCGGAAGGCAGTGATAGCGTTGCTCAAACCCCTGCCTTGTCTGACGTACTCAAAGATAACGTCAAGCAAATCAACAACCGCCTTACGCTGCTTGAAACGGAGCTGTCGGAAACACAACATACGGTGGACCGTTTGCTGCTGCGCATGCCGAATATTGTTTCGCCGGATTCGCCCGTCGGACGTTCGGATGCCGATAATGTGGAAGTCCGTAAGGTAGGAGCGCCGCGGGAATTCGATTTTGCCTACCGGGACCATGTATCGCTTGGCGAGCTGCATCAGATGATCGATATTCCCCGCGGCGTCAAGACCGGCGGAACACGCAGCTATTTCCTCAGAGGCGCAGGTGTCTTGCTGCATCGTGCCGTACAGCAGCTTGCCGTCGATCTGCTCGTGGAGGCGGGCTTCACCCTGCTGGAAGTGCCGCTGATGGTCACTTCCGATGTGATGACCAATGCGGGATTTTTCCCGCTTGGCGAAGACCAGACTTATAAGCTTGAAGGCGAAAACAAGTGGCTTGTCGGCACATCGGAGGCATCGCTGGTATCATACTTCGGCGGCGAGATGTTGGATTTGTCGCAGCCGGTCAAGCTGGCCGCCGCCTCGACCTGCTTCCGCAGCGAAGTCGGATCAAGCGGCAGAGACGTACAAGGTTTATACCGCGTGCATCAGTTCGCCAAGGTCGAGCAAGTTGTGTTATGCCAAGCCGATCCCGAGCTCGCCGAGCGATTGCTGCAGGAAATTACAAGCAACGCCGAACAATTGCTTCAACTGCTGGAGCTGCCGTATCGGGTTATGGCCGTCTGCACCGGCGATATGTCGCAAAAAACGTATAAGCAATACGATATCGAAACATGGATGCCAAGCCGCAACGCTTACGGGGAAACCCATTCGTCGTCAAGCTTGCTTGACTTCCAAGCCCGCCGGGCCATGCTCCGTTACCGCGGCGAAGACGGCAGGCCGGTGTACTGCTACACGCTCAACAACACGGCGGTCGCATCGCCGCGGATACTCATTCCGCTGCTGGAAAACCATCAGGAGGAGGACGGCGCCATTCACATCCCTCCGGCGCTCAGACCTTACATGAACGGAGCGGAGCGGCTTGTGCCGCAAGGCGCTCGCAGTCGGCCCCTCCGCTGAAAGAGAATACTCAGGCCGCACGCGATAAAAAAACAGGAGATTGGCCCTTTTACGGAGCCAATCTCCTTGCTTGTTTCCGCTGCCGCTAGGGGACTGTTATGCCCAGCGCCTACCTTAGCTACTTCAGCTATTTTAGCTATAGCTCGTTGACGCTGTTATCCGCCGTGATTTCAGCCTTTTTGCAGCTGCCGGGCTCTCCGCTTGTATAATCCAGCAGATCGCGGGAACGATCGGTCAAAAGCACGCTTGCCCCATGCTCAAGGCACCAGTCCCAGCCGGACGGTTCGTCCGTCAAGCCGCCGGCAAACTGCTTGAACATCATATTGATCCAAATGCGCCTGCCCGTTGCTTTGATTTTGGCAAATGTCGCCTCGGAAACACACGGTTCCTCCATATCGGCGAAAACCAACTCGTATGCATCCGGAGCGGCTCCGGCGATAACGGCGTCCAAATCGCCGATATTTTTGTCCAAAACGATGTGCATATAGACCGGGCGCGGTTGTTTGGCGTTAAGCC
This sequence comes from Paenibacillus thalictri, assembly GCF_004307995.1. Taxonomy (GTDB): domain Bacteria; phylum Bacillota; class Bacilli; order Paenibacillales; family NBRC-103111; genus Paenibacillus_AF; species Paenibacillus_AF thalictri. The sequence goes on along the minus strand of NZ_SIRE01000017.1, from coordinate 69,648 downwards.
ACACCTCAACTTCGCTATTCGCCGCAGTACCTTTGAAAATCGCCTGCTCAGCAGTACCGGTTTCTATCAGTACGTCCCATACCTCGTCTCTGAACGGCCACACCTTATCGATATTGACCAATATCCGATCTTTTGCAAGCAGCATCGCTTCCCGCAAAGTCGGGATGTGCTCGTCCGTCAGCTCCGCACGGTCCCCGCCTTCGCCTTTTTTCAGGCGCAACGACTTGATCTCGGATAAGATCAGCTCGGAAATTTTGCCTGCTCCGTTGGTCGTGCGGTTTACCGTGCGGTCGTGCATCAAAATCAATTCGCCGTCTTTCGTTTTCTGAACATCGATTTCCACAATGTGAGCCCCGATGTCGATCGCCGCTTGAATGGCAAGCAGCGAGTTTTCGGAGAACCTGTTCCACTCGCCCCTGTGCGAAGCGATCAGAACGCCTTTCCCCAATTTCGTAAAATGTTCGATGGCATGTCTCATGGCCGCCGGCTCCTTTGATGTTGTCCGTTATGTCCCTTATGTAACCGCTCCTTTATTATAGAGGCGCCGGCTCGAAAAATGGATACGTATTTTAACGGACTTTATAGCCGATTTATCGATTTCGCTTCAAACTCGCCAACGGTCAGAGACCCAGCTTTTCAGACATTTTGATCAAATTGGTGAGGCTCAGCTCCAGGCTGTCGAACGGACTGCCGGGGCAATAGTCCTGCTCCACCGCATACCATTCCACCCCGCTGCGCTCTCCCCAAGCCAAGATCGGCTCAAAATCGATCGAACCCGTACCCACCTCGGCAAAATACCGGCGTTCGTCACGGGTCATATCTTTTAGATGGAGAACCGGAATCCGGTTTACGAACGGCTCCATATAAGCAAGCGGATCGCGTCCGCCCATTTTGACCCAATAGGTGTCGATCTCCGGATACAGCGCCAGGCCGTCCTCCGGCTCGAGAATAAAGTCGAGCGCCGCTTTCCCTTCGACTTCGGTCTTAAATTCGAAATCGTGGTGATGGTAACCGACCCGGAAGCCCAGCGGCGATACTTTGCGCGCCACGGCAAGCAGCTCACGTTTGGCTTGCTTGTACCCTTCCACATGCTGCATATTCTCCTCAAGGTAATGGCAGAAGAAATCCGTCGTACCAAACAGCCGCGCTTCCTCCAGCACCTTCTCCAGCTCGCCGTTCATCCGGTCCAGCCCGATGTGCATGCCTGCCGCGCGCAGCCCCGTCTCTTTTAGCACCGCGGCGATCTCGCCGGCCGGGTAACCGTGCAGCCCGTCGATCTGCACAGCGTGCCAGCCCATTTTTTTCAGCGTGCGCAGCGTTTCGTAAAAATCTTGCTTCAGCTCGTTTCGCAGTGTATACAGTTGAGCCGCAAATTTATGTCTCAAAACCATTCAGCACCTTTCAAAGTGAATTAGGAAGCGGCTTTAGTTTCGAGGCCGCACCGGCATCCAAGTATACCGCGCAGTTGTTATGCCGCTGCAGGATGCTTGCAGGAACCCGGTTCGTCACCTCGCCGTTCAGCGCTTCGTGTACAATATCCGCTTTCTTGAGTCCGTCAGCGATTAAAATGGCCTGATCCGCCTCCATCATATGGCGAATCCCCAGCGTAATACCTTGTGTCAGCGGCAAGCTCTCGCCAAAATATTTGACGGATACGTGTTTGGTCGTCTCATCCAAGCGGCTTACGTGCGAATACGCTTCGAAACTCGCTCCCGGCTCGTTAAAACCCAAATGCCCGTTCATGCCGACTCCCAGCAAAATAAGCCCGATCCCGCCGTGGCCCGCGATATATGCATCCATTTCCTCGCATTCCCGTTCGTAGCTGCCGGCTTTGCCGTCAAAAAAACGGATATGCGGCTCGGGAACCGCCAGCGGTTTGAAGAAATGTTCATCCAGCGTCTGCCTGCAGCTTCCTTGCGCGCTGCCGTCAAGACCGGCCCATTCATCGAGGCTGACAAAACGGCACCGCGCAAAGCTGACCGTCCCGCTCTTTGCAGCCTCTATCAGCTTGGCAAACACGCCTAAGGGCGAACTGCCCGCGGCAAACGACAGCAACGCCTCCGGATTGGCTCTGACATGGTCGGCAATAAGTTTCGCCGTCGCCGCGCACATCGCGTCATAGTCGGAATATACTTTTATTTCCATAACCATCCTCCTCTTGCCTGAAGCATCGAACTCTAAAACGATTCTTATTCCACAGCCGCTCTATATGTCGTGTTACACTTGACGGCGCCGCCGGATCCCGCGTGCAGTGAACCGCGTGAGACACCAAAGCTGCCTGGGCCGCATTTGCTTTTTACGCCAGCGTCAGTGTTGCTTCTATTGTATAGCTCACATCGTCGTACGCTCGCTTCCGCTGTACGCTTGCTTCTGAGCATGCTCGATACAAGCCGCATATTTGCGCTGCTGTATGCCTGCTTGCGCCGTGTACCGCTCCCGCTTCAGCTGTATGTCTGCTGTCGCCGTGTACCAATCCTTGCTGCCGCTGTGCGCTTGCTGGCGCCGCATCACCCGTTCGGGCGGCGCCGACCACTAAAAGGCTTACCGCCGCGGCGTCCGCTTCAGCAGCTCAGCTTGTTCCAATGCATAAGCGGCGGCGCCGACCGCTCCGGCCTGCTCGCCAAGCGAAGACAAAACGATCTCGGCCGGCACCGGCGTCAACCGGGCCACCTTGGCGCGCAGCTGATCAAGCACGGCCTGCATGGAGCCGGACACGCCGCCGCCGATGACGACCATGCCGGGATTCAGCAAGCTGACCACATTGGCGATACCGGCCGCCAAATCCGAGACAAAACGGTCAATAATAACCGCGGCGCCGCTGTCTCCTTGCAAATACCGCTCAAAAAGCTGCCGCGAAGTCATTCCATGGCCGGATAAGGCGAGCCCTGACGTTTTTTTCTCAAATGTTCCGAACTGACCGAACCGGTTGACCGGTGTGTCGCCGCTCTCCTCGCCGGTCACAAAATAACCGATTTCCCCGGCCATATAACCGCTGCCCTGCACAAGCGCCCCATTAGCTACAATCGCGCTGCCTACGCCGGTGCCAATGGCGATAAATACAAAATCGGCGCAGTTTTTTGCTGTTCCGATCCATTTCTCGCCCAAAGCGGCGCAATTGACATCGTTATTGATAAAGACCGGTTTACGTACATGGACGGCGATCTGCTCCTTAAACGGAAATCGGTTCCAACCGAAAGCAGGCGCTTCGATCACAACCCCATCCCGGGTATCCGTGATTCCCGGAATACCGAAGCCAACAGCAGCAATCTTCTCCATACGGAGTCCCGCTTCGGCCGCACAAGCCGCCGTTTGTTCCGCGATCACGTGAAAATCGTCCGTCGTCTGCTCCTTCCGTGTATGAACGATCTGCCCTTCAGCATCCGCAATCGCATATAAAATTTTGGTGCCGCCGATATCGACGCCCATTACATATTGTTTCTCCGCTGCCGTTATGCCAACTTCGCTGCCGCTCAAGCTTTCCAGCCTCCTTTAACTTGAAAGCAAGTTTGTTCTAAGTCCGTACTAACTAAATTTACTATAATATGGGACCCTTTCCGCGTCAAGAACAAAGTACCTGATGTCAAAATCCCCTAGAACGAAGCCAACTCTTAAACGAATCCCCATTAGCGGTGGACGGGCTCGTTATGGACAAAGATGAGCCGTGTATCGTTTCCGGCCGCACAAACAAGCGCCTGCTTGACGAAACCCGAAGGCTGCGGCAAACAGACGCTTGTTGACGAGTATGTAATGATAACGCCTCGCGAGCGCGCTCAGCGATCCCGCATCAAATCTTGCTTCCCGCCGATCATTGCCAGCGGGCACTAACCGCGGAACTTACATCCTCACCCGTTCCAGACCGTAGGCAATTGCGCCTAATACCGATGCGCAGGTGCCCAACTGCGACAACTCAATACCGGTTCGAATGGGCGTCAGCTGCGAAACATTGCATTGCAGTTCGTTCAGAAAAGGCGCAATATACGGAGCCGTGTCCCCGCCGATAATCACCTTCTCGGGATTAAGCAGGCTGACCGAATTGGCGATGCCCAGCGATAAATCTTCGATCAATTCCTTAACAACCCGGACGTTGGGCTCGCGCCCCTCGGCAAACCCCTGAAACAACGCCTCCAACGTGTCGCCGGCGCCGCGCCCCGTTAAACCGGAGATCGACACCTTTTTTTCATATACCCCGAAGTCTCCAAGCCGATTCACAGGAATATGTCCGGATAAATCAGCCGTTTGCGCAAAATAAGCAATTTCGCCCGCCATGTAATCTTTGCCATACACCAGTTGTCCGCCGGCGACAAGAGCCATACCTACACCATGCCCGATGTAAAAATAGATGAAATCGTCGATCTGCTTTACCGCTCCGAGCCAGCGCTCGCCCAAAGCCGCGCAATTCACGTCATTGTTCAGAAAAACCGGTACGTTGATCATCGACTCGAGCTCGGCTGCAAAAGCAATGCCCTTCCAGCCAAGCACTGGGGAATCGACGATGATTCCGTTTAAGCTGTCGGTCAAACCGGGCACGCTGACGCCAACAGCGATCAGTTGCTCCATCGTCAATCCGGCTTGCCGAACGGCTTCGGCAATATGCCGGCTCACCGCTTCACTGCAATTATCGGTCGATACGGCGGTCTGCTGAAAACAGACGGCTCCGTCCAAATTAGCGATGCACAACTTCAATCCGCCCCGCTGCAGCTCGATACCGACGCCGTATCCCGAATCCGGGTTAAACGAAAGTTCGATCGCCCTCCTGCCGCCTTCCTTGGTTGATGCCCCAAGACCGCTCTCCACGACAAAATGCTTGGCGATAAATTCGTCCACAATCGCGGACACGGTGGAACGGCTGAGTCCGAGCCGTCTGGCGATTTCAGCCCGGCTGACCGGCTGTCCCGCACGAATGATGCCCAACACAAGATCGCGGTTCAGCCTTCTTATGAGTTCTAGCGTTCCTTTTTGCACAGCTCACATAACTCCTTATCCGGCTGCTACCCGTTAATATGTATATCCATTATAAGACGAACCGGCTCGGAGTATCCAGTGATATGGGAGCATCATGTTATCTTCGAACACTGTGGCGGTATCCGAGCACTATGCGATCGAACCCTTGCCGTAGCCGTATTCCAACCCAGGGCCATACCAGCACCAGCGATTGGAATCTGCGGGCGTCAAGACACGCCTTCGGGATTCGGACCTGCTCCAACAAAAAATCGCACCCGGAACGCAAAATCCCCGCTCCTCCCGGTTGTCGCGGGAAAGCGGGGATTTTTTTCAGCTCCGCGAAGGGAGAATGCGGTCGATAAACGGCGTCGTATCGATCTCGGCGAGCTTGACTCTGCCGGGCCCCCAGCCGATCGTTTCCCGCCAGCTACCCAGCGTATTCGTCTCAGCCAGCTGCTCCTCGCCGAGCTGCTGCAGCGTATCGGCAAACGGCGCTACGTACAGGGCGTCGGCCGGGCAATACGCCTCGCAAATAAAGCAGGTCTGGCAATCCTCCTGGCGTGCGATCACCGGCACGCCGTCTTCGCCGGCATCAAATACGTTGGTAGGGCATACCTTCACGCAAAGTGAACAGTTTACACAGCGGTTGGAACTTACCACTTCGATCATGTCAGTTTACCCCCTCCAGCTGCATTAGCGCAGGCACCGCTTCCGGGCGGATCCGGATATGCTCGATGCCGGACACAATCAAGCGGTGCTGCTGCTGCAAATCCGCCGTCGGATACTCCTTCAGCGTATGCATGCCACGTGTCTCCTTCCGCGCGAGCGCGGCTGTATACATCCAACGCGCCGTCGCCGCCATGGCCGACAGTTCCCTTGTGCGCACACGGTTCTGCACGGTTTGTACAATACGTCCGTCGAGCCGGGACCATATGGCGTCAAGCCGCTCCAGCGACTTTTGCAGCACCGGTTCGCTGCGGAAATAGTTGATATCGAGCGGGAACACTTCCTGCTGTACCGCTTTGACCATAGCCGGAGTATCGAGCAGTTCGGCGGTTTGCGCCCCTTCGTTTAAGCCGTATCGGCCTGCCGGCTGCAAGTTTCTGTCGCCCGCGTTGCGGCCGATCGACAGCGCGTAACGCGCCGCCGCTTTGCCCGACCAACTGCCGGAGGAAATCGCCCAAGACGCGTTAAAGGCGCCGCCGCCCGACTTGCCTCCCGTCACTCGTTCGCGGGTTGCCGCATCGCCGGCGGCATACAATCCGCCCACCGTGGTCGAGCAATCATCCCCTGTCAGCCGGATGCCCCCGGTGCCGCGCACCGTTCCTTCGTAACGGAGCGTAAGCGGGAACCGTTCGGTGAACGGGTCGATGCCGGCTCTGTCATACGGCAGAAAAAAGATCGCATGCGACTTGCGCAGTATTTGCCGTTTTTCCTCCGTATCGGCATGGTTCAGCACCGCGTACACCGGCCCCTTGCTCAGCATGTTCGGCAAAAAGTCGCCGGCCCGCGGCCCTCCCGCTTGCAGCACCGTACCATCCTCGGAGGTGTATGTCGCCCAGTTGAGCAAGCGGCCGCGGGTTACGGTGCCAAATGCGGCACTTGGCGCATACTGCCGGCTGAACTCCATACCGGAAAGCTCAGCACCAAGCTCGGCCGCCATAAGCAGCCCTTCTCCCGTCAGCACGTTGCAGCCAAGTCCCTTGCTGAGGAAAGCGCAGCCGCCTGTGGCGATCACAACCGCATTCGCGCGCACTTCCCACTCCTGGCCGGTAAGCCGCGAGATGCCGCGCGCTCCGCCGACGCCGTGCTCATCGGCAAGCAATTCCAGCGCCGGGGATTGATCGAGAATCTTCACCCCGGCCCGGCTGACCTGCCGCCGCATCAGCTTCATATATTCGGGACCCTGCAGATGATCGCGCAGCGGCGTCCCGTTTTCGTCTCGGCGGAACGGATACCCCCACGATTCCACCAGCACCAAACTTTCATATACTTGATCCAGCACACGATGAATCCAATCCGGTTCGGCCAAATATCCGCTTTCCTTATAACGCTTTGCTACCGCAGCTTCCCGCTGCTCTTTGTCGGGAGGCAAATACAATAAATTCGTGCCTCCCGGTGCAGTAGCCCCGCTGGAACCCAAATAACCTTTATCGACAAGTACGACCTTCGCCTGCTGTGAAGCGGCGCTCCACGCTGCCCATGCACCCGCGGGCCCTCCGCCGATAACAAGCACATCGGCATCCAACCGCAATCGTTGTTGTCCCGTGCTCATCAATAACTACCTCCTTAAAGCTTTCTGTTAAGAAAGCTTACTTCGTAAGCATTAGCTGAGATTATTTGAGAACCCACTGCTTCAGATCAAAATCTTTCTCGGCAAGTTTTTCTTCCACTAAAAACTGCTTGGTGCCTTCCATCAGCTTAAGCCCTTCGTCCGTAAACGGCACATCTTTAATATTGCTGATCGGCTGTACTTTTTTCATCAATTCCGGCGTCGAGTTGTTAAGCTGAGCAAGGAATGCATAATATTCATCCGGCTTGGTTTTCAGATCGTTTAAAGCTTTGAGACGCGCTTCATTCCAGATTTTCGGGAAGTCGGCGTTTTTCTTCAAATATTCCTCCGATACTACAGTAGCGCTTGTGCCCAGCAAATTCGGGTGCTTCGTGGCATCGTCCAGCAGCGTATAACCTTGGTCGATTTGCGCCAGCGCAAACACATCTGTGTTTGTCATTGCGTCGATTTCCCCCCGTGCCAGCGCCGCTTCCGAATCGACCCGCAGCATATGCACGATTTTGACGTCTTTAATGTTTTGTTCCTTCAGCAGCCCGGCCAAATAACGATGGTGGAAGGAGCCTTTCTGCGTCGCTACTGTTTTGCCTTTCAGATCCTCCAGTGTCTTCGGACCGTTCTTTTTGGCGATCAAATACCCGATGCTGCTCGTGGAAGCCTGCGTGATCAGGCGAGTTTTCGCTCCTGTCGATCTGGACAACATCGCCGGCGTATCGCCAAGGCTGCCAAAATCGAGACGCCCGCTGATCAGCGATTCGCTCAAATCGGGACCGTTCGGGAAAGCGGTCAGTTTGACTTCGGTGATTCCGTATTTTTTCAATTCCTCTTGAATAATGCCTTTATAGAGCCCCCAGCCCTCAGCGCCGCCGGGAAAATTCAGCTTGCTGGTGCCGATATAGCCGTAGTTCAGCACCGCGGGTACCGTGCCTTTGCCCCCTGACGCCGCAGTGCCATCTTTCGCAGCAGCCGCGCCGGTTTCCGGTTTGGCCGCATTGCCCGCGCTCACCGTCCGCTCGCCCGCCTTCAAGCCGCACGCTTGAATAAGCAGTACAACCGCTAATAAAATCATCAATCCCGCAAATCTTGTCTTTTTGTTGCCGCGAATAATCTTCATCTTTTGTTTCCCCTCTCTGTAGTCGCCTTTTCGGCTTATCCTTGAAAATGATCCCGCCATGCCAGCAGTCTGGTGTCCAACCAGCGGAACACCAAATCGACCGCCATGCCGATCACTGCAAACACAATCACGCCGACAAAAATCAAATCCGTGCCTGAAGTCTGTTTTCCGAAATTAATCAAAAATCCGACGCCCGCTTGCGAGCCGATCAATTCGGCAACGACCAGACCAAGCCAGGAGATCGCCACCGACAACCGCAAACCGAGCAATATATGAGGCAGCGATGCAGGCAAGATGAGCCGGAAAATTTGCTTTGTTTTGCTGAAGCCAAGCACGCTGGCGACGTCGAACAGCTTGTTGTCGACGCTGCGGATGCCCAAAAACGTATTGATATACAGCGGAAAAAACGCGCCGCTCGCAATAATAAACACCTTCGAAGACTCGCCGAATCCAAACCATAAAATGATCAGCGGCGCGACCGCAAGGTGCGGGATCATACGCAGCATCTGCATCGAAGGATCGATCAAATATTCGGCCTTCTGCGAGAAACCGACCACAAATCCGGTCAGCAGGCCAAACACGCCGCCGATCAAAAATCCGGTCGCCGCCCGCTCCAGGCTGATGGCCAAATGCGCCTGCAGCTCCCCGGTAGCGATCAATTGTCCGAAGCTGCCGGCGATTTCAACCGGCGTCGGCAGGAATACGGGCGAAACGACGCCCAGCTCTCCGAGCAGCTGCCATACCGCAAGCAATACGACAGGCAGCGCCGCACCGATCCATACCGTGCTCCATCTTTCTTTCAGCTTGACCGCAAACTGCGAAGCTTCCGCTTTCTCCGGCTGCCCGGCCGCACGCTGCAGTGCTTCCACTTGATTGCTCATTACTTTTCCCCCCAAGCCGTGTAAAGTTTAGCTTCCCTTGTAACTGTCGCGCCAGCTCAACCAGCGTCTTTCCAGTAGTCTCACCAAGGAATCGGTCAGCTTGCCGAACAACGCAAAGATGATGATGCCGACAAACACAATCGGCGTTTTGGAGAACTGCCGCGCATCCGACATCAGGTAGCCGATCCCCGCTGTCGAGCCCATTATTTCCGCTACGACCAAGCCAAGCCAAGCGACGCCCAGCGAAAGTCTTACACCCAGCAAAATGTTCGGCAGCGCCGCCGGCAGCACCAGCTGCACGATCGTTTTCAGCTTGCTGTAGCCGAGCACCCGCGTCACGTCAAACAGCTTGTTGTCGACATTGCGGATGCCAAGAAACGTATTGATGTAGAGCGGGAAAAACGCTCCCTTGGCGATCAGCAGTATTTTCGCCGTTTCGCCGATGCCAAACCATAAGATAAACAAAGGCGCGATCGCCAGATGGGGCACCATCCGAATCATTTGCACCGTAGGATCAAGCGCTTTTTCCGTCTTGCGGTACAGCCCGACGAACACTCCGAAGGCCAGCCCCAATCCGCCGCCGATCACAAAACCGGCCGCCACCCGCACGATGCTTATTTTCAAGTTGCTCAGCAGCTCGCCCGAAGACGCCAGTGTCACAGCGGCTGCGCCGATACGCAAGGGCGTCGGAAACAGCAGCGGGGAGATATACCCCGCATCGCCCATAATCTGCCACACAATCAGCAGCAGCGCCGGCAGCAGTGCCCCCAGCGCAAAAATTTTCAAACGCTGATTTAGCCGTCCCTGCTTTTCTGCGGATATCGCCGGATTCAAATTCGAAACTCCGCCCGATATCAATTCCGCTTGTTGGCTCATCACATGTTCCCCCCTTAAAGCTTTCCGAAGAAAAAGCTGTCCATTTTCCAATCCATCGCACTCCGCTGCCCCTGAAGTTGTGTCTGTTGTTTCGTTCGGCTTATCCGGCAGCCCGAGAGCAGTGACCTTTATATGCCCGAGCTGTCGATCAGCTCCAATTCTTCGATTTTCTCGAATTCGCTGAGCACCTTATACCTCAGCTCCTGGAAGGAAGATGTCGACTTCTTGCGCGGAAACGGCAGGTCGACCGGCACGATGGTGCGGATCGAACCGGGCCGCGGCTTGAGGATGACGATCCGGTTGGCCAAAAAGACCGCTTCGTCGATATCGTGAGTGACGAAAATCATCGTTGTTTTGTTTTTTTGCCAGATGTCGATCAGCACCTCCTGCATGTGCGACCTTGTAAAAGCGTCAAGCGCCCCAAACGGCTCGTCGAGCAGCAGCACCTTCGGATTGCGCAGCAGCGCCCGGGCAATCGCTACGCGCTGGGCCATGCCGCCGGAAAGCTCACGCGGATACGACTTTTCAAAGCCGGTGAGCCGCACCAGCTCGATCAGCTCGCTAACCTTAGCCCGCACCGCGGGATCTCTGAGCGATAAGTCGGCAGCGATATTTTTTTCCACCGTCAGCCACGGAAACAACCGCGGTTCCTGAAAAATAAACCCTTTATCGATCCCCGGCCCCTTGATCCATTCGTCTCCGAGCAGCGCCTCGCCGTAATATTTGGTGTCCAGCCCGGCGATGATCTTCAGCAGTGTGCTTTTGCCGCAGCCGCTTGGCCCGATGACCGTAATGAACTCGCCTTCCTTCACATTCAAGGACACGTTGGCGAGCGCATGAACGACGCCTTTGCCCGTTTGAAACGTTTTGTTTAATCCCCTGATTTTCAACAATGGTTCCGTCATAACCCTTAATCCCCCCGCCGCATGATTTACATAAGAAAAACATCTGATCGAAGCACTTTCGATGAAGTACATCCGTGCCCGAAAGGAAGCTTTTCTTGCACCATCAGGATTGTTCAGCTTCGCTGGAAATTTTAAATCTCTGATGTGATAAGAAAAACAAAACGGAGACACCCCCGGTTGTTCAGGAATGTCTCCGTTTGTACGGTAGACCATGTTTAGTTTTAATTCCAACTTAATCAATAGGAATTAAATGATTTTCACTCATATTACAGCCCATAAGAGCGGATGTCAACGATTATTTTTGGCGTTGACACTTTTTTTCATTGCTGATAGGATGTAGACACTCATAGCGGTACCGTACAAACGGAGGCTCCTTTTTCAGGACGCCTCCTTTTTGTGCGAAATTTGAGCATAGGAGAGATGAACCATGTCACATGCTGCAGTAACGAAAGATCAGTTTCAAATTGCTTTGGAGAACAATCTGGTCTTGAACGGCGAGCTTGAAACAACTCTGGACGGGACCGCCAAACCCGTATTGCTGCTGAGCCATGGCTTCCGCGGGCATAAGGATTGGGCCTTCTGGCCCTACGTATCCCGTTGGTTCGCCGAACGCGGCTACTATACGGTCCGGATTGATTTCTCGCGTATCCATGCCAAAAACAACGGAGCGGACGAAGCGGCAGTCCAGCAGGCAAGCACGCTGTCCAGGGAACTGGACGATGTAAACGCCCTGCTGTCCGAGCTTATCGGCGGCAAGCTGCCTTTGGCCGAACAAGCCGATACGTCGCGAATCGCGGTGCTCGGGCACAGCCGGGCGGGAGCAAGCAGCATTATTTTTGCCTCGGAGCATTCCGGCCTTGCGGCCGCCGTCGTCTGGAACGGAGGCGTTCATCCGTACCCGCCGGCAGGAGCCGCCCCCGCGCCCGTAGTGCTGGAGGATTTGCAGCAAAATCTGGAGCGGTTTGATACCCCCAGGCTGCTGGCGCAGCTAGAGACCCCAGTCCTCATCGTGCAAGGGGGCGCCGATTCCGCACGTTTGGTGGAAGGTGTCGCTGCGCTGCGCGAAGCGGCTCCACAGATAACACTTGTGACGATCGATGGCGCCGACCATTCGTTTGGCATATCCCATCCGTTTGCCGGCACCAACGTGTTTTTGGAGGAAGCGCTGGAAATCACCTCGACATTTTTGGCTGAAACGCTAAACCGGCAGCGGCAAACAACGTAAAGCCGCGTTGTAAGGCAAGCGGAGTTGCCTGATGCCGGAGGCTGTTATTGGCCGGCTGTCAGGCGGCAAACATTCGGACGGCTCCGGTCTATCGGGTAACGTCATGATGCTAACGGACTTCAAAGACTTTATTTGCGCTAAACGTAGCTTTTTGCAGCGTAACGGACGTGGGAGACTTTATTTGGCGGCACATGGTACAAATGGGCGCCCGTCTGGCCATATAGAGTCTTTCAGGTCCGTTACAACTTCTAGCGGACGAAATCCGGCCCAATAACGTCAGCTCAGTCCGTTACATTGCGGCGGCTATGAGAACCCGCCTGCACGCACGGATGAATCCCCCCCAAGAACTGTTAAAGTGTACGTCGTGTACGAAACGTTTTAGCAGCACCTTAACCTGACAGCAATGTCCCCACCACCCCCAAAAAATGACTTTGCCGCACCCCATTATCGCTGCGCCTCAGTTTAGCGGCAAGTTCCCGGGAAACAAGAAGAAGCCGTCCCCATAACGATGGCGGACGGCTCTTTTTTACGCCGCAACACGCTTGAGCGCGGTTGCTAAAACGATCCTTCGATCACGCTTTCCGCCAGCGGACGGCGACCATTCGGCTGCTCGCGCTCGCGCAGCGCTTCCGGCAGCTGCTCCTTATCGCCGGGGTAGCCGAGGGCAACCACCGCATGCAGCTCCACCTCGTCCGGGACTTGCAGCACCTCGCGAGCTTTGGCTCTGTCAAAGCCGCCCATTGCGCGTGTCGACAAGCCCAGCAGCTTCGCCTGCAAGGCGATGGACGCCCAAGCCGCTCCCGTGTCGAATGCGTGGGCTCCGTTCAGCTCGCCGTCCGCTCTCAACTTATTTGATGCAAGCAAGATGAGTACCGGCGCATGATCCGCCCACGTACGGTTGTTCGGGTTAATAAACTGCCCGAATTTCTCGCGTTGTTCAGGCGTCTTTGCAACGATAAACCGCCACGGCTGCAGATTGCTCGCCGAAGGCGCCCAACGCCCCGCCTCCAATACGGCATTCAGCGTTTCTTCGTCAACGGCTTTGTCCGTATACGCACGCTGGGACCAGCGATTGATAAACAACGGGCTGACCGGGTAATCCGGCCTGCGGAACGCTTCTACTTCAGTTGAAACTTGCTCCAAAACTTGAACAGACGACTCGTAGGTTGTACTCATCGATGTAACACCCTTTCCGTAAAGTTGTATGATAAAGCGACCGGCCTGCGCCTGAAGCCGCTTAAATCCGCCAGCCTACTCGTTCCCGATATTGTCCCAACAGGTTCCGCTGCGCCAGCTCCGCTTCTTCGACAACGACATTTACCTCTGCATGAGGAGCTACATAAAGCGCGTCCGCCGGACAATATAACTCGCACATAAAGCAGGTTTGGCAATCGCTCTGCCGGGAGATGACAGGCACTCCCCGTTCGGTGCGGTCAAATACATTCGTCGGACACACCTTTACACACATATTGCAGCCAATGCAGCGGGATTCGCTCACCATCTCGATCATACTGCTCACCTCCTTGACTGCTCGTTCTACGACAAAAAAGAGACATGGCCAATGTGCGCATGTCTCCAGCTGTCTGGTCAACAAATCGTTATAATCCATAGTGTATCGATCGGATTAAAAGCATCGTAACACCAATCGCTTTATTCCGTCAATCGATAAAATAATCGTTGACAGACGGCCTTTCCCGGATGTACTATTTTCAAAAAAACAGATAATCCCATGCGAATAGTGTGAAATAAGACAAGTCGACCATACCGATGGAGACGTGTTTCCGCCAGCTGGCGGTAATGCGTCTTTTTTTACCATTCCGGCGGATGGAGGAAACCATATGGCAGCAGCACAAACAACTAGACCGGCGCTCTACGCGGATGTATTGGTACTCGGCGGTGGACCGGCAGGCACATGGGCCGCCGTGAGCGCAGCCGAAGCCGGAGCGCGGGTCATCCTCGCAGATAAGGGCTACTGCGGCACAAGCGGCGCCACAGCCCCTTCCGGCACCAACGTATGGGCGGCAAACCGCGATGTCCGGATTCACGAAGCATCTATACGCGACCGTCATGTATTGGGCGGATTTTTGTCCGAGCGCAGCTGGCTGGATCGTATGCTGGAGCGTGCGACGTTGAACCGCCATAAACTCGAAGCTTGGAAATACCCTTTCACCTTCGATCAGCACGGAGATGTCCGTTATTCGCTGCAAGGTCCTGAATATATGCGGCTGATGAGATCCCGCGTCAAGCGTGCCGGCGTGAAAATATTGGATCATTTCCCGGCTGTGGAGCTGCTTGCCGACGAGCACGGCGTCGGAGGGGCGGTGCTTGTCTCTCTGGAGAGCGGCGAATCCCGGACCGTTCATGCCGGAGCCGTCGTCATCGCCACCGGTGGCTGCGCGTTTCTGAGCAAGGCGTTGGGCTGCAACGTGCTGACCGGCGACGGTTATTTGCTGGCCGCCGAAGCCGGAGCGGAAATGTCGGGAATGGAATTTTCCAATACGTACGGCATTTGCGCCGCCAGCGCATCGGTAACGAAAAACGCCTTTTTCCAATACGGCACTTATACTTATGCAGACGGAACCGTCGTGGAAGGGACGGATACGGACGAACAACAAATCACGCCGGCACGGATTTTCAAAATTCAATCGGCAATCGCCAAAAAGCTGAATGACCATACGATCTACTGCCGTTTCGATCATGCGGGCGAAGCGCTGCAGCCGCAGCTGCGCAAGTCGCAGCCCAATCTGTTCTTGGCGTTTGACCGGCTAGGCATCAACCCGTTCAAGGACCGGTTCCCGGTTACGCTCCGCCTGGAAGGCACGGTCCGCGGCACGGGCGGCATTCATATCGTCGACGAAACGTGTGCGACGACAGTGCCGGGCTTGTACGCCGCCGGCGATGCGGCGACACGCGAATTTATCGCCGGCGCTTTTTCAGGAGGCGGCAGCCATAACGCGGCATGGGCGATGTCGTCCGGGTCGTTTGCGGGAGAAGCGGCAGCCGCATATTCCAAGCGGCTCAGCGCCTCCGTGTTAGGCCGCTCCCTTAAGGGGCTGTCCACGACACCGCAAACGTCCGCAGCAAGCTCCTCGCCGCTTGTATCCGCGAAAACGCAGGAATTCGTGCGCGCCGTGCAGGACGAGGTGATGCCTTACGACCGCAATTTTTTCCGCACCGAATACAAGCTGTGCGAATCGTTGATCCGCTTAAACGGCGTATGGGCCAATCTGCGCGAAGGCGCCTCTGCAGCCGGAGTGCAAACCGTCCGTTACCGCGAAGCGGCTGCCATGGCCGCGACGGCGCGATGGATGTACGCTTCGGCGCTGGCGCGTCCCGAATCGAGAGGGATGCACCAATACGAAGATTACCCGGAGCTCGATCCCGCTCAACAGCGGCGGCTGTTGTCCGGCGGTTTGGACGACGTATGGGTCAAACCCCATCAGCCCGCTCCGGCACACTCGCACAGTCCGTTCTGAAGCAGCGCATTTGCGGCCAAGCAATATTACGGTGCGGCCGTCGGTGATCTCTCATCCCGGACGCAGGACGGTGTTGCGGGCCAACCGGAATTACGGCGCGGCCACCTTCTGAACCCGCACTCCATACGCGGGAGCAGATGTAGCCTCAACCCATACTGCCCCCGGCCGGACGACGCACGCCACGTAACGATACCGCAGATCGGGTTTCCCTCGCACCATTCGATACTCCCCACACCGCTACCCTCAGACCAGCTCTACATAGACTGGTCTTTTTGCCTTTTCCCCGACACAGACGATATAATAGATATATTCATTCCGGACAAGGGGCGGCGCAATGGACGAAAAGGATTGCGAAATATTGCTTACCATATTTCAAGAGCAAAATCTGTCCAAGGCGGCGGAACGGCTCTATATCACACAACCCGCGTTAACATACCGAATACGTCAATTGGAAAAATATTTCCAATTCGATATTGTGCAAAAGGAAGGCAAAAACATCCGTTTTACTCCCGAAGGCACGCATTTGGTCGATTACGCAAGAAAATCGCTGCAGGAAGAACAGCGATTCAAGGAATTTATTACCAACTTAAAAACCGAACTGCAAGGAACGCTGCGGCTCGCCGCTTCGGGGCATTTTACCCATTATCGGATGGGTCCGATTTTACAGCAATTTTTGCAGATGAATCCGAAGGTCCATATTTATTTAAACACAAGCATCAATCAGGAGATTTTCCAGTCTCTAGAAAGCAACGCCATCCACGTGGGCATTATCCGGGGAACGTTTAACTGGGTCGACCGCAAGCATTTGATCAATGAGGAGCCCTTCTATATTATCTCGGATAAGGAAATCGATATCGACGATTTGCCGCATTTGCCGCGCATTAACTATCGGCCCAACACACTGCCGGTGAACAAATTCGGCTACAAACCCGACACCTTGCTTATGGAGGTGATCGACGGCTGGTGGAAGGACCGCTATAACGTGCCCTCCCATATTACGATCAACGTCAACAACTACGAAATTTGCAAGCAGCTTGTCAGTTACGGTTTAGGTTATTCCATTGTGCCGGAGCTTTGCTTGCAGCCGCAGGACCGCTTTTTTAAACATAAGGTGCTTTTCCGAAGCGGCGAACCGCTGACCCGGAAAACGTGGCTGATCTATAAGGAGTCGTCGCTGGAGCTGAATCTGGTCAGACAGTTCGTCAGCTTTATCGAATCGCTGGAGCTGAGCAAAGCGGATTAGCCGCTTGAGATCGCCCAAGCAGGCTGCCCTTGAGACACGAGGGCAACTGCTCGCTGGCGGCGCCTTGTTCCCGGCTGCAGCCAGTTCGCTCAATATGCACGCTTTCCCCCACGTGCGAAGCACGAAGTCCCGTGGTGCCTGCTCCGGCAAGCCGCCTGCGCAGCGATCCCGCTGTGTCAAGATTTTGCTTTTCGCCAATAAACGCCGATTCTATCGATCGCCAGCATCGGCTCCTCGATCCCCATTTCCTTCCGGTAGTCGGCAACGGCCGCCGCACAGTTTGGAATATTATAGTCGTCGATGATGACAAATCCTCCGGGCGACAGCTTCGGATACAAGCTTCGCAAACTGACGATTGTTGAACCGTACATGTCTCCGTCCAACCTCAGCACGGCAAGCTTCTCGACCGGCGCAACCGGCAGCGTATCCTCAAACCAGCCCTTGATGAAGCCGACTTGATCGTCCAGCAGCCCGTATCTTCTGAAGTTTTCCTTGACCTGCTCAAGCGAAACTTTTAAATAATCGAATGTATGCAAGGTGTGAACCTCGCTTCCGTCCAGCGGGTATTTGTCCACATCCGATTCAGGCAATCCCTGGAACGAATCGGCAACCCAGACCTTCCTGTCGGTCACATCGTAGGCTTTCAGCACCCCCCTTGCAAAAATACAGGCCCCTCCGCGCCAAACGCCGGTTTCAATAAAATCTCCTTCGATCCCTTCCTTCAGCGCGATCGTCAAGCAGTGTTGAATGTTTTCCATGCGGAACCTGCCGATCATGCTGTGGGCGAATTGCGGCCAATCCAATCCTTCGAGGCGCATGCTGCGCTCCGTTTCGTTCTGAATCCAAATTTCATGCAAAATCGTTTTCTTCAGCAGCTCCAGGTACAGCTGTACGGCAGAGTGTTCTTTCAATCCGCTAACCACCTTTTACAAAAATGTATACAACTTATTTGTATTCCGGCGTACCGGACGGTGCATAGGCAGGTGCGATAAAATATTGCTATTCCGCGGGGAAGCACATGACCTCATGAGTTCATGAACAAAGGGAATCCGCAGCCTTCCTTACCCGGTCTTCCATCACATATTTATATCTATGGCCGCCATCGCAATTGAAAAAAAGGAACCCCGGCGACAAGCCTTCTGGCTTGCCAAGGGTTCCTCTTGATGTAAAGCTGATCTATATCAGGCCCGATGTTTGCAGAAGCCGCTGCATAATAGCCGCGACCTCGGCCCTAGTCACGTACCCCTTCGGCGCAAGCCCGGCGGTTGATCTTCCCGTTACGATGCCCGCTTGAACGCTGTCGGCAACACCGCTTCTCGCCCAACCTGATGCTTCCGCTTGATCTGCAAAAACACGGAGTGTGCTGTCTGCGTCTTGGACCGGGAGCTTCGCTTTCAACCCGGTTATTTTCAACGCCTCCGCAACGATCAGCATTGCCTGTTCACGGGTAATATTCTCATGCGGTCGGAATGTACCGTCCCCAAAGCCATGGATCAAGCCGTATGAGTATGCCGTGTTAACCGCATCGGCGTACCAGTCCGAAGCCTTCACGTCCGAAAATTGCGCTGCGCCGTTCTCGGGCTTAAGTCCAAGTCCCCGAACGACGATAGCCGCAAACTCGGCGCGGGTGATCTCCCTGTCAGGGGTGAACAAGCCGCCGCCCGTACCGTCAACAACCATACGCGAGCCCATGTCGTTGACCGCGTTTTTCGCCCAATGGTACGCAACGTCGGCAAATTCGAGCGGATGCCACACGACGGAATACATGCTGTTGGTCAAGCTGTTGATTTGCGCATAATACAAGCCGTCGATCACAATGATCTTTGTCGGCACGTGGCGAACCATTCCGTCCGGATCAGCCACAACGCCTGTCGTTATTTTATTCGGATCGACGCCTTCCGGGATGGCGATGAGACGCTCCACATAAATGTTAAACTTGGATACTTCAATCGTCCGCTCTCCATAAATAGCTCTTACGGTAAAGTTAACCGGAGGGGCGACAATGGTAAAATTGCCCTTGTTTGCCGCGTTCTCCATGATGGTCGCCGTATCGGCCGCAGGTCTTGCGATTTCCAGCTGTATTTTGATATCTTGCAGATTTACCGCGCCGCCCAGCTGCCCCGATATCGCGTCAATATTCATTTGCAAGGCGGACAGCTTGTACACGTTTTTGTCCGATTTGAGCTCCAGAACCGCCTGCAGCTGTTCCATGTTTTTGACCATTTGACCGTCCAATTCCCCGATAACGACGTCAGACGCAGTGCGAACCGGAATCGTGATGATCGACTTCGGACCTTCTGCCGCAAGTTTGGCGGCAAGCAGATCGGCATCAAGATGCACGGTCGTAACCGACCGGTTGTTTACCTGCGAGACGGTTGCTGTGCCGGCGTTTTCCGCCTTACCGTTAACAAGCACGTCAACCCCGGTGTTTGCCGCCTCAGGCGTGCTTGGGGCGGACGCTGCCGGTGAAGATGGCGCACTGCCGCCGCTGCTGCTGGACGGAATCCACGGCACAACGGCGTTGGAGATGACGGAAGATTCGCTGCCGCCGATTCCATTGATTGCTTTTACCGTAAACGTATAAGAGGTGCCGCCGGCCAATCCCGTTACCGTAATCGGACTTTCATTGCCTGCCGCTACGATATCGCCCGGCGAAGCCGTAACTTCGTAACCGGTAATATCGCTTCCCCCGTTATCCGCCGGGACGGTAAAACTGACTGTCGCTTGGCGGATTCCGGCAACGGCGGCAACCTGCGTCGGAGCTGCCGGAACGCCTTTTGGCGTGGCGCTGAGCTGGTTGGAGGCTGCACCTTCTCCGCTCACATTTAATGCCTTCACGACAAAATAATATGTCGTTCCGTTCGTCAATCCCGCCGCCGTATAAGTGTAAACGTCGCTTGACACACTGGCCGTTTCCGTTCCATAAGTACCTGAAGTGACGCTTTGATAAATATGGTAACCCGTCGAACCCATGACCGGACTCCAATGAAGCGTTACTTCCTTATCCCCGGCTGCAGCGGATTGCAGAGCGGGCGGACCTGGAGGAACAGGAGTCGTATCGCTCGCATCAACCGCAAGCATCTGCGGCAAGCCGTTGTTGAAATGAAACGTCAATGTCGTTGTTCCGAGAGGCAGCGCGGATAAGTACGTTTTTTTGACCGTTACGGTATTGCCGGCCATTTCATAATCGGTTCCTAATACCAGCGCCGCACCTCCGTTTGTAATGCTGCTGAGCGTGTTTCCGTTCAGCGACAATGCCACCGTGACGTCCGCATAAACCGCCGATGTTACGTTTTTATCAAAGTTCGCGCTTGTCGGACTCATCGTGCTGTTTGGCGGCGACGTGTCGTTCACCGTAATAGCCAACGTCTGCGGGGTGCCCCAACTGAAAGCAAAGATCAAATTCACCGTCCCTTCCGGCTGCGCCGACAGGTATGACTTCTTGATCGTTGCCGTATTCCCGGAGACGGTATAGTCCGTTCCCGCTACAAGCGCGGCGCCGCCGTTTTTGATGCTGCTTAACGTATTTCCGTTGGAACTCAGCGTGACAGCCACATCCGCATAATCCGCAGCTGCCGTATATTTGTCAAAACTTGCACTTGTGGGAGTAATGGAACTGTTCGTCGGAAAAAACGGATATCCGCCGTTAAACGCAGGATTGATCCCCCAAATCGCCGTAAAATCCCAACCGGAATACGTAACTTGATCTTTCATATCCGCTCTGGATTTGCCGAGCTCCCACCAGTCTTCTTCATCAGGTATACCTGCCGTCTCCTTGTCATAGTAGCTGCTCGTAATGGTGCCGCCGTTGTTAGAGGCAACCAAGCCGCCTATGCCGTCTCCGGTCACAAGTGCTGCGGCATAGCTGTTTTCGATGGTGCCTGTATGATAGCCGACCAAACCGCCCACCGTCGTCCAGCCTGAGACCTCTACAGTGGAGTAGCTGTTTTTAATGACGCCGTAATTCTCACCAACCAGGCCGCCAACACTCTGGCCTGCATTGTTAGAAGGGTCGCTAATCAAAGCAACCCGCCCTGTGACATAGGTTTGCTCAATCGTTCCCGAAAGGACGATACCGGCCAATCCGCCTGCATAGTTGCCTCCTGATCCGGCAATATCCACCCCTTCCAGCCGCATATTCGTAATATGAGCGCCTTCCACAACTCCGAATAAGCTCAAATAAAACTGATTGGTCCTATTGATTTTTAAATTTGTAATCTTGAAGCCATTTCCGTCCATGGTGCCGGTAAATCTGTTTGTTACAGTCGCACCGTCACCGATCGGCTGCCAACCGTTGCCGGCCGAATAAATAGTCAAATCAATATCTGCCGTCAACTTGAAACTTTTGTCCAAATAATCCCGAACGTGATTAAGTTGGCTTGCATTTGCAATCAGATAAGGATCCTCCGGCAATCCCGTTCCGCCCGCAAACGAGGGTGCCGCATGTACCGCCCCCTGTTCATACCAACCCGACAAGTTAAGAAGCAGCATCAACGCCGCCAACATACGCCGCCAAGCTTTGTTCCTCATGTCTCTTCGAAGTCTCCTTCTCTTTATCGATAGCGCCAAAAGGACGTTCATTATAAAAACGCATCCGCCCTCATTGGACAAACTTCCCGTTTATTTTACTAGCCACGTCTAAACAAACACTAAACAATGATGCAAACGATCAACACAGCAACCGGATCGATCTTTGAGTAAAAGGTGCTTAAATCGCAAAAAAAGAGAGACAGCCGGATCGGCTGCCTCTTAAAAAATGGCTTATAAATTTGCTTGAAACGCGGCTTTGGCGTTCTGAAATTCTTGCCTGATTTCCGCCAGCAGGTTCGGGTCGGCAATCAGATCATACGCCGCTGCGGCAATCGATTTAGCGGCCGCAATGACCGCATGATGACCGCTTTCGCTGACCCCGGCCGCGACCCATTCGGTCGAATGGCTGGATGTGCCAAACGGCACAAAAGCGACACGCAGACATGCGCCCGGAACGATGTAGGTCACGTTGCCGAAATCGGTGGAGCCGGTGCTGGAACGCGGCGGTGAAATATGTTCGATGCCCGCTTGTCTGGCATTGTCGAGCAGCAGCTTGTTCAGCGTGTCGACGTTGACTTTGTTCTCGCATTGCTTCACCTGCCGGATCGTCAGCTTCGAGCCGGTAGCCAGCGCTGCGCCTCGCGCCGCATTGTAGACGCGTTCGAGCACGGTATCGAGATACGGGCGGTCCGCCGCGCGCACATAAAACTGCGCAACAGCCAAGTCGGGAACGATGTTGGCGGCGGTGCCTCCATTGGTGATGACGCCGTGCATTTTTACATCGGGTCTTACATGTTCGCGCAAATATTCGATTGCGTTAAAGGTCATCAGCACCCCGTCCAGCGCGCTGATGCCTTTCTCCGGAGCTACGGCGGCGTGTGCGGCTTTGCCTTCGAATACAAAATCGATCAAATTCATCGCCAGCGATTTGCCGTCCACCGTGGTGCGGTCGCCGCCATGCATCATCAGCGCGACATCCAGCCGGTCGAACAAGCCGTGCCTGATCATCGGCAGCTTGCCGCTGGTCGTCTCTTCGGCCGGAGTGCCGTATACGACGATTTCCACGGGCAGATCGCCCAAGTTTTGCGACAGCGCGATTGCCGCCCCGGTAATCGATGCGGCCTGCAGATTGTGGCCGCAGCCGTGGCCAAGCCCCTCTAGTGCGTCGTATTCGCACAATAAGCCGATAACGGGGCCGCCTTCTTTATTTTTATACGTCGCTATAAATGCCGTCTCCAGACCGGCGACGCCTTTTTCCACCGTAAATTGATGTTCCGCGAGCGTACGGGTAAGCAGTTCCACGGCTTGAAATTCATTGTTCCCCAGCTCCGGATGGTCGTGAATAAAATCATTGACGTCGATAATCATCTGCCTCATGTTGTCCACTGAAGCGTATATATTTAATTTGGTTTGGTTCAATCCGGTTCCCTCCGCCAAAAGCAATCTTTAATTATATAGATGGCAGGCCACAAGCTGGCCGTTCACTTCTTTTAATACGGGTCTTTCCGTGCGGCAAATGGCCATACATTCGCTGCAGCGCGGATGAAATGTACAACCTGAAGGCGGGTTCGCAGGACTTGGCACATCGCCCTGCAGCACAATTCGTTCCTTCTTCACAAGCGGGTCGGCAATCGGTACCGCGGAAAGCAGCGCTTTTGTGTACGGATGCTTCGACGAGCTGAACAACTCGCGTTTGTCGGCCAATTCAACAATGCGGCCCAAATACATAACGCCGATCCGGTCGCTGATATGTTTAACGACGCTGAGATCGTGAGCGATGAACAAATACGTCAACTGGAATTGGTCCTGCAAATCCTGCATTAAGTTAATCACCTGGGACTGGATCGACACGTCAAGCGCCGATACCGGCTCGTCGGCGACAATCAGCTTCGGATTCAGCGCGAGCGCCCGGGCGATGCCGATCCGCTGCCGCTGGCCGCCGCTGAATTCGTGGGCGTACCGCTTGGCATGGTAGCCGCTCAAGCCAACGACCTCAAGCAGTTGTTCCACCCGCTTGTCCCGCTCTTTGCCGCTGGCGATGCCATGAATGTTCAGCGGTTCGGCGATAATGTCGCCTACCGTCAGTCGCGGATCCAAAGAAGCGTACGGATCCTGAAACACCATCTGCAAATCTTTGCGCAGCTTCCGCAGCTGCCCGGCATCCATGCCGACCAGATTTTTGCCTTCATACAGCACTTCGCCGTCAGTGGGCTTCAACAATTGAAGAAGCGTGCGCCCGGTTGTCGATTTGCCGCAGCCGCTTTCGCCGACTAAACCGAGGGTTTCGCCCTTGTAAATCGTAAAATCGAGGCCGTCGACCGCTTTCACGTGGCCGACCGTGCGGCTCAGAATGCCTTTTTTGATCGGATAATATTTTTTAAGATTCTTTACTTCGATAAGCGGTTGATTCACTTTGCATCTCCTTCCGGCTTAGGGCGTATGGAGCCAGCAGCGGCTTACATGCCCGGGTTCGATTTCCATCAGCTGCGGCGCGTCTTTGCGGCAGTTTTCCATGGCGAATTCGCAGCGCGGCGCAAATGTGCAGCCATCGCGCAGACTGCCGGGAATCGGCACATTGCCTTTAATCGAATACAGCCTTCGCTCTTCGACTTCGAGCGACGGAATCGACTTCATCAAACCTTGCGTATAGGGATGTTTCGGATTCGTAAAAATCGTCACGACATCGCTTTCCTCCACCACTTTGCCGCCATACATCACGATCACGCGGTCGCACATTTCCGCAACGACGCCCAAATCGTGGGTAATCAGCATGATTGCGGTATTTTTCTCGGCGCGCAGCTTCCTCATCAAGTCCAGGATTTGCGCTTGAATGGTGACATCCAGCGCTGTTGTCGGTTCGTCGGCAATCAGCAGCTTTGGCTCGCAAGCCATCGCCATGGCGATCATCACCCGCTGACGCATGCCGCCGGACAGCTGATGCGGATATTCGTCGACAATATGCTCCGGTCTCGGAATACCGACCAACTTCAGCATCTCCACCGCATGCGACTTCGCTTTCGGTTTGTTATAGCCAAAATGAATGCGTGTCGCTTCGCCGATCTGCTCTCCGATCGTAAATACCGGATTAAGCGAAGTCATCGGCTCCTGAAAAATCATCGCCATGTCGTTGCCGCGAATGCTGCGCATCTCGTCATCCGTAAGCGCCAAAATGTCTTTTCCGTCAAAATGGATCGAACCTTCGACCACTTTCCCCGGAGTAAGCCGCATCGTCGTCAGCGATGTCACGCTTTTGCCGCAGCCCGACTCGCCGACTATGCCGACCGTCTCTCCTTCGCGGATGGTGATATCAACCCCGTCCACAGCGGGAACGACGCCTTCGTCGGAATAAAAATAGGTTTTGAGCCCTTTAATTTCGAGCAGTTTGTTTTTTAATTGATTTGTCATGGGGGGCGCCTCCTAAGAACTTTGCGATAGCAAAGTTCACTTCGTAAGCCTAATCCGAGTTTTGCAGAGCAAAACTCACTTCGTAAGCCGAAAGTTATAGTTTCATCTTGGGGTCAAGTGCGTCGCGCAAGCCGTCCCCCAACATATTAAAAGCAAGCACCATAAACATGATGGCCAGCCCGGGTATCGTGCTGACATGCGGGGCCGTCCGCAAATATTCCCGGCCCGTGCTGAGCATCGCGCCCCACTCCGGTGTCGGAGGCTGCGCTCCCATGCCAAGGAAACTGAGTCCCGATGCGGTCAAAATCGCCGTAGCGATCCGCAGCGTGGAAAGCACGATAATCGGGGCGATGCTGTTAGGGATCACGTGTTTGAAAATAATTGACGCATCGCTCGCTCCCATCGCTTTGGACGCTTCGATGTACTCCTTGTTTTTCACGGAAATGACCGAACTTCGCGAAATCCGCGCAAACGTCGGCACCGAAAAGATCCCGATCGCAATCATCACGTTAATCATGCTGGGGCCAAGCACGCTGACAATCGCCAGCGCGAGCAAAAAGCTCGGAAACGCCATGAAAATATCCATAATCCGCATAATCAGCGCATCGGCTTTGCCGCCGTAATAACCGGAAATCGTACCTAAGGCCATTCCGACAACAACGGAGATAATGACGCCGACGATGCCGATCATCAAGGAGATTTGCGCGCCGTAGATGATACGCGAAAGAATGTCGCGGCCGAACTCGTCCGTGCCAAACGGGTGACTCCATGACGGGGATTCCAGCATGATTTGCATATTTTGCGCAAACGGGTCGTATGGCGCAATCCAACGCGCCAACAGGGCTACGATAATAAATATCGCTACCATCCATAATCCGACCATCGCCCGCTTATTTTTTTTAAACCGGCTCACCATCATTTGCAGCGGCGTGCGCGGCTTATAAGTCCGCTCGTTTCCGCTGTTTTCGGCAGGCGCGGCCGCAGTGGCTGTCTGACTCATGAGCTTGCTCCTTTCTTTGTACAACCGGATGAATTAATCGTATCGTACCCGGGGGTCTACCAAGCTGTAGCATAAATCGACGATCAAATTGACGACAACAAATATGGCGGCGATAAACAGCACGGTGCCTTGAATCGCGGGATAATCGCGGAATTGTATCGATTGGATGACATAGCGTCCGATACCGTTCATGGAAAACACCGTTTCCGCCAGCACCGCTCCGCCCAGCAAATGTCCGAATTCGAGGCCGATGATCGTGATGATCGGAATTAATGCGTTTTTCAGCGTATGTTTGTATATGACAAACTTTTCTTTCACACCTTTGGCGCGAGCCGTGCGCACAAAATCTTGATGAATGATTTCAAGCACCGAGGAACGGGTCAAACGGGCGAGAATCGCCGAAGAGGAAAGCCCGATCGCAAATGCCGGAAGGATGAAATATTTGAAGCTGTCCGAGCCGCCGGAAGGCAAGATGCGTAAATAAAAGGAGAAAATCAAGATCAGCATCAATCCGAGCCAAAATACCGGCATCGATATGCCAAACAGCGAAAACAGCATCGTGGCGTTATCCCGTAAACTGTTGGGTTTGGTAGCGGAAAATATGCCGGCCATTAATCCGACGACAACCATGATGACAATCGCCATGACCGTCAAGGTGAGCGTAGTCGGAAAACGGGTCATGATCTCCGTCATCACCGGCCGGTTGGAACGCATCGACGTCCCCAGATCGCCTTGCAGCAGTTGTCCGATGTATTTGCCGTACTGGACATACAGCGGATCGTTCAGGCCAAGCCGCTCGCGGACAAGCTCCACGTCCTGGTCGCTTGCTTCGTTACCGGCAATCATCCGGGCCGGGTCGCCGGGCACGGAATGGATCAAAATAAACACAAGTATGGATACGCCAATCAAGGTCGGAATCATCTGTAGAATTCGTTTTATAATATAGCTGAACAACCAAGCTCCTCCTTTTCAAAGTCTTCATAATTAGGAAGAGGGAGGGCCATCGCCTCCCTCTTACTTCTTTTCATAAGTTTGTTCGATGAATTCATTCTGAATATTTATTCATGCAGCGTATGGAGGGCAAGGGAATGGCATGCAAAGTTTACGTCCGCCTTGAAAACCGTGTTTTTACCGCAAGGTAAATTCAAGAAAACACGGTTTTCACGAGCGGTGGAATGCCATCCCTTTCCCGCAATAGCCTTGTTCATGTATAAATTTCACAGTGGTATTTCATCGGACAAACTTATTTTTTTACGACATCACGCAAAATCAGACGTTCGTTATTCCAGCTGTACACATTCTCGAGATTGCTGCGGTAACCTGTCGTTTGCTTATAGTCAAGCAGGAAAATCCATGGAGCTTGATCTTTGATCAATTTCAGCGCATCGACGTAAACCTTCTTGCGTTCGTCGGCATTGGCAGATTTCATGCCTTTGTCGATGAGAGCGTCAATCTCCGGATTGGCCAGTTTCGAATAGTTGCTTGCGCCTTTGGTCATCAGGATCGGTCTCAAACCCCAGTCCGCATCGTTGGTCGATGCGCCCCAGCTGTTTAACGCAAGGTTGAACTCGGCTTTCGGATCGCGGGTCGCTTCCTGGAACGCGCCGAACTCCCATTTGCGGAATTCCACTTTCAGTCCTACGGCTTGCAAGTTTCCTTGGATAAACTCAGCAATTTGACGGTCCATCAGGTAACGTCCGTCCGGAGTCCACAATTTGATTGTTGTGCCCGGCTGTACGCCTGCTTCAGCAAGCAATTGCTTTGCTTTTTCCGGATCGTACGGATATGCTCCAACGGAGGAGAAACCCCATACCAGTTCGCCCACTGCCGCTTCCGCCACTTTTGCTTGGCCGGACATGATTTTTTTCACGATCGTTTCTTTATCTACCGCATAGTTAAGCGCTTGACGCGCTTTGGGATTATCGAACGGCGCTCTGGTCGTGTTAATGGACATGTACAGGTTGCGTGAGCTTGGTTCAACAAGCACTTTGACTTTGTCGTTTGATTTCAGACGATCCACGTCGGTGGTTACTACAGGAACGATAATGTCGGCTTCGCCGGTTTCCAGCATGATCGAACGGGCGGAGTTTTCCGGCACCGGTTTAAACGTAATTGTTTTCGATTTCGGCTTGTCGCCCCAATAATCGTTGTTTGCTTCGAATACGAGTTTGTTGCCCGGCACCCATTCCTTCATTTTATATGGACCGGAACCTACCGGCGATTTGCCGACGTCCTTGCCTTTTTCCTTCAGGTTTTTCATGCTGTGGATACCGCCGTTCGTGTGGGCGAAGGAAATCAGCGCCGGACCAAACGGGAATTTCAGATCAAAGCTGACTTGGTATTCGCTGTCCGCATTCACCTTGTCGATAAACTCGGCATACAGCGAGTAACGGTTCAGCTTGTTGTCTTTATTGATGACACGATCAAACGTATATTTAACCGCTTCCGCGTTCACCGGAGTGCCGTCCGTGAACTTAACGCCTTCGCGGAGCTTAAACGTAATTTTTTTGCCGTCAGGAGAAATTTCCCATTCTTTGGCTAACTGAGGAACAATTTTGTTGTCTTTGTCCAAGGTGACCAGCTTGTCAAAGATAAGCTCATTGGCATTGTTGGAGATGCCGTCGCTGGTGTCTTGCGGATCAAGCGTAACCGGCTCGGAACCAAATGCGACTATAAGGTCTTTGGGTTCGGCTGCGCCCGTTGCGCTCCCTCCGGCGGAAGGCTGCGAGGAACTGCAGGCGGAGATGACAAGCATAAGTGATAATGCGAGAATTGATAGTGTTTTTTTCAAAACGTTTCCCCCTTCGTGTACTAAAAATATTATAATTTACGGGCTGCATAATCGGTTATGCCAATTCATGGATAACCATGGCAGCCAGCTTGATGCCATACATATAATCGCTGATGAAAATGTTTTCGTTTGGCGCATGTTTGCGCGAATCGCTGTTGCCTACGCCAAAACCGACCGTGGGAATGCCAAACTGCTGGCACAGCTGATACATCGGCCCCGAACCGGGATTCATCAGCACCATTTGCGGCTCTTTGCCGCTGACCTTCTTGGCTGCTTGGATCACTTTTTGCACGAGCGGGTGGCCGGGATCGGTTTTTGCCGCCCTGGAGCCTTTGCGCGCCCGGATTTCGATATCTTCGAAGCCGTTGCGGTCCAAGTGTTCCCTCAGCAGCCTCACGATCTCTTCAGGATCTTGATCCGGCACGAGACGGAAGTCAATCTTCGCTCTCGCCTTGGAGGGCAGCACCGTCTTGGAGCCTTCCCCAATATAACCCGAATCGATGCCGCAGATGGTGCACGTCGGCTGGAAGAGCAGCTTTTCTTTCAGCGCTATGCCCGACAGGTTCAGCAGAAACCGGTCCAGACCGTATCGCTCAAGTGTCTCCGCCTCGGGATATGCCATCTTCTCCAGCGCTTTCCTCTCCGCATCGGACAGATTAGCCACCCGGTCGTAGAAACCGCCGATCAATACGTTTTCGTCGCGGTCTTTTAATGTATTTAAGGCCCATACGAGCCGCCAAGCGGCATTTTCAACAATCGCTCCATTCAGCGAGTGAAGATCGGAGTTCGCACCACTTGCAATCAATTCGACATATAAAATGCCTTTGGTGCCAAGCTTAAGCTCAAAGCTCCCGTCCGGGTTGACGATACCGTTTTCCCAAATGCACAGATCGGCCTTCACCTTGTCCGAATGACTTTCAATAAAATCGGACAAGTTCACGCTGCCCCGCTCTTCCTCGCCTTCGACGATAAACTTCACATTCAAGGGCAGCCTCCCGTATACCTGGGTATACGCATGAATCGCGCAAATGCGGGCCATCAATGCCCCTTTATTATCGGCAGCGCCTCGGCAGATCAGCTTATCCTCTTGAATTTCGGCGGCAAACGGCTCGCAAACCCATTGCTCCAGCGGATCTTCAGGCTGGACATCGTAATGGTTGTAAAATGAAATCGTTTTCTTTCCGCCGCTAAAAAATTCGCTGTACACAACGGGGTGGCCTGTCGTTTCCAAAATATCAGCCGTACCGCCGATTTGTTTAAACAGCGACTGAAGCCATGTTGACGCCTCCTGTATGCCTCTATTTTGCGTGGAAACGCTGGGTATCCTGCAAAACTCGCGCAGCCAGTCGATGTACATGTCTTTGTGTTCCTCGATGTAGCGGTTAACAAGATCCATCGTACTCGTTATCCTTTTCTTCTTAAGTTGTCTTGTAAAGAATTATAACACCGGCTTTACAAAATGTTTAATTTATAATTTTATGGATTATTGATAAAAAAATTTTTCAGAATCGGCAATGTCACTTTTGCCTGTCTTCCGCATATACTGTGTTGGTTGAGAAGGAATTAGGGAGGGATCTCATTGTTAACCGCCGCAAATGATCAAGTATGCACCAAAGAAAGCGTTATTGAAATACTGAATCGGATGGAGCTGAATCAAATAGCCAACTGGTTGCGCATTTTACCGGAGGAACGCTGGAGAGGGATGTTCCTGACACATTGGCCCACACTGGCCAAAAAGTGCGGCTTACGCGACTAAAGCCGCGCTACATAAACAAAAACGCCGCAAGTAATCGAAAACAGCGATGCCTCCCCTTGCGGGAAGCTCGCTGTTTTTTAATACGCACACACGGATTAAATTTTGAACCTTTTAATGAGCATCTGCAGTTCGTCCGCCATTTTGGACAACAAATTCGCCGAAGATGTAATTTCCTCCATGGTGGCCAATTGTTCTTCGGTTGCCGCGGCTGCGCTTTGCACGCCGGATGCGGTATGGTCGGAAGCCTGCTTAATGACATCAAACGCCTGCACGACCTGCTGTGTATGGTCCGACATTTGCTGGGACGATGCCGATACCTCCTGAATTTGCGACGTGACCTCATGGATCGATTGCCTGATTTGCAAGAAGGCGTCACCTGCGGTATTTACCGCTTCAAAACCGCTGGCCACTTCGCGAATGCCGGCATTCATAGAGTGCACCGCTTTGGTCGTTTCACTTCGCATGTGTTGAATCAGACCGGTAATATGCCCGGCGGAGTTGGCGGATTGCTCGGCAAGTTTCTTCACCTCGCTGGCCACGACCGCAAAACCGCGTCCGTGCTCCCCGGCCCGGGCCGCCTCAATGCCGGCATTCAGAGCGAGCAGGTTTGTTTGCGTAGCAATACCGGTAATCGCATCAACGATCTGTTCGATTTCTTCGGAGCGCTCGCGCAGCACCTGAATCGTCTCTGCCAGATGATTCACTGTTTCGCTTATGGAGTTCATTTGCGCTACCGCTGTTTGAACCGCCGTGTTGCCTTGCTCCGTTTTCTCCGAGGCGATCGTTACCGCAGCGGATACGGATTGGGCGTTAGCTGCAATTTGGCGAATGCCGGAAGACACTTCTCCGACTGCTTGGGCGCTCCCCTGCAAATTATGGATTTGCCGTTCGGTGGCATGCGCAACCTCTTCCGTCACGGCAGCAACTTGCTCGGCCGCCGAACTTGTTTGCGCTGCGCTGGCCGTCAGTTCCTCCGCCGATGCGGCCACGTTGATCGCGCCCGATTCCACCTGCTGAATCAACTGGCGCAAATTCAAAATCATCGCATTAAAGCTTGCGGCAAGCTTGCCGACCTCGCTTTGGTCCTTGACCGCGACGTGGACCGTCAAATCTCCTTTTGCCGCCTGCTCAGTCAAATAAATCAGCCGCACAAGCGGCGTCGTAATGACGCTTGAGAAATAAAATCCGACAGCAACGACCAAGACAAGAGCAGCCACCATAATCCAGATGCTGTTCATCTTGATTTGCGTGCTTTGCGCCATCACAATATCGTAAGGTTTTTCGTTGCAAATCAGCCATCCGGTTTGTTCGTCGTAAATATAGGAGATCAGCATATCTTTGCCGTCACGGTTCATCACCTCGCTGCCGTCTTCGCCCTTTAACCCTTTCTGTACAAAAGGAAGCTCGCTGATGTCCTTTTGCTGCAGCGTTTTATCGGGGTGCGCCAATATTTTTCCGCTGCGGTCCAGAATAAAGGCGGTGTTTCCGTCGCTTGACAGCTTGGTGACATAATCGCTCAGCTTGTCCAGCAGCAGTGTATTGTTGATCGTTCCGATCGTTTGTTTGCTGGCATTCAAGATCGGGGCGACAAGTACGACGACCAGCTGCTTTTCGCGCTGCGTGATGCTGACATCGGAAATAACCGGCTGGCCTGTCTGCATCGCTTGTTTGAAATAATCCCGGTCCGCCAGACTTGTCGTTTCTTTATCGTCGGCACGCACGATTTGCTGGCCCGTCTTGTCCAAATAAGTGACCGACTGCGATTCGGGATGCTCTTTGGCCGTAGCGGCAAGAAACGATTTAATAAAAGCCAGATTGGCCGGAGATGCCGTGCTGAAAGCATCGGTTTGAGCAAATGTTTTAATCACGTCAAAATTTTTGTGAATCATCAGGTTAACGCTCTCTTGGACTTCCCGGGCGTTGCCCATGCTCAGCTGGGTTGCGTTTTTTTGCAGCGCCTTGTCGTTGGTGCCAATGCTGTAAATGGCAAACACAAGCAGCGGTAAAGCGGTGAACAGAACCAAAATGGCAATCAATCTCTTTTTCAAAGACAATGAAGCTATAGCGCTTATCACATTCAAAACTCCTGTCTCACATATTTGTCGATTCCTGCGGATCCGTGTTCCACTTGTTTTATTATAGGCACCAAAAGCAATTAGCCCAGATCTCGTTCCGCATATAAGAACAAAACATGCAAAAATAGGTAATTATAACCATGTTTTCACATATAGGAACCAGACGGCCTATTCCCCGCCACGATGAGATATGATGAGATCAGTTGTGCTGCTTATTTCCGGAATGCTGCCAACCGGCGGCGACGGACAATTGGTAGGCAAAGGCGACCCAACGGCACAGGCGGAGCAAGTATTTCAAAATATCGGAGCCGTGCTCAGCGCAGCGGGCGCAACATTTGCCGATGTGGTCAAGCTGAACATCTATTTGACCGACATCGGGCTGCGCAGCGCGATAGCCCCTGTCCGCGAAGCTTGTTTCGGCCAGAACAAACCTGCCAGCACGCTGCAGGAAATAAGCCGGCTGGCGCATCCCGACGCCCTGCTTGAAGTCGAAGCCATCGCTTATTTGTAAGCGGAGTACCGTATTGCGGCCGGCTGCAAGCTGTCGCTCGAAACCCGTTCAACGAAAATACCGTCCGGAATGATCCGGACGGTCGGGATAAATATAGCGGTTATAGTTAACGGACTACTTGTGCTTTTTCCAGTCCATGCTGCTGTTATTGAGCAGATGCTCAAAATCGTTGTCCAGCCGCTTCTGTTCGGCACGGCGCGCTTCTTCCGCCCGCGTACGCTCCTGCTGCTTGCGCTGCTCGTCCTCCGCTTTCATCTCGTCGGCTTGTGACTTCAGCTTCTCGACGATGTCGGGACGAAGCAGATCTTTTAAGGTTGACGGCTTATCGGAAGCTGCCGGAGCGGCGGGGGCGGACCATTTTTTCTTCGCCATGATGATCACCTCATTTTCTAGCCATATTATATCAAGCTGAAGGAATAAAAAAAACCGGCCCTCACGTGGAGTACCGGCTGTATCTTGTTTGAATGGACCGAATTGCCGCCCGAATCGCCTTTAAAACCGCGGCAAATTGGACAAATTGTTGCTCGGGTCGCCATCGGGGTATGAACGCAGCGTCTTTTCGCCTTCGCGGTTTCTGCCCGTGTTGACATCTTCGATAAGTCCGGCTTCGGCCATTGCAATGGCTTGGTTGATGTCAACGATGGAGCCGTCCTGAAACTGCACGGCGCGGATCGCTCCGTTATCGTAATGAACCGCCTGGATGATCGCTTTGTTCGGATCAATCGTATGCGGCCCTTTGCCGTATTGCGTGCCGTCGCGCATAAAGGTGCCGTATTGAATCGGCTGGCCGTTCTGTCCGTAGCCGGTGTAACCGCCTTGGAAGCCGACATTACGCGCATCGGCATGATTGATTCCGGTATTGCGCATCCCGTAAGGCGCGTTCGCATCCCCCGACGAACCGGGAACCGGCATGCCGCCGCCCGCTTTGAACGTCTCGGTGCCGGCGTCTCTCGCCTGCTGCATATTGCCTATGCTGCCCAGGTTTTGCATGCCGGTCGCGCTCTGCATGGTGTTCATGCCCTGCATCCCGCCCATACCCTGCGCGTTATTTGCCGTTCCTTGCGTGCCGCCCGCAGCACCTTGCATCCCCATGCCTCTTGTGGCGCCCATGTTTTGCATCCCATTCATGCCATGTATGGTATTCGCAGCATTCTGCATTCCGGCTCCTTGCATCCCGCCGTTTGAAAACTGCATGCCGCTTATCCCCTGCGAGTTGCCTGCACTTTGGTAGCTGCTGCCGGCGCCTTGCACGTTACCATTGCCGAATGTGCCGCCCATCCCTTGCATGTTACCTTGATTTTGCGCACCGATCATGCTGCCGGCACTTTGCGTGCCGATAGCGCCACCCATGTTTTGCATACTTCCGGTCCCCGCCATTCCCATATGTCCCGTGCCGGGGAAGGTATTCATCATCACGTTTTGCTGCTGCTGTTCCATCTGATTGTAATCGTAACCGCTGCGGCGTCTTGCCATAAGGTAGATCAGCTCCTTTTTTAATTATGTCCTATACATTGATGCCAAGTATCTTGAACTACCTTATTAGCATGCGCGATTCAATTGGAATTTATGCCCAACGTTGAAGTTATCCTTTGACCGAACCCATCACAAGGCCATCTTTTACATACTTTTGCAAAAAAGGATAAAGACACAATATCGGAACCAAGGTGATGACGTTATAAGCCATCATCAACGACTTCTGCGATACCCGCATCACCCTTTGCGCATCCGACAATGATTCAACGGCTTGCAGCTGGGTTTGAAGGACCTGCATATACGTTTGGATCGGATACATGGATGCGTCCGTCATATAAATCAACCCGTCGAACCATGCATTCCAATGGCCGATGGAGCTGAGCAATACCAATGTGGCCAGCGCAGGAACAGATAAAGGAACATATATTTTTAATAAGGTTTGGAAATAACTCGCACCGTCCATAAGAGCGGATTCTTCGATTTCCTTCGGAAGCTGGCGAAAGAAATTCAATAGCAGCACCACATTAAACACAGGCAGCGCTCCCGGAAGTACCAACGCCCACACGGAATTAATCAAACCTAGGTCATTGACAAGAATATAGGTCGGAATCAAGCCGCCATGAAAAAGCATCGTTACGACACAAAGCCAGACATACCAGGATCTCCCGGGAAACTTATTTGGCTCTTTCGATAAAGGGTAAGCCGTAATAACGGTTAACGCCATATTGATCGTGACGCCAAGCGCTACCCGCAGGAAGGAGATGCCCAATGCCTTTACAATCCGGTCATCGGACAATGCTTGTTTATAAGCTTCCAGATTAAAACCGATCGGCCAAAGCCCGACAAGATTGGCCCCCGCAGGGCCCTTATCACTGAAAGAAATCGCAGCCATATGAATGAAGGGGATCACGCATATTACACCCAAGCCGACTAGCACTGCTATGTTAAATAGGTTAAATATCCGGTAAAGAACTGCCCGCTGATAAAGTCTCACCCCGGCACCCTCCTTTTAAAAAATTCGATAATTGGCATACTTCTCAGCCAACCGATAAGAAAGCCAAATGAGCAGAAAGCCGATCACCGATTTAAAAAGTCCGGCTGCCGTCGCTAGACTGTATTGCGCGCTTAATATACCAAGTCTATACACATACGTATCGATAATGTCACTGACCGAATACACAAGCGGATTGTACATCGTGAATATTTGGTCAAACCCCCCGCTCAGAATATTACCCAGGCTTAAAGTTGCCAGCAGAATGACAATCGGAGTAATGCCCGGAATTGTAACATGCATCGTTTGCTTCCAACGGGTGGCGCCATCGATCATTGCGGATTCATACAATTGGGCGTCAATATTGGTTAATGCGGCCAATATAATGACGATCAAATAACCGCATTCCTTCCACATGTTGCTTGTAAACAGCACAGCAAGAAACCAAGGAGGATCGCCGAGAAAAAAAATCCGCTCCAAACCTAAGGCCGCGACAATATTGTTCACGACACCTTGTCTTCCGAATACATCAATAAGCACGCTGCTCATAATCACCCATGAAACAAAGTGGGGGAACAGCAGCACAGTCTCCGTATACCGCTTCAAAAGCTTTAACCGCAATTCATTCAGCAGCAATGCTATGACAATAGAGGCCGCCAAGGTAGTGACAATCTTTACAAAGGATATAAACAGCGTATTGTAGACGACATCCCGAATATCGGGTAATTCAGTTAAATATACAAAATGATCAAAACCGATCCAATCAGAACCGAAAAAACCCTTAGTCGGGTAATATTCCTGAAAAGCAATAACAAACCCTACCATCGGCCCGTAGGAAAATATGAATAACATCACGATCCCCGGCAGCAGCAAAATATGAAGGGGCCACGTATGTTTTATTTTTGTACGGCTCATTATGATTTTTAACATCATCAATACCTTCACTTTGATTAGAATGAGGAGGCAATGGATGAAGCGGTTCATATCGAAGCCCCACCCTACTGCCCCCTATTTTACCGGACCGTTTATTTATTCGTTTTATACCAAGCGTTAACTTCATCGGACAAGTCTTTGCCGCCTGATTTGTTCCATTTATCTACGAATGCATCAAAGTTATCAAGGGACTCACCCATGATGAATTTAATCAGACCTTCCATACGCGCTTTATCTGCAAGCGGTTTTTTGGCGGCTATGACAGGTGTTGTCGGCCCTTGGAAAGCGCTGTAGACCAGATTGTTTTGAAGCTGTTCCTGAATAATCTTGTAGGACTGCGTAACAACCATCTTCTCTGTCCAACCGTATATGGATTTGGGATCCATGATCAACGGATATTTCTTCTTCGCTTCTTCGCTCTTCAGCTTGCTGGTGTCCCCGCTGGCGATAACTTCCCGCAGATTCTCATCCAATATTTGATTTTTCATCGGCGGATCAAACCAGAAAGGCGGATACAATTTGAAATCCTCTTGCGCTTTATTATAGGCCTGCTGGTTGTTTCCGTGGTAAAAAGCAGAATGCTGGCCTTGCCATAGTTCGTACCATAAATTGTATTGTTTCACCGCCGCTTCCGGATATTGAAAGCCCTTTTTAACAACCAGCCATTTGCTCGTAGACGACTTGTTCTTAATTTTGTATTTGCCTTCCGGGTTCACCATAATGGGATACGCAAACCATTCGGCTTCGGGCTGATTCAATTTATTTTTCATCGGCGGCCCAAGCGAACCCCAGAAAGGATAGAAAATGATGCCGATTCTTCCGGCTGCAATATCTTCCGTGACCTTATCCCCATTTTTGACAGCAAACTCGGGATCAAACAGCTTTTCCTTGTAAAAGTTCTGCATCGTTTGGAGCACATTTTTCATTTCAGGCAACGTGTCCCCATAAACAAGCTCACCGTTTTTATTAGGCAGCCACGTGTCCGGGTATACACCATATGCATGGGCAAATGCGTCAAGCACCAGCCCAAGGTCATTCTGCAGGCCGATCCCGATTGTGTTTGGACCGCCCATTTTATTATCAATAAATGCTTTAGCAACCGTACGCAGCTCCTCAATCGTTTTGGGAGCCTTTAAGTTCAGCTTATCCAGCCAATCCTGCCGGATCCAGATGAGCTGAATCCCCCCGGCATAGTCTTGAGTGATCGGCAGCCCATATACCTCCTTGTCGAAGGTAACCGGCTTGAAGAACAGCCCATTGTCAAACCCGAACGATTCCTTCACACTGTCCGTAGCATATTTCTTATAAACTTCGCCAAGTGGTTGAATTTGACCGGCCTTCATCAGCTTATACACTTGAGCCGCGTTTGCTTCGAACATATCCGGTATGTCATTGCTCGCAATCGCAAGATCAAGACGTTCCGCACTTCTTCCCCGCTCCACCAGCCATTTGACATCCCATTTAATATTTAATTTTTCTTCGTAAAATTTAGTCAGAATGTTGTCCTTAATCGACTCACCTTGGGGAAACCATATACTAGGGTTATCTTCCCGCATAACACTGATGGTTATCGGTTTAGCAAAAGGCTCCAGCGGTCCGTCTTTTCCCGCTACTTTCGCAGTATCGGCTTTCGTTTCCTGATTGTTTGTGTTTTTTGTGCTTCCCGCATCCTTACTTTCGGTGGTACATCCGGCTAACACCAACGTCAGCATCATACTTACCGCGCTCGAAAAAACAAGACCCCTTTTAACCGCTTTCATTTCATGCCTCCCCTAACTATTTTTTGAGCTCATTCATGATTATAGCGGCAGCGCGTTAGCACCGACAATATGAATAAACACCTCTTACTAGTACTTTTCTCCGATTCCTGCAAATCACCGTTAATAAAAAAACAGAACACAACTATCGTGTCCTGGGCGCTAACGATTTCTATTCTTGTTTTAATTGAACCTGCGGGTTGCTAAATACATCAAACCGATCCCGTGCCGGACTGGAAAATTCAATGACAACGGCACCGGCTTCTCCAGCTTGGAACCCATGATACACATTGCCGCCAATCGTGTATTGCTCGCCGGCATGAAGCTCAATCTCCTGAAATTCGGTATGGACCCGGACTTTCCCCCATACGACCCGGAACGTTTCCAGCTTCCCCGGATCATCCCCTACAGGAGGGTGCATATGCTCCGGGATCGTTTGCAGCGGCAGAAGAGCCAATTGTCGGGCACAATAACGTTCATTATTGATGTATTCTACAAATTGAACTCCATAACGGGCAATGTCCTTTAAGCCATAATCGACAACCTTGAGATGTGCCTTATCCTCCTCACTTAACGCGACATTGGCCTTTTCTAACAAAACCAATGCCTGCTCCCTCGCTTCTTCCAAGGAAATGCCTGCGGCCATGACGGTTCCCCCTTGTCTTCGTTTATTTTAATGATAAGGATGTGAATTTCCGGATATGTTCCGCAACAGCACGTTCTACCGGAAGACGTTCCGCGCTGGAAGCGCCGTAAAAACCTTGTACCCCGGTGGTATGCTTCAGAATAAATGCCGCATCTTCCGGCTCGGCAATCGGCCCGCCATGGCAAATGACGATGATGTCCGGATTGACCGCACGTGCCCCGTCGCATATACCCTGAACGGCGGCGGCGGCTTCCTCCAGCGACATCGTTGTCTGCGCGCCGATCGAACCGCTTGTTGTCGTTCCGACATGCGCAACGACAATATCAGCGCCTGCGGCAGCCATTTTGCGCGCTTCATCATGCGTAAAGCAGTACGGAGTAGTTAGCAGATCCAGCTCTCGGGCAAGCCGAATCATCTCAACCTCTTGGTCGTAGCTAATTCCTGTTTCCTCCAGATTAGCCCGGAACCTTCCGTCATAAAGACCGACAGTCGGGAAGTTCTGAACCCCGGAGAATCCTGCCTCCTGCACCTGCTTGAGAAAACGCGGCATAGAACGAAACGGATCGGTTCCGCAAACACCGGCCAACACCGGGGTTCGTTTGACGACAGGCAATATTTCACCGGCCATCTCCATCACGATTGCGTTGGCATCTCCATACGGCATAAGCCCGCTCATAGACCCACGGCCCGCCATACGAAACCGCCCGGAATTATAAATAATGATCAGATCGCTGCCTCCTTCTTCTTCAAATTTTGCTGTAATCCCTGTACCGGCGCCTGTGCCGATAATGGGCCGGCCCTCTTGAATCAGGCGGTGAAGCCGTTCTAATATGACACGTCTAGGAATCATCTTATCCTTTCCTCCTTACGATCCATTATGGTTTCCGATCAATTCCAGAAGTAGCTGTACCGCCTTATCGGCAAATGCAGATTCGTTAATAGCCATATCCATTTCGATGATTTCAATATCGGGCTTCAGTTTATTTCTCATAACGGAGAACAATACGCCGTCTGCTTGCGGATCATAGAAGGGCTGGCCCTCCTCTCCCAGAATAGATAGTCCCCGGAGCGGCAGCATCACCTTTACCGGACCTTGAGAAGCATTCAACCGCAGAGCTATCTGTTCGCCAATAAGCAGGTTATCTTCACTTGACGTTCGCATCAAGGTGTTATTTGGATTCCATGAATAAAATACCCTCCCTTCCTTGAAGCGAGAGACAGGTATACTTTCGCGAACCCCGAAATTGACCATATCCAGGCAGCCCGGAGCTACAACCTGAGGAATGCCTCGCCGCCCCGCTGCGCTGAGCCGCCCAGGCCCCGCGCTCATCATACCGCCGCACAATTCATCGGCAATTTCAGTTGTCGTCAGATCAAGCACCGCATCGATGTAACCTTCTTCAATAAGCGATTCCATCATTTTCCCGCCTGTTCCTGTAGCGTGAAAGATGAGGACCTGGTACCCCTGCTCCCGCAAACGGCAAGCGCATGCTTGCACACATGCGGTTGTATTGCCAAACATGGTCGCAGCAATAACCGGCGCATTTCCCTTCGACGGTAAAGGAAGCTCCGCTTCAACCATTCCGCACACCGCCCCCGCCGCTTGAGCGATCACCATCCGGGAAATAGGATGAATTCCGGCTAGATCCGTCAAAGACGGAATCATGACTATATCCTTGATGCCGACATAACCGGACACGTTCCCTGAAGCAACTGTCGATACACACACTTTAGGAACGCCGTACGGGAGTTCCCGCATCGATGCGGTCACGATAGCGGTTCCCCCGCCGCCTCCCATCCCAATGATGGCTTGGAATCTCCCTGCTTGATATAATCTTTGAACAACGATTGCCGCACCATTGCACATAACTTCCATAGCACGGTCACGATTGCCCGCCCCACGCAATACGTGCAGATCCGCCCCTGCCGCTTGAGCGATTTCCGCAGCATCAATCTCGACCGGGAACTGCCCCGAAGTTGCCATAACCCCGACATTTACGGATAACACCCCATGACCACAGGCCATTAACCGCTCCCGGAGGTACACAAATTCTTCTTCCTTCGTATCAAATGTACCTATCATGAGTATGATCGACATCCATCAGACAACTCCCGATTCATCCGGATTCAATATATCGCTTAGCTTGACTACGATGTTGTTCTCAGACGAACGTACCGCAGCTTCCAATACTGCAATCACCACATAAATATGTTTCGGATTAATTAACAACTCTTCGCCGAAAGTGACGGCTTGATACAGGTTGTTGTAGATAACGCCGGGTTTCGGTGCGTCAGGTATTACCGTTTCTTCAGTATATTGCTTTTTAATGACACCTTTTTTGAGGGTAACATTGCCTGTTGACTGTTCGAATTTGATGGAGCCGTGTTCTCCCCGCACATAAAACAAATTAAAGGAGTGTGGGGATACGTAAGATATTTCAATATGGGCCGTTGCTCCGTCCGCAAATGTAATGGTTACCGATGAATTACTGTCGCCATCGAACTCCCAGCCTTCGCTGTTCAGCCTTGCGTAAACCGTATCCGGCGGGGAATGATGCGCATGCAGCACCATATCAACCAGATGGGGACCCCAGGAAAACAGCGTACCTCCTCCTTGCTCTTTCTTGCATTCCCAGTTCGGAATGTAATCCGGAGAACCTTCGTATCCGCCCCAGCCCGACATCAATTGCACATTATATTGATAAGGCTTGCCAATCGCATTGGACGCCAATGCTTGTTTGATGTAAGGATACTGCTGATGCCCGCTAAATCTGTGGTTATGATTGACGACCAGTAATTTACCGTTGGCATCGGCGGCCTCCACCATACGTTTGGCATCCTCCGCATGAAGCGCCATCGGCTTCTCCACGATCACATGTTTCCCGCTCTGCAAAGCTTGAATCGCATGGACCGCATGAAAACGAGGCGGGGTAGCCACAACAATAACGTCTATGTCCGGGTCCGCCAGCATTTCTTCATAACTTTGACTAGCCTTCGCGTTTAATTCCCGTGCAACCTCCGTTTTTCTCCGTTCACTTAAATCAAATACGGAGGCAATTCTGAATGGATCGCCGCACTCGCGAATAGCCGGCAGGTGGTAATCCAGTACTCTTCCGAGTCCCAAAAAACCGATATTTATCATAGGTCGCTCTTCTCCTTAACGTCTGCTCCCAAGCCTAAACGGGATATAGCAGAGACGATATAATCAAAGCTTTCTTTAACACTTTCAAACGGATCTTGGGTACACACATCTTGTTCCACAACTAACCATTCCACTTCTGACTGTGCGGCCGCTCGCAGGATCGAATCCCAGTTCATGTTTCCCCGTCCCACCTCAGCGAATACCTGGTTCACCTTGCCTTCCCTCTGTTCGATAGCCAAATCCTTAAGATGAATAATCGGAACGCGGCCTTTGTACCTTGATATCCATTCCGCAGGATCACCGCCCCCATGCTGCACCCAATACGTATCGATCTCCGCCAAAATACCGGCTTGCGCCGTTTGCTCGTAGAAATAATCCAGCGCCGGCCGGCCCTTGCAGGCCACAAACTCGAAACTGTGATTATGGTAAGCGAATTTGAACGGCGTAGACTTCAATCTCTCTCCAATTTCCGATATCGACTTGATATATGCCTCTAGACCGCTAAGATAGCTTTTACTCCAATCCCCTCCGTATGAATACGTAATATAACGGCAGTTCAGAAGTTCCATTTCTTTTAACACTTGATCAAATTCGCCTTCAAGCCTGGCTAAAGGTACGTCCACACCACATACGGATAAATCCATCTCCTGAAGAATATCCCTCATATCGCGGATCTCGATGGGAATTCGAAAAAATTGGACTGATTTATAACCGATATCGCAAACCTTCTGAAGCGTATGAACGACATCATTATAGCTTGTAAATTGATCCCGCAATGTGTACAGCTGCACGCCTACCTGTTCAGGGGCAAACCTCATCGTACCCGCCTCCGATTGGATATGATCGAAACGCGAATGACTGATCTCCTCCTTGTCCTTGATGATTTGCTCATCTATAATAAATTGTAGCTTGCAGATTATGGTTAAAATAGGACTTTTAAGCGGGGTTTTGGTAGAAATGCGACAACATCAACCGAGTTCGGAACAACTCAGGCTGAAACTGGAGATCAAAAAGCAGCGGATCACCGACATGCATCCCGAGCATCAGTTTCATAAGCTGTTCGATCACTTAGAGGATGTTAGTTTTTTTGCAAAGGACTGCGAGGGTAAATTATTTGCATCCAACCCGACACTTCTAAGGCGTTACAATCTGGAGGAAGAAGCCGATATTATCGGCAAGACCGATTACGATCTTGTACCTTTAAGTATTGCGGAGAAATACCGGAAGGATGATTTGGAGGTCATGCAGAGCCGGCAGCCGCTGCTGAACATTATTGAGTTGGCGCTCAATGCGGTAGGTGTGCCGGAATGGTGTTCCACGAACAAATTCCCCGTCGTATCGGCCAACGGGGAAATAGCGGGGGTTATGGGCACCATTCAAAGTTACCGCTTTGGCATGTTGGGAAGCTCGATACATCACCCATTCCAGGAA
Source organism: Paenibacillus thalictri (assembly GCF_004307995.1). Lineage (GTDB taxonomy): Bacteria > Bacillota > Bacilli > Paenibacillales > NBRC-103111 > Paenibacillus_AF > Paenibacillus_AF thalictri. The sequence continues at coordinate 26,256 of NZ_SIRE01000017.1, read as the reverse complement.
GTCATCGATTATATAACCGAACAATATAACGCCAACCTTTCCGTAAAAGAACTGGCCGGCAATCTCAATATGTCCGTACGAAACTTTGAGCGGATATTTAAAGACATTTTCGGTATGAATCCGCAGCAATTCATCATTAAAACACGTATTTTTAAAGCATGCGAGAAGCTGCGCACAGGGGCGAGTGTGGCGGAAACCGCCTTAGCTTGCGGTTTTTATGACCAAAGCTCGTTTACCAAGCTGTTTAAAAAACAAATGGGGCTTACTCCCCTGCGATATATCAAGTTATACGCCATGCGATGATTCCACACTGCAAGTGCTGCGGGCGGGCCAAATGATGGTAACCTCTGCGCCTGTCTCTATACCGTCTTTTATCTCAATGGAGCATGCGGGACCAAAATGCAGTTCCAACCGTTCTAATACATTATGAAGACCATACCCCGATCGGCCTAACGATATGTCTTCTAAATCACGCGTTTTTTTGAGCAAGCCCGGTCCGTTGTCCAAAACGCGCATTTCAATAAAACCGTCATCCGTGAGTATTGCTTTCAGTTCGATCACTCCCGCCCGGTCGGAATGCTGGATACCATGCTTAAACGCATTTTCTATAAGCGGCTGCAAGCTGAGTTTAACCGCATCATAGTCCAGCACCTGTTCATCTATACAATAGTTCACTTGGAGAGCATCGTCGTATCTGATTTTCTGAATGTACATATATTGTTTAACAATTTCAATTTCCTCTCTTACCGTAATGATCTCTTTGCCCTCACTTAAGGTTAATCTGAAAAACTTGCTCAAAGCCGTTATGATCGAAGATACCTCATACGCATCCTGATTAATTGCCATCCAGTTGATCGTATCCAGCGTGTTGTATAAAAAGTGCGGGTTGATCTGCGCTTGCAAAGCTTCGAATTGTGCTTCCTTCTTCATATGCTCCGCCCGGTAAATTTCCGCGATCAAACTATTGATTCTCGATCTCATCTCGTTAAACCGTTTCTCCAGTTCGCCCAGCTCATCATTTACTCTACTGGGTACAACCGTAGTTAGTCCATCATTTTCAATATAAGACATCACCCGAATCAAGCGGTTAATCCGTTTGGTAGAGTTTTTCAGGATCAAATAAATCAGTAAAATAACGATAAGCAGCACGGCGGCAATGGTGATGAAACTGGAATCCCTCAGCTTTTTACTGCTTGAATACAAGATGCTTTCCGGAATTGTCGTGATCAGCGTCCAGTCGTTGATTTCCACCTTTCTGTAAACGACTTGCTTACTTTGACTGCCTTCTTCCGTCTTGAACGTTCCCTTGGGACCACCTTGCATGACTTTATGCAATAATTCGGCATCAGGCCTGGAGGCCATACCGGTTCTTGTATTTGCTGCTATGATGGCTCCTTCCTGATCGATCAGGTAAGTGATACTTCCTGAAGCGCTGCCGACATTACTCATGATTTGTTCGATGAACTTATTTTGTGTGTATACTTCAATAATGCCGATTACATTATTCGTATAATAATGTTTAAGCAATTTATATTGGCTTGTTACATCTTGATCCAGTTTTTTACTCAGCCGTTGGCTGGATCTCCACAACGCTTTACCGTCTTGCTTTTCAATCGCCGCCTGCAATTCCTGATTATCGACAATCTTAAACGGATAAATCATGATTTGTTCTTGGGAGAATAACACTTCCTCCGGCAGGTAGATGCTAAGGTAATAATTGCTATAGCTTGTAATAATATCGTTCAGAAATGGCTTCAATGCAAAATAATTTTCAATCTGCTTTAATTTATCGGCTTCGTGCAAGCTGGAATACAGCAATTCATTCATGGCATGCTGATTGGATATAATATTGGATACTTTGTCCATCTCATTAAAAATATAAGTGATGTGCAGATTAAGCTGCTCTAAAGCGCTGGCAGCATTCTCATCCACCTGGGCATCCAGAATTTCGATCGATCTTTGGTAAGACACAAAGTAAAATATAATTGTAAATGCTACAAAAAATGTAATACACAATAAAATAATTTTGTTGCGGAGTTTTATGTCCCCTCTTAGAAGCTGAAGGAGCTTCGTTTTCCTCCATTTCATATTCAATAACTCCCTTCCCTGTATTGGGAAGGACTTCGGCCGAAATGCTTTTTAAATATTTTCGCAAAGTAATTAGCGTCCTGATAACCAACCATACAAGCTATTTCGCTGATTCTGTGCGTGGTGCTCAAGATCATCTCCAATGATTTTTCCAGCCGCATCGTTGTGAGGTAATCCATATAATTGACTCCCGTTTCCTGTTTGAACAATGTGCTGAAATAATTAGGACTCACCTGCATGCACTCGGCTACATATTGCACATTCAGCGGCTCATTGTACCGGGACTCCGTCAGCTCTTTAGCTTTACTGATGATTTGAGCGGACCTCTTTCTTCCTTGCTGCTGCTGGGAGTGTTCACATAAGGCAAATAAAATTTGGACTAACCTTTGTTCCATTTCATTAAGCGTTTGCAGCTCCAGAAGTTCGCTTAAACGGTGAAAATCGGCCATTGCCGGATTTAATTTTCTTGCTACCTGTTTAACCAGAGATACAAGCTCAAGCCGGACGGTCTGAATTTCGTTCGAACTCATAAATTCGCTTTGATAAACGGGGTTCAAAATCGTGCGGACATACTCCTCGGTTTGGTTGCAATCGCCCGCCAGGATGTATAAAGCGAGTTTCTCGACATAGGTTTCTTGTTGAACAAAAGGATACCGCTCCTTCATGTAAGAGGCAGGGTACGAGATAACATGCCCGTTCCCCTGAATAAACCGCTGATTGACAGCTTCAACCGATGCGGAATAGGATTCGGCCAATTTTAAATAATGATCCGCCAGGCTCCCGATTCCAATCATGAACCCGGGGCCGTAACGATGTATTAGTCGATCCAAAAGGAGACAGCAAACCTCGTGCACGCTATCGTCGCTAAGCGGCAACCTGGCATCTGGCTGTATTACGGCTATGACTTCCATTTCGGACTTGCGGAATACCTCACTGACGCCCAACTTACTAAAAGCCTCCTGAATCGTTTCCAGCATACGACTCGATTCAGGACCAATTACATTGACAACGCTTTCATCAAGACATATATTAACAACGACCATAGGCCGCTTAATATTCAAAGCGATATGGAGCTGCTTCATTTTGTTTCCCGTCGGGTCGACATCCTGATATTTCCCGGATAGAAGCGATGTCAGGTACGTCTCTCTCAGGAGCCCGATATTTTCGCTCCAGTTCCCCTTCAAAGAAGATATCTCCAACTTCACTTCCGTCTCTGCCTCGAAGGTGGATATAATCCGCTCCAGCACAGGATTTAATTCATTTAAGTCGATGGGCTTCAAAATATAATCAACGACACTTAATTTAAATGCCTGTTTCATAAATTTGACTTCTTGAAATCCGGTAATCATCACAATTTTGACATCGGGATACAAGCCTTTCATCCGGGTTGCCAGCTCAATTCCGTCGATCTTCGGCATAGCGATGTCCGTGATTAATAAATCGGGCTTAAAATGAGAACTGATATGCAGCGCTTCGGTTGCGTCTTTAGCTGTTGTGATCTGTTTAAAACCGAATTTTTTCTTTGTTACATACTTTTCGATTCCTTCACGGATTTGCTTTTCGTCATCTACGATAAGCAAGTTCATAACCATCCCTCCTACTATAAAAGTAATATTGCCTCTTGGCTCATCCACTCGATTGCTGCATTGACAGTTTAAGAGGTGCTAGTAGAGAATGCATTTGAACAAACCTCAGGAATACATTGGAATCCGGTCTTCATTTATGTATAGACAATGTAATTCTACAAAACAATAGTTTAATTGTAAATAATTCCACTGTTTAATCCTGCCGAGTAATTGGCCCGCAGCATCATGTATTGGACATAAAAAAAACGGCATTCTGCAATGGTTCCGCACCATGAGAATACCGTAATAAAAATCAATGAAACGATGGCGAGGCCACTGAAAGAGTGAACGCTGCATGTGCGAATCATACTTTAGGGTCGCTGGTTGTCCCCGAATTTCTTGGATGATCCCGCTTATGGCGGGTGAAATTCGGGGCACTTAATGATCCCCGTACACTCTGATCTCTACAACCTCAGCGTACGGACTGCCGTTGGTAGCGTGAATCGCGAGCTGCAGCGTGCGGGCGGTGACGGGCTGCGGCAGCACATGGACCCGCTTGCGCTTGCGGTTAGCGGTAACCGACACGGCTTCGTACCAGCCCGTACCGTCATCCAACAGCACGCTGTAATCTTTAACCAGCTCCGGCATCACGGTAAACGGTGTCCGCAAAAAATGCAGATTGTTTAAATATTCGTTCGGATCGTCGTTAAACGTCATGTGCACTTCCCGGATCGTCACCGGAGCGTCCCATTCCAATCGTACGTGCTCCCCGCCGGAACCCATCCGGTCGGATAACCACAAATGCGGCAAGCCGTATGGGCGATGGTAGCCGTCCGTTATTTTATCCGGCGTATATGCATTTGTTTCCGGCAGCAGTCTGAAGCAATACGGTGTTCTTAACACCGGCTTCATACTCCATTCGATCACCGGCTGGTTCTCGCGGTCCTCCAGCCGCTTCGACACGTCGGAGCCCGCCTTCCTGACAAATCCGAGCACTCCGGTCACCGGATGGCCGGACAAAAACAGCGACACGGCCGGGTTTGCTTTTACAATGAGAAAAGCGTTCTGCGGATGTTCCGGCGCCCAAACCACCTCCGCCCGCACCCACTGCCGCTCGCCGCGATGTACCTTAACTTCTGTACGCGCTTGTAAATGGACCGGGATGTAGTTTTCCGGCCGCCCGGTATTCCATACCTCCACCTGCAATACCGTATCTTCGTCTGCGGTAACAAGCAGCTCCACGCCGTCCAACTGCGGATCGACGGGCAGCAGCAGCCCTGCATCCTCCACAAGCGGGAAAACCCGCTGCGCGTCTTCCGCGCCAAGCTGCTTCAGGCAGCTTGATGCCGTCACGCGGGCACAAGCGGTCAGATCGGCCGTATCCCGCCCGGCAAGGCCGATTAGCGCAGCGTCCTGCCGCAGCAGCGTCGCCTGCAGCTCCTGCAGGTGCGCTTCGTAAAGCTGCCGCGGGAATATGCCTTTGCTTGCGCAAAGCGCCGCCGCCGTTCCGGCCGCCTCGCCCATGATCGCGCAGGTGGCCATCACGCGGGTCGTGCCGAAGGCAACGTGGGTGGCGCTGATGTTGCGGCCGGCAAACAGCAGGTTGCCGATATTGCGGGAGTACAAACTCCGGAACGGAATATGGTAGATGCCGTCCGGATGCACATGCTTCGAGCCGCCCTGCTCCGAATAGACGCCTTGCGGCGGATGCAGATCGATCGACCAGCCTCCATATGCGACACGGTCGTGAAACTCGTTCTGCGCAATAATATCGTTTTGGTTTAACACGTAATCGCCGATAAACCGCCGCGATTCCCTTTTGCCGGGAACCGACCCGACCCATTCCAAGGTCAGACGATCCGCATCGAAGCGGCCGGAATTTTTGATATAGTCCCATATGCCGTAAATGACGGCCCACAATTCGTCGCGGATGCGCTCGTTATCGTGAATCGTATCCAGTTCGCCGCCCCATTCGATCCACCAATAGTGGCAGCCCGAATCCCCGCTTTGAATGATCCGCTTCAACGGAATCGACGTATCTTCGATCCGTACGGCGAATGCCGGAGCGATAAACGGCACGGGCCGCCCCGCATCTTTGGTGTAAAAAAACATCGTGCTGCCCAGCGTTACCCGATCGGCCTGCTCCGGCGCCGCCGACTCGTTGAATTCGCAGCGCGCTTCCCTGCCGATGCGGTATTCGGCTCCCGCCAAAACGCCGACCAAGCCGTCGCCGGTACAATCCATATACAGCGGGCTGGCAAAACGCAGCTTCCGCTCCGAACCGGTCATCCAGCCTTCCACCGACCGGATCAAACGGCGTTCGCCTTCTTCTTCCGCTACTACGGTATATACGTCAGTGCTGTGGAGCGATTGGCGGACTCGGCGGTCGCCCTCATCTTCCGCTACTACGGTGTATACGTCGGTATTGAGGAATAGCCGGATGTTCGGCTCGGCCCGCACGGCCTCCAATACGACCAAATCCCATATATACGGGTTGCCGTCGGGATTGCGGTATTGATTTTCCAAGTACAACTCGCCCATAATACCCGACTCGCGGGCATAACGGTTGACTCCCGTCGCTGAAGCGCCGCTGACCCAAACCCGGACCTCGCTGCTCGAATTGCCGCCCAACACCGGGCGGTTCTGCACCAGCGCTACCGACCTCCCCAGCCTGGCGGCGGCAATAGCGGCGCATACTCCGGACAAGCCCCCGCCGACAATGGTAATATCCGCAGCAACCGTTTCTTCTCTCATAATTCAAAGCTCCTTTACCCGTATCGCAGCTTACGCTAACCCCGGTTCAGCTTATTCCGGCTGCGCTTCTTCAATAAATCCCATCATCTTCTCGTACACGCGCTGAAGTTCGGCATATTGCCCGCTTTTTACAGGCTCAAGCGGCCTGCGCGGTTCGCCGCAGTCTACGCCCCGCAGCTTGATCATCTCCTTGATCGAACCAAACAACCCCAGCGCCCTGACGTCGGTAATAATCTCGTTGACTTTGGCTTGCCACCGCTGAGCTTCGGCCATGTTGCCCCGCACATAACAAGCTTCGATTTTCAAAAACAGCTCGGGCATCATCCCGTACGTGCTGCCGATACCGCCGTCCGCACCCATTGATCGCCCCGCCAAATACTGCTGGTCCGGGCCGTTAAAAACAACGAAGTTTTCGCCGCCGGTTGCTTTGATTTGCTGCAGTTCGTAAGAGCTGAAGCTGGTCACCTTGGCACCGGCGAGGCGCGGATGCTCCAGCATCGTCTTCAGAAACGGCGTTGTCAGCTGAAAGCCGGTCGCCCCCGGAATATGGTAGATGATAAACGGCAGCGAGCAGCTGTCCATGATTGAAGTCCAATAATGCTTCACCGCCGACTCCGAATACCCATAATAAAACGGCGGCACCGACGAGATTGCGTCGACGCCCAGCGACTCGGCATGCCGGGCCAGCTCCATGCTGTCCTCCGTATTCATCGCCCCGATATGGGCAATAATGGTAAACCGTCCGCCGCTTTGGGCGGCTACATGCTCCAGCACCAGCTTGCGTTCCGCCACCGTCTGCAGGAGCCCTTCCCCGGTCGAGCCGCCGACGTACACGCCTTGTACGCCCCGCTGGATCAAATATTCCGTCAGCTGGCATACGGCATCCGGGTTGATGCGTCCCGCCGGGTCATAACACGAGTTCATAGCGACATGAACGCCTGTAAATTTAGTTAAATCCGTGTTGTACATGGAATTGCTCCTCCGCTGTTAATAAATGATGATATCGTCGAAATAAGCGGTGCCCATATTGGCCCCCGTGCTGTTGATTCTGACGCCGGAAATGCTGGATACCGCATTTCTGAAAGTATAATTGCTTGCCGCCAGCGTGCCGTCGATATACACGTCAAACTTTTGGCTCGCAGGCCGCGCAACGATTTTTACGTTGTACCAGGTGTTTGCGGAGTAGGTGCGCAGCACCGTCTTGCTCGCGCCGTTATACGTGTAAATTTCGCCGGTGCTGTCCCAGCCGATTGTAACCGCGTTTACCGCCGACGCACCGGTCAGACTGGCGCCGAATACTTGATCCGCCTGCGCCGCCGACATGTTGAAAGTCATTGTGACGTTGTTGGTTGTGGCTGCATACGTTTTAGTCGCTTCGACCAGCGCGGAAGCGGAGCTGTCGCTGAGCTTCAAGCTTTTGTCCGTGGCGCTGGGCACATCCTCCACCGTCACCGTACCGCCGGTCGTGCCGACCGTCCAGCCTGACGGGGCCGCACCCGTCGTCATCGCATTGAAATTTTGCTGCAGCCTTGTTCTCACTTCGTCCCATTTCAATTCGTACCGGACAATGTTCGGATAATCGGAAGATGAGCCTTTTTCGTACGTGATGATGTTAAAATACGTGGTGCCGCCATCCTGCTGCAAATAATATTCGGCGTAAAATGAATCGCTGGATACGTAGGAATTTTGGCTGATTTGGACGCTGGATTCCAGCTCAAGCGTGTCCGGATTGATGCGGTACAACATCAAGTAATTGACACCGGATTGGATGTTCCGGGAAAGCAGATAATATTCGCCGTTCTCCACAAACAACTTCGGACGCCCGATATATTCGATCGTGCTGTAGGCGGAGGACAAGTCTTTTTGCTGGATCAGGTTAAAATTCGCGTCCGTCTTGAACAGCTTTGTCACCTGGTTGTCGCCCCTGGCAATGACCAGAAATCCGCTGCCGTATTTCTCCAGCGAGCTTTCGTTAAAGGCAAAAGAAAATTCGCTGTTCAAGTTTTTGACGTAAGACCAGTTCGCTCCGTTGTCCGTCGTTTTCAGCACATGCACCGCCCGGGTTCCCCCTGTTAATTCCGGGAACGACATGGCCAGCATATAGACGGTGCCGCCGTCGTTGTAATCGTCGAACATGTAACCGTATTTGTATGAGCCAACCTGCGGAAAAACACCCTGATCGGTGAACGTATCTCCGTTATCGACCGATTTCAGCACTCTTGCGCCAAGTCTTGTCGTCGAGCCTCCGGCCTGCTGGTCCACATAATTGTAAATATCGCCGTTTGGCATGCGCATCAGCTCGGGGTTTTGGTTGACGACGGACGCGGTGCTGTCGGTAGTGGCGGTGCTGACGACCGTTTTTGAGGTCGGATTAAAAATCATCGTCTCCAGATTGGCCTGCGAATCGCCGGCGTGTTTGTCTCCCCGTTTGTAAGAGACGATCACCTTTGTGTCGCTCAGCTTGAGCAGCGTCGGAAAAGCCGCGTATTTATCGACGCCGGTCGGGTCAGCGTCAAGCAGCGTTTGTATCGTTTTGTAAACGGGGGTCATGGCTACCGGCAGACCGGTCGCTTTGACGGCGGGGTTTCCTGCCGGAGGGCTCTGTCCCGCGGTGACCAAAGCGGCGGCATCCGCCGAGACATATCCGTTGGCGTTGTTGGTCAGCTCAATATAACCGCTGGAACCGGCGGCAAAGCTGTGAGTGCCAAGCTTGATCCACTGTGAGCCGTTTGCCGTCTGATCGACAAGATACGTCTGCGAGCCACCGTTGTAAACGACAGTATACGGCGCGTCAGTCGCGCGATTGCCGTTCGCCGGGTACCAGATGTACACGTCGTAGCTGCCGCTGCTGGGCACGGCCGGCGTCCATCTCGCTTTGCTGTTGGCCGTTCCGCTTGCCGCATACCGGGAATTGGTGCCGTAATATCCGGCAAGCCCGCTTGTCGTCCACGAGCCGGTTTCCGTATAAGACCCGGCGCTCGTATTGTCCACGATCATTTCCGCCGCACTGGCAACCGAAGCAACAGCAAAGAAGAGAAAAACGGCAAATGAGAACATGACGGTCCAACCGAATCGTTTCTTCATCAGCAAACTCCCCTAACCTTAAAATGGATTTTAATTGACTTTAATCAAAAAACTCAGGAATGATCGCTTTGGCTTCAGCCCGAATGTCTTTGACAGCCTCCTGCGGAATCGAGCGGTACGGGCCGCGCAGCCGGGTGCCGATATCGGCCCAGCCCCCTACGGCGGCCAGCAGCTTGTCGACGGCTTGGTTTGAATAGCGGTGCTGAGTAATCCACGGCCTGATGTGCGCGCCCATAAACGACTGGATTCGGCGCTCCAGTTCCAGCGCGCTTTCGATGTCGGATCGCATCGTTTCGTACCATCTCTGAGCCGCAGCCGGATTCAAACAGGCCATATTCGAGTACGCACCGGCCGCGCCCCGCGAAAATCCCGTAGCCAGGCTTGAGCCCGGCACAAAAACAGACATCCGGGAGCGGTACCGCCTCATCGCTTCATACCATGCAGCGTCGCCCCCCGCCGTCTTCACGCCAATCAGGCCGGGGACGGCTTCGAGCAGCTTCCCGTATGCTTCCGGCGCAAGCACCTTTTTGGCATGGGGCGGATTGTACAACACAAGGCCGACGGGATCGGCCGCTTCCGCCATCCGCTGCAGGCTCAAGATCGCTTCCTCTTCGGTAACCGGAAACCAATCCGGTAAAATGACCTGAATCGCTCCGGGCTGGAACGCCTTGGCGCGCCGGATCCGGTCCAAGGAGATGCTCATGCTCATATGGCTGGCGCCGATCTGCAGCGGCATACCTTTTTGCGCGCAGCGATCCGCTACCAGCTCGTGAATCCGCTCGAACTCCGCTTCGCTTTGCGCGTAAAATTCGCCGGCCGAGCCGTTTGTATAAATGCCGCTTGCGCCGCTTTCGAGCAAAACATCCAGCTCGGCCGACAACCAGCCGTAATCGATCGATTCGTCATCGTTCAGCGGCAGCAGCACCGTAGCCCAACTGCCGAATATGTCCCCTGCTTGTAACGGCTGCATCGCCTTGTCTGCTCCTTTTGCGCACCATTTGTCAGTTAATAAACTAAATCCGCTTATCTGTAAAGATGTACCGGGCAAAGCCAATGTTGTCAGAATAAGAAGTCGATGGACCCCAGTATCGTCACAGGGATAATCAAGCTTCTTTGATGCGTCGCGACCCGTCCTGGACTTAGAACGCCTTGGGATGGATAACGGACTGAATGAGACTGTCGACTCATGGTGCATCACCCAGCCGTTGAGCGTCATCCGATCGTTGTGCATCATCCAATCGTTGGTATCACTCAACCGTTGTGCATCACCGATCTTTGAACAGCCCCAACGTTGGAGGAGCCCCCTCTCTAACGGACATGAGCGCAGCAATTTAAAGCAAATCTGAGGTTTGCTCAATGGGACGGACACCAGCGCCCTTATTCGGCCTATCATCGCGATTTCCCCGACTTTTTTGGGCAAATAAAGTCGCTCATGTCCGCTAAAAATGATATCCTCGATTTTTTAGCCACATAAAGTCGCTCATGTCCGCTAGCGTTGGAACATAACGTTCGCATGCATTAAGGCGCCCCGGCCGTTTAACGTTGGAGCATTACGTTCGCATGCATAAGGCGCCCTGACCGTTTAACGTTGGAGCATTACGTTCGCATGCATAAGGCGCCCTGACCGTTTAACGTTGGAGCATTACGTTCGCATGCATAAGGCGCCCTGACCGTTTAACGTTGGAGCGCGACATTCGCATACATAAGGCCAACCAGAGCGACGAGGATGTCCGTTACAGACAACTAGCCGAAGATCAACTTTAATCAAAGTCGAAACGAAATCGCATCGTTCGCCGGGTTCGAGCACCCCGATGTTCAGCGCAGCTTAAGCGAGTTACTTATGCGCCTTGTAATAGTCGTTGTAGTCCTTGGTCACATCTTCCCAGCCTGCAGCGTACACTTCTTTCAGGAAGTCGTCCCAAGCCGTCAGCGGCAGCTCGCCGTATACGATTTTGGCCGTTACTTCGGCAAACTTCTTCGTGTAGATATCTTTTTTGTAAAACTCCGTTTCTTTCTCCGATACGATGCCAAGCAAGCCGTTTTGCTTGTAGTTCGTTTCCACGTATTTAATACTTTTGTCGAGCCATTCCTTCTGGTACGGGTACAGCTCGGGCACAACTTTCTTCAGCCACAGCTCTTCGTCGTTAGGCCGGCGGAACATCGCCAGATGGCCGATCCATTTGGAGAAATTGCCGTATTCCGGCTCCAGTCTGACGATATTGCCGTTTTCTTTTTTGTAATGAACGCCTTCCACGCCGTTTTTCAGCACGTTCCAGCCTTCGTCGCTTAACATCCAATCAAACGCTTTGATGATCTCTTTTTCTTTGCCTTTCGCTTTGGTCGTCAGCCCCCAGGCATTGTACAAGCCGGAGTTGGTCGACACGAGTTTTTCGTTTTTCACCTGATCCGATTCCGGCGCTGTCGGGAATTCGACAAGCTCCACTTCAGCGGACGGCTGCACCTTTTTTACAACGTTGAGCAGTTGGGCATCCAGATTACCGGCGAAAGTCCGCATCGAAGCGGTTGTTCCTTTGTTGAACTTATCCATCTTGGCGCCGATCCCCTTATTGGTAATCAGATCGGGGTCCAGCGATTTGTCCAACATCAGCTGGCGGTAAAAATCAAGCGCGTATTTGAACCGGCCGTCTTTGGCGAATATGCCATACGCGACTTCGCCGCTGCCGTTGTCGTACCACTGCTTGTCGGCATGCCATGCCCGCGCGAAAAACTCCAAATTGTTCGACGCCTGCAGCGACATCATCTCGCTGGATTCGGTCGTGCCGTACGTGTCGGCTTTGCCGTTGCCGTCCGGATCCTGCGTCGCCACCGCCTTGAAAAAAGCCCGCCAGTCGGCGATCGTTTTCGGCACCGGCAGCTTCAGCTTTTCCCGCCAGTCTTTGCGGATCGCCATAAAATCCTCGCGTACGATGGTCGAGCGGGGAATCATGTACGTCTTGCCGTCCGGGTCTTTGACCGCGTCCAGCGACGCTTTGTTGGAATATTTCATGATGTTGGGCGCGTCTTTTAAATAATCGTCGAGCGGCAGCAGCACCTTGTTTTTGACCATTTGCTTATACATGGTGTCATACGGGGTGTCCAAAATGATCACCTCGGGATAGTCGCCGGATGCAAGCAGCACGTTGCGTTTCTCCCAAATGTTAGCGAGCGGTACGGCATTCCACGTAATTTGCGCGTTCGCTTTTTTGTTGATTTCCTGCACCCATGGGTTGTTGTCCGGCGAAAATTCCGGGGTCGCCCGCAGCATCACGGTAAATTTGACCGGCTCGGCGTTTTTTGGCGCTTCTCCGGCAGCGGCCGCTTTCGGATCGGCCGGCTTCGCCTCCGGCGTTTTGGCCGTCTGCGTCCCGCCGGAGCAGCCTGCAGCGGTCAGCAGCAGCCCGATGGAAATCGCTACAACGGGCAGTACGTTCAGCTTTTTCTTCATAAATTCAATCCCCTTTGCGATATTGTGATATAAAAATCCCCGAACTGCAGGGAGTATTGCCTTGGTGTTGTCTAGGAGTCAGTCCGACGAAAGTAAATCGGTGAATATTGATTCATGAGTGCGGCTATTGCAGGAAAGAGATGGCATTCCACCGCTCGTGAAAACCGTGTTTTTCTTGAATTTACCTTGCGGTAATAACACGGTTTTCAAGGCGGACGTAAACTTTCCATGCCACTCCCTTACCCTCCATACACCTGTATGAATCAATATTCACGAAAATCAATCCGTCGGACTGACTCCTAGCGAGCTATATAAGCCCCACGAAAAAACGCGGGCGTCCGTTTCAGTGAGGATGTCCATTTCAGTGCAGTTATCCGTTCCGTTGTGAAAGGGATGGTCTTGCCGCACCAGACATTTTGTTTTTTCCTTGGTTTTCCTTATCTTGTTTACTTTTATTTAAAATGAATTTTTATTCATATAGGTTTATGGAGGGAAAGGGAATGGTGCGAAAGCTTATGCTTCCGATGCCAGTTTTCCTTCGGAAAACTCTCAAGTTTACGTCCGTTTTTGAAAACCGTGTTTTTACCCCATAGTAGATTCTAAAAAAACACGGTTTTCATTGACGGTGGAGTGCCATCCCTTTCCCGCAATAACCGGCGATATGAATAAAAATTCCTCCTGCGCCTACTGCTTCACAGCCCCCAGCATAATCCCCTTAATAAAATACTTCTGCACAAACGGATACGAAAACAGGATCGGCAGCACTGCCGTGATGATCGTAGCATTCTGCATCGTCTTCGGGTACACCTTCTGCGCATTCAGCGGGTCCGCTCCGGCGAGCACGTCGGTATTTTCCGTAACGATCTCGCGCAGCAGTATCGTTAACGTCCACTTCGAACGGTCGCTTAAATACATGACGGCTTCAAAAAAGCGGTTCCAATTCACCACCCCGTAAAACAAACCGACGGTGGCGATCACCGGAACGGACAGCGGCAAAACGATGTTCAGCAGGATGTACATGTGGCCCGCGCCGTCGATTTTGGCCGATTCCTCCAGGCTGTCGGGGATCGATTCGAAAAACGTTTTGACAATAATGAAGTTGTACGTGCTGATCGCGGTCGGAATAATGAGCGCCCACAACGTGTTGTACAGGTGAAGGTTTTTCACGACAAGAAATACGGGAATGAGGCCGCCGCTGAACATCATCGTAAAGATGATAAAAAACAAGATCCACCGCTCGCCCCGCACCTTCGCTTTGGCCAAAGGGTACGCCGTAACAATCGTCATCGCCATGTTGACCGCAGTGCCGACCACGGCGATAAATATCGTATTCCCGTAACTGGAGATTAACAGCGGATTTTTAAAAATAAGCGTGTAAGCCTCCAGATTGATGTTTTGCGGAATAATCATCATCGGGTTGTCGACAAACGCTTTGTAATCGCTTAAAGAAATCGCCAGCACGTTTAAAATCGGGTACAACGTGACAAGTCCAAGCAAAGTAAGCAGCGCATAGTTGGCCAAATCGAATGCGGTGCTGAACGAAAATGTTTTTGTTTTCACTAAAAAATGCCCCTTTCCCCGAACTTCCTGGCAACGCCGTTGGCGATGAGCAGCAGCACAAGCCCGATCGACGATTTAAACAACCCGACGGCCGTCGAATAATCGTATTTGGCTTCGACAAGCCCGGTACGGTATACGTAAGTCTCGAAGACGTCGCCTACCTCCAGCACAAGCGGGTTCGACAGCAGAAAAATTTGCTCAAAGCCGTTGTCCATAATATGGCCGATTTTCATGAGCAGCAGCACGATAATCGTGCTTTTGATGCCCGGCAGCGTGATGTGCACAATCTGCCTCAGCCTGCCCGCACCGTCCATCTTGGCCGCCTCATACAGCTGCGGATCAACTCCGGTCAGCGCCGCGAGGAAGATGATCGTATTCCAGCCCATCCCGTGCCATAAATCGGATAAAACGATGATTGTGCGGAAAAACTGCTTTTGCCCCAAAAAGTTAATCGGTTCGCCGCCAAGCGACTGAATCATCATATTAATTACGCCGGTAGACGGCGACAGCAGGTTGATCACCAACCCGGCGATGACAACCCAGGATAGAAAATACGGCAAATAAATGATCGTTTGAATCGTTCTTTTAAAAAAGATGCGTCTCACTTCATTAAGCAAAATAGCGATAATAATCGGAATCGGGAAGTTGAACACAAGTTTATACATGCTGATCAGAACGGAATTGCGGAATACGCTGAGGAAGGTGTCGCTGCCGACAAGCTCCTTGAAGTGCTTTAGGCCGACCCATTCGCTGCCGGTAACGCCCCCGAACACGTCGTAATCTTTAAAAGCGATCGTAATGCCGTACATCGGGGCGTAATGAAATACCGCATAATACAGCAAACCCGGCAGGAGAAGCAAATAAAGCGATTTGTTGTGCCGGATATGGTCCCATGTGGACTTCACCCGCGGTGCCGGTGCTGCTTTGGTCATTTTTGTAAGCTGCGCATTGGTCTGCATGAATGCTGTTCCCACCTTGTCTTGTTTGATTCCATTATATAAGCGCAGCAAGTGGAACGTAATGACGCTAAACGCGACTTATAGTCCGTTATTTGGGAAACTTTTCTCCCGTCCGGACCTCAAAAATACCGCCCCAGCCGGATAAGGTTCGGATTTATGGCATTTGGTTCGGATTTTTGTCAGCTTTGCGTGATCCTTCACGAAAGCGATTGCAGCCATCCCCCGCCCACCCTATAATTTAGTTACCGGAAGGGGGATTATCATGGCTTACACCGTACTCATTACCGACGACGACCCAAAAATCAGAGACGGGCTGGCCGCGCATATGGATTGGAGCGGTCTCGGGTTTGAAGCGCCGCTGAAGGCGGCGGGCGGACAGGAAACGCTGGAGCTGATGAAATACCGCCAAATCGACCTGCTCATTACCGATATTCGCATGCCCGGCATGTCCGGATTAGAGGTAGCGGAAGCGGTGACCCGGCTGTACAAGCATACCGCTATCGTCATCTTAAGCGCGTTCCACGAATTTGAATACGCCAAAACGGCGATGAAATACGGCATCAAGCATTATGTTACGAAGCCGACCGATCTGGATCAGCTGACCCGTGTCGTCAACGACATCACCTCCGAGCTGGAGGCCAAACGCAAGATGACGGAAAAATGGAAAACAATCGAGAAAAAATATTCCGAAGCCGTCGAGCTGCTGATCGAGCAGTTTTTCCTCGACCTCGCGCACGGCGCCGTCAAATCCGACGCCTATATCGCCTCCATGCTGGCCGATTACGGGATTTCGCTGCCTTACGTGCGCTATGGCATGCTGCGTATCGCGCTGACGGACAACCGCAGCGTGTTCCTGCACAAAGCCGTGCTCGAACGGGTGCTGCAGCAGGCCGCGCTGCCCCATGCGGTGCAATATTACAGCTTCTGCGATCATGAGTGGGCGCTGAGCTTGGCCGTCAATTTTGAAGCCACGGACGACTTTCGCCGCTTCGCAATGAGCATCCGGGAGCTGTCCGCTGCCGGCGGCATGCCGGTGAGGATCGGCGCGAGCCGCGAGGTGTATGCGCTGGAGGCGCTGCCCGCCTGCCATCGTCAAGCCCAGGAAGCGCTGCTGGCCGGCAAGCTGCCGGAGGTGGCGTTCTGCGAACGCGCCGAAAGCGAACCGTTTCGCGATATGACTTATTCCACGGATAACGAGAAAATATGGCTGACCTACATTGTGGCATGCGATGAGGAGAAAGCGCTGAATATGCTGGACAGCTTGTTTGCGCCGCTGTTTGAGCAGAACGCTTACCGGGAGACGTTTCATGAATATGTCGCCAAGCTGTACTTTGCCTTGGAGGCTGTTGTGGCGGAGCTGCAGATCGAGATGAGGCTGATTACGGGAGAGCGCATTTTTCCGGTCACGAAGGTCACCGAATTTTACGCGATGGAAGAGCTAGTGGACTGGTTCAAGCGGCTTACGGGGAAAACCATTCAATATTTGAACGAGGCCAAAATACCGGGCAGCCATAAATTTGTCGAGCAGATGAAAGCATATATCGAGCTGAACTACATGAACGAAATTACGCTGTATTCGACCGCCGAAGCGGTTCATCTGTCCCCCGCTTACGTCAGCAAGCTGTTTAAGAAAGCGACAGGACTGAGCTTTGTCGAATACGTCACGCAGGTGCGCATGAACAAAGCAAAAACACTGCTCGCAGACCTTCATACCAAGGTGTACGAGGTCGGAGCGCGGGTCGGCTACAAAAACACCAAGCATTTCTCGCAGGTGTTTAAAACAAGCAGCGGCATGACGCCTTCCGAATACCGCGAATACGTCCGTCCGGGTAAAGGGGAATAAACGCATGAAGCGAATCGCCAGCGGCACGCTGCTGAAAAATTTCGCCTGGCTTGTCGCCTTTATTATGGTGCCGGTGCTGCTGCTCAGCTACGGGTATGTCGCTTATTGGGGCAATTACATCCAGCAGCAGGAGATCGAGAAGGACACCAAATTCCTGTCGCAGACCGGCATCACGCTGGACACCATTCTCAACGACATCACCCAGGCCATCTCGCTGCTCGAATTCGACCAGAACCTCAGCGATGCGATCGAAGAAATGGTCGATACGGAAGGCAATATCTCCCCTTCCAAGTTCATCTATTTGAACTCCGTCTGGGACAACACCTTCCGTACGCTGATTGCCAAGCCGTACGTCCGGTCGGCCTATTTTTATCACGAGCAAAACAAACGGTTTATATTCACCACCGACGGCATCCGCAATCTCGCCGATTTTCCCGATATGAGCTGGCTTGCTTCGTACAATCA
Organism: Paenibacillus thalictri; assembly: GCF_004307995.1. Lineage (GTDB taxonomy): Bacteria > Bacillota > Bacilli > Paenibacillales > NBRC-103111 > Paenibacillus_AF > Paenibacillus_AF thalictri. The sequence goes on along the minus strand of NZ_SIRE01000017.1, from coordinate 8,493 downwards.
GGCTTCCGAGGATAAAAACTATTGGGCCGAAGTCCGCAGCATCCCCACCAACGATTCGTCGGGCGCCCAGTTCGAGGCGCTCTCTTTGTTCCGCAAGGTGCCGATTTTTTCCACCAAAGGCAAAGGCGTGTTTATCATCAACCTGGAGACGAAATACTTCGACTCCTTGCTCGCCAACCTTCCGAACATCGGGGAGAAAAACGTCTTTATTTTGGACGGCGCAAGCCAAGTGCTTTACAGCAACAACGGCAGCCGGCTGGCGAACTACCTGACGGATAACGACATTAAGTCGTTTACAAACACGGGCCATCTGGTGAAGCGGCTGGATACCCTCGATTATCTCGTCTCTTATACGAAGTCGAAGCATTACGACTGGACGTATATTTCCATCATACCCGTGCAAAGCTTGCTGACCCAACTGCAATGGATGAAAAAACTGACCGCCGCCTTTGTGGCCGGAACGTGCGTCTTGATTACCGTGCTTGCTTTTGTGTACTCCAAACGCAATTTCCGGCCGGTGCAAACGATGGTTGAGCTGATCAAGCACCATGAGGCGGGCAAGGACATTTTGCATTACAAGCCCGGTAAAAATGACGAATATGCGTTCGTAACCTATCACATCGTGCGAAATTTTATCGAAAAAAACGAGATGCGCCAAACGCTCGCCGAGCAGAAGCTGCTGCAGAAGGAAACCGAGCTGTACGCGCTGCAATCGCAGATTAATCCGCATTTTTTGTACAACGTGCTGGAGACGATCAACTGGGAGGCGATCGACCGGCTTGGCCGTAAAAATACGATTTCCGAGCTGCTGCTCCAACTGTCCGGCAACCTGCGTTATATTACCCGTGATCATAACGGCCTGGTCACCTTCGAAGAGGACGTTCAGCATCTCAAAATGTATCTGCACATGCAGCAGCTTATTCACCAGCAGCGGTTTGCGATCGTCTACGATATCGATGAATCGGCGTTGATCTGCCACACGATCAAGCTGCTCATACAACCAATCGTGGAAAACAGCATCATGCACGGACTTGCCGATCTGGCAGCACACGATCCCAAGCCGACCGTCAAAATCACCCTGCGGCGGGCCGATTCGCATCTTCTTGTCAAGGTGGCCGACAACGGCTGCGGCATCGGGCATTCACAGCTTGCCGCCTTAAGGGAACGCATCCAAGCGGCGCACCCTCCCCAATTGGACGGCAGAACGGCGTCGGGTCTCGGACTTCAGAACGTCAACCAGCGCATCAAGCTAAAGTTTGGCGGCGAATTCGGGCTCACCGTCAACAGCAGGCCGAACAAAGGAACCGTCGTTGCGCTCACCGTACCCGTGATTCACAGCAAGCTCTAGCCCTGCTCCACTTCAAAAATCGAATCGACGACAAGCGGCAGCTGGTCGCGCAGCGTGCTGGCTCCGAGCACCGACCGCGCATGGTTGCCGCGCTCGCCGAACACATCCAGCATCAGATCGGAGAAACCGTTAAGCACCTTATGCGGCTCCGAAAACTCCGGATCCGCGTTGATAAAACCTTGAACCTTGACGACTCGTTTCACGTGATCCAGCGAACCTAACGCCGATTTTAATACCGCAAGCACTTCGATCCCCGTCTGGCGGGCAAATTGGTAGCCTTCTTCGGTTGTGTACCGTTGGCCCAGCTTGCCGCGCGGATTGCCCGCAGGCCCTTTCCCCGATACAAACATCAGGCCGTTAACGATGACATAATTGGTGTATTTCGCCGCAGGCTCGCTCGCTTCAGGAAGCGTAATCCCCAGCGCGGCCAGTCTATCTTCCGCCGATTCCAGCATACCGCAGCCTCCTCTTCAGTCGGGTTCCCCGATAATAAGTTAAATTTTTCCTATTCTATCACCGTGCACAAGGGAATGCAATGACTTTTTCGACACCAAATGAAGGACTTTCGATACGTTTTGCAGAAATAATTGGAAAACCCATTTAGAATAAGTCGGAGGATCAACATATCATGATAGACTTCTTGCAAGGAATTCCCTTATTTGCAGGACTTAGCAGCAGCTACTTGCAAAAGATTGCAAACGAATGTGCGATCAACACGTACGCCTCTGGCACCATCCTGTTTCGCGAGAACGATATCGGCACCGTCTTTTATTTGGTTTTATCCGGATCTGTGAAAATTTATAATTCCAGCAATCATGGAGATGAAAAAATATTGTCCATCATGACAGTAGGGGATTGTTTCGGCGAGTTGTCGCTGCTGGACGGCAAACCGCGCTCTGCATCGGCACAGGTGATTGAAGATGCCAGAGTGCTGTCGCTTTCTTCCAAAAGCTTTAACGTCTTGCTGCGGGGCAACATCGACATGGCGCTTCATATTATCAAAGAGCTGAGCAACAGACTGCGGGAAACGAATCAACAGGTGCACGATTTGACGTTTATGGACGCCAAGAAACGGGTGATCAAAAATTTGATCAAGCTCGCTAACGAGCACGGCGCCCGCAGCGGCAACATTGTGCGTTTCAAAATCAATCTGAATTACGATGAGATTTCGCAGCTCGCCGGCGTCGAAAAGCCGCTGTTGTTCCAAGTGTTTAACGAACTTCAGACAAAAGGCATTTTGTCCGTTTCCGGCAACGAATTTTTGTTGAATTTATTGAAGCTGAAATATTAGCAGTCTGCAAGGCAGACATCAAGGAGATCACCTATGAGACTAGCCGTTATATCGGATATGCACGGAAATGCAACCGCTTTTGAAGAGGTAATCCGAGATCTGAAAGAGATGAGCCCTGACGCTGTTGTATGTCTAGGCGATATTGTAATGAAAGGCCCTCAGCCTGTTGAATGCATCGACATGGTACGTTCGCTGAACCCGCTTGCCGTTGTTAGAGGAAATTATGACGATAAATTTCTCAAGTCGCCTAAAACACCGGAAAATTACAAGCAGGAGTTGCAGCTGCGCGCCCTACGGTACGATTCGGAGAAAATCAGCCTGGCCGATCAGGAATGGCTGACACAACTCCCTCACGGTCATACGTGCGATCTGGAAGGCATCCAGACGGAGATGTACCACGCTTCCCCGCAATCTTTATATAAAGTAACTTATCCGTGGGCAACCAACGAAGAATTGGAGCAGCTTCACCAGCAGGAGCAGACGAAACTTGTGCTGTACGGCCACATCCACCATGCCTATGTCAGATACTGGGCGGGCCGAACGATTGTCAATTGCGGCAGCATCGGCATGCCGTTTGACCGCGACAACCGAGCCAGCTACGCTGTTATCGATTTTGCCGGATCGAATCTGGCCGTGCAACTGCGCCGGGTGGAATACGATATCGAGAAGGCGCTTAAGATCGCCAAGGAGCTGCAAATGCCCGACGCGGACGCTTTTGAATATGCGATAAAAACCGCACGGTACCCATATAACGAGAAAAAACAGCTGCCTATATCGTAGCGGCACAGCGGGTCGGCTTTCCGAAACCTCCTCATTTAAACGGCCGCTTGGATGAAGTGCAATTCTGCGGTGCGAATGTGAAGCTCACATACTTTTCCCGGGAGATTCGCACCACGAAAATGGATAATATACCCATATTTTGATTGTTTTTCTGCTGGCAGATGCTTGTAGACCTAGTAATTGGGCGCTTTTTTGACGAAAAATGCGAAGGTACGTGCGTATTTTATTCGAAAATCGCTGTCGCATCCCGTATGGGGTGCGTGGATTGAAATACCTTCGCGACAAATGCCCCTGGAATCGGTTTTCGTCGCATCCCGTATGGGCTGCGTGGATTGAAATGTCTCATAATCGCTGAGGTAATTGTTATACATCTGCGTAGTCGCATCCCGTATGGGCTGCGTGGATTGAAATAGTTTATGAGCGGTTGTGTGCTTTACAGTAACAACGTCGCATCCCGTATGGGCTGCGTGGATTGAAATTGCGCATTATACAAGCCTCCCGCATAAGGAGTTGTCGCATCCCGTATGGGCTGCGTGGATTGAAATCGCAGACCTTAACACATTCGCCGCCGCGAACAGGTCGCATCCCGTATGGGCTGCGTGGATTGAAATCTTACAGAAATTAACGGCATCAGCGAGTTTTTCACGTCGCATCCCGTATGGGCTGCGTGGATTGAAATTCCGGTACGCTCTCCTGCAGCTTGGCACTGGGAGGGGTCGCATCCCGTATGGGCTGCGTGGATTGAAATCGCCTTCCACCGTCGCAAGTACAATATTTACATCAGCGCGTCGCATCCCGTATGGGCTGCGTGGATTGAAATTCAACCGTTCGTCCAGGTCAATACCTCGCTGCTTCGGTCGCATCCCGTATGGGCTGCGTGGATTGAAATAGGAATTTAACCGGGACAATGTACGCCAGGTAGCGGTCGCATCCCGTATGGGCTGCGTGGATTGAAATCTCCCCTAGCACAATTTTCCTACATCATACCATTACGTCGCATCCCGTATGGGCTGCGTGGATTGAAATTTAAATAGTCTCCGTGGCTAATTAGTCCCTGAATAGTCGCATCCCGTATGGGGTGCATGGATTGAAATTGTAGGTGTGAGCCTAACCACGACCTATCACCTTCGTCGCATCCCATACGGGGTGCGTGGATTGAACTCCACATTTTTCAAATCATCGAACGATTGGGTCATAGTAGTGATGAGCAAGTAAGAAGTGTGTATTTACACGTTACTAAGACCATGAAAAACGAGGCGTCCCAAAAATTCAGTGAACTCATGAAAAACCTTTAGCTCATCTGGATGCGAATGTAAGATTGGTAATTGTGAGACAATTCTGAATCAGCTTGTATCTCTGTCAATAGAGTAGACACAAAGAATCGAGAGAATCAGGCTTCTTTTCGGTACATACGTTCGTATTCATTGGGTGTCAGATACCCAATGGTAGAATGGATACGCTTGGCATTATAGAAGCAGGTGATGTACTCGAAAATGCGCTTGCGAGCTTGGTCCCGGGTCTTGAACTTCTCCAGATAAATCAGCTCTTTCTTGATCACGCTGTGGAAGGATTCGATGCAGGCATTATCGTAGCAATTCCCTTTTCGACTCATACTGCCCTTCATCTTGTAGACTTTTAAACGGGCCTGATAATCGGAGGATGCATACTGGCTGCCGCGGTCCGAATGATGCAAGACCTCACCTGATGGCTGTTGTTGCTTGTACGCCCGATCCAGTGCCTCGATGACTAGCGCTTTCGTCATTCGTTCACTCATCTGGAAGCCTACAATTTTACGGCTGTACAGATCCATCACGCTGGCCAGATAGAGCCAACCTTCCTCTGTAGCCACGTAAGTGATGTCAGTCACCCAGGTTTGGTTTGGAGCTTGCGGCCGAAATTGACGGTTCAGCACATTTTCTGCAACCGGCAGTTGATGCTTGGAATTGGTAGTGGCTTTGTATTTTTTGATGGTTCGGGACTTCAATCCTAACTCCTTCATAATGCGGGCTACGGTCTTCTCTGAGACCTGCGTTCCTTGTTTGTGAAGCACCTTGGTGATCTTCGGGCTTCCATATAAGCGGCGAGAGTCCAGAAAGATGTGGCGGATGCGCCTCGCTAGCTTTTTCCGGCGTTTCTCCCGTTTGCTTTCCTTGCGTTTAGTCCATTTATAGTAGCCGCTTCGGGAAACATCTAAGGCAGCACATAACTTCGCGACACGGCACTGGAAGCGGTGATCGTGGATAAATGTATAGATCAGCGCCGGTCTTTGGCGAAGTAGTGCATCGCCTTTTTTAAGATCTCGTTCTCCTCTTGCAAGTCACGAATCTGTTTTTGCATATCGCGAATGGCTTTGTCATCGGGTCTGAGTTGTCCACTGCCGGGGAAGGCATGCTGACCATCTTGTTTCATTTCAGCCATCCATCGATAGACCGTATTATCGTGCAATCCCAGTTCCTGAGCTACCTGGGAAACGGCCTTTCCTTCTTCTTGAATCATTTGTACTACTTGCCGTTTAAACTCTTTGTCATAGCTTTTCTTTTTCATCACGGTCACCTCGAATATGGATAAAATGATTGTATCCTATTCTCGGTTCTCCGTGTCTACTTTTTAGTCTAACACCATTCTGAATCAGCTATACTTAAATCAAGGAAGGTGATTAAATTGAACTTTGTCAGAAAAATAACTAACAGTGATGTACTAAAGCATATCGTCGATCTCCCTGAAGACCTTCAGAATCAGGATGTTGAATTAATCATATTACCTATTGGAAATCCATCTCACTTCAAACAAGTGATCTCCCCTTCTCCTACCGCTAGAGGTGCATTGAAACAGTACGCCAATTTGGATTTAATCCAATACGAGCAAAGCGCTTGGGAAAAGGGTGTGCAAGAAAAACATGAACATCGTTGATGCAAATTTAATATTGCCTTATTTGCTTCAAGATGCGCCTCAGTTCATTGAACAAGCTATAGACAAAATTGAAAACCATCATATCTTTATCCCTAACGAAGTTATCGCCGAAGTCGTATACGTCTTGGAGAAGGTGTACAAAGTCGAACGAGTCAATATCCTTGATGCCTTGCAGAACCTGCTCACATATAGCAACATTACGACACATGACAGAAATATCCTAGTCGAAGCCTTAAAGGTCTACAGTAAAATCAAAATCGACTTTGTTGACTCGCTGCTCTTCGCCTAATCCAAAATCGGTGGACATACCATCTTCACTTTTGACAAAAAGCTCAACCAAATGCTTACTGAACTACGCAACGCTTAATAAAATAGGCTTCTCACAAAGTTCGACTGAACTCGTGAGAAGCCTATTTTTTTATGTGGTCAAAATGTGGTCAAATGACGTTTTCTAACTTGAGACCCCCTGACACACAAGGGTTTCAGGTCAGCTTACAACATTCCGCCCATGAGACAAAGGCTTTTTCATGTATCTTTTGAGTCTTTATGTGACGATTTTATCTGATATCCTTCAGATATTAGTCCAATATACTTGTGAGTATGGTGTATGGGTAGAGTTCGTGGGCAAGTTGCGGGCACTAACCCTAACCCCAATAGTACATGAAAAGCACACGATAATAGCTCGTTCTGTGTGCCGCGGCCGTATCCATTCATTCCATTATCGGGTATAATTGTTTATAAGTAAAGATCGAAGAAGATCGCGGAAAGCGAAACGATTTAGCAACATATTTTGATAAAGGAGTGGTTCTCCATGTCAATGGTACGCAAACTCCATCCTCATATAGCAAAAGACTTAAGGGAGTTTTTATCCGAAAACAATATTTCCACCAAGAAGCTTGTCATAGATCTTGAAGCAGAAACCATCGAGGACTTTGATGATTACTCAGTCGATGACATTTTAAGTGTAGCTGGAATTCTGAAGCCCGGGGAAGCGCAACAGTTATTAGACCATATCCATGAGTCACGGGAGGGCTGGGGAAAGTGACTCACAACCACTCAGGATATTTATTCGATTCGAACATCGTCATAGCCATTCTGGACAACGATCATGCCGCCGTTAACTTAGTACGACAAGCCCAAGAAGAAAAACGGCGAATATTCTTTTCGACGATTACGGAATGTGAAGTACTGAGCGGTGTCAAACACAATCAGTTCTTAATCGCAGAAAAGTTATTCTCCCCTCGGCATATGATACATGTCGATTCCGTTGTCTCAAGAAAAGCAGCTTCCATGCAAAGCGAGCAGAGAAGCAAGGGACGGAAAATAAAAACTCCTGATGCGCTCATTATTGCAACTGCCTTAACAGCTAATTTGATACTGGTTTCTCGCGATTCAGACATGAACTTTGTTACGAATGAGTATGGGATGACTTTGTTGAAAATATAGGGTTACCGTGCTGAAAACCGACAAAGGATACACTGAAGTTAATGCGTTCTCCAGAGTAAGTACGGAAAACGCATTAACTTCATCCCAAATATCCAAGTTTGATGATGCTGATTCGGAATCAATACATTACTCCGCCCATGATGTAAATACGTCGCATCCCATACGGGGTGCGTGGATTGAAATGTGACTACCTTGTTCGCGGCTGCATCTCGGTAGGATCGCATCCCGCATGGATGTGTGGGTTGAAATTGCCAAATCAGTGGAATTGCTGATGGTGTATACAGTCAAATCCCACACAAGGTGCGCGGCGTTTGTCAAGCTAGTTGTCGTTAACTCTATAAACTATGAAATGTCAAGACAAAGATTTTTCCCCAGCCTGAATAAGCGCAACCTTTTCCGGGTTGAGCCATACTTTTTCTTCCAGGTTCCAGTCGCGAATTTCGCCCGACCATCGATTCGGATGCTTGGCTTTTGCAGCCGCGTAGACTTCCTTCCGTCTATTGAACACTTCATCGGCTAGTCCTTGGTGGCGTTGGCTTGGTGTAATGAAGTTTAAGCCGCTATGACGATGCGTGTCGTTGTACCAGCGAACAAAAATGAGCACCCATTCTCGCGCTTCAGCCAGGTCTGAGAAGCCCTTAGCTGGATAGTTAGGGCGGTACTTGCACGTACGGAAAACAGACTCCGCATACGGGTTGTCGTTGCTTACCCGCGGACG
>NZ_SIRE01000016.1 GCF_004307995.1 Paenibacillus thalictri | reverse complement strand
AACTCGTCCCCGAAGATCATACGTATTGCACGTTCCGATAAAGCCTTGCTCTTTTTTTCACGGTTTATCCGCCCATTTCACTCATTTACTTCTACTATACCAAATTCTGCTAACCTGACAACATTGGCGCAGCGCCTGGAGTCCCCCGGTGGGGGGATTGAGGGGGGATTAAAAAACTCCTTATTTCTTGTCGAATATTACCTTATTGTCCAGATGGCAAATTTGATATAATAGTCAAACATTTTAATAGGAAAGGTGAGCTCAATGTACAAACGCAGTCTGTTTGTCAAGCTTCTGGTCTGGACGCTGCTCGCAACGGCCATTCCATTTATATGCTCCAACCTGATCTCGTACCGGTCCACCTCCGCGTCGCTGGAAGCGAACATGATTGAGCTGAACCAGAAAACGATGAACATCGGCATGGAAAATATGAAAAAATATTTTCAGGAGCTCAACCAGCTGTCGGTTTCCTGGTATTATGACCCGAGTCTGCTCAGCTATTTATGGCTGGACAAGCCCGGATTCGATCAGGATACGTATATCGACCGCCAAGTTTCCTATTTATTCTCGAGCCGCGCGGAAATCAAGCTGGTCAACTTTTACAGCGGAATGAGCGGACAGAAGTACGCTAAATTCAACTATTCCTCGTTCAGCGCGCTGCCGCAGCAGGTGCTGCCACCTGAGCGCAAGGAGGAGTGGGCGTCCGTTCCAGGTTATGAAATTAAACAATGGGGCGGCGAGCGTTTTTTGGCGATCCACAAAAAACTGATCGATTATCCGAAACCGGCAGTGCTTGGCCTTCTGTCGATCTATTTTTCGCTGGATGAAATCGAACGTCTCGGCAACCAGATGTTTGATCCGAGTCATGAAACCGTTTTTTTATATATGAATGAAGACCGTCAGCTTGTTTATACGTCCGGCGGGCTGCCGGATAAGCGAAATTCGTTGGAGGACATGCAGCGCAACGTGAATATGAACGGGGACCGTCAAGGTTATTGGTCAGGGGAATACAACGGGGAAAAAGGGGTTTTTATCGTAGTTGCTGACAATTACTTGAGAGTACCGCTGACGATGATTAAGTTTATTCCGTCGGATTATATTAACCAGTCGGCCAAACGGACGCTGGATCAATCGATGGCTATCCAGCTCAGCGCTTTTGCGCTAATTATCTTGTTTACATTTATACTGTCTTATTCGACGATCGCGCCGATTAAACGGCTTATCCGCAATATGACCCGGGTGGAGATCGGCCAATTCGATGTCGAGCAGTTCAAAACAAGGGAAGATGAAATCGGCATTCTCGAGTTGCGCTTTCAGACGATGGTGCGCAATTTAAAAGATATGATTTTTCGGGAATACCAGCAGCGCATTGAAATTTCCACGGCTCAGCTGAAGATGCTGCAGGCGCAAATCAACCCTCATTTCTTGTACAATACGCTGCAGTCGATCGGCACCATCGCACTTCGCCACCGGGTGGACGAAATCAACGATAAAATCTCGCAGCTCGGCGCGATTTTACGATACAGCATGGACTTCAGCACGGAGACCGTCTATTTGCAAAAGGAAATCGAACATATCGAGCATTACTTGTCCCTCCAGGAGAGCCGGTTTACCAGCAAGCTGCTCTACAGCATCACTTGCGATCCGGCCGCACGGCATGTCACGGTTCCCAAAATGATCCTGCAGCCGGTTGTCGAAAACAGCATTATTCACGGCATTGAAAGCGGTCTGGGTGCGGGTGAGATTGATTTGACCATTACAGTGGATGATCAATTTTTGACGATCCGGATGATGGATAACGGCAAAGGGATGGATTTCAGCGAAATCGAGCAGGTGAAGCTGCAATTCGAGGAACCCCATGCGTATAAAAAGGACGGAGGCGGAATCGGCTTGATCAACGTGCTGCAGCGGCTGCGGTTGAAATACGGGGATTCGTTCGAGTGGCATATCGACAGCAAACCTTACGAGAAGACGGAAATTACTTTTATCATACCGGTACGGGAGGAACAATAACATGAACGTATTGATCGTTGACGACGAAGCGCATGTAAGGGAAGCCATCGATTTGTCAGTGGATTGGGAGAAATTCGGCGTCATCGGGAGGTATATGGCGGAAAACGGGATTCAGGCGCTGGAAAGCTTGAAATTATATAAACCGGCCGTTATGTTCTGCGATATGAAAATGCCGGTCATGAACGGGATTGAGCTGCTGAAAAAAATACGCGAGGAAGGTCTCGACACCCATGTCATCGTGATCAGCGGCTATGACGATTTTGAATATACCCGCGCGACCATTCAGGCGAACGGGGTCGATTATATATTAAAGCCTTTCCGCAGCAAAGATGTCGAGGATGCGCTGCATAAAGCGGTGCAGGCGTGGAAAGAGCAGACGGAAACCAGACAAACCGATGCGGAACGGGAATATGTGGTGCGGAAAGCGGATGCGCTGCTGGATGAGAAAAAGCTGGCCGCTTATTTTCGCGGGGAAATGCCGTTGTCGCCATCCGTCCGCAAAATTGTGGAGAAAAACGGCTTGCCCGATCAGCGGCTTCACATCGCCCTGATTCTCCCGAAAAACCGGATGAAGGTGCTGGACCAGCGTTTTATGCTGGATGAGGAGTTGTTCACCTTTGCGGTCCGCAATATTGCGCAGTACACGTTCGGCAGCCATTTTCCTCATTATTTATGCAGGCTGGACGATTATCAGTGGCTGCTTGTGTTTAAAAGCCAGGTCGGAACCGGCGATGCTGGGGGAACCTTTTATTTGGAGCGGCTGAAGCGGGCTATGATGCAAACGATCCAATTGGACGTGCTGATCGGAAGAAGCGGAGAATGCGCTCATTTGCAGACAATCCACGGAATCATTGCTGAAGCGAGAAATGCGCTGCTCAACGGCGATATATTATCCGGTTCGGCAGCCGCGGCGGCGAATGTTCAAGAGGATCTGCCGGCACTGCTGAATCAGCAATTTTTGCTGAAACAGGCGATTGAGACCGGCAATAAAACTTTTGCCGCGGACATCTTGGGCAAGCATGCAAATGCTTTACGACGCAGAGGCAAACTGCTGCTGAAGGAACTTCAGGTATGCACGATGGAAGCGAATCTACTGCTCGGCCGCTGGAAACAACTGGCCGGTGTGGGCGGCGATGCGCAAGTGCCTTTTTTGCCGCTATGGATCAACGATTTGGACGAATGGGAACAGATGCTGATTCAGCAGGTTCATCTGCTCATCGACGGCATGAACCCGAATATCACCTCTGGTCACGGCATCGAGGAAGTAAAGGACTATTTGGACAAGCATTATCATGAAGACGTTTCGCTGCCGGCATTGTCGGAGCAGTTTCATTTCAGCACGCAATATATTTCGAAAAAATTCAAGGAAACGTACGGCATCACCGTGGTTGCATATTTGACCGATTTGCGGATGGATAAAGCAAAAGCGCTGCTGAAAAGCACCGCTCTGTCGATTGCCGATATCGCAGGCCAACTGGGCTACGACGACGAGAATTATTTCAGCAAGGTGTTCAAAAAACAGGTCGGCATGTCGCCGTTCCCATACCGCAAACTTCATGAGATTAAATAATTCCTTGTTTCAGCGAGTATATTCCATGCCGGGGGTTGTCTGAAATCCCTACAATAAAAGTATAGCAACACGTTATACCATCTCAATTACAGGAGGGTCTGAACATGAAAAAATGGATGTCCACGGCAGCCGTAACTTTGTTAGCGGTTTCCGTATTGGCGGGCTGCGCCGGAGGCCAGGAAGCGCCGAAACCGGCAGCATCGGGCTCGTCGGCTCCGCAAGGCAAAAAAGATGCGCCGAAAGTAACGCTGAAGCTGATCCAGAACAAAGTGGAAGTCACCGAGCAGGTTAAGCAGATGGCTGCCGACTACACAAAAGAAAACCCGAACGTCGTGATTGACGCTCAAGTCGTACGCGATTTGGACACGATGCTCAAGACGAGATTTGCCTCCGGGGACGAGCCGGACATTTTCTTCGCCAAAAGCTACAGCGGCGTCAAAGAATGGAGCGAAAGGCTGCTTGATTTGTCGAACGAGCCGTGGATGAGCCAGGTTTCGCCCTCCGCGCTGCCCGGCATGACGATTAACGGCAAGAAATACGGTTTCCCTTCAGCGATGGAAGGATACGGATTTGTTTACAATAAAGACCTTTTCAAAAAAGCCGGCATCGATAAACTGCCGACAACGATTACCGAGCTGAAGGAAGCGAATGAAAAGCTGAAAACAGCAGGCATTACTTCTTACGCTGAAGGATATAAAGAGAACTTCATTTTGGGACGCAACTTGTTTAACCTGCCGTTCGCATATATGCCGGATTCGACGGAGATGATCGCTAAGATCAGTGCAGGAAACGCTAAAGTTCAAGACGTTCCGCTGATGAAAAATTTCTTCGACGTATTGGACATGACCGTTAAATACGGTAAAGGCGCTGAGTCTGTAGGGATCAGCTACGACAACCAGGTTGCCGATTTCTCCTCCGGTAAAACGGCGATGATGCAGCAGGGCGTATGGACGATCGATCTGATCAAGAAAGTGAATCCAAATTTGAACATTGGCATGTTTGCAGTTCCGCTGACCGACAACCCGGCCGACACGAAGTTACCGGTAGGCATCCCGGCGTATTACGTCATCAACAAAGATTCCAAGCAGGTGGAAGAAGCGAAGAAGTTCCTGACTTGGATGCATAAAAACGGGCAAAAATATTTGGTTGACTCAATGCACCTGATTCCGGGTTTCACGGATCTCAAGGCAACCAGCGAGCTTGGGCCGTTAGCGGCCGACATGAACACATATCTGGAGAAAAATCAAACGATTCCGTGGGCATATTCGCTTTGGCCGGCCGGTATGGACGCGCAATTCACCAAACCGCTGCAGGCGTATGTCGGCGGACAGTTAAACAAAGACCAAGCACTGGATGAAGTGCAAAAAATGTGGAACACCGCTGTGAAAAAATAATTCAAGTTGAATGGATCAGCCAATGCGTCGCTTCCCGCCTCTATCGGAGACGGCGTTTTGGCTGATTGTGCATTCGGGAGTAAGGAGCATGCTTGATGTCGCGAAGTAAAACACGAAAAATATGGATCTACATTGCCTTTGTCTCCCCGACCGTCCTGTTTTTCACTTTGTTTATATTGGTGCCGTTTTTCAGAGCAATTGTTTTTTCGTTCCAGGACTGGAACGGAATCAGCAAAGATATCAAATGGGCCGGTTTAAGCAATTACCAGCGTCTGCTGCACGATACGGAACATTTGAAGTCGTTTGTGTTTACGATTAAATACGTGTTTGTCAGCACCATCCTGGTAAACATCGTAGGATTTGCTCTAGCGTTTGTGCTGAATATGGCGTTAAAAACAAGAAATGCGTTAAGAACGGTATTTTTTCTGCCCCATGTCATCGGATCGCTTATTATCGGATTTATATGGACGTTTATTATAACGAGGGGTTTCCCGCAAGTCGCAAGCTTTACAGGACTTTCGATTTTTGCGAAAAATTGGCTCAGCTTACCGGATTATGCGTTCTGGTCGCTTGTGCTTGTCAACGTATGGCATTATGCCGGTTATCTGATGATCATATATCTTGCCGCGCTTCAGGGCATTCCGAAGGATTTGCTGGAAGCCGCGCAAATTGACGGCGCAGGCCGTCTGCACCGGCTGTGGAACATCATTATTCCGCTGATTATGCCGGCGATTACGGTATGTTTGTTTCTCGGCATATCACATGGTTTTAAAGTATTCGATCTGAACTTTGTGCTGACCCACGGCGGGCCGTTTGGTTCGACGGAGTCGCTGGCGCTGCATATTTATTTGGACGCCTTTACGAAAAACGAATATACGTATGCATCGGCCAAGTCCGTTGTGTTTTTCCTCATATTGGCCTCCGTTACCGTACTTCAAGTGCTGCTGCTTAAACGCAAGGAGGTGGAGATGTAATGAACGACCGTTACGATTTCGGCAAACTTGTGATCGAGCTGGTCATGATTGTTTTTGCCATCTTGTTTTTTATTCCGCTGTATTTGACGTTTATTAACGCGTTTAAACGATATGACGAAGTGCTGGCCTCCACGTCGTCGCTGCCGAGCGTTTGGCAGTTCGAAAATTTTGTCACCGTGTGGAATCAGGTGCAATTCCCCGGCGTATTTATGAATTCCCTTATCATTACCGTCGGCAGTGTGGTAGGGATCCTGCTGCTCAGCTCAGCGGCTGCTTATCAGCTTGTGCGCAATCCGGGCGTCGCCAGCAACATTATTTTTACAGTCATTCTTTCATCGCTAGTCATTCCTTTTCAGACCATGATGATTCCGCTGGTGAAGGTAGCCAAAGACTTTCATTTGATCAATTCGCTGCCGGGTATGATCGTGATGTATCTTGGCTTTGGCGTGCCGCTTGCGTTGTTCCTGTATCACGGCTTTGTCAAAGGCATCCCGGCTGAGCTGGAAGAAGCGGCGACCATCGACGGGTGTGGCACGGTGGGCGTATTTTTCAGGATCCTGCTGCCGCTGTTGGCGCCGATCACAACGACGATTGCGATTTTGCATACGCTATGGATTTGGAACGACTTCCTGCTGCCGTTTATTATGCTGACGACCAAAGCGACCCGCACGATCCCGCTCGCCACTTATGTGTATTTCGGCGAATATGCGAATCAGTGGAATTTGGCGCTGGCAGCATTAACAATGGCGATTCTCCCGGTTATCGCTTTTTTCCTGATTATGCAACGTTACATTATTGAAGGCATTACGGCCGGGGCCGTGAAGGGCTGAGGTTCAATCTATATATAAAAATAGTTCGGGTGGAGGCATACGGATATGACAACTTTGAAAATTGGCGTGATTGGCTGCGGCTCGATTGCGCGCAAACGGCATCTGCCTGAATACGCATTGCTGCCAAACGTAGAGATTGTGGCGGTCTGCGACCCGCACGAGGAACGCGTGAATGAAATGGCGGCGTTGTACGGAGCGAAGGCGTACACGGATTACCGCGAGCTGCTTCGGCATGAAGGGCTGGATGCCGTCAGCGTATGTACGCCTAACGCGCTTCACGCGCCGATCAGCATAGCGGCATTGGAGGCAGGCAAACACGTATTGTGCGAAAAACCGATGGCCGTTTCAATCGAAGAAGGGGAAGCGATGATCGCGGCCGGAACGAAGGCGGGCAAATTGCTGATGATCGGGCACAATCAGCGTCTGATGCTGCCTCATAAGAAAGCGAAAGAAATATTGGCAAGCGGTGAGCTTGGACGTGTGCTGACATTCCGCAGCGCATTTGGGCATGGCGGACCGGAGACGTGGAGCATTGAAGGCGCGGAGGGCTGGTTTTTCAATAAAGAGCTGGCATTTATCGGCGCGATGGGCGACCTTGGCGTGCATAAGGCGGATTTGCTGCGGTATCTGCTTGGGGAAGAGATCGTGCAGGTCGGCGGATTTGTCGGCACGCTGCACAAGAAAAACACCGACGTCGACGACAACGCGGTGTGCGTGCTGAAAACAGCAAGCGGTGTGATCGGCACGTTGGCCGCCAGCTGGACTTACAAAGCGAAGGAAGACAACAGCACCACATTATACTGCGAGAACGGCATATTGCGGCTGATCGAAGATACGACCTACAACGTCATCGTCGATTACAACAACGGCGAACGTCTGCTGCATCAGATGGGCAAAGTCGCTACAAACGAAAAACAAACCGAAAGCGGCATCGTGCGCGAGTTTGTCGGCCACATTACAGCGGGAACAAAACCTGCGATTTCAGGTGAAGAAGGCCTGAAGTCGCTTAAAGTGATCTTGGCGGCGCTGAAGTCGGCGGAAACCGGTCAAATCGTGCAGGTGCAGTAACGGAATACGGAAAAGGAGGGCGGCAACATGATCCGAGTGACGGTTTGGAACGAATTTTTTCACGAAAAAAACAACGCCAAAGTGGCTGAAATATATCCGGACGGCATCCATACGGCCATTGCTGCCGGCATCGCCCAGCCGGGCTTAGAGATTCGCACGGCGACGCAGGATATGCCGGAGCACGGGCTGACGGAAGAGGTGCTGAACAATACAGACGTTTTAATTTGGTGGGGGCACAAGACGCACCGCCTGGTCGAAGATGCGATTGTGGAACGCGTACACGCGAGTGTGCTGCAGGGCATGGGCCTGATCGTGCTGCATTCGGGGCATTTTTCGAAAATTTTCAAAAAGCTGATGGGAACGACATGCGACCTGCGCTGGCGGGAAGCCGATGAGAAGGAACGCATCTGGATCGTCAATCCGGCGCATCCGATCGCCGAAGGGCTCGGCCATTATATTGAGCTGGAGCGCGAGGAAATGTACGGTGAATTTTTCGACATTCCGGCACCCGACGAGCTGATTATGACAAGCTGGTTCGAAGGCGGAGAAGTGTTCCGCAGCGGCTGCACGTTTACGCGGGGTCAGGGCAAAATTTTTTATTTCCGGCCCGGCCACGAAATGTACCCGACGTATTACAACAAAGACGTGCTGAAGGTTATATCCAACGGAGTGAAATGGGCGGCTCCCGTGCAGACGGAAAAGCCGGTATTCGGCAAATCGCAGCCGCTTGAGACTATTCAAGCAAAAGCCGAATAAAGCGACCCGAATGCCGAATACATCTAATGGATAAAGAGAAGGGTCCTTAGTTTCATATACCCGCCGTGGGCTGAACTAATATAGTCCAAAATTTTTTAATATAAAGGAGCATAAACACAATGAAAACAAAACCGGTTCTTGGTGTGACTTTGGGCGATGCGACAGGCATCGGCTCGGAATTGACCGTTAAAGCGCTGCAATCGGCGGAAATCAGCAAGCTGGCGACATGGGTGATCGTCGGCGACGAACGGGTACTGCGCCAAGGCGAGTCTATCGTCGGAAGCACCATCTCTTACCGCAAAATCGAACATGCCGGGCAAATCGACAATCCCAACGATGTGTATTTTATCGATCTGAATAACTTGTCTCCGGATGACTATACACTTGGCCAATTATCCGCCGTCTCCGGCAAAGCGACCGGCGAAACGTTCGAATATATCGTCAAAGTCGCACAGCAAAAGCAGCTGGACGGCTTTGTATTTGCGCCGATCAACAAAGGGGCTCTCCATAGCGGCGGTTATCATTTTATGGATGAGCTGCATTTCTTCGCTTCGCTATTGGATTGCAGGGAAGGTTTTAGCGAAATCAACGTGATGGGCGATTTGTGGTTTACCCGTGTCACTTCACACATTCCGCTGAAGCAAGTAAGCGATCTGGTCAAAAAAGAACGCGTCGGCCGTATCATCCGCTTCGCTCAAGATACGCTCACCCGTGCCGGTTTCGTCAACCCGCGGATTGCCGTTGCCGCTCTGAATCCGCATGCGGGCGACAGCGGTCTGCTCGGAATGGAAGAGATCGAAGAAATTACGCCGGCGATTAAAGAAGCGCAGGCGCAGGGCATCAACGTCGAAGGTCCTTATCCGGCGGATACGATTTTCCTGCGGCTGGATAAACAGCCGTTTGACTGTTTGGTCAGTATGTACCACGACCAGGCGCAAACCGGCATGAAGTTGATGGGTTTCCATAAAGGCGTCACGGTAAGCGGCGGGCTGCCTGTCGTTATTACAACGCCGGCACACGGAACCGCTTTTGACATTGCCGGTCAAGGCACTGCCAACCCGGGTGCGATGGAACATGCAATGAAGCTGGCCGTTAAATTGGCCGGGTTTTAAGCCGAAAGGAGCTTGGAAGCGATGAAACTGCCACGGATGGTTCAAGTGAAGCAGCATTTTACCGGGCCAGCGGTTGACGATATTGAAGCCGAGGTATGGAAGCAGCTGTCGCTGGCCGGCCTGGACTCGAAAGTGACACCGGGCATGAGAATCGCCTTGACCGCGGGAAGCAGGGGGATCGCCAATATCGCCTTGATCATCAAAGCGGCTGTGGCGAAATTAAAGTCGCTTGGCGCCGAGCCGTTTATTATCCCGGCGATGGGCAGCCACGGCGGGGCCACGGCCGAAGGCCAAGTGAAAGTGCTGGCCAGCCTTGGCGTCACCGAAGCTTATTGCGAGGCTCCGATCCTGTCATCGATGGAGGTCGTACAGATCGGAGAAACGGAGCGCGGCATCCCCGTTTATGTGGACCGCCACGCTTCCGAAGGCGACGGCATCATCTTGATCGGCCGGGTGAAGGTGCATACCGACTTCAAATCGCCGATCGGCATCGAAAGCGGGATTATGAAAATGTCGGCGATCGGGCTTGGCAAGCACAAGCAAGCGCTCGCGATCCACAATTACGGCGTCGAAGGTATCCGCGATTTTATGCCGGAGGTAGCGCGTGTCGTGCTGCAGAAGGCGAGCATTTTGTGCGGCGTGGTAATCGTCGAAAACGCCTATGAGCAAACGGCGGTCATCGAAGCGATTCCGACTGAGAAAATCGAAGAAAGAGAACGCGAGCTGCTGCGTTTCTCCGCGTCGCTGATGCCCAAGCTGCCGGTGGACCGGCTTGACGTCTTGTTTGTCGATCAAATCGGCAAAAACTTCAGCGGCACGGGCATGGATACGAATATTATCGGACGGATGCGGATTTCCGGCGTTGAGGAACCGGCTTCCCCGGTCATTCAATACGTCATCGCCGGCGACTTAAGCGAGGAATGCCAAGGCAACGCTTTGGGAGTCGGGCTTGCCGATCTGACGACTAAGCGTCTGTTCGACAAAATCGATTATCATAAAACAAATGAAAATGTCATTACAAGCACGTTCCTTCACCGGGCAATGATTCCGATCATTCTGGAGAACGACCGGGCGGCGCTGACAACGGCGCTGCGCTGCAGTTGGGGCGTAAAACCCGAGCAGGCGCGGGTGATGCGGATCGCCAATACGCTTCATCTCGAACATCTGTATGTGTCGGAAGCGCTGCTGCCGGAAATTCAGGCTTTGGACTATGTTGAAATCGTCGGCGAGCCGGCGGACATGCAGTTTGACGAGCACGGATTTTTTAAATAAGTAGGAGATGCTTACGAGGCGAGCTTTCCAAAAATGGAAAGCTCTCAGGAGGGACAAACCATGGATAAAATTCGGGTCATTCAAGTCGGAGCCGGACGTTTCGGCCAATCGTGGCTGAAGGTGTTGGGCGAATATGAGCACGTGGAGTTGGCGGGTGTCGTCGACGTTGTACCCGATAATCTTGCCGCAGCCAAATCGATTGCCGGGCTGTCCGACTCGCAGCTGTTCGACAGCTTGGAGAGCGCCGTTCAAGCGGTGCAGGCGGATATGGCGCTGATCGTCACGCCGCCTCATTCGCATAAAAATATTGCCTTGGAGGCGCTTCGCGCCGGTCTTCATGTCGTATTGGAAAAACCGCTCACTCATACGTTTGATGAAGCTGCCGAGTTGTACGAGCAGAGTAAAAAGTACGACAAGCACGTCATGATCAGCCAAAATTACCGCTGGAGGCCCTGCATCCAGACATTAAGAAAGCTGATTCAAGATCAGGTGATCGGGCGTGTCGGGTACGTCGAATACGATTTTCGCAAAAAGATCAACGTCGGCGGCTGGCGCAACGAAATGCAGGAAATTTTGCTGGAAGACATGTCTTTGCACCATTTTGACATTATGAGATATGTATTTGGCAAAGAGCCTGTAGAATTGTACGCACAAAGCTTTAAGCCTTATTGGAGCTGGTTTAACGGCAACCCTGCGGCAGGCGCGATGATTGAATTCGAGGACGACATCCGTGTCAATTATTTCGGCAGCTGGGTCAACCGGGGCCAAGAAACGACTTGGAACGGAAACGTCCGCATTTGCGGAGAATTGGGCGCAATCGAGATGACGGACGATCAGATTTCGATTTGGAAAGAAGAATCCGCCGAGCCCGTCACCGTGGAGCTCGAAGAAGCACAATACGGAGGAGACAGGATGTCTTCGCTTCACAATTTTGTGCAGTCCATTCAGACGAATACGGCGCCGCTGACGGCGATTGCCGACAATATCCGCAGCTTCGCGCTCACTTGTGCGGCTATTCAGTCGACGCAGTCGCAGCAAAAAGTAAAGCTGGACGAATTTTACGGCGGGCACGGTGTCCAATGGTAAAAGCGGGCAAACAGCAAGTCAACGTTGGCATGGTCGGATATAAATTTATGGGCAAGGCGCACAGCAACGCTTACAGCCGGGTGAACATGTTTTTCCCTGACGCTCCAGCTGCGCCGGTCATGAAGCTGATTTGCGGCAGGGACCGGAACGGGGTACAGCAGGCTGCCGAGCAATTCGGCTGGCAAGGGTATGTGACGGATTGGCGCGAGCTGCTGCGCGGAGACGAGATTGATCTCGTCGACATCAATGCGCCAAGTGATGTGCATAAGGAAATTGCGATTGCGGCAGCCCAAGCGGGCAAGCATATTTTTTGCGAGAAGCCGCTTGCTTTAAGCTTGGCCGATTCCCGCGAGATGTTTCAAGCGGCCGAGGAAGCCGGTATCAAGCATATGGTCGGGTTCAACTACCGTTTTGCCCCGGCCGTACAATTGGCGAAAAAAATTATAAGTGAAGGCAGATTGGGCACTATATATCATTTTCGCGCCTGGTTTCTGCAGGACTGGATTCTTGATCCGGAGTTTCCTCTTGTATGGAGATTGCAAAAAGCGGTTGCCGGTTCGGGTTCGCACGGCGATTTGGGCGCACATCTGATCGATCTGGCCCATTATTTGGTTGGCGGCATGGAAGAAGTGGTCGGGATGAGCGAAACGTTCGTCAAGGAGCGGCCAGTCCCATCGTCCATGACGGGATTAAGCGCCAAAGGCAGCGCGGACGCTCCGAAAGGCAAGGTGGACGTCGACGACGCGACTTTATTTTTGGCCCGTTTTGCCGGAGGGGCTTTGGGCAGCTTCGAGGCCAGCCGTTTTGCCGCAGGCCACCGCTGCAAAAACGCTTTTGAAATCAACGGCAGCAAAGGCAGCATCAGGTTTGATTTTGAACGCTTAAACGAACTGGAAGTTTATTTTACCGACGACGCAGCCGATGTACAGGGATTCCGCCGGGTGCTTGCGACCGATCCGGCTCACGCTTATATGGACGCATGGTGGCCGCCGGGCCATACGATCGGTTATGAGCATACGTTTGTGCATGAAATGCTGGAATTGATGCAGGCCATTCACGAGGACCGGCAACCGAAGCCGAACTTTGCCGATGGAGTCAACTGCCAGCAGGTGCTGGAGGCGGTGGAGTTGTCCGTATCCGAACGCCGATGGGTGAAGGTAAACGAGCTGTAGCTGCAGCGCACAGTTCCGGTCAACATTAATAAATCGGGAGTGATTACCGTGAAACTTGGCGTATTTTTAAAATTGTTCCGTACCCGCTCATTGGAAGATGCGCTGGCCCATGCGGCTTCGCAAGGCATTCAAGCCGTAGAAATCGCTACGGGCGGCTACGTAGGCAATCATCATTTGAACCCAAAGGAAGTGCTCGGAAACACGCAAGAGATCGAGAACATCAAGCGGGCCGTCACGCAAAACGGGCTAACCATTAGTGCGCTGAGCTGCCACGGTAATCCGCTGCATCCTAACCCTGCTATCGCTCAGGAGCACCACGAGGATTTCATTAACTCCATTCTGCTCGCGAAGGAACTGGGAGTGGATACCGTCGTCAATTTCTCGGGTTGTCCGGGAGAATCGGAAACGTCGCAGCGCCCCGTTTGGATTACATGCCCGTGGCCGACCGATTTTATCGAAACATTGACATGGCAGTGGGAGCAGAAGGTTATTCCTTATTGGGAGAAGATGGGCAAGTTCGCCAGAGAGCAGGGGATCAAAATCGCCGTAGAACCCCATCCCGGTTTTGTCGTATACAACACCGAGACCGCGATCCGGCTTTGCGAAGCGGCAGGGGACCATGTCGGCATCAATTTTGATCCGAGCCATCTGTTCTGGCAAGGGATGGACCCTGTGCAGTCGATTTTGCGCCTGGGCAGCAAAATCTATCATTTTCACGCCAAAGATACGGCGATCTATAAACATAACAACGAACTGAACGGCGTGCTCGATACTAAATCGTACCGCGACATCGCCAATCGTTCCTGGGCGTTCCGCACGGTTGGTTACGGCCATGGGGCGGAGTTGTGGAAGGAAATGATCAGTGCGCTGCGGACGGCCGGTTATTCCGGCGCAATCAGCATCGAACACGAAGATGGTCTGATGTCGACGCAGGAAGGGTTCTCGAAGGCGGTTCGCTTTTTGCAGGACGTGTTGATTACCGAGGATTCGGGAGAAATGTATTGGGCCAGATAATGGGCTGACAGCGAGATTTCGCCTAATGCCGGCGGAAAAACTTAAGCTTAATTCTTTCGATGCCAGTTTTTGCCGACGCAAAAACTTTTAGGAGGGTATACATTGACGAAATCGGAAAGCGCGTACCGGGCAATCATGATGAAAAAAATCGATAATGTCGCCACAGCTTTGGTGGACATTCCGGCAGGCATACCGGTGGAACTGCAGGTTGAGGGGGCAAGTCTCACGGTAACATTGCTCGACCCGATCCCATTTGGCCATAAATTTGCCGTTAAGCCGATCTTTGAAGCGGAGGACATTCTTAAATACGGTGAAGTGATCGGCATGGCGAACCGCAGTATCCAGCCGGGGGAACATGTGCATGTGCATAATTTAGACGGAAAAAGAGGCAGGGGTGATCGAGTTGGAGCTTAATACGAAGTTTTGGGGATACCGGCGGAGCAACGGAACGGTTGGCGTACGCAACCACGTATTGATTTTGCCTACGATCGTATGTGCGACACAGTCCGCCATGCGCATTACGGAATTGGTGCAGGGCACCGTATCGTTTGTTCATCAGCATGGCTGCGCGCAGGTCGGCGTCGACTATGAGCAGACGTTTCGCACGTATGTCGGCATCGGCTGCAATCCGAACGTGTACGGGGTTGTTGTGCTTGGTTTGGGCTGCGAAACGCACCAAG
Source organism: Paenibacillus thalictri (assembly GCF_004307995.1). Taxonomy (GTDB): domain Bacteria; phylum Bacillota; class Bacilli; order Paenibacillales; family NBRC-103111; genus Paenibacillus_AF; species Paenibacillus_AF thalictri. Next base: position 230,113 of record NZ_SIRE01000016.1, on the reverse strand, counting down.
GGCGCAGCGTAGCAGATGAAATCGCCAAACGGACGGGCAAGCCGGTTGAGCTTGTGTCGATCCAGGACAACAGCGGTACGCTGATGACGATCGCCAAAGGCGCTCAAGTGGCGGCGCGTATGGTGCAGGACGCATCGATGCAGCGCCGGGAAGAATGCGACATCAGCGAACTGATCGTCGCAACCGAATGCGGCGGATCGGATGCCTGCTCCGGCTTGTCGGCCAATCCGGCGGTCGGCGTCGTCAGCGATATGGTCGTGGACGGCGGCGGCACGGCGATATTGGCGGAAACGTCGGAGATCATCGGGGCCGAGCATCTGCTTGCAGGCCGGGCGGTGGATGACAAAGTGGCGAAACGTGTCTACGAAGTGATCGCAGCGATGGAGCAGAAGGCGATCTTTATGGGTGTCGATATCCGCACCGGCAATCCGACTCCGGGTAACATCAAGGGGGGCTTAAGTTCGCTTGAGGAAAAGTCGCTGGGAGCGGCAGCGAAAGCGGGATCCCGTCCGCTGCAGGAGTTGATCGAATACGCGGAGCATCCGACCAAAAAAGGTCTTGTCTGGATGGATACGCCAGGCCAGGATATCGAGCAGTTGACCGGCATGGTGGCCGGCGGAGCGCAGGTTGTCTTGTTCACAAGCGGGCGCGGCACGCCGACAGGTTCGCCGATCGCTCCGGTGATCAAAATTGCGACCAACACGCGGATGTTTGAAAATATGGCCGATAACATGGATATGAACGCTGGAACGATCATTGAAGGAATGGAATCCGTACAGGCCGTCGGCCGTCGTATTTATGACGAAGTGCTGCACGTCGCTACAGGCAAATGGACCAAAGCGGAAATTTTGAAGCAATACGATTTCGGAATCAACCGGATCGGTCCTACGTTTTAACGATCGGTGCGGAGGGAGAGAGACGAGATATGAACAAAATCAAAGCAGCGATTCTGGGATCGGGCAATATCGGAACGGATTTGATGTACAAGCTGGAGCGCAGCGACGTGATTGAACTGACCGCGGTCATCGGCATCGATCCGGAATCGGACGGGTTGAAAAGAGCCGCTTCCAGAGGATATGCAACGTTTGCGAGCGGCATTCAGGCGATTGTCGAGCATCCGGACATCGCAGATATCGTATTTGACGCGACATCGGCCAAAGCGCACGTGCGGCATGCCAAAATTTTAAAAGAGTTGGGCAAAACGGCGATTGACCTGACTCCGGCAGCCCGCGGGCCTTTTATGAGTCCGGCGGTGAATTTCGCCGACCATTTGGACGCTCCGAATGTAAATATGATCACCTGCGGCGGTCAGGCAACCATTCCGATCGTTCACGCGGTCAATAAGGTGGCGGATGTCGTTTATGCGGAAATCGTCGCCACCATATCAAGTAAAAGCGCAGGGCCGGGCACCCGTGCTAACATCGACGAGTTTACGTCGACGACGCGGCGTGGTCTGGAGGAAGTGGGCGGCGCAGACCGGGGAAAAGCATTGATTATTTTAAACCCGGCCGATCCTCCGGTCATGATGCGCAATACGGTGTACTGCGAAGTGCGGAACATGGATCAGGCGGCGATTACCGGCGCTGTGCATGAGATGGTTGCGCAGGTCCAGCAGTATGTGCCGGGCTACCGGTTGAAGCAGGACGTGCTGTTCGACGAAGAGAAAGTAACGATATTGCTTGAGGTGGAAGGCGCGGGCGATTATTTCGAGCCTTACGCGGGCAATCTCGACATTATGACGGCTGCCGCCGCCCGGATCGCAGAACAATTCGCCCGTCATAAGTTGTCTTTGGCAAATAGGAAGGAGGCGAACGCATAATGACGACAAGTCATTCAGCTCCGCTGCGCATAACGGAAGTATGTTTGAGAGACGGCAGCCATGCCGTCGCCCATCAATTTACAACGCAGCAGGTTCGCGACGTGGTCAATGCGCTGGACGATGCGGGCATGCATTATATTGAGGTCAGCCACGGCGACGGGCTGGGAGGTTCAACGCTGCAGTACGGGCGGTCGCGCGTCGACGAGATGGAGCTGATCGAAACCGCTGTGGCCGAGTGCAAGCGCTCGAAAATCGCCGTGCTGCTTATTCCCGGCATCGGCACCGTGCAGGAATTGAAGACGGCGCATTCGCTCGGAGCAAAGCTGGTGCGGGTCGCTACACATGTCACGGAGGCCGACGTGTCGGCTCAGCACATTCAAGTGGCCCGCGAGCTTGGCATGGAGGCGCTTGGCTTCCTGATGATGGCTCATTCGGCTCCCGTGGAGGTGCTGGTGGAACAAGCGAAACTGATGGAAAGTTATGGCGCGCAGGCCGTCTATGTCACCGATTCGGCGGGCGCCATGCTGCCGGAGGATGTCAGAGAACGCGTACGCGCACTGCGTAATGCCGTCTCGTGCGAGATCGGTTTCCATGCGCACAACAACCTTTCGCTGGCCGTGGCGAATACGCTGACCGCGATTGAAGAAGGCGCGACGCGGATTGACAGCAGCGTCCGCTGCCTTGGCGCAGGATCCGGCAATACGCAGACCGAAGCGCTGCTTGCCGTGCTTCAGCGGCGCGGCGTCGATCTGGGCATCGATCTATTTAAAATGATGGATCTGGCCGAACACGTCGTCGCTCCGATTATGCACCGCGTGCCGGAAATCAATAAAGGCAGTCTGGCGATGGGTTTTGCCGGTGTGTATTCCAGCTTCCTGCTGCATGCCGAACGTGCCGGCAAACGGTTTGGCATCGATCCGCGAAGCATTCTCATCGAACTAGGACGCCGCAAAGCAGTAGGCGGTCAGGAAGATATGATCGTTGACGTCGCCGCCGAACTGGCGAAACAAAAATAACCGATGCGTAAATTAGACCGTTATTTCCATACATGCCGTCTTGGCCGATGGAGGAACGGTCTTTTTGCTATTGTCAGTGTCCGTGACGGTGCGCTTCTTCGACGAAAATTTGCATCACTTCCGCAGCAGCAATCAAGATCGTGCAAGCAATCAGCATATATCCGGTCCAACGCACCATTTTACCGCTCCAGTTAGATTGGGCGGGCGAATGGGGTGCTCGTAAAAACATCCATCCAACGGCGGCCAAAATCGCCATCACAACACCGGATTGCACATATTCCATCAAAAGGTTCCTCCGTTTCACAGCCGATTTAGCGCCATGATCGATTGGGCACAGCAGCGCAGATTTCTATATGTATTAAAACTCCCGGGAAAAGGAAAGGTTGCATGTTGATCGTAGACTGGACAAACGCACCTGCCGGTCCACCGATTGACAGAAAGAAATCGCCATTGATATCATATATCTGATATATCATATCCGCAGCAAATAAAAAGGGGAAACATACAGATGGTCCTACGAGTCGACATAAGCGCACAAGTCACATCCATTCGCGAAATGGTTTACGATACGTTAAAAGAAGCGATTTTATCCGGTCAAATCGAGCAGGGAGCGCATTTGAAAGAAAGGGATATCGCACACAATTTCGGTGTCAGCACGACGCCGGTGAAGGAGGCGCTGCGCCGTCTGGACCAGGAAGGTCTTGTCGTGACGAAGCCGCGGGTCGGCACTTTTGTGTCCAATAAAATCATGAGCTCGATCGAGGAGATCAGCTGGGCGCGGTCGGCACTGGAAGGCGTGGCGGCCCGGCTTGCCGCGATCAAAGTGACGGATTCGGACATCTCACGTTTTTCCGAGCATATGGATAAATTAAAGCTGGCTACGGAAGCCGGCGATGGAGCGTTAATATATCAATTGAACGAAACGCTGCACAAGATGATTTTGGACATATCCCAGAACGATTATATCGTCCAGCAAATCTCCGCCGTCCGCGCGTTTGACCGTGCCGTAAGAAAGCAGGCTTTATCCAGCGAAGAGGAGTTTGATCGGGCGTATGCCGAGCATTTTCTCATCTATGAAAAGATTGCAAACCGGGATCCTGACGGCGCAGAAGAAGCGATGCGCAGCCACATCCGCCGAACGGCTTCGTTTGTGACGCAATTAAACCACTCCAAATAAGGCTAAAAATATATGCTTGACGGGATAGGTGTATTGTGGCAATATCTGATATATCAGATATTATGTTTCAAATATTCGGTGTTAAAATAAGATATTAAGGATGTGACCCGGTGTGGCTTTCAAAGCAGGAGAAACGATTTTGAACTATATCAACGGAAGATGGACCGCATCCGTTTCAGGGGAAGTGGATGCCAGCATCAGCCCGGCCGACAAATCGCTGGCCGTAGGTTACATACAGCGTTCCAAGAAAGCGGATTTGGACGGGGCGGCGGTAGCCGCCAAAGCTGCGCAGATGGCATGGCGCAAGCTGTCGGGTCCGGCCAGAGGCGAATATTTGTACAAGGTGGCCGATATTTTGGAGCGGCGTCTGGACGAAGTCGCCGAAACGATGACAAGAGAGATGGGCAAAACGTTCCCTGAAGCCAAAGGCGAAACGGCGAGGGGTGTAGCGATTCTGCGGTATTATGCCGGGGAAGGGATGCGCAAAATCGGCGACGTCATCCCGTCGACCGACAGCGAAGCGCTGATGTTTACATCCAGAGTGCCGCTTGGCGTAGTCGGCGTCATCTCGCCGTGGAACTTTCCGGTGGCGATCCCGATCTGGAAAATCGCTCCGGCTTTAATTTATGGGAACGCCGTACTGTTTAAACCGGCCAGCGAAGCGGCGGTCACAGCGGCCAAAATCATGGAATGTTTCGATGAAGCGAAAATTCCGGCGGGAGTCATCCAGATGATTACCGGCAAAGGCAGCGAACTGGGACAAGCGCTGATCGATCATCCTGTGTTAAACGGAATCACGTTTACCGGTTCCAACCAGGTTGGCAAGCGGATCGCACAGTCGGCGGTGGCCAGAGGTATCAAATATCAGCTTGAGATGGGCGGCAAAAACCCGGTGATCGTTGCTGCTGACGCCGATTTGGAGCAGGCGGTGGAAGCGACGCTGAGCGGAGGCCTAAAGTCCACAGGGCAGAAATGTACAGCAACCAGCCGCGTCATTGTGCAAAGCGGCATTTACGAGGCGTTTAGGAACCGGCTGGTGGAACGGGTACAAGAGCTGAAAATCGGCGACGGCATGGATCCGCAAACCTGGATGGGGCCTTGCGCCAGCGCTTCGCAATACGAAACCGTGCTTTCCTACATTCAAAAAGGCCAAGAGGAAGGCGCGACGCTGCTTTTTGGCGGTACGGTTCCGGAGCAAGCGGGAGACGGCTTTTACGTGACGCCGGCCGTATTTGAAAAGGTAACCCCGGAGATGACCATTGCCAAGGAAGAAATATTCGGGCCGGTGCTTGCGCTTATCCAAGTGGAGACGCTGGAAGAGGCGCTGCAGCTCGCCAACGATTCCGAATTTGGCTTAAGCGCATCGATTTTTACGAAAAATATCGGCAATATGCTGTCGTTTATCAACGATATGGAAGCGGGGCTCGTTCGAGTAAATGCGGAAAGCGCTGGCGTTGAGCTGCAAGCTCCGTTTGGCGGCATGAAGCAGTCCAGCTCCCATTCCCGCGAGCAAGGAACGGCCGCTATCGAATTTTTTACCGCGATCAAAACCGTATTTATTAAATCATAATTTCTTATATCGAAAGGCGGTTCGCGTATGTACAGCCACATCAAGCAGAAAATCAGAGGCATCAATGCAATCAACGTCACACCGTTTGACGCCAACCTGGAAATTGATTGGCCGTCCCTCGAAAAAAACGTCGCTTTTTTAGTGGAAAACGGCATTCAAGCGGTGTATCCTTGCGGCAATACCGGCGAATTTTACGCGCTGACGCTGGATGAAGCCAAAGCGGTAACGAAGTTCGTTACCGACGTTACGGCCAAAAAGGCGCTGGTCATCGCCGGCGTCGGCTATGATGCGAAGACAGCCTGCGAGCTTGCCCGTCATGCCGAGCAATGCGGTGCGGACGGCCTTATGGTGCATCAGCCGATCCATCCTTATCTGATGGAGAACGGACTCATCGACTATTATGAACAAATAGCGGCTTCGACCTCTTTGCCTCTTATTTTATATGTACGTACGGAAACCATTTCGCTCGAAGTGATTCGTCAAACCGCAAAGCTGCCAAACGTAATCGGCGTGAAATATGCGGTGAATCATCTTCCGACCTTCACAAAAACGGTGCAAAACATCGATGAAGATATCGTCTGGATTTGCGGCACGGCTGAAATGTGGGCGCCTTACTTTTTTGCCGCCGGTGCGGAGGGTTTTACGTCCGGTCTGGTGAATGTCGATACAAAGCTGTCGTTCCAGATGCTCGAGGCGCTGCAGCAAGGCCGCTTTGCCGAAGCGATGGCGGTGTGGAACCAGACGGTGGCGTTCGAGGAGCTGCGGGCCAAATTCAGCAACGGCAACAACGTTTCCGTGGTGAAAGAAGCGATGTTCCAGCTAGGCTTGATTCCGAACAGCTTGGTAAGGCCGCCGATCGGCCAGCTGAGCGACAAGGAGAAAGAGCAGGTAAGCGAGATTTTACATACTTGGGGATTAAAGGGGAGAGATTAATATGAAAATATCCGATTTGCGTCTGACGGTTGTAGGTATCCCGCGGCATACCGGTTTTGTGAGCAAACATGTTATCGTTGAAATCATGTCGGATGAAGGCGTCACCGGCATCGGCGAAATGTCCGACTTCTCCCACCTGCCCCGTTTTTCGCTGGATGTCACAGATTTGACGGCCGTGCTGAAATCAATCCTGATCGGGAAAAATCCGCTGGATATTTCGGCGATCAACAAAGAGCTGCTGAGCAACTTCCCGGAAATGATGTTTTATTATGAAAAAGGAAACTTCGTGCGCAACGGCGTCGATGCGGCGCTGCACGACTTAGGCGCCAAGGCGCTGGGCATTTCCGTAGCCGATCTGATCGGCGGGCGCATCAAGGATAAAATCAAAGTATGCTTCCCGATTTTCCGTCATCGCTTCATGGAAGAAGTGGAAGAAAATTTGGCGGTTGTGCGCAAACGCTTCCAGCAAGGCTTTGATGTGTTCAGATTGTACGTCGGTAAAAATCTCGACGCCGACGAAGCGTTCCTGGATGGCGTCAAGCAGGAATTCGGCTCCAAGGTGAAAGTCAAATCGCTTGATTTCAGCCATCTGCTGGACTGGAAGGAAGCAGCTCAGGCGGTGAAACGTCTGTCCGCTTACGATTTTCAAATGGTGGAAAGTCCGGCTTTCCAGAACGATTTTGAAGGGCTGCGCCATTTCCGCTTGAAAGTGGATCATCCGGTCAGCGAGCACGTATGGAGCTTCCGCCAGCAATCGGAGATGATTAAACACGACTCCGTAGATATTTTCAACATTTCCCCGATTTTTATCGGCGGATTGACCTGTGCGCGCAAAGCGGCTGCGGCTGCGGAAGTGGCGGGCAAAGGCTGCCTGCTTGGCACAACTCAGGAGCTGTCGATCGGCACAGCGGCTATGGCCCATCTGGGCAGCTCGCTTGTCAACTTGAACTACACGTCCGATCCGACCGGTCCAGAGTTGTACCAAAGCGATATCGTAAAAAATCCGGTCCAATACGAAAACGGCTATTTGATCGTGCCTGACCGCGATAAACCCGGCTTTGGCATGGAGCTTGATCCGGAATCGATTGCTAAGCACAAGGTCGACGATTTAAGCTGGGGCGACGTATCGGTGCACCAGCTGCAGGACCGCACTTCACAAACAAAAGCTTAATTTGGCATAACGAGAAATAAACAGAGGCCCGACCGGAAAGATTCCATTTCCGCTCGAGCCTCTTCTTTTTTGCAGGCATCATGTGCTGGCATTAAGCCGCGATACAAGCCAGGCCCTCGCCAAGACAAGCCGTTATACCGTTTGTCTGAGCCGTTCACCTGTAACAGACGAGGCCATCTTCCGTTTTTTCAGCAAAAGCAGGTAATACACGACATAATAGGCAAACATGATGAGCGACAGCCCCGAGGTCCATGAGGAATTGGCGCTATAGCCCATGAAAGATAATTTGTCAGCGGCTCCATGTCCGGTAGGTACACCTTGGGTGAATAGCACATACATCCGATAGGAAAATCTACCTAAAAACAGCAGGGTCACGGACCCGCCGATCCACATGTTCGTCAAATACTGCCACTTGCCGTCCCGCTGTTCAAGCTTGGTTAGCGCCGCGCCGTAGTAGGCCAGCACGGAGCCAAGCGCAATCGCCAGCACTTCGGAGATCAGATTGATTGGGTGCAAGCCCTCGGCAACCAAGAAGAGCAGCCCTAAGATGAAAAAGATCGCGGAGCGCAGCTTCATCTTGGTTGGTGACAGCGGCTGCCAGCCGATATTTTGTCTGGCGCGGCGGTAAATACGGAACAAAATGAAAATGCCGATCAGGCACATGATGATCGTTTTAAGTTCCATAACAGTTATGGCCTCCAAGTCGTTATTGGGATGGCTTCATCTTACCGCACTCCGCCAACGGCAACGACTAGCTTCAGGTAGAACTTCATGCTTCAGGTCTATATCTGCAGATAGAGGCGAACCGACACAACCGCACCGGAACAGGCAAAACTTTTTTTGGACTTTGCTGGACAAGTTCGCGAGTTTCTCGCATACAATGTATTATAACAGTTTGAATTTTTTAAAAACAATATTGAACAGTGTGTTATTGTGTTGTATAATAATTTTCATACAAATACACTGTTATACTACAAAATGAAATTTGCGGGAGGAATTGTTCATGCTTCAGAGTCCGGTTGCTTTTTTGGAAACGCTTGAGCCCAAATGTTGTGGGACGTGCGGGGAAGTGATTGAAGAATACGCCGATTGCTACCACAACATTTGTTATAATTGCACGGATACGACCTTTTACGCATTATCCCCTGTGTTTATTACCTTGTTTAATCCTGTTGCCGAGAAATAAACATGCCCTCATTTAGCTATCATATATAACGAACCCGGTCCTTTTCAGGAGCCGGGTTGTTTTTTTGCTCATACATAGCGCCAAACGCGATAAGAGCCGCTGTGATGCGTTTGCCGGTAGCGATCATACAAATTGCTTTGAAGGAAGACAAAGCGGTTACAGCGTGTACTGGAGGCGTGTAAATAGCCAAGCTTGACGGACCAACCCACACTTGAGAAGTTCTCGGCGGCATACACCGGCCTCCGCAATCCGTTATTCCGATATGCAATTATTCTGGCAATTCAAGAAATAAGAAAATTTTAAGACTTGCTTCACAGTCTCTTTATTTTTATTTATTATGATGAATAGGCAGCAGCAGAAAGAGTATCCATGTATTCTTTTGAATGGCTTGCTTATCATACATAGAAGAGGGGAGGCTGATGATGAAACACAATCCGCGAGTACTGATTCTGACCGCATGTTATGGGGAAGGGCATTTGCAGGCGGCCCGTTCATTAAAGCAATCCTTTCATGGTCATGGGGTCGATGACGTTGAGATTATGGATTTGATGAAGGAAGCTCATCCGGTCATTGATAAAATTACGGCCACCTTATATATAAAAAGCATGCTGACGGCCCAATTCGGCTTTGATTATTATGCATGGAGTTATTATATGACCAAAAGCGCCAAGCCTGACGCCGGCTTCGCCCGCTTTATCAACAACCTGGGCAAAAAGAAGCTGAAGGAAAAGCTGGAACGCGACCGGCCGGATGCGGTCATCTGCACGTTCCCTTTCGGGGCCGTACCGGAATTGTGCAGCAGACTTGGTATCGCCGCTTACACGATTGTGACGGATTTTACCATGCACTCCCGTTGGATTCAGCCCAAAATGGACAAATATTACGTTGCAACGGAAGAACTGATGCATCAGCTCGTCTCGAACGGCTTTGGGCGAGAGCAGATTGAAGTAAGCGGCATTCCGATCCGGCCCGTATTTGAGGAGTCGGCCCTGGAATGTAATCCGTACCGCAGCGTATTTGATCCCACCCGCAAGCTGATTCTAATTTTGGCCGGATCTTACGGGGTGCTGGGCAATGTGGATGAAATGATTCAGCAGCTGCAGCAGATCGAAGATGTTCAATTAGCGGTGGTTTGCGGGCGCAATGCAAAGCTTTTGCAGAAACTTAACGAAAAAGTTGCGGGTACAAACCATATTCACATTTTCGGATTTGTAGAGGACATTCATCATCTAATGCTCTTATCGTCCTGTATCGTCACGAAGGCGGGCGGACTTACTTTGTCCGAGGCGCTGGCATTGGAAATTCCGATTTTTATTTATAAGCCTTTTGCCGGCCAGGAGAAAGAAAACGCGCTCTACTTGCAGAACAAACATCTCGCGTTTGTTTCGGATCATACCGAAGCGCTCGCACGCCAGATCGAACAATTTCTTTCGGAAGAAATATACAACACCGACATGAAACGGCGTATAAGGCAATTCAAGAAAGTACAGTCCGCCGATTATATTATTAGCGACATTTTAAAACAAATACGTGCACCCAGGCTGGAACCCGTACTCGTTTAATTTTAACCGGGAAATCGCGGCATGAAATGGGATAGATGAGGGGATACCATAGAGGTAACAGCAAAATAAAAGGCTTTAGCTACCAAGGAAGGCGGACCGATGGGAGCAGAAACCAAATCGTTCAAAGCGGCCCATATGATCCTATACGGGACCGTGTTGTTTATGATTGAATTTGTGCGCGGCGCTTATCTTGTATCCTTCTTGCCAACCTACGCTGTAAATGTGCTGGGCTTCACCGCGGCGGTTGTCGGAATTTCGGTTTCCGTACATTATGCGATGGACACGCTGATCAAATGTTATGCCGGCTATTTGCTCGACCGCTTTCCCATTCGCTGGATCATTCAGGTCGGTTTGCTGATCTCTTTGGCAGGTTTATTGTTTATGCAATATGCGCAGCAACTGTGGGTTCTGATCGCAGCGGCTGCGCTGTTCGGCGTAGGTATCTCGCCATTCTGGCTCGTATGTTTAAGCAAGGTCAAACCGGAGCATCGAGCTGCGAACATGGGGCTTTTGTATACGTGCTGGTTAAGCGGAATCGGCGCAGGCCCGGTCGTGATCAATTTCTTGATCGATAAAAGCTACACGTTGTCTTTTCGCATTATGATCATGATCTGGATAGCGGCGTGGCTGCTTTCTTTGTTGATAACAAACGTGAAGCAATCGGCTGAGGTGCAAATTCCGATCAAACGCCAGCTTGTTTTGTTATGGGAGCGACTGTATACGATGAGGGTGCTGCTGCCGGGCATGATATTGCAAACCGCCGCGGCGGGGATGCTTGTCCCGATCCTTCCCGGCTTTGCCGCCAAGTATCTGGGGCTTCATTATTCGGAATACTCCTATGTGCTCCTTGCGGGAGGGGCGTTTGCCGTTATTTTCCTCGTTCCTATGGGCAAGCTGGCAGACCGTTTTGGGCGCAGATGGTTTCTTGTTCCCGGCTTTGCCGCATTCGCTCTGGCGCTTTATGCGATTTCCCTGGCCACTCTGCTCTGGCAAGCTTTAGTGTTGGCCGCATGCATCGGGCTCTCCTATGCCGCCGTGCTTCCTTCCTGGAACGCGCTGATTGCCCAATATGTGCCCAAAAACCAGCAGGGCCTCGGCTGGGGGTTATTCTCCAGCATCGAAGGCATCGGAGTGATTATCGGCCCCGTAATCGGCGGCTGGATTGCAGATGCTGCCGGGGAACGCCTGGCTTTATGGGTCAGTGCGGCGCTGCTTGCGGCAATCGCCGTATATTATGTGCTCATGCCGCCGGAAAAAGTAAAAGAACGCGCATAAATGCACAAACCAAACAAATCAGCCTTTTTCGGAGCGAAATTCCGGAAGAGGCTTTTTGGCATCACGGTTTTTCTTAAATTTTTGTAAAAGGTCAAAATATGTATTGACAGATTTTTTAGCTCGAGTTAACCTAAAAGAGTAATATCGAGCATAAACGAACACGAAGTTAATATAAAAAAGCGGCTTGGTGTTTGTTTGTACTTTATACCAATGAAGCTCATCCCACAAGAGGTGTTTAATCATGTTGGCTGCTGAAAGAAAAATGAGAATCGTGGAATATGTCCGGCAGCATCGGGTCGCTTCGGTGGCGGATCTGGCCGTGGAGTTCGAAGTGCATGAAGCGACGATTCGCAGAGATTTGGCCGAGCTTGAGCAAGAAGGTCATCTCAAACGAACTCATGGCGGAGTGATCGTGGAGCAGATGACGCATAATGAACCTTCTTTTAATGAACGTTCGAATGTGCGTCTTGATGAAAAAATACGTATTGGCAAAATGGCCGCCAGCCTCGTCGAAGACGGGGAGCATATCATCATCGATTCCGGTACGACAACGCTGCAAATCGCCAAAAATCTCGTTCACCGCTCGAACCTCACGGTAGTGACGAACGATATTAATGTTGCCGCCGAACTGCGCGATGCTCCCGGCGTGAAAGTGACTGTAACCGGAGGCGAGCTGTATCCGTCGAGTTACATGCTTAATGGCATGTTCACCGACCAGGTGCTCCGCTCCATTCATGTATCGAAGGTGTTTCTCGGTACGCCGGCCATTCATCCCAAATACGGACTCACGCATCCGGAGGCACAACTTGTGCTCGCGAAGCAAGGGATGATTAACGCCGCTCAAGAAGTAATCGTGGTCGCCGATGTGTCCAAGGTCGGCAAGCTCTCCTTGCATACGGTCGCCCCCAACAGCGCCATTCATACTTTAATTACCGGCAACGAAATTCCGGAATATGAGAAAAAGCTATTTCAAGATTCAGGCGTCAATGTACTGCTCGTTTAGACGCGGTTGATGAATCATTTGGCCTCCTAATGCGCGGCTGAAGTTCATATACATTTATATTTTGCAACCGGGGGTGTTTACTTTAGTGGCTATTTCAACAAACGGCATTGTAAAATCTCGCACATTGCGTTTAACCAAACCGCATGAGATTGAAGAATCGCTTGAGGAAAGACAACTGCCGGATGGGTATGTGGCGGTAGAGCCGACCATTGCCAGCATCTGTCACGCCGATCTGCGATATTTCGGGGGACTCAGAAAACCGGAGGTACTTGCCAAAAAACTGCCGATGGCGCTGCTGCATGAAGGGATTGGCATAGTGGCTATGAGCCAATCGGACCAATTGCCTCCAGGGACAAAGGTCGTCATCGTACCGAATTTACCGGGGTATATGCTTCTAGGCAAGCAGCCGGAGCAATGTTGTCCGGCATGCCGAAATGAGATTGAGGACAATTATTGCACGCATTCCAAGTTCCTCGGAAGCACCATCGACGGAATTGCCCAAAGCAGACTGGTTCTCCCTGAAGGCTGTGCAATCCCGATTCCGGCATCGATTCCCGATGAAATCGCCGTACTCGCCGAGTTGTGCAGCGTATCGTACCGGGCGGCCAAAGGCGCCAGCCATCTGTTTGATAAAGCGCAAGTCGCGGTATTCGGAGACGGGCCGGTAGGATATTTGACCGCAGCGATTCTGCATCATGCCTTTCAAGTCGGCAAAGACCGGCTGACCGTATTTGGCGCGATCCAAGAGAAGCTGGATCAATTCGATTTTGCCGATACGCAGATGGTGCAGCATTATGATTTTCAAAACGGCAAACCTATGGATGTCGTATTTGAATGCACAGGCGGAAGATTTAGTGAAAGCGCTATTAATCAAGGAATCGAGATTTTAAAACCGGGCGGTCATCTGATTGCTATGGGAGTCAGCGAAGAGTTTGTTCCGATTAATACACGCGATGTGCTGGAGAAGGGGATTACGCTGCGCGGCAGCAGCCGCAGCTCCGTGGCGGATTTTGAGCAGGTTTTGAAAGTAATGGAAAATTCGGAGTGCCAGAATACGTTAAGAAAACTGCTTCCGGATCAGTACACTGGTGTGAGCACGGCAGACGACCTCGCGGGCGCTATGGAAGCTGCCATGGCTCACAGGGACTGGAAAAAAACAATCCTCGACTTTCACTGGTGACACAGTGGAAGTCTACCAGGATTGTATCATACATCCTGCGGATTTGTTAATCAGGTATTGCGCTTTGCGTGTAAATGTTTATTTCAATAAAAAAGGAAGCGCATACATGAGTGTAAGTGAAACTTTTTAGAGCATTAACGAAAATTTTACATCCAGATAACACTCGGAAAATGTAATTTGATTATTCTTAACTCGAATCTACTTTATGTTCGAAGGAAGGAGGATTGCTTTTGGCATCCATTGAGTTCTTAAATGTCACGCAGTCATTTGGCGGCAATGTCATTATCAAGGACCTGAATTTAAAGATCGAGGACGGCAAGTTTACCGTTCTGGTCGGTCCGTCAGGCTGCGGGAAGACAACACTTCTAAGAATGATTGCCGGACTTGATCCGCAAGTTTCGGGGTCGGTGCTCATCGACGGTACCGACGTTACGCGCATCGCGCCGGGACAAAGAGGGGTGGCGATGGTTTTTCAAAACTACGCCATTTATCCTACGATGTCGGTCAGGGAAAATATTGAATTCGGTTTGAAAAACAATAAAGTCGCCAAAGAGGAACGTACACGTTTGGTGGAAAGCATCAGCTCCACCGTCGGCTTATATGAGTATTTGGACCGCAAGCCGTCCACTTTGTCCGGCGGACAAAGACAGCGCGTCGCTTTGGCCCGCGCGATGGTGAAGAAGCCTTCCGTCTTTCTGATGGATGAGCCGCTCTCCAACCTGGACGCTAAACTTCGCGTACAAATGCGCATAGAGCTCATCGAAATGCACAAGAAGCTGGGCAGCACCTTTGTGTATGTCACGCACGATCAGGTGGAAGCCATGTCGATGGCGGATACGATTGTGCTGATGAACCGCGGCAGCATCCAGCAGGAAGCTCCGCCGGAAATCATCTACCGTCAGCCTAACAATTTGTTTGCGGCGCAGTTTATCGGCGTGCCGCCGATGAATGTGGGCGAGCTTGGCGCGGATGGAGCGAAGTTCGGCTTCCGCCCGGAAAGCGCGGTGCTCACGACGGAGCCCGGGGACAAGCACTTCTCGGATAAAGGTACGATCATCACAAGAGAAATGCTTGGCTCGGAAACGATTTATCAGGTTCGGTCGGAAAATCATTCGTACATGATTAAGTGCACCGAAGATCTGTTTTCGGTGGATCAGCAGGTTTATGTCGGCGTCGATGCGGATAAGCTTTACTTTTTTGGAGCGGATGAGAACCGGATCGCAGTTCAAGATTCCCGTTACGGCGAATATATGAACGTGATCAGAGGACAACGCAATGGATAAGAAAAAAGCATGGGAGCTGATCCGTCCGTATCTGATGATTTTGCCGGCTATGGTGGGCATTATCCTGTTCGTTATTTACCCGGTGCTCTACTTGATCAAGCTGAGCTTTTACAAGTACAACCTGATGAACAAGGACAAAAGCAAATTTATCGGGTTTGACAATTTCACGCAAATATTTACACGCGAGGATTTCTACGCCTCGCTCGTCAATACGATCGTTTATACCGTTGGAGTCGTTTTGCTGACGATACTGATTTCGCTGCTGATCGCCGTATGGCTGAATAAGAAATCACGCTTTAATGCATTTGTGCGGGCAGGCATTTTTACGCCTCACATCATTTCCATCGTGTCTATCGCATTTGTATGGATGTGGCTGATGGAGCCGGGACACGGCTTGTTGAACTTCTTGCTGAAATCGCTGGGCATGCCGACATCGCAGTGGCTGCAAAGCTCGCAAACCGCGATGATATCGATCATCATCGTATCGGTATGGCACGGGATCGGCTACTACACGCTGATTATTGTAGCCGCTCTGCAGGGCATTTCGCCCAGCATTTACGAAGCGGCCGCGCTTGATAACGCAAGCAAGTTTAAGGTGTTTTACAAAATCACCTTGCCGCTCATTTCACCGCAGCTGTTTTTTATTCTTATCATCATGACGATTGGTTCCTTTAAAGTGTTCGATACTGTGAAAATTATGACCGGCGGCGGTCCGAACGGCGCCACGACGACACTTGTGTATTACATTTACGAATTCCGCTCCAACAGTATAGGTTATGCTTCCGCTACCGGAGTCGTCTTAATGGCAATTATTGCGCTGCTGACATTTGTTTACTTCCGGTTGCTGTCTAGCAAAGTGCACTATCAATAACTGCCTAAGGCTCGCAAAAAGGGGGGAAGCAATCGGTGTCAGTTGATTTAAAACATGTCAAGTCGGCAATCGGATTTGTATTAAAAATTGTAGTATTGATCGTATTCATTTTCCCGTTCTTGTGGATGATATCCACCTCGCTGCAGACGCTTCAAGAAACGTTGACCTTTCCGCCTACCTGGCTTCCGGCGTGGCCGCAATGGATCAACTTTGTTAACGCGATGAACGCAGGACCGTTTTTAACGTATTTTCAAAACTCGGTCATCATTACCGTATCCATTATTGTGCTGCAGATGGCGATTATGATTCCGGCCGCCTATTCGTTTGCGAAATATAAGTTTTTCGGTAAAGAGTTTTTGTTTGCTTTGGTGCTGCTGGCGTTTATGATTCCAGGCCAGGTCACCTTCATTCCGGTCTATCTGATGCTGGCCGATTGGGGCCTCATCAAATCGCTGCTGCCGCAGATCATTCCTTTTATGTCCAACGCGTTCGGGGTATTCTTGCTGCGCCAATATTTTATGCAAATTCCGCAGGAAATCATCGAATCGGCAAGGCTGGACAATGCCAGCGAATTTAAAATCATCCGCAAAATCATGATCCCGATGTCGATGCCGGCCCTGGCGACGATTGCGCTGTTCAGCTTCGTCAGCCATTGGAACGATTATTTCTGGCCTCTTGTCATGACGGATTCTGCCGAAGTACGGCCGCTGACCATGGGGATCGCCATGCTGAGGGAAACCGAAGGCATTACGAACTGGCATGTCATTATGGCAGGCAACGTCGTATTGGTTGTGCCGATCCTTATCGTCTATTTGTTCGCTTCCAAGCAAATCGTCAATGCGTTTGTTTATTCCGGTATCAAGTAAAAATATACAGGTATGATTCATATTAAACGGGAGGTTGTTATGATGAAAAAGAAGTTGTCCACTGTTTTGATGGCTACGGCCATGTTATCCGGTGTATTGGCAGGCTGCGGCGGCGGAGGCGGCGGGGCACAATCATCCAGCGGCACCGGCAGCACGCCTGCGCCAGCTCCTGCGGCATCTACGCCGGCACCTGCGGCGTCCACGACTCCGGCTCCCGCTGCGGGCTCCGGCGGCAAAGTGACCGTCAATTTCTGGCATTCCTTAGGCGGGAAAAACGGCGAATATATCGATGCGATGATCAAGCGGTTTAACGAATCGCAAAGCAAAGTTCAAGTCGTCGGCACATTCCAAGGTTCTTACGACGAAATGGTCACGAAGCTGCAGCAGGCCGTCGCCGCCAAAAGCGGTCCGGACGTAGCTATGCTGGAACGCGCATACATCCAGATGTTTGCCGACTCGGACGTGCTGGAAGACATGACCCCGTTCCTGAAAAAATCGAATATGAGCGCCGACGACTTCACTCAAGGGCTCATGGGGCATTCCGTTTTCAACAAAAAGCTTGTATCTTTGCCGTTTAACCGCTCGACACCGATTCTCCATATCAATAAAACGATGCTGGACGAAAAAGGACTGGCCATTCCAAAAACGTGGGATGATCTGAAGAAAGTAGCAAACGCCCTTGTCGTCAAAGAAGGCAACGAATACAAACGTTACGGCTTGACGATGCCTTACGATACCTGGTATCCGATCGCTATGATTTATGAAGCCAAAGGCAAGTTCTTCAACGATGCCGGCACTTCAGTAGGTTACACCACAGAAGCCGCAAAAACGTTCCAATTCTTGAAGGATATGCAAAACACAGGCGCATTGTATTATCCGCCTGCTCAAGACTCCGGCAATATTGCCAACACGATGTTTACGAGCGGCAAAGTAGGCATGATGTTCCAATCGACCGGTACAATCGGCAGTCTTGTTGACAATGCCAAGTTTGATTATGTTACTGCATTTATGCCGATGGACCAAGTATATGCTACCCCGACGGGCGGCGCCAACGTCTCGCTGATGTCCGGTTCCAAAAACAAAGACGCCGCTTGGGAATTTATGAGCTGGGCGATGACCGATCCGAAAGGCGGCCTGCAGTTCGTGCTTGACTCCGGTTACCTGCCGTTCACGAAGAAAATGGTCGAGTCGCAGCAAATCAAAGATCAATGGGCAAAACAACCGGCGCGTAAAGTCGCTTACGACCAATTGCAATACGCTACCGATTCCAATAAACACGTAGCATGGACGCAAGTCAACCAAGAATTCCTGAAGGCGATTCAGGCGATTATGTACGACAATAAAGATGTCAACGCTACGCTGGATACGTTTAAGAAAGAAACCGAAAGAATCATGAAGCAATAGTATAAAACAGAGCTGTCCGATGACTGAGTGAGGTTTGCACCTGAGCCTCGTTGTCGGGCAGCTCCATTTTGGAGGGAATTTCATATGATCGAACGGCTGCAAACCGACCCCACTCAAATTGTCGTGGCTGCACATAGGGGCTTAAAATGCCATTACCCGGAAAATACGCTGCTGGCGTTTCAGAAAGCGCTGGAGACCGACGTTGACATGCTGGAATTTGACCTTCGCTTATCCAAGGACGGCGTTGTTGTGGTTATCCATGACGAGACGGTGGACAGGACGACCAACGGCACAGGCAAGGTTAGCGATTTTACGCTGGCCGAGCTGCAGCAGCTGGATGCCGGCGGCTGGTTTGGCAAGGTGTTCGAAGGGTTGAAGATTCCGACCTTCGAGGAGCTTTGCGAAGTCATCAAGCCTTATCCGGACATCCTGCTGAACGTAGAGGTGAAGTCGAGCCCCGATGCCAAGCAGGTTACCGATCAGGCTGTAGCGATGCTGAAAGAGTACGGATTTTTGCCGCGCTGCGTATTTACTTGCTTTGATGCGGAGATCATCGCTTATATGCACGATGTTCACGGATTAAAAACGCAAGGATTTATGGGAGATGTGATGTACCATTTTGTTCCCGGCCCGGAGGGCACCTATTCGAAGATGTGGGCGCTTGCGATGAGTATGAACTTGCTGACGCCGGAGCGGGTGAAACAATTTGGCGAAATGGGGCTGCTGACTTGGAGTTACTGCCCGGACGATGAGGAGCAGGTTCGTTATTCCATCGATTGCGGAGCGACATTAATGACCAGCAACAATCCGTTTCCGGCGCTGGCCGTCCGCAAGCAATTGGCAGCCGATGGTGTATAAGGTGAAAAAACGTCTGCAGCGCTTGATCGCTATTGCCGCCGGAGTAGCGGCATTAAGCCTCCTGTCTCCGTCGGCAGCGGTGACAAATGCGCAAAAACCGCTCTTGCATTCCAAAATGTTCGTGCTTTCGGAAGATGCAAATGAAGTGATCCGCGATAAGGCGCTTCATAACGGGACGGTGATGCAGTCCTTTGCCTTCGACAACGTTAACGGGCGCATCTATGTAGTTCAGCTGATGGCCGGAGGGCAGCAGCTGCCGGGAGAAGAAGCGCCGGTCAGCGGAGCAAACCGCGATAAAACCGGCGATCTTGCGCTCACCGAACTGGATATGTCGGGGAACGAGCTGGGCTATATGTTCCTCAAAGGATTTGGCCACGGCGTGCAGATCGGCGTGCAGCCAAGCGGCGACTCGGCTTATCTTTGGACGGAAACGGACGCCGTAACGGAAGGCAGCAGCGGATGGGGAACTCGCATCGCCAGATTTTCTTTTGAAAACGGCAAAGTGTTGACACCGGGCTCGCCGGAGCTGGAAAAGTTCCAGCTTATCGACGGCGCGGACCGCACCACCGTAAATATTGATCCCGCCCGTGAGCTGCTGACGATGCGCTACCGCATCGACGGCGCATTCCGTTACGGAGTATACCGTCTCGCGGATGTGCTGCAGCACGACTATACGCCTGTTGCGGATGTGCCCCAGCCTACAGTAGGCACGTTCCAAGGGTTTGCCTCCTATGGCCGCTATCTCTATCTGCTGGAGGGCACGGCTTACGGCACGACCGGTTCGGTTGCGCCCGTAGGCAATACGTACATCACCGCTGTTGATTTGAAAACAGGCGATGTGGCGGATAAACAGCTGATTGCTGCAGGAGACACGCTTACTTTCAGGGAGCCGGAAGGGATGGCGATCCGTCTTCCCGATGTTCAGCATCCCCGGAAGGCGGAGCTTGCGTTTGGTTTCGCCTCCGATTTTACGCCAACTCGCCTTGCCAACATCTATTCGCTCGACCGTCTGCAGCCGGCTCCCGCTATCCAAGACAAGGATCAGCTTGAGACGGATCACGATTAAAAGAACAACGGCTTGTACCTGTTGCCCGGGTGCAAGCTTTTTTGCATATTCAGTGGCGGGATTAACCAAAATATAAAGTGACTGGAATGCTCGGAATTCGAAAAAAGTCTAGGAGGGACGGGTGTGCATTTCATCGTTTGGTTCATTATCGGATTGATGTGCTTGTATACCGTTATTCCAACGCTGATCGTGCGGTTGCTCGGAGTTGGGGTTTTCCGCCAAGCTGCTGCAGACCGCGGCATTCTGCTTACCTTTGATGATGGTCCCGACCCCGATTATACCCCGCAGCTGCTTGATTTGCTGCAAGAGCATGGGATTAAGGCGACGTTCTTCGTGCTTGGCCGCAAGGCGGAGCAGTACCCACAGTTGATTGCGCGGATGCATGAGGAAGGGCACCTGATCGGTCTTCACAATTACGTGCACCGGGCCAACGGATTGATGTCTCCGCGGTCCGTCAGACGGCAGCTGGAGCAATCCGCCGACGTGATTGAACATATAACCGGACAAAGACCGGTGTATTACCGTCCGCCATGGGGAGTCATCAATATGTTTGATTTTATGCTGCTGGGCCGGTTTCGCATGGTGCTGTGGTCGATCATTGTAGGCGACTGGAGAAGCCGGGGAGGCAAGGGGAAAATCAAACGCAGGTTATTGTCACGCCTCAAGGACGGCGCAGTGATCGTGCTTCACGACAGCGGTGAAACACTTGGGGCGAACCGCGACGCTCCGGCCCATATGCTGGAGGCGCTGCACGAATGCATCGATGAGATTGCAGCCCGGGGGTATTCCTTTTTAAGGGTGGATGAGTAGGTGGCGATAAGCGCAGGGAAAAAGTCGATTGTTTATTTGTGGTTAAAATGGGATGAGTTGTTTCATCTTATGTTCCGGCTGCGGCTTGTCGACGAGAACCGCCCGATGTTTTATTACCGGATATGCGCATACCGCGGACCGGTCATTACGCTGCCGGGCGGCGAGGTCATCGCCAAAGGAGACCGCGTCGTCGAACTGCATTTCAACAACCGGATGCTGGTCGGCATGGCGGCCGCCTCGCGTTCTTCGGTGCATTTGGCCGTACAGCTCATTCGAAACGCAAGAGACGTATTGCCTGCCATTGCGGACAAGCTGTCCGGCGATCCCGCTTACCATGGAGTGAAAGGCGTCTACGGAATTACGATGATTCACCGGGGCACGGAGCAGCTCGGATTTACGCAGGCCGATTTGCCGGGACGCTGGCTTGTTTGGATCATGGGGCTTTATTTGCGCGGGCTGCTCAGCGGGCTTCACTCAGCGGGCAAAATGCGGCTGCGGGAAAATCCCGAGGCGAATGTGCCAAAAGTTATTGTGATGTCCGCTCGGGAGCTAGTGCAAAGGTATGCCGCGAAAGGTTGAAGGGGAAGCTTAACCAACAATGCATTTCGCTGCATCGCCCAAATTGAGCATAGAGACGATATTCATATTTGACAACACATCCGGAATCGTGTAAAACTTAATTTAACTGAATGCTCTAACAAATTCGTTGACGAGAACGAGTACGTTAATCCCTTGTTCCCCAGAGAGTTGGCCCTGCGCTGAAAGCCAACGTTCAAGACTTAACCGAAAATCCTCTCCGAGAAGGAAGGCTGAAGCTGCTGCAGTAAGCCGACCCGGGATCCCGCCGTTACAAGGGCCGCGTATGTTGGTACGTAGTTGATGAGGCGCCGCAAGATCATATATTTTTGATTCTGCGGAATAAGGGTGGTAGCGCGAGAATACAATCTCGTCCCTTACGGGGCGGGATTTTTTTGTTTTCCCGATGCAATGGCCGTTCCGCTGCTCCGTACCGCTGCTCCGTACTGCTGCACGGCAAGGGATCCGGCACAGGTCGGGGCTCGCTCGAAAGTGATAGAGGCGAGCAGACTATGGCTTCACTTTTGGGGAACCTGATGTTAGGGATGTCAGAAAATGAGTCCGATGAAAGGGAAGATGGATATGGAAAAAGTGGATGTTAAGGAAAAAGCGAGGACTCGCGATCTGCGCATATTAAACCGCTGGAAGGATGAAGATACGTTCCGCCGCTCGATCGAAAACCGTGCGGGCAAGCCGTCTTTTGTGTTCTACGAAGGACCGCCGACGGCCAACGGCAAACCTCATATCGGGCATGTGCTGGGAAGGGTCATTAAAGATTTTATCGGCCGCTACAAAACGATGTCCGGTTACCGCGTCGTCCGTAAAGCGGGCTGGGATACCCACGGACTGCCTGTCGAGCTGGGTGTGGAGAAGCAGCTGGGCATATCGGGCAAACAGGAGATCGAAGCTTACGGCATCGCCGAATTCGTGGAACAATGCAAAGGCAGCGTGTTCGAATATGAAAAGCAATGGCGCGAGCTGACCGAAGCAATCGCTTATTGGACGGATATGGACGATCCGTATGTGACATTAACAAACGATTACATCGAAAGCGTCTGGCACATCTTGTCCGTTATTCATCAGAAAGGGCTGCTCTACAAAGGCCACCGCGTCAGCCCGTATTGTCCGGCCTGCCAAACAACCTTAAGTTCGCATGAAGTGGCGCAGGGCTACGAGGACGTCAAGGATTTGAGCGCTACCGTCAAGTTTAAAAGCAAGCGGGACGGCCATCTGTTTCTGGCTTGGACGACAACGCCGTGGACGCTGCCGGCGAATGTCGCTTTGGCGGTCAACGCGGACATCGATTATGTCAAGGTCAAGATGGACGGAGAAACGTACGTCGTCGCCAAAAATTTGGCCGGCAAAGTGATGAAGGAAGGGTACGAAGTTGTATCAACGCATAAAGGCTCCGAATTCGTAGGAATGGAATACGAGCCGCCGTTTGGTTATGTCCGGCCGAACAAAGGGCATGTGGTGATAGCGGCGGATTTTGTCAGCGATACAAGCGGGACGGGAATCGTTCATATCGCCCCCGCTCATGGGGAAGACGATTACCGGGTAACCCGCGCGAACGGGCTCGATTTTGTCCATGTTGTAGACGCTGCAGGAAAGTATACGGAGCAGGTCGCCGACTTTGCCGGCCGCTTCGTGAAAGATTGCGACGTCGATATCGTGAAGCATTTGTCCGGTCGCGGGCTGCTGTTCGCCAAGGAGCGTTACGAGCACTCGTATCCGTTCTGCTGGCGCTGCAAATCGCCGCTGCTGTATTACGCCATGGAAAGCTGGTTTATCCAAACGACGGCGGTCAAGGATCAGCTGATCGCCAACAACAGCCAAATCGAGTGGTATCCTTCCCATATCCGGGACGGCCGTTTCGGCAAGTTTCTGGAGGAACTGGTCGATTGGAACATCAGCCGCAACCGCTATTGGGGAACCCCGCTGAATGTATGGGTATGCCGCGACTGCGGATTGGAGTATGCGCCGGGGAGTTATCAAGAGCTGCAGATGAGATCGGTGCAGCCGATCGGCGATTCGCTGGAGTTGCACAAGCCGTACGTGGATGAAGTGAAGCTCCGCTGCTCTTGCGGAGGCACGATGGACCGTACGCCGGAAGTGATCGACGTCTGGTTCGACAGCGGTTCGATGCCTTTTGCACAATACCATCAGCCGTTTGAGGACGAAGAGAAGTTCCGCGACCAGTATCCGGCCGACATGATCTGCGAAGGGATCGACCAGACGCGGGGCTGGTTTTTCAGTCTGCTGGCCGTATCGACGTTATATACCGGCAAATCTTCGTACAAAGCGGTGCTGTCGACAGGACATGTGCTTGACGAGAACGGGCAAAAAATGTCCAAAAGCAAAGGCAACGTCATCGACCCTTGGAGCATCATCGACGAGTACGGGACCGACGCGTTCCGTTGGGCTTTGCTTGCCGACAGCGCGCCGTGGAACAGCAAACGGTTCTCCAAGACGATTGTGGCGGAAGCGAAGTCGAAGGTGGTCGACACGATTCATAACACACATGCATTTTACACGTTGTACGCGATGATCGACGGATATGACCCATCCGAACATGCTTCCGTGGTATCGGCGAATCTGCTGGATCGCTGGATATTGTCAAGACTCAATAGCGTGCTGCGGCAGGTGTTGAACGGACTTAACGGCTACGATTTTCTCAACCCGGCCAAACAGCTGGAAGCTTTTGTCGACGAGCTCAGCAACTGGTACATCCGGCGATCGCGCGACCGCTTCTGGGGCAGCGGCTGGACTGCGGATAAAGTGTCGGCTTATCAGACACTGCGCGAGGTATTGCTGACGCTCGCCCGGATGATCGCGCCGTATGCGCCGCTTATCGCCGACGACATCTACAGCAACCTCGGCCCGGGCGGCAGCGTACATCTGGCCGACTACCCGCAGGTGAACGAAGCGCTGATCGACGCAGAGCTCGAGCGGGAGATGGAAACCGCAAGGCAGATCGTCGAGCTCGCGCGAAGCGTCCGCAACGATACCGGGATCAAAACCCGCCAGCCTTTATCCGAGCTGATCGTTTCGCTGGACCGCGAGATGGACTTGAACCGTTTTGCCGAGATCATTCAAGACGAGGTTAATGTCAAGTCGATCCGCACGGAGCGGGGCGACCGCGGTTTTGCCGATGTAACTCTCAAGCTGAACTTAAAGCTGGCCGGCAAAAAATATGGAAAACGCGTGGCCGATGTGCAAAATCATCTGAAGGCGTTGTCCGCTGCTGTTGCCGGGCAAGCGATGGATCGCGGTTATCTCGATATCGTGGTGGAAGGCGAAGTCCTTCGCATTACCTTAGAGGAGCTGCTTGTCGAGAAGAAAGCGAAGGAAGGATTTGCTTCCGCCAGCGGTTATCAGATGACCGTCGCTTTGAACACCGACATCACGGAGGAGTTGGAGCAGGAGGGGCTGGTCCGCGAGGTGGTGCGGGCCGTTCAAGATTACCGCAAGAAATTGGAGCTGCCGATCGATCAAAGGGTAAAGCTTGTCCTGGCGGCCGATGAGCGGTTAAAGGAAGCATTGGCGCGATTTGATCACGTGCTGCAAGAAAGTGTGCTGCTCTCCAGTGTCCGGTATACGCACGAATTGGATGGCATGGAGACGGTTTTTATCGGAGAAAAGCAGCTTGGGCTGCGGATAGAAGCTTAAGGTTGATGGCGAGAAAGGGATGACGCTTCGCCGCCAATTCGATTGAACAAGGAGTGATCAGATGCTGCCTGAAATTGTCGGCAAAACGATGAGCGCTTTGTGCGGTTGTTTGGAAGCGCGTTTGCCCGGCGTTGTAGAGTCCGTGTATGTTTACGGCTCTGCAGCGCTTGGCGCTTATATCGAAGGCTCAAGCGATATCGATTTTATCGCGGTCACCGGCCGTTCGTTAAGCAGTTGGGAAGTGGAAGCCGTCGCGGATGTTCACCGTGAAATGGAACGCCTGTTTCCCGATGCGGACATCATGGGAGCTTATATCGTCAGCGAACAGGTCGGCAAGCAACCCGAGAAAAACGATCCCGTCCTTACTTATTTCAATAAAACACTGCACATCGACGGCACAGGCGCCGACTTGAATCCGATAACATGGTGGGTATTGAAACGGCACGGAATTTGCGTGTATGGACGCAAAGCGTCTTTTGCTTATGAAATTTCCGCCGGCGAACTGGCCAAATACGTGATTGGGAACATGAACAGTTACTGGGCGGGGTGGATTGATCGTTTGCAGCAGCCTGATGTAAGCGATGTACTGCAATCATCCGCTACAGCCAAAAGGCTGGACCAAGCGGTGGAGTGGTGTGTCTTGGGCATGCTGCGGCAGTATTATACAATTAACGAAGGCGATGTGACCAGCAAAATCGGCGCAGGAACCTACGGTCTTGCCAAGCTGCCTGAGAAATGGCATCCGTTAATCAGGGAAGCTGTGTCCATCAAGCTGCAAAAACCGGAAAGGGAATATGAGTCTCAACTGCTGCGGCATAAGGATCTTGTGGATTTGCTTCAGGAAATTGTTACGGCAAGCAACGAGCAGTATAAAGCGAAATATATAACTTGAACAGCAGCTGTTTCTTTTGAACAGACTGGTTTTCAGTCATAATTCAATGTAACGGAACGGCAGCTTTCATGATAAAATCAAACTATTGCTGGAGGAGCAGGGAGAATGATGGATGCAATATCGCCAACTCGTCGGAATCGGTTTGATTTTTTCACTTAGCATCGCGTTGTTCCTTGCTGTTTTTTTCCAAACGATACCCAGCGGTAGCGATCCGATTGCGCAGCGGGGCGTGTTGGACTTGACGAATCGGGATATGCGCCAGGGCGTCGTGCTTTTGGACGGTGAATGGGAGTTCTATGAAGGTGAGCTGCTGGAACCCGCCGATTTTCGGAACGGTGGGCAAGAGCAGATGTCCTATCTGAACGTACCCGGTACATGGAAAGGAAAAACGGCGGATGGCGGCATGAACCGCAAAGGCTACGGCACGTATCGGCTGAAGGTGCTGATCCGTAATCCGGATGACGTTCTCGGTTTAAAAGTAAGAAGTATCCGCATGTCCCACCGGTTGTTTATCAATGGTAAGCTGGAAGGCGGGAGCGGCGTTCCGACGGCTGGTATCGAAGGAAATAAACCCGGCAATACGCCATATACCGCCTTCTTCAAACCGGATGCCCGTGAAATCGAAATTGTCATACAGGTTTCGAATTTTGAGTTTATCACCGGAGGTATCGTCGGATCGATCCAGCTGGGGTCCCACGCAGCAGTGACGAAGCTTAACGGAATCCAACTAGGGACCGATATCGGAACGGTATTAATGCTGGGCATGTTTGGCGCTTATCATCTTGGTTTCTATTTTGTCGGACGGAGAGAGCGAACGTATTTTTTAAGCGGTTTGTACATGCTGTTTTTGCTGCTCGAGCATCTGCTTTATGGTGAGAAAATATTGCAAAGAGCGCTGCCGGGGCTTCCGTTCGAATGGGCATACAAGCTGCTTGACTTGAGCGAATTTTTAAGCGCCGCGGTAATTATATTGTTTTTCCGCAGGGTGGATACAAGGCTGATGTCTTCCCGCAAGCTGGCGGTTGTGCTTGCGCCTATCCTTTTGTACATTGCAACCGTACTGCTGCTGCCTTATCGGGTTCACATTACGTTTAAATATGCCTGTTTTGTTTATATGGCGTTTGTCGTATGTTTCATTATCGGCAGAATGATTTATTTGTACCTAAAAAGCAGTAAGGCGTCGGCAAACCGCAAAGAGCTGATGTTGTTTATCGGCGGCAGCTTTTCCTTAATGGTCTTTTTGGTAAACGGTTCCCTTTATTCCGAAAATATCGTTTCAACCGACCTTGCCGGAAAGTTTGGAGTCATTTGCTTTGTGATTTTTATGAATATATTACTGGCCGTCCATTTTTCCAATGCACATGAGAAGACCGAGATTCTTTCACACCAGCTCGATCAAGCTCAGATCAAACCTCATTTTTTATACAATGCGCTAAGCAGCGTGATTTCGTTCTGTTATACGGACGGGGTTAGAGCGGCCCATCTTTTGTCCATGCTCAGCCATTACTTGCGGTATATTCTGGAATTGGACCGTTCTCAATTGTATGTGCCTTTGTACCGTGAGCTGGAATTGGTTGAAGCATACGTCGAGATTGAAAAGGCGCGTTTTGGCGAACGGTTCGATTTTGTGCTTCATGTTGACGAAGGTCTTGAACATCGAAATATCCCGTCTTTGTGCATACAGCCATTAGTGGAAAATGCGGTCCGGCATGGTCTGTTCGAAAAGCTGAGTTATGGGATCGTCTCGCTTTCCATCCTGCGCAACCAAGACGGTTATATGGAAATTATTATTAAAGACGACGGTATAGGCATGACTCCCGAGCTGTTGCACCAAATTTCCAAAGGCCGAGGGTTGAGCGGCAGCATTGGGATAGCCAATATTCGCAACCGATTGGACTTGATACATGGAGCGGCGTGGAACGTCAGCTCCGAGGTTGGACGGGGGACGCAGGTGACGATGCGGATTCCTTTGAATTTGGGCGGGACGCAGAGCATGCGGGAGAATCAAGCCGGGTAAAAGGGTGTCACGGTTAAGCTTGGATGGGGTTATTGGCGGTATTCGTCCATGAACACGGTATATGAAATGAAGGGACGCGTACACTAACGGATGCACGGCGATCCATACGACAAACGGTAAATGGAGATACGAAAAAGTGAACAATGCCAATAAAGCAGGTTGGAATTTCGATAACAGTTATGCCCGTCTGCCGGGCACTTATTTTACACGCCAAAACATAAATCCCGTGCGCGCACCGAAATTAGCCGTATTGAATGAACGGCTTGCCGCAGTGCTGGGATTGGACGTTCAATCGCTGAAGAGCGATGAGGGCGTTGCAGTGCTCGCAGGGAACAAAGTTCCCGCGGGAGCGGACCCGCTCGCACAAGCTTACGCGGGCCATCAATTCGCTTATTTTACGATGCTGGGTGACGGTCGTGCGTTACTGCTGGGGGAACAAATTACTCCCCAGGGGGAGCGGGTCGATATACAGCTTAAAGGTTCGGGCAGAACGCCATATTCCCGCGGCGGTGACGGACGGGCGGCGCTTGGGCCGATGCTGCGCGAATATATCGTCAGTGAAGCGATGCATGCGCTTGGCATCGCTACCACCCGCAGCCTAGCGGTAACGGAAACCGGGCAGGGCATTCAGCGCGAGATGGAGCTGCCGGGCGCCGTTTTGACCCGTGTGGCTTCCAGCCATCTGCGCGTCGGCACGTTTCAATACGCGGCGAAATGGGGGACTCTGCAGGAGCTTCAAGCCTTGGCCGACTACGCCTTGCAGCGTCATTTTCCGGAGGTGGGGGATGATGCCGACCGTTATCTGATGTTGCTTCGCAACGTGATCGGACGTCAGGCCGCGCTGATTGCCAAATGGCAGCTTGTCGGTTTTGTTCACGGAGTGATGAATACGGACAACATGGCCGTCTGCGGAGAAACCATCGACTACGGCCCTTGCGCTTTCATGGATACTTACGATCCCGCTACGGTATTCAGCTCCATCGATCGTCAGGGGCGTTACGCATACGGCAACCAGCCGGCAATTGCCGGGTGGAATCTTGCGCGATTCGCCGAAACGCTGCTCCCGCTGCTGCATGACGACGAACAGCAGGCGATTCAGCTGGCTGAAGATGAACTTGCGGATTTTGCCGGTATGTTTCGCCGGCATTGGCTTGCCGGTATGAGATCCAAGCTGGGGATTGTTGGCGAAGAGCCGGAGGATGAGGCGCTCGCGGGTGATCTGCTGGATATGATGCAGCAGCATCGGGCGGACTTCACCAACACGTTCCTCGCCTTGACCTTCGAACGTGCGGAGGATACGGCCATGCATGGCACCGAGGGATTTGCGCAGTGGCTTGAGCGGCGGCAGGCGAGATTAAGCAGGCAGACGGCATCCGCAGCGGAAGTGCATGAGCTGATGCGAAGCAGCAACCCTGCAGTTATACCTCGCAACCACCGGGTGGAGGAAGCGCTGGAGGCCGCGGAAAGCGAAAGGGATTACCGCGTAATGGAGCGGCTTGTGGATGTGCTGTCCCGCCCGTACGCGCACACACCGGAGCAAGCTGAGTATGCCGCAGCGCCTGCGCCGTCGACTGAGCGTTACCGGACTTATTGCGGAACGTGACATAGGGGGCTTATGGAGCGCTGGTTATCGTGATTCACTTGCGCGAATTTTCCTACAGAAGCAAGATTGCTCAATTGGCACGGTTTCTTGGGCAGCTGCCGCAAGAGCGTTCCCTTTACCGTTATGCTCCGGGAAAATGGAGCCTGAAGGAAGTGCTGGGCCATATTACGGATAACGAGCGGATTATGAGTTACCGGCTGTTGCGGATCGCCAGAGGAGACCGGACGCCGCTTGCCGGCTACGATCAGGACGTGTTGATGAGCGGAGCGGCTTTTGACTTGAACCCGCTGTCCGATGTGCTGGAGGATTATACGGCCGTCCGCCGCGCTACGCTTTCCTTGCTTAAAGGCCTTCCCGCGGAAGCTTGGAGCCGAAAAGGCGTTGTCGGCGGCAATGAATCTACCGCCTTAGCGTGGGCATATATTCTCGCCGGACATGAGATTCATCATATGAATATAATTAGCGAAAGATATTGATTCTCGCATGAGGCCGTCCCCAGGGGGGGCGGTTTTTCTTTTTCACCGTCATGTTATCGGCTGTTTGTGAAGGTTTGCTCAGGCTGCAACCAGCTGGAAAAAGCTGCTCCGCAAGGAGCACTTTAGAAAAATCGCAGAGGGGCATACTAACCGGCAAGATTTCTTACCGGAGGTTCACGTCATCATGAGAAAAATTGCCGCAATTGTATGTTCCCTACTGTTGATAGCCGGATGCAGACATAACTCTACGCCACCAAACCCCGAATCTGGGCTTAAGGCACAGCAAGCCGTTCCTCCTGCTTTACCTGCGGAGCCGATAGGGCCCGGGGATTCGGTCGTGCCTGCGAAGCCAATCGTGCCCGAAGAGCCGAAACCCGAAGTAAGCAAGGCGACCTTAAGTGCGATCGGCGATGTTCTGATCCACAGTGAAGTGTACGAGGATGCCCGGCAGCAGGACGGCACTTACAACTTTGCGCCGATGTTTGCGGGGGTGGCGGATTTTATGCGTAAGCCCGATGTCCTCATCGCCAATCAAGAAACGATGATTGGAGGTACGAAATTCGGACTTTCCGGTTATCCGATGTTTAACAGTCCCCATGAGGTGGGCGACGCTTTGAAGGCCGCGGGGGTGGACTTGGTCACAGTCGCCAACAATCATACGCTGGACCGGGGGGAAAAGGTCATTCAAAGCGCACTTGCTTATTGGGACGCCATTGGCATGCCATATACGGGGGCGTTTAAATCGCAGGACGACAGCGCTCGTATACGGACGATGGTCAGCAATCGCATCGTGTTTTCCTTTTTGAGTTACACTTACGGAACTAACGGAATTCCAACACCCGAAGGCAAAGCTTATTTGGTCAACAGGCT
Organism: Paenibacillus thalictri; assembly: GCF_004307995.1. Classification (GTDB taxonomy): domain Bacteria; phylum Bacillota; class Bacilli; order Paenibacillales; family NBRC-103111; genus Paenibacillus_AF; species Paenibacillus_AF thalictri. The sequence goes on along the minus strand of NZ_SIRE01000016.1, from coordinate 198,960 downwards.
GGAGGAAGCAAAATTCGCCGAAGATATCGAAAAGGCCAAACAACAATCCGACGTCGTTGTAGTTGCAGCGCACTGGGGGAACGAATACGAACCTATGCCAAGCAGCGCCCAACAAGAGCAAGCGCAAAAATTTGCCGATCTTGGCGCCGATATCGTCATTGGCAACCATCCTCACGTGCTGCAGCCTCCGGCATGGGTGAAGGGAAAAAACGGCCGTCAAACGCTTGTCTTTTACTCGCTGGGCAATTTTATATCGGCTCAAGGAGGTACAGCCAGGCGTGCCGGAGGCATGGCCACGGTCGACGTTGTCAAAACCAAAACAAACGGCAAAACGTCCATCGAGCTGAAAAATCCGAGTTTTTTGCCTACTTACACTTATTTTCGCAACATGTCCGATTTCCAGGTCGTACCTATGGATCGCTTATCGGACGGGCAGTTGAAAAATGCCCGCGGCCAATACGAAGCTATAAAAAAACATATGAGCACATTTATCCCGGACTTAACGTTTCTCCCCTCTAAATGAAGCGCTGAAGTCCGATTTTCCTCCAACGCTCTCCAAGGTTATTCGACTCGAAACGGGCATGCCAATGTGGCGGGGCGGATATTCAAGTTACGCTCATGCTTATGCCCATTGTTCAGGTCACACCTCCGGCCGTCTGAATGTGAAATGTACACGTGGCGTCAAACGCAGCGTTACAATGTCTGTCCGCTATCCACGGTAATGATTTGACCCGTCATCGCCTCCTGTTCCAACACTGCACATACCATGCCTGCGATATCTTCAGCTGCCGATATGCGCCGGAGCGGGAGATGGGGGGCGAGCTGCTCCATCCGGTCTTCTCTGTCGGACCACCAGCGGGTCAGGACGGCTCCGGGCACGACGCAATTGACACGAATAGCGGGAGCGAGGGCGTGGGCCAGCGATTTCGTCAAACCATGAACGGCGGCTTTTGATACGGCGTAAGGAAGCGACGAACCTAAACCGGTTTGGCCGGCGATACTGCCGATATTGACGATCGCGCCTTGGCCGCTTGTTCTCATATAAGGCGCGGCAGCTCGCGCGCAGAAGTACATGCCCTTGACATTGACGGCATATAACTCATCCCATATTTGCTCCGTTGCCGCTTCCAAATCTTCAAAAGCGATGTGCCGCGTGATCCCGGCATTATTCACGAGCAAGTCTACGGTCCCGAATTGCCGGACCGCCGCTTCGACCATACCTCTTACCTCCGTGTCCCGGGAGACATTGGCTTGCAGCGCGATGGCGCGTCCACCCTCGGCGGTGATGAGGTTCACCGTTTCTTCCGCATCTTCCTTGGATCGCGAGTAGTTGACGACAACCGCTGCGCCGCGCGCAGCAAGCTCAAGGCAGACGGCTCTGCCAATGCCTGTTCCGCCTCCCGTAACCAGCGCTACTTTGTTTTCCAATTTCATGTGCAGTCAGCCCCTTAACATTCATTGATATATATGATTGTAAGCCGCTTTCGTTTATTTGTATAATTGAATTAACTGAATAGCTAATTCAAAAAAACTGAACAGAGGACTCGAAAACCGCAATGGATCTGAAAACATTAAAAACGTTTCAGCTGATCGTAAAATACGGCAGCTTCAACAGAGCAGCCGAAGAAATGAATTATGCGCAGTCGACCGTTACCATGCAAATGCAGAAGCTTGAATCCGATTTAGGCGTGCAGCTTATTGAACGCGGGAAGAAGCTCGGGTTAACGGAAGCCGGGCGGCTGTTTTACGAGCAATGCGTGCAAATCGTAAACCAGATGGAGCAGGTGCAGGCCGATATGGCAGCTCTGCAGTCAGGCGAAGCGGGTTCGATTCGGCTTGGCGTGACCGAACCTACGGCAAGCTGCCGTCTGCCGGCAGTATTAAGTGGATTTTCTTCGCGGTATCCCAAAATTCGCTTGACCGTCGATGTGGCGAGTACCCCGGTATTAAGCGAAAGGCTTGATAGCGGGGAGCTTGATTTGGCGTTGTGCTCGACGCCTGAGATAAGCTCTGGATTATTTTTTGAGCCGCTGTTCCGCGAACCGTTTGCGGTAATTATGCCGCACAACCATCCGCTCGCCCTGCAGGATGCCGTATCGCCGCTGGACATGACGGAGCACCGTCTGCTGATTACGGCGGCGACTTGCCCGTACCGGAGGAAGCTGGAGACGGTACTGCGGGAGCTAGGCCATACTCGGCTGGAGACGATGGAGATCGGCAGCATGGCGGCATTGCCATATTTTGTTGCTGCAGGATTGGGCATTGCGCTTGTGCCGACCATCGCTTTGCAGCCGGCTCCCGCCGGAACGACGGTTCGCCCATTGCAAGGCGATCCTATCGATATGCTTTTCGGCATCCTCTCCAAACCCTCAGCGTCTTCTTCCAACCGTGCTTGTATGAAGTTTTACCGCTATCTCAAGCAGGAGCTGTCTGATGACCCAAATGTGTAAGATTAAGAAATGGAATCGCCCACAAAAAAGCGGCGGCGGATTAGGTGACCCAATGACCTAATCTGCGGCTGTTTTTATTTGTTCAGCAAAAAAGCCACTTTTAAGTAGGTAAGCCACTTTAAAGTGCCTTCTTCTGCATGAAGAAAATATGAGTTATTGTTAGCTCACGGAACAAAAACAAAATAAAAAATGCGAAAGAAGGAATCGAATATGAACAACCGGATGCCGGAAGCAACAAAAAAATTTTTAGCGGATATAGCCGGATTTCCGTCTCTGCATAATTTGTCGCCTGAGGAAATCAGAAAAGTTGTTGTAGCCAATATGATCTCCGATCACGTGAATCTGGCCGATACAGAAGATGTTCAATTGGACGGCCCGCACGGAACGTTAGCCGCTAGAATTTACCGTCCGAGTAAACAGCGGGAGTTGCCCGTGATCGTATTCTACCATGGCGGGGGATTCGTCTTTAACAGAATGGAGCACTACGACCCGATGTGCGGCAAGCTGGCGGCAGAAACCGGCCATGCCGTCGTCTCCGTCGACTACCGTCTTGCCCCGGAGCATAAATTTCCGGTACCTGTCGACGAAGCTGTCTATGCCGCGCAGTGGGTGTACGATAACGCTGCTGCGCTGGGTTTTGACCCATCGAAAATGTCAGTAGCCGGTGAGAGTGTCGGAGGCAATTTGGCCGCTATTGTGGCCCAGCAAGCCAGGCAACGCGGAACCTTCTCCATCGCCCATCAAATATTGCTTAGCCCGTTGACCGACTGGTCCGGAGATTATGAGTCGAAGCGCACGTACGGTTCCGGTTATTTCCTTGAGACTGCGCTGCTCGAATATTGCGCCGGTCACTATCTGAATTCGGATGCCGAAAAAACCGATCCTCTCGCTTCGCCGCTGCTGGGTGACGTAACCGGAGTAGCCCCTGCGTTAGTGGTGACTGCAGAATACGATCCGCTGCGCGATGAGGGTGAAAGGTACGGTCAAACGTTGGCGCAAAATGGCGTTCGCGTCGTGCAAAAACGCTATCCCGGCATGATCCATATGTTTTATGCCATGACGGATGTATTTGAAGACGGTCATGAAGTGTATGCGCTAATCAACGAGGAACTTCAAAGACTGAAATGAAAAAAGAGCTTTGCTTGCGGCAAGCTCACGGTGATGAATTGTCTTGGTCAAACACACTTCTTGCTTTCAGCACGGAATCGTAGTGAGCATCGGTCCATCTGTGCAGCACACGCATCGGTTCAATCAAAGTTTCACCTAAAGGCGTCAGCTCATATTCAACGGTAGGAGGGACGGTCGGATACACATAACGAACGACAAGACCGTCTCTTTCCAGTTGGCGCAGCGTTTGGGTGAGCATCTTTTGCGTCACGCCTTCAATCCGCTTCTTCAAGTCGCTGTAACGCTTCTTGCCGAATTCCAGCTCATAGAAAACAAGCACCGTCCATTTGCTTGAAACGACCTCCAGGGCTCTGCGGTAATGGCATGGCGACTCGCTCTCTTCCAACATGCTACATTCACCTTCCTCTGCAAATGATTTTGGTGCAAACCCGTAATAACCAAACTCTTGGATTTCCTTAAACTAGCGCTATTTTCATCATTGATGAAAAACTTGCCTGTATAAGCTAGGTGCGAAATTTAATGTCATTATATTACGAATCCATAAAGGGATAAAGTGGAAATGGTTGCGCGAAGTGAAAAGGCAAGACTTTGCTTTGCCGCCAAGTCAAATAAGGAAATTCAAGACCTCAGCCATAAAACGTTCAGGTTCTTCTATACTCGGCGCATGGCCGGAAACTTCAAATTCGGCGAAGGTGGAATTGGGAATTAATGCGGCGATTTCTTTTCCCCGTTCCGGCGGATTCAGGCCGTCGAATTTGCCGCTAATAACTAATGTACGAGCCCTGATCTTCTTTAGATCAGTGCGGTAATCAAAACCTTCAAGCGCTTTGTTCGCGGCGGCTTGCTCTTTGGGATCGGTCAACATCGCATGCTCTTGCTGCCATTCACTCATCGCATTCTGAACCGCAGCATCGTTATGAAACATGTAATTGAAAACGTGACTGAATTTTTGTTCGGTCGTGAGATCTTTCATTTCATCTGCATGCCGCTCGAAAAGCTGCTGCATGGAGGATGTTTTTCCATTGCTTTTCGGTACGATAAGCACAAGTTTTTTTATCCTCTCGGGTATTGCGATGGCAACTCCTTGCGCAATATAACTCCCCATCGATACTCCAAGAAGATACGCTGCTTCAATACCCAGAAAATCGAGCAGCGCGATCACATCTTGAACATGATCTTCCAGTGTGTAGTGGGGCGGTTTATGCGATTTTCCATGTCCGCGCGAATCTAAGGCAGTGACTCGAAAATGCGCTTTGAAGTGTCCCATTTCATGTTTTAACGTCATGCTGCTGCCCATGAGCCCATGAAGCATTACTAAAGGAAAACCGGCACCTTCCTGCTCATAAAAAAGCTCAGTTCCATTGGAGATAAACGTTGGCATCTGTACATTTCCTCCCGATTATATGAATTTGGTGCATGCGCGGCCCGCCGTTCGCAGCTTGCAGACAGCGGCCGCGCTGCACCGTTAGGCGACAGCAGAGCCTCTAAGAGATCAACTTGATCTGGCTCGAAATGACTCCAAGGTGAATAGCTTCGTGCATCAGAGCGAAGTTGAATAATTCGCCCGATGTGCCGAATTGGAACGGCCCCATCTCAAACGGCGTTTGCAAATGTTTGTCCAGCATTTCAGGTGTCAGTTCGGAGAAACGGGCAAGCTGAGCCGCCAGCAATTGAATCAATTCTTCCTTTGGCGGCGGAGCGATCTTCCAATCCGCGGGTTTTGTTCCGCTATTAAATAAGTTTTCGTATACGGCTGGAATGGTGGACGGCGATCCGAAGGCGAAAGTGGAATATCGATCCATCCAAAAAATCATATGGCCGATGTTCCAGCGAATGGTATTACGAAAGCCTTCCGGTTGAATATCCAATTGATTCTCCGGTACGTTCTGCAGCTGCCCGATAACGATTTGACGCAAAATGCTTCCGGAATTAACGATCGATTGTGACATGATTACAACGCCTCCCGATAATGGTTGTTTGTGTTTCGTTTTTTACATCCTCAGTGTATCTTGGCTGCTGTGAAGCAACAATCGCGAGATTCCGATGAGAGTGATCGGTTTCAGTAATGATAACATTCAGAACATTGGGGTATATGGAAATATCCGCTATAATGGAAACAGGATGGTTGCTTTAAGGAAGGGGCTTCTTAAGAATGGAGCTGAGACAGCTTGAATATTTTACTGCCGTTTGTAAAGAGATGCATTTCTCGAGGGCGGCAGAGAACCTGTGCACCACGCAATCAAATCTTAGCCAGCAGATCAAGTTTTTGGAGAACGAGCTGGGGCTGCCTTTATTTGACCGCATCGGCAAACGGATCGCTCTTACGGATGCCGGTAAGATTTTGCTGGAGCAATGTCAGCTCATCTTTGAACGCATCGATTACGTAAAAGGAGCGATAACCGATCTTAAACGAATGGAGGGCGGCAAACTCGATATCGGGATTCTCCCCGGCGATGGGGATTTGCTCTTTGATTCGCTGCTAATCAATTTCCATCTTGCGTATCCGAAGCTTTCAATAAGTGTAACGGAGACCATGGATGTGTATGGGCAAGTGATCGACGGAACAAGAGACCTTGGAGTGACCACGATGCCCCAAAATCCGGACGACCGGATTGCCGTCATTCCTTTGTTCCACGAGGAGTTTGCTTTAGCGATTCGTTCGGATCACCCGTTTGCCATATCGAAGGCGGTCCCTTTCGAACAACTGCAGCAGCTGAAAATGGTCATGTTTGGCCCGGAACACCAGATCACAAAGGTTTTCCACACTTGCTGTCAGGAAAAAGGAATATCCATCTACAATCCGATTGTAACCTCAACGTTATCGATACTCCTGTCCTTAGTCGAGCAGGGGATCGGAGCGTCCATTCTTCCGCGGATGCTGCTTGAATATCTGGACCGCGATAACATCTCGGCGGTTACGCTGCTTGATCCTACACCCAGCCAAGATATTTGCATCATCCATCGAAAGGACAAGTTTATGGGGCAAGCGGCAAAGTTATTTATCGGCGAATTGCAGTCATTTATTCAAGGCGTTACGGAGCGTTCGCAACGGTCTTTGGGGTGATCCGGAGGCACGAAGTTACTATGATTACAACAACATTTAGGAGGAGAAAAGATGTCGCAGGATGAACTATTCGATATTTTTAACGAACAGATGGAGCGAATCGGGACCGATACGCGGCGCAATGTGCATGCGAAGGGACTGTGGCACCAGACGTTCCACTGCTGGATTGTAAACAAAACGCCCGGCGGGGAGGAGCGTGTTCTGCTTCAGCTGCGGCACAAGGACAAGGATACACATCCGAACTCGCTCGACATCTCCTGTGCGGGACACCTTCAAGCCGGCGAAACCGCGTTGGATGGACTGCGCGAGCTGGAAGAGGAGCTGGGTTTAACGGTGCAGGCCGACGAGTTGGTCTACTGCGGCCGAATTGCGGAGGAGCATTACCTTGCAACCGGATTGATTGACAGGGAATTCCATCACGTGTTTGTTTATGCTTGCGACAAAACGCTTGATGAATATGAAATTCAGTTGAGCGAGATATCGGGGTTGTTTTTTGTATATACGAGCGATTTAAAGCAGCTGCTGAACGGGGAGAGGGCGTTTATCCAAGCGGAAGGCATCGTTGTTGACGAAGAAACGCAGGGAAGGAAGCGCGAAAGCCGGGAGATCGGCCTGCAGCATATCGTGCCGCGGTCTGAAGTTTACTGCAAGCTGCTGTTTGAGCATATCGGATAACTTCAGGCCGGGAGAAAAAAAGCGAACCCGTCTGATAGGGTTCGCTTCAAGTTTAAATAGAGGTCCTTACGTTTTTCGCGATTTCCGGTACCGGTATTGCGTCCATTGGTAATAGATAAAGCAGCCTATGCAAAATCCCAGAATGGCGATGGTGGCGGCTAAAGCAACCATAATGGTGGCGATATAGGCCAATGCCGTCCAACCGACAAAGAAACTGAAATATCCAAGAAAAAGCAGAAAGATCGCAATCAATTGGTTGAATTTTTGCTGGTTGGCATCCTCAGGGGTATATTCCGAAGGATGTTTGGTGAGGAATCTTTTGGCTAAACGAATGACGGGATTATAATCAAACAAGATGCCGGCAAGTCCCGCGATCAAAGGTAAAAGCAATATCCAATAAGCTCCCGTAATCCATGTCAGCACAACGGAAAGCACGATGAAGGCTTGATTTGTTCTGACTAACGGACGGGGAATTGAGTGTGCAGGCTGGTTCATCTAATTCATTCCTTCCCTATCGGTTATTACAATTATATATGGAATGTTTGCCATATGCACTATTTTACTTCAATTTTCTTTTGGATTCAAAGGAAGGAGCCGCTTTTTCGATGAATAAAACGGATCGCATGTTGGCCATCGTCCTTGAACTGCAGCGTAAAAAGCAAATGAGAGCGGAGGATTTGGCGGCAGTATTCGAAACAAGCGTCCGCACTATTTACCGGGATATTCAGGCTTTAAGCGAAGGGGGAGTCCCGGTCGTCGGCGCGCCCGGCATAGGGTACTCCTTGATGGAAGGGTATTTCCTGCCGCCCGTAAGTTTAACTGTTGAGGAAGCCGTTACGCTGCTGATCGGCGCTGATTTTGTGGAGCAGCGGTTTGATGCCAGTTATGGACGTAAAGTGCAGTCGGCCCGTGGCAAGATCGAAGCCGTCCTGCCCGATGGCGTCCGCAGCGAGGTGTCCCGGGTGCATTCATCGATCCGGCTGCTGGCCCTTGGCGATACCTTTACGGATTCGAACGAAAAGAAATGCCTTGAGGTGCTGCGGACCGCCGTATTGGAGGAAAGAAAGGTCAAATTTGATTACTCCAAAAAAATTCCCGGCGACGACGGGCGACGCGACAGCGTTCGCACAGCTGCGCCTTATGGGCTTGTGTTTACGCACGGCGCATGGTTGCTGATCGCAAAATGCGATCTGAGACAGGATCTGCGCCATTTCCGCTTATCGCGCATGAGCGGTTTGACGATGCTGGACGAAACGTTCCAGCGTCCGGCCGATTTTGTCCTGCACCGGTATCAGCCGCTGGATGACCGGAACACCATCATACGTGTGCTGGCCGATGCCGGTATTGCCGATAAACTTAAGGAATCGAACAACTTTTTTATGGAAGATGCGGAGGATCGTCCGGAGGGGTGTCTGTTTACGTTTCGGGTGCGCCGTCCCGAGGAGCTGCTGCCGTCGATATTAAGCTGGGGAGCAGGCGTTGTTGTGCTGGAGCCTGTATCGTTTCGAAACCGGGTACGTGAAGAAGTGGAAAAAATGCTGAAACGCTACTGACACACAGCTGTCAGTAGCGTTTTGTTATAGTAAGGTCAGACGATAAGAAAGGAGCTAAACAACTCATGACCACATTTAAAATAAGTACAACGGAGTCGCTGCAGCGTCTGGAGGACCTTACGAACCACTATATTGGCGAGCTGGACGGATTTAGTATGGAGCAGCTGACCCAAAAAGCAAGCGAAGACGACTGGTCGCTCGGACAAATGTATGTGCACCTCATCAACACGGCGTTATATATGCAGTTACGCAATATCGAGGTATGCCGCAATGCACAGCCCGATGCTGCCGAGGCGGCCGGGGGCGGAGGGAAATCGGAGATGGTGGAAGAAATTTTTGCTCAAGGAGCCCTGCCGGCTGTAAGAGTACATGTACCTCCTTCACCGCAGTACACCCCAGGACAGCCGGAAAGCAAGGAGCAGCTTGCTGCCGGAATGCGCGACGTTTTGAGCCGGGTGAAAGCGGCGGAACCCGGTCTTGCCGAGCTGTCCCCGCAGCAAACGGCGGCGCACCCGCGTTTTGGCAGGCTGAATGCTACGGAATGGTTTTTGCTGGTGGAAATGCACTATCGACACCATCTGATGCAGAAGGAACGGCTGAAAAGCTTGCTGTAGAGCGGCGAGCAGCCGTTCCGGACTCGGATGGGCAGCACTGGCGGCAGGTTTCCCTGGTGATGAACATACGCCTCCAACCTCCTATGTCGTAGGGGGATGAAGGCGTATATTTTGGCAGCAATCATATTTTCGTTATCGGGTTGTAGGTGTAGTCTTTGCTTGTGCGAATGACTTTAATTCCCCGAAGGTCCTCGCCGGAGCTTTTCAAAATTTTATATTCCATCATGTAGTAATTGGTATTGTTTTGCGAAAAAATGTCTTTAATCTCCGTTTCCGCTCCGAGTTTCTCTCTGAATAGATCGATATAGTCTTTTATGGTAGGGATTCTGCCGATTTCAATCAGCATCTCCATTGTCGTTCTACGGGCGCTGTACTTTTCTTGAAGTTCAATTGTCGTGATGTATCTGTCGTGAGTTTTTATCGGTGCATCGAAGTTGTCCATGACGAGCCCACCCTTTAAGTTTAATGACAGCCGAAATAATTAAACCAAATTATTACACATGTAAACGCGTACTTACAATCGGTCAGCATACCTATTTCTGCTTGATGACCGATAGTGACATGTCATGCCGTGTATTGGGCAGTCATATAAAAGAAACCGGGAAAAGCAAAACCGCCCGGCTGCTGCGGGCTAAACGAAAAATTCGTTCAGCCGCAGGACGGGCGGTATGGAGTCAATTATTGGTTGATGGCGCTCACTCTCAGTTCGCTCCAAAGCAGCTTGTCACCGGAGACGGAACGGATATGCACCGTTTTGCTTTCCCCGGCCAGCAGGTCGAAGAAGTTGTCGCTGAACCGGATACGGCCCTGCGGGAGATCAAGCTTGACCATACGCGCATGCGCGTGAACGGCGGTAATGCGGACGGTCTGCGCCGCTTCGTCGATCTGCACATCAAGCTGGACGGCAGGCAGCAGCAAATCTTTATGGTCGCGCAGATAAAACAGATTGTCGGGCGCCTTCCAATCCTTCGTGCTTACTTTGACTACAACGGACCGCGGGTCTGCGCCCTGCAATATGTCGCTTTCCGGAAGGCTGCCGAGCTGACAAGCGGAGTTCGGAGAAACATGCGCGTCATACGTTTGGCTGAACAGCAGCTCACCGGCGAAGGTGTGCACCGTCAGCCGGACTTCTCCGCGCAGCTCATCCAATGTGTCGTTGACCGCCCATATGCGCAGCGGCTGTTCCGGTTCGTGATCGATAGAGAGCAGCAGCGGGTGATAGAACTGGCGGGCATAATAATAAGACGCCTTTGGCAGCAGCTCATAATCGATCAGCGACCAACTCGTTCCGGGCCAACTGTCGTTGAGCTGCCAAATGAGCGAACCGCTTGTCCGATGTTTGTTGCGGCGGTAATGCTCGATGCCGTATTTCAAGCCTTCGGCTTGGGTCAGCATCGAGAAGTTCATGTACTCCTCGATATTGCTTGGGATGCCTGTGTAACCTTCCATCAGCAATATGCCTTTTTGATGATTCGTATCTTTGTTGCGGTAAGCCATCTCTACGCTGTTCCAATAGAACTGGCCGTCCGGGATATTTTTCTCCAGCGTGTAACGGTTGGCGGAAGCATGCATGCCGAATTCGCTGCTGAACAAGGTGAAGTCTTTTTTATAGTTTTTAAAGGTGACGCCTTCCATGCTGTAGTCCAGCAGCGGCGGCTCGCCGAACTTGCGCGGGTAAACGGAACCGTGCCATACCTGCCAGTTATGGCGGTCGCCGATGTCCGGATCGTTGGCGTCATTGCCGCCGTACGGGGAGGACGGCCAGTAGGCCCGGCTGTCGTCGAGCGCCTCCAGCGCCTCCGGGATCAGTTCGTGGTAGATGGCTTCGCCGTAGAACGGGCATGTAATGTCGCCGCCTGCCGTCTTCATGTCGTACAGCCAATCGATTTCGTTGTTCCCGCACCATAAGGCCAGCGAAGCGTAATTACGCAGGCGTTTGATATTATATACGACTTCCTTGCGGACGTTGTCCATAAAATCGCGGTTGAAATCCGGGAAAAGCGCATTGGCAAAAGCGAAGTCCTGCCACACGAGCATCCCCTGCCGGTCGCACTGCTCGTAAAAAACGTCTTTCTCGTAGATGCCGCCGGCCCACACCCGGAGCATATTCATATTCGCTTCTACAGACAACTCGATTAGTTCCCGGTACCGGTGATCGGGGATACTTCCGATAAAATGGTCGGCCGGTATCCAGTTGGCTCCCTTGGCGAACAGCTTAACGCCATTCAGCAGGAAAGCGAAGGCATGTTGTCCCTGCGCGTCTTGCAGCTGAAGTTCGATGGTGCGGATGCCAAATGGCTTGCGGTAAGTATCGACAAGCTCGCCGTCGGCGTAAAGATCGACCTCCAGAAGGTACAAATACGGCTTGCCTAAGTCATGCGTCCACCATAGCTTTGGTTTGATGATCTCCAGACTGACGTGTGCCGCGCTGCCATCCACTGCGGCTTCCGCAGCTGCGGCGGTGCCGCCTTCCGCATCCGCTAAACGAATCTCGCAGCGGTAGTTGGCGTTTTTGCCAAGCCGGGTCACATCGACGTCGATTTTAACGGCCGCGGCTGTGCCGGAAATCGCCGCCGTTCTAGCAAATACGCTGTCCAGCTTGGCCAGCCGTTTGCGCTCGATGCGGACATGGCCCCATATGCCGACCGTCACCATTCGCGGTCCCCAGTCCCAACCGAAGTTCATCGCCGCTTTGCGCAGCCACGGGCGCTCCTTCGTGTAAGACGACCATTGGAATAGCTCTTTGTCGCGGTTGTGCAAATGTAACGGATCGAATTTGACGGCAATGGTGTTTTTCCCGTTGCGGATGACCCGGGTCACGTCAAAAGCATGCGCCATCAGCATGTTATTTGTAGTTCCGATTTCCATTCCGTTAACATAAACGGTAGCAAATGTGTCCAAGCCGTCGAAGATTAGCTCATGTTTCTCGCCGCTGCCGGTTTCCAGCGTATAGTTGAAGGAGCAGCGGTACCACCATTCCTTCTGCTCGATCCAGCGGCTTTTTGCGTCGTTGTGTCCGAAATACGGATCGTCGATCAGTCCGCGTTCGATCAAAGCGGAATGCACGTCGCCTGGCACCTTCGCCGTAATCCAGAAGCGGTCGTCCAGTCCTGCCGCTGCGGCCTCAAGCGGACGCGCTTGTCCGACCTCGAATTGCTGTAATCTCCATAAGCCTGATAATTCCATGCCGTTCTCTCCCTTGAGTGATAAATGATCTTATGTCAATAATAGGGTTTTAAGCTTTTGGAGGTTGAGGCTGTCCCGTTGCCCGGGAGGCTTCCTCCCTGAATTCGCTTGGCGTCATGCCGGTTATTTTTTTGAATACTTGGCTGAAGTATTTGAAGTCGTCAAAGCCGACCGTTCCGGCAATTTCGGCTATTTTGGCCGGGGATACGGATAATATTTCCTTGGCCCGTTCGATTTTTTGTCTTGTTACGTAATCTCCAAAAGTCAAACCGGCTTCTTTCTTGAAAACTTCGCTTAAGTGGTTTGGATGAAGATGGACGTATTTCGCAACCTGCTGCAGACTGATGTCCTTGCCCACATGCTCCCGAATATATGCCATTGCTTTCTGGGTATGCGTCGTTTGCCCGCCGGCGAGCCGGTGGTGGAATAACTCCATTATGGACAGCAAATGCTGAAACAAGGCATCCTTGAGAAAAACTTGATCCGCTTTAAGCTGAAACGGCTGCAGCTGCTCTTCGATCATGCCAGAACGACCCGTTGCGGAAACCGCCCGTTCCAGCCAGCGGTGTGCGGAAAGCGCCGCGGAATGGACCAAGCTCTCCAGCGAGTCGATGGTCGTTTGCGGATTATCGAGTTCGGGCTGCACATAGCTGATCACCCAGTTTTTCAAAGCGACGGAATCGTCCTCCAGTAATATCGCCGACAGCTCGTGCTCCTCATCTTGCGTGCATACCGTCTTGCCGCCCTTCCGCGCGGCGATGTCTGCAAACATCAACACCGGCTGATCGAGCACGGTTTTGTAGCTGAACGCATAATCCGCGGCGCGGTAAGCATCGTGCAATTGCTCGCGGCGGCGGACGGTTTTGCCGATGGCGATGTGCAATCTGCACTTGAGCAGGCTTTTGATTTTTTGCAGCACCGCCGCGGGATAAGCGTCGAGCTCTACGGCTTGCTGCTCCCGGCAGGTTACAAGCACGATACGCTGCTTGTAAATGAGCGTTTCCCCGGGCAGCAGCTCATGCAGCATATTGTCGACGGCAAACAGCAGCAGCGAAACGGACCCGGGAGAATCCCCCCAGCCCTCGGCTGTGATGATGAACACTTGCAGCCTGTCTCCGGAAGCGGTTTGGCCTGCGAACAGCTGCGGCAGGTAGAAAGGCAGCAGCTCGGCATCGACCGGGGTTGTTTCGCCTTCGATGATCCACCGTTCAAACAGCCGCTTGCGGATTTCCTGGTTTTTGTATTGGTCCTGATTATGATGTTTCCACTTATCTTCGATGCGCTGCTTGACCTGCAGCACCGTTTTCATAATTTCTTCCGGCCTGCTTGTTTTGAGCAAATAATCGCTGACGCCCTGCCGGATCGCCTGCTGCATATAGACGAAATCGTCATAGCCGGAAAGAATGATCGTCTCCAGCTCGGGAATGATTTCACGAGCTTTCTCAGCGAGATCCAGACCGTTCATATGCTTCATGCGGATATCGGTCAGCAAAATATGGGGGCGTTCTTCGGGAATACGCCGCAGCGCTTCTTCAGCCGAAGCCGCCGGGTCCAGCAGCTCCAGACCGATTTCCTTCCATTTAATCACCTTGGCCAGCCCGGTGCGAATGATCACTTCGTCGTCAACGATTAGGATTTTCATCGGTGTCCTCCAACATAGGGATCGAAAAGGAAACACAGGTTCCGGCATTCAGCCGGCTTTCAATGACCAGCCCGCAGTCGCTGCCGTAGTGCAGCCGCAGCCGCTCGTGCACGTTGCGAAGTCCGTAACTGGCGTCGGCAGCGTAACTTCCCGTCTCGGCGTTTAGGCTGTCATTAACTTCCTGCAGCCGTTTCTCCGTCATGCCGGCACCGTCGTCCATCACCCTAAAACCCATCATATTTCCTTTCTGCTCGGCAAAAATCGAAATTGTGCCCGGCGCCTCCTTCTTCTGGATACCGTGAATCATGGCATTTTCGACCAGCGGCTGCAGCACCAGCTTGAGCATATACGTATCGCTCAACCGGGCGTCGACCGTAAATTCGGCCTTGAATTCATCCGGAAAACGAATCGATTGCACCTGCACATAATTGCGGATATGCGCCAATTCCTGGGCCACGGTGCAGTATTCCTTGCCCTTATTTAAGCTGAAGCGGAGAAAATCGCTTAACGCTCCGACCATTTCGGCAATCCGGTTTTCTTCGGTCATCAGCGCAATCCAATGGATGGACGATAAGGTATTGTAAAGAAAGTGCGGATTGATTTGCGCTTGCAGCGCCCGCATATCCGCTTCCTTCTTCCGGCTTTCGTTATGGATCAGCTGTGTCTTCAGCGCTTCGATATGCGTCCCAAGCAAATTGTAGCTTTGTGTGAGACGTCCGATCTCGTCCCCCGTGTAGACCGGGTACTGGGGCAGCGGCTCGCTCGGATTCACCTTGGATAAGAGGCGAGTCAAACCGCGGAGCGGATTCGTAACCCGCTGAATCACAAACAAAGTAAGAATTGCATTAGTCACGACGGAAATGACGATGGCGATGCCCGTTAGCTGCAATATATACCGGTTTTGCGCACTGTAGGTTTCGGCGGGAATGCTGCCGATGATCGTCCAGCCAAGCTGCGGCTCCCGGACATACAAAATATTTTGCTGTTCCTTGTCGCTGCCATAGGTCCACTCTCCGGACAAGCTGCCGGCGATGCCGTCCTTCAATCCCGGGAATATCGTTTCGGCCGAGCGGGTAAGCCAGCTCTTGTCGGTGGAGGAGATGATCTCCAGCTTCTGATTCAGCAGCGCAACCTTGCCATGCCCTTGCGCCAGCTGCGGCTCCGACCAAATACGCGAGAGAATTTGCTCGTCCAAACTGATGGACAGCCAGCCGAGCGTCTGGTAATTGTTGTAGTTGCGAAGCGGGCGGACGAAAGAAAAGACCTGCCGGTCGCCCATATAATTTTCGATATGATACAGTCCTGTCCATATTTTGTCCGTGACTTTGCGGATGTCAAGCTGCTTATCGATTTCGGTCGAATAGATCGTCGATGTTGACATGGGTGAGCCGGAAGGCGGATAAATCGTAATGCTGGAAACGTAATTTTTGGAGTACATTAGATTGGTCATCAATCCGAGAATACGGGACTGCGTTTCAAAATTGTCGTCCGGCTTGCTCATATAAGCTTGAATTTCACGTTGGCCGATGAGGAACAGCGACATGTTTTCCACGTCTTTGAGAATAAACTGAAATTTCGCGTCCATTTGCGCAAGTGTATCCAGACCGTCCTGCTGCGCTTTTTCTCCGGTAATACGCGAGGAGGTGGTGAAAGCGAAAGTGCCCAGAAACAGCAGAGGGATCAAGGTGGTGACGAGCATGATTAAGGAAAGCTTGCGCTGCAGAGAGTATCCCAACCATTTTCGCATGTCCTGTGATTCCTCCTTGAAATTTCAAAATTGGCGCCGCGTCAGCCCTTGACGGCTCCGGCTGTCATACCTTTCATGACCTGTTCCTGAAAAGCTAGATAAACGGCAATCGTCGGAATGACGGCGATGGTCATGGCGGCAAGCGTTAAGCCGTAGTCGGTTTGATAGCCGTCGGCGAAGCCGGCGATGGCGAGCGGCAGCGTTTTTAGGGCGCTTTTGCTAATAAAAATAAGGGCAAACGAGAAGTCGTTCCAGAAATGCAGAAAACTTAAAATGACAACCGTGGACAAAGCGGGCATGGAGATGGGCAGCATGATGCGCCAGAAAACGCCCCACAGCCGCGTGCCGTCGATATAAGCCGCTTCTTCGATTTCTTTCGGAACCGAAGCGAGATAAGCGGTTAAGACGAAAATCGCCGTCGGCAGCGCGAAGGCGGTATATGGCAAAATCAACGCCCAATACGTATTAAGCAGTCCGATTTGCTTCATCAATATAAATAAAGGCACAAGCGTGCTGTGGATCGGGATCAGCATACCGATGACAAAAAACGTCAGAATGACGCCTTTGAACCGGAATTTGATCCGGGCCAGCACATACGCGGCAAGCGAAGTTACAAATAATGTAAGTGCTAACGAAACGACCGATACGATGACGGAATTCACAAAAGCGATGCCCATCTTGGAGGACTGCCAGGCTGTAATAAAATTGGCGAACTGCCAGCTTTCGGGCAGGCTGAATGGCTTGTTGAAAAACTCCGCATTTGTTTTGAAGGAGGAGATGATCAGCCAATACAGCGGGTATAACGTTAAAATAGCATAAAGCGTCAAAAACGTCCAAAGTGCCGCCTGTCTTCCATGGCGCAATGAACGTCGCGGCCCGTTAGCAGAAGCTGGCAGCGATGCAGCGGTAGTTGGAGTTGAGTTCATGGGGATCCTCCTTTCCATTATGATTTTGGCTTGCGTGAGGTCAGCCATTGGCTGATGCCGATGAAGACCAGGCTGATCAGCACGATCGAAGTCGAGATGGCGCTCCCGAAGCCGTAGCGGTATGACGAGAATGTCGAATTGTACATATAGGTTGCAAGCAGCTCGGTTGCATGTGCCGGCCCGCCCTTGGTCATCACATAGACGAGGTCGAACGATTTCAAACTGCCTGAGATGCATAAAATAATCGCGATCTGCACGGTGCTCCAGATCATCGGCAGGGTGACGGAGACAAGCTTGCGCGCCCCTTCGGCGCCGTCGATTTGCGCGGCGTCATGGATCTCTCCGGGAATGTTTTGAAAGGCGGATATAAAAATAATTAAATACAACCCGACAAAGCTCCATACAAGCGGCGGAGCCAAAGCAAATATCGCAATGTTGGCGTCGGACAGCCACTGCAGTTTCCACCCGGACAGCCCAAGCGAGTCGAGCAGAAAATTGAGAATGCCGATCTGCGGATGATAGATGTACTGCCAAATTAAGCCGATGACCACGGAGGACAGTACCATGGGAACAAACACGGCCGAGCGGATGAACCGCTGCAGGGCGTTGCTTTTATGCAGCACGATGGCAAGCACCAAGGCAAGCGGCAGCTGGCCGAAGACGGATACAAGCACGAAGATGAGGTTGTTCTTCAGCGCCCGCCAAAATACCGGATCATGGATAATTTCCACATAATTTTTGAGGCCGATGAATTTAGAGGCGCCGATGCCCTTCCAGTCGAAGAAGCTGTAATAGCTGGACCAGATGACCGGGACGAAAACGAACAAGGCGTAGATCAGCAGGGCGGGTGCGAGGCTAAGCGCAACAAATTTGCGGATGTAGGCTGCGTTCATAAGTGTCGATTCACTTCCTTTGCTGGCGAAAGTAGTCAGCCCTGCCACGAGCGTGGAGGGCTGATTGATGGAGCTTGTACTATTTGCCGACTGCGCTTGCTTGCGCATCCTGGATTTTTTTGGCGACAGCCTCCGGACTTGCGCCCATCAGCAGCTCCTGCAGGCCGTTGTTGATCACTTCCGTAGCGGCGGAGCCCAGCTTGGAATCGTAAACCGGACTGATCTTTGTTGTTTTCATCAGCTCGTTCAGCTCGACAAACAACGGATGCGCCTTGGAAGGATCAAGGTTAATTTTGTAGCTGACAAGCGTGCTGCTGTTCAGCGTCGCTTGTTGGCCGTCAGGTCCGGCCAGCGCGTAGAACAGTTTAAGCGCGGCGTCTTTTCTGGCGCCGGTCAGTTTCTTGCTGACGCCAAGCCCCGTGCCGACAACGCCGGCTGTGGACTGCGCTTCGCCTTTGCCGCCGGAGATCACCGGAAGCACGGCGATGTGGGTTTGGTCAAGCACTTCCTTCGGCGCGTTCTTCACGACATCCGCCATTGCCCAGCCGCCGTCGATGAACATCGCTGCTTTGCCTTGGAAGAACAGCTGTCTCATCTGATTTTGGTCGATGCTGTTGTAGCCGTCTTGGAACGCTTTGGAGGTTTCCAGCTCTTTCAGCTTATTCAAGGATTGAATAAATTCCGGGTCGGTGAATTTGGTTCCGTTCTGGTTTACTGCCTTCAAGAACCAATCCGTTCCTGTAATCCGGTCGGCGATAGCGCTAAAAATTGTGGATTGTACCGCCCAGTTGGCTTTGTTGCCAAGCGCAATGGGAATGACCTTGTTATCGTTGAACGTTTTAATGCCGGCGAGAAGCTCGTCCCACGTTTTTGGCACTTGCACCTTGTATTGATCAAAAATCGCTTTGTTGTAGAAGATAAAAGAGCTCGGCGATAAATTCATCGGCACGGAGTAAACTTTTCCGTCAATGGTGTAGCCGTCCAGAGCGCCTGAGATAAAGTTATTTTTCCACTCGGGTTTGCTGTCGAGAAACTCGTTGATCGGCTGAAGCAGATTGCCGCTGACAAATTCTTTGGTCATCGCATCGGGCCACATCACGAACAGATCGGGCATATCGTCGGCAGCGGCTACCGTTTTTAATCTTGTTTTCAAGCCGTCTGTCGGCAAACCTTCCGCTTCCAGCTCGATATCGGGATTGGCTGCTTTAAAATCGTCCAATATCTTGCGCATGGCTACTGCTTTGGCGTCCTGACCGGACCAGTTATGCCAAATGGTCAGCTTTACTTTTTCTTTGGAGCCGCCGGCAGCCGCAGGCGCTGAATTGGTTGGGGTTTGATTGCCGCCGGCGCATCCGGCAAGCAAGACGGATGTTGCCAGCACGGCCGTGGAAAGTTTAGTTAATGTTTTCATGGTCGACCTCCTGTTTAATGTCTAGTACTATTGTACGTAAATTGAACCGTTTCGAAAGGAGAATCGGATAAGGAGCAGGGTAGAAAATAATCGGATTAAGTAAATGGAAATAATTAGTTGACAGCACATTAAGTAAGCGCTATCATTTATTTATCGAACGAAGTTCGCATATGCGAACTTAAAATGCATTACATAAGGAGGGAATGATTCATTTGCGTATTACAAAGCTGGAGTTATTTCATGTCAAACCAAGATGGTTGTTTTTGAAGGTGCACACGGATGAAGGCATTACCGGCTACGGCGAGCCGATCGTCGAGGGCAGGGCTCGCACGGTGGAAGCGGCGATCCGCGATTTGGAGTCTTATCTGATCGGGCAGGATCCGCTGCGCATCGAGCATCATTGGCAGTCGATGTACCGCGGGACGTTTTATCGCGGGGGACCAATCCTGGTCAGCGCGATCAGCGGCATTGAACAAGCGTTGTGGGACATCAAAGGCAAGTACTACAATATGCCGGTGTATGAGATGCTGGGCGGATCATGCCGCACAAAGATTCGCATGTACAGCCACTGCTCCGGGGAGACGCCGGACGAAATCTCCAAAAATGCCGTCAAAAAGCAAAAGCAAGGTTTTACAGCGATCAAAATCGGCATCGATCCTCCCGTGCTGAACGTCGACAATTTGGCTTTTGTGGAGAGCCAGGTTGCCAAGCTGGCGGCGATTCGAGCGGCCGTCGGCAAAGAAATGGACATTGCGATCGATTTTCACGGCAGGGTTAGCCCGGCTATGGCGATCCGCCTCGCGCGCGAATTCGAGACGTATTATCCGATGTTTATCGAAGAGCCGTGTTTGCCGGAAAACGTCGATACGATGGTGCGGGTGGCCCAATCGACTTCGATTCCGATCGCTTCGGGCGAGCGGCTGTTTACCCGCTGGGGTTTCCGCGAGGCGCTGGAGAAACAGGCGATTGCCATCGTTCAGCCCGACCTGTGCCACGCCGGAGGCATTCTGGAAGCGAAAAAAATCGCCGCCATGGCTGAGGTTTATTATGGCTCGATTGCGCCGCATAATCCGCTTGGTCCGATCTCGCTGGCTTCCTGTCTGCAGCTTGATGCGTGCACGCCGAATTTCCTTATTCAAGAGCACCCTTCGCTTCACGAGAAATGGGACCTTGGCGTCGGTTATTTGAAAAATCCGTTTGTCATCGAAAACGGCTATATCAGCTTGCCGCAAGGACCTGGCCTGGGCATCGAGGTCATCGACGAGGCGCTGATAGAGAGAGCTTACCCGGGAGATTGGGATACGCCAAGGCTTTATTACGAGGACGGGTCATTTGCCGAGTGGTAGGCAAGGAGTCTGTAGGGCGAAACCTAAAATGATGAATTATTATTCATGCATATAGTTATTGCGGGAAAGGGATGTCACTCCACCGCCAAGGAAAACCGCGTTTTTTTAAATTTACCTTGCGGTAAAAATACGTTTTTCAAAGCGGACGTAAACTTTTCGTACCATTCCCTTTCCTTTCATACACTTGCAGGAATAAAAATTCGCCAAATTCATTCCTCTCTACGGACTCCTAGAAGAATAAATAATAAATAGGAGGCGCAAACGATGTTAACCAAAAAGTCCAAAAAGATGAAGGTTTTGTTTGGCAGTCTGATGTCGGTCAGCGTGCTGCTGACCGCTTGCGGCGGCGGTGGAACCACTGGAGGCTCAGCCGGGGGTTCGGGCGGCTCTGCGGCCCCCGCTGCTCCGGCTTCCTCCGCTCCTGCTGCCGCTCCGGCGGCCAAAGCGCCCGAGCCAAAAAAAGATGAGCCGGTCACGCTTACCATCGTATCCACCACGATCCTCGAGAAGCCGGAAGCGACCGTCGAACAAGAGATCGCCGACGCGTTTATGAAAGCGCATCCGAATGTCAAAATCACATTTGTCGGCGTGCCGATGAACGATTTATACGCCAAGCTGACGACAATGGCCACAGGCAAGCAGCTCCCCGATATTTTTACGAACAATCCCGAATTTGCAGCGAAAGCCGATGAAATGGGCATTGTAGCGGATATGACAAAGCTGATGGGCGACGACTTCCTGAAAGGATTTTACCCTTCCAATCTGAAAGAAGCTTCTTATAAAAATAAGCTGCAGTTCGTTCCGTGGTTTACCGCGCCGACAGGGCTGCTGTACCGGGCGGACTGGTTCCAGGAGAAAGGGCTGAAAGCGCCCGAAACGTGGGACGATTTCCGGGCGGCCGCCAAAGCGCTGACCGATCCGGGCAAACGCTGGGGTTTCGCTATGGTCGGTGCGAAGAACGGCTCCGGCGCAGGCCGCTTCATGCACATTCTCCGTTCGTTCGGGGTCGACGAGCTGCGCGAGGAAAACGGCAAATGGGTGACCGATATGGATAAACCCCAGGCGATTGAAGCGCTGAAAATGTTCGGCGAGCTGTATACCAAAGATAAAGTTGTTCCTCCAGGGCCAACGCAGGTCAGCTATGCCGAAGCCGTCACCCTGATGGCTCAGGAGAAAACCGGGATGATCATTACCGGGCCGCATACGACCGGCGCAATTTACGCGCAAAATCCGAATCTGAAGGGCAAACTTGCTTCCGCTCCCGTACCAAAAGCCGCTAATGGCGGCAAGCATATTACAACACTCGGCGAACTAGGCTTCTCCATTTCCAGCAGCTCCAAGAACCAGCAGGTTGCCGCCGAATATTTGAAGTTTCTGGTCAATAAAGAAAATGCCGTGAAGTTCAATGAGGTAACGGGCAGAATGCCAACCCGCACGGAAGCCGGCGATCAGGTGAAAAACAGCGGCCCGACGTTTACCGGTTTCATCCAGTCGTTGGACTATGTCACCACATTCCCGCAGGTTGCGTTTATGCCGAAGGTTCAAGATATTCTTGGGGAAGCGTATCAGGCGCTCATTACCGAGCAATCGACGCCGGATGCGGCGGCCAAAAAAGCGGCGCAGGCGATCCGCGATGAAATCCAGAAAAGCGCTAAGTAGCCTCCAAATTGTCCGCATATGAGGGGAAGAGCGACCTTTTCCTCTCCATTTTTAACTTCGTTTATTATTGCGCCAGGGGGAGGGATTGCCCTGAAAAGGCAAGTTGTGCAAGGCGAATGGGCAGGGTTTTATTTTGCGCTGCCCGCGATTTTTATTATGCTGGCGCTTATCGCTTACCCGCTTGTTTACGGCGTGGGCATCAGCTTTTTTGATACAAATCTGCTCAATAAGTATGATTTTCGCGGGCTGACCAATTATTTGGACGTCCTAACCGACTCCGGTTTTTTGAAAAAGCTGTACATTACCGTGAAGTTTACGATTATGGTCGTAGTCGGCAACTTTGTCGTCGGATTCGCATTTGCCATGCTGCTGAATATGAACATCAAGGGGAGGGCATTTTTTCGCGCTATTCTTGTGCTGCCGTGGCTGTTTCCGGAGGTCGTGGTCGCCTTGATCTGGAAATGGCTGTTTAATCCGCTGTATGGGCTGCTGAATTATTATTTGATGGAATTTCATCTGGTCAAGGAGCCGCTTGACTTGCTTGGCAATCCGCAGCTGGCGCTCATCAGCGTAGCCGTTCCGGCTATCTGGAAAGGATTCTCGCTTGTGCTTGTGATGATTTTGGCCGGATTGCAGTCGATCTCGCAGGATCTTTACGAAGCAGCGGAAATCGACGGCGCCAACGTGTGGCAGTTGATCCGGAATGTCACGGTTCCGGGACTGATGCCGGTGCTGACGGTCACGCTTATTTTGGAGACGGTATGGTGGTTTAAGCATTTTACGATCATCTATTTGCTGACCTCCGGGGGACCGGTGGATGCAACGAGCGTGCTCAGCATCGATATTTACAAGCAAGCTTTCGAGCAGTTCCAATTCGGCAGAGCTTCGGCTATGGCGGTTCTTGTGTTCCTGATCTGCCTGCTGATCAGCTATGTGTACAGGAGGATGCTGAAAGAACATGACTAAAGTGCGGAATCCGGCGCTGCTGACGCTTGTTTATGCGATTTTGGCCGTTGCTTGTCTATTCATATTGATTCCCGTATTATGGATGATATCTACGTCCATCAAAGCGGAAACCGATATTTTCGCAATCCCTCCAAGGTGGCTTCCGGAGAAAGTGACTTTCGACGCGTTCAGCCGGATATGGACCAACTATCCGTTTGGCACTTATTTCGTCAACAGCCTGCTGTCCGTTTCGCTGGCTACCGTGCTGTCGCTGTTTTTTTCCACGTTGGCCGGTTTCGGCGCTTCGCGGTTTCAGTTTAAAGGGAAAGGCGCATTCCTGACCTTCCTGCTCGTCACGCAGATGTTCCCTTCGATTATGCTGCTGATTCCATTTTATAAAATCATGCAGATGTTAGGGCTGCTCGATTCTTTGGCGGGACTTGTGCTTACGTATATTTCGTTTACCATTCCGTTCTGCTCGTGGATGATGATGGGCTACTTCAATACGATTTCCAAAGAAATCGATCAGGCTGCGATGATTGACGGCTGCAGCCGGTTAAGGCTGTTTTGGCAAATCCTGCTGCCGCTTACGCTGCCGGGTGTCGCCGCCACGGCAATCTATTCGTTTATCGCCGGCTGGAACGAATATATTTTTGCCTTGGTGCTGATTACGACCGAAACGAACAAAACGCTGCCGATCGGTATCGGACAGCTGATCGGACAATACAAAATCGTTTGGAACGATCTTATGGCCGCGTCGCTGGCGGCTTCCGTCCCGCTGACCATATTGTTCCTCTTTATGCAGAAATATTTTATTTCTAGCTTAACTGCGGGGGCTGTGAAATCTTAAATGAAAGAAAATAAATCTGCGGCACGAACCATTGATCTGCTTGTGTTGATCCAAAGCCGCAATTCTTCCTTGACTCTGACGGAAATTTGCGACGGGCTTTCCATTCCCAAAAGCAGTGCCTTCGAGCTTGTACAAACACTGACGAACAAAGGGTTTCTGGAAGTAGAGGACGAGCGGCTCAAAACTTACAAGCTGGGTCTTAAGCTGTACCAGGTCGGCGTCTCGTATTTGACCGGCAGCGACTTGCACCGCATCGCCCGCCCGATTATGGCCGAGCTGGCAGAACAAACCGGAACAACGGCGTTTTTGGCGATGGAGGACAAAGGGGAGCTCGTTTACCTGGATCAAGCCGAGCCTTCTACCTCGGTCAGAACGGCCACCAAGCTGGGCTCCAGGGCGCCGATGCATACCACCGGCCTGGGCAAAGCGCTGCTCGCCGCTTATTCGGAGCAGGAGGTGCTGCGCATCACTGGAGGCGGAGATTTATCCGGCCAAACGGCATACTCCATAACCGGATACAGCCAATTGGAAGCGGATATTGAGCTGACCCGATCCCGCGGATATGCGGTGGATCTGCGGGAAAGCGACATCGATATTGCCGGCGTATCTTCGGCTGTTTACGATTGGAAGCATAATGCGATCGCCGCGCTTGGCGTCGCCACGCTTCACAGCCAAATGGACGACGAGCGGATCGATGCGCTTGGCAAGCGGGTATCGGAGGAAGCGCTGCGAATATCGCGAAAACTTGGCTACGTCGGTACCCGATTATATGAAATATACAAAGATGACAAACTGGTGTAAGATGGAAATAACGTCTTTAATTATTAACAAGACCGACATCTTGCGGTGAAGCAGCAATGCCTTTACCGGCTCAGGAGAGGATCACCGTTTGTTTACCAAACTGAAAGGCAATGCGCGGGGCTGCTTGATCTATGAGCCGATGTTTATTTTGCCCTACAGCCTATACCTCACATACGCTTCGGTATATATGCTGGAGCTCGGGCTAACGGAAAAGCAGATCGGTTGGGTAACCTCGCTGGGACTGGTGCTGCAGCTGTTCACCTCGCTGATCAGCGGTTATTTAACCGACCGGATGGGACGAAAAAAAGCGCTGCTGTTATTTGATCTTCTCAGCTGGAGCGTTGCTACCTTGCTGTGGGCATTTGCCCACAGCTATTGGTTTTTTGTGGCGGCGGCGGTGTTTAACAGCTTCCAGAAGGTGCCGAACACGGCATGGTATTGCTTGCTGGTGGAAGACTCGGAGCCGAAGGAACGGGCGTACACGTTCTCTGCGCTGCAATTTATCAGTGTGGCGAGCGGATTGTTTGCGCCTCTCGGCGGGCTGCTTGTCAGCCAATTCTCCCTGGTTGCGGCGGAACGGGTCATGTATGTGATGGCTTTCATCAGCATGACGGTGATGTTTTTTCTACGGCATTTTGCACTGTACGAAACGGACATCGGACTTCGCAAAATGTCCGAGAATGCATCGCTGCGCTGGAAGCCGCTGCTGAAGGAATATGGCGATGTGTGCAGGATGATAATACGCGACCGCATGTTACTCATCGTGTTTGGCATGTACGTACTGTACCAGTTCCAGCTGACCATGAAAAATACGTATCTTTCCATCTATCTTGTGCAAGCGCTTCACTTTGAAGATGCGTTTATCGCCTGGTTTCCGGCGATCACCTCCGTGGCGACGCTGCTGCTGCTGTTTTTTTACATTCCAAGAATCGACCGCGACCACACGAATCGCTATATGATTGTTGGAATGCTGGTGTGTATGGCAGCCAATGTGATTCTGATCGCTGCTCCGCAGCAGTCGTTTTTGCCGATTGTGATCAGCACGATCTTGACGGCGGCAGGAACGATTATCGTGTACCCGAATCTGGAAGCGGCGGTGCAAAATGCGATTGACGACGAGCGGAGAGCCGGCGTTTTTTCGATTTTGACGGTGATCATTTTGATCTTTGTATCGCCGGCCGGCATTGTCGGGGGCTGGACCTATTCGATCGATCCGAGATTGCCTTTTGCGCTGATCATTGCGGCTTTCATCTTAAGCGCGCTGCTGATGATCGTTTACATTCGGCAAAGTAAGGCGCTGCCGAAAGCGGACTAGGTAATGGAGGCAGGACAGCGGCAAGCACAAGGGTCTGGCGGCGAGGACGGTACAAGTTATTAAGGCAATTTGACGTGTTTAAGTCAGTGTTGGTCGGCTTCAAAAAGCTGGGTCGAAACGGCGAATTGGCTTTCCGTTGGGTGTCATTTTGAAATATAAAAGGAGTCGTTGTCCAGCTTGGTAGTTAAGCCTAGCTCTTCAACGGCATATTGCCAGGTCAGCGGGAAATAAGTAATATCATTTAAGACGAGTATGGGATACTCTTCTTGAGAATTGTCTACCCAAGCATCGTTTATAAACACATTGAAATCAGGTAATTTGGCATATAGCTGTGAAGCGGGGATTCCCGGGTCTGCATTAAGTTTGGCCGCTTTGTTGTCTGTTTTTCTTATAATGAGGCCGATCTCCGGATCCCATTTATTTTCGATGCCCAGAGCCTGCGTGTAGTTCCATGTCATAGGAATGTAAGTAATGTCTTTGTACTCAAAGATAGGGTATTTGGAAGACGCATTGAGGACCTGCTGCTTGTTTATAAATATTTTATAAGAAGGCAATTTTACTTTTACAGTCCCTTCGGGAATCTTTTCCTTAGGCGACAAATCTGTTTGAATCGATGAAGGCGAAGCTTTTGAGCCGCTTCCCGAAGTACTGCCGCTTGTTGAACCTCCGTTATGATAATGGTATTCGCCATATTTTAATCCCCATTTCTCGCAATTGGTGCGGCAGGTATGTCCCCCGTTGGCGTCGGTTCTCCCAGGATGCGCGTCGGCGATGGAACTTAGCGGAAGGCAGAGAAGCCCTACGACAAGTACAGCTTTTTTTAACATGAGTCAAAATCCTCCTATGAATCTATAATATATAGTAAATAATACCATATATAATTTCTGAGGAGGCAAATATTTTACACGGGAATACATACAACATCGGTAGACAATGAGCAAAAGCCACCGCCTAGGAAATTCGGGCGATGGTTTTTTGCCGTTAAAGAAGCCTAATCCGCGATCGGCCGCAGGTTGAGAGCTGAGTATTCCCGTGTCAGGAAAAATTTATATTTATCTCCGCGGTAATAGGCATTTTTATATTCAATTGGCAGAGCGTTGTCGTAAACGATGGAAGTCACCAGCAAAATCGGCGAACCGACGGCGATTTTCAGTATGCCGGACAACGTTTCGTCGGAGACGATCGATTCGAACGTTTGCTCGACATGCGTTGGCGTGACTTCCGTATCGACGTATAAATCAAGCGTTGAGAACGGCACTTTGTTCTCAGCCGCCTTCTGTGCGGAAGATAAAATGCTTTCCCCGATGTCCATACTGAAATAGCTGTCGTAATACACGACCGGCTCATTGTTGCCATAGCCAACCAGCTGGATATTCGTAATCTGTTCGAGCATGCTGACGTTCAGCAGACGTGAGTAAAACAAATTATTCGGGACCGTAGCTGTCTTATATAGCTCGGTAGAGGCCATAAAACCCTGCTTCACCAAGGTTTGCTGGAAATTGTTGATATTGCTGAGCTTCTGCTCGATCTTGGCGCCGGCCACATATGTGCCTTTACCTTGCGTGCGGTATAACAACCCTTCGTTTGCCGCGGCGGCAATCGCCTGACGCACCGTGATGCGGCTGACGCCGTATGCCTCGCACAGCTCGCGTTCGGAAGGAATTTGCTGGTCCGGTTCAAGCTTTCCTTCGTTGATTTGCTGTGCGATTGCGTTTTTGAGCTGCTCGTAGAGCGGAATCTGTGTATTGCGATCCAACAATTGGGTTCATCTCCTTGTACCGTTATGACAGGTTATATCAATGTCATCTAGTTATATATTAAGAAAAATAAGACCAGTTTGCAAATAAATTTGTATGTTGAGCAAAATTTATCGTTGGTCGACTATTATAATGTCAATTATTATAACATGTAATAATAAAACTTAAATTTGTAAGCGATGACAAAAATATTGAAATCGCTATCTTTCCTTGTTAAAAATTGGTTATTGGCATCTTTGGGATATAACATAACACAAAACGATTGACATTACATGATATTACCACTAATATAGTCACTAGCAGCATAATTCAAATTATCGATTAGGGGGATTTGGGTGAAAAAATTTACGCTTCTGCTCACTTCTACGATGCTCGCGTTGGGCATGGCTGTCGGATGTTCGAATACGACCGGCTCCAAAAGCGCGGAAAAGCCAAATGGCAGTTCAAGCTCCGCTTCAACAAATGCCAAAGACAATGCTTCGGTGCTGGTTGGCATTAAAGGGCCGCTGCTCAGTTTGGATCCGGCAAACTACCGCGACCGGTTGACAGAATCGGTATTGCGTAACGTATTTGACGGTCTGGTCACAACCGATGAAAAAGGAGTCATTAAGCCGGCCATCGCGGAATCATGGGAAAATACGACTCCAACCGAATGGGTGTTCAAGCTCAGAAAAGATGTGAAATTTCACGATGAAACGGCACTTAAGGCAGAAGATGTTAAATATACGTTCGACCGGATTCTTAAAGAAAACGGCATCGACGGCAAAACCTCACCCCGCAAGGGCTTGCTTGAAGGCGTTAAAGAAGTGCAGATCGTGGACGATTATACAATTAAATTCGTGTTAAACAATCCGTGGCCGATTCTGCTCACGATGCTGCCACTGCAGCAGATCATTCCGAAAGCGTATGCCGAGAAGGTAGGCGATAAGGGGCTTTCTGAGAAGCCGATTGGGGCCGGGCCGTTTAAACTGGTCAAAGCCAAGCTGGATGAAAGAGTCGAGATGGTACGATTTGATGATTATTATGGCGGCGCTCCGAAAATTAAAAATCTTGCCTTCGACGTCATTCCGGAATCCTCCTCCAGAATCGGCGCACTGAAAGCGGGCGAGGTTCAGCGAATCCACGATTTGTCGGCATCGCTTTCCAAGACGCTGATGAACGACCCTTCGCTCGACGTCAAAACGGTAGAAGGAACCCGCGTATACATGCTTCAAATGAACGTTCAGAAGCCGCCGTTCGACAATGTCAAGGTACGCCAAGCCATGAACCATGCCATTAATATGGACTCCATTATTGATAAAATATTAAACAACTACGCTACGCGCTTGGCTGGTCCGATGCTGAGCAACGCTTTTGCATTGGATACTTCGCTTAAGCCATACGAGTACAATCCCGCCAAAGCGAAGGAATTGCTTGCCGAAGCCGGATATCCGAAAGGATTCCAACTCGTGATCGATTCCGACGCCAACAACAAAGAGGTTGCCGAAGCGGCGGCGGCGCAGCTTCGCGACATCGGCGTTGAGGCCAGCACCCGCATATGGGATATCGGCGTACTGAAGCCGATGCTGCTCAAGGGCGAGCGGCAGATGTTCATGGGCGATTGGGGCAACTCGACGCTCGATCCGTTTGACTTCCTGAATCCGAATTTTATTTCGAAAGATAGAGCCAATTACAGTCAATACAGCAACGCCAGAGTGGATGAGCTGTTGAAGCTCGGGTCGACGGAAATCGATACGGAGAAACGCAAGACTATTTATAAGGAAGCGCAGCAAATTATTTATAAGGAAGCGCCTTGGGTATTCGGGTTCTCCAAGAAGGAGATCGAAGCCGGCGCCAAAACATTGCAGGGCTGGGCTCCTATGCCGGACGGCAGCTTGTATATGTCCAAAGCGAGCGTGACTAAATAACGGAAGGGGGGCTTTCCCCTTCCTCGCAGAAAGGAGTGGCACGGCAACTATGCGCTCTGTGAAAATACTGGAACGTATATTGGGCACGATCCCCATCATGATTGGCGTAGCATTGGTCGTGTTTATATTCATGCGGTTTACGCCGGGCGACCCGATCGATTTGATGATGGGCAACTCGGGCAACGTGAGCCAGCAGGAGGTCGATACGCTGCGCGCGCAGTTTAATCTCGATCAGCCGATTTATGTCCAGCTTACAGATTATTTATCCAATCTAGTGCACGGCGACTTGGGCGAATCGTTTAAGAAACGCCGGCCGGTGGCGGAATTGATTGGAGAAACGCTGCCCGCGACCATTGAGCTGGCTTTGGCGGCGTGTTTGTTTTCGATGATTGTCGGCATTCCGATTGGCATCTATTCAGCCTTGAAGCAGAATAGCTTCATCGACCGGGCCAGTATGGGCACAGCCTTTCTTGGTATTTCCATGCCGCCGTTTTGGCTCGGCATCGTGCTGATGTTTATTTTCTCGGTAACGCTCGGTTGGACTCCGGTTAAGGGCAGATTGGACTTTGGGGTGGAAATCGACCGGATTACCGGCTTGCATATGGTAGACAGCTTGCTCACGGGCAATATGGAAGGTTTCAAAAACGCCCTGATGCATCTGCTACTGCCGGCCATTACGCTTGGCGCGGCGATGTCCTCGATCATTTCGCGGATTACGCGTTCAAGCATGCTGGAGGTGCTGCAGATGGACTATGTGACGCTGGCGCGGGCCAAGGGCTTAAAGGAATCGAAGGTCATACTAAAGCATGCGCTGCGCAACGGGCTTATTCCCACGGTAACGGTCATCGGACTGGAAATCGGAGCGCTGCTCGGCGGCAATATGATTGTAGAGACGGTGTTTGGCTGGCCGGGTCTCGGCAGATTGGCGGTTGAAAGCATTTTTAACAGAGATTATCCGCTGGTGCAAGGTGTCGTCATGTTTTATGCCTTTACCTTCGTGTTCGCCAACTTGATTGTGGACGTCGTTTACACTTATTTGAATCCGAAGCTGCGTATGTAGCGATTACCAACGGAGGAGGTCAACCAATTTGAGCACTACCAGGTATGCCGAGACAAACGATGCGGGATTAAGCCTGACAGCCGGCAAATGGGCCAACGGTTTTGATAAAACCAAGGCGTTTATCAAAAAATTATCCAAGCATCCTTCGGCCATGGGCGGCGGCATCGTGATTGCGATCTATGTGCTGGTCGCGATCTTTGCTCCGCTGATTGCTCCGCACAGCCCGTATGTCGGCAATTTGGCTGACAGGCTGAAGCCCCCCGCCTGGATCGAAGGCGGCGAGTGGAGTTATTTATTCGGGGCCGACGAGCAAGGAATGGACCTGCTGTCCCGCATCATATACGGCGCCAGGCTTTCCATTCTGATCGGCTTGCTGTCCACGCTGATTTCGATTGCCGTAGGCACGGTGCTTGGGCTGATCAGCGGATATTACCGCGGTCCGTTCGACACGATTATTTCGCGGTTTGCGGACCTGCTGCTGGCGTTTCCGTTTCTTATTTTTGCCATTGGCATGATGGCGTTTCTAGGGCCGGGCTTTAACAATTTGATTTTGGCGTTGACGTTTAAAGGCTGGGTAGAGTTTTTCCGGATTATTCGTGGCGAGGTTATGGTCGAGAAAACAAAGGAATATGTCGAAGCCGCACACGCGCTGGGCAGATCGGGCTTCTCCATTATGGTTAAAGAAATTCTGCCGAATATAATTCATTCGGTAGTCGTGCTGGGAACGCTTCGTTTCGGTTACATGATGATAATGGAAGCCTCGCTGAGCTTTCTGGGCCTCGGCATTCAGCCGCCGACCCCGGCATGGGGCTCGATGATTGCGACCGGGCGTGAATATATGCTCAACGGCTGGTGGGTGTCGACGATACCGGGTATTTTTCTGGTCATTCTTGTGCTCAGCATCAACTTGTTCGGTGAAGGCTTGCGGGATATTACGGATCACCGGCTGAAAGCGAAATAATCGCGGGAAAGGGGACGCAGCATGCTGGAAATCAAAAACTTGACGATTGGCTACGCCACCTCCGCCGGGGTCGTCAAAGCGGTAAAGGAAGTCAATTTTACCGTCAAGCCGGGGCAAATCGTCGGCCTGGTGGGCGAGTCGGGGTGCGGTAAAAGCACCGCGTTGTTTTCGATCATGGGCCTTGTGAAAAGCCCGGGAAAAATTGTGGACGGCGAAATTAATTATAATGGCCAAAACCTCGCGGAAAATACGCCCGAAGAGTGGAGACGCATTCGCGGCAAGGAAATTGCGATGATTTTTCAAGACCCGATGACGACCTTGAATCCGGCGTATAAGGTGGGCAATCAAATCCGCGAGGTGCTAAAGACACACCAGGTGATCGAGCCGGGCAAAAAAGGCTGGCTGCAGCGGCTGCGGCTCAAGCGGCAGGAGAAAGAGCGTGTGCTCACGCTTATGCGCGAGGTGGGCATTTCCGCCCCCGAGCAGCGCTACGAGTCATATCCGCATGAATTCAGCGGGGGGATGCAGCAAAGAATTCTGATTGCCATGGGACTGGCCTGCAATCCGAGTCTGCTGCTGGCAGACGAGCCGACGACGGCGCTGGATGTGACGATTCAGGCGCAAATCCTCGATTTGCTCAAACGGATTAACTCGGAGCATGGCACAAGCATGATTATCGTGACTCACGATCTGGGCATGGCGGCGGAATTTTGCCATGAGATCGCCGTTATGTATGCCGGGCAAATTGTCGAGCGCGGACCGACCGATCTGATCGTCGAGCATCCGAAACATCCATATACGCAAGGGCTGTTGAAATCGATCCCGCATATATCCGATACGCGGCAAAAGATCGAGCCGATCCCCGGCACGGTAGTTGATTTGACGAAGCTGGGCAACGAATGCGCTTTTATGGAGCGCTGTCCGCATGCAAGCGCCAGCTGCCGCAAAGATATTCCGATGCTGGAATTAAGCCGTGAGCATCAGGTTCGCTGTGTATTGTACGAGAGAGGAAGTGGAGCCGGTGACAGCCAGCAAGCAGCCGTTAACCTCTGAAACGGGAAGCAAGGGTAAACAGGAACCGCTGATCCGTGTGCAAAACGTAAAAAAATATTACAAGCAGAAAGCTTCCTTTCTCGAGAAGACGCTGGCTCGCAGCAAGGACAAGATCGTATACGCCGTCGACGATGTCAGCTTTGACATTTATCCGGGGGAAACGCTGGGGCTGGTAGGAGAAAGCGGCTGCGGGAAATCGACGCTCGGACGTACCGTCATTCAGCTTCACGAAGCGACGGAAGGCAAGATTTTGTACCGTAACCAGGATATAACCAAGCTGGGCAAGGAAAATATGCGGCAGTACCGGCAAAAAAATCAGATCATTTTTCAAAATCCGTACGCTTCCCTGAATCCGAGGAAAACGGTGAGGGACATTCTTCAGGTTGCGCTGGTGAATAGAGGCATAACGCGGCGTTCCGAGCAGGAAGATGAGCTGCTGCGGCTGATCGGGCAAGTGGGCTTGTCGCGCCGTCATCTGGACAATTACCCGCACCAGTTCAGTGGAGGGCAGCGGCAGCGTATCGGGATCGCGCGAGCTTTGGCGATGAAGCCGGATTTTATCGTTGCCGATGAGCCGGTGTCGGCGTTGGACGTTTCCGTTCAGGCACAAATCGTCAATTTGCTGGAGGAGCTTCAGCAGGAGTACGATTTAACCTTTTTGTTCGTAGCGCATGATCTGAGCGTCGTTCATTATGTCAGCGACAGGGTAGCGGTGATGTATTTGGGCCAATTGATTGAGCTCGCGGAAACGACGGAGCTGTTCAACAATCCCCAGCATCCGTATACGCAGGCGCTGCTGTCTTCGATTCCCGTGGTGGACAAAAAAGAAAGAAGAGAGCGGATTATCCTGCAGGGCAGTGTGTCGACGCCGTTGGAGAAACCTCGAGGTTGTCTATTCCAGAACCGCTGTATGCACAGAATCGGTGAAATATGCAGCCAGGAGCGGCCGCAGTGGGTCGAACACAATGGTCATGGTGTAGCTTGCCATCTCATCCGCTGATTGCGGCGGATGAGAAATGATAAAAGCGAAATCATAGGTTGACAGCCAAGAAAGATTGAGCTAGGATAAATATAGATTAACTGGTCATAACATGTAATTACAACATGGTGAGGTGGATATTACGATGAATACGAAAAAACAATTGCGCATCATTAGTCCGAACGGTCATCTTGGTTTTGCTCCGACCAAAGAGGAAAGCTTTAAGCTGGGGGCTGCAACCAAGCCGGATTACTATTGCTGCGATTCGGGCAGCGACGATATCGGTCCCGCTCCACTGGGTGCAGATAAATCAGTTGGGATGTACGACTGGCAGGTGCACGATCTGGAGCTGATGCTGCTGGCTGCAAGAGAGCAAGGCGTGCCGATGATTATCGGTTCTTCAGGAGATACGGGCACCAACAGCCGGGTTGACATGTATGTGCAGATCATTAAGGATTTGGCTCAAAAGCACCAACTTCCGAACTTTAAGCTGGCTTACTTTTACTCGGAGGTAGACAAAGAACTTATTCGCGGCAAGCTGCAGTCCGGCGTGGAGGTAGAAGGTTTGGACGGAAGAAGCAGCTTGACCTTGGCAGAGCTTGATAAAACAGACAGAATCGTCGCTGTTGCAGGCATTCATCCTTTCATCAAAGCGCTTGACATGGGAGCCGACGTCATTATCGGCGGACGCTCAAGCGATGCGGCGATCTTTGCCGCACCCGCGATCCGCGAGGGCTTCCCCGAGCATCTATCCTATTACTTGGGGAAGGTACTGGAATGCGCGTCGTTTTGCGCCGAGCCTTATGCGGCTAAGGAATCCGTTATCGGCACGATTACGCACAACGAGGTGCTGGTCACGGCGATGCATCCGGATCAGCGCTGTACGGTAGCCTCGGTAGCCGGACATGCGATGTACGAAAGATCGAATCCGTTTTTTGAATATTTTGCCGGCGGCATGCTGGATATGACCAACTGCAATTATGAGCAATACGACGAAAAAACATGCCGTATTACCGGGCCGGTCTTTGCTCCGATCGAAGGCAAAGTTAAGGTTAAGCTGGAAGGCGCAGGCAAGGTCGGGGAGAAATACATCGGCATTGCGGGAATCCGCGATCCATATACGATCAAACATATCGATAAGGTAATTGAATGGTCGAAGAACCAGGTGGCTGAGATGGCTGCGGGCAAAGAATACTTTGTCGATTATAAAATTTTTGGCAAAAACGGCGTTATGGGCGAGCTGGAACCGATTAAGGATATTGGGTCGCATGAGTTGTGCGTTGTGGTGGAAGGCGTTGCGGAGACCAAGGAACTTGCCGAGCAGGTTACGCTGATGGCCACGCGGCAAATCTTCTACGCCAGACTGCCCGAAGTGAAGGGTACGGCCGGTACGGCCTCGTTTGTGGTCGATGAGATGCTGAGGTGCACGCCTGCATTCGAGTGGACGATGAACCATGTTATCCCGGTTGACGATCCGCTGGAACTGTTCGATGTGCACATGATCGAGGTTGCTCAATCTTAACAAACAACACGGGGAGGAAACGCCATGCAAACGAAAAAGCTGATCGATCTGGCAAAAACGATTCGCAGCAAAAATGCCGGCACAGATAAAATCACTTTTGACATTATATTCAGAGAACGGGAAAATTACGAGCTGGTCAAGTCCAGCGGATGCATTACGAAAGCAACGATGGCCGCGCTGTTTAATTTGGCCGAAGACCGGATTTGCGATTTCGTGGAGTATGATCCC
The DNA here is from genome assembly GCF_004307995.1 of Paenibacillus thalictri. Taxonomy (GTDB): domain Bacteria; phylum Bacillota; class Bacilli; order Paenibacillales; family NBRC-103111; genus Paenibacillus_AF; species Paenibacillus_AF thalictri. The sequence goes on along the minus strand of NZ_SIRE01000016.1, from coordinate 163,288 downwards.
GCTTATGCCATCAAATTTACGATCTACCGCCGACTGCCAAGCGGCAGCCCTGGAGAAAGAGACATTTTTGGCTGTCAGCAATATCCGCCGCTGCTTGATATTGAAATTCCTTGTTAATGTGCGGTTTCATATAGCGACAAAGACCTGTTTCCGCGGAGCTGAGAATGACGGTTATTCGATCGAGCCTTTGCAGCGCCGCGGAATTAGGGTAATTCCGGATTTCCGAATCTCCAAGTTTTCGAAGTTCATATCCGCTCACCGACTTTTAAATTTTTCAAACGTTTATCTTCAGTTATTCCGTAGGGATTGGTACGGATATCATTCTACCCAAACAATATGGAGGGATTGTTCATGTCATTTATTCAAAAACAGGCAGGTTATCAGGTCGTTGCGCATCCGGGACACAAACGCATGTACCACATTGAGCTTGACAATGACATCATTCGCACATTTTTCCGGGAATACGACAGCACGAGTGTCCAGCATCTTGTGTATACTCCGTATTTCCGCTACATTATGGCCGGCAAGCTGCGCGAGCTGCTCGGCGACAGCTTCCTCGAGACCGTGCGCGGCATTCTGAACGACCGTGAGAGCGGAGGTTTTACGGTCGGCGTTCAAGGGCAAACGACCAATTTGGACGACTATGTGAAATTCGGCAGTGCGGTGTCCCATCTTGCTGGACCGGCCAATTTTGATGCGATGTCGGGCACGTATTATGCAAGATTTACCGTTAAGGATACGGACAACAGCGATTCTTATTTGCGTCAAGCGTACCGCTTGTTTACGCTGCACACGGACGGCACCTTCGTCGACGAGCCCACTGACTGGCTGCTGATGATGAAGATGGAGGAACGCAATGCGGTTGGCGGCGAGTCGCGGCTGCTCCATCTCGACGATTGGGAAGAGCTTGACAAATATGCAAACCATCCGCTGGCAAGCTACAAGTTCACCTACAAGTCGCCGTCAAGCAAAAACGTGTCGCAAACGGTACATCGAGAAACTTTCTTTAAACTGAACAACAAGCCATGCATCTGCTTTATCGATCAATTTGTGTATCCGGAGAACATCGAGCAGTCCGAATATTTGATGAGCATGTCCGAGTCGCTTGAAGCAAGTCCTGCCACTAAAGCGCTTACGCTGCCGGAAGGCGATCTGGTGATGCTGAATAACTTGTTCTGGATGCACGGACGCGCCGCTTTCGAGAAAAATACCGAGTTGTACAGAGAATTGATGCGGATTCGCGGAGAGTTTGCCCGTTCGTAACATTAACGCATATTGGAGCTGATGGGCAATGTACGATTACATTATTGTCGGCGGGGGGATTGTCGGCCTATCGACCGGCGTGGCTTTAATGGAAAAAAATCCAGGCTTGAAGCTGTTGCTGCTAGAGAAAGACGATTCCTGGGCGAAGCAGCAGACCGGGCACAACAGCGGCGTGATCCATTCGGGCATTTACTACAAGCCGGGCAGCTTTAAAGCCAAATTCGCCCGCGAAGGAAATTTGTCGATGGTGGAATTTTGCAGGGAGCGGGGCATTGAACACGATATATGCGGCAAGGTGATTGTCGCTACCCGCGAAGAGGAGCTGCCGCTGCTGGACAATTTGTACAAACGCGGGCTCGACAACGGCCTGGCCATTACAAGAATCGGCGGCGAAGCGCTGAAGGAAATCGAGCCGCATGTCCGCGGGTTGGCGGCAATTCGCGTGCCTGCGGCGGGTATCGTCAATTACAAGCAGGTGGCTGAAGCGTTTGCCTTGATCATTGCCGAGCGGGGCGGCGAGCTGCTGCTGAATGCCGAGGCGCTGCGCATCGACGAAAGCGGCGGACAAGTCCGGGTGGAAACAAACCGGGGAGCCTTTACGGCAAAAAAGCTGATCAACTGTGCGGGTCTGCACAGCGACAGGATTGTCCGGAAGTCGGGCATGAGACCCGACATGAAAATCGTTCCGTTTCGCGGCGAGTACTACGAGCTCGTCCCAGAAAAGCGTTATTTGGTCAAGCACCTGATATATCCTGTACCGAATCCGTCATTTCCATTTCTTGGCGTCCATTACACACGGATGATCGGAGGGCATGTGGAAGCAGGTCCGAATGCAGTGCTGAGCTTTAAGCGGGAAGGCTATAGGAAGTCCGATTTTTCCTTGCAGGACATCGCCGAAACGATAGGATATCCGGGGTTCTGGATGCTGGCCGGCAAGTATTGGAAGGAGGGGGCCGCGGAGATGGTCCGTTCCTTCAGCAAAGCGGCTTTTGTGCGCAGCTTGCAGCAGCTGATTCCCGAGATCGAAGGAAAAGATTTGATACCGGCTCCGGCCGGAGTGAGAGCGCAGGCACTGAAACCCGATGGCGGGCTAGTCGACGATTTTCATATTGTATACGGCAAAAACAGCGTCCATGTGTGCAACGCCCCTTCGCCGGCGGCGACGGCTTCCATTCAGATCGGTAGATATATTGTCGATAAGCTGTACGGGTAAACGTGACTGCGGTTTTATGCAGGCTTACATGGGGGAATAACATAAAAGAAAGAAGGAGAAGCTTGAAAGTCAGGCTTCTCTTTCTTTTTTCCTAGTTTTACTCGGAAGTAATGAAAGCTATTAAGACGTTTTTAAGTTCCTTATTTCATCTTCAGTAAGACCCGATGCTTTGGCAATAGCGGCAATATCAATTCCTAGCGACAGCAGCTCGCGGGCCATTTCGATTTTTGCAGCGACTTTGCCTTCGATAAGCCCCTCGGCTCTGCCTTCAATTTTGCCTTCTTTAAGTCCCTCGGCTCTGCCTTCGATAAGTCCCCGATTCCTGCCTTCCGTCATAGCCCCGTCAATAAGCGAAGCCTCATCGTGCAAATATTTTTGCCTTGCTTCGTATAATCTGCGCGTTTCCGCATCTTGACTCAAAAATTCAAGCGTATTCATCGCTTTTTTCAAGACCGGTTCATTCATGGTAAGCACCTCCCAATGGGATTTATCGACACCTTTTAAAAACAGCAGCCAATTCACCAGTCCTCCGCCTTCAATGGGAACAGCCTGATCGCCCAGCTTGGGCAGCTCCAGAAAGTGAAGCTCCAGGTCGTCAATCAGCGGTATACCGGTCCGGTCCTCGCGGAGATGGAACACGTTATGATATTGCTCATTCGGTAAAATCGAGTAATTCAAAATGTTGATGGTTACGCATTTTTTTAGCGCTTTGTACGGCTGGCTCTCCTGAAGTTGTCCGCTGTACAGCTTGCTCCAATAAAACATCGTCCGTTTCTCGGTTTCGTATTTATTGAACAGCTGCATCTCCACATTAATCAGCTCGCCGTCTGCGGTTTTGCCACGAATATCCAGAATGGACTGTTTGTCGTGGGGAGCGTCTTTATCGGTATACGTATTCAGCAGAATGATTTCTGTCAGCGGTTGTGCACCCGTTTCCACAAATGTGGTGTTCAGAAATGCAAGCAGGACATCCTTGTTTTCTTCGCTGCCAAAAATGCGTTTGAATAAAAAATCATTGCGCGGATCAAGCAGCTCGCTCACTTGGAATCAACTCCGTTTATTGGCGGTTCCGTTTAATAACAGTATACCATGCCGCCGTTTACGAAGACAGATGAAACAAAGCCGATTACAGTGCCCGAACAGCTGTGTTCGGGTTTTTATGTTGTTGGCGGACCGCGTCTATCAGACTAGGACATTCTTCATTGGTATAAAAGAGCATTCATCATCATGTTGCCCAGCGGATAATGGATGTATGCGTCCCGCCGCGGCTGGGCTGGTCTGGTTTCCTCAGCAAACGTTAAGTTGATGCTCAGAGCCAATTCAGATCGTTTCTGTAGGATAAACACGAAACGAAAATTACTCGATTAAGAGTTCATATAGAGGGAAGTGAGTTATCGTGCAACATGTGCTAAAACGACAACCCGATTGGATGCTTATAATCATTGCGCTGCTTGCGCTTCTTCTGAACGGTTTCGGCATTTGGAAAGACCAGAACGCCAATGCGTATTATACCGCTGCGGTAACGAGCATGCTGCAAAGCTTCTCCAACTTTTTCTTCGCTTCGTTTGATCCGGGAGGTTACGTCACGGTGGATAAGCCGCCGGTGACATTTTGGATTCAATCGCTGAGCGCTTCGATATTCGGAGTTCACGGCTGGAGCGTGATTTTGCCCCAAGCGTTGGCCGGAGTCGGTTCAGTCTTGCTTATGTATTCGCTCGTGAAACCGGCCTTCGGACGTCCGGCGGGCCTGCTTGCCAGTTTAGTCATGGCTTGTACGCCGATTGCTGTTGCGGTGAGCCGCACGAACAACGTCGACAGCCTGCTGGTGTTTACTTTGCTTGTTGCCGTATGGATGCTGGTTCAAGCAGTGCGCGGCGGCAAGTGGGGATGGGTAATCGGCTCGTTTGCCGTTATCGGCGTCGCTTTTAATATAAAAATGCTGCAGGCCTACATGATCGTACCTGCTTTATATGTATTATATTTGCTGGCCTTTCGGGCGAATTTGAAAAAGAAGCTGGCCGTGCTGGCGGCTGCTTCGGCCATCATGCTCAGCGTATCCGTTTCGTGGGCTGTCGTGGCCGACAACATCGTCTCTAAGGAGGATCGGCCTTATATCGGTAGCAGCCAAACAAACTCCGTGCTGGAGCTTGCTTTCGGCTATAACGGGATCAACCGGCTGACCGGTAAGGGGATCATGGGCGGAGGAAACCGCGCCAAAGACGGCGGAGGGATGGATCAACGCGCGGATGAAGGAGGGTACGGTCAAACGGGTGACGGCCACATGGCCCGGGCGACCGACGGCAATGGCGAATCGGTGACCGTACCGGTTGTCGGACAAAACGCCGCAGCCGGCATTGCGCTAAGCGGGAAAGCCGATGCCAGCGGTGCAGGCGCAGCTGGCCCGGACGGCCCGCCGCAGGGCTTCGCTCCGGGCCGCGGCGGCGCTTTTGGCACCGGGCAAGCGGGTCCGCTGCGCTTGTTCCAATCGGAGCTGTCGGGCCAAATCAGCTGGCTGCTGCCATTTGCAGCATTCGCCAGTGTGGCCCTGCTCGCCGGGATTCGCCGCAGAAAACCGCTGACGACCAGGCAGCAGATGACGTTGTTTTGGCTGGCTTGGCTGCTTCCAGGGATGGCCTTCTTTAGCGTAGCGGGATTTTTCCACCAATATTATTTGATTATGCTGGCTCCTCCGATTGCTGCGCTTGTCGGTGCCGGATGGACTGTAATGTGGCACGATTACCGCAATAAAGCAGGCTGGATAGCCTGGCTGCTGCCAGCTTCGGTGCTTGCGACGACGGCATTTGAAATGTATGTGCTGCTGCCATATTCCGCTCAAATCGGTACAGGCTGGTACCTGGGCGTAGGTGCGGCGGGAGCGGTCTGTTCTTTCCTGCTGCTGCTCCCAAGACTGAGAGAGAAGCTGGTTCACGCGGTTTCAATCGCCGCGATGCTGGCCTTGCTGGCCGCCCCGCTGTATTGGGCGTCAACTCCGCTGCTGTACGGCGGAAACAGCGTACTGCCGGAAGCGGGACCGAATTTGCAGCAGACCTCGGGCCGCGGCGGCCAGGGAATGGGCAGCGGCACCGTCAATGCGAAGCTTCTTGAATATGTCACGAGCCATAATACCGGGGAAAAATATTTGTTTGGCGTATCCAACGCCACTTCGGCGGCGCCTTATATTATCCAAACCGGTAAAGCCGTGATGGCAATGGGCGGTTTTAGCGGCTCCGACCCGATCATGACCGTCGACAAGCTGAAGCAGCTTGTCGCCAATAAAGAAATCAAATACGTTCAAATCGGTGGCGGCGCTCCCGGCGGCGGCAGCTCAGAGCTGACGGAGTGGATTCGCAGCAACGCCGTAGAGGTGCCTAAAGATCAGTGGCAGGACAGCAGCGGCGCAGTCGCTTCCCCTTCGGGCAGAGCGCCGATAAATATGGACGGAGGGCAAACGCTGTACGAAATTCAATCGTAAACGGGAGGTTATGAGTATGAATACGCGAGTGAAATATTCAATCATTGTCCCGGTATATAACGAAGAACTGGTTATCCGAGAAACGTACCGGAGGCTGAAGGAAGTGATGGGCCGCACCGGAGAAAGCTATGAGCTGCTGTTCGTCAACGACGGCAGCACCGATCTTACGGCGGATATTATACAGCGCATTTGCGATTGGGATGAAACGGTAAAGCTGATTAATTTCTCGCGAAACTTCGGCCACCAGATCGCCATTACGGCGGGTATGGATTATTCCGTAGGAGATGCGGTTGTTGTCATCGACGCCGATCTTCAGGACCCTCCGGAGCTGATATTGGATATGATTCAGAAATGGAAAGACGGCTATGACGTTGTTTACGCCCGGCGGATCGAGCGGAAGGGAGAAACTTGGTTCAAAAAACAGATGGCACGTATATTTTACCGGGTGCTTCAATTGTTTACGGAAATCGACATTCCTTTGGATACCGGAGACTTCCGGCTGTTGGACCGTAAAGTGTGCAATGAAATGAAACGGTTGACGGAAAAGAACCGTTTTGTCCGCGGCATGGTCAGCTGGGTTGGCTTCCGCCAGACGGCGGTCGAATACGTCCGTGAGGAACGGGCGGCCGGAGAAACAAAATACCCGCTTAAAAAAATGATCAAGCTGAGCTTGGACGGCCTTACTTCTTTTTCGCTTAAGCCGCTCAAGCTTGCCGCTTATGGAGGAGGAATTCTGGCGGCTGCGGGCGCGATTGATTTGCTGGTCATTGCGCTGACCAATTTGGTAGTAGCCGGACCCGTTTCTGGCTGGCACATCATGGTGTCCACCCAGCTCTTGATCGGGGGATCGATCTTGGCGGCGCTGGGTATTATCGGCGAGTATATCGGACGTATTTACGACGAAACACGGGACCGCCCGCTATATATCGTCAAAGATTGTTACGGTACACGCAAAAAAGCTTCCGGACGGAAGGGCGTTGTCTAATATGAAAAACAACTGGCTTTCCTTTTTCAAATATTGCTCGATCGGAGCCATGAATACTTGCATTGATTTGGGTGTATTTACTTTACTGACCTACGCGGGCTGGTCGTATGTTGCGGCCCAATGCGTTTCATATATATTTGGCGTACTGAACAGCTACTTTATGAACCGCAGCTGGACGTTCAGGCACCGCGGCAAAATCGACCGTCAGCAGTTTCTCAAGTTTCTGCTGCTGAACGGCTTGACCTTCTGCATCACCACGGGGCTTCTCAGCTTGCTGGTGCAAGCCGGCTGGGGTACGATCATCAGTAAATTGTGCGGCATGTCCGCAGGGTTCATGTTTAACTATATGGGCAGCAAGCTTTGGGTTTTCGAACCTTCCAACCAAACGAGAAGGAGTGAATCTTTATGAAAATAAAAAAAGCCGTCATTCCCGCCGCAGGTCTTGGCACCAGACTTCTCCCGGCTACCAAAGCGCAGCCGAAAGAAATGCTGCCGATTACTCAAGCCGTCCATTTTTAGCGCTCTTGAAAAGATAGAAAAAGGTGCTGGCGACGAATACCAACTGACAGACGCGCTGCGCTGCATCTCCGCCAGCGAAGGGCTGTTTGCCCTGGATCTGAGAGGGAAACGGTATGACATCGCAGATAAAACGGGTTATGCCAAGGTGATTATTGAGATGAGTTTGCAGCGGGAGGATATGTGAGCTGTGCTTGCCCATATGCAAAGCTTGATGAAGCAAGTTCACCGCGGTGCGGAGCAGAGAAAAATTGTGCAGCAGCACGCGCGGTACATGCGATCCCCGCGCCTTTAATGTGGGAGGATTTTGTTAATTGCACATCATTCATATTTATTTTATAATGTGCTTATAACAGTTGCAATAAAACTGTTTTTTTAGGAGTGGTTGAAATGAGCACAGCAAACCGTGGCGTTAATATAGGTCCTCCTCGTTTTAAAATCGCTGTTCACTCCATTGTTTGGTTAGCTAAAAGCGGGAAAATGTTATCGAGTGCAATGATAGCGGATCAGGTGGATTCCCACGCAACATTTATGCGCAGGGTGATGCAGCAGTTAGCGGCGGCAGCTATCGTCGAATCAAAAGGCGGCCGAGAAGGAGGCTACTTATTGCGAGTACCTGCCGATCAAATTACGTTAGGGGACATCTACTCTGCTGTCAGCAATATGCCGTCTGAGGTCGAATTTAACGTTGACTGCGGCGAAGCTGGAGAGCAGTTGGATATTGAATTGGAAAAAATACTTCATGAAGTCGAGCTCCGTACCATTGACTACTTGCGGGAGTACACAATTGCGGACGTAATGAACCGTGTGGACTTCTTTGTTATTTAATTTTTTTCAACAAGAAGCTGGACAAATAAGTGCAGTCGGATTATTATGTGCTTATAAAAGTTGCAATTTAATGCTGCTTTTTTTTGATTTTAATGTGCTTTTATTAAGCACATTTTATTGTATAAGGAAAGGAGTGAAAAATAAAAATGAACCTTACATTATTTGGTGCGAGTGGAGCAATCGGACAGATTGTGATGGAGCATGCTCTCAAGAATGGGGACAATGTCACTGCATATGTTCGGAAATCGGGCTCTTTAAACCACTCGCACCCGAAGTTGCATATCGTTGTTGGCGAGTTGGATAATCAACCTTTAATCGAGAAAGCCATTGCAAATGCAGATATTGTAATCAGTACGCTTGGTCCTGCTCTGGATACTTCACGAAAATTAAACGGAACGCCGATAGCAAATGGTCATGAGGTTATCATGAGAACGATGGAGAAGCTGCAAAAACAACGTTTTATTACATTGGCTACACCCACAGTTCGTTCTGTAGAGGACAATAAAAATTTCAGTACGATAGTCCCAGGCATCATGGCTAAGCTCCTTTTCCCTAACGGTTATCGGGAAATGAAAAAAATCGAGCAGCTTTTCAAACAATCTGCCTTGGATTGGACGATTGTTCGGATCATTAATCCCAATGTCAAACATAACGGCATCGGATATCGTATTTCACTTGGCGATGAACCGGCCAAAATGGCGGTTTCACGAGAAAACGTCGGTGAATTTATGTATCGTACCGCAAGTGAACATTTATATATTAGAAAAATGCCCATTATTTATAACAAATAATCAAACCAATAACCTAACAAGGGAGCTAACTAACATGGCAAATGTACTGTTCGTAAAAGCAAATAATCGGCCTGCCGAGCAAGCGGTGAGCGTCAAGATGTATGAAACGTTTCTTCAGACTTATAAACAAGCTCATCCTTCCGATTTGATTACAGAACTTGATCTTTTCAAGGAAGAACTTCCTTATTATGGACAAGATGCCATAGTGGGAACATTTAAACTGAACCAAGGTTATGATCTATCGGCGGAAGAGAATAGCGCCGCAGCGATCGCTAACCGGTATTTGGATCAGTTTCTTGCTGCTGATAAAATCGTTATTGCGTTCCCGCTCTGGAACTTCACTTCCCCTGCTCCCTTAATCACTTATATTTCATATATCACTCAAGTAGGCAAGACGTTTAGATATACAGAAGAAGGTCCTGTAGGCCTTGCAGGGGATAAGAAAGTAATCCTGCTTAATGCTCGCGGAGGTATTTATTCCGTAGAACCTATGGCGTCCATTGAATCAGCGTTGAGACCATTAAAGGCCACTCTTGGTTTATTCGGCATACAGCCGTTGGAAGTCATCATTGAAGGACATAATCAATTCAAGGATCGTTCGGAGCAGATTATTTCCGAAGGATTGAAACAGACCGCAGAAGCAGCCAAAAGCTTCTGATCTTTCAACTGTTATCGCCATAAGAGTTATGAAAAAAATGATAAAATCCTTTGCAAGCGGCATTAGTGCCGTTGTTGCAAAGGATTTTTGCCGTTTATCTTGCTTCGAGGGCTTTTATTTTATTTCCGGTCTCTCGTTTTTGCGGTACGTGAGCAGCTCGGAGACAGTGATAAACCGGAACCCCTCTTCCTTCAGCTTGGGCAAAATAATTTTCAGCGCATCAAGCGTCTGCGTTTGTCTTTCGGCGTAATCATGAAACAGCACGATTTCTCCATTTTGCGTATTGCTCAGCACCTTACTGACGATTTTCGATACTCCCGGCAAACGCCAGTCTTTGCTGTCTTTGCTCCAAGACCACATAACGACCAAGTATCCGTGTTCCTTCGCAATGGAGATCAGGTTTTCATTATAGAAACCGCCCGGCGGGCGGAATAAGCGGCATCTTTGTCCAGTCGCTTTATATATCGCATCTTCGGCTTTCAGAATGTCGTTTTTCATTTTTGAAGCGGCCACTCGGTTGGAGAAATACATATGGCTGTATGTATGGTTCGCGAGTTCGTGTCCTTCATCGAGCTCCCGCTTCGTAATCTCCGGGCTGCGGTCGACTTTATTGCCGACGACAAAAAATGTGGCTTTCGCATCATATTGCTTAAGCAAATCAAGTATGGCCGGGGTATGGTCCGGGTCCGGTCCATCGTCGAAAGTAAGCGCGATGACCTTCTCCCGTGTAGGAACTTCCCATACGACCTCCCCTTGCGCTTCGTAATCGCTGCGGTTTTTTTTCGGCTTTGCCAAGGCACTGGAACAAGTCAAGGCCAAGCAAACCGCCATGATCAGCAACGTCTTAAAAGATAAGTTGCGAATGGCAATATTCCTCCTTTTCTGCAGCTTCCAAGGCAAAGTACCCGCCGGCGTTGCCCGCCGCGATGCTGCAAGAAGTTTTCTCCGTGACTTGGATTAGGTTAACCAGTTCGATGAAAACTATTTTTAAAAAGGACAAATTCCAATAAATGACCACTTTGAGCCGTCCGGTCAAGGACAAAGTCTCACATTCGCGCATATGATAATGATATATAATATTAAGGGAGGGAACGCCCTTGATCTGGCTGGATAAATTTTACGAGTGGCTGCTGCGGGCCATTTTGGCGGAATTTTTCGGCGGTTTTATTTGCTTTATTATCGATCCGCCCGCAGTCGTAGAAACGGTGCATAAGTTCAGAATCATGCTGATGTTTTTGTAAACGCTTTAACGATTGCCTCGATACGGGATGTCTGTTATATTGGATCATGGCGGAATAGGCCGGTCAGCGACCGGTTTATTGCCGTGGGCGGGAGAGGGTCAATAATAAAGAAGGTTTTATAGATGAATGCCAAAAAACGGCTGCAAGCCAGTCTGCTGGTGCTGATCGGCGCGGCGTCCTACGGGATGTTGTCCACGTTCGTCAAACTTGCTTATGCGCAAGGGTTTACGGCTTCGGAGGTAACGGCCAGCCAAGTGTTTTTTGGGGCTGTCGTGATGTGGCTGATCTGCTTGCCTTTCTGGAAACAGATCAGACGGATTCCGTTTCGTATTGCGCTTAAGCTGATGGGCAGCGGATTTTTCACCGGGATTTGCGGGGTGTTTTATTATTACTCCTTGCAGACGCTGGACGCTTCATTTGCCGTGTTGCTATTGTTTCAATTCACCTGGATGGGGCTGCTTGTCGATATGCTGCTGGGGGGAAAAATGCCCGGCAAATTTCAGCTGCTCTCCGTTCTGATCGTGCTTGCGGGCACGCTGCTTGCTTCAGGGGTGCTCCAGGGCGGCATCAGCCGCATCAGCCCTTCGGGAATCGGACTCGGGCTGCTTGCCGCCGCGAGTTATACGATGTTTATTTTTTTCAGCGGCAAGGTGGCGACGGAAGTGCCTGCCGTGATCCGCAGCGCATGGATGCTGACAGGCGCGCTTGCCATCGTGCTGGCGATGAATACGCCGCAGTTTTTGTGGAACGGCTCGCTGCCCGGAGGACTGTGGTTCTGGGCGATACTGCTCAGCCTGTTCGGCATGATTATTCCTCCGTATATGTTCGCCAAAGGCGCGCCGTATCTGGACACCGGCGTGTCGGCGTTAATCGGGGCGGTGGAGCTGCCGGTCGTCATTTTATGCTCCAATCTACTGCTAGGCGAACATACGGGGATCGTCAAATGGCTTGGAGTCGCCTTGATCTTCTGCGGTGTCGGCATCTCCGGGCTCAAAAGCAAAAGCAAGCCGGAACCTGCAAGTTAACTGCAAACGCATGTACAAAGCAAGTTATAGCAAATGGCCTGGCGGGAGCTTTTCCGCTAGGTTCTTTTTGTTTCCGTCTCTTGGGGATTGAGGGGGCAACCCGATCCTGCTAGAATAAAGCCTGAAGCGCATGCTTGCGTAATGAGCTTTTATTGTAAAGCTTTGAGGGAGGAAGCGCATGTCCGTATTCAGCAAATTTTTTATTAAAAAAAGCAGCGTGCAGCAAAAAATGCTGATCTCGTTTTTATGCCTGGCGGTTTTGCCGCTTGGCTTATTCGGTTATATTTCGCTGACGATTACGAAACGGACGATCGAACAGCAGGCCGGCGAAGCCAAGCTTACCTCGCTTGGACAAATATCGCAAAAGCTGGAGATTATGGCCTCCGACCTGACAGCGATTTCAAACATTTATTTTTCCAATGAGGATTTGCGTTCTTTGCTGCTCAGTCCCGTCGGCAATCAGGCGTATCAGGAACGGGCCAAAAGCCAATTTCTGACCAAGCTGATCGTCACTTACCGGTATGCGTATACGTGGCTGGAATATTACACGTCGATTTTTGGATTCAACGGATTTGAATTGCATACCTTTTATAACGCCAGCAAAATTGGCGTCGATGCGATCAAAAGCGAGCCGTGGTATCCAGAAGCGCTGCAGAAAAACGGGAGCATCCTCTGGGCATCGGATCCTTCCGCCAAGCTGCTGCCGACGATCAATGAAGATCATTATGTTTCGGTGATGCGGCTTTTGAAGGACTTCGAGAACGATAAGGCGTTGGGACTGCTGATGATCAACGTTGGCGAAAGTTTTTTGTACAAGCAATACGCCAGCGCGACACAGCAGGATGAACGCATGCTGCTGCTTGATGACAAGGGCATTATTATTTCGGCGGCGGACAAAAGTCAGCTTGGCATGAGCATGGAGGACCAGCCTTATTTTAAAGAGCTGGTCGGCGAGAACGCGGCGGGGCATTTCAGCGTGAAGGAAAACGGCAGGCCGATGCTGGTCACTTACCACAAGGTGGAAAGCACCGGCTGGACGATCGTTTGTTATACACCGCTGGATACGCTGCTCAAAAACATCGATCGTGCCGAGTGGTACACGCTGGCGGTTTTTGCTTTTCTGCTGCTGCTGTCGGTGGCCGTTTCCTATGTTATCGCCCGCCGGCTTTCCATTCCGATCCGCAAGCTGTTTAACAGCATGAAACGGGTGGAGATGGGTGATCTCACCGTGCGTTCGATGGTGAAAGGCAACGACGAAATCGGGGAGCTTGCGCAAAATTTCAACCGGATGGTCGGCCGGATCGAAGCGCTGCGGGACCAGGTCATCGAGGAACAGGAGTTGAAACGGAGAACGGAGCTGCAAAACTTGCAATCGCAGATCAACACGCATTTTCTGTACAATACGCTTGCTTCCATCCGCTCGATGCTGATCACCGAGCCTTGGGAGAAGGTCGATTCCGTTATCGTTTCTTTGGTCAAGCTGTTGAAAAAAACGCTGTCCGCGGAAAGCGAATATATCGCCATTGCCGAAGAAGTGGAAAATTTGCGCAATTACGTGCATATTCAAGAGGCCCGGCAATATGAGAAGCTGCATGTCGAATTCGATATCGACGAGCAGATTTATCCGTACAGCACGTTAAAGCTGCTGCTGCAGCCGCTTGTGGAAAATGCGATTTTTCACGGTATTGAACCTAAGCAGGGTCCGGGAACGATCGTGATCAAAGGCTGGATGCAGGAAGGCCGCATCCATTTTCTCATCGCGGACGATGGCATCGGCTTCCCGGCCGTTCCGCCTTCAGCACCGGAAGGCGGGCTGCAGCTGGCGGAATCGCCCGCAACCGCAGGGACGTTGTCACCGGCGGATGCTGCGCAGGGGCCGAAGGCTCCCGGCGTGCCGGTAACGGAGCAGTTCGTGCCGGAGGGGCACGATGCGATCTTGAAGGCGCAGTTGGAAGCACCCGCCGGGGGAATGGGTCTGCGCAATGTGCTGAACCGGATGCGGCTGCATTTTGGCGAAGCGGCGGCATTGGAACTTCGGCGCAGACCGGGCGGGGGCACGGAAGCCCACTTGGTCTGGCCCGTATTTATTCGAGCGGAGGAGCTGAAACACACATGAATGTGCTCATTGTCGATGATGAAACGCAAATCCGGCGCTGGCTTGATGTGCTGCTCCGCAAAACGGATTTGCCGCTCGATATTGTCGCTTCTTGCGGCAATGGCCGGGAAGCGCTTGAAATATGCCGGCAGCAGCCGGTGGATATTGTCATTACGGACATTAAAATGCCTTTAATGGATGGCATCGATTTGATCCGCGCGTTAAAAGACGAGGCCCCGCACATCCGGACGGTTATCTTGAGTTCATACAGCGAGTTTCATTACGCTTCGGAAGCGCTAAAGGCCGGGGCGAGAGATTATTTGCTGAAAGCGGAAATTACCGTGGACGGATTAAAAAACGTGATCGGGAAAGTAGCGGCCGAGCTGGAGCAGGAGCAGACGCGGGTGCAGGAAGTGCACGAGCTGAAAAGCACGCTGAATTCGCACCAATACGCGCTTCGTTCGCTGTATTTTAACGAGCTGCTGCGCGGCAAAACGTTGGATGAGCAGGAGTTTGGACAGAAGATGGAGACGTTTCGCTTGCGTCTGAAGCCCAAACATATCGTGCTGATGCTGATTAGGCTGGATTCCGCCTTGGAAGAAGAGACAAACGCCAAAATCCGCGATATCGGACTGCTGGATTCCGCGGTACTTAACATTGTCGATGAAACGCTGCAAAGCGAAGTCGGCTGCGGGGGCTGTTTTGTTTGCGAAAGCGGGTTTTATGCGGCGCTGTTCAACACGCGGCCGACCGGCGAGCGTTCGCTGCGGGAATCCGTTCAGCTCTACGCACATAGGATCGTATCGCATTTGCAGACGTATCTGGGCATTTCCGTTTCCGTTGGCATCAGCCTTCCGGCGATGGATGCGGCTTCGCTGCCTCGGCAGTTTGAGGAAGCCGGCGAAGCGCTGAACCGCAAGCAATTTTACGGGAACAAGGCGATTGCGTTGTACCAGGATGAGCAGGGCGCGGCCCGGACCGAGACGGTGCAGTGGCGGGATACGCTTGGCGAGCTGTCGCTGCTGCTCGACCGGGGGCAGTTTATTCCGGCGATGCAATGCGTGGATGCTTTTCTTCAAGAAGCGGAACGGAAGAAGTGGCTTTCCGGCAAAGAGATGCGGGCGTTTGCGCTGGAAGCCGTCTTTCTTGTGCAGAGAGCGCGCAGAACGCTGAAGGGGGCGTCCGATTCTCCTTCCGTTCAAGAGCGGGATACGCCGCATGACGAAATCGCCGAACAAACGTCTTTCCGGCAGATCAAGGAATGGCTGCTGGCCAAGGTGAAGGCGGGGTTAACCGAAGCGGAAGCGGCAAGGCACCCATACAGCGAGGCCATCCGCAAAGTATGCAGCTACGTGCAAAGCGAATATGCCAGCGACATCTCATTGCAAAATGCCGCCGATTCGGTACATCTGAACAAGACGTATTTAAGCGAATTGTTTAAAAAAGAAACGGGAGTCAGCTTCAACGATTATGTGACGCAAGTCCGTATCGACCGCGCACAAGCAATGATCCGCTCGGGCGAGACCAAGATGGGAATGCTGGCGGAGCAGGTCGGCTACCCGGACGGAAGTTATTTTACGAAAGTGTTCAAAAAAATGACCGGCATGACGCCGCTTGAGTATAAGCAAAGTCACGGTGTCAAAAACTAAGCTTATCTGACGGAAAATCCCTGTTCAATGACCGATTGAGCAGGGAATTTGTTTTTCATACGAAGATAAGACCAAATGACCCGAACATTTGACCAAAAAAAATGCGGCGGTCTTTTTATAATGAAATCAACGGCGGCAATTGGCCGACACAGTTTATAAAGCGGGGGGTAACACCATGAACAATTTGAAAAAAGTGACAATGGGCGCGGTAGCAGTCAGCTTGGCAGCTTCGATGGCCGCATGCGGCGACGCCGGCACCGGCGGGTCCGGAGGCAAAGAAGCGGCAGCGCCGGGAAATGCCGGGGCGGATGCGGCCAAAAGCGGCAAACAGGTAGAAATTACGTTTGCGAACTGGATTTCCGTTGAGGACGGCACCAAAGAAGCATACAACCAATTGATTGCCGACTTTGAGAAGAAAAATCCGAATATCAAGGTGAAATCGATCGGCATTCCGTTTGCTCAGTTTAAGGATCAGGTGCTGGTCAGCTCCGCCGGCGGCAACCCGCCCGATGTTTCGATGTCCAATCAGAATTTTACGCCGGCATTTGCCGGGGCAAAGGTTGCCGAACCGCTGGAAAGCCTGCTTGGTCAGGATATGATCGGCGATATCGTTGACGGCAGCAAAGCTGGTGTCACAATCAACGGCAAGGTGATGGCGATGCCGTGGGCTCCGCACCCCAGCGCGTTGTTCTGGAACAAAAATTTGTTCAAGAAAGCCGGTCTTGATCCGGAGCAGCCGCCTAAGACGTGGGACGACATGGTCGCCGCCGCGAAAAAAATCGCCGCTCTCGGCAAAGACGAGAAAGGCAACCCGATTTACGGCATCGGCGAAAACGGAGCCTCCGATTCGTATACGGGCAACATGCTGCTGAGGCTTGCTTACACCTACGGCGGCAAGTTTGTCGATGACAAAGGCGCGATCGTGTACGACCAAGGCACGGGGCTGAAAGATTCGCTCAACTATTTGAAAGATGCGATTAACAACAAAATTTCTCCAAAAGGCGCGATGATGAAGGATTTGCGCCCGATGTTCGCCAACAATGCGCTTGGCATGCTGATTGACGGGGATTTCGGCAGAACGAATTTCCGCTCGATGAGCGGCAAAGGCGAAGCTTTCGATAAGGAATGGGGCGTCACGATTGTGCCGGCAGGCAAATCGGGCCGCAGCGAAACGGTATTTACCGAACATCAGCTTGTGGTGACAAGCGGCAGCAAACATAAAGCAGAAGCCGCCGAGTTCGTTAAATACTTGGTGTCCAAAGATGCAATGGCCATCTACCATAAGCTGAACGGGGTTATGTCCTCCCGCAAATCGATTGCCGCTCTGCCGGAAATGAATGAAGACGCTTATGCCAAAGTGTTCAACGAACAGATGAAAACCGCTTCCCCGATGCCGTCGGCGAATCCGAAATTCGATAACGCCATGCAGGTGTCCACGGATATGATCGTAATGGTGACGGAAGGCGGCAAAAGTCCGGACGAAGCGATCTCCACCGTCATTCCGAAAATTAAAGAACTGTATAAATAGGCGCGTTGGGCGGGACCGCCGTTTTGTTCAAACATCTTTGTTGTTCTGAGGTGAAACTATGCATTTAAGATTATCACGTCAACATAAAAACGTGCTGTTTGCGGCGGTTCTCATGCTGCCGGCCGTGCTGCTTCTCGCCTTGACGATTATAAGCCCGCTTATCAAATCGGTCATGATGAGTTTTACCAATTATTCGCTGCTTAATCAGGACACCAGCTGGAACTCCTTCGCCAACTATACGGCGCTGCTGAAATCAGCGGATTTCTACCATTCGTTAAAAGTGACCGGGGTGTACGTGGTTATCACGGTTATTGCGGATTTGTTTATCGGCATGATTTTGGCGCTGCTGCTCAATCAGAATATCCGCTTTCGGGCTTTTTTTAGAAGTGTGGTTATGATTCCGTGGGCGATTCCGACGATTGTCACGGCACTTATCTTTTTGTGGATTTATCAAGCCGACTACGGCGTGCTTAACTATACGCTGCTGCATACGGGCATCATTTCCGGCAACATCAACTGGCTGCAAAGCGTTAACTTTGCTTTGCCGTCGATAATCGTCGTTGCCGTTTTCCGGCAGTGCCCGCTCGTAGCGGTTATGCTGCTGGCCGGTCTGCAAAATATTTCGGCAAGCTTGTACGAAGCCGCCAAAATCGACGGAGCAAGCGGCTGGAAGCTGTTTACGGGCGTTACCCTGCCGCTGGTCAAACCGGTTATCTCCAGTGTTACCTTAATTATGATTGTAAATAATTTCCAGATGTTTACATTATTCTTCACGCTGACGAACGGCGGGCCGGCCGGTTCAACGACTTCGCTGGCCATATTAACTTATCTAACCGCATTTTCCAAATATGAGATGGGCAAAGGCTCGGCGATCGGGGTTATCTGGCTTGTGCTGCTGTTCGCATTTTCCGTCATATTTACCCGGATTATGAACCGGGAAGACCATTAAGGGGGGGAGTCGCTTGAATACGGTAAATACGGCGCTGCCTGTCAAATCCCGATTGTCCGAGGCCAAAGCGCGCCGCAAAAAGGGCTGGGTTCCTTATCTGCTATTGGGCATCATTTTGTTTTTCCTGCTGTTCCCGGTCTACTGGATATTAGTCACCTCGCTGCACAACAACAGCGAGCTGATGCAGCTGCCGCCGAAATGGTTCCCGCTGCATGCGACCTTGGCCAGTTATGCGGATATTTTAAAATCGCCGGTATTTTTGACCTTTTATAAAAATACGCTGCTGGTCGCGGCGGGAGCGACGTTCTTATGCATCTTCGTTTCGATATTCGCCGGTTATGCGTTATCGCGTTTCCGCTTCAAAGGAAGCAACCTGCTGACGCTGCTGTTTTTGTCGGCGCAAATGTTTCCGACCGTGACTTTGGTTATCGGGTTGTACTCGCAATATCAAACGCTGCACTTGTTGAACACATTATACGTGCTGATATTGGCATCCACTTCGGCTTCGCTGCCGTTTAGCATTATGCTGATGCGCACATTTTTCAACGGGATTTCCCGGGAGCTGGAGGAAGCTGCGGAAATTGACGGCGCATCCCGCTTTAAGACGTTGTTTATGATTATCGTTCCATTGTCGAAGCCGGGTATTATGGCGATTGGCATCTATACGTTCCTGATTGCTTGGGACGACTTCTTATTTGGGATGACGCTGGTCAGCGACATCGGCAAACGGACATTAAGCCCCGGTTTATCGCTGACTTATCTGGGCGAATATTCCGCCAACTGGTCGGGTGCCACGGCTGCTGCGGCTGCCGCTACGATACCGCTGCTGATCGCCTTTATGTTCTTGCAGCGTTATATGGTGGAAGGACTGACGGCAGGCGGCGTGAAAGAATAATTTTTGCTATCGGAGGTTCCAATGAATACAACAGAAAATCGGCAGCCGAACGTTATCGTATTTTTTACCGATCAGCAGAGATGGGATACTTCCGGTCTGCACGGCAACCCGCTTGGCTTAATGCCAAACTTTGATCGCACGGCCTTGCGTGGCACGCACCTGACCCGTTCGTTCACCTGCCAGCCGGTATGCGGACCCGCCCGCTCTTGCTTGCAGACCGGCAAATACGCCACAACGACGGGCTGTTTTGTCAACGGCATTCCGCTGCCCGAAGGAACAAAGACGCTGGCCCATCATTTTAAGGAAGCGGGTTACCGCACGGGGTATATCGGCAAGTGGCACCTAGCTAAAGAGGAGCCGGTGTCGGAGCCGAAGCGCGGAGGTTATGAGCACTGGCTGGCGGCGGATGTGCTGGAGTTCAGTTCCGATTCTTACGATACGGTCGTCTATAACAATGATAATCAGGCAGTCAAGCTGCCGGGATACCGCGTTGATGCGATGACCGATGCGGCGATCCGTTACATTGACGAACATCAGCAAGATCCGTTTTATTTGTTCATATCGTTTCTGGAGCCGCATCATCAAAACCACCTTGACGATTATCCGGCGCCGGACGGCTATCGCGAGCGGTATACGGGAGGCTGGATTCCCCCGGATCTCGCAGCGCTCGGCGGTTCGACTTATCAGCATATCGCCGGTTATTACGGAATGGTCAAACGTTTGGACGAAGCGTTCGGACGTATGCTGGATGCGCTGAAGTCGCTGCATCTGGACGAAAATACGATTATTTTGTTCACATCCGATCACGGCTGCCATTTTAAAACAAGAAACGCCGAATACAAACGTTCCGCTCACGATGCTTCCATACGTGTCCCTACTTTACTGGCCGGCCCTGGATTTCAGGGAGGCCGCCAAGTGCAGGAGCTTGTCAGCCTGATTGATCTCCCTCCAACCTTGCTGGATGCGGCGGGAATTTCCGTACCCGAGGACATGCAAGGACGGTCGCTGATGCCTTTGCTGAGAGGGGAAGAGAAGCACTGGCCGGAGGAGACGTTCGTGCAGATCAGCGAATCCGATGTGTCGCGTGCGGTCCGCACCCAACGCTGGAAATACGTGGTGACCGCACCGGACAAGGATAGCTTTACAGATGCGGGATCATCACATTATGTGGAGTCCCACTTGTATGATCTGCAATCCGATCCGTATGAGCTGAACAATCTGATCGGTATTGAATCCCATCATGAAGTAGCGCAAGTGATGAGGGAAAGATTGCTGAGACGGATGGGTGAGGCCGGCGAAAGTCTGCCCGTCATCGAGCCGGCTGCCTCGCTGCCTGCGGGCCAGCGCAAAGTATCACGCGCTGAGGCGTTGAGCTGAGCCGCCTTTTGACAACAACCTGACGGATTTATTTCCGTCAGGTTTGTTTTTTCCCAGATTTAATTCCGGCCTATATGATACAAAACATGGCGAGACAGCGGACTGTCTTTCTCCACTCGCGGATGGTCGAACGTTTTCACAAAACTCATGCCGACTTTCATCATGACGCGCTCCGAAGGCCGGTTGACAACCGCCGTAAAGCTGTAAACCTCGTCAAACCCCAACGTATCCAATCCGTACCGCAAGCAAGCGGCCGCTCCTTCGGTTGCATATCCTTGACCCCAGGCTTCTTTTCTCAGACGCCAGCCTATTTCGGTACACGGTGTGAAGTCCGATTCAAAGGTGGCTCTATGAAAACCTATAAATCCTATGAATTGCTGTGTTTCCTTCACTTCCGCGGCATACAACCCAAAGCCGCATTCGTCAAACTCAGACAAAATCGAGCGATAAAACGTTTCGGTTTCTTCGGCGGTTAATCGTTTAGGGAAATATCTCATCACGTCTTCATCCTGGTTGAGCCGTATGAATGGCTCGACATCCGTTTCCATCCAATCGCGCAGCCGCAATCTCGGCGTTTCTACATAGATCATGATATACCTCCCCATATATTGTGCTGACCGGATGGTTCATCCTGTACCCATTCTTTTATTCGAGACCACGGGTTCGCTTTCCTTGTTTATTAGCATCTTCCGATAGCTTATCCCCATTCTACAGCTAATATCGCACAAAAACGGTTGTCCGTGCGGCCACCTTGTATGTCCAAAGTGAGCGTTATATTATGGGAGCCGCCATTGAGGTACAAACGCCTATAAAATGGGCGTTTGCATTAGTAACAAAAGCGGAGGTACGCCCATAAATTGAAATCATGCAGATAACCCAAATCACGGAGGTTAACCCAATGACAAATGATTTCAAAAATGAGCTTCAACAGCTTAATGTTTCAGATTTGCAAACAAGCCAACTGGCGGCTTGGAATCAAGCTGGCCAGTACGTAGCGGATCCGTATCAAGCGGCACAATATCCGTTTGATCCGACTCGGCAATGTGTCGGTTTTTGCGTAATCGGCCTTTGTATCGGTCCCTGCGTGGGCCCTTGTGTTGGCCCTTGCGCCGGTTTTTGCGGCGGCCCATGTGCCGGTCCTTGCGCCGGACGCTGCGGCGGCCCCTGCGCAGGTCCATGTGCAGGACGTTGCGCGGGTCCATGCGCAGGCCCTTGTGCGGGACGTTGTGCCGGTCCGTGCGCAGGCCACCGCTGCCGTTAAGCCGAAACGCTTCGGCGGGCTGAAGGCAACTTGTTTCACCCCTGTTCAGCAATGGGCTGACAGGGGTTTTTGCCATTCGAGCGGGTATGACATGAAGGACAAATCGTTGTACATATGATGATGATAGCGGCTTTGCAGCAAATGAATCATTTCAGGTAAGGAGGAGAGAGATGGCACCGCTCAGTTCGACTGCACGTCCTAAAATAAAGGGAGACACGTTTTATTTGCCGCTTCCGGGCGACGGCGTATATTTTCGCAATAATACGGGCACTTTCCGCATGGAAGGGGAGATGGTCAACCGCTGGATTGAAAAACTCATCCCCATGTTTAACGGGGAATATACGCTGGCCGATTTGACCGACGGGTTGCCTGATTTGTATCGGGATCGGGTGTATGAAATTGCGGAACAACTCCATCAAAAAGGGGTTGTCCGGGATGCCAGCCAAGATAGCACTCATCGGCTGCCGGAGGAAATTGTCCGGAAGTATGGGGGACAAATCGCCTTTTTGGACAGTTTTGGCGGCTCCGGTGCGTACCGGTTTCAGTCTTACCGGCAAATGAACGTATTGGCCGTCGGTTCGGGTTCTATATTCACGGCGCTTGTATCTGCGCTGCTGGAGTCCGGTTTGCCTCGAATCCGTACGCGGATTACGGACTCGGTGCCGACCAACCGGCGGCGGCTCGCCGAATTGGCGGAACAAGCGCGTGAGTCCGATCCCGAGGTCGCTCTCGAAGAGATTGCGGCCTCACAAGCAAGCGGCGATGATTGGCGCACGATGGTACAGCCGGTTCAAGCGGTTTTGTACGTCAGCGAAAATGGGGATTTGCAGGAACTTCGGCAGCTGCATGCCATTTGCAGACAGGAGAACAAGCTGCTTATCCCTGCCATATGTGTTCATCAGACAGGGCTGATCGGCCCCATACTGCAAGCGGAAACGGAAACCGATTGGGAGTCGGCTTGGCGGCGCATCCATCGTTCTGCGGTTGAAAAAGATCCCAAGAGCCACGTTTACTCGTCTACGGCGGGAGCCATGCTTGCCAACGTAGCTGTATTCGAGTTGTTTAAGACGGTGACGGATACCCGTGAACCGGCGCTGAACAACGCGGTTTTCTTGCTTGATTTGGAAACGTTGGAAGGAACGTGGCACTCCGTTCTTGCACATCCGCAGCTTGACCGTCGGGAGAGCGCAGCAGCGAAGACGGAGTGGACCGCCGATGTGGATTCGATCCTGGAGAGGGACTCGGCAATAGGAACCGCCAACGGGTTGTTTCCTTACTTTGGACGGATGACTTCACCGCTGACGGGGGTTTTTCATCTTTGGGAGGAGGGGAGCCTGCTGCAGCTTCCGCTCTCGCAGTGCCGCGTTCAAGCCGCAGACCCGTTATCGGGCGGGCCCGCAGAACTGCTGCCGGACATCGTTTGCAGCGGACTGACGCATGAGGAAGCGCGCCGGGAAGCGGGACTGGCCGGACTTGAAGCATATGTGTCGCGATGGGCTGATGTGGTCTTGAAGCTGGACCAACTGCAAGCCCGGGGTCATCCTATCGGTATCGGCGCGGGAGAAACGGCTGCGGAAGGAATTGCCAGAGCACTTCAGTCATGTCTTTATAAAAAGTTTGTTGAACGGCAAACCGTTCGCCGGCCGCTGATCGTCAGGGTTCAGCTCGGGCAAACGGATGATGAACGATGCCGCTATTATATGCAGGCGTTAACCGTGATGCGTGGCGCACCGGTTATCGGTCTCGGAGAGGACGTGTGCGGATTCCCGGTCATATGGGTTGGCGTGGGCGACCGCTGGTATGGAAGTGTCGGCCTGAACAGGACATTGGCGCTGCGCCGCTCGCTGCAAGGGGCATTGCTGAGGGCGCAAAACGCCGCCGATTGCCAAGGGACGAATGCGCTGGAGGTTTCGTCCATTTTGTTGGAGAAAACAGCCCCGTTGGGGCTTACCATTCCTTCAGTGGATGTGACGGATCAAAAAACGCTCGTAACGGCTTCGCGGGAAATTTTGCAAAGGAACGGCATGCAGGTTTACGCAGCGGATTTGGCGGTAGAGCCATTTTTGCAAGAGACGGTTAAAGGCGTGTTCGGTGTCCAACTGCGAGAGGGGGGATCCCGGTGAACGCGGCCGTAGCTGTGATTGGGGAAAGCGATCTTGCAGACCGGGTGTGCGCAGAACTGTCCGGTTTATGCCGGATCATCCGTTGCGCCGATTTCAAACAAGACATGCCGGAAGCGACGGATTTGGCTCTTGTGTTACACGATGCGTGGCATCCTTCCGTTCATCGCGAAGCAGAAGATGTGCTGCAATCGGCGGGTATTCCCTGGCTGCGCGGGTTCGTGGCGTTCGGCGAAGGGGTGCTTGGGCCGTTGGTTCGCCCCGGTATGCCGGGATGCTCCCGATGTGCCGACATGCGGCATTTGATCGCCGGGCGTGACCGCAGAGAGATATGGGGGCTGCAGCAGCAGCTCGCCGAAACCGGCGGAATCCGGCGTGACGTATGGGCTTCGCGCTCGGGGCTGGCGTATATGGCCCTTTTGCTGGCGGCAGAATCTCAGAAGCTGCTGCAGGGAGAACGTTCGCGCCTGGAAGAAAACATGATATTCATCGATATGAAGACATTAAGCGGCGCAAGCCACTGTTTCCTGCCCGATCCGCAATGTCCGGTTTGCGGCCGATTGCCGGCGGATTCTGCGGAAGGAGCCCGGATTGTTCTGCAGCCGAGCCCGAAGCTGGGCGGAGGCAGCTACCGCAGCCGTTCGCTGAAGGACTTGAGGGACCCTTTGCTCAAAGACTACTTGGACTACAAGACTGGTTTTTTGAACAGTAAAATGTTCGATCTTGTTTCGCCTTTTGCCGACGTCAACGTTAATCTTCCGATGTTTGCGCTGGACGAGGCGGCGGCCGGGCGCACGCATTCCTATGCGGAAAGCGAACTGACGGCGATGATGGAAGGGCTTGAAAGATACTGCGGCATGGCGCCCCGGGGCAAAAGGACGGTCGTCATGGACAGTTATCGCAATCTGCTGAACCGCAGCATAAATCCGGCCGACCGAAGTATGGACACCTTCGTTCTGAATCCAGCCTCCGTAGGGTTATATACAAAAGAGCAGTATGAGCGGCCCGGCTTCCCATATCCGCCGTTTGATCCGGACCTGCCCATGGAATGGGTCTGGGGTTATTCGTTTATGCGGGAAGCGCCCGTGTTGGTTCCGCAAATACTTGCCTACTACAACGCGGGCAGCACAAACGGATTTGTGTATGAGACGTCCAATGGATGCGCTTTGGGAGGCAGTTTGGAGGAAGCTATTTTTTACGGCATGATGGAGGTTGTGGAGCGGGATTCCTTCTTGCTTACTTGGTATGCGAAGCTTCCGCTCCCGCGTCTGGATTTGGCTTCCTCGGGTGATACGGAGCTTGAACTGATGGTAAACCGGCTGCAGACGGTGGCGGGATACGACACGTATGTCTACAACGCCACGATGGAAAACGGGATTCCTAGCGTATGGGTGATCGCGAAAAACAAAAAGCCAAGCGATCGTCTTCATCTCATTTGTGCCGCAGGAGCGCACCCCGACCCGGTTAAGGCGGTCAAAGGCGCGCTTCACGAATTATCCGGTATGATGCTGACGCTGGACGAGAAATTCGCTGCGGGACGTGAGCTTTACGAAAGAATGGTTCATGAGCCGTCGCTGGTGCGGGAGATGGAAGATCACTCCATGCTGTACGGTTTGCCGCAGATGGAGGAACGGCTGCAGTTTTTATTGGATGAAAACCGGCCTCTGCGGACGTTTGCCGAGCAATTTAAGCCTGCGCCGGGACATTCCGATTTGACCGACGATTTAAAAGAGATGCTGAAGACGTTTCGGCGGCTTCAACTTGACGTCATTGTGGTGGATCAAACAACGCCGGAGCTCAGACGAAACGGGCTGAGCTGCGTTAAGGTGCTGATTCCCGGGATGCTGCCGATGAGTTTTGGGTATGATCTCACTCGTTTGACCGGACTGAATCGAGTGCTTACGGTGCCGGCGCAGCTCGGATATGCCGAAAGGCCGCTGCGCAAGGAGCAGTTGAATCCGCATCCGCATCCATTTCCATAACCCAAGCCGGGAGGCGAATCGAACCGATGAATCCGCAAGATTTTATACGAAGTCTGCATTCGGATGCCTCCGAGTCGCGGGGTCCCCTAGAAGAAATCGACTGGGAAGATGCGCCGCTCAAATATAAGCTGTATCGAAACTTGCCTGTGATTCCGCTATCGCCGGAAGTGCCGCTGACGCTTAAAGATCGGAAACCGCCGAGCAAACCGAACTTGGCTGAAATCGGACATTTTCTCTGGTACGTATATGGGCTGGGCCGGGTAAGCCACTCGGTTCCTGGTGCCGGCTATCCCGGCGCGTTGAGTCCTATGCAAATGTATAGGAGGTTTGTTCCGTCCGGCGGCGGATTATATCCTAGTGAACTGTACATTTATTTGAAGCTGGACGAAGCTCCGTCCGGCGTATATCATTACGATGCGGCGCATCACCGTCTGATATTGCTGCGGGAAGGCAACTTTGATGATTATGTGGCCCGCGCGTTAGGTGACCGTTGTGACGTTTCGAGGTGCTACGGTGCGGTATTTGTAACGACAATGTTCTGGAAAAATTTTTTCAAATACAAAAACTTCGCTTACCGGCTGCAAGGGCTGGATGCCGGCGTGTTGATCGGCCAGCTGCTTGAAACGGCGAACCGGTTCGGATCGAGTCCGGGGGTATATTATCAATTTCTCGATCAAGCGATGAACCGGCTGTTGGGGGTATCCGAACACGAGGAGAGCGTTTATGCGGTGATTCCGCTGGCGGATAAACCGGATATCGAGTGGTTTGGCGGCAGTCGGGCCGAAACGCGGATGTTCTCCGCCGACCAGCTGTGCCGGGAGCTGCCGGATATACGGCATGAGCATTATATGAAGTCGCGAAAAGTCAAGGAATACCCGATGCTGCTCCGAATGAACGAAGCGTCCGCGCTGGAATCGCCGTCATCGTTCCGAACGTCCGTCGAAGCCGTGAATTGCCGCGACAGCGGTTTGCGGGCGGTTTATTTGCCTGCGGTGGGCCGATTGCCGTACGATCTGGCGGAGGTTTGCCGGCAGCGGTATTCGCCGGAAACGGAATACGTGCTGGGGCGTGTAACCGCAGAGCAATTGGCTGCACTGCTGCAGGAGGTTGCGGCTTCTTTTGCTTACCGCAACGATCTGGATGGAAGGGACGTACGCCCCGAACCACGCGTATCGATTCACGTTTGTTTGTACCATGTGGAGGGAATACCGGATGGCGCTTACCGCTATGACTTCACAACCCATGCTTTACGGCCTGAGCGTCCCGGCGATCACCGGCTGCAGCTGCAGCAAGCGATGCTGCTGCACAACGTTAATTTGTTCCAAGTGCCGATCAGCCTGCATATCGCCTGCGACAATCGCTATCTTACATCTGTTCTGGGTCCTCGGGGGTACCGCATCCAACAGATGGAAGCGGGGATCCTCGTACAGCGGATTTTGCTGGCGGCGTCCGCTTCCGGAATGGGGGGCCGGCCGCTGCTTGGCTTTCAAACGAGCCGCTGCGATGAAATTTACGGCCTGGGCGAGCTGGGCCAAACCGCGCTCATCCAAATTCCGATAGGCCCGCATGGGAAACGGACCTGCCTCGAAGGAGGACTTCACAGCTAAAGCATCTAGGAGTTTGTAGTAGGTAACCATACTTACACTTATTGCGGGAAAGGATCAGCTCCTTTCCCTTCATACACCTCATGTATCGGACAACCCCTTGAGTAACGGTAGTACCGGTAGCAAGGTATAAAAGAAACCCGCTCGGAGCGATAACGCTCCGGCAGTCTTTCAATGCATCTTCATCTTCAGGCGGGGGTGTTCCCGCTTTGTTTTGTTGTGTCGATTGTTTGTTTACTCTGTTTGTTTTGTTCTATTTTGAATGTTTTATTCCTTTACTCCGTAGCTACGCTGAGGGATGGGTACGGGGTGAAGAAGCGAAGCGTCCGCTTTTAATTTCTTGTCCCAGCCACTCTTTTTTATTTAAAGGGACAAGAAATTAATTGGCGGTCGGAATCCCGAACCCATCCCGCCCCCCAAGAAATTAATTGGCGGTCGGAATCCCGAACCCATCCCGCCCCCCAAGAAATTAATTGGCGGTCGGAATCCCGAACCCATCCCACCCCCTCATCCCGCCCCCTCATTCCGTCCCATAGTGCAACCCGTCAAAAAAGTGCAATCCCCCTTAATTACAGCGGTCGGACCGCTGAAAAAAAGTGTTATTGCCGGGAAATCATCGCCTCGATAAGATGGAGTCAATCTTACTCGAAAGGAACGACAAACGGATGAATCAAATACGAGCAAGCGGCGCCGACGGTACACCCGCAATCGGCAGCGGATCAGTCAGGAACGGGGCAACCGGAAAAGGGACTGCGCGGGGAAAATCGCAAACCGGCAGATGGGCCCGAACGATCAAACGCAACAAATATTTGTATCTGCTCGCGCTTCCCGGCATTTTGTTTTTTCTTATTTTTAAATACGTGCCGATGTGGGGCATCATCATTTCTTTTCAAAATTACTCGCCTTATCAAGGCATACTGCACAGCCCTTGGGTCGGCTTCGAGCATTTTGAACGGTTTTTCACGAATCCTGATTTTTTCATATTGTTTCGCAATACGCTGGGCATCAATGTGATGAGCCTTGTCTTATTTTTCCCGCTGCCGATCGTGCTTTCCATTCTGCTTAACGAGCTCCGCCACCAGTTGTTCAAAAAGATGGTGCAGACCATCGTGTATCTGCCGCACTTTTTTTCATGGGTCATTATTGTCGGCATCACGTTCCTGCTGTTGTCCCATTCCGAAGGCGTGATCAATAAAATGCTGCAGGCGTTTGGTTTTGCGCAGATCGACTTTTTAACGACGCCAAACTATTTCTGGCTGCTGCTGACGCTGCAAACGATATGGAAAGATGCGGGCTGGGGCACGATTATTTTCCTCGCGGCGATCGCCGGCATCGATCCGCAGCTGTACGAGGCGGCAAAAATGGATGGGGCCGGGCGGTTCCGTCAAATATGGCACATTACGCTTCCTTCGATCCGCAATGTGATCGTCATCCTGCTTATTCTGCGCATCGGGCATATGATGGACGTCGGTTTCGAGCAGGTGTTTCTGATGATGAACGGAGCCGTTTCCGATGTGGCCGACGTGTTCGACACCTACGTATACCGGGTGGGCATCAAGCAAGGGCAGTTCAGCTACAGCACGGCGATCGGGCTGTTTAAATCGGTGGTTGGGCTCATCCTGGTCATCGGAGCGAACAAATTTGCCAAACGGATGGGCGAGGAAGGGGTGTACTAACATGAAGCAGCATATGGCGGACCGTCTGTTTACAGCAGTGAACGTATCGATTTTGTCAATTATTGCGGCAGTCAGCTTGTTTCCGTTATATTATGTGTTTATCGTTTCATTTACGCATCCCGACGAGTACTTCAGCAAAGGGTTTGTGTTGTTTCCGGAGACGTGGAGTTTGCTTTCCTACCGGTACATCCTCTCGACGAAATCATTTATCAACGCCATCGGAGTCAGCGGCTTTCTGGCCACGGTCGGTACGGTGATTTCGCTGATCGTCACCTCCGCTTTTTCTTACACCCTGTCGCGAAAACGGCTGGAAGGACGAAAAGTGCTGATGCTGATGGTGCTGCTGACCACTTTGTTTCAGCCGGGCATCATTCCGAATTACCTGCTCGTCCGTGAACTCGGTTTGATCAACAGCATCTGGTCGCTGATTGTGCCCGTCCTGACCAGCGGCTGGTATGTGCTGCTGATGAAAGGTTTTTACGACAGCATCCCCGACAGTCTGGAGGAAGCCGCCACAATGGACGGCTGCAACGAGATCAGCGCTTGGCTGCGCGTTATTTTACCGCTGTCGCTGCCTGCGATGGCCGCATTTGGCCTGTTTTACGCGGTTGCTTACTGGAACACGTTTTTTAACGCCATTTTATATATCAATAACCACGAGAAATGGCCGCTGCAAGTATTGCTGCAAAATATCCTGATCGACGCTTCTACCGCATCCGGCGGTTCGGCGGCGATGGAGCTGATCAGCGAGCAGCAAATTCCGTCGGAGACGCTGAAGATGGCCGCCGTTGTTGTCGCGACGATTCCAATTTTGCTCGTTTACCCGTTCTTACAAAAACATTTCGCCAAAGGCGCGATGGTTGGCTCGGTCAAGGAATGATCGCGACCGTTAAATAAAAGGAGGTCAAATAAACATGAGCAAGCTGAAAACAAAACGTTTTGCGCTATCGGCGGTGGCCGGAGCTGCCTTGATATCCACGCTGCTGGCGGGCTGCGCGAAAAGCGGACCTCAAGGTCAAGGCGCGCCGGGCGCGGACAAGGGGCCGACAACCATTCAAATGATGACGGTCTTTTTTACGCCGGAACCGCCTGGAGACGATGACGTCACCAAAAAGGAAATCGAGAAACGGACCAATACGAAGCTGAACATATCATGGGTGTCCTCCAACAATTACGATGACAAGACAAATGTGACCTTGGCTTCGGGCGACATTCCCGAGCTGATGCTTGTGCTGGACCCGTTCCATCCGCAAGTGAAGACAATGGCGGCCCAGGGTGCTTTTTGGGACCTGACACCATACATTAAAGACTACAAAAATTTAAGCGCTTTCCCCGCTCTTTCGTGGCAAAACAGCGCGATCGGCGGCAAAAACTACGGTATCCCCCGCGTCAGGCCGCTGGAAGGGTCGGGCAATTTCCCGCTTGTCCGCAAAGACTGGTTGGATAAGCTTGGCTTAAAACCGCCGACGACCATGGACCAAATGTACGAAGTCATGAAAGCTTTTACGGAAGGCGACCCGGACGGCAACGGCAAAAAAGATACGATCGGTTTCACCGGTCTGGTCAATCCGGACGGCATGGGATCTTTCGCTTGGGTGGAAAATACGTTGAACGGCGCCAACGGGCGGTGGAAGGAAAAAGACGGCAAGCTTGTCGACACGATCTTTGAGCCCGGGACACGTGATACCCTCGTGTGGCTGAACAAAGCGTACAAAGACGGCATTATCGCTCCCGACTTCCCGACGCTGAAAAATTCGCAGGTGCGCGACATGATTACGACAAACAAAGCGGGTATTTTCGCCGATGCGATCAAACCATCCTGGCTGCTGACCGGGCAGATGCGGAAGACGAATCCGCAGGCCGACCTGCTGCCGCTCACGTATCTCGAAGGCCCGCAAGGCAAATATGTGCCTAAAGATTCAGGCGTATACGGCATGTACGTGATTCCGAAGACGGTGCCCGAGGCCAAAATGAAAAAACTGCTGGAGTTTATGGACTACGGGGCGACTGAGGACGGATGGATGCTGGCCAGCTTTGGCCTCAAGGACGTGCATTATACGGTCAAAGACGGCGTGATCGCCCCAACCGAGCAGGCGACCAAAGATAATGTAGGCGTGTTTCTCCATTTGTTCGCCAACCTGGACAAATACGAAAGAGCGTACCAAACCGGTATCCCTGCCGATTTCCTGAACCGCAACAAGCAAATTATCGACGAGCGGGCCAAATACAGCATCGCCGACCCGGCTTTTGGGCTGAACTCCGACACGTACACCAAGGTCGGCAAAGATTACGACAAAAAAGCGATGGACCTGAAGGTGAAAATCATTTTGGGCCGGGAACCGATCACCGCATGGGACGACTATGTCGGCAAGCTGAAAAGCGACGCCCAATACCAGAAAATCGCCGCCGAAATCAACGACGAATACAAGAAAAAGAAAGCGAAGTAAGCGAAAGGAGGCAGCGCACATGAACCACAAGCCGAACATACTGTTCCTGATGAGCGACGAACACCGGGCTGATGTAACCGGTTATGAAGGAAACAACGTGATACGCACGCCGAATCTCGACCGGCTGGCCGCTACCGGAACCGTGTTCCGCAACGCTTATACGCCTTCTCCGATCTGCATTCCGGGCAGGCAAAGCATGATGGCCGGACAGTTTCCGCGAACGACCGGCTGCGAAAGGTACGGGCAGGATTTGCCGCCGGGCCACATGACCTTTTCCCGAAGACTGGCGCAGTTTGGATATCAGACTGTTGTCAGCGGAAAACTTCACCATATGGGGAACGACCAGATGATGGGCTGGACCCGGCGTATCGGCGGGGATATGCATGTCGAACCGTCTTTTATTGAAAACAAGCAGGAGGATGAATATACTAAGTATAAAATAGCGCCGCAGAAATGGACGCAGGAGAAGGAAGTATGCCGTGCCGGCGTCGGACGGGGCCCATGCATAAGCCATGACGAATATGCGGTGCAAGGGGCTTTGCAATTTATCGAAGATTATTTCAACTCTTCTTATTATGACCGTGAGCAAATACAGCCTTTGCTGTTGAAAGTAAGCGTGCTGCAGCCGCATTACCCCTATTTGACAAGCGAAGACAAATTTACGTATTATTTAAACCGCGTCACGCCGTATTTGAACGAACCGCTGTTCGATCATCCATTTCTGTCGCGGTTTCCGGTTCAAGCCGGACAACAGGCGTCCGCACGGGAGATCCGCCGGGCGACGGCCGCTTATTACGGCATGGTGGAGACGATCGACGGTTATTTTGAGCAAATCATGGCAGCGCTTCAGCATGCCGGGCAAAATCTCGACGAATGGATCATCATCTATACGTCGGACCATGGCGAAATGTTGGGCCAGCATGGCGTGTGGGAGAAGCAGAAGTTTTTTGAAGCGAGCGCCAGGGTACCGCTGCTGATTCGTTATCCGCAGCGGTTTGCGGGAGGGCGTGTCGTTCGTGAGAACGTCAATTTATGCGATTTGTTCGCCACGTTATGTGACATATGCGATGTTCCGGCACCTGAAGGACTGGACAGCCGGAGCTTGGTACCGCTGCTTGAGGGGCGGGCGCCGGATTGGAACAATGAGACGATTTCCCAATTCGGCGGCACCAATCTGATGATCAAGCGGGATGATTTAAAATATCAATATTACAGCTCCGACGGTTCGGAGGTGTTGTTTGACCTGCAGCGGAATTCGGAAGAAACGCTCAACTTTATCGCTGACCCGGAATACACGGATCATGTGCAGCGTTTTCGGCGGCGGGCTCAAGAATTACAGTTTTAATTAAATGTTACTTTAAGCGAAAGGCGGCCTGCACTCATGCGAGGATGGAAGTCGTTAGCCAGGACACCGGTAATTTCATGGATGCAGCGCCGTTTTTATCGCAAAAGTTTGCTCATCGTGCTGTTGGTTACTTGCGTGCCGACCTTGCTGGTCGGCATCGGCGTGAACTGGATTGGCATCAGCCAATTGGAGAAAAACGTGTCAGCCGCCAGGGAAGCTCAGGTGAAGGTATCGATCGAACGAACCGACGAATTGTTCACCCATCTGGAGAAAAACGCCACACAATGGGCGTTTAATCCGGTATTGGGTCCCAAACTGCTGAACCTGGCGACGTATTACGATTATGAGCATATCCGGGAAATCATTAAGACGCTAATATTGCTGAAAGGCTCCAGCCCATTAGTGGAGGAGGCGTATTTGTATTTGGATACGCCGGGCAGCATTTTTTCTGAAGAAGGCGGTGTCACGCCGGTCGGCGATCCGCAGGAAAAGCGGCGGTTTCATGCCTTGCTTGAGGAACCGCAGACGACGTATTGGCTTTCGTCGTTTGGACTGATGCAGCCTGGAACGGGCGATGCTCCGCCTGCGCTGATTTACCGGCTGCCTGCCGGAAGCGTGCAATCGTCCGCTGCGCTTATCGTTTATTTAAACAAAAGCAAAATGGCGCAGATGCTCGGCGAACCTCCGTCCGGCGTCAAAAGCAGCTCATTTCTGATCACCTCCGAAGGCTCCTGGATCGTAACGGCGGAGGACCATAAGCCAACCGTCTGGGAAGAAGATTTACGCCAAGCCGTACTTGCAAAAGGCAAACGCGAAGGAACGTTTATTTACTCATGGAAAGGGCGGGGAGAGCAATATTCCGTGTCCTACAGCACGTCTAAACGGCTAGGCCAAAGCTGGACCTATGTATCGTACGTATCGTTGTCGGAGATGGCGGCTCCGGTTCTGCTCGTTTCCCGCTTTATTTATGCCATCAGTTTAGGGGGGCTGTTGACGGGGATCGTCATTTCCGTCCTTGCATCGCGCAAGTTGTATGAGCCCATCCGGTACTTAACCGGCTTATTTCGCATGAATCGAAGAATGAACGCGCTCGAAGACGTGGATAATGAAGTTGAATTTATCGAACGGGAATGGAAGCAGTTGACCGAAAAAAGCCGAAGCCTGCAGGAGCGTGTGCAGGAGCAGCTTCCGCGGCTGCGTGAAGGGTTTCTGATGCAGCTATTGCAGGGGCATTTTTATTCGTGGACGGAAGATGAAGTCAGGCAGCGGATGCGGCAGCTGGAATGGGTGCTGGAGGACGACCGGTTTGCCGTCGTCATCGTTCAGCTTCACGGCTTCTCCAAGTTAACCGGCAGGTTTTTGCAAAGCGATACGCAGCTTGTTTCTTACGCTACCGCCAACATTATCGAGGAGTCGGCCAAATCGAGATTCGCTAAAACGGAAGTTATTAATTTTCAGGATATGTCTGCGGGGCTGCTCATCTTGTTTCCCGAGGACCGGCCAACCGAACAGATCAAGCTGGAGCTTTACGAATACGCGGAACATCTGACTACGGTGCTGAATGACATTATTAAGATGGGTGTTACGGTATGTTTGGGCAGGCTTACTTCTTATGCAACTCAAATACCGGTAGCGCTGGAGGAGGCAAGACGTACGGTGAAAAACCGCAAGCTCGCCGAGTCGAATCAAATACTGGATGCTGACGATTATGCGGGCCAATACCAAGCGCCGGTTCAATATCCGTACGCGGCCGAATCGGATATGATTCAAGCCATCCGGACCGGGCAACTGGAAGATGCGCTTGCCGCGCTGCGTCAATTTTTCCGTGAGCTGAACGACCATATGGGCATCCAGCTGCTGTTTACGCAGGGCATGTTTCAACTGCTGGGCAACGTGCAGTTCGGGTTTCTGAAAGCCGGATACGATCCGTACAAATACAATGCGGCCGCTGATCTGCACGCCGAGCTGGCCCGTTTAAGCGAGCCGGAGGAAGCGGTCTCCTGGTTTGAACGCAAAGTCGTCCGTCCTTACGTAGAGGAAGTTCAGCAGATCATCGATTCGCAGGATCAGAAGTACAAAATCATCGTCGACAAAATGATCGCCACGCTACATGAGGACTATCACACCGACATTTCACTTGAAGCGTGCGCAAGCGAACACGGCGTTAATCCGTTTTCATTAAGCCGCATATTCAAACAGCTGACCGGCGTCAATTTTATCGAATATTTGACCCAGGTTCGTTTGGATCATTCCAAACGGCTGCTGGCGGAAACGGACGCCAAAATCAACGAAATCGCCGAACGTGTCGGTTACCAGCCGACGTACTTCAACCGTATTTTTAAAAAATACGAAGGTGTCACGCCGAGCCGCTACCGTGAGCTGCACATAAAGTGACAGCATTCGGAACTATTCGTTTCAACGCACCGAGCAGAAGAAGATGTGCCCTTTGAGCCTGCCATAGGCTGAGCGGGGCACATCTTTTTTGGCATAGACCAGTCCGAGTGCAATGCCCGGAAGCGCATCGTGACAAGGCGCTCAGGCTGGCTTAGCTACGGCTGACAACAGGCAGCTGCAACGGCTCAGGAGATCATCGTAATGGAGCCGATCTTCCACGGTGTCGAGGCCGACTCGCGCACCATATGAAACGTATACGTACAGCGCTGTTCACGCCGGCCTTCCCGGGTAATGCTTAAATCGACAGGAATGTCGACGGTGAGCATGTCTTTTGTTATTTTTGCCGGCCTGGGCAGCTTTTTATTTATGCCGGTAATTGCATCCTCTTTCAGAAAGTATTCAAGTTGGGTTTCATTTGCCTGTGAAAAACTCATCCGCATCAGCTGCTGCTCTCTCATCTTCAGCGCGATTAAGAACGTATCCGCCACTTCGTTGGGCGAAGCCTGGTTCAAAAATTCGCCGGCCTTCCCGGCTGCTTTGCGCAGCATCAGTTGATGATCGGGATCGAGATTCCCTTTGCCGTGCGTTGTGCTGCCGAGAAAGTGAATGCAAAAATGGCCGGAGAAATCGTTGTCCGGTATGCCGTCCCCGCCATGCGGCATGCCGTGCATCGAAGCGGCCAACTGCCGGTCTCCGGTCTGCACGAGAATCGCTTTCCTCTTCCAGCTCCATTTGCCGTTATAGATTTTCTTCATGATAGCGGTATCCTGCTTAGTCAGCGGCTGTACATCGGCATGGCTGCTGCCGGCTCTGCGCTGCACGTGAAAGGACAGCCCCGTTTCCATATCGGTTACTTTAAACTTCGCTTTTTTCGGAATCAGCTGTTTGGCGTCGTTCCAAGGGATCAGTTCGCCGTAATGGGCTGAACGGGCATATGCCGCGTAGTCCAACAGCTTTTTTCCGTCCTTCTTTTTTAGTTCGAATTTCTCCTTAGTTTCACTGTTATATAAATTGCCTTCTTGATCGACCCAATACGAAATGCCTCCTTCTTCGCTGCCGATTGTAACATAGGTATCCGTGACCGGAAGAAAAGGGACCGGACCGCGATGTGCGGCATGCGCCAAAGGATCGAATTTGCGGCTGCTGCGGAAGTGCAGCTTCGTTTCCGCTTCCGAAGCCGGGGACGTTTTGATCGATATCCATACATCTGGAACGGGGGCTGCTTGAACGGGCATAGCCGGCTGAGCGGGCTGTATAAGCAGACAACTCGCAACGGCGATCATAATGAACCATTTGCGGTAGCAAAGCAAGATGTTTTCCTCCATCGATCTGATTGCTATTAGTTTCATCCAGCTATTACAAAAAAATGCATCCCGTTTTAGAATAAAGGTTGGCCGATTGCTGCAGGTGTATAAATATTGAGTAAATCTGGAAATATAAGAAAAACTTAATCGAAGAACAATCAACGATGAGCGACCGCGAATAGCGGAAGTTTTTCTTGCGTGCAGAAAGTTTCGTATGCGCTGTCGCGCAAAAGATTCAGAAACTTTCTGACACTAAAAGAAAAACTTAATCGAAGAACAATCAACGATGAGCGACCGCGAATAGCGGAAGTTTTTCTTGCGTGCAGAAAGTTTCGTATGCGCTGTCGCACAAACAATTTGAAACTTTCTGACACTAGAAGAAAAACTTAATCGAAGAACAATCAACGATGAGCGACCGCGAATAGCGGAAGTTTTTCTTGCGTGCAGAAAGTTTTACTAAAACTAAAAATACCTGATGGGGTGTATGTATGCTCTTCCTCAGATGGCTGAAGGGACGCCGGACCCGCATAGAAGGAAAGCTGCCCTTGCCGGCGGCTCCGCAAAATCCGGAGCGCGATTTGACCGATTTAACCTCGCGGCTCGAATGGTTCCAGTCTCAGCTGTCTCAATGCTTTGACGCCAAATTTGAAGAGCTGCTTGTAGACGGCAATATCCGCTGCGCGCTGATATACATATCCGGCCTAATCAATGAAAACCAGCTGCAAGAGCACATTCTCATCCCGCTTCAAACGGAAGCTTCCGGTTTATCCGCAGCCGGATTGCTGAATGAAATTTCCGAGACGAAGCTCATCCCCGTTTCGCGGATCGAAACGACAGGCAATTGGCAGCAGGCGCTGCAATCCTTATTTGACGGCACGATTGTTATTCTGATCGGTAATGAACCGGAAGCTGTCATGATTCCGTTGAAATCGACGGACAAGAGATCAATCGAAGCGGCGCAAGATGAAAACGTCATCCGCGGCCCCAAGGAAGCTTTTATTGAAGATTTGGCGACGAATATTACGATGGTGCGAAGAAGGATCAAACACCCTGCATTAAAGTTGGAGCAGCAGCATATCGGCATGTATTCGAACACTTCCGTCGTTATTTGTTACATAGAAGGCATATGCGAGCAAAAGCTGGTCGACGAAGTGAAGACCCGGATGTCGCGAATTGACATCGACGCGATATTCGACGGCGGTTTTATCGAAGAATTCATTGAGGACCAGCCCTTTTCGCCGTTTCCTCAAGTGCAATATACGGAGCGGCCGGATACGTTCAGCGCTGCGCTGCTGGAGGGGCGGGTCGGCATTATGGTGGACGGTTCACCGATGCCGATTATCGTTCCCGTCACGTTGTTTATGCTACTGCAGTCGGCGGAGGATTATTACCAGCGGTTTATCGCGGCAACGTGGATCCGCTGGATCCGTTATCTATTTTTGCTGATCTCGTTTCTGATGCCTTCCGTCTATATCGCCGTAACGACCTTTCATCCGGAGATGCTGCCCCCCAATCTGCTGCTGACCGTGGCGGCTGCCCGGGAGGACGTTCCGTTTCCCGCAATCGTGG
The DNA here is from genome assembly GCF_004307995.1 of Paenibacillus thalictri. GTDB lineage: Bacteria > Bacillota > Bacilli > Paenibacillales > NBRC-103111 > Paenibacillus_AF > Paenibacillus_AF thalictri. The sequence goes on along the minus strand of NZ_SIRE01000016.1, from coordinate 125,101 downwards.
AAGCGGCGCTGATGGAAATCACTTTTGAGGCGTTAAGAGAAGCGGGACTTCGCATTCCGAAACCGATCGGCCAGACCGTTTCGATCATCGGAGCGCTTGTTATAGGGCAAGCGGCCGTACAGGCCGGGATCGTATCGGCCCCGATGGTTATCGTCGTATCGGTTACTGGGGTAGCATCTTTTATTATTCCGCATTTCGATTTGGGACTTGCTTTCCGGTTATTGCGGTTTCCGGTGATGATTCTTGCCGCAAGTTTCGGACTGTACGGCGTCATCGTCAGCGTGATTCTGATCTATATTCATCTGGCCGGGTTGCGCTCATTCGGAACGCCGTATTTGCTGCCCGTTGCGCCGATCAATTACAAAGGCTGGAAAGATACGCTGATCCGCGCGCCTCTTTGGATAATGAAACAAAGACCGCTGCTGTACGGAACAAGCAATGCCAACCGGATGATATACAGAAAACGGCCGCAAATTCCCGATGATGAAGGTGATTAAACATGATACTTTTGCTGAGGAGCGGTATGCTGCTGCTGTCTGCGGTTTGTTTGCTGCCGCTCATCGGCTGCTGGTCAAGAATCGAGGTGAATGATCGCGCATTTGTGACCGGCATATTTATCGACCGGACGGATAACGGCGAATACGAAGTGTCGTTGAAATTTCCTTTGACCACACGGATGAGCCAGAGCGGGTCGGTATCCTCCGGGGGGCATACCGGCAATGGCAACCCCTACACCATTGTTACGAAAAATGCAGAAAGCATTCCGATCGCCGTCCGGAAAATACGTTCCGATCTGTCCCGCGAATTGTCTTGGGGGCACTGCCGTGTCATTGTGTTCGGAAGAAAGGCGGCCGAAGCGGGTGTCGACCAGATGCTGGAGTTTGCCACCCGTCAGCCGGACCTGCATACCAAAACTTATGTTATGGTGTCCGCAACATCAGCAAAAGATATTTCCTATATGACCCCGGTTTTCGAACGGTTTCCTTCTGAGGTGCTGAGGGAATTTGCCAATAGACATGTGACATTGGATACAAGCGTTAGAGATTTTTTGGAAGCCAAAGAAACGGGCGGAGACTTGGTCGCTCCTCTGTTGGTCAGCGCGCAGGCGAACATGCTGAGCGAAAAAGGCATGCCCGGCGTTTGGGTCGGTACAGACGGAGCGGCCATTATGAAGGCCGGCAAAATGGTCGGAACCTTGGATGTCAAAGGGATGAGAGCGTCATTATGGATCAAGGGCAAGATGAAAGATTCGATGATATCCGTTAGTTCCCCGACAGACGGGAAAATCATTTCTTTTCATATCTTGTCCTCGAATTCGTCGGTAAAACCGGTGATCAACAACGGACAAATCGAATTTCATCTGGAGATTCACGCGATTGACGATGTGACTGCCTCCGATTCCAATATCAATTTGGCGGACCCCGATCAAATTAAAAATTTGCAGGTTAAGCTTTCAGAGCAATTGTATGGCAGAATCATGAAATCGATCGAAAAAACGCAAAGGCTTGGTGTCGATGCATTTGGTTTAGGGCAATATCTGGAGTGGCGTTACCCCAAAGTATGGCGGCAGCATCGCGATAATTGGCGTGAAACTTATAAAAATTGCAAAGTCCGCTTAACTGTCGACGTGTACATCAGACGGATCGGCGAAGAGAAAAATCCGATAAGCAGCCAAATTTCAACGTAGCAGGAGATGGAACATGGTCATCGCTACATTCGTATATCTGCTCATCGCCCTTTATGAATGGCGCTTTCTAGCCAGTCACCGGCGCAAAAAAAGAACCTATTGGATTACGGCATGTTTTATCGTATTTGCTTACATATATACTTTGGCCGTGATATTGGCCAAGCATTTTCCTGGTCCGAACAGGCTGTTGGAACTGGTGTTCGGTACATAAGCCCGAAAAGAATCGCGCAAAGGAGACGGATAGTTGATGCAGCGGATTAATCAGCTTCAAGTGATCATCTTTTTTGTGATGTTTCACTTCTCGACTTTCGCGGGATTTATGATATCGCCTCTGACCAAATCAAGCTCATATCAAGGCTGGCTTGTCATGATACTCGCTATGGCCGGAGGTTTGATCGTTACGTATATTTCTTATTCCTTGGCCAAGCTGAGGCCGGGTGAATTTTTGGCACATTACGGCAAGAAACTTGTGGGAAAATGGCCCCACTACGCGATCATGGTGTTGTATTGTTTTTTCTTTCTTCATTTATCAAGCATCATCGTAAGGCAAATATCCGACTTTCTGGTGCAAACCTTTTTGCCGACGACACCATTGTGGGTTGTTGCAGGCATGTTTTCATTTCTTGTGGCCATCGCGGTAAGATCGGGTTTTGAGGTGATCTTCCGCTGCGCGTCGGGTTTTTTTATCGTCATCATCAGCTCGGCCGCTCTAGTGCCTTTTATGGTTGGAAAAGAGCTGAACTACAATCGGGCCATTGCCTTTATCACCCATTTGGATGCCGGCTCTTTATGGAATCCGGTGATCACGTTTATTCCCTGGTTTGGGGAAATGTTTTTGATCCTTTTCATCTTTCCGTTTCTGGCCGAACCTGAGAAAACATACCGTTCTGTCATGTGGTCCATGCTCATAAGCTTAATATTTATCGAGATTGATTTTATATTATGCCTCCTGATGTTCGGAGCGGATGTAACGGGACATTTCTCATACCCCATGCTGGAGATGGTGCGTTTTATCCGGATCGGCGACTTTCTCGAAAATCTCGATCCGCTGCTGGTTACCATCTGGATCTCCAGCGTTTTTATTAAAGTAAGTTTGCTGCTTTATATGGTATTGCTGATCACCTCACAGCTGTTGGGCCTTAAGGATTCGAGGCCGCTGTCGTTTTCGTTCAGCGCCATCATGCTGGTGATGGCGATTCATAACACGCCCAATTCAACGATGCTTGAACATTTTATTATGAAAACTTGGCCTGTATTTGCTATGCTAGTAGAGTGCTCACCGCTGATTTATTGGGCTGTTCAACTATTTAAAAAAAGCCGAATGACTCGGCAGCAAGATTAACTTGTCTCATGAAAGGGTGAATGGAATGAACAGCGAAGAGGATAGAAAGGAAATTTTAATGGGCATTCTCCGTAAGCTGGATTACATGCATGCCAATTATGACGGAAAAGATCCTGACGTCGAAGCGCGGATGCGGGAATATGAGGAGCATCTGGATTCGGTCATTCAGGAGCTGCCTGAAAAAAATCCGATCCGGGACGTGTGGAAGTGTTACGCGGAATCGCACGGCAAGCTGAAAGAAATATTAGGTTTTACGAAAACGGATCAAGGGGACAAGTAACACGCAGCTTGTCCTCTCATTTTTTATCCGAAGCGAGAGAAAAAAAGAAAATGGCCAAAAAAATGAAAGAAAAGACAACCATCATTTCATGAACCGCCGGCTGGCTGAAATGGGTATGCTTATAGATGATCATATAGAGTTGAAACAGCAAAATATGAAGGGAATCGCGCCCAAATGACTTTAAAGTATTTTTATCCATATGCAGTGTCTCTCATATTCTTGTATTTTTGACGGCCTAATCTATGTATACGCGTAAGATTAGTTTTTATTCATAATGGCAACCGATAGATGACACAATGAAAGGAACATATTATAATAGAGTAGATACACTGAAGGGTGGAAGAAATATTGAAGTTCAGACCATGCATCGATATTCATAACGGCAAAGTCAAACAGATCGTCGGCGATACGCTGAATTCGGATAAACAGGACGTAGTGGAAAATTTCGTGTCAGAGTATGACTCTGCTTATTATGCGGAGATGTTTCAGAGAGATCGTCTGACCGGCGGGCATGTCATTATGCTCGGCGGCGGCAACGAGGAGGCTGCTGTGCAAGCGCTGCGCCAATATCCGGGCGGCTTGCAGCTCGGCGGCGGAATCACGGCAGAGAACGCCGCAGGGTACCTCGAACAAGGGGCCTCGCATGTGATTGTCACCTCGTACATATTTCATGATGGGGAACTCGACATGCAGAGACTGCGGAGGATCGTCTCCGAGATCGGCAAAGAGCGGCTGGTGATCGATCTGAGCTGTAAGGAGAAAGACGGCAGCTGGTACGTAGTGACGAATAAATGGAGGAACTTTACGAGTTTCGAAGTCAGCCGCGGCAACATCCGCGAGCTGGAGCAATATTGCGATGAATATCTGATCCATGCGGTTGACGTGGAGGGCAAACGAACGGGAATCAACGAACCTCTTGCGCGGCACATCGCCGAATCGGTAACCATTCCCGTCACTTATGCGGGCGGCGCGCGGTCGCTTTCCGATTTGCAGTTGTTTCATGAAGCGACTGGAGGCAAACTCGATATTACGGTCGGAAGCGCCTTGGACATTTTCGGCGGAGATTTATCGTATAAGGAAGTAGTGGGATTTTGCAAACGTACCGTCAGCTAGACCATACAGATAAAAACCTTGAACTCAAGGTTTTTTTTCATACACCCCAAAAAAACGGAGCCCATGCGAATACTATGTTTTTGAATACCTTAGAATTTATTATCGGCAGGAGGGAGCAGTCATGGAACCTGTGTTTGATAAGCGGTATGAGCTGTTAAAGCAATCCATACAGTTACCCGACGGCAGTGCGATGTGGAAGGGAAAAGATAACGCCCTTCATCGCGACGCCATTTTTATCATATCGGAAATAACAGACCGCAGCCGGGATTTGAATCCGATCGGACTTGCCGGGCAATTGCCGGACGGCGGTTTTTTGCATATATTGGACGCGGAAATACAACCCGGTTACCGTAAGATCGTTTTGAAAAACTTGGACGGCGGACCGCTGCTAAACCAGATTGAAAAACATTCCTTTTCATTTGATCAAGTCATCGCCATGGTGCTGAATCTGGGCGAGCATATGCGTGCGGCTGCGGCGGAGCATATTTCCGGTTATGCCGTGTCTGCAGGCAACTTATGGCTGAACGGCTTCGGCGAGCTGATGGTCATTAATTTCTGGACGGAAGGAGCCCTCGAAGAGCGGGAGGCTGCAGGCCTTTGCTCGCTGTTGTATCAGCTTGCTGCCCGCAGCCGGGAACTACCCGCGCTAGATGAAGCTGCGGATATGCAGCCAGCCGGCTTGCCTGCCGGATGGAGCGACCGACAGTGTCAGGCGTTGTTTGCTATGCTCCGTGAGGCCGTGAGGGGGCAAATCTCATTGGCATCGCTGCTTATGCAGCTGCAGGTGCTGAAACTCAGCTATTCCGAACCAACTGACATGACGGAAACGGTCATCATGCCCCCTGTTGTGGAAACGCCTAGATTAGCTCAGGAGAAACCAAAACAACAGAAACCGCAGCCGCGGAAAACGGTAAAACGGGAAGAACCCGACAGGGATGAGGCGCTGGAACGAAAAGGGGTTATTGTCATCCCGAAAAGTTGGGTGCTGCTTGGCATCCCGATTGCCGGCATTGTCGGCGTTGTTGTTGTCATTGTATTGTTATCCAACATGCCGATGCAATCGTTCCGCGATAAGGAAACGCAGCCCTCAGCTACCGCGGCGCCGGTGGAAAAACCAAAACCTGCTAGCGAGACGGCCATGAAGCCGCAGACGGAGCGGCCCAAAAAGGAAATCTCCGCGGTTGCTGCGGAGAAACCGGCTGATGCGGAACCGGCCGATGTGCCGCCGATCACCGGCTTGGCGCGCGAGGAAGCGGAGAAAGCGCTGCTGGCCGCGGGATTTCGCTACAACTACAAGATTGAATCAAACGCTCAGCTCGCCAACGGCACGGTATTCAAGCAAGAGCCGGAGGCGCATACCGCTTCGACGAAGGGCAGCAGCGTCACTTTTTGGGTAAGCAAACAAAATTAATTGGATTCGTCTTACGGCGGCATTCGCTGCATGGACGACTCGTATTTCGCTCGCGCTAATTGTCCCTGAAAATTGCTAGGGTTTACCTGGGTGTGGCGGGTGAAATTCGGGGGCAGAGGCGGTCTTTGGCGTTTCTTCAGCAACGATTTCGCTAACTCGCTAGGTTGTTTTTTTAGAGGCCCTCCTTAGTGCATGGATGTTTTTCATGCGCTCTCTTTGTTTTTTTATAAATGTAAACGTTATCAGGGGAGTTGGGCGTTAATGCAGCGCTATCACAGCTGACTTGGTGTATAAAACAAAAATAAACAAACATATAGAAAAATAAACGGAAATAAAATATACTGTGAAAGGGGAGTAAACCAAAATAAGCGAGGGGCTTAAGACAATGCCAAAATTACAAATCGACGAGCAAGCCATATTGGAAGCAATTGACCGCGTTGTGACACGCACGTTTCGTATGGACTTTACATGGGATTGGGCGGCCGGAGTCGCTTTTTACGGCGTATCGAGAGCGCACGAAGCAACCGGGAATCCGGCTTATCTGGAGGCGCTGGTCCGTTGGGTGGACGAGCAGTTGGAAGAAGGCGTTCCGGAGTTGACCGTTAACGCGGTTTCAATCGGCCATACGCTGATCCATTTATATAAAGTGACGCAGGACGAGAAATATGTGCAGGCAGCGGTTCATATGGCGGAATATTTGCGCACCGAAGCCCCCCGTTTTGCCGACGGCATCTTTCAGCATACGGTTTCGCAAAATTACAATTTTCCCGAGCAAGCTTGGGTCGACACGATGTTTATGGCCGGCTATTTTCTAGTGCGTCTAGGTACGCTGCTGGGCCATGCCGATTATTTGGAGGACGGCTTGCTGCAATATCACGGGCATGAGCGGTTCCTTCAGGATGAGAACACAAACCTGTATTATCACGGCTGGGATCATCTGGCGCAAAACAATATGTCATCCGTTTTCTGGGCGAGAGGCAACAGTTGGGCGGCTTATACGATGTCGATGGCATTAAAGGAAGTGGAGGTCACCCATCCTTCTTACATGAAAATCTACGATTCGCTGCGCGATCAAGCGAGCTCGCTTGTCAGACTTCAGGCGGAAGACGGCTTATGGCATACGGTGCTGACGGACAATTCGTCTTATACGGAAACGTCCGGATCGGCCGGTATTGCCGCCGGTCTGCTGAGGTTTAACGAAGCGATCGGCAGCCCGCTGTACAACAAATATATTCAAAAATCGCTGGACGGCGTATTCGGTCGTATAGCCGATAACGGGACTGTTACGCATGTCTCTGCAGGAACTGCGGTGATGAACGATAAGGAAGGGTACAAAGGCGTAGCCGATAAGCGGATTCAAGGCTGGGGGCAAGGCCTTGCCCTTGTGTTCTTATCCTCGTTGACAGGTTATCAGTGGAAATAAAAGCGGGGAACGACGCTGCACGGCGCCGCAACAACGGCTCGAAATTGGCAAGTTATTACTGTCGGGTTTCGAGCCATTGTTATCGGCTGGAGGAACCTGGAGAGCGGCACCCTTTTTCCCGGAATGGGTTCACAAGAAAGCCGCTTTTATCGAGACCGCAGTTTGGCGTAATAATCGGCCACAGCATGGAACGATGCTTTAGGTTCCCACGGCATGCCGTTGTAGGCGGTGCCGGTTTGGTCCGTGTACGTCTTGACCACGCTGTAGCTGGCCTTATCCAGATCGTACGATGTCTGTTCGTTGTAAGGATATGTCACACTAACAAAAGTAAACAAAAACGCCCCGTTGATCTTCTCGGCTTCAAATATATCAAGCAGCTCCGAAATTTGCCGCGCCTGCATGGCTTCATCCCTGACGAAATTCCCCTTCAGCTGCGGTGGCACTGCGCTTCTATCCACGATGTTCCAGCCGTAACCACCCTTATCTTCCGCCCCTTGATAGGTGCAGCATCCGAACTCCAGAACAATAACCGGCTTGCCGTGTTTGAAATAATCTCTCAGCTTGACCGCATAATTCGCTTTGTTATGCGCATCGCGGTAATAATCAATGCCGACGTAATCAAACGGAGTCCAGTCGACATTCTCCCATGTGCCCGACGCATATGTAACACTTCCGTGAAAATGCTCTCTGACCACAGCGGCGGCTTTGGACAAAAAACGGTTCAGCCGTTTTTGAAACGAACCTCGGACGATTGTGCTTTTCAACAGCTTCCAAGGTTTCATAAACGTGGCGATCCGGTCAAAGGAAGTAGCGCCGTCGACCAGCCCTTTCATAAAAAACGTCAATTCGCAGCCCGTGACAAAGACGAGATGATCGGATTGCTTGCGAAGCGATTCCGCCGCTTTGGCGCATTCGGCAAAATAATCGAGCGTTTCTTGTTCGTTTGCATCGATTTTGGCCGGTGAAAACCACACCTCAAGTCCTTGCGCGAGCGCATATTCGGCAGCGGCAACCAGTCTTGGCAGCGGCTCCCCGGATATTCTGACGGCGTTACAATGCAGATCACGTTTGATGATTTCCATTTCGCGGCGCACGATATCGGGATCGAAATGGTCGCGTGACGACGATGCTCTGCCGCGGGTAAACGTGCCGACATCGTAGTTGATGCCTCTGCGCCGCAAGATATGATCGTTTGTCATAACAAGGCCTCCTTTTTACCTAATATGACCCTGCGAGAGTTCTCCAAAGGGGAAGCGGGGAACCGGCCCTGCCATTAATCGTTATCGCCGACGTGCTGCGGGTAATACAACGTAACGGCGGTGCCCCAGCCTTTCTTGCTGAGCAGCTTGATACGGCAGGTTTGGCCGTATTGCAGCACAAGCCGTTTATTTGTATTGGAGATGCCCACATGTCCCGGAAGCTCTTGATCGGACATGAGAACCGCACGTACCTCGGAAAGGCGGCTCGGATCCATGCCGGGGCCATTATCGACAATCGTAACAGACAGAACGGAGTCCCGGAGCCTGATTTTAATTTTGATATGGAGATAAGCTTTGGCTTCCACCCCGTAATGAATACTGTTTTCAATAAAGGGCTGCACGCTCAGTTTCAGCACACGGCAATCCGCGAAGGGCTGAACATTGTCCCAAATTACTTCAAAGCGGTCCTTGTACCTCATTTGCTGAATCCCGATATAACTGTCGATATTGGTCATTTCTTCATTCAGTGTAACCATTTGTTTGGAAGTATTCAGCGCATACTGCAAAATTTCCGACAACAGCTCGATCATCTGGGTGGCCGCATTGGGCGCGCCGGTCAGCTGGACCGATTTCCAATACACCGAATTTAACGTGTTGTACAGAAAATGAGGGTTAATCTGCGACTGCAGCGCCTTGAATTCAAGCGCCTGCATTTTGTAAAGCCGTTCCGACAGCTGCACCTTCAAATATTTTTGCTCGATAAACGACTCGACGATGTTTTGGATAATCAGCGCGTAGATATCGTCAGCCTTCTGCGGAATCGCTTCGATCGGATTCGGCGAGTCGACGGATTCGAGAATATGGATGATCCCGTAAACCTGCTGATAATTTTTACGGGTTAGCCATAAGGCGACCCCGGCGCAAATTGCCAGCGATGCCAAGGACAGCAGGCCCGTTGCGGCAATCAAGGCGGCAGGCAGATTAAACAACGAGGTCCGCGGCACAACGGAGATGAGATTCCACTGAAGCCGGTTCGCTTTTTTGACGGTAATATGCTGCAACCCTTCATCGAAATGCGCGATATCGGTGTTGCCGGTCAGGCGTACTGAAGGAACATGGGCTGCCGCCCCCGAACCGCCGGAATGCATAATCACCCGGCCTTCGTTGTCGGTAATGAAGAACTGCCTGTCGGGCTGCTCGTTCATGGTTTGGTAGGCCTTCTCCAAATAAGCAGGCAGCATGTTGACAACGATGACCCCTTTGCTGCTGCGGACCCCTTTGACCGATAAAAATTTGTACAAGCTGATGACCTTGGTCGGCTCGCGTTCGAATGCATATTGGTGAATGCCGCGAACCTCTGTTTTGATTTCGTCAAAGTTGGTCTGATTCCGGTAAGTGGGGAACCAGCTCACATCATAGAAGCTGAGCTCATCTACGAGCCCTTCGCGTGAACTTAAAAAACGGCGTTTATCGTTCTCATAGTACACATACACGGAATGCACATACGGCTTGGAGTTGGCCGGAACGTCAATAATATTTTTCAAATAAAACAGCGCTTCGATATCGTCGTACGAATAATTCGTTTTGGACAAAATGCTGCTGAGCCGGGTGGTGATTTTCGGGTCCATGTCAAACGAAAGGCTGAGCGAATCAACTTCCGCGGCGATGATTTCAATCAGCTCGTTGTATTGGTTCAGCATCTGCTCTTGGGACCGCTGTGCGTCCAAGCGGATATAGCGGTCGGAAATATAAATCGCCAGCGAGCCCAATATAAGCAGCGGAATCAGACAAAGCAGCAGCATGTTGGCCAGATGTTTTCGAAAAAACTTCCGTTTGAGCGTTTTGTCGGCAAACGGGCTGTGGAGTTCATTTGTCATTTTTATATTGTCCCGGGGTTACTCCGAAATATTGTTTGAAGGACCGTATGAAATTTTTGGCATTGACATATCCGACCAGCTCGCTGACCTCGTACGCTTTGTGATGACTGCCGCGAAGCAGCTCTGCCGCTTTCTCCATCTTCACCTTCTGCACGTAATCGGAGAAATTAATGCCGGTTTTCTTTTTGAAAAAAGCGCTTACGTAACTGGCGTTCATATTGACCAGCTCGGAAACCTGCTGTAGTGTGGCCGTCGGGTAATTATGGTCGACAAAAGCCGTGATGGCGGCAACAATCGGGTCTTCGGGCATCACGTGCGTGTCGGCGTCCGCCGGCAGTCCAGGCTGCACCCCCGCGGCTTCGTCCAGTTCGCTCTTCAACTCGCTGAACACCTGCACGATATCGTTGTATTTGGCGGGCTTGACCATGTAATGTTTGACCCCGTATTGCATCGCCTGACGGGCATATTCAAACTCCCGGTATGCGCTCAGCAGAACGGTCCGAACGGCAATTTTGCGCTCGGAGAGCTGTTTGGTCAGCTCGATGCCCGACATTTCCGGCATTTTTATATCGCATAACATCACATCTACCGGGTTCTGTTCCATGTAGTGCAGCGCTTCGGCTCCGTTCCCCAGCTGGCCGACGATCGTAAATCCGACCGACTCCCAGGGGAAACAGTTGCACAGCGTGTCTCGCGTATCATGTTCGTCATCAATAACAAGGAGCTTATACATCGTTTATCCCTCCTATGGGCATTATAACATAACGGGAACAAACGTATACATTCAGACATAAACGGGTGTAAATACAGATAATTCTAAAGAAATGATACCTTTTTTAAAAATGTACAAAAAATTGTAACCGTTTTCTAAAATGGTATCCCTTTTTTCAGAATCGAACCGGGTGTTATGATGGTTGTGGCGCCAAATATAACGTTAGGGGGATTCAAGGTTGAAAAAAATAACTAAGCTTATCTCCAGTGCAGTTGTAGGTTCTATGATGATGGCGGCGCTTGCGGCTTGTGGAGGCAATGCGGCCAACGAGGCCAAACCGGCGCAACCGGCGGCAGGCTCGAACGGCGGCAAAGATGCCGCGGCGAGCGCGAAGCAAGTAACTTTGCGCTTCAGTTGGTGGGGCAACGACCCGCGTCATCAGGCGACGCTGAAAGCGATCGACTTGTATATGAAACAAAACCCAAATGTGAAAATTGAAGCCGAATATATGGGCTTTGACGGATTTTATAAAAAGCTGCTGACTCAATTTGCGGGCAATACCGCTCCCGATCTGCTGCAGTTTACGTATGAATGGGACAATGACATGTCCGACTTCCTGCTTGATCTGAAGGGCAACAAGTCTCTTGATGTCTCAGGCATCGATCCTGAGGTTATTAAAAATTTCGGCACTTACAAAGACCGGATGATTATGGTGCCGTCGGGTGCATTTGCGGCTACTACGTTTTATAACGAAGCGTTTTTTGACAAATACGGCATCGCCAAAGACACCGTATGGACCTGGGATAAGATCATGGAGGAAGGCAAAAAAATCCATGAAAAAGATGCAAAGGCTTACTTGCTGACAGCGGACGTCGACGTGCTGAACAAGCTCATCCTGCAGCCGTATATTGCGCAGTTGAGCGGCAAGACGTGGATCAACGACGATTTCACAACCGGCTTTAACCGCGAACAGCTGGTTAAAGGACTGACCTACATGTCCGATCTGTATAAAAACGGCGTCATTGAGCCGTTTGGCGACAGCTCCGCATTTGTCGGCAAAATGGAGCAAAATCCGAAATGGGTCAAAGGCGAAATCGGCATGTTGTTTGACTATGTGCAAAGCTACGACAAGTACAAACAAGCGCTTGGAACAAATGGCAAACTTGCTGTAAGCGCATTCCCGCAAATGGACGGCGCGGCCCAATCCGGCAACCCGGTCATCGCAGGCACCGGCTTTGCCGTTAACAAAAAATCGCCAAACGCCGATGAAGCCGTGAAGTTCATCAACTGGATGACCAACGACAAAGACGCGGCGCTGCTGCTTGAAACTCAGCGGGGCATTCCGGCTGCAAGCACCGCCAAAAAAGCGCTGCAGGATGCAAACAAGCTTGACCCGAACATTACCAAAGGCCTTGATTTGGCCGCCAAAGTGAAATCGGTGGCGCCTAACGTGATCAGCACCAACGCAGAGCTTGCGCAAATCGTCAAAGACGCCTTCCAGAAATTGATTTACGCCAAACAAACCGCCGATCAAACCGCCGACGAAATCTTAAAAGGCTACGGCGACAAACTGAAGGAACTGAAGAAGTAATATCCAGATTATTCTAGTAGGAGTGCCGCCCATGGCGGGCGCAACTCTCTGCAACGCGATACCAGGTTCGGTGAAAGTGTGAATATTTATTCATGCAATCATGGAGGGTAAGAGAACGGTAAGGAAAGTTTACGTCCGCCTTGAAAACCATGTTTTTACCGCAAGGTAAATTATTTAAAACATGGTTTTCACGAGCGGTGGATTACCGTCTCTTTCCCGGAATGATGGAGTTTATGTATAAATATTCATAATAACTCCGCCAAACCTGCATCCAAGACTACACAAAGAAAGGGGCGACGGCCATGAAGCGCTTCACGCTCCGTCATTCCGTATGGGGCCTGCTGTTCATTTCTCCGTGGATCATCGGGTTTGCCTGGTTCCAGCTGTACCCGCTGATCTTATCCTTTTATTACTCGTTTACCGACTATTCGGTAGTGAAAGCGACTCACTTTGTCGGCTTGAAAAACTACATCACCATGTTTACGAACGATAAAGACTTTTTCCCGTCGCTGAAGGCTACCTTCTTATATACGCTGATTGCGGTTCCGGCCAAGCTGGCTTTTGCGCTGCTGGTGGCGATCATTCTGAACTCCAAGGGCAGATTCATCAACCTGTACCGGACGATGTATTACCTTCCGTCCATTCTCGGCGGCAGCGTGGCCATCTCCTTGCTGTGGCGGTTTCTTTTTATGAGAGAAGGGATCGTCAATCAAGTGCTTTCCTTTTTTCACATTCCATCCGTTGACTGGCTTGGAAGTCCGTCGATTGCGCTGTGGACGATCAGTTTTCTCGTCGTATGGCAGTTTGGTTCGTCCATGGTGTTATTCCTTGCCGGTTTAAAGCAAATACCGATGGACTTGTACGAAGCCGCTATGGTGGACGGAGCAAGCCGCCTGCGGATGTTTATGTTCATCACCGTGCCGATGCTGACACCGATCATTTTGTTTAATCTTGTCATGCAAACGATCGGAGCGCTGCAGGAGTTTACCGCGGCTTTTGTTGTAACCAACGGGGGACCCGTGAAATCGACGTATTTGATCGGCTTAAAAATATACGACGATGCCTTCCAGACGTTAAAGATGGGTTACGCTTCCGCATTGTCGTGGGTGCTGTTTGCGATCATTTTAATACTGACCTTGATTATCTTCCGTTCGTCAAGATCATGGGTGCATTATGAAGACGGGGGGAGAAGCTGATGATGCTGCAGTATGGCAAAGAACCGACTCTGACGGGGCGGATCGTTAAAAACGTGCTGTTATGCGCTTTTGGTCTGCTGATGATTTACCCGCTGATCTGGCTGTTTTTCGGCTCGTTTAAAACCAACTCCGATCTGTTTGGTTCGCTTGGCCTGATTCCCGAGCATTTTGTGTGGGACTCTTACGGCAAGGGCTGGACCGGAACGGGACAATACACGTACGCGACTTTTTTTGCCAATACGCTGCTGCTTGTTGCACCGACCGTCGTATTTACGGTGTTATCCAGCGCAATTGTCGCTTACGGATTCGCAAGATTTAGCTTTCCGCTGAAAAATCAGCTGTTCGCGTTAATGATCTCGACATTGATGCTGCCGCAAGCGGTCATTATTATTCCGCGGTATTTGATTTTCCGCGATTTGGATTGGCTGGACAGCTATTTGCCGTTTGTCGTGCCGGCGATTTTCGCCTGTTATCCGTTTTTTATTTTTATGCTGGTGCAGTTTTTCCGCGGTCTGCCGCGCGAGCTGGATGAATCCGCCGTGGTCGACGGCTGCAATCCGTTTACGATTCTGGTGCGCATTTTGCTGCCGCTGTGCAAACCGGCTTTGTTTTCCGCCGCCATTTTTCAATTCATATGGACCTGGAACGATTTCTTTAACTCGCTTATTTTCATTAATAGTGTCAAAAAGTATACCGTATCTTTGGCGCTGCGCATGACCATCGATTCAACCGGCGGCACGGTTGCCTGGAATCAGATTATGGCGATGTCGGTGCTGGCGATTTTGCCTCCGGTGCTGATTTTCTTTATGTTCCAGCGTTATTTTGTAGAGGGCATTGCGACGACCGGGATTAAAGGATAAGCTGGATAAGCAGCACTGAAGCAGGGAGGGATGAGATGGAAACGTCAATGCGGCGCAAGCCAAATGTGATTGTGTTTTTTACGGACCAGCAGCGATGGGATACGGCCGGATTGCACGGCAATCCGCTGCAGCTGACGCCCAATCTGGACCATTGGGCGCATGAAGGCACTCATTTGTACAATACGTTCACGTGCCAGCCGGTTTGTGGTCCTGCCCGCTCTTGTTTGCAGACGGGGCTGTATGCGACAACGACAGGCTGCTACAAAAATTCGATCCCGCTGCCGGCGGGCAGCCGCACGATAGCTGACGAATTTAACGAGCACGGCTACGAGACGGGGTATATCGGCAAATGGCACTTGGCCAGCACCCGCACGGAACCGGTGCCTGAGCCGCTGCGCGGCGGGTACAAATATTGGCTGGCCGCCGATTCGCTTGAGCATACGTCGGACGCATACGACACCGTGCTGTACGATAACGATAACCGACGGGTGAAACTTCCCGGATATCGGGTGGATGCGCTGACGGATGCCGCCGTGCGTTATATCGACAACCATAAGGAGCAGCCGTTTTTTTTGTTCCTTTCTTATTTGGAGCCGCATCATCAGAACCGGCGTGACGATTATCCGGCACCCCGCGCTCAAGAGCAGCGTTATGCCTCATCATGGACGCCGCCTGATCTGGCCGCGCTTGGCGGTACGGCGCAGCGGCATTTGCCCGGTTATTACGCCATGGTCAAACGCCTCGACGACGCCCTGGGACGGCTGATGGATTCGCTAATCAGCTTGGGCCTTGCCGAAGACACGATCGTATTGTTTACATCCGATCACGGCTGCCATTTTAAGACAAGAAACGGCGAATACAAACGTTCCTGCCACGAAAGCTCAATCCGCATTCCGGGCGCCATTTGGGGGCCGGGTTTTAACGGGGGCGGCCGGGTGAACGAGCTGGTCAGCTTGATCGATCTGCCGCCTACCTTGTTGGATGCTGCGGGCATTGAGGTGCCGGAAACGATGCAAGGCCGCTCGGTGCTGCCGCTTGTCCGGAAAACGGCAGTGAATTGGCCGCAAGACGTCTTCGTGCAGATCAGCGAATCGCAGGTCGGACGCGCAATTCGCACCCGCCGCTGGAAATATGCCGTCAGCGCTCCGCAGCTTGACGGAATCAAAGAAGCAGCCAGCAGCGCTTACACGGAGGAATTTCTGTATGATCTGCAGGCCGATCCGTGGGAGCTGAACAATCTGATCGGCAAAAAGTCTCATCGCGAAGTCAAACAGATACTGCGGACCAAGCTGATTGAGCGTATGGTCGAAGCCGGTGAAGCGGCACCCGTCATCCATCCGGCTGAAGAGACCGACGCGGGCCAATTGCTCGTGCTGGAAACGGAATATTATGAATAACGCAAAAGCAGATCCGGCGATCTGCTTTTTTTGTCGTTTTTTCACTGCTCCATTCTCCTCTTGCAGATCGCGCAAGGGGAAGGTAAAATGCTGAAATGCCGCTTATCCATTTTATGGTATAATCAGTGGACAAAGATGAATGGATAATTTAAAAAAAGGAGGCGGCATCATATGCGGGGTGAAATTTTAAGCCGGCTGCTGGCTGAAGAAATCGAGTATTCCGAGATTCAATACATGACAGACCGCATGAACGCCATCAAGGAACGGCCGGGCAATCCGATGGGCGTCGATATGCGGATGTTTGGCGGCGCCGCGGCTTTTCGCAGCACCAGCATGCCGTGGCCGCAGTTTAACACGGTCAAAGGAATCAGCGAAAACGAGCTGCCATTGCTGGATGAGATGATCGCATTTTACAAGGACAACGGATGTAGGCCGCAATTCGAAGTTACTCCGGCGAAAGCTTCAGCGGCGCTGTTCCGATCTCTTGCCGAGCGGGGTTTAATGCAAACCGGCTTTCATGCTTCGCTGTATGGCAGGCCGGAACATGCTGTTGAGATGGGTGAAGCCGGGGGTAAACGGGGGGATGCATCGACAGCGGCCGTGCGGCACAGCGCTGCGGAATCGCTGTGCGGCGCATCAGCCGCCGTGACCGGGCCGCTTGACGATTCCCCGGTTGCTGCTGGCATAGCCGTTCGCGGGCTCTCCGCGGACGAGCTCGAACTTTATGCAGAAATTCACTGCCTTGGAACAGGGCTGCCGATTTCCGGCAAAGGGCATGTGGCTGACAACAATGTGGTATTATATGGACGGCCCGGATGGAAGTTTTATCTGGCTGCGGTTGATGGTGAGCCCGCCGGTGTCGGAGTGATGTATAGGAGCGGGGGACTGGCCTCCTTTACTTTTGCCGCGGTGCTTCCGCAGTTCCGGAACCGGGGCGTACATGCGGCGCTGCTGCACGCCAGAGCGCTGGAAGCCGCACGGCACAACTGTTTTTGGATCGTCTCGCAGGCTGCTTACGTGTCGGCCAGCTTCCGCAACATGCAGCGGGTTGGTATGCTGCTGGGTTATACAAGAGCAACCTGGACCAGCGGGTCAGAACGTTCGTGAATAAGCGGTTGCAAACGGAAAATGAAGGGAGGCGCCGGCATTGCTTGAGAAGCTGCTGATCGTCTGCGCGTTAACGCTGTTGATTCACGCTTCGGAGACGTTGTCTTTTGCTCTAAGATATGCCGGGGTCCGGACGGGCAAGCTGGCGGTCTCGCTGTCGCTGGCCGGCATGATATTGCTCATATCGCGTACGTCCAACCTGCTGCAAGCGCCGATGATGGGGAAAATGATCGACTTCGCCAAAAACAACAGCGGCTTCGATCTGGAGCTGGCGCTGCGCTACATATTGGGTGCGTCCACGGTGGGCACGCTGGTCGCGATGGTGCTTTTTCCGTCCATGGTGTTTTTGTGCGCAAGGGTGATCGTCCAATTGGAGACGTACGGCTCCATACCAAATCTGATTACAAGTGTGACCTTCGATAAGCTGAAGAAGGCGAAAAACTACTTGAAGAAGCCTACTTTCGGCATGATCAAGTCGCTTCGCCTATACGGGGTTCCGAAACGTCTGCTGCTGCTCAACTGCGTAGTTACCGCGATTTACACGGTTGGGGTTCTGGCTTCGTTGTACGCGGCATATTTGGAGCCCGGCTTAAGTACGGCCGCGTCCCAATCGTCAGGTCTCATCAACGGGGTTGCCACAATTATTATGACGATTTTTATCGATCCGGAGCTGGCGATGCTTACGGATAAAGCGATGACCGACCAGCAGGAGCAGGCGCGGCTGGGCAAAGTGTTTGCGCTGCTGATGGTCTCGCGTTTGGCCGGTACGCTGCTTGCTCAGCTCATCTTGGTTCCCGCCAGCCAGTGGATCTTGTTTGTGATCGGCTTGCTTTAAGCTTTTTTGTTAATGGGGGGTCTTTTTGATCCGAGCATCAAGTACAAACGGCCCAAACGGAAGCAGGGATGCGAAGATAGCGCCGATGATGCGGATAATTTTCCAGCGAAACAAGACGGCCATCATCACCATAGCGACAAGATATAAGACGAATAGCACTCCATGAATCATTCCCGTGACGGATACCGGACCGGGCATGTCCGCGAAATATTTCAGCGGCATGGCGATAAATAAAAGCAAAAGAAACGAGATGCCTTCCATAAAACTGATGATGCGAAAGCTAAGAGCGGCTGTTTTTTTCACGAATGGTTGCTCTCCTTTTCTCCTAAACGGCTGGGGTTCTGTTTCGAAAGCTTCTCTTATTCTAGCATGACGGCTAAACTGAAAACATAGATTCGGCTTACATTTCCTTGTCGATTCAGCGAACTATGCTTAAGGTTTTATTATTGTTTTGTATTCGCTTGGGTTAATACCGGTATGCCGTTTGAATACTTTTGTAAAATAAGCCGGGTCGGTATATCCAACGGCAGCGGAAATATCCACGATTCGTTTGTTTGTGTTTAGAATCATTTCTTTGGCTTTCTCGATCCGCACCCACATCATGTATTCATTAATCGTGACGCCTGTTTCTTGTTTGAATATGGTGCTTAAATAATTGGGAGCCATATACATCTCTTTCGCCAAGTCTTCAATGGTCAGCTTGCCGTCGAATTTTGCATCCATGATTCGTTTGAGCTGGGACACCGTTTTGTGATGCTTATTGCAATGCCCTGTCAAAATAGATGAATACAGCTCAGACAAGTAAATGCACACAGTGTCCTTCATATCGTCGAGAATGTCTAATTTTGATATTTTATCCCAGAAGCTTTTCTCCCAGCGCTGAATAAATTCCGTATGAGTTAGCTTATAGGGCGCCGATATGTCCAGAACAAGGCGTAAGCAAATGCGCCGGCAATCCTCCAGCGACAGCTCCATGCCGGAACGAAGCCGTTGGAACAACTGATCGATGTTTGGATTTAATTGTTCGGACATTAAGCCTTCTTTTTTGATGGCGGACAGCAGCTTTTCTACGTTCGGCTCGCTTGGGAGAACAGTGTTTTCCTCCGATTTTTCAACATGTTTGGCATAAATGGTACTGCTTTTTCCATGATACAATTTTTGCTTTAATGCTTGCGAAATCATGCTGTAATATTGTTTTAATAAATCAAACCGGCGAAAAGGTTCTCCGATTCCGATTGATGCCGGCACATTCACAGCCGCGTAAATAGTTTGCTTGAGCGCTTCCGACTGCTTCAACAGCGGCTCCATCCGCTCCGCGTCCTGAACATGCATCACGCAGGTATATTCACCAAAGCCGCTTTCAAAGCAATAATAAGCGGCGGCATGCGGACGAATCATATTTTCGCATTCCTGCAAGATCCGAGCGGCAGCTTGCTCCTGAGCATTCCTGGCTAATGCGCCAAGTGTATCGGCTCGATTATCGATGCTGACGACAACCATCAGGAACAACCCTTCGACCGGAAACTGCAATTCCAGCAGATGGAGCCGTTCTTGCCAGTCGCCGAATTCCGGCTCGCCGTTTTTAACGAAATCCTGCATATGTTTTGCTTGCAGCAAAGGCAAGCTTTGACTTAGTTTGCGTTCCATCAGCTGCTTGTTTTTCTTCTGCTCATTTGTTTCATGTAACCGCCTTATAATTTCCCTCAGAACGGCCTCCAAATCGGCATGTTTTAATGGCTTCAAGATGTAATCTACAGCTTGTACCTGCAGGGCATTGCGCAAATATTCCAATTCGTCAAATCCGCTAATAAATACAATTTGAATTTCGGAAGAAAACGCTCTGATTTTCCGGCTTAACTCAACGCCGTTCATGCGAGGCATCTGCACATCCGTAAGCACGATATGCGGATCGAGCCGCTGCAGTTGTTCCAGAGCTTCAATGCCGTCCCAGTACACCCCCGCAACCTGAATGTTGTATTTCGGCCAATCAACAAGTTCCGCCAGCCCGTTCCGCAGTACGGGTTCATCGTCTACGATCATTAAACGATACATGCCTGCAGCTCCTTTCACCGTTTGCTATAACTTCACGGCAAGACGAAGTGTAACTACGGTTCCTTTATCCGCTTCCGATTTGATGTCGATGCCGTATTGCTCTCCAAAAAACAGGCGGATACGCTCATTGACATTGTATAAACCGTAATTCCCTTCTTTCGTCAAACCACTCGTAATTTGCTTGATCTTTGAGTCGGACATACCGACGCCATTGTCGGTTACCGAAACGGTCAACTGGCCATTTGTACTGCTTACCTGCAAATAAATAGAACCCGACCTGTCTTCTCTATGCCAAATTCCGTGCTGCAGCGCATTCTCGATAACAGGCTGAATGATCAGCTTGGGAATCAGACAATCGTTCAAAGATTCATGTATGCTCAGCTCGTAATGGAAAGGCTGATCGGTTCGCAGCTGCTGTATGTCCAGATAAACTTGAACAAGCTTCAGCTCGTAGGCGAGCGTGACGATTTCTTCTCCTTTGTTCAGGCTTCTTCGGTAATATTCCGCGAGCGAATCCACCAAGCTGCCGAGTTGATCCGTTTGTTTCCGAAGCGCCATCCATTTGATGGTGTCCAGCGTGTTGTATAAAAAGTGAGGATTGATTTGCGCCTGCAGTACCTTTAACTGAGCTTCTTTGACACGAAGTTTTGCCTCGTAAGATTGCTCCGTTAAATTTCGGATAGTGTCGATCATTTGATGAATCGACAACTCAAGTTTGCCGATGCCGTTGTTTGCATGTGCTTGCGAGCCCATATATTCGGGAGTGTGGGATTTCATCGCCCGGTTGATTCTGCGGATGCTCAACGTAATTTTTCCGGAAATAATCGCGTAGATCGAAGAGATCGAAAGCAGTAAAACAATGATGACAAAGACGACAGTAATAAAATTCAGCGCGATACGGTACCGGGAGATACTCTGTTGAAGCATATTTTCCGGTATGGCGTCAACAATATGCCAGCCCGTAACCGGGATTTGCTTATGAACGACAACCATGCTTGTTTCATCAATGGCAATGGTTGCGAACCCTTCCGGTTCCGAGCCGATCTCTTTCCATCTGCCGCTCTCTACAAGCGGCTTGCCGATTTGGCTTTTATCGGCGGCGGAAATGATATATCCGTCTTGATCGACGATGTAAGCCCTGCCATTTGTACGCTGAGTTAAAGAACTAATCATGCTGTACAGACGGTTTTCAGTCACATCGATAAACAATACGCCAACGATATCTTCGAGATTTTCCATAGGGTGGACTAAACGGACGGCGGAAAATATGTGCTCGTTGGTGGTGGCGACGGAAGGAAGCCGCTCCATATATGTGCTTTTCCATAACATCTGCTTATTTTCGGAGATCCATTGCCGGTACCATGGCTCAGCGGCCAGTTGATCGATTTGGAAAAACCGTACTTTTTCCCGGGAAAACATGTAGCGATTGTCCACAAACAGCCGGATGTTGTCGATATCGCTGTTTTTTTTCAAATTCAGTTCGATTAAGTTTTCCAGCGAGTGGTAGTCGGAAATCTGCTGTCCAATGTTTTCTTCGATTTCTCCAGCATCGTTTTTGCTTAAATATTGGCGCAGCTCGGGGACAGCGACAACATTGGACATATCGCGAATTGCATTTAATTTATAGGAGATGTTCATTTCCAATTGTGTTAATGTTTCAAGTAAGAAAGCGTTTACTTCTTTGTGCAGCTCAGCAACCGTACGCTGGTAGAAAAAGAAAGAAACGATATAGAACGGGACGAGGATCAACATAGACAAGACCGCCAGCCGCCATGTCTGGTTTTGCCGGTTTGGAAGCATTTTGCCGAATTTCAAGCCGTTCACGTCCCACCCTCCTGCAGTCATTTTGTATGTGCTCTTATTTTACCACATGAATACAAACGAAAACTTCACCGGGCGCGAGATTGTTTGGATATTACCAGGAATCGGAGTATTGCCTTATACACAGCGGATGGATTCGGTTATAAGATCAATGTGCGGACTTGATAAGGAAGCCCTTGCAAAACAAAGTGACCGGGAGGGGGATCGTTTATTAGCGGCATTGAAGTTGGGGCCAGGGAACCCGCATGTTAACGAAAGGATGGAGGTAATGAGCGCAGACAAAACCGCTTTAGCCGTCAAAGCGCCAAAAAGCAAGTTTGCCGGAACGCAAATAATAGGCAGTTATTTTTATAAACATATCGACTTGTATGTCATGCTGATTCCGGGTTTGTTGTGGGTAGTTATTTTCAAATTTATTCCGCTTTACGGTCTAACCATCGCCTTTAAAAACTTCCAGCTGTTTCTGGGAGACGGCATCGCCGATGCCATCTACAAAAGCCAATGGGTTGGCCTAGCGCACTTTGAAAGCCTGTTCATAAGCCCTGATTTCGGAAGAGCGCTGCGGAACACGGTGCTGATCAGCGTGTACAAAATTATTTTTTTATTTCCGCTTCCCGTGCTGCTGGCATTGCTGCTTAATGAACTTCGTTCGGCTATTTTTAAGAAAAGCATTCAAACCTTTATTTATTTGCCGCACTTTTTGTCGTGGATTGTCGTATTTGGCGTTTTTTACGTATTTATGGGCAATGAAGGCATGATTAATCAGCTATTGGGCGCGCTTGGTTTGCCTCCGGTAATGTTTTTTACCGATAATGCGGTATTTCGCTCCGTTCTTGTTATTTCCGACGGCTGGAAAGAGGTTGGGTGGGGCACGATTATTTATTTGGCGACGATCGCTTCTATTGATACGGAACAATACGAAGCTGCGGAGATGGATGGAGCAGGGAGATTTATCAAGATGTTTTATATTACATTGCCGGCCATGATCCCGATTATTTCCTTGATGCTGATTCTCAGACTGGGCAATATGCTGGAAGCCGGTTTTGGACAGGTGCTGGCGATGTACAATCCGGCGGTTTACGAATCGGCGGATATTATTCAAACTTATGTGTATCGAATCGGCTTAGGCCAAATGAATTTCAGCCAGGCCACGGCGCTGGGACTGTTTGAGTCCGTCATCGGACTGTTTCTGGTTGTGAGCGGCAACTATTTGTGCCGGGCACTGGTCGGCCGAAGCATATGGTAAAGGGAGGAACATTCAACATGTCGGGCAAAAGCTCTCTTCCGGATCGCTTGTTTCTAGTCGCCAATTCGCTGTTTTTTATTGCTGTCGGCCTGGTTTGCCTCATACCTTGGATTCACTTGATCGCCAAATCCGTAAGCGACGAATCGGCCGTCATTGCCGGCAAAGTATTTCTATGGCCGGTTGAAATCCACTGGGATTCGTATGAATTTGTGTTATTTAAATCCGGTTTTGTTAACGCACTGTCGATATCGCTTTTTGTAACGGTTGTCGGTACATCGCTGAGCCTTGTGTTTACCACGCTGACGGCTTATCCTCTATCCAAGCCCAGGTTGAAGGGCAGAAACTTGTTTATCATGATTTATGTATTCGCCATGCTGTTTTATGGCGGGATTGTTCCGAACTACATGCTCGTCAAAGGGCTTGGCCTGATGAATACCGTTTGGTCCATGATGATCCCGTATTTGATCATTCCCTTCAATGTATTTATTATGAAGACGTTTTTCGAACAAATCCCCGAGCAATTAGAGGAATCGGCCAAAATCGACGGTGCCAGCAATTTGACCATTTTATTCAGACTGATCCTTCCCATCTCGCTCCCATCGCTGGCAACGATCGGATTGTTTTATGCAGTCGCATTTTGGAACGATTATTTGCACCCGCTCTTTTACATTAACAAAACCAATTTGAAACCGCTTCAACTGTTTCTGTACGAGATGATTAAAGGAATTGAAAATTTGCGGCTGGAGGGCGATCCGGAAAGGGCGATGAATATAACGACGGCGACGATCGAATCGGCGACCATTGTGCTGAGCGCTCTGCCCATCATGATCCTATATCCCTTTCTGCAAAAGTATTTCGTCAAAGGCCTGACCATCGGTTCGGTGAAGGGCTAACGCCAGCTCGCAATTGAAAGGGAGATGGGGGAAAACTTAAGATTTTACATTTTTTGCGGCAAGAAACGATGACGACAGCAATCCAAGGAGGGTGCTTATGAAAAATAAAAAAAGCAAAATTGCAATGAACGGCGCGCTTGTTTCCACGCTGATGTTGACCGGCGTTCTCAGCGCCTGCAGCAATCCGGTTCAACCCGGTTCTTCGGCTAACGGGACGGCCGAAAAACCAAAGCCCGTGCTGAAAGTCATGGCGGAATATGACGCCTTGGCCAAACCGGGGACCGATGAAACGTCCAAAGCGACTGAAGAAAGAACCGGATACAAAGTGGAGTATTCGATGCTTCCCGCAGACGATCCGGTGCAAAAACTGAGTATCGAGGTAGCGGCCGGAGCCGATTACGACATTATCCGTATGCAGCCGGAGGCGTTCCGTCTGCTGGCGAGTCAGAATGCATTGATGCCCTTAAATGATTTGCTTGACAAATACGGGCAAAACGTTCTGGACGGCATTCCTAAAGAGGCTTGGGAGCTGACGACCATCAACGGGAAAATATACGGAATTCCCAAAAGATCAGAAAGACTGAATATTTCCCAAGGCATCGGCATCCGATCCGATTTACTGGATTCGCTTGGCATGAAAATGCCAACAACGATGGATGAATTTTATCAAACCTTAAAAGCGATTAAAGAAAATAACAAAGACATGATCCCGTTGACCAGCACTTCCGTACAAATCCCTACCATTAAAAGTGCATTTGGGCTGTATAACCCGTGGATGGAGGTGAACGGCGAAATTGTTCCGGCACTTAAGCTTCCAGCGATGAAGGATTACATGTCTTTTATGATCAAGCTGTATAATGAAGGGCTTCTTGACCGTGATCTGCCTGTCAATAAAAAAGTTGTGGTTGACGAGAAATTTGCCGGCGGCAAGGCTGCGGCCATCCCAACCGATTGGAAGGCTTCGCAAGCCCAGTTCTCAGCGTTATACAAAAATAATGCCAAAGCCAAGACGGACATTATACAGCCTTTAATAGGTAAAAACGGAGAGCAAGGGATATCCGTTAACGCCAATATGGTATACGCCACCGTTATTTTGAAATCGGCCAAGCACCCCGAAGATGCCATGAAATTTATGAATGCACGGATGGACCCGAAAAACTTCGAGTATCTTGCTTTGGGTAAAGAAGGAGAAACGTTTACGAAGCAAAATGGCAAATATATTCCGATTATGCCTGCTTTAAGCGAGAAGCGGGGGGAAGCTTATTGGTATTTATTTGGCATACGCGAGAAGGAATATTCAGAAATGTGGCTCGCACGTCTTCGAAGGGATGCCATTTTATTCGAAACCTATGAGAAGGTAAACAAGGATTACAGCAAGCTGGCGCATTTTAATATTACCGGCATGATGCCTCCGCTCGAGAGCTACACCAAATACAATGCGGCGCTCAGCAAGCTGGAAGACGACTATTATACGCAACTGCTGGTCGGCAGCGAAAAGCTGGACAATTACGACCGTTTTATAAAGAAATGGGAGGATGCCGGAGGTGCGGCCGTGACCAAGGACATCAACAATTGGTATAAAAACGGAGGCAAGCAGTTTACGGAAAATTTGTTGAAAACATATCCGGCAGGTTACTAATACGATTGGGAGGTTCACGACATGAAACAGCTCATTACCGATGTACTGGTTGTAGGAGGAGGCACCGCGGGCGCAGTAGCCGCCATCGGAGCGGCAGAGGAAGGCGCCAAAGTGATACTGGTCGAACGGGACGGCGTTCTGGGCGGAGTTGGCGTCCGCGGGGGGATTCATTACTACTATTATGGCAGTATGGGCGGAACGCAGACGAATATTGATTACTCCACCCGCAGCGTTGCCAAACATATGGGGGGAAAAAGCCGGGGGTTTCATCCCGAGGCCAAAGGGCTTGTTCTCTCCGAACGGGTGCGGGAGCTGGGAATAGAAGTTGTTTATGATGCCGTTGTTGCGGATGTTGTCATGCATGGAAAACAGGTTGCCGGCGTAATCGTGGAAACCGATCGGGAGAAGGTGGAAATCCTAGCGAAGGTGACCATCGATTCCACGGGAGACGGCGATGTCGCTTATTTGGCGGGAGCGGAATTTACACAAGGCCGCGAATGGGACGGGGCAACACATACGTACTCCTTGGCGCCCCGCTACATTGACCCAAGAGGCGTGCTGCAATATAAAAATTTCGATATCGGGTGGGTGATCAGCACAGATCCCCGCGATGTTTCCCGGGCTTATCGTGCAGGGCGCCAGTACGCCTGGCGGGGACAGGAAGATCCGAGCAATACCCATTATACAGTGATCGGCCCCCAGCTTGGCATCAGGGAAGGACGGATCATTCTCGGGGAATATGTATTGCATCAGGATGATATGCTGCATGATAAAAGGTTTGACGATGTCGTGATGCGTTGTTTCTCCCATCATGACACCCACACGTACGATTACGCCAACGAAAGTGACTTTACGCAAATTTATATTCCCATTCTTGGTTTTCGTAAAATTCCATTCGGCGGAGATGTGCCTTACCGCTGTTTTGTCCCACGGCAAATCGACGGTTTGCTGATCGGATGCCGCGCGCTTTCGCAGGACCATGACTGCTCCATGACATTGCGGATGCAAAGGGATATGCAGAAGGTCGGGGAAGTAGTCGGCGTGGCGGCGGCGTTAAGCGTCCAGCAGCAAACTCTTCCTAGAAATGTAAGTATTCCCGACTTGCAGCATAAGTTGATCGCCAGGGGCGTATTGCAGGAATCGGATTTGCAGCGCGAAAGCGAACCTTGGATGGTCTTCGAAGCGGAAACAAAGGAGCATCGGCGTGATCTGCTTCTGGAAGAGGATCAAACTCGTCATGTGGAGTTCTTGATCGATTATTTGGGCGGCGGGGAAGAAGACATCGCTTTATGGTGGATTTGGCAGCTTGGAGACATATGTGCGCCTTCGTTGCTGGAGGCACTGCCGTATGCGCAAGGCAAAAAGCTGCGGGGGATCGCTTTGGGGCTTGGTTTAATCCGGCATCCGTCCAGCGTTCCGTTATTGGCGAATGTATTCAGAAGCAGGGATGCCGAGAAGAAACCGGATCCGCTTACCTGCTCGGAGGAGAGATGGCTCGCCGCATTAATCTTGCTGAAGCAGCAGGGAAATCCGATCGTTGCATCGGACGTCATCGAAGCGCTGTTCAAGGAACGAAAAAGCACAACCGTTTTATATATGTTGCATTATTTGGTTGCGGTAGCCGAGCAGCTGACGGACCAGCAGAAAGCGCGGCTTGAACAAGCAATCGGGCAATTGCTGCAGGATCCGGAATTGGGTGACGATTATTTTGTCAAAGGCTCGCATGGGATCACGCCTACCAAAGGAGAGTGCAGTTCGATGAGATGGGGCATCGAAATCACGGCAGGTTATTTGCTTGGACGAATCGGGGGAGACGGCTTACAAGTTTTGCGTACCTATATGCAGGACCGCCGAGGGTATGCCAGAACGGCTGCAGCTATGATGACAGCCCGGTTAAGTGAAGCGAAGGGAGCTGTTCAAGCATGAATGCAAATACTCAAAACGTTATCGGGACGTATGATGTTATCGTTGTCGGCGGAGGAGCAGCCGGTGTCGCCGCCGCCAAAACTGCCGCCGAAGGAGGCGCAAGCGTAGTTCTCATCGAACCTACCGGTTCGCTGGGGAGAGAGATTGTAAGAGCCAGGAATTTGTTTGTCGATCTGTCGCGGTTCCCGGATGTTCCTGCTGCCGTATCGCTGCTTGCGCATCTGGAGAAACGCAAGGGATGGTTTGACGGCAAGCTGGATACCAATTGTGCGGCGGCTGCCTTCGACGATATGCTGGATGAGGCTCATGCGGACGTTTTGTTTCAAGTATGGGCATCCGGCATCGCGCTGGAAGGCGGAAAAATTCGCGGTTTGGAAGTCGCCTCTAAATCGGGATACGGCTTCATTCGCGCACCCCATGTGATCGACGCTTCTATGTACGGAAAAATAAGCCGGTCCGTATTCAAAGCGGTGGAAAATACGAGCGGCCGCTCTATGATTCGGTTATTGTACAATAACGTGCCGGAAATGAGCCGGCGGGAGTTCAGTTATATTCACGATGAATACGGCAGCGTCAACGTGACGTGCGAGCCTACCTTTTGGCCGGGTGAGTGGAGGGTGTCGCTTGAAATCGCGCGCTTATTGCGTCGTGATGAATGGTCCGGCCTGGTGGACGCATCCTTGTCCATTTTGCGTAATCATGCACCGGAGCTGGCGGACGGGGTGCTTACTTATATCGCCGATGACGTCTGGAGCACGCCGGAATGCACGTTGGCAGCGGAGGGAGAAGATAACGGCTGTGCCGCCGTATTGCTGGATCGGAATCCGGATGATCCTCACGGAACGCCGGTAGAGCTGGGCCGCGGCATGCTGACGAATCCAAAGCTGGCCGACGGACTTGTGTTATCCGGATCGTGGATCGAAGGGTTTCCGGCAGCAATTGAGCAGGAACAACTGGCGATCATAAATTTGTTCAAGCTTGGAGAAACTTCCGGCAAGCTGACGCTTGAGTCTTTGCGCAACAAAGCAGCCGAAATAATGTAATAAGATGAGGTAACATACCTATGTTCCGACTTTTAACCCCCGCTATTGGGGGTTTTTGTGCTGATATATTTTGGGATTTGCTGTATCCAGTTCATGGTATAATCGGAAGTACCATAAAAGGAGGAGCGCACGAGATGAAAACACTGTATGTTTCCGATTTGGATGGAACGCTGCTGAACGACGACAAGAAGCTGGAGCCCGAAGCGGCCCGCATATTAAACGGCCTGATTGATCAAGGCATGCCGTTTACAATTGCGACGGCCCGGTCGATCGATTCCGTCAAAGACATTGTTCAAGGACTGCGCTTGGAGCTGCCGGTTGTTTTGATGAACGGCGTATTTATTTACGATATGCAGCGGCAGCTCCGCATTCAAAGCAATTATTTACCGAATGGGCTTGCGGCCCAGATACTTGCCACTTATTTGCAGCAGCAGCTCAACCCGCTGGTGTATACGATCGACTTGTCGGGCCAGCCGAAAATATATTACCGCGGGATCCATAACGAAAGCGAAGCGGATTATATCGGCAATCGGCTCGGAAACGGGGACCAGCGGTTCCGGCTTACCGAAGATTACAGCGAAAGCTTGCATGAGCGCATCATCAGCATGAACGTCATTGATACTCCCGAAAGGCTGCAAGCCGCCTATGAAACGTACAAAGACGAATCCGCATGTGTCTGCCATTACGGTCCGGATATTTATGCGCCGGGGTATCATTGGCTGGAAATCTCCAGCTCCCATGCGACGAAGAAAAACGGCGTCTTGTTTGTCAAAGAGACATGCGGCTTCGATAAGATCGTTTGTTTCGGCGACAATCTGAACGATATTCCGATGTTTGAAGCGGCGGACGAGAAATATGCGGTCAGCAATGCTAATCCCGAGCTGCTCCGGCTGGCCGACGGGGTTATCGGCAGCAATAAGGAGAATGGCGTGGCCCGGTATTTGCAGTCCATTTTCGCAAGGGGGGAATAAGATGAAAATCGACAGATTGGACCATTTTGTGCTTACTGTCGGAAATATCGACAAAACGGTCGAGTTCTACACGACCGTACTTGGCATGGAGGCGGTTGTGTTCGGACAGAACCGGAAAGCGCTTGTATTCGGGCGGCAAAAAATCAATCTGCATGAAGCCGGGCATGAATTTAAGCCGCATGCGGAGAAGCCGACGCCGGGCTCCGGCGATTTTTGTCTGATCAGCGAAACGCCGCTGCATGAAGTTATTCAGCACTTGAACTCGCTGGGCGTACCTATCGAAGAAGGCCCGGTGAAACGCACCGGCGCTGTCGGGGAGATCGGGTCGGTGTACGTCAGGGATCCGGACGGCAACTTGGTGGAGATTTCGAATTATATTTGATGGGAGATGTTCCCGTTCCCATTGGCTTGGGTCACCGGAGATTCATTTTATCTACGGGGTCGCCAAGCCTTTTTATCATATACGTTAAATTTCATTATAATATACGATTTTATTGATGGTTTCTGTTTTATGAAGTGATTAGTAAGGTTTTTAGGTCTTTTTTGGATATAAACCCAATTTTTCGTTGACATATCGTATATTATATTTTAAGATTTTGTTTGTAATCATATTTGATTTTAAGCTTTAGTTATGCGTGTACGGGAGGAAGTTACGTGCAGAAAGATACGGACATGGACAAAGTCATACGAACCGAGTATATCTACAACTACTTGAAGGAGAAGATTTTTGGGTGGGAACTATCCCCCGAGAAGAAAATTAACATCGACCAGCTGTCCAGAGAATTAAATGTCAGTCCGATTCCGCTAAGAGAAGTTTTATCCCGGCTGCATTCGGAGAAGCTGGTTATTTTTGAACCGAATAAGGGTTATCGGGTCAGCGGAGTTTTGGATGATAAACGTATGACGGATATGCTGGAGACGCGTATATTAATCGAAACGCAAGCGGTCCGAAGTGTGATCCGATCCGGGCGATTGCAAGTACTGGATGAAATGGTACCGCTTACGGAGCGAATTTCAGCCATCCGCATGGGCGGCAGCTATAAGGAAGTTCTGGAGTTTAATCAGTTGGACCAGCAGTTTCATTATTTGATGGTGAATGCGGCCGGTAATTCTTTTCTAACCGATGCTTATGTAGGCATGCATTGCCATCTGCATATCGCGCGTTTTTATCATATGAGGGGTGAAGTGGATCAGCAGGAAGCCTCCGCCGAACATCAGGATATTATCGAGGCGATACGTCTGCGAGACATATACCGCGCTGAAGAAGCCGTGATCAACCATATTAAAGACGCAAAAAGCCGGCTGTTTGAAAAACGGATTCACTGATTGTGTTTTTGAAACAATTTTGTAAGCGTTATCAGTTATCGTTTGGCAAGTATACGACGGTCAGGAGGTGATGAATTTAACTTAAACCAATATGAAGGGCGGTTCTTTAGTTGCGAAAGCCAATCAAAATCATATTAATCAGGAGGTAAACATGAAGGCGAAATCAGTTTCCCTGTTGTTGATCACTTGTTTAACGACAACTATGATTGGATGTTCAAGCAGCAACACCTCACAAGCACCCTCTACCACCACAGCAAACACCACGAATAACCCCGCTGGGAATCCAGCTCCAACCAGTCCGGCACCGGCCAGTCCAGCCAAAACCGAAGTCAAGGAGGTCAGAGTCAGCTGGTATGGAGATGCGCAGCGCAACAAAATTTATCAATCCACCTTTGACGAAATTCAAAAAAAATTACCCGATCTGAAAATTACAAGGGAGTTCGCCTCATCCAACGATTATTATACGAAATTAAATACCCAAACGGCCGGGGGCAACGCCCCGGATTTAATGATTTTCACATTATATACGCTGTATGACTACGCCAAGCGGGGCCAGCTTCTGGATTTGAAGCCATATGTAGATAAAGGTGTCATTGACCTGAAGGACTTCGATCCGGCGATTGTAGAAAGCGGTAAAGTCGACGGCAAGCTGCTGACGGTATCGCAAGGGAACTCGATTCTGGCTTCATTCTACAACAAGGATATGTTCAAAAAAACCGGAGTCAAGGAGCCGAGTTTTGATTGGACATGGGATGAGTTCTCCCAGACGATGATTGAACTTGCCGGCAAGCTGGATAAAGGCACATGGGGAAGCGTTGATTTGGGCGGATCGATCAACCAGTTTCAGGCTTTCTTGAAGCAGCGGGGAAAAGATTTGTATAGCGAAAATGGCGGGCTTGGCTTTGAAAAAGCAGATATGGCCGACTGGTATACGGTATGGGATAACCTGCGGCAGAAGGGCGGTATTCCCCCTGCTGACATCTCGGCGGAATACGACGGCAAACCTGAAGCGGAAGGATTGTTTGGCCTCGGCAAGGTAGCCGTAAGAATGGGCGCGTCCAACCAGTTTGCGCTTGCGCAGGAGATTATGAAGAACAACCAGCTAGGCATTGTCAGAATGCCGCAGACAAAAGGCGGCACTTCCTACGATCAGCTTGCCGGCGTATATATGGGCATTTATACAAAATCCAAAGTGCCGGAGGAAACGGCCCGTATTATCAATCTGTTCGCTAATGATGCGAGCGCAGCCAAAGAGTTCGGCTTGCTTTATGGCCCGGTCGGACAAACGAAAGTCATGAAGGAGTTGGAACCGACGTTAAGTCCGGCGATGAAAGCGGTCAGCGATTATCAGAAAGCGGTCAGCAAAAATGCAACCTCCACCGTTCCGTTCCCGGTCGCCAGCAACGCCGTCAATAAATTAATTGCCGATCAAAATCAGCAAATCGCCTACAAGAAAAAAACAATCACACAAGCGGTCGATGCTTTCTTTACCGAAGCGGAGAAGCTGTTGAAACGCTAAATGGATGACGCGGACAAACAAGCGATGGGGCAGCGGCCAAGCTTGCCGCTGCTCCAATTAGGAGAGAGTCGCATGAAATTCAAAGATTACGGGATCGCCTATTTATTTCTGACGCCGTGGTTTCTCGGGCTGCTGATATTTAGTTTATTTCCGCTTGTCGCTTCATTGTATTTGTCGTTTACTTCTTACGATATGTTTAATACGCCCGTCTGGACGGGGCTGCAAAATTACTACCATATATTTACCGACGATACGTTTTACACATCGCTTAAAGTGACTTTCAAGTATGTGTTTCTGAGCGTCCCGCTGGAACTGATTGCCGCCTTGGCGCTTGCCCTTCTGCTTAGCAACAGCATGAGCCGTGCCGTAAATCTGTATCGGGGTTTGTATTATATCCCGTCACTGATCGGAGCAAGCGTATCGATCGCCTTATTGTGGAGGCAAATTTTTGGCGCGGAGGGGCTGCTTAATCAATTGTTATGGCTGTTTGATATACAAACATCAAGCTGGATCGCCAGTCCCGAAACCGCGCTGTTTACCATCGTATTGTTGAAAGTATGGCAGTTTGGTTCGCCGATGATTATTTTTCTGGCGGGTTTAAAGCAAATTCCTAAGGAATTGTACGAAGCCTGCGCGATGGACGGAAGCGGCAGGATAGGCCGGTTTCTCCACATTACGTTGCCTTTGATTACTCCTTTTGTATTGTTTAATCTGATTATGCAAATTATCGCTACCTTCCAAGCATTTACACCTGCGTATATTGTGAGCGGAGGCTCCGGGGGGCCCGTGAAATCGACCTTGTTTTACACGTTATATTTATACCAGCAAGGGTTCCAGAACTATCAGATGGGATTTGCTTCCGCTATGGCATGGCTCTTGATGGTGATTATCGGATTGTTTTCGCTTGTCACTTTCTGGACATCGAAACGATGGGTACATTATATGGAATAAGAAAGGAAACCAAACATGACTGCTTCAAAGGGATTCAACGCATTTATGTTCCATGCTGTGGTCATTCTCTTCGCATTTGTCATGTTTTATCCGGTGCTTTGGATGCTGGTCAGCTCGTTTCGCGCGGATTTGAACATCCTTGCCGATATGAGCTTATGGCCGGGAAAAATGACGCTGGATAACTACATCAAGGGCTGGTCCGGTTTTTCGGGAGCTTCCTTCGCGATTTTTTTCAAAAACTCCTTTTTTATCGTGGCGATATCGATTATCGGCAATGTGATGAGCTGCTCGCTTACGGCGTATCCGTTTGCCAGAATGGATTTTCCGTTAAAAAAGCTGTTTTTCGGCATTATGTTAATGACGATTATGATTCCCGAGCATGTGCTGCTCATTCCGCAGTACATTATGTTTAATAAATTCGAGTGGATCAACACGTATTTGCCGCTGCTGGTTCCCCGGTTTTTTGCCGTAAATGCGTTTTTCATTTATTTGATGATTCAATTTATACGCAGCTTGCCTAAAGAGCTGGATCATGCGGCGACCGTTGACGGTTGTAACCGATTCCAGATTTATACCAGGCTGATCCTGCCGATGTCCATGCCGGTATTGGTGACGGCGATGATTTTTACGACGATATCCACTTGGAACGATTTTTTGCACCCGTTGATTTATATTAGCGAAGTGAAGAAATTTACAGTATCGCTGGGTTTAAGTTTATTTATTACGTCGGGAGAAGGCAAGTCGGAATACAGCCAGCTGTTCGCCATGTCCATGCTGTCGTTGATCCCTTTGTTTACGGTATTTGTTTTTTTTCAGAGGTATTTAGTCGACGGCGTAGCTTCGTCGGGGATTAAATAAAGCAATACACATTCCAGCAACCTATTGAGGAGGAATTTGTAATGAAAATTGCCAAACTCGAAGCGATTATTTTGGAAGTTGAAGTGAAAAATCCGGCCAGCGACGCTTTGCACACGTATGATGCGGGAAGAACCGTTGTAACGAGAATATTTACGGACGAAGGTATTGTTGGATACGCTACAACCCATATTGGCAGAGGGAAACCGACGGCCGATATTTTAAAAATGCTGCTGGAGAAGGAACTGGCTCCCATCATCATTGGCGAGGATCCGTTCTTCACCCGCCAAATCCGCAAAAAGCTGTGGGGTGTCGCCGACTATCACGGTGTTGAAGGTTTGGCTCACTTTGGCGTGTCGGCGATTGATATAGCTTTGTGGGATATCGTAGGCAAAGCGATGAACCTGCCGACGGCCAAAGTGCTGGGAGCTTGCAGAGACCGCATACCGGCGTATTCGATGGCCGGCTGGTACTACGGAGGGGAGAAAGATTTTATCGTGCGGTGTCTTGCCGTGGCCGAAGAAGGGTTTAAAGCGATCAAGCTGAAGGTGGGGCGTTATTCCCTGGAAGACGACATTCAGCGGATCAAGGCCGTACAAAAGGAATTAGGGACGGCGTTCCCGATTATGGTTGACGCCAACCAAGGCTTCGATGAACGGGAAGCGATAAAACGGGGAAGGGCATATCAGGAGCTGGGCATCCGCTGGCTGGAGGAACCGTTGATTCCGCAGCATAAAGAAAACAGCGCCCGTCTGGTGCAGGCATTGGATATCCCGATTGCGATCGGTGAAAATTTTTATTCCAAACATCAATTTTACGATGCGGTAAAAGCGGGCGCCGCTTCCGTGTATCAGCCGGATAACCGGCGGGCCGGCGGGCCGACGGAATGGCTGGAAATCGGGGCCATTACGGATGCGGCAGGATTGCATATTGCCAGCCACGGCGGGGGTCCGGCTAATGTGAATATGCTTTGCGCGATCCCTAACGCGATCTACTTGGAAAGCGGCAGCTTAAAACATGAAAACGACATGATGGCCACTCAGCTCCAAATGGTCGATGGCGAGGTGCTGCTGCCGGATACTCCGGGCATGGGCACGGAAGTCAGAAGCGACTTCATCAAAGCGCACCGGGTCGACTGACACAAGCATCGGCATTTGTGCGAATTTACAGCGATAAGGAGAGGCAAGCATGACCGGAAAAATATATGGGAATTTTATCGGTGGAAAATGGTGGGAAGCAAACGAGACATTCCCGGTGTACCATAAGTTTACGAATGAAGTGATTGCTAGGGTTGCGAAAGCTTCCAGGGAGGAGGTTGGCGCTGCGGTTGAACATGCGGTGAGCGCTGTCCGAACGAAAGCGCTGGCTCCTTATGAACGTTATGAAATTTTAATGAAATCCGCCGAATGGTTCCGCAGGCAAAAAGAAGAGATCGCTTCAACCATAGTTCAGGAATGCGGCAAAGTGTTAAAAGACGCCAGGCAGGAGGTCGACCGCTGTATTCAGACGTTTATCGCTTCTGCGGAGGAAGCCAAACGAATAGGCGGCAGCGAAATTCCGATCCAGGGACAGCCGGGCAATAACTCCAAGCTGGCCTTTACGATCAGAGTGCCGGTAGGGGTAATATGTGCGATTACGCCGTTTAACTTTCCGTTAAATTTAGTGGCTCACAAGGTTGCGCCGGCGATTGCGGCCGGAAATGCCGTGGTGTTGAAACCGGCCGGGTATACCCCTCTGAGTTCGTTCAGAATGGCCGAAATATTGGCAGAAGCCGGACTGCCTGACGGGTATCTCAATATCGTTAACGGTTCCGGTCAAGAAATAGGCAAATATTTGTTAGAGGACAAGCGAATTAACATGTATACGTTCACCGGAAGCCCAAGCGTCGGCAAGCAGATTAAAAATTCGACGGGCATTCGCAAGGTGACTTTAGAGCTCGGCAACAATTCTCCCAACATCGTGCACAAAGACGCGCCGGATTTGGAAAAGGCGGTTAGGCTTTGTGTCAGCCGGGGTTTTACCAATAATGGGCAAGCCTGTATTTCCGTCCAGCGCATCTACGTTCATCGAGATATTTACGATGAATTTGTA
Organism: Paenibacillus thalictri; assembly: GCF_004307995.1. Lineage (GTDB taxonomy): Bacteria > Bacillota > Bacilli > Paenibacillales > NBRC-103111 > Paenibacillus_AF > Paenibacillus_AF thalictri. The sequence continues at coordinate 88,738 of NZ_SIRE01000016.1, read as the reverse complement.
GCTAAAGCCGTAACTTTCGCCGGCGGCCTGGCGGTTGGGGATCCGGAGCAGGAGGAAACCGACGTAGGCCCGATGATTGCCGAAAAAGAAGCGGCGCGTGTCGAAGAATGGATTACGGAAGCGGTGAGTCAAGGAGCGCGTGTTGTTTTCGGAGGAAAACGGACGGGAGCGCTGCTGCAGCCGACGATTTTGACAGACGTAACTCCCGAGATGAAAGTCGTCTGCCAGGAAGTGTTTGCCCCGCTTGTCAGTATCGTTCCGTATGACAGCATCGACGAGGCGATTGAAGCTGCCAATGATTCGGACTTCGGTTTACAGGCCGGTTTATTTACATCCAATTTGCAATTGGCTCTGTCTGCGGCCAAAAGGCTGGAATTCGGCGGTGTCATTATTAATGATTCATCTTCGTTCCGGGCGGACATTATGCCTTATGGCGGAGTCAAAGACAGCGGAATTGGAAGAGAAGGTCCTTCTTATGCGGTACAAGAGATGACCGAAGAACGAATCGTGGTCATTGAACTCTAATGTTAACGGAGGGCTCCTGCCGTGAGAAATTATTGGGATTTTTTTTCGACGGAACGGATTATTTTTGGGAACGGCTCGATTCAGCGATTGGATGCCGCTCTGAAAAGTTTGAAAGCCAAACATGTGTTGTTGATCACAGACCCGGGTATTGTCAAAAGCGGCATTTTGTCCCGGGTTGAACAACTTCTGAAATCTTGGGAATATGAGCTGATTGTGTACGATGGAGCGATTCCGGAACCGCCTATCGAGAAAGCTGTCGAATGTTTCGAGTTTGCCAAATCACAGATGAATATCGATGCGATCATCGGTTTGGGCGGCGGGAGCAGTATCGATCTGGCCAAAATCGTAGCTTTGCTGCTGGAGCATGGGGGGCATCCGAGGCAGTATTTCGGGGAAAACGCCATCCCCCATGCCATAGCGCCGCTTATTGCGATTCCCACGACGGCAGGGACCGGTTCGGAAGTCACCTCCGTTGCCGTTGTTACCGATACGCAGCACAATATCAAAGTAGGCATCTCCAATAACTTTCTTCGTCCCAAAATCGCCTTGCTTGACCCGGAGCTGACCGTCGAGCTGCCGCCGTATGTGACGGCTTGTTCCGGCATTGATGCTTTGGCTCATGCTGTTGAAGCTTATATGGCTACCGATTTCAAATATATCCGGGCGGAAGGCGAAATATTGTTCCAAGGCTCGAACCCTATAAGCGACACGTTGGCGCTGCAGGCCATACAATTGATCTGCCGCAATCTGGTTGTAGCCGTTCAGCAAGGCGCAAATATCGAAGCGAGGTCCAACATGCTGCAGGGCAGCCTGCTTGCGGGAATGGCTTTCTCCAATGCGGGTACGGCGGCTGCGCATGCGCTCGCTTACCCGTTGGGCGGATTGACCAAATCGCCTCATGGCGAGCTGACAGGACTTCTTCTTCCTTATGTTATGAGTTTTAACGCTGAAGCTCAGCCGAAAAAAATGCGCAGCATCGCTCATGCGTTGGCTCTGCCTTGCGATCATTTGACGAATAAAGAAGTGGCGGCGCTTGTCGTTCGCAAAGTGATGGAGCTGCTGGAATCGATAGGGCTGCCTACCAAACTTTCATCCATCGGGCTGAAGCGCGAAACGATTCCGGAAGTTGCGGATTCAGCGCTCAAAATTGACAGGCTGATTCGAAACAATCCGCGGACACCTAACCGGGACGGGATGATCTCTCTTTTGGAGGCGGCATTTTAGAAGCTTCAGCTTGCTCTTCAAGAGTCATGGGAGGATAAAAGCAATGAAAGTTGTGATTACGCGAAAAATGCCGGACTCCACCGTCGCGTTGCTTGCGGAGCATTGCGATGTTTACATGTGGCCGGATGAACATGAACCGATATCCCGCCATAAGTTGATGGAGCAAATAACGGACGCCGACGCTTTGTTCACCAATGTAACCGACCGGATCGACCGGGAGCTTCTGGACGCGGCCCCGCGCTTAAAGGTGATCAGTACAATGGCCGTAGGTTTCAACAATATCGATGTAGCGGAAGCTACCCGCAGGGGAATTCCGGTTGGCCATACTCCTGAAGTGTTGACGGAAGCGGTGGCGGATCTAACCTTTGCATTGCTGCTGGCAACCGCAAGAAGAGTTGTTGCGGGAATGGCTTTTATCAGGGAAGATAGATGGAAGGCTTGGGGGCCGATGCTGCTTACCGGTCAAAACGTATATGGCGCTACGATAGGGATTATCGGCATGGGAAGAATCGGCGAAGGAGTAGCTCGGAGAGCCCGCGGATTCGGAATGAACATTCTCTACTGCAACCGCAGCCGAAAGGAAACGGCCGAACAAGCGTTGGGAGCAGCTTATTGTTCTCTTGATGAGCTGCTTAAGCGGTCCGATTATGTCGTGATGCTGGCTCCTTCCACTAAAGAGACATTCAGAATGATCGGCGCCAGAGAGTTTGCCTTAATGAAACCAAATGCCATCTTTATCAATACGTCAAGAGGCACCAATGTCGATGAGGCAGCCATGATAGAAGCATTAAGAACAGGGCAAATATGGGGAGCGGGGCTGGACGTTTTCGAGACAGAGCCGATTCGGCCGGATCATCCTTTGTTTGCTCTTGACAATGTCGTCATGCTGCCGCATATTGGCAGCGCCACAGTGGAAACCCGATTGAAAATGGCCGAAATCGCCGCCCTAAACATATTGGCCGGATTAAAAGGCGAACCGCTGCCATACAGGGTGAATCCGGAGGTACATGTCGCAGAGGGAGCGCAGAACAAGATAAAGTCTGTGGGCAATTAAGCGTTCATTTTCATAAAACAATCAGCTTCGGTTCGATTTGAATCGGAGCTATTTGTTGTCAGAATGTCTGGAAAATGGAATCACCTTGTTCCAGAGCATTGCGGCCCGTTGATGAAAACATGAACTTCCTTTACAATAGGATCACAAGGGGCTCACATTCAGGGCATTTATTTGTTGAAGCGAAATGAAAGCGCTTAAATAATAATGAAGACAGGAGACATGTGATTTGTTCAAATATTTTCGAGAGTTATCTATAAAGAAAAGACAATACCTCTTTTTTGCCGGCTTTTTTTGCATGCCTTTATTTATTTTAGGTTTGATCTGGTACGCTTTTTCGACAAAGGAAATGGAAAATAATGTTATTTATTATAATGGGAAGCTGCTTTCCCAACTGAACAATCAATTGGATCAATACTTTGCCGAAATTAAAGCCGATACTCAAACCATCCCGGGAAATCCGCTCATTCAGGAGTTTGTAAAGCTGGAACCGGGAAACGACTATGAGATGTTTCAGTTGAAAGAGCGGATTCACCGGGAATTGTATCTCAATATTATGTACAGACGTAAGGATATCGTTGGGTTTGGTTTATATTCGCACAAAGACAATACATTCGGAAACTTGTTTGTAGGTGATATAAGCCCGAGTTTTCGCGACTTGCAAGGAATGGAGAGCAATTATAACATCGTGGGCGTCCGCCAGTCGAATGCTTACAATGCCATTCTAATTTATCGAACTATTATCGATAATACGACTTATCGTCCGGTAGGAGCGCTATTGGTGGCGTTTTCCATCGATTCCATAGTGAAGATGACGGATGATATTGCTTTTGGCAAAGAGGGTTACATCGCTATTGTAGATTCAAGCAACCGGTTTATGTACCATCGGGACCCGAATAAATGGGGCACAGAGATTCCCCAGTCCTTGGTGCAGGAAATAAACTCCGGGGTTGGGCAGTCTATTATTCAAGGAGAGACCGGAAAACGAATCGTCATGTATAAGACTTCAAATTCGACCGGACTAACGATTGTTTCCGAGATTCCGATCAAAGAGGTCATCGGTAATTTGTCTCACCTGCATGTCATTACTTTAATGATCGGCGGGATGATTCTTATATTCGCTTTTATTATCTTCAACAAAATGCTTGTGGATATTAAACGTTTAGTCGGAATTATTCATTTGTCCCGTATGAAAGAAAAAGAAATGGAGCTGAGGCATAAGGAATCCACTTTCCAGGCGCTGCAGTCGCAAATTAACCCTCATTTCCTTTACAACAGCTTGGAAATTATTAATTCATACGCTACGCTGGCCAAGATCAAGCCAATATGTCAAATGACGCAATATTTAGCAAGCATTTTTCGATATAGCGTAAGCAATCCGCACCAGCTTGTGCTGCTGGAAGATGAAATCAACCATATAACGAATTACTTGAATATTCAGCAGGAACGATATGCTAACATGAGGGTAACGATTGATCTTGAAAAGAAACATCTAAGTATGGTTTGTTTGTTTCGTCTCATTGTCCAGCCTATTGTTGAGAATGCGATCATTCACGGTTATGAAAGGCATGGCCTCCATCCCGCGGACATTGTCATATCCGGGTGCATGAGTGATCCATATTTTTCCTTGAGGGTGACGGACCGGGGAAAAGGAATGGGGGCGGGGGTCGCGGCGCGTTACAATGCCGCTTTTCATTCAGAAAAAAATAACGTAATGGATGTATCCCTTCATTCCTCGCAGAAAATTGGTTTATGGAATGTGCACAACCGGCTGCGTCTGGCTTTCGGTGCTCCTTACGGGCTTCATATTTTGCGTTCCGACGAGATGGGAACAGAAATGGAAATCAAAATTCCATATACCACTTCTGATTGTATATTATTTTATAAAAGGGGCGGAGAGCATTGATCAAAGTTTTAATTGTCGATGACGAGCGGATGATCAAAATGAGTATGCGGAGTGTCATTGAAACGGAAGCGGAAGGATTTGTCGTAGTAGCGGAAGCTGATGACGGGCGGGAAGCGCTTGCTTTGGCGGAATATCACCAACCGGACATTATTATTACAGACATTCGTATGTCTGTAATGGATGGGCTTGCCTTGATTCATGAATTACGCGCAAGGCATAGTCCGGCGGAGTTCGTGATTGTTTCCGGCTACGCGGATTTCGAATATGCGAGATCGGCTTTGCGTTATCACGTAACCGATTATTTGCTTAAACCGATCCATTATGAGAACCTTCTGTCGATCCTGAATAAAATTAAAACTCGTCTGTCGCAAGAAGGTTTGCACAATGCGAATTGGAACAAATGGGTATTGGACAGTAAAGCTTACGCAGAACAAGCTGCGCGGGCGATATGGAATATCCGGGAAGAGGAGCTTAACGCAGAATTAGAACGAATGAAGGCAGATCTTCAAGCGGAAGCAAGCGAAGACACAAGTTTTATGGCGAAGAAATACCGTCATTATTTTTCGCTTTTTTGCGAGCGGATGGAGTTGGTTAGCCACAATGCCATAACGCTTCCGTCCGCCGTCGATTGGAATCATACAAGCGATTGGCTGGCGATTTACGAACATATTCGCGCCATTATGACCGATCTGATGGAGTCCGTTCGGGCAAACCGCATGATTTTGAGCCAACGTCATATGATGAGAGATGTTTTGGCCTACATCGAGCAGCACCTCGATAATCCGCGCTTATCGCTAAAGGATGCGGCGGATTATTGCGGATTGTCCGCAAATTATTTTGGGAGTTTATTCAAGAAGACGACCGGGGAATCATTCCTCCAATATTTGACGAAAATAAGAATCAATCGTGCCAAGTCGCTGCTGCTGCAGCCATTCGCCAAAGTATATGAAATCGGACTGATCGTCGGTTTTGAGGACTACTCCCATTTTTCAAAAATATTTAAAAAGCAAACCGGTTTTTCACCGACAGCTTATCGAAAAAGTGCGGATTTTTTGGTTCATGATGAGAATTGACATAATTTCGTTAGTATATGCATGTGAATTCGCACTTTGTCCCGTTACAATAATAATGAGCAGAGGGCCCTGTTCATTTTTACATAAGTTGGGGGAGGTTATTGGTAAATGAAACAACGAATCGTCGCAACTTTGGTGTTAATTCCCGCTTTGTGTTTGACGGCTTGCAATAATCATTCAGGGGAGTCGTCAGCGGGAGGCGCTAAAAATACCGAAATGAAAAAGAGAGATATTACCGTCCTGCTTACCCATGCCGATGCAGTGTTCGCCACACAAAGACCGGTGAGCGACCATCAAATCTATTATAACGAGATCAATCGCTTGGCTGGCCGCAACGTTAAATACGACTTTCTTACATGGGGAGGCGGAAACGACTTTAAGCAGCAGTTGGCGCTCCGCTTCGCTTCCGGAGATTTGGCCGACCTGGTTCGTACGGATAGTATCGATTCGTCTGTCCACCGGGGCGCTGTAGATCAAGGCGTGTTTCTGCAATTGGACGAGCTGATCGATAAGTATGGGCCTCATCTCAAAGCCAAAATCCCGAAGGTTTCTTGGGATAGTCCAAGGGTGAAGAAAAATGGCAAAACGTACGGGATTCCGGTTTTATCAGGATGGCCTGCAACCCGCATGATGTTTTATCGTCAAGATTGGCTGGATGAATTGGGAATGGAGCCTCCGAAAACGTTGGATGAATTTCTGAAATACGCGGAAGGCGTCAAGCAGAAAGATATGAATAAGGATGGCGATCCGAACAATGAATATGTATTGCCTTTAAACGACAATCTTGAATATAGCGATATTTTAAGCGGAGCGTTTGGGGTGAGACCGGGTGCTTGGCAATTACGCAACGGACGTATGGAGCCGGATGTGATTCAACCCCAGATGAAGGAAGCTGTAGCTTTTTACAAAAAGCTTTATGACAACGGTTACATTATGAAAGATTTTGCGACGAAAAAGCAAGCGGAGCGCACAGCTGAAATTTATAAGGGGCAATATGGGGCTTTCACGGCCCTGGTGGATCATTATGTGAGATTTGACGGCGCATCCAAATATTTGAACCAACCAAATGCGAAAATTACGATGGCTGCACCACTAAAAGGCGCGAAAGGCGAGTCTTATGTTGATCTGGAAAATGAACAAGTCGACTTCGTATGGGTCATACCGGCTAACACGAAAAATCCGGAAGAAGTGATTCAATTTTTGGATTGGGCATGGAGCAGCCCTGAGGCGGATCAATTTTTTGCTTTCGGTGTGAAAGGCCATAATTATACCGAAGAAAACGGGCAAGTGAAATACGATCCAAACGCTCCTGCCAACAGTCAAAACAATGCGTATGAGTTTTTTCAAAAAAATCTGAACTTTAGGGAAATCGGCATAACAAACCCTAAAGTAATCAGTACACTTCCCGACAGCAAAAAAATATTAAAGGCATATGCCGATGCGGAATCAGCGGTATATAAACATGCTTCCTTAGGAATGCCGGTTCTGAAAGCGCTGGACGGACATCCTGAGCTGACTCCGAATTTAACAGCCGGAAGCTTGTTTAGCGACGGTTTCGTACGATGGGTTGTCGGCAGAGAAGATCTGGATACCGGCTTCGAGAAATTCGTAAACGATTGGAAGCAGCGCGGAGGCGAACAGGCGATCAAAGAAGCTACAGAATGGTACCAGAAGAAAAAATAGCTCTGCGACAGGCGCGAGGGGCTCCCTGTTCCCGGAATTTTGGGCGGGAGTCCCCTTTTTATACCGTTAACGGAAAGGGGCATTAAATTGCTGCAAAAGATCAGGTTCACAGACTCTCTTGTTTTGCTGCTTATCGCGCTGCCGGGAGTGCTCCATTTTATTATATTCAAGTACATTCCCATCGCCGGAAACATCATTGCTTTTCAAAACTTTACTTTGTTTACCGGGTTTTTCAACAGCAAGTGGGTCGGCCTGGATCATTTTATATACATGTTTCAGTATCCGGAGTTTTTAATCATCTTGCGCAATTCATTGAAATTCGGGCTGTATTCGATCTTTTTCGGATTTCCGGCCCCTCTGATCCTTGCTTTGTTTTTAAACGAAATCAGATTGGTCGCATTCAAACGTTGGGTGCAAACACTGCTTTACTTGCCGCATTTTTTATCCTGGATTATCGTGGGCGGCATTTTTCTGGAGATTTTGTCCTTGGACGGTGTATTTAATGCCATATTAAAAGGCATGGGGATCGGTCCGGTATCGTTTTTAACGGAACCCCGGTATTTTTTCGGCGTTGTTATCACCGGCGGGATTTGGAAAGAAGTGGGCTGGTCGATGATCATTTATTTGGCAGCGCTGACAGGGATCAATCCAAGCTTGTATGAAGCGGCTAATATAGACGGGGCCGGACGTTGGAGGAAAATGTTCAGCATTACGATTCCTTGTTTGATGCCCGCCATCGTTGTGTTGCTGTTGCTGCGCATCGGTCATCTGCTTGATGCCAATGTGGAGCAGGTATTGTTTTTCGTCAACCCGCTGAATAAAGAAGTCGGTGAAGTCTTCGATACCTACATTTACCGGGCCGGTTTATTGAGCGGACTGTACAGCTATACGACAGCCATAGGCATATTTAAGGCGGCGATCAGTGTGATTATGGTTGTTTCGCTGAATCAACTCAGCAAAAAAACAACGGGAGAAAGCATTTACTAAACGGAAGGGAGGGTTGGTCGTATGATCAGGGAACGCTCGGATACGTTATTTCAATGGATAAATGGAATCGTCATGATCCTCGTCAGCTTGACGATGATCGCGCCGATGATCCATCTGCTTGCGATTTCGTTAAGCAGCTCGGTGCATGCGGAAGCAAGGGCCGTTTATTTATGGCCCAAAGGATTTAATGTGGATGTATACAAGTCCTTATTCACAATGGGTGACATGTGGCGGGCGATGGGAGTCAGTGTCTGGATCACCTTTGCCGGGACGCTTCTTTGCCTGGCGTTGACCTCATCCATATCCTTTTGCCTGGCCAGACCGCAAATGCCGGGTCGCACACTGCTGACACGACTCATTTTGTTTTCTTTTATTTTCCCTGCGCCGCTTATTCCGACCTTTCTGGTCGTCAAAAATTTGGGATTGGTCAACACGTTGTGGGCGTTGATCATTCCAAGCGCTTTGGGAGCTTATTATGTGTTTATTATGCGAACCTTTTTCCGCAGCATCTCTAACGAACTCATTGAGGCATCAAAAATCGATGGATGCGGAGAACTTGGCGTTTTTATACGTATGGTTCTGCCTATGTCGAAACCGGTATTGGCAACGATTGCTTTGTTTCATGCGGTAAGCCAGTGGAACTCTTATTTCGCCGCCCTGATTTATATCCGTTCGCGTCCTTTGCATCCGCTGCAGCTGAAATTAAGAAGCTTAATTGTAGAAGGGGATGCCAATTCGGGAATGGATGCCCAAAATTTTGATGCGGGCTCTTTGCAAACGCCGGAAGTGATCAAAGCCGCCGCCATTTTGTTCTCGACCCTGCCGATCTTAATCGTGTATCCGATGTTGCAAAAATATTTCGTAAAAGGTGCCATGTTGGGTTCCCTGAAGGAGTAACCGTCCTGTAGGTGGGGATAAATACCAAAATAGAAGGGGATGTTCACATGAAATTTGATTTTCACACTCATCATGAACGATGCGGACACGCGTCCGATTCCATTCGCGACTACGTGGAGGCGGCAATTGAGCGCGGGCTCGATTTGATCGGAATTTCAGATCATTCGCCTTTTTTCGCCAGTGAAACGGATCAGCTGTTTCCCGGTATTGCGATGGCTAAAAGTGAATTTAAGCATTATGTGGCCGAGGTTCTAAGACTGAAGGAAGAATACCGCAACAAGATCGAAGTGCTGCTTGGCGTGGAATCGGACTTTTTTCCGGAGCATGCCGATGTTTATCGGAGCATCTACGAGCAATATCCGTTCGATTACATCATAGGGTCTGTACATTGGTGCGAAGGAAAGAGCATTTTTGACAAAACGAGATGGATCGGAGCGGATGAGACCACGCTGATCTGGTCCAAACAAAATTATTATGAGCTGATCCGGCAATCCGCTCGCAGCGGGATGTTCCAAATCCTCGGGCACATCGATGCCATGAGGGCTTATTGTCCGGAATTTTCGGGTATTTCCACTCCCGATGTCGACGAGACCTTGAGGGTCATAGGTGAATGCGATGTCGCGATCGAAGTTAATACCTCCGCCAAACTGAAAAACTGCGGCAACTGGTATCCGGCTGACGAGCTTTTGGAACGGGCGCTTTATTATGGAGTTTCTTTGACGCTTGGCTCAGACGCTCATGTACCGGATCGGGTTGGCGATGACTTCGATACGGTGCGGCAGCGCCTAAAGGAGATTGGCTTTAAAGAGTGGGCTTTATTTCGCCAAAAAGAACGGTTTATGGTACCGCTCTGATCGGCGGAAAAGCTGCGCAAGCAGATCAGTTATGCAGAAAGGGCGGTGCTGCAAGTGCATGTAATCGATGCGTTTCGTTTAAATGGTCAGGTATCGATCGTTACGGGAGCGGCGATGGGATTAGGCAAGGCGATCGCGAGGGCTTTAGCTCAAGCGGGCTCCACGGTGGTTATCGCAGACGTCCAATTAGACGTTGCCCAGCAAACGGCTGATGAGCTGGAGAAGGAAGGGATCAAAGCGATCGCCGTTGAAGTCGATGTCACGAATCCGGAGCAAATCGATCGTATGGTGGAAACGGTATTGAACAAATTCGGAAAAATCGATGTTCTTTTCAATAATGCGGGCATCAGTATGCATGTCAAGGCGGAAGATATGAGCAACGATGACTGGATGAAAATCATGAACGTTAACGTCAACAGTGTGTTCCTGGTTTCGAAAGCAGTCGGTAAAGTGATGATTCGGCAGCACAAAGGTTCGATCATCAACATTTCCTCCATGTCGGGAATCATCGCGAATACTCCGCAGCACCAGGCTGCCTATAATACATCCAAAGCAGCCGTCATCATGCTGACGAAAAGCTTGGCCGCCGAGTGGGCTCAGCACGGAATCAGAGTGAACACGATCGCGCCTGGATATATGAAAACCGAACTTACCCGGCCTTACTTTGAAGAAAATGGCGGTATGGTCAAACAATGGATTGATCTCACTCCCATGAAGCGGCCTGGTCAACCGGAGGAGTTGGCGGGCATCGCCGTTTATTTGGCATCTGAAGCTTCTTCTTTTGCTACGGGAGGAGTATTTATAATCGATGGCGGCTACACGGTATTATAGAGGAAGGCGGGCCTGCAGCAAGCTTGTTGCAATCGGGAGAGGGATAATTTTACAATTAACAAATTAAGGTTTTATTAATCACGTTAAAGCGTTAAATCGATAAAGTTAACCCGGAAAGACAGAGGAGATGAAAAAAATATGGTGCTAAGCGAGCTTTTTCAAAGCAGGGGACTCATTGTATCGTGCCAGGCGCTGGAGGATGAGCCGCTGCACGGCGGCGATGCCATGGCCAAGATGGCGAAAGCCGCCGTCATGGCGGGAGCGATCGGCATCCGTACGAACGGTGTGCACGATATCCGTTCGATCAAGCAGGCGGTGTCCGTTCCGGTGATTGGCCTGATAAAGCGGGTCATCCCGGACTCGGACGTTTTTATAACGCCAACGCTGGATGAGGTCAAGGAGATCGTCGAAGCCGGAGCGGACATCGTTGCGCTTGACGTGACCGACCGCGAAGGGCGGCTGGAGCACGCCGCGGAGTTGATAGCCTATGCGCATCGTGCCGGCCGGCCGGTGATGGCCGACGTATCCACTTATGAAGAGGGACTCGCCGCTGAGCGTTTTGGCGCCGACTTCATCGGCACGACCTTGTCCGGGTATACAGCTTACAGTCCACGGCTGGAGTCGCCGGATTTCGAATTGGTACGGCAGCTGAGTGCCCGGGTGAACGTGCCTGTCATCGCCGAAGGACGGATTTGGACCCCGGAGGCGGCGGCACAGGCGCTGGAAGCAGGCGCCGCTTATGTTGTCGTCGGCAGCGCCATTACAAGGCCGCAGCTGATTACGGCGCGGTACGTGCAGGCGCTGCGCAGGGTGACGGAATGATGACGGAATGAGGGGAAGCCGGGTGACAACCGTTCATGCGATGTATGATGCTGAAGCCGAATATGCTGTTGGCGTAGATATCGGCGGCACCAAAATCAATGCGGGACTGATTCACCGCAGCGGCGAAGTCGCTTATACGGCAAGCGCCGAAACGCAGGCACGGCAATTCGGCGTGATCGGCCGCGCGCAGGCCGTGATCGAAACGGTTCTCGCCGAGGCTACCCAGGCCGAACCGGGACTGCGGCTGGCGGGCATCGGTGTCGGCACGGCCGGGCAGGTCGATGTCCATGCAGGCCGCATCCGCTTCGCCAACGGCTTGATGCCGGGTTACGGGGGAACCGAGGTAAAGCGCCATCTGCAGGAGGCGTTTGGTCTCCCGGTTGCGGTCGACAACGACGCCAACGTGCTGGCGCTGACCGAACGGGCACTGGGAGCGGGAAAAGGCGCCAAACATCTGCTGTGCCTGACGCTTGGTACCGGTGTGGGCGGAGCCATTATGGTCGACGGCCGACTCGTCCACGGCGCTTGGGGCGGAGCTGGCGAGCTTGGCCATATCTCCGTCGACTGGCGGGGCCCACGCTGCGTCTGCGGCAGCATCGGCTGCCTGGAGGTTTTTGCCTCAGGCACCGGCATTGCTCGCAGGATGCGCGAGCTGCTCGGTGAATCGGTGGACGACCAATTGGATGCAAAAGCCGTGATCGCCCGCTGGCAGGCCGGCGACGCAACGGCGTCGCAGATCATGGAGGAGACGATGACTGCGCTTGGTTCGGCTATCGCTTCTTTGCTTCACATGTTTAATCCCGAGGTGATCGTCATCGGCGGTGGGGTGGCGGAAGCCGGAGACGTGCTGCTGGATGGCATTCGCACCCGCGTGCGGGAACGAGCTATGCCTTCGCTGCTTGAAGGAGTGCGGATTGTGCCGGCTTACAAGGGCAATTGGAGCGGCATGATCGGCGCGGGACTGCTCGTATGGGAACGCAGCACAAAAGGATATTATTTATAATGCATATAAAACACCCCTCAATCCCTTGTATCGTAAAACGGCTGACGTTTTACGGAATTCAAGGCGGATAAGGGGTGTTTTTTACATATTTATGGGCGTATTATAATTCGTAACTTTCACCAGGCTGTAAAATAATGCCTTCGATGTTCACCGCGGCGAGCGCTTGAGCGAATGTCGCTCCGTCTTGGGCGAGCAGCGGGAACGTATTGTAATGGACGGGAATGACCTTTTTGGCCCCGAGCCATTGGGCGGCAAGCAGCGCATCTTCCGGACCCATCGTAAAGTTGTCGCCGATCGGCAGGAAGGCGAGGTCGATTTTGTTCAGCTCCCCGATCAGCTTCATGTCGCTGAACAGCGCCGTATCTCCGGCATGGTAAATCGTCAGGCCGTCAACGGAAAGCAGAATACCTGAAGGCATGCCCATGTAAATGATTTGCTTTGATTCCGGGACCGCATAACCGGAACCGTGAAGGGCGGGGGTAAGTTTTACCTTGCCGAAATCAAAAGTATACGAGCCGCCGATATGCATCGGGTGTACCCGGCAGCCTTGCCAGCCCATATAATCGGCAAGTTCGTTTGGAGCAACGATAAGTGCGTCGTTTTGCTTGGCGATCGCTTCGGCGTCGCCGACATGGTCGTTATGCCCGTGTGTCAGCAGCACGACGTCAACTTTGACGTCGGCGGCGGCTTGCTTGGCAACAGGGTTTCCCGTCAGGAACGGATCGTAAATGAACGAATGCTTGGACGTTTGCAGCTGCACGCAGCTGTGGCCGTGGAAGGTGATTTTCATCGTAAATGGCTCCTTTTTATAGTAGAGATAAATGGCTGCTGTATTGACACGCAGCTCCGAAGACGGTTCAGCTCTCGTTTTTAATTTGAGCCGTTCTTTCAGATCGCGTTATTGCTTCGAATCCTGCTTTTGAGTCGGCGTGTTTTGCGCAGGCTTCTGCTCCTGCTGCGGTTCGTTCCAATGAAACGGCGTCGTCCCGAAAAACAGATTCGGATTGACCGGCACGTTATGCGCCCAATAGGTGAAGTGCAGATGCGGCCCGGTGGAAAATCCGGTTGTGCCGACCAGGCCGATAATGTCTCCTTGCTTCACTTCGTCGCCGGTTTTGACCATCAGCTTTGACAGGTGGGCATATTGCGAAAAAAGCCCCATGCCATGATCGATATATATGGTATTCCCTGTCAAATACAAGCTGTCCGCCAGCGCCACAATGCCGTCGTTGGTCGCTTTGATTGGTGTGCCTTCCTTGGCGGCAAGATCAAGCGCGCGGTGCGAGCTGTCGAATTTACCGTTGACATAACGTGTATATCCATACGGCGTCGTTAATATACCTTCGATCGGCTGAATGAAATTCGCCTTCGAGAATAAGAATTCAGGCTTCGACTGGCTGCGCGCCAAGTCGATTTTTTTCTGATCGGCGGCGATGCGTGCGGAATCCTGCTTCATGCTTTCAAGCTGCTTGGTGACCTGAAGGTACTGTGTTTCGAATTTTTTCGAAACGATTGTGAGCGATTCGGAGCCGATCGGATATTTGCCGGGTTTGATCGCCATCGAAAGCGGTATGTACGTAAAGTAACCGGCGCCAAAAGGCTGCAGCGCATACTTTTTCCCTTCCCAATCGATTTCGCCGGGCTCATTGCTGCGCACAAGCACAACGTCGCCGGGAGCGGCTTTGTCCGGCAGCAGCGTCCAAGCCGAGCCCACTGTCTTGGCGGCGGCATCTTGGCTCACGTACAGCACGGCTTCCTGTTCAGTCCGCTTCATGCGCTTACGCTCCGCTTCGACGGCCGCCGCGATATCGGAGGTGACTTCCGCGTGCCAGCTTTGGCCGCCGTCCGCGGAAACCGCGAGCAGGTCGTCGACATCAGCCGGACCGGAGAGCAGCGCCCAGCCGATTTTGGCGGTCAGAAACTGCGCTTTTTTCACGGCAAAAGTTTGCGTTCCGACCGTTACCGTCACGGGCTGAGGCGGCATGCCACCCTTGATCCACTCCGGCGTCTCGTCCGCTTTGACGGCGTTCAGCTCGGCGACCCGCTCAGGCGCGGCATCGGCCCAATGAGCGCCGCTGTCCTCGGTCATCCGCGCCCCGTCTTTAGTCTGGATCCATCCACGATCGAGATCGGCCATATGAAAATCGGCGATTTCCTTTTTGACTTTGGCTGGAGGGGGCGGAGCGGCCGGCTCCGCTGCGGATGGGTTCAGCGGCGTGGAGATGTATCCGTAACGCTCCGCGGCGATGACTCCGGCGCAGGCAAGCAGCGCCACGCCTATACATGTAAGCACAAGTTTGCGCCCGACGCCGGGCGATTTCTTAGTTTGGGGCGTTGACCTGCGTGGACTCATAGGAGCCTCCTTAAGTTTACTGCAAGAGCTCGAGCAGCTCTTCTTTGGTAACGGCGCCGAAATAATACGTTAAATCGATGCTGTCCAGCACCTCGGAAATCGCCTGCGTATCAAACCGGACACCGATCAGCTTGTCCGCGAATTCCGCAACTTCGCCCCTGCCGAAAAAGTCTCCGAACACGGCGGCTTCGCGAATGACTCCGGCTTCGACAAACAACCGCACATCGACCATACCGGCAGGAAGCTTTTTGGCCCTTTTCATATTAAAGCTAGGGGACTTTCCATAGTTCCAGTCCCAGCTGCGATAACGCTGGTCGGCCAGCTCGCGGACGGCTTCCCAGTCGGCGGCGCTCAGCTCGTAACGCGAGGCTTCGGAGCCGCCGAATATCGAATGAAGCAGGTGCTGCTTGAACTGCTCGATCGACAGCGGCTCAGCCAGAAATTCCGTAATGTTGGCCACGCGGCTGCGTACGGACTTGACGCTTTTGGATTGGAATTTCTCTGGATTGACATTCAGTGCCGAAGCGACGCTGTCGATTTGCGAATCGAACAACAGCGTGCCGTGCGTAAACATCCGGCCCTTAGTGGAAAACTGGGCGTTGCCGGATATTTTGCGTTCGCCGACTTGAATGTCGTTGCGCCCGGTCAGCTCCGCTTGCACGCCAAGCTGATGCAGCGCCTTTACGACAGGTTCGGTGAACTTGCGGTAGTTGTGAAACGATTTGCCGTCGTCTTTAGTAATAAAGCTGAAATTCAAATTGCCTAAATCATGGTAAACCGCACCGCCGCCGGACAATCTGCGTACGACATGGATGCCGTTACGTTCCACGTAATCGCGGTTGATTTCTTCGACCGTGTTTTGATTTTTGCCGATAATAATGGAAGGTTCGTTAATATAGAACAAAAAATAATCGTTGTCGGGAAGCTGCTTTAAGGCATACTCTTCCAATGCCAAGTTCAGCGCAGGGTCGGTTATATTGCGGTTGTCGATGTAGAGCACATGCAATTCCTCCTAGAGTGGACGGCTTCAGCTCGAAGCAGGCAGCGAAAAAGCGCCGCCGCGCCCCTCGCTAAGGCATCTATACGAGGCGGCGGAGGCGGTAAGGTGTACCTTCGCTGCTGCTTTTGTCTGCTATTCCTATCTCTATTGTGCATGTATTGGGAACATTTTTCAACAGCCGGATAAGGCGGGGGAGTCTGTCTGAGGGGAAAAGTACCGCCTTTACAGACTCTTAACATGGAGGGTCAGTGCGTGGGTCCAACGTAAACAAGCCTGCAAAGCGGCCCCTTCTTCAATCGCCGCTTTCGCCCGGTAAATACCTTCTTCGATGGAGTCGGCTCTGCTGCCGATCCATAAGCGAACGGCGCTGTTCAGCAGCACGGCGTTCATGTGATGCATGTCGGCATTGCCGTGCAGCACGCCAAGAGCGGCTGCCGCTTGCCGGGAAGCGGTCCAATCCTCTTCAGGCGCTTCCGCCTGCAGCTCATAATACTCCGGATCGATGATATACAAGCTGCTCGATCCGTTCCGGATAAGGTAAGTTCGTGTGCTTTTATCGACAGGAATGTCCTCCGAACCTTCCATACCTTGGATAATGAGGCCCCGCTGGATACCCAGCTCTATCACAAGCTTAGCCAGCTTCTCAAAGACGGTGCCATGGAAAACGCCTGCAACCATGCAGGTGGAGTCGGAATAACGGATCAGCTTCTCGGCTGTGTTAAAAATGGTGCGCAGCCCCAGTTCTTCCCGGATGCAGCGCAGCGAGGCGAGCGGAGGGCACCAGTCTTCGGATGAAACATAAAGAAAGCCGCTTGCCTGTGCGGCGCCGATCAACGCATCGGGGGAAAACCGGAATTCCTCCGAATCATTGACGACCGGGGTCATGGGCAAGTCACCCGTCTTCGCTTGACGGATCTGTTGAATAAGCTCATGTAATACGGTTTGCGTTGTGATGCCCCATTTGGGCGGCAGCGGCGCGCTGCCGTGAAGTGTTGCGGGCAGGCCGCAGGAAGCGAGCACAAATGCGGTAGGAATTGTCGCCATAAAGGTTTTTGTGCGGCCGTCATACGGACCGGCGCAGTCCAGGCTGCCGGGGACCGGATGCAGCATGGAACGGCTGCGCAGCACATCGACGAATGCGCGGATTTCATCGGCAGATTCCATTTTTATTCGTTCGGCGGCGAGAAATGCGCCTATCTGTCCTTGTGTGGCTTCGCCGGTAACGATCAGCTCTGCGGCGCGGCGCGCTTCCTCATAGGTCAAATCTCTGGCGCCGCGTTTGCCCCGGCCCACTTCTTTTAACAACGAAATCATGCTTAACGTCCCCCTTGCTTCTGATCTCTCAGCAGTTGGTATACTTTGACAATGGAGGTGGCTACGTCAACGATGCGTTTGCGCTCATTCATGGCTTGTTTGCGTAAAAAATCGTATGCTTCGGCTTCGCTGATCTGTTTTACTTCGCATAACACCGTTTTGGCCTGATCGATCCATTTCCGTTCTTCGAGTTTGGAAAGCAGCTGCTCCCGTTCCTGCTGCCATCCGCGCCGTTCTATAAACTGATTAAAGCCGAGCAGCAGCGAGCAGTGCAGCTCCGAGGGCGACATCGTGGCGGTGAGCATGCCGTCAAGCTCCGTGTCCAGTTTGCATCCGCTGCTCGGAAAGGTAAGATGATCGCACCACAGCAGAACCGGAACGGGCCGCAGGGCGGTAACCTGTTTCCTCCATTCAAGCATTCGCTCGGGTTGAACCGATAAGATGACGGCGTCAACGAGATCCAACATGGAGGCCATTTCTTTTGCTGTCAAAGCGACATATACCCGCAAACCCATGTTTCGCAGCTTGGCTTCCGGTACAGTTTCCGGAGGCTCGCCTCCAGGCGCCGGTTCTTCATCGAAAGACGCTGTATGCATCCGCTGCCGCTTGCGTATCGTTTGAAATTCATCGATCAGCAAAAAGGAATGAAGCATGTCAACCCTCCCTCATCGCATCATAACTTTTATAACAAAATATGTTATGTTTTATCTGATTAAAATATAACATGCGAACTGGATTTTTGTCGATATCGAGAAAAACGCGATTTTCTCATTGTTTTCTGAAAATTAATGTTAATATAGTTGACATATAATACTTCCGTGATTATAATCATGCTTAATAAGACCTACAAGGTCGTAGGTCAAAGACTTTCGTTCATATGCGGCACACCGTCGTGCCGCTTCGGCAAAGATGCCTATCCTTCTGTTTGTCCCGCCCTGCCGCGGCCGCAAATAAGGGGATAGGCATGTTTTATTTTAGGACATATTTTAAATAGAAAAAGGAGAATCGGAGATGGAGAAAAAGACGTTTTTGCAAAGCGGTCACAAAGGTTCGCTGTTTAGTTCGTTTTTGTATTTTGACATCAGCTTTATGATTTGGGTCATGTTGGGCCCGCTAGCCGTCATTATTGCCGGCGATTTTCAGCTTGATGCGGCGCAGAAGGCCAGTTTGGTCGCTTTGCCTGCGCTCGGCGGATCGATCTTGAGGGTTGTGTTAGGTTTTCTGACGGACACGATTGGCCCTAAAAAAACCGGCATATTGGGCATGCTTCTGACAGTGGTGCCGCTTGTTTACGGCTGGAAGTTCGCCGATTCGCTGCAGGATATGTATTTCGTGGCTTTGATGCTGGGTATTGCCGGGGCTAGCTTCGCCGTTGCACTGCCGCTCGTAAGCCGCTGGTATCCTCCCGAATATCAGGGACTGGCGATGGGTATCGCCGGAGCGGGCAACAGCGGAACGATCTTCAGCACCTTGTTCGCTAACCGGCTTGCACAGCACTTCGGCAGCTGGCATGTTGTGTTTGGCTTGGCACTCATTCCGATCGCACTTTCGTTTATTGTATTTATCCTGCTGGCCAAAGACAGCCCGAATCAGCCCGCTCCCAGGAAGTTGGCCGACTATGGCCGTGTGCTGAAGCAAAAGGATACTTGGCTGTTCTGCATATTTTATATGGTGACATTTGGCGGTTTTTCCGGCATGGCCAATTATTTGACGATTTTCTTCAACACCCAATACGGTCTCAAGGCGGTGACTGCCGCCGATTTTGCAACGATATGCATTATTGCCGGCAGCTTCTTCCGTCCGGTGGGCGGCTGGCTGTCCGATAAGATAGGCGGCATCCGCATGCTGATCGTGTTGTACGCAGTAGTTGGGCTTGCCCTCGCAGGCATCTCGACACTGCCGTCGCTGGCGGTGACGACGGTCATTTTATTCATCTGTATGATGTCGCTGGGTATGGGCAATGGGGCGGTATTCCAGCTTGTTCCCCAGCGGTTTCGCGATGAAGTCGGCATCATAACCGGCATTGTCGGCGCAGCCGGAGGGCTGGGCGGCTACTTTCTGCCGACGATTCTTGGGAACTTGAAGCTCTCCACGGGTTCGTTTACTCCCGGGTTCCTTATTCTCAGCGTGATCGCTTTGAGCTGCATCCTGATCATTTCCATCGCGCAGCGTGAATGGAAGCGCAGTTGGATCGGCGAAGGCGGTAAAGTAGGAACGGCTCTCCACAGCGTCCAACTCGCTGGAGATTCGCTGTCAAAAGGCACAAATGCTTAGCATTTCAGACCGGTAACCGGATATAGGCCGACGCCGCGGATACCGCATATATCATAGGCAGTGCAATTACACGACGGGGGGTTCATTTTATGGGTAAACCGCAATTGGTGCTTATCGGGAACGGAATGGCCGGCGTACATGCGATCGAACATTTGTTGAAGCTGGCGCCCAGCAAATATGACATAACGGTTTTTGGCGCAGAGCCGCATCCCAATTACAACCGGATTCTGCTTTCTTATGTGTTGTCCGGCGACTCCAAAGTGGCGGACATCGAACTTAACACTTACGGGTGGTACGAGGAAAACGGGATCAAGCTGTATGCCGGCCATACGGTGACAAGTGTCGATACCACGAGCAAAACGGTTACAAGCGATAAAGGCGTAACGGTGCCGTACGATAAGCTGATCATAGCAACCGGCTCCAATCCGTTTATGCTGCCTTTGCCGGGTGCGGACAAAGATGGGGTTATGGCTTACCGCACGATCCAAGATTGCGAGAAGATGATCGAAGCTTCGAAAAAGTACAAAAAAGCGGTCGTGATCGGCGGCGGTCTGCTTGGGCTCGAAGCGGCCCGCGGTTTTTTGAATCTTGGCATGAAGGTCGACGTCGTGCATATCACCGATACGATCATGGAACGGCAGCTTGACCGGACGGCTTCCAAAATGCTGCAGGAAGCGCTCGAAGCGCAAGGCATGAACTTTTTGCTGGAAAAGCATTCGGCGGAAATATTGGGCGGCAAACGGGTGACCGGGCTGAAATTCAAAGACGGCGCCGTGGCGGAAGCGGATCTGCTGGTCATGGCGGTAGGCATTCGCCCCAATGTGGCTGTTGCCAAGCAGATCGGCTGCGAGACGAATCCCGGTATCGTTGTTAACGATTATTTGGAAACCAGCATTCCGGGCGTCTACGCCGTCGGCGAGTGCGCGATGCATCGCGGGGTTGCATATGGGCTTGTCGCGCCGCTTTACGAGCAGGCGGCGGTGCTGGCCAAACGCCTCGCCGGCGCAGCGACTGGACCGTACGAAGGTTCCGTCGTTTATACGAAGCTGAAGGTATCCGGCGTAGACGTATTTTCCGGAGGCAACTTTAGCGAAGGCGAAGGTACCAAAACGATTCGCATCCATGACGAATGGTCCGGTATATATAAGAAGGTTGTGATCAAGGAGGGCAAAATCGTCGGGGCGGTGCTGTACGGCGACACGTCGGACGGCACGCGGCTCATGCAGATGATCCGCAGCGGCACCGACATCAGCGGCCTGGAGAAAACCGCCATATTGCGGGATTCCGCAGCAGCCGGAACATCCGCCGGAGCGGGTGTCGCCGAGCTGCCCGACGAGGCCATCATCTGCGGCTGCAATGGGGTCAGCAAAGGCGCCATTTGCAGCGCGATCAAGGAACAAGGCCTCGCCAGCGTGGAGGAAGTGAAGAACTGCACGAACGCTTCGCGTTCCTGCGGCGGCTGCAAACCGCTCGTCGGCGAGCTGCTTGCCTTTACGCTGGGCGATTCGTTCCAGGGCGGGGCGGTCAAGGAAACGGTATGCGGCTGCACGGATTTGTCGCGCGACGAAGTGGTTGCGGCGATTCGCGAGAAGGGCTTGTCGCATGTGCGCGAAGTGATGCATGTGCTGGGTTGGAAAAGCGAGGAAGGTTGCTCGAAATGCCGTCCGGCGATCAACTATTACCTTGGGATGTTAAACCCCGGTACCTACAAGGATGACCGCGCCTCCCGGTTTGTCAACGAACGGCTGCACGCAAATATTCAGAAGGACGGTACCTATTCGGTGGTGCCGCGGATGTACGGAGGGGTGACGACACCCGAAGATTTGAAGAAAATCGCCGACGTGGCGGTCAAATATAACGTGCCGACCGTCAAGCTGACTGGCGGCCAAAGAATTGATTTGCTTGGGGTGAAGAAGGAAGACCTTGTGCCGATGTGGGCCGATCTCGACATGCCTTCGGGTTATGCCTACGGCAAGGCGCTCCGCACTGTCAAGACGTGTGTCGGAGAAACGTACTGCCGGTTCGGTACCGGCGACGCCATGGGGATGGGCATTGCCATGGAGAAGCGCTTCGAACGGCTGAACACGCCGGCTAAGGTGAAGATGGCGGTATCGGGTTGTCCCCGCAACTGCGCCGAATCGGGAATTAAAGACCTTGGCGTGGTTTCCGTCGACGGCGGCTGGGAGCTGTATGCCGGAGGAAACGGCGGCGTCAAGGTGCGGGTGGGCGATCTGCTGGCTACGGTAGCCACGGAAGCCGAGGTGATTGAATATACAGAGGCGTATTTGCAATATTACCGCGAGACCGGCAAGTACGGCGAGCGTACCTCGGAGTGGGTGAACCGGCTGGGCTTGGCGCACATTCAAGATGTCGTCAAGGATCCCGGCAGACGGGCTGCATTGTGCTCACGGATGGACGAGGCGCTTGCAGTCACCAAGGACCCGTGGAAGGAAGCGATTGCCGATGCTTCGATTCGCCGCAATTTATACGATGTGGTGGAAGTGAAATCATGATCTTTTAGAGGAGGAACCTGCCAATGAACCCAAGAGATACAAATTGGTTATGGGTTGACGTGATGGCTGATGACGAGCTGCCTGTTCATATCGGCAGAACGGTGCGCTGCGGCGGCTTGGAGATTGCGTTGTTCCGTCTGGCCAGCGGCAAACTGCATGCCGTGCAGAACCGCTGTCCCCACAAAGCCGGCGTGCTTGCCGAAGGTATCGTCAGCGGGGAATATGTATTTTGTCCGATGCACGACCGGAAAATCGATCTGGCGAGCGGCGAAGTGCAGAAGCCGGATACCGGCTGCGTACGTGTGTATGCAACGAAAATTGAGAACGGCCGCATTTATATACAAGTTCAGGAATCCGCCGCCAAGGCCGGATGAGATAAATCAAGAGGAATCACCGGCGGATTCATCCGATGACGATCGATTAGTTTGGGGGGAGCGCGATGAATGACACGATGCCGCAAGGAGCTGCAGCGGAAACTTCCTCTCATTGCTGCTTCTGCAGCATGCAATGCGCAATGAAACTGATACCGGGCGATAAGGGGCCGGGTTTGACGATCAAGCCCAGCCCGGATTTTCCGGTGGCGACGGGACGTCTTTGCCAGAAAGGGCTTAACGCTCTGGAGCATGTGCGCCATACGGACCGCCTGCTGTATCCGCAGCGCCGGCAGTCAAGGGAAGCCCCTTGGAACCGTGTGGGCTGGGAGGAAACGACCGGCGCTATTGCCGGCCAAATCAGGCGCATTCAAGAGCGCTATGGGAATGATGCGGTTGCGGTATACGGAGGCGGTTCGCTGACCAACGAGGTGTGTTATCTGCTCGGCAAATTCGCCCGCGTTGCGCTGCGGACGAAATATATCGACTACAACGGCCGTTATTGCATGTCCAGCGCCGCTGCAGCCGGCAATCAAGCGTTTGGACTGGACAGGGGGATGACAATGCCGCTTTCGGCGATACCCGAGACCGACTATTTAATTTTGGCCGGAACCAATATCGCGGAATGCCAGCCGACCATGATGCCTTATATTTTGGAAGCCAAAAAGAAAGGAGCAACAATCGTCACGATCGATCCGCGCAATACGATGACGTCCAAAAGCGCCGACATTCATATCCGGCTGCAGCCGGGCTTTGATTCGGTGTTTGTAAGCGGCTTGCTGCATGTTATCGTAAACGAGAAATTGTACGATGAGCGTTTTGTGTTTGAACGCACAAGCGGTTTTGAGCAGTTGGCAGATGCTGTGCGGGATTTTACGCCGGCGCGGGTGGAGGAACTGACGGGTGTGCTGGAAAGCGTCGTTCGTACCGTGGCCCGCGGATTCGCCAAAGCCCAACGCGGCATCGTGCTGACCGCCCGCGGATTGGAGCAGCAGGTGAACGGCGTGGAAAACACGCTGCAGTACATCAACTTGGCGCTGCTTACGGGCAAGGTGGGCAAGCCGGGCTGCGGTTACGGCGCCGTCACGGGGCAGGCCAACGGGCAGGGCGGCCGCGAGCACGGCCAGAAGGCCGACCAGCTGCCGGGTTACCGCTCGATCGAAGATCCGGCGGCCCGCGCCCATGTAGCTACGGTCTGGGGCATCGACCCGGACGAACTTCCCGGCAAAGGCGTGTCCGCCTACGAGATGCTGATGAAAGCGGATGAAGGCGAGATCAAAGCGATGATTGTGCTTGGCTCCAATCCGCTTGTCTCGAGCCCGAACAACTCGCGGGTCGAACGCGCTTTGAACAAGCTGGAATTGCTGGTTGTCGTCGATTTGTTCGAAACGGAGACAGCCCGGCTTGCGCATTGGCTGCTGCCGGGTTCATCTTTTCTGGAAGGGGAGGGGACGCTCACCAACTTGGAGGGACGAGTGTTTCACCGCGCGCAGGCGCTGGAGCTTCCCGGGGAGTGCAAGCTCGATTACCGGCTGATCTGCGAATGGGCGGCAGCGCTGGGGAAAGGCGATTATTTTCAATATGACGGCATTGAGGACGTATTTCTCGAGATGTGCCGCGCCTCCTCCGGAGGCAAAGCGGACTATGGCGGGCTCAATTACGGCAGGCTCAAACGGGAGAAAGGGGTGTTCTGGCCTTGTCCGGCCCCGGATCATCCGGGCAGCCCGCTATTGTTTCAGGAACGGTTCGCGCATCCGGACGGCAAAGCGAGATTGTTTGGCATTCTGCCCAAAATGCCGGCTGAGCCTATTGACGAGCAGTATCCGTATATTTTGACAACCGGCCGTTTATCCAACCATTATTTGAGCGGCGCCCAGACGCGGCGCACGGAAGCGCTGGCGAAGAAAACCCCTGTACCCGTGGCGGAAATCCATCCTTGGCTGGCGGGTAAGATTGGGTTGCGCGTGGGCGAGCGGATTCGTATTACAAGCCGCCGGGGTTCGATTGTGCTGCAGGTGAAAGTGACGGAGGGAATCCAACCGCGCACGGTATTTGTGCCGTTTCATTGGGGCGAGGAGCTCAGCATTAATAGGCTGACCGTCGACGCTTTGGATCCGACAAGCCGGATGCCTGAGTTTAAGCTCTGCGCAGTGAGAATCGAAGCCGTCATGTAAACGGTTGATGGATGCACAGAGCTGCGGCGGCGGAAGACGGCCCCAAGATTTAAGCTTATGTCCGTACCGCCGAATCAGAGGAGTTTGAATTGGCTTTCGTGCAGTGGTTATAATGGGGGTATGCGAATATTCCCATTTTTGCTGACCGTCGTTATTTTTGTGTTGTTTTATGTCATTGCCAGACCGTACCAATATTCGATGAGTCCATTCGAGTTTTACGGCATTTCTTATGGGTTTGTGCTGCTTTGTTTGATTCGCTTCATTATGGCGCTTCTAAAAAGACCGTTCAGGAAAGCGAGATTCCTGCTGCTGTTTGTTGTTCTTAGCTTGATGAGTTATTACACGTATATCGAATATAAGGACCAAACGGTAAATTTCAGAATCCAGAACAAAATCTCGGCTTACTTGCCTGACGTTCCGCTTAACATCGCGTATTATCAAAGATTGGATCCGCAGACGGTGCAAGCTTATTATTTGGACGAAGAGCCACCAAGCAATAATTTAAGCCAGGAGAAGGGCACCAAAGCGGTGTACGTGAAAAAGCCGATTCCCGCCGGTCAAAGCGTCGATCAATACACGCTGTTGTTCAAAGCTCCCTACGCCATAAACGATGCCGACATTTCGGCCAAACAGTGCTTTAATTTCATCATGTGCAACTATTATTATTCGGGCGAAGTTCTGCTTGATCCGGATTCAGGCGAACTGCTGGGGTTGTCGTTGTACAACAAGGGGATTGAGAAATAAACCGGTGTGGGGTTCGACCGCCGTCATGCGGCGCCAGGACGCACGCTTGGGATTCGCGACATTGGAAAATGTACCGAATACGTGCGCTAACCCGCGCATCTGCAGCCGCTTCCAGCGAAGCGGCTTTTTGGCGTGCCGTCTGAGGGAGAGATCCAGAAACAGTTCGACAAAAACGTACAAATGCAGATATAATCGATCTAAAGCGGTTACCTGTTGAATAGAGGTGAATCGATGGATTGGCTGCAGCGAATTCCGCTCAAAACATCGCTTGTTTTTCTTGTTGTGCTGATGGCGCTAAATATGGCTTATTATAAACATTCCAAATATATGATGTTCGAAAACGAAAAGATGAAAATCCAGATGCTGTACAACAGCGTCATTACCCATATCGAACAATCCGCCAAAGCCGAGAAAATCGTGGAGGATCTGATCGGACAAAATCTTCGGACAGCCGCCATTGCCGCACGGTACAAGCTGGATCCCGATATCGACAAGATCAGCAACGCCGAACTGGTCGAGTTAAGCAAGCAGCTTGGCGTGGACAACATCACGTTGTTCAAGAAGACGGAGGACGATATCGTAGGGATGAAGTCTTCGGATGAGCACGATCTGAACGTCAGTTCGAAAGGATGGGACACGATCCATACCGCCCTGCAGCAGTTGTTTCATCTGCAAGAGGTTAAGGTGGGCATGGGACAGACGTTGCCTTATTTCTGGAGCGAGCCATTTGATACTTCGTCTTCCAATCCCCAGATCATTAATAAATGGGGATTTTATTATGACGGTTCGACCAATTACATCATCGACCCGTTTGTAAGCAACAAAAGTTTTTTTGGCTATCAAAATTTGATCGGCCTAAACGATATGATCCGCCGGCTCGTCGAACAAAATAAGCAGGCGGGATTGGAAATCGCCGTGCTGAATACAAATAAATTGCTGGAGCGCAAGATGCCCTCTGCGCACCCAATTCCCGACAACTGGTTTTCGGAAAGGCTGGTTTTATTCGGACAATACGAATACCGAGATCAGGACGAGAAACGATACGCCCAGTTGGCCTTAAATTCGGGAAAAACCGTGTATTACCAAACCGTGTCCGGGACAAGGCCGATTTTCAAAAGCTTCTCCCCCGTTCAAACGAGTTATGTCAAATACAATCCCGCAGGCGAAGTGCCGCTAATCGAGATTTCTTCCGACTACTCGCAAATGAATCAAATGCTGAACCAGCGCTTGAATGAGACCTTATGGTTTATGGCGTTTTGTTCGTGTTTGTGCTTAATCGTTTTAGGTCTGATATTTATCGGCTACAGCCGTAACAAGAAAAATGCCGTCCGTACTGTGCAGGACTCGTACACGGAAAGCATGGAGATGTTGTTTCAGTCGATTCGCGAGCAGCGCCACGATTTTATTAATCATATTCAAACGATTCATGGTTTTCTTGCCATCAAACAGTATGGAGAACTCGAGGCATATACCAAATCGCTGGTCGGCGAGATCCGCTTGATTAGCGGGCTTGTCGATATTAACAATCCGCCGCTTATCGCTTTGCTGCAGGCGAAGCTGAGTCAGGCGGAACAACTGGACATCCGTTTTGAGCACCGCTTTAGTCATATGGACAAATTAAAGCTGCAAGCGATCAAAGCGACCGATGTCGTCAAAATATTAAGCAATCTGATTGACAATGCATTTGACGCTGCAATGGAGTTTGAGCCTGAGCGGCGATTCGTACGTGTGGAAGGTGAAGTTGCCGGCGACGGCCTGGTGAAGCTGACCGTTTCCAACAGCGGCAAGCCGATTTCGGATGAAATCCGCCAGCAGCTGTTTCAATCGGGATTTACGACCAAAAACAACGGTGTGAACTCGGGCCTTGGCCTGCATATTGTGCATCAGCTGGTGAAGCGGTACAAGGGGGACATCCAGCTGCATAGCGAAGACGGCGTTACGGCGTTTATCGTCAGCATTCCGTTAAGTTAATAACGGCGGATTACGCCGGTTTTTTGGCTGTTTGGGGATTTTTCCAAACGGCTTTTATTTTTGCGATTGACAAATTGAATAGTCTGGCTTACAATTCTGGTAACGTTACCGAAAGCGTTACCAAAGGAGATCGAGCAGCATGCCCACCATAAAGGACATAGCAAAGAAATTAGGAGTTTCCGTTTCCACTGTTTCCAGGGCGCTGAACAATCATCCGGATATTCGTGAAGAAACGAAAGAGGAAGTGCTTGAGGCGATTAAGAAGCTGAATTATACGCCCAACGCGCTGGCAAGAAGCTTGATACATAAGCGTTCCTACACGATTGGCCTGATGATTCCCGATATTACGGACCAGTTTTTTTCGGCGATGGCGCAAGGGGTCGAGGAAGTATTGTCGGACAGCGGATACTTGGTTGTCTATGGCAATATGTCCAGAAGCCCGAAGAAAGAAAGAATTTTTTTGCAAAATGCATCCGAACGCAAAATGGACGGTTTGATCGTCACTCCGGATACGATGGACGACGAGATGATCGCATTGCTGCAAAGGCTGGAAATTCCGGTTGTGTTTTTGCGGCGCCGGCCTCCCGCCTCGCTCCAAATGCCTTTTGTCGATGTCGATCATTACAAAGGGACCTGCAAAGCGATTGAATATTTGCTCTCGCTTGGTCATAAAGACATCGGTTTTATCGGGCTGCCGGATTATTCTTTTACCGGCCGGGAACGTTACCGGGGATTTGTCGACACAATGAACCGCCATGGCATTGAGCTGCACCCGAACGGCTGCGTATTTGACGAAAGATCGATTGCGCTCGGATATCAGGGCATGGCCCAATTGCATGTGAATTATCCCGGCATGACCGCCGTATTTGCGGCGAACGATTTATTAGGCGTCGGCGCGCTGGAATGGCTGGCTGAGAATCGCATATCCGTGCCGGAACAAATGAGTGTCGTCGGTTTCGACAATCTGGAGATGACGAATCTGCATTGGATCAAGCTGACGACCGTCGCCCAGCCTCGTACGGAAATGGGCAAGAAGGCGGCAGAGCTGCTCATGGAGATGATTTCGGAAAAACGGCTTGCCTCCGAATCGATATTGTTCGATACGGAGCTGGTGATCCGCAACACGTGCGCTTCGCCGAACGTCCTGAAAACAACCATATAATCAATGATGCGGTGAGCGATCGATTAGGCGTTGACCGCATCTTGAAAATAAATAGTAAGAAAGGGCTGGTTCTAACGTGTCGCAAGAAGCAAGAGAATTACTGGAGTCCCCGAAGCCGCCTCTCATCGTTGATGTTGACAACACGAGCAAGCTGCCGAAAAAATTTCGCATGACGACAGACGTGGTGCCGCAAGACACAAACCCGTTGCCTGATTTGAAAGGGCTTGCAGAGCTGCGTATTTCCGGCAGCGGGCAGTTTTCGCACGGGGGACTCAGGAGCATGATGCAGTCGATCGGCGATGAGCCGATTACTATCGTCGACTTAAGGCAAGAGTGCCACGGGTTTGTCAATGGAATGGCGGTCAGCTGGTACGGACAGCATAACAACGCAAATAAGGGGTTGTCCGACTCCGAGGTTAAACATATGGAGCAAACTTATTTTCAAGAGTTGGAAGAAGCGGAATCCATTTCTTTTGATCAGCTGGCCAGAAAATCGGTCGACATCGGAGGTCCGGTGACGAGCCCCAAGCTCATCCAGAACGAAGAGCAACTGGTCAGATCCGAAGGGCTTGAATACAAGCGGTTTTTCGTGTCAGACCATCATCGGCCGCTGAATCAAGTGGTGGACGCCTATATTGAGTGGGTGCTGGGGCTTCCGGCAAATAGCTGGCTGCACTTCCATTGTCGCGGAGGCGTAGGCCGAACCAGCTCGTTTATGACGATGTTTGATATGATGCGCCATGCAGGCGAGGTTAGCTTTGAGGATATTATGCGAAGGCACATTTTGATCGGCGGCAAAGACTTTGATCTTATGGATCCGGATGAACCTTACAAGTACGCTTTGGCCTTGGAACGAATCGAATTTATCCGCACCTTTTATGAATATTGTCTGGATCAACGCGCTAGCAAATTTACAAAATCCTGGTCGCGCTGGCTTGAAAACAGAAGCTCCTGATGAAGCAATTAGGAGATTATTATAAAACATATGAGTAAGCGCTTAACCACAAACATAATACACGTATGATAAAAGGGGCGGTGTTTTCATTGAAACGTAAGAAACGGGCATCTGCGGTTGGAATGGTTGCATTATTGGCGATGGTAAGTCTTACTGCTTGCGGATATGCGAACGGTCCGGGAGGTTCGGCCCCCAGCTCGGGCAAGACGGCTGCGGCGGAACCGCCGAAATCGGCATGGGCGGAGAAGGTGGGGCTGAACAAAACCGAAACCGTCGATGAGCTGTATGCCAAAGCAAAGGAAGAAGGCAAGGTGGCGATTTATTCGATGTCGGGACGCACGGCCGACGTCAAAAAATCGTTCGAGGCCAAATACCCCGGCATCAAGGTGGAGGATTACAAGCTTAGTTCCGTCGATATTACGGAGAAAATCAGCAGAGAACATTCGGCGGGAGTGAACAATGCGGACGTCATCTTTACCAAAGATACATCGGGTTCGTTCTCCATGGAGCTGGCTCAGAAAGGCGTCGTGCATACGTACATTCCTGAGGATATCCGTTCCAAAATGATCGAACCGTTCAAAAGCCAGAAGTTCGGCTTTGTGCCTTACGTGGAGGCCAGAGGTATTTTCTACAACTCGGAAACGTATAAAACGCCGCCGATCGCCAACTGGTGGGACTTGACGACGCCGGAATGGAAAGGCCGGGTGATGATGAGCGATCCGCTGAAAAACTCGGATACGATGGACTTGTTCCTGGCGTTTGTGCAAAATGCCGAAGATATGAAGACGTCGTACAAAGAGAAATTCGGCAAGGACATCGAACTGAACGGTTCTCCGAACGCAGGGTATGAATTTTTGCGCAGGCTGATTAAAAACGACCTGATCTTGCAAAACTCCGGCGGCGAAATCGTCGGCGCCATCGGCAAGCCGAACCAAGCGAAGCCGCCTGTAGGCATCGCGGTTACGAGCAAGCTGCGGGAAGGTCAGGAGCAGGGGCTCAAGCTCGGCGCTTCCTACGATATGAAACCGAGAGTATCGCATGCCGAACCGGCGCTGCTGTTTATCGCTGACCAAGCGCCTCATCCGAACGCGGCGAAGCTGCTGATCCGCTGGATGGCCGGAGAAGCTGACGGCAAAGCCGACGGTTTCAAGCCGTTTAACGTATCCGGATCTTGGCCGGCAAGAACCGACATTAAGCCAAAAGACGACATCACGCTGGAGAAGCTGAATTTGTGGAAATATGATGCGGAATTTGACTACGACAACTTGATGAAAGTCCGGGAGTTCTGGCTGAAGCAGCAGTAAGCCGGGGAAGCGGGCATTTCGTAGCGGCATGGAATTAAACGGCATTTTAAATAATGGGGGAGCGCATTTGCAAATGAAAAAAGTGATTCTCAGAACGGTTTCGTTAACGGCTATAACAACCGTGGCGGCCGTTTCCATTCTTGCCGGATGCAGCAATACAACAACAGGAGGAAGCACTTCAACGGCAGGTAGCACGGGAGCGGGAGGCGCGGCGGCAAAGCAAGCGGATTGGGCCGAGCAGAACGGCCTGAACAAGACGGAGACGGTGGAGGAGCTGTACGCCAAGGCCAAGCAGGAAGGCAAGGTAGTCGTCTATTCGCAGTCCAGCCGGATTAAGGACGTCAAGGCAACCTTCGAAGCCAAATATCCCGGCGTCGTTGTGGAAGCGTACAACATGACGACCAACGATATCGTCGAGAAATTGATCCGTGAGCAGGGCGCAGGCGTATACAATGCCGATGTCGTGTTTGTGAAAGATGCGGGCGGCACGGTTTCGTCGGAGCTTGTGAAGAAAAACATCGTGTATAAGTATTTGCCGTCGGATTTGGCCGCCAAGATGATTGAGCCGTACAAAAGCCAAAGCCCCGGACTTGTCCCTTATTTCTCGCTGCGTTCGATTTTTTACAACACGGACGCCAACAAGACGACGCCGATTACGAACTGGTGGGACCTTACGACACCGGAATGGAAAGGCAAAGTCATGTTCGACGAGCCGCTGCAGTCGGCCGATACGATGGACTTATTCCTGGCTATGGTTCAGAACGCCGAAGAAATGAAGCAGGCGTATAAAGAAAAGTTCGGCAAAGACATCGTGCTGAACGGCACGGAAAACGCAGGTTACGAATTCATCAAGCAGCTCGTGAAAAACGATGCCGTGTTGATGAAATCCAGCGACGACGTGGTCGAAGGCATCGGCAAATCGACCCAGGCCAAACCGCCGATCGGTTTCTCGGCGTCAAGCAAAATGAGAGACGTCGTGGAGAAGAAGTTGAAAGTAAACACCACGTATGATGTCAAGCCGAGAATTTCCGTCGTAGGCCCATCCTATCTGTACATCGCCAATAAGGCGAAAAATGTAAGCGCAGCCAAGCTGCTGATCCGTTGGATGGCGGGTGAAGCGGACGGCCAGGGAGAAGGTTTTAAGCCGTTTAACGTGCAGGGCTCCTGGTCGACGAGAACGGACAATGGCCGAACCGATCAGCCGGCTATCGATAAGCTCAACGTTTGGAAATACGACCCTGAATTTTTTTACAACAACGCTGCCAAACTTCGTGAGTTTTGGTTGAAGCTTCAATAAGCTTGTAAGTGCGGGTTCAAAGATCACGTTTTGAACAACCTCTTGTCGTGTGAAAAATAATATGGGAGCGTGTTTGGGCTATGAAAAAATTAGCGATGGCGGCTACTCTGGTAACGGCTTCACTTGTTGTATTGGCAGCTTGCAGCAACTACGAGAACATCGAGAAGGGGGGATCCGCAGCCCCCAAGACGGAAGCGAAAAGCGGTGCGGCCGCCCAGGCGCCTGCAGCCGAACCGAAAAAGGATCCATGGGCGGAAAGCGCCGGTTTGTATAAGACGGAGAAAGCCGATGAACTGTACGCAAAAGCGAAAGGGGAGGGCAAAGTATCGGTTTATTCCACCTCCGGCCGGATCAACGACGTCAAGAAATCGTTCGAGAAGCAATATCCGGGCGTCACGCTGGAAATCTTCGATTTAAAGTCAAATGTAATTATGGATAAGCTGATTCGCGAACAAGGCGCTAACATTTTTAATGCCGACGTAGTGCTGACCAAGGAAGTTGGCGGCGGCTTTAAAGAGGAACTGGTCGACAAAGGCATGTTGTTTAAATATTTGCCTCAAGATATCGCCGACCATGTTTTCGAGCCGTGGAAATCCAAGGGGCTGGCATACGTTCCGTATCTTGAGTTCAGAACGCTCTTCTACAATACGGAGCAGAATAAAACGTCGCCGGTCACCAATTGGTGGGATTTGACCACGCCGGAATGGAAAGGCCGCGTCTTGATTGCCGATCCGATGCAATCGTCCGACCAGATGGATTTCTTCGCCGCGTTTGTGGTACATGCGGACGAAATGGCGCAGGCGTACAAAGAGAAGTTCGGTAAAGATATCGTATTAAATGGAACGAAAAATGCAGGGTATGAATTTATCCAGCAGTTTGTCAAAAATATCGTGCTTGTCAAATCGGCGGGCGACGGTGAAGATGCCGTCGGCAAAGCGGCGCCGGGCAAACCGGCTCCGGTCGCGCTGGGCGTCTCCGGGGACATCCGCAAGATGGAAGACAAAAAGCTGAAAGCGGATATCGCTTGGGATATTAAACCAAAGACGTCCGTCGTTAACGAAGCGTTTGCGTTTGTCGCCAAAAAAGCTCCGCATCCGAACGCGGCGAAGCTGCTGATCCGCTGGATGGCCGGAGAAACGGACGGTAAAGGCGAAGGTACGCTGCCATTCGTCGAGGAAGGTTCCTTTATGACCCGGTCCGACGCGCCGAACAAAAATAAAACGACGATCGACAAAATCAACGTGTGGCAATACGACAGCGCGGAATTTTACAACGTTGGCAAAGATGTTATTAATTTCTGGCTGAAAAACCAATAGAAAATTTTCATATTCGGATAGGAGTGAACGGCATGAAGCTGGGATTTTCCATACAAAGCCCTGTGTTTCTTGGTAAAACGAGCAGGGAGACCACCAATGATTTGATTGCACATTACGACAAGGTAGAACAACTGCTGGACGCGCTCAAAACTGCCGGGGTCAGTTCGATTGAAGTTCGCATTCTTCCGCGAGGGGCTGACCCCGCCTCTTATCAAGATGTTATTCAGGCGATTTGGGATGCCGGTTTATCATTATCCGTCCATGGTCATGTGGCCGGCGAACATCCGGGAAGCGGATTTGTCGAGGTCTATCCTTCAATGGCATACATTCTCAAGCATTTCCACAAGTACCAAAACGATATCAATATGACGCTCCATGCATTCGAAGCGAAAACCGGCTCCGAAGACGAGCTTCACCGCGAGACGGTCCGATTGCTTCGCAGTTGGGCGGCCATCGTCGATGCCGAGCAGCTGCCGCTTCAATTCGCACTGGAGAACAACCGGAAAAAGTCGAGCAAAGTCGACCCGGGCGACTCCATCGGCGGCGTCGTTCGGATGGTGGAGGAAACGGATCATCCGAGGGTAGGCATCTGTTTTGATATGGGCCACTACTATTCCAATTTGTTAAACGAGCACGGTATGAAACTTCCGCCCGAGCAGATCATGGAAGACCTTCCCATGGAGCGGTTTTTAAACAGAGCGTTCCATACTCATATTCACGGGCTCGGGGCGACAGGGACGCATAACCCGTTAACCTTGCCGAAGAGCTTGCCGCTTGAGCATTACGTAAATGCCTTGAAACAAGCGGGATACCGTGGCATCTACAATTTGGAACTGACGTTGGATAAATTCGACAAGGAATTGTCGTTAAGCGAGCATGTTTTGGCTTCTGTCCGGAGACTGAAGGAAGCCGTAGAGTGATGGTATGAACATACTTATCATCACAGTCGATCAGCTCAGATGGGATGCGCTCTCTTGTGCCGGAAACAAAGAGATCCGGACGCCAAACATGGATCGGCTGTGCCGGAACGGTACCCGGTTTGTGAATGCGTTTACGAATGCGCCGGCCTGTATGCCGGCCAGATCGTCCATGTTGACGGGGAGATTTCCACACGCTCACGGAGTCAGGGGGGGCGGAGTCAAGTTGTCCGAAGCCGAGATCACGTTCCCCCAAATCGTAAGCCAAAACGGCTACCATACAGCACATATCGGCAAGCTGCATGTGCAGAATCATACGTACCGCGACCATACCGTGCCACACCCGTCCTACGGTTACCGGACCTTGCAGGTGACCGATGAACGAGGAACGTACCGCGATCCCTACTTGCAGTGGGTGGAGCGGAATTATCCGGAATATGCGGAAGCGGTGCGGGTAGAACCCGGGGCGGTGCGGGTCAGCAAAGCGACTGATCAGTTGTCCGCGGTCGGCCAGTTTCCGGCCAAAGCTTCGCACAGCCGGTGGGTCAGCGAAACGTCAATCGACTTCCTACGGAAGCACGGCCAATCGCCGTTTATGCTCTGGACCAGCTTCTTTGACCCGCATTCGCCGTATACGATCCCTAACGATTTGCAGGAGCGGTACGATCCTTACGCCTTGTCCTTGCCGTTTCAATCCGGCGCAACGCCGGAGAACGAAAACGAGATCCGGCGCAAGAAGGCCAATTATTACACGTTGGTGTCGCATGTGGATGATTGTATCGGCGATGTGCTTGACTATCTGGAAGCATCCGGGTTATCCGAGACCACGGCGGTGATTTTATCCAGCGACCATGGCGATTTTGTCGGCGATTACGGCAGGTGGGGCAAGGGCAAACCCGAAGACCCGAGCGTGCGCATTCCGATGATCGTCAAGGTGCCGGGGATCGGCGGCGGGCCGGAGGAAGTCGACGATATCGTCCAACTGTTCGATATCGCGCCGACCGTATGTGACCTAACAGGCTGCATGAAGCCGGCTTCGATGCAGGCGAGGAGTTTGCTTCCCCTCATCAGGCACGGCAAAGATCCGCAGCGCGCGCCGTTTGCTTTAATCGAGTTTAATTTCGAGGTTTCACGGATCAACGCCGCCGAAGTGTTTGAGAAAACGCTGCGCAGCAGCGAGTATCGCCTGACCGTCTGGAGTGACGGCAGGGAAGGGGCGCTTTTCGATTTGCGCAAAGACCCTTATCAGCTCAACAACATATGGAATGATCCCGATTACAAGGCCACTCGCGACGAATTGATTTTACAACTGCTGTACCGACTTATTGAAACTGAAAATACGCTGCCCGCCAGAACCAATCCGTTCTAAAAAACAATCCGTTCTATAACTAATCCGTTCTAGGAACGAGTTCATTCTAAATCCGGCCGCGTACGAAGGGGTGTATTGCTTGTGAATTCGGTTGAATATTCCAAGCCGAACAGTAAATCCGTCAAATCCAAATTCAGCATGATCCGTCTGTTGAACATTTTGAAGAACATTTTAACGAATCCGCTGCATCTGATCAGTATCATTGCCTTCATATTTCTATGCTACACCATTGTTATTCCACTGTGGGAAATCATCTCCCACACGTTGACCTGGCAGCCGGAAGATGCGCGGGTAGCGCGTGGCGTAGTGCCCGGCGAGTTTACGCTGTACCATTGGTGGCACGTGCTGGTCAGCGACATCAGCCAGTCGATTTTTTACAAGCCGCTGCTGAACTCGTTTAATATCGCCGTGGCCGTTTCCTTTATGTCGATGATCCTGGGCGGAGCGTTGGCTTGGCTTGTGACCCGGACCGACATTCCGTTCAAAAAGTCGATTGCCTTCATGGCGATCATTCCTTACATGTTGCCCTCGTGGATCAAATCGTTCGCATGGCTGGTCGTGTTTAAGAACGACCGGATCGGCGGTTCGCAAGGGATGCTGCAGTATTTGTTCCATATCAATCCGCCCGACTGGATTTCATACGGCTTTTTCCCGATTACGATGAACCTGACAGCGCATTACTATACGTTTTTTTACCTGCTGATTGCAGTAGCATTAAGCTCGATCAACAGCAGTCTGGAAGAGATGGCGGACATTCTCGGCGCAAGCCGGTTGACGATTCTCCGCAAAATCACGTTCCCGCTGGTGCTGCCGGCGATTTTGTCGGCGTTTATCCTGACCTTCTCCAAGACGATGGGCACCTTCGGCGTGGCGGCGTTTCTCGGACTTCCGGTCAAATATTACACGATCGCTACAATGCTGTACGGCAGCATGAAAAACCGGCTGATCTCCGATGCCTACGTGCTCAGCTTGATTCTGATTATCATCTCTTCCGTGACGATCTATATCAACCAACGCGCCATCGGCAGACGTAAAAGTTATGCTACGATCGGGGGCAAAGATTCCCGCAAGACCTTGACCCCGCTTGGCAAATGGAAGGTTCCGGCGATCGCCGGCGTGATGCTCTTTATGATTTCGGCAGGCGTGTTCCCGCTGCTGCTGCTGCTCTGGCAATCGTTTATGCTGCATGACGGCGATTACAGCTTGGGCAATTTGACCACCCATTTCTGGGTCGGCGACTCCGACTTCAATATCAATTCGGGCGAGGTCGGCGTGCTGAAGAACGACGGTATTTTCATGGGCTTCAAAAACTCGCTGCGCATCGCGCTGATTGCCGCCGTATCCGCTTCGGTTATCGGTCTGATTCTCGGTTATGTTATCAGTAAAGCGAGAAAAACGCTGTCCGGCAAAGTGGTTGAGCAGTTGTCCTTCTTACCGTATCTGATTCCGGGCATTTCCTTCTCGGCCATCTATTTGTCGATGTTCGCCAAACCGCAGCTACTCATTCCGGCCTTATACGGAACCTTGACGATCGTCATCTTGATTACGATTGTCAAAGAGCTGCCGTTCGCCACCCGCTCGGGAACAAGCACGATGTTCCAGATCAGCGGGGAGCTGGAGGAAGCGGCCAAAATTCAAGGCGCCTCCTGGTTCCACCGGTTCCGCAAAATCATGCTTCCGCTCAGCCGCAAAGGTTTGTTCAGCAGCTTCCTGCTGCTCTTTATAAGCGCGATGAAGGAACTCGATTTGATCGTGCTGCTCGTAACGCCCAATACGGGCACATTGACGACGCTGACCTTCCGGTATGCGGAAAAAGGCTATCAGCAGTATGCCGACGCGATTATTATCTTAATTATCGCCATCATCATGATCACATACTTCTTGGCAACAAAGATAGGCAAAGCCGATCTCTCTAAAGGCATAGGAGGATAATAGGATATGAGTACAATTGAGCTGAAGAAGGTTAACAAATATTTCGACAACAACCATATACTGAAGGATCTCGATCTCTTGATCGAGGAAGGCGACTTTATGACGCTGCTGGGCCCTTCGGGCTGCGGCAAAACAACGACGCTGCGGGTCATTACCGGCCTGGAAAATCCCGAGCAAGGCATCATTACGATCGGCGGCAAAGAAATCGTCAACGGGCAGGTCAGCCATTTCACCCCGCCTTCCAAGCGCGGTCTCAATTTGGTGTTCCAGAGTTATGCGCTGTGGCCGCATATGACCGTTTTCGACAACGTTGCCTTTGGCCTGAATTTGCAGAAAACGAGTAAAGCGGAAACCAAAGAACGGGTGGAGAACGCATTGGAAAAAATGCGCATCTTTAACCTGAAGGACCGTTATCCGTCCGAATTGTCCGGCGGTCAGCAGCAGCGTGTCGCGATCGCCCGGGCGATTGTCACCGAACCGAAAATACTGCTGCTCGACGAGCCGCTTTCCAACCTGGACGCCAAGCTGCGGCTGGAGATGCGGGCCGAGCTGAAGCGGCTGCACAAGGAACTGGGGACAACGATTATTTACGTCACCCACGACCAGGTAGAGGCGCTTACGTTGTCGACGAAAATCGCCGTCTTCTTCGAAGGCAATCTGGTGCAGGTTGACACGCCGCGCAACATCTACCGTCATCCGGCGGATATCCGGGTGGCCGACTTTATCGGCAACCCGAAAATCAATTTCGTCGACGCCAAATGCCGTTATAACGCAGGCAGCATTCAGACCGAGTCGGAGCTGGGCAAGCTGGATGTTCCATGCGCTCAGCCGCCAAGTGACCAAGTGGTGCTGGCCATTTATCCGGAAGACATCGAGGTATCCAACGAACCGATTGAAGACGGGATCGTATGCAGCGTGTATTCGATTTTGCCGGCAGGCTCGGAAACGCTTGTCCAGCTGTCGGTGCAGGGAGATTTGATGATTCTGGCCAAGGTGATCGGCGAGATGGAATACACGATGGGCAAAATGGTTTGGGTGAAATTCCCCGTTTCCAAGGTGAACGTTTACGACAAAGGCACGGGCAAGCTCGTTTCCCGCGAACCGTAAGTTATGGCGCATAACATCTGGCAAATCACCCATTGGGAGCTTGTCATCCGCATGGTCGTTGCCGCCGTGCTCGGCGGCTTGATCGGCATTGAAAGGGAATGGAGCAATCATGCCGCCGGATTCCGCACGCACATTCTCGTGTGCCTTGGTTCGACGACGATCATGCTGCTGTCGATTTACGGATTCTCCGAATTCGTCAATGAAACAAACGTTCGTGTCGATCCGGCCCGTCTGGCGGCACAAGTCATCAGCGGCATCGGTTTCCTCGGAGCCGGAGCGATTCTCCGCAACGGCAACGTGATCAAAGGGCTGACGACGGCGGCGTCCGTTTGGGTTGTGGCCGCGATTGGCTTATGCGTAGGGGCCGGTTTTTTCACCGGGGCGCTCGTATGCACCCTGATGGTGCTGATTAGCTTATACCTTCTGAATAAATGGGAGAAGGTGCTGCTGAAGGACCGCAGAAACCGCGAGGTTGAAATTAAAATATTCGACCAGCCCGGCGCGCTTGGCACGATTGCCTCGATATTCGGCGAGCAGGACGTGCAAATCGCCAATCTGAAAATGATTCAGGGAGAACCGCTGAGCCAAGACGGCTGCGACACGGCGACCATGCTGATCGTTTTTGCGCTGAAGGTGACGAAACCGGAGAAGTTTACTGCGGCGCTGGAGCGGATTTCTGCGTTGGACGTGGTCATCGGCATGGAAGTGTCCGGGCTGCCCGGGTTTAAACAAAGCGGAGCCAAAGAGCGAACAGTTTTTTTATAAAAGATGAATAAATACGACGGCTTGCTTTCGCCGGATAGACCTAAAGAGATATGGAACAGGCAGGTGGAACCAGTGAACAACATACTGATTATAAGCGACCTTGACGGGACGCTGCTGAACAAATCGCACCAAATTAGTCCGGAGAACGAAGACGCCATTCGCCGGTTTACGGATATGGGCGGGCTTTTTACACTCGCCACGGGGCGCATCGAGCAATCGGTGGAGCCGTTTGTGCGCCAGCTTGGCATCGATTTGCCGCTGATTTTGTATAATGGAGCGAAAATCGTTCATCCTGCAAGCGGTAAGGTGCTTTTCGAGAAATACGTCCATATTCCGCGCAAGCTGTGGGATGACATGCTGGCATTAGTTTCCGACAATATCGCCTTGCTGTTCTATAAGGACGGCAAAGTATTCACAACCCGGCGGTGCGAGATATTGGAGCGTCATGAACGCAAGGACGGGGTGAACTGCATCCTTATAGACAAAGATGAAGTACCGTCCGAGGTCACGAAAATATTGCTCATCGGTTCTCCTCCATCGCTGCTGAAGGCATATGAAGAGTTGCTCGTGAAGCATGCGCTTCCTTGCGAAACGGTGTATTCCGAATCGAATTATTTGGAAATATTGCCGGAAGGAGTATCCAAAGGCACAACCTTGGAGGAATTGACCCGAATGCTGCAGCGGGAAACGCTGTATACGATCGCCGTCGGGGACAATTTGAACGATTTGACGATGATTCAAAGCGCCGATCGCGGTTACGCGGTGGAAAATGCCCATCCACAGCTCAAGGAAGCTGCCGACGCAATTACAGTCCATCATGAGGATCATGCCATTGCTTCCATAATCGAGCATATTTTGGAACAACGGAAGGAATTGGCCTAACTTATGCTGAAATTTAGAGATGATGGAAGTTTCACTATCGTTCAATTTACAGACATTCATTGGAAGCTGGGCGAGGAATCCGACCGGAGAACGGTGGAGTTCATGCGGTGGACGATCGCGGCCGAGCAGCCGGATCTGATTGTCGTAACCGGAGACGTCATCGATAAAAAAGGGTGTCCAGAACCGCTTTCGGCTTTTGCCGAAGCGGTTTCGGCGCTTTGCGACAGCGGCTTGCCGTGGGCTTTTGTTTTTGGCAATCACGAGCATGAATGTCCGGAGCCGATCGAACGTTTCGCCGAGATGCTGCAAAATATGCCGGGCAGCTTGTTCCGCTGCGGACCGGAGCACATCAAAGGCGTATCCAATTATATGCTGCGTATTGAAGCCAGCCGTTCCGACCAGACTGCGGCTGCGCTGTACATGCTGGATTCGGGAGCGAAGACGAGCCGGGAATTTGGCGGCACCGAGTGGCTGGATCGCAGCCAGATCGGCTGGTATGACGAGCAATCGGCTGCGCTTGCCGCGGAGAACGGGAATGAGCCGCTTCCGTCGCTCGCTTTTTTTCATATTCCGCTGCCCGAATACAACGAGGTGTGGGATTTTCACACGTGTTACGGCGAAAAAAACAAGCACATCGACAGTCCGCGCATCAACTCCGGCATGTTTGCCGTGATGGCGGAGCGAGGCGATGTGATGGGCACTTTTGTCGGCCATTGCCATCTCAATGACTTCTACGGCGATTTGCACGGCATTCGTCTTAGCTATTGCCGCTTGACCGGATTTGGCGCCAAAGGGCCGGAAGAATACGCAAGGGGGGCGAGAGTGATTCGCCTTCACGAAGGGAGGAAGGGATTCGACACTTGGCAGCGGCTCGCCGACGGCAGTACGGTAACGGATCCCCTGGCTCATCCTCCGATGTATATCGACCCATTTGGTAAACGCAATTCAAATACGCATATCGCGGAATAAAGGAGACTTATCATGAGTTTGAGTTATTTGGACGTTGCAGTGGATATTGCGCGCGAAGCGGGCAAGATGATTAAGAGCAAGCTGGACACCGATTTTGTGACGGAAGAAAAGAGCTCCAGCTTCGACGTGGTGACGGAGATCGATAAGGCTTCGGAGAAGCTGATCCGCGACCGCCTGCGTGAGGCGTTCCCCGATCATAAGTTTCTTGGCGAGGAAGAATCGTTCCAGCACGAAACGAGTTTAGCGGACCGATTGGCGGCGGCAGCCGAAGACGATTTTGTATGGATCGTCGATCCGATTGACGGGACGAGCAATTTTGTGCAGCGCATTCCGGGATTTACCGTATCGATCGCTTTAGCCTGCAAGGGCGAATTGACTGTGGGCGTCATTTATGATCCTTGCCGGGACGATATGTATTATGCGGAAAAAGGCAAAGGCGCGTTCCTGAACGGCAAGCCGATTCGTGTAGCTGAGACCGAAGGGCTTTCCCGCAGCGTGGTGTCGACCGGATTTCCGTCCGATCCGCAAATGCGCGAAGCCGTGTTTGACAGCCTGCGCGAAATCGGCTCGCAAAGCCGGACCGTCCGCGCTTTAGGTTCGGCTGCCTGCCATCTGGCATACGTTGCCGCCGGCAAACTTCACGCTTTCTGGGAGTACGGACTGAACGCCTGGGATATCGCCGCCGGCGTGCTGCTTATCCAGGAAGCGGGAGGGACGGTATCGGACGCGCAGGGCAATCCGTACAGTTTGGCGACAAGGCATATCGTCGGGAGCAATAAGGGGATTCACGAATCGCTCATTGCGGTTCTGAAGCCGCTTGGTTATTAACTGTGCAACCGCAGTGACTGGGCCCGCTTCTGCGAATCTCTAATGCACAGCACTTGCCTCTTATTTATGCTGCGCTGGCGTCGGAGGCATTTTTCCGTATAAAGGTCTTTCGCCCGCGGCTGACATCGCATATAATGGGTAAAAGCATTTACGCTGAACACAAGGAAAGGAGGCATATCGTGAACGATATATGGCATATCAGCTTATCGGGAGTCGTATTGAGGTTGCTGCTCGCCGCCGCTCTGGCCGGAGCCATCGGCTTCGAACGCGGCTGGAAGCAGCATGCCGCCGGCTTTCGGACACATATCCTCGTGGCGATAGGGACTGCCTCGCTTATGCTGCTTTCGATCTACGGATTCTCCGATCTATACCTTGATTCTTCAAATCACCCAGCGGATCCGAACGCGGAGCCTAATTTGCTGGCCGACCCGGCCCGCTTGGCTGCGCAGGTCATCAGCGGGATTGGTTTTCTTGGGGCCGGAGCGATCCTGCAGAAGAAAGAAACGGTCATCGGCTTAACGACGGCGGCATCCGTATGGATTGTGGCCGTAGTTGGGCTTTGCGTTGGCGCGGGTTTTTACTTTTGCGCGATTGTATTTACTGCGCTTGTTTTGGCCATACAGATCGGTCTCAGCAGGTTTGAAAGCTTCCTGATGGCAAGAAGAAAGCCACATAAGGAAAGTGAAGCGCATAAAGCTTAATGCCGCGGAGTGGTATAAAAGACGCGGTATATAAAGAGCTGCAGTATATAAAAAGACGAGGTTTTAGACCGGGGAACCGGCCAAAGCCTCGTCTTTTTATTATAATCATGCTAGTGGATTGATCCTGAATGAACGTTGCTTGCAGGTAGCTGACGGGCGGATACGCCTAATTTACTTTAACGGATCTCGGAGACTGTCGATTCATTGTGCATATCCCAACATGGATCATCCACCCCCCGCTAACGGATGTGAGCGCTGCAATTTAAACAATATCAGAGGTTTACAAAGTGCAGCGGACACCAGCGTCGTTATTTTGCCTATCACCGTGGTTTCCCTGGCTTTTTGAGCAAATAAGTGCGTCCCTGTCCGTAAAAAAACAAACCTCGACTTTTTTGCCCAAATAAGTGCGCTGCTGACCATTAGCGTTGGAGCCTGCCATTCGCATGCATAGTGCTGATCGTTAGCGTTGGGCCGAGACGATTCGCAGGTCAAGTGATGCTTACGGGCGAAAGCTATCCATCCCTCCACACAGGCAAAGAGCGGCTCACCGCACGAAAAAGGACCTAGCGGCGATTTTTTCCGCTAGGTTATTATTATCCGACTAGCGCTCAGCCCTTTCCGGCAGTTCTTTGGCGCATCAAGCAATGTCTAGCATAATAAGCCCCTTACGCGTTCCGAACCGTCCACAGCTCCAACTGCGGCCGTCCCAGCACGGGATGCTGTTTGCGGCTTACAGCAAACCGGCAATACGGCTCTTGCGCTCCGGAACGCGGCAGCGAGCGGGCAATCGCGGTGGCGGTGCCTCCCCCGTTCTCGGACAGCAGGTATGAAGCGTACTGCGTTAAATCAATATAATAGACCTTGCCGTTCAGCAGCGCGACGGCAGAATTGTCGTCAAGCAGCACCAAATCGGCGTCTAGAGTGCTTTCGTTAAGCGCCGAAATCTCAGATTCCGGGAGAGGAACGATGACAGCTTCGGTTTGCCCGCTCCGGTGTACATGCACGCTCCATGTCCCTTGCTCGCAGGTTATTCCCGCCCAGCTGCCGTCTTGCGCATCAAAGGCGGCAAGCCGTTCGGCTGTCTGCATAGCTTCGTCGCTCGTCCCATCCCAGCGCCACAAACGGCCGTCCCGGCCCAAAATCCACACGTCCTCTTGGCTTGCGACGAGCTTCGACGGCTCGGCGCTTAAGTTGAGGACAGCGGAATTCGAATCGCCCTGCACGTTAGCGATCCGCCGGACGGCACCGGAGGATGCGGCCCATACCCCGCCGGACGGATGAGCTGTCAGGCGTTCGACAGGAGCTTCCGCTAGCCATTTCCGGGCAGGCCATTCCTGCTCGGGTTTGCGTACGAATCGCCACAAACTGTCCAGAGCGGTATTTCCGATATGCCCGTCCCATGCCATCCATAACGATTCGTCCGCTACGGCAATCGTTTTTAACGCCGCGCCGATGTGCAAAGTCCCGATCACCGCTTCGGATTCGGGCTCCACCTCCCAGCTGTAGCCTTCTTCCGTGGTAACGATGTACCGTTCGGAGCTAAGCGGGTGGATGCCTTGGGCAATCGCCGGCTGTTCCCCAACCGAACAGACCGCGCTACGCTCAAGCAGCTTGTCTCCGCAAGACAGCTGCGCCGGTGCCGCAAGGTTCGCGGGTTCCTCTGTACCTTCCATGAGGGAATAAAGCGGCTTCCGATGACAATAGCCGCCTTCCTGTGTAACGGTTCGTTGGATATGGTCCAGCGTTAACACTTCGACGCCTTCGTCCGTGATGTCAATGATACGTGATTGCCTGTTGCCGTCGCGGGTAAATTTACTGTGGACGCCGGTCATGAAGAAATGGGTTCCGCTTCGTACGGTGTGAGAATCCGGGTGGCCATG
This sequence comes from Paenibacillus thalictri, assembly GCF_004307995.1. GTDB lineage: Bacteria > Bacillota > Bacilli > Paenibacillales > NBRC-103111 > Paenibacillus_AF > Paenibacillus_AF thalictri. The sequence goes on along the minus strand of NZ_SIRE01000016.1, from coordinate 43,784 downwards.
CCCCAGGTGATAATGTGCCGAGAACCACATGACAATTTCCGGGAAGTCTGAATACAGCTGCCGCCAGCGGTAAGGATCGTGATTTTGGTCGAGGTAGGCATTGGTCGATTTGACATGAACGTAAGGCACCGTCCGTAAGCCGCAGCCGATCGGCGGAGCATGGGTGAAGAAAATGACCGGCACTCCGGGCCGTTTCTTGAGCTCATTAACGAGCCACGAAAACTGCTGCTCCGTTGCATAACATTCTTGCACTTGATAGCAAGAATCGGCGGGTTGCGGTTCCGTTGAGGCAAAAAACAGCCGAAAATGCTCGTATTCCAGGACGCCGTAAGGGTGCTCCAGCTGAAATAACTTGACAAGCTCGCGTTCCATCGTGCCTTTGGGCTGCGGACCTGTGCCGGATTCGCGCTGTAAATCGTGATTGCCGAGGATCGGGCGCATCGATGCAGGAATAGAATCGAGAAAACGCTTAACCTCGTGCATGCCCTCAATACCCCCGGTCAGCGGTTTACTGCCGAAGTCACCCAGCGGTACGACAAGATCCGGCTTACAGTGGGCGATATCTTCCATCGCGTTAGCCGTCATTGCATCATCGTCCTGGTCTAGGTGAAAATCGCCGATCACAACAATTCTCATGGGGTTTCTCTCCCTTGCGTATTCAGTTTTATAATGCAGATTAGCAATAAATCGAGAGGCCGTCAAGTACAAAAAGCGGCGAAAATCGTCCCTCTGACGAACTGCTTTTACATAGCAATCGGAATCCCGCGCGAGAGGATGTTAACGAAGGAATTTCAATGTTTGACAAATGAAACCGCTTCATTTAGAATATTGGTAACGTTACCGGAGAATTTTTTCGAATTTACCAATCAATTAAGGGTAAGCGGTTACCTTTTTGTGTTATGATGAACAGGAATGGGCTGTCAAAGGGATGGCCGTCCATATACATAACGTCTCCGTCGGTTTGAGAAACGGGGGCAGAGACTTAGGGGAGGAAGAAAACATATGGCACTTGTATCGATGAAAGAGATGCTGCTGCAAGCATTGGAAGGACGGTACGCGGTTGGTCAGTTTAATTTGAATAACCTGGAGTTTACGCAGGCTATTCTGCAAGCGGCCAAGGAGGAGCGTTCTCCGGTGATTTTGGGAGTCAGCGAGGCTTATATTCCGTACATGGGCGGTTTGCCGACCATCGCGGGCATGGTGAAATCGCTAATCGATTATTATGAGGTTCAAGTGCCTGTGGCGCTGCATCTGGATCATGGATCGTCTTTTGACGTGTGCGTGAAAGCCATTCATGCCGGCTTTACATCGGTGATGATGGATGCTTCGCATCACCCGCTGGAGGAGAATATCGAGCTGACGCGGCGCATCACGGAGATTGCGCATGTACTCGGCGTTACGGTGGAAGCCGAGCTGGGCCGTATCACTGGACGCGAAGACGATCTGGTTGTCGATGAGGCTGAAGCGATGTATGCAGTGCCGGAAGATTGCGCGCGGCTTGTGCAAGAAACGGGAATCGACTGTCTGGCGCCGGCGCTAGGTTCCGTGCATGGACCTTACCGCGGTCAGCCGAAGCTTGGTTTTGCCCAGATGGAGAAAATCCAGCAGCTGACGGGACTGCCGCTTGTGCTTCATGGAGGCAGCGGATTGCCGGACGATGAGATTAGCCGGGCCATTTCGCTGGGCACATGCAAAATCAACGTAAATACAGACAATCAGATGATTTGCACAGCAACCGTCCGCAAGCTGCTGACCGAGAACGAAGCGATGTACGATGTGCGTCATTATTTGGGACCGGGCCGAGACGCCGTTAAATCCGCCGTTGCCGCCAAAATGCGCCAATTCGGCTGCGCAGGGAAAGCTTAAGCGAACCCGCTTGCCGTATCTTTCTTTCCGATCACCATACCTTGCATGCCGCAGGGGTTAAGAGGTACAGGGATGAAAATAACCATTTACGATGTAGCCAAAGAAGCCGGCGTGTCGATCGCCACAGTCTCCAAAGTGATTAACGGCAAAGGAAAAATCAGCCAAGCGAGACGAGCGGAGATCATGAGGGTCATAGAACGGCTGAAATATCAGCCTAGTGTGATCGCCGCCGCCTTAACGAACAAAAAAACGTTTACGCTGGGACTGCTTATACCGGATATTTCAAATCCGTTTTTTGGCGAAATCGCCAGAGCGGTGGAGGATCAAGGACAACGGCACGGATACAGCGTAGTGATATGCAGCACGGATAATCAAGACGAACGTGCCCAGCGTTATATTTCATTATTGTATCAAAAAAGTGTGGACGGGCTTATTATCGGCACCGGCATTGAAGATAAGGATATTTTGCGGAGACTTGCGGAAAAATCGTTTCCCGTCGCATTAATTGCCCGGGAAATGCCCGCGCTTTCCGTTCCGACTGTTCTGGTCGACGATTTTATCGGAGGTTTCCTGGCGGCCACCCATCTGCTTAAACTAGGACATTCCCGCTTTGGCGTCTTGGCGGAAAATATGAAGGTTCCGAGCAGCAGAGAACGGGTGAGAGGGTTTAAAAGGGCGGTTGAAGATGCCGGCCTGGTCATCTTCGAAGATTGCATTCAAGCTTGCGAATACCGGATGGATGACGGGCGGGGGAAAGCGCTTGGGCTGCTCAGCTTGAAGCATCCGCCGACTGCGTTGTTCTGCTGCAGCGACCTGCTTGCAGTGGGGGCTTTACAAGCGGCGGCGCAGCTCAAGATCCATGTGCCGGATCAAGTATCTGTCATCAGTTTTGACAATACGGTGCTTGCATCGGTCATGTCTCCGGCGCTGACCGCCGTCTCCCAGCCCATCGAGCATATGGGCAAGCTTGCTGTGGATTTACTTGTCAAGGAGCTGAACAAGGAACTGCCTGTGAAACAGCGCATTGTCCTGAGTCCCGAAATTGTGATCCGCGAATCGACGGGACATCCGCCTGTTATGCGCAGGACCATATAACGGCCGATAACCTAGAAATGATGCCAGACCGCGCCAATGGAGGTGCGGTTTTTTTGCGTTTGCAAAAAAGCTTGGTTGCGGTAGGGAGGTCGCTGAAAAAGCAGCTTAAGTGAGCGAAATCATGCTGGAGAAGCGTCAGCGTTCGCTTGTGTCTCCGAATTTCACCTGCCGCAAGCAGGTACATTCAAGAAATTCAGGGACAATGGGCGATCGTAAGCATGATTCGCTTATGCAGCGTTCACTTTTTCAGTGGTCGCGGTAGGCGGGAGGCCGATGCAGCGGATCAAGAGGATGGAGCGGAACATTTTAGGGGATGATAGATGTAAATAAGTGGACCAAAGGGGGCTGGCTAAGGTGAAGTTAACGGAGACGCACCGTGATTCGGCGGCAATACAACATTATGCAGTTGCTTTTGCTCATCGTTTGCGGAACCGGATTGTCGGTATGCAGCGCCGGGTTCGTCCGTTCCAAGCTTGGTCTGCCGAGATGGCGGAGGCCAGCTTGTGCAGTGCGAATGTTGTCATGCGGATAAAACGGCAAACCGAAGAGCTCGCCGCGTGCTGCGCGCCGAGCCGTAATCAATCCAGATGAAACCGCTGAAGCTGATCCCATAAGTGTTCTTTTTGCAAAATTTCTTTTTGTTTCGGGCCGATGAGGTCGAAATGCGGGAATGGCGGGCGATGATGAATGTATTTGGGATTGAGACCGTTCTCTGTGCACCAGCGCGTCAAACGTTCGAGATCGGAGCAGCCGACCTTTGTCACCGTACGAACTCCGGGAAACCGGGGATCGAGCCAATAATGCGTCAGGTAAGCGATCTCACCGCGCAGTACCGCTTCTTTCCAGCTTGTAAGTTCTTCTCTTTTAATTCCGAATGCCATGTCTCTTTCACCAGCTTGTATAAAAGATTGTACGATAAGGTATAAAGAGGCATAGTTCGACCATCCTAAAAGAAAGGAGGTGATAAGGATGGCCAAAGACGTGCTTTGTGAAGTGAATTCTTGCAAGTATTGGGCGGCAGGAAATCAATGCAACGCTTCCTCTATTTACGTTGTGAATAACCGCGGGAAATCGGCTCATAACGCAGAGGAAACCGACTGCAAAACATTCGAATCGAAAATTTAATTTCATGTCGGGAATCGGAGGGGCAGCCGCGAGCTGTCCCTTCCTTTTTAAATTATAACCAAGAATGATAATTATTATCAATATTATTCCGAATCGGAAGACGTTTTTGCAAAATATTGTTTTCCCAGCGTTGTCACCAAGCCGTCTATACTAAGGCTGTTTTTGTCTTTTCGGTACTGGTGAAGCGTTTCTTCGCCTTTTTTGCGAGCTGATTGCAGCAGTGTATCGCGTTCGCGCTCGAAAGAAAAGAGAGGCACTCCAAAGCCGCACGAAGTGCTAACCGCGTGAATATCCGCTTTAATGATTTGCCTCGCCCCTGGCAGAAGCTCAAAATGGCTAATCCATTCATTCCATTCCGGCATGGTTGGCACAATCACTCGTCCGGTCCCGTACAACCGCAAGATCAACGGGCTGCCCTCAAAAGCGGCGAACATAAATGTAATTCTGCCGTTCTCTTCCAGATGGGCGCTTGTTTCGTTGCCGCTGCCCGTCAAGTCAAGATAAGCCACCTCTGTCGGAGAAAAGATGCGGAGCGCATCGTATCCTTTCGGCGAGATGTTGACATGTCCTTCAGAAGGGGCCGATGCGACAAAAAATAATTTTTGTTTTTTGATAAATTGTTCGTGTTCAGGCAGCATGGCATTAAATCGTTTTCCCACAGCAATGCACCTTCCTTATCAAAACAGATTTCTTCACAAATTATACCACGATTTGGAAAATCACGTCATAAAAATAAACTAGGAGAATATCCCTATATTATGGGATAGGGGAACTTACTTTTTGCTTAAAACCTGATATAATTTGAATGATTCAGGAATTTTGTGGGACTTTCGAATTATTCAAGTCGACCCTTTTTTAGGAGGTCTGCATTATGGCGGTAGATCGGCAGCAGCTGATCGATGAGTTTTTTGAGATGATTCGTAAATTGAACAAAACGGGAACGGATATTATGCTGGTTAGAGATTTTTTTTGGAAGGTGTCCGAAATTCGCCATTTTGTACCGCCGACCGTAGAATTTCTCACCGTGCTGCGAACATACAAACCTCTGCTGTTTCACGAGTTTAAATCTTCGCTTGTACCCAATTCAAGCATCAGCCTGCTGGCCAGCGTCCATATGGAGGCAGGTCAATCGCTCATCAATCTGGGCATCACCGATTTGGAAAAGCTGCAGCAAGCCGTAAAAGGGCCCAAAAAATAAGCGGGGAACTTTAGACGCTAATTATTCTCCCCGGGAGGATTCCATCGAAAGACAGAGAATAGATAATAGGCGGGGAAAATTTCCCTGCGCACCTCGAGAATTATGGGACGGTAAGGATGATGGGTTTGAATATTATTCAGAAGTGGAAATACAGGAAAATTATCGATGGCTGCGATTTTCAATTGGCATCGGAAGTTCTTTATGATAAATTCGTTAAAAGCGGGGATAAGAGCGGAACGATCAGCAGCCATCTGCTGGATCAATATTTCTCCAATCCCGATAAGGATAACGCAGTGCTGTTGATCGACCATAACGAGATGATGGCGTTTTATTTCAACGAATGCAAACCCGGCGGTCTTTATACCCGGCAGCAGCGGGGAAAATCGAAGCCGTCTTCCGAGAAGGATTCCGAACCCGATCTTCCGCGGCAGGCGTCATTAGAGCCTGAACAAACGCCTGACTTCAGCCTCAAGCCAAAAGCGGCGCCAAATCCGCAGCAGGCTCCTGGGGAATTTGTGCCGTCAAGAACTAGCGGCGCTAGAAAACCGGCAGGTTCGTCTTCGATGCCGCGTCCGGAATCTCCTGCGTCCGTGCCGCAGCGGATTAGCGGCGGTAAAGGAACGGATGCGGATGCTCATGCGGATGCTCACATCTCGAGGATGGAAGTCGCTGCGGCATTGTCAAAATCGGCTCCTGAAGAAGCGCCAAAGCAGCAGGCATCTCAGGCTTCCAGCGTTAGCGCAGTTAAGGAAGTGCCGGTTGTGCAAGCGGCTCCTCCGGTTGCGCCGGCTCCAGCCCCTGCCCCCGTGCCGAAGCCGAAACCTTCTCCTTACCGGAATGTGGACTTTAGCAATGTGATCGCTACACTGCAAATCGATAGCGAAGAGCTGGCTCAGCACATCCGGAAGCTGCGGAAGTTAATTAGCGAGAGAGTGGACGTAGAAAGAAACAGGGCGGCTCTTGCCCAATATGAAGAAGCTTATTATGAATTTAATACCGCGGTCAAACTGCTGCGCGAGCAGATGGCGGGCGATCTGGAATAAGGATAATAACGAGGAATAACGCCGCTCCAGGCTAAGAAGCGCTTCTGTTGCCGGGTATTATCCGGGCAGCGAGGCGATCTTCGAGGCCATGGTGCGGTTTTTTGCTAAAAAAAAGATTGATAATTCCGATAGGGTTGTGTATATTTGAATTCGCGTCAACTTTTTGCATCTTTTGACGAAAAACAGCTACCTAGGATGGAACATGAACATAAAGTTATTAAGTGCCTCTCTTTTTCTAATGGCAACCTATTGGATCTCTCTTAAAGTACCGGCGATGCATATGGTTTTTTACCCGACGCTCGGAGCATTCTGCGTTTTGTTTACGACACGATCTTTCGAAAGAATCGAGATTGTCAAAGTCATTATCGGCGCGGCAGTTTCTTCGGTTGTCGGCTGTCTATTTTATTTTATATATCCAGGCGCCCTGTCGATCCTGCTAGTTTCATTGCTAGTCATGTGGGCGAATAAAAAGTATAAGCTCAACGCGCCGCCTATCATGGCGATTGCGTTAATTCCATTTTTCAGCCATCCGCAGCACTTGTGGCTGACCCCGCTGTTTGTGTTCTTGTCGTTAACGAGCTTGTTTGTGCTGATCGGCCTTGCCGATGCGGCAGCGCGTCACGCGGTCAAGTTGCCTTTTGCGCAAGAGCTACGCAAAAAATATTTATTTATCAAGTCGGTTAAAACTAGATGATAGGGATATACTGCTAACATAGAAGCTTGTTCAATTTAGATAGAGCGGAGTGATTCTATGTTTCAGTTGTGCATCAAAAATCCCGTCGCTTTCAAACATGCTATATCCATAGCGCTTGAAGTCACCTGGCCTGATATTTTACCTCAAGAAGCAGAGCGAATCCGGACGTTTCTGGAAGTGATTCCGCCCGATCCGAATCCGTTAATCTTCCATATGTCAACGGACACTTTGCTAGATATCGCCAAATGCGCGAAGTATTTTAAGACGACAAACACATGGCAGTGGCTCAGAGACGATTTTAAGGAAGAGATTTATTCGATCTACTCGTATGTACGACATATAGCTTAAAACAAAACACATAGGGACTCTTTATCCAATTGGATAAGGAGTCTATTTTTTTGTCGAATACCAAGATATGATTTCCAAAACCATCGTGAATATACAGTGCCGTAGAAGGGGAGAACATGCTGATGAGTTATGTTAAATGTTAAAGCTGAAAATATTTTTCAGATAATAAATAATTATATTGAAGAAAATTACCACCGGTGATATAATCGGTTTACAGAAAATTAACACCATTAAAAATGAGGGGGGAAGTTACGTGGAAGAAACGGCTGCCGGTTCGAATACTTTTGTCCGCTTAAGAGAAATCATGGATGATCTTACGTCCGCAGAAAAAAAGGCGGCCGAATACATTTCGCAAAACATTGATGATGTCATCCGCTTGTCGATTACCGAGCTGGCTCAAAAAAGCGACAGCAGCGAATCGACGATCGTAAGGCTCTGCAAGAAACTGAAGCTTAAGGGGTACCAGGAGCTGAGGGTGCTGCTCGCGCAGGAAGCGGTTTCGCCGGTCAAAAAAATTCACGAGAAGGTGATATTGACCGACACGGAAGAAGAAACGATGCGCAAAGTGTTTCAGGCTGCGGTCCAGGCGCTGAACGACACCGAATCGGTGTTGTCCTCCGAACAGCTGATTAAGGCGGTAACTTACATCAGCCAGGCGGAAAGCATTTCGTTTTTTGGCATCGGCGCTTCCGGGGTGATCGCGCAAGACGCTTATTACCGGTTTTCCAAGCTGGGCACAAGCTGCTGCGCCGCTACCGACGGACACAGCCAGCTGAATAAAGCGATATTGCTTGGGGAACAAGATGTGGTGGTAGGCATCTCCCACTCAGGCCGTACGCGGGATGTCATTATGGCGCTTGACGTCGCCAAGAAGCAGGGGGCCAGGACGATCGCGATCACGCAATTCGGGCAATCGCCGATTATGGATGTCGCCGACGTCGTGTTGTTCACCTCCTCGCGGGAAACGGCGTTCCGCACCGAAGCGATGGCCTCACGGATCGCGCAAACCGCCATCCTCGATTCGATTTTTGTAAGCGTCTCATTAACACGTTACGAGAAGGTCATTCAGAACTACGACCGGGCCAGAGAAATGTCGGGAGTTATGAGAATCAATCATATCCGGGATTTGCATAAATGAGATTGGCCGATAGCCGCTTGCGCCCGTGCGGTGTTTCACATTCACGGAATAACCGCACATGACAAGCGAATGTTTGGGGATCGAAATTTGGGGGAGGAAGCTTATTATGAGAAAAACAGTAAGTTTATTGCTGCTTTTGTGCTTATCGCTTGGTTTGCTTGCCGCATGTACGAAAACGCCGGACGCTGCGGCCCCGCAGCCGGCAAAACCGGCTGACAACACGCCCGCGCTGCCGAAAAAAGACGCCATCGTGTACGCGCAAAGCGTGCCTATCACTTCGCTGGATACGGGCGGCATGCAGCCGCAAGGTTATCCGGCCGGATACGAGGCGGCTTTTGCGATCTTCAACGGTCTTGTGAAGTTCGACGAAACGCTTAATTTCAAGCCGGACCTTGCCGATAAGTGGACCTCCGAGCCGGACGGCTTGACATGGACGTTCACGCTGAAGCAAGGCGTCAAGTTCCAGGACGGCACGCCGTTTAATGCGGATGCGGTTGTCGGTTATTATACGAAAATGCTTGATAAAAACTACAACACCGGCGCTTATACGTTGTGGGCGCCCATCGACAAAATCGTCAAGGTTGATGACAACACGGTAAAAATCGTGACCAAAGAGCCGTACGGCGGTTTGCTCAATACGCTGGCGCACGGTTCGGCCCTCATTCCAAGCCCTGCGGCGCTTGAGAAATACGGCAAAGACATCGGCCTGCATCCGGTAGGCACGGGTCCGTACGTGCTGGATAAAATCGAGCCGGGCACGCAGGTTGTCGTCAAAGCAAATGACAGCTATTTTGGCGGCAAACCGGCCTATAAGCAAATTACATTTAAATATGTAGGCGACGCGGCGGCGCGTATCGCTGCACTCAAAAGCGGCCAGGCTGACGTGATCGACGCCGTGCCGGTGGAAAATGCCGGGGATTTGCAAGCAAGCCCGAATCTGGAGCTGATTAACAAGCCGGGGCTGCAGGTGTTTGGCATCGGCCTCAACCAGACGAATCCGATTTTGCAGGATAAGGCGGTCCGCCAAGCGTTTAACTTTGCGATCCAGAAGGACGCGATTATTAAAGCGCTGTTTAAAGGATTTGGCACTGTGTTGACCAGCCCGCTTGCTCCAAATACAACCGGTTATGTGAAGTCGGGAGAATACGCTTACGACGCCGCCAAAGCGAAAAAGATGCTGGAGGACGCAGGCTGGAAAGCGGGCGCCGACGGAGTGCTGGCCAAGGACGGCAAACGGATGTCCTTTAAGCTCAGAACGCCGGAAGGCATGTACCCTAACGATGTGCTTGTCGCCGAAACGATCCAAAACCAGCTGAAAGCGATCGGGGTCGAAGTAAAAATCGATAAAGTCGAAAAATCGACGTTCTGGGACGGCATCAAGGTGCCTAAAGCAAAAGTGGACTTTGATATGGTTATGTTCGGCTACAACCCGTCGCATGGCAACGGCGGCATTCAGCTTGACGCCATGTTCCTGACCAATCCGGACGAAGGCAAAAACCCGCCGCAATGGAACTTTAACTGGTACAGCAACAAAAATGCCGACCAGCTCATTCAAAACGCCAATAAGCAGGTCGATCAAGCGAAACGGACCGAACTGCTCGGCCAAGCGGAAAAAATGATCTGGGACGACGCTCCGTACATTTGGCTTTACGCCAAAAACAACATCGTCGCCAAAGCGAAAAACGTCGATGGAGTCACCGTGCTTCCGGTTATTTTCACCTTGGTGCATCAAACCAAATAAGACATGATAGCTGGCTTTCTACAATTGTAAAGATCGGAGGAGAGTACTTAGCGATAAGTACTTTCCTCGTTCATGGGCGCTTTTTGGAAAGGAGGAGCTGCGCTTGGGAGCTTATATAACGCGCAGATCGCTGTATCTCATATTGCAGGTATTCGTCTTGCTGACCTTGATGTTCATCTTGTTCCGGCTTGTTCCCGGCGATCCCGCTGCGCTTATACTGGGCGGCAACGCATCCCAGGAAGAAATCGACAGGCTGAGGCATGCGATGGGACTGGATCAATCGATCGGCGTACAATACGCCGAATACTTGGGGCATTTGATTAAAGGCGATCTCGGCCAATCGATCAGCTACAACATGCCTGTGCTGCAGGTCATTGCCGATCGGATTTGGCCAACCTTAAAGCTGATGCTGCTCAGCATTGTCATTGCCGTAACGGTCGGCATTCCGGCCGGCGTCGTATCCGGGCTGAAGCCCAGGGCGGCCGGCAGCCGGGCGCTGATGCTCGTATGGATCGGTTTTCTGGCGGTGCCGAATTTCTGGCTGGGGTTGCTGCTCGTCCAGCTGTTTGCGGTCAAGCTGAACTGGCTGCCGGCCATCGGCTACGGCGGGCTGCTGGCGATGATTATGCCGGCCGCGGCGATATCCGCGCGGCTGATCGCGCTTATCGCCAGAATGACACGTACGGCGATGATGGAAGTGCTGAGCGAAGATTTCATTCGCACCGCTGAAGCCAAAGGGCTGTCGACCGTGTCGATTATTTTCAAACACGCGCTGCGTCCGGCGCTGCCGCCGGTGATGACGATGATTGGCCTGCAGGCCGGATATTTGCTCGGCGGTTCGGTTGTCATCGAAAACTTGTTTTCGTATCCGGGCATGGGCCAGCTGCTGCTGTCGGCTCAGAGCATGAGGGACTATTCGCTCATGCAGGGGATTACGATATTTTTTGTCGGCAGTTTTTTGATCATCAACTTTGCGGTTGATTTGCTGTACGGCCGCATCGATCCGCGGATCCGTTACCAGTAGAAGCATGAACAACTTACAGCGATACAAGAACACGCGGATATTCCGCGAATATGCAGGTCAGGAGGTGAACTTCGATGGCAACGGGTGTGATTGCCGGCAAAAAAAGCAACTTCGCCGTTCGGCTGCTGAAGCCGCTGATGAAAGATTCCACGTTAGCCGTAGGCGCGGCCATTCTGCTGATTTTTATATTGCTTAGCGTGCTAGCCCCCTGGATCGCCGTGATTCCCCCGGACCAGCAGGATTTGATGGCCTCACTGGAGCCCAGCTCCGGGACGCATTGGTTTGGCACGGATGAGCTGGGCAGAGATATTTTTTCCAGGGTCATCTATGCGAGCCGCACTGACTTAACGATAGCGATCGGCGGCGTTTTGCTGGCTTATGTGGTGGCGCTGCCTCTTGGGTTATCCGCCGGATACTACGGCGGCCGGATTGACAGGGCGATCTCGACGGTATCCGAATCGATTTTGACGTTTCCGTCGCTGGTGCTTTCCATCATCATCGTTTCCATGATCGGCTCCGGGCAGCTTGGACTGATCATTACGATTACAGTTACCCAGGCGCCGCAGCTCGTCCGGTATTTGCGCGGATTTGTGCTGCAAATTCGCGAGATGGAGTACATCTCCGCGGCCAAGGCGGCCGGCAGCAAAACGTTTTATATTATGACAAAACATATTTTGCGCAATATTATGGGACCTAGCCTGGTTGTGCTCAGCTTATTGGCCAGCGAGGCGGTGCTGGTTGCCGCCGCTCTTGGGTTTCTCGGACTTGGCGTACAGCCTCCGGCCCCGGAATGGGGCACGATGCTGAGCCGCAGTCGCTCTTATTTTATGGAGGCTCCGCATTTGATGATTTATCCGGGCCTTGCGATCGCCCTGCTGATCCTTGGGTTTAACCTGCTCGGAGACGGTATGCGGGACCTGCTTGACGCCAAAAAAAGATGAGCCGCTAGCGGCGAACAAGGAGTAGAGACTAATGCAAACCAAACTTCAGCTAGAACAGAAATATATTCGTTTGGGAGAAGTGATCGACTCCCTCGTTTCCAAAGATTTTACGGCCAGAGGTATATCCCATGAGTTGTACGAGGAAGCCAGGGAGCAAACGGGCATGCCGCTGACAATGGCGGCGGCGGAGCATCTTCGCGGCAGTGTGAAAAAAGGGGACCGGGTGCTGATTTTTACAGGCTGGCCGTCCCGCTCATGGCTGATTAAAGGGTTGACCGAAACCGACGGCCCCGTCGGCGCGTCGGCACTGGCCCGGGCGATCGAACAAGGGCTTGGCGCGGTGCCGATTCTGGTGATGGAGAAATCGCTTATTCCGTTCGGAGAAGTGGCACTTCGTGCCGCCGGCCTGATTGTCAGCGATTTGGAGACGGCGCTCAAATCGAAGCCCGGACCGCCTTCCGCATCGGTAGGCGCCGTCATCGATTTCCCGACCGACCTGGAAGCGGGCCGCAGCGAAGTCGAGGCGTGGATGAACCGTATCCGGCCTTCGGCGCTGATTTCCGTCGAGCTGCCTGGCGCTAACGCAAGCTGGAAATACCATAACGTGACGGCACGGGAAGTGCCTACCGAGCTGGTCATCAAAGCCGATCTGCTGTTTGCCGAAGCGCGCCGCCGCGGCATTGCGACCATCGGCATCGGCGACGGGGGCAACGAGCTGGGCATGGGCAACGTCAAAGCGGCGATTGCGGCTCACTTACACAACGGCAAGACGATCGCACCGATGACCGAAGTGGATGTGCTGGTCGCCTCCAACATCTCCAACTGGGGCGCCATCGGATTGTCGGCAGCGCTGCTCGCCTTGATCGGCAAACCCGAGCTGATTAAAGAACTCGACGTCGTGCGCATTACGGACCGCTTGGTTGACGCAGGCGCGATCGACGGGCTTACCTCTTATGTGGATCCGAAAAATGACGGGACAACTCATGATATTAACCGCGCACTTATGCAATTTTTATATATGTCGGTCACGATGCATTTGAACGGATGGAACAAAGGGTAAGGCCGGACGGAGATAACATTCACAAGTCAACCGCCGGGCAACACCCGGATGATCAAAGACAGAGGAGGCGAATTTATGAATCCGTATGAATCGATCCAATTGCCCAATGTCATTAACGCCGCGGGAAAAATGACTTATTTGGGCAGCTCTGCGGTGCTGCCCGAGGTGGCCCGCACGATGTCGGAATCGGCGCGCAGCTTTGTCGATATGGCGCAGCTCAAAGCGACGGTTCAGCGTAAAATCGCCGCCATGGTCGAAGCCGAAGCGGCCTGCGTGACGTCTTGCGCCGCTGCGGGCATCGTTGTTTCCGTGGCCGCAGCGTTAACCGGAACCGACCTCGATAAAGTGGAAGCTTTGCCTCTCATTAAAGGCGGCAAACGCGAAGTGATTTTGCAAAAAGGCCATGCCGTCAGCTTTGGGGCCAACCTGACGCAGATGATTCGCATGACGGGTGCGGAGGTCAAGGAAATCGGCACCGTTAACGGCGTCAAGCCTTATCATTTGAAGGGTGCGATCAACGAAGCGACAGCGGCGATCGTGTATGTCGTTTCCCACCACGCCGTTTCCAGTGAAATGCTCAGCTTGCGCGAAGTGACGGACATCGCCGCGCTGCACGGCATTCCGGTCATCGTTGACGCGGCGGCCGAGGTCGATTTGCAGCTGTATTTGGCGCAAGGAGCGACTGCTGTCATATACAGCGGCCATAAGGCGATCGGCGGGCCGACGTCGGGGCTGATTATCGGCAGCAAGCCGTTTATGGAAGCTTGCTGGCTGCAGGAAAAAGGCTACGCCCGGGCGATGAAAATCGGCAAAGAAAACATCATGGGGTTATATGCTTCGCTGGAAGCTTATATGCGGCTAGACCAGCAATCGTTAACCGAATCGTACGCCAACATCGTTGACGTTCTGCAGCGGGAGGTAACCGGCATTCCCGGTTTGAGCACAAGGACGGCGTGGGATGCGACCCGGCCGATTCCCCGCTTGCAGCTGATCGTTGGCGATGAGGCGGGACTTACCGCAAAACAGCTGATCGGCTTGCTGGAGCAAGGCACTCCTTCGATTCGGACGAGAAATCATTTGGCCGATGAAGGCATTATTCAATTTGATCCGCGTGAGTTAAGATTAGAAGAAATCGGACAAATTGGCACGATGCTGAGAAGCATTTTGGATAAACGGAAACAAGAAGCGTAAGGAGAATAGCGATACTATGAAAAAGGGGCCGATCTGTAAATGGCTGCAAATCTTTTTGAGCAAGCGATAGGCGGCAAGGTGCTGCTTAATATTCAGGCAAATTCGCTGGAGTCGGCCAAAGCGGCGGCGGAGCTTCTCGGACCGGCCGTAATCGTTGGCGTCATGGCCAAAGATTTTCCTGTGATTGAAGAGGGAGTTGCCTACATCCAGCGTCTTCATGGCGAAGGCGTTCAGGTGTCGGCAGGACTCGGCGACGGCAGCGCGGAAGAATGGGAGCGGGCGCTTAAGCTGGCTTTGGCTGCCAAACCGCTTCATTTGAATCAAGTTTTCCCCGCGGCGGCATTGTCCCAATATGTATTGCGCCTGCAGGGCGCTCCTACGATCGTTAACGCGATGGTGAGGCCAACGGGCACGCCGGGCATGGTCCATATCGGCACCGGACCGCTAAGCCAAGCGAGCCCGGCCGCGGTTGTCAGCGTAGACGCGGCGTTGTCGATGATGCAGGAGATGGGCATCGAATCGGTCAAATATTTTCCGATTCAGGGCACAGGGCGGCTTGATGAAGTGCGCGCCGTCGCCAAAGCGGTTGCCGGCCGCGGGATGATGCTGGAGCCGACCGGCGGGATAACGCCGGACAATGCGGCTGAGCTTGTCAAGGCCTGTCTCGAAGAAGGCGTAACAAAGCTGATGCCGCATCTGTACGGATCGCTGAAAAACGCTTCAACCAACGATTTGGATATCGAGAAGCTGAAGCTTGCCGCGCAGCAAATCAGGGCTGTCTGTGGAGCGTGATTGCACATGGAACCGGAACAAAAGCCGATGCTCGCAGTCGATATCGGCTCGACCAATATCAAAGCAGCGCTTATCGATAAGCAAGGAAAACTGCTGGCTTCCGGCAGAGCGCCTTTCCCGGCAATCTCATCGGAAGGACGCTGTGAAGCGGACGCAGATGAGCTGTGGCGCTCGTTTATAGCAGCAGTGAGTCAGCTACATGCCAAAGCAGGGAGTTTGGCGGACATTGGTTCCGTCGCGATCACTTCGCAGATGGCCGGCCTGGTATTGCTCGATGAAATGTGGCATGCTGTCGGGCCTGTAATCCCCGGTGTCGATCAGCGCGGCAGCGTCTATGTGCCCGAGCTGATGCGGCGGATGGCCGGCCACCCGGTCCATGCGGTTACGGGATGCCCGCCCCTGGGTATCTACCCTGCGCCTAAGCTGCTGTGTCTGGCTGCCGAGCAGCCCGCTTTACTGCAAAAGGCGCGGTATATCGGAGGCATTAAAGAATGGATGCTGTTGAAGCTGACGGGCGGCTGGATTACCGACCCGGCGTCCGCTTCCTGTACCCAACTGTTTGATCAGCGGCAGCGCGGCTGGTGGCCGGAGATGATTGCCGCCGCGGGTATCGGGCATCTGATATTGCCGGAAGTCCGCAATCCCGATGAGCGGGCCGGAATTTTACTGCCGCAGGCGGCGGACGTATTGCAGCTTCCGGCGGAACTGCCCGTCTATGTAGGCACCGGCGACGGTCCCGCCGCCAATCTGGCGACAGGGGCGGTTGAGCCAGGAAGCTTGTGCATTTCGCTAGGCACAACCGCGGTTGTGCGTTACATGACGGAGCATATTGACATGACGATGGAAAATAAGCGCCATTTCCGGCAATGGTTCGGATGGCATTGGTATATGCAAGGATTCCGTCTGGAGGGGGCGGGACGCGATATTGAGGCGTTCCTGCCGCAGGCGGAAGCGTCTTCTCACGCTGACGCTTTCCCGATTTGCTACAACCCGCATGCGGCTGACCATCACCGCAGATTTATCGGCGATTGGGCGGGGGCGGATGCAAATTCCCGGCTTCAGGCGGTACTGGACGGTATTTTGTTTGCTTTATATGAGGAAATGAAACCCGCTTTGAGCAAAGGGACATTCCGGGAAATCCGCCCGGTTGGCGGCGGCGCGGGCAACCTCCATTGGATGAAGGAGCTGGCTGGACTGTTTGGTCTTCCCGTCATCCTTACGGAAAGCGGCGACAGTGCGCTGGGCGCCGCCATGATCGCCATGAAGCAAGCCGGAGGCGCAGCAGCCTGGAGTGAAGCGGCACAGGCGATGGTCCATGTGAAAACGGTCATTCAGGCTTTGCCCGAATTCAGCCGGACGATGCAAGCAAAATATGAAACGTACAGGCTTATTTTGAAACGAGGTGAATCGGAATGACGGAAAAATTGCTTCAAGTGCGCAATCTGGTCACCGAATTTACCACCGGCCGGGGGACGCAACGTGTGGTTGACGGCATTTCGTTTGATATCGAGCACGGCCAAACGGTCGGTTTGGTGGGAGAATCGGGCAGCGGCAAAAGCATCACCTCGCTGTCGGTCATGGGGCTTATCAAAGCTCCAGGCCGGATTGCCGGAGGTTCCATCCGTTTTGCCGGAGAAGAACTGACGGACAAATCGGTCAAGCAATTGAGAAAAATCCGCGGCAAAGACATCTCGATGATTTTTCAGGAGCCGATGACTTCGCTGAACCCGGTGCTTACCGTCGGCGAGCAGATCGCCGAAACCGTGCGTCTGCATGAAGGTTTGTCGGCCAAAGCGGCGGAAGCCCGTGCGCTGGATATGCTGACAAAAGTCGGCATCCCGATGGCCGAAACCAGGATCAAACAATATCCCCACCAGTTGTCCGGCGGGATGAGGCAGCGGGTCATGATTGCCATCGCGTTGTCGTGCAGCCCGAAGCTGCTGATTGCCGACGAACCGACTACCGCGCTTGATGTGACGATCCAGGCGCAAATCTTGGAGCTGATGAAATCGCTGAAGCAGGAAGCGGGCATGGGCGTGCTGATGGTTACCCACGACCTTGGCGTAGTGGCTGAGATATGCGAGAAGGTCATCGTGATGTACGCCGGACAAATCGTGGAAGAAGGGCCGGTCGATCGGGTATTTGTCCATCCTCAGCATCCTTATACGGAAGCGCTGTTGAAATCGATCCCGTCGATTGCCGGCGGAAGGGGCAAACTGTATTCGATCCCCGGTAATGTGCCCGCCTTGCACGCGATGCCGCAGCACTGCCGGTTCCATACCCGGTGTCCGTATGTGTTTGAGCGCTGTATGACAGAAACGCCGCAACTGACGGAGACGGAGGACGGCCGCAAAGTAAGCTGCTGGAAACCTTCATCGGGCGTTGAATTGAAAAACAGCTGAATAGGAACAATTGGACGTCAACGAAACGGGAACCCGATTAAAGAAGGGGGAGGAAAACGGTGAACGGCACGGAAAACAAACCGCTGGTAAGCATTCAGCATCTGTCGAAATTTTTCCCGGTCAAAAAAGGCTTGTTCCGCAAACAAGGCAATCCGGTCAAAGCGGTCAACGACCTCAGCCTTGATATATACGACGGAGAGACGCTGGCGATCGTCGGCGAATCGGGCTGCGGCAAAAGCACGGTCGGCCGGACGATGCTGCGGCTGCTGGAGCCGACCGCAGGTAAGGTGCTTTACGAAGACAAAGATCTTTTTGCATTAAACGGCGAGCAGATGCGCCAAATGCGGCAGCATATGCAAATCATTTTCCAGGATCCGTTTGGTTCGCTGAATCCGCGTTTAAGGGTGAAGGACATCATTGCCGAACCGCTTGTCGCCCACAAGGTCGGCAGCCGTTCGGAGCGCATGAAACGGGTCAAAGAGCTGATGGAGGTCGTCGGTTTGAATGCGGAGCAAGCAGACCGCTATCCGCACGAATTCTCCGGCGGCCAGCGCCAGCGGATCAGCATAGCCCGCGCGCTTTCGCTGAACCCGAAGCTGATCGTTTGCGATGAAGCGGTATCCGCATTGGATGTCTCGATTCAATCTCAGGTGCTTAATCTGCTGGAGGATTTGCAGCAGCAGTTCGGACTGACGTATTTATTCATCTCGCATAACTTAAGCGTAGTGCACCATCTTGCTGACAGGGTCGGCGTCATGTATTTGGGCAAATTGGTGGAGCTGAGCGGGGTGGAGGAGCTGTACCGCCGTCCGGCCCATCCCTATACCGAAGCGCTGCTGTCGGCGATCCCGGAACCCCGCCCCGAGCATAGGCGCGACCGCATTGTGCTGCAAGGGGATGTGCCGAGTCCGGCCAATCCGCCGTCCGGCTGCCCGTTCCATGTCCGCTGCCCGCATGCCCAGCCGGACTGCGGCCAGAACGTACCCGAGTTCCGCGAAATCGCACCCGGCCGCTGGGTGGCGTGTCATTATCCGCTTACGACCGGTTCGGTAGAGGCCGTGCACATACAATGAGTTTGGCTAAGGCTAGAAGTTGAGCTCCATGATATGCAAAATCCGGCTTCGCAGCACGTCGCTGTGCAGCAAAAAAAGGCGTCCCCGCAGCAGTTGCCGCGAAACGCCTTTTTTTTGTATTGGTAATGATACGGTCGATCCGTTAGTTACGACAATTTGACGTTGCGGCCTGTCGCTTGCGACTCGAACGCCGCCAAGATGACGTTAAGCGATCTGCGGCCTTCTTCGCCCGAGATGCTTGGAGGCGTGTTGGTAACCAGGCTGTCGACAAAAGCGTCGATGACGCCGCTGGATGATTGCTTCTCATTGGTGGAGATGGCGCCAACGGCGTATTTCTCCACGTTGCCGTCGCGCAGCTCGACGATCACCTGGTCTTCCGGGTGCGTGCCGATCTTGATAACGCCGTGCTCGCACCACAGTACCGTGCTGTTGTCTTCGCCTTTGTAATAAGTCCAGCTGGCGACCAGCGTGCCGATCGCGCCGCTGTTCATGCGCAGCAGGCTGGTGGAGTTGTCGTCCACATCGGTGCCGTCTTTATGCAGCGTGCCGATAAAAGAAGAAACTTCCGCGACTTCGTCGTCCAGCAAATAGCGGATCAGGTCGGATTTGTGCACGCCCAAATCGCCCATGGCGCCCATAATCGCTTCGTTTTTGCGGAAAAACCAGCTTCCTCTGCCGTCCACGCTCCAGCGTTCCGGTCCGGGATGGCCAAAGGAGGTGCGGAAAGTCAGCACTTTGCCAAGCTTGCCGGTCTGCAAAATTTCTTTGGCTTTCACGTGCGGCGGCATCAGCCGTTGATTGTGGCCGACCATTAAATAAACGCCGCTTGCCGCAGCAGCTTCAATCATCGCTTGCGCTTCGGCATCGGTTGTGGCCATCGGTTTCTCGACAAGCACATGAGCGCCCGCTTGAGCCGCCGCAATCGCTACCGGCGCATGAAGGAAATTCGGCGTACATACGCTGACGGCATCCGGTTTGATTTTGGCCAACATTTCGTTGTAATCGGTAAAAGCTTCAGCTCCGTGTTTAGCTGCATATACCTCGGCTCTTTCCAGCACGGGATCGACAAAAGCGACAAGCTGCACGTGAGAGTTTGTTTCGTATTCCGGAATATGGCGGCGCTGCGCAATAGCGCCACAGCCGACGACGGCTACTCTAATTTTACTCATTTTATATAAACCCTCCCGAACAAAATAGGTTTGATCTTACACTAATGTTAAGTAGTTTGATTTCAGCCAGTCCATGCTGATTGCAACGCTTTCCAGCGACGGTTTGGCGCAGCGGTCCTGCTCCACGATCAGCCATTCGGTTCCGCCGTCAGCTGCGGCTTTGATAACGTCGTTTAGCGGAATGAGGCCTACGCCAAGCTCGACCGTATCGATTTTTTGGTCTTCGCCGATGCGGAAATCTTTGATGTGCAGGAGCGGAAGCCGGCCGGCATATTTGTTGATATAAGAAACCGGCTCAATTCCGTAAAATTGCACCCAGCCGATATCCATCTCGACCTTCAGGATATCCTCGGAAATCGAAGCGTACATCGCGTCAAGCGCGTATTCGCCGCCTACTTTGCCGGCAAATTCAAAATCATGATTGTGGTATCCGAAAATCAAGCCGTTTCTGGTAGCTTCTGCGGCGATTTCTGCCAAAACTGCGAATAGCTGCTTCCAGCCATCTTCGTTGTCGGGCCGGTCTTCCGGCATCAAATATGGGCAGACCATGTATTTCGCGCCAATCGTTTTCAGGTAAGCGATTTCATCGGCAAGTTGTGTTTGCATGTTTTTTAAGGGCACGTGGCTGCCAATGGCTTGAAGACCAAGCTCCTGCAGCAGATCGCGCATTTCTTCGGCAGGAATACCGCCGTAACCGGCAAATTCAACGCCTTCGTAACCAAGCTCAGCCACTTTGCGAAGCGTGCCTGGAAAATCTTTGGCTGTTTCGTCGCGAAGCGTATACATCTGCAGACCGATACCTAATTTTCTCACGATGGGACACTCCTTTTAATTGGGAAAGTATACGTATTTAACTTGACGTATTTAGTTCACATTATAATGCGATACCTTTATAATGAATATGAATTATATAGTTAGTATATGAACTATTCTGCTATTAATGGAGCGAGCCATGAATTCCGATATTTTGATGTGCAGCTATTCCTATCATACGCAACGTTTTGTCTCGGCTTATCCGGGCGGGGTGCATACTTATTTGTTCCGATTGCAAGCGGAAGGCGGGGCTATGGCGCTGGTGGACGGCAAAATGGTGCCTGTCGGTCCCGGCGATCTGCTGCTGTTCAAACCGGGCATGCCTTATCGGTTAGTCGTCGATGAATATGAAAGCGCGCCGTTCGGACCGGTTGTGGGCAGCGGCGATTATTATTTGTTTTGCAAAGGCCCGTGGCTGGATGAGTGGTGGAACCGGTCGCCCAAGCCGGTCTTGACGCGTATCGATCTGGATGACAAGCTGCTGGCTTTATGGAAAATGATTATTTTGGAGAAACGCAGATTCGAAGAAAGCAGCTCCGAAATGGCGGATTACCTGCTGCGTTCCTTGTGTCTGATGTTGGATCGGGCGATTGTTCCGGCCGAGCCGGTGAAAGGCAAACCATTTGTCGCCACACGGATGAAAAGTTTTATCGAAGAACATGCCGCCGTCTCGTTTAAAATCGAAGATGTGGCGCGTCACGTCAACTTGAGCGTTTCCCGTGCGGCTCACTTGTTTAAAGAATGCTACGGCAAATCGATGATGGAATTTACGCTGGAAGTGCGGACGGCCATTGCGCTGGAGCGGATGAAATACAGCACAATGACGCTGCAGCAAATTGCTGAAACATGCGGTTTCGGCAGCTATTCGTATTTTCATAGAGTGTTTAAAACGCAGCAAGGCATGTCGCCGACCGAATATAGGGAACTCCATACGGATATGGGGACTCCAAGAATTAAATAAAAAAACCTCTCTCCAGGAATTCGGGAGGGAGGTTGATGAATCGGTCTATTGTGCCGCAGGGGCGCAGATTATAAGAGAGACAGCCGTTACACAAGGACGAGTTTGTCGTCTTGTTTTTCGGCTTTCTCCTTTTCACTCTCTTTTTCTTTTTCTTTTTCATTAGCTTGTTTCTGCGAGTTGTCCGGATCGCCGGAAGCCGCCGGTTCTTCCTGAAGAAGCGGTTGTTCCGCTGTGGATCCCGCCGGTTTCATTTCTTCGGATTGAATATCCTCTTCCAATGCTCTTTCCGGCATGTTCACTTCAGTCATGCCGCCGGCTGAAAATTCCTCTGCCGCAAACGGTATATTCCATTCCATTGTTTCGCTTTCTTTGTGATCGTCATCTCTCAACGTCAATTCCATGTCTGCAGGCTGATCCTTAACATCGATTTGGAACTGGTTGATTTCCTGGAACAATTTCTGCGACAACATATGGATATCGTCCGCTTCGGAGGCGATTTTGTGCAGCGATGCGTCCTGTATCAGCGAAGTGGAGGTGATTTCTTCCACACCGGCTGCGGTCTGTTGGGCGATTGCGGCAACGTATTGGACGGAATCGACCAGCGTCTCGTTTTTATGCTTGGCTTCCTCAACCTTATGATGGACTTGATCGATCTGACCGGAAAGTTCCTCCATGCTGCTTCGGATGGAGGCAAACGCGGTTGTTGTTTCATGAACCTTGGCATTTTGCTCGGACATCGAGACTTGCGCTGAATTGATGCTCGCTTGCAGCTCGTTCATTCTAGTACGGAGAGTATGAATAATACCCGCGATCGACTGGGCCGACTTGGATGTTTGCGTAGATAAATTACGGACTTCGTCTGCAATAACGGTGAATCCTCTGCCGTGCACGCCTGCTCTGGCCGCTTCAATGGAAGCGTTAAGCGACAAGATGTTCGTTTGTGCGGAAATTTCCGTAATGGAAGCGGTAATCGTACCGATTTGCCGCGAACTGGCGTTAAGTGTCTCCATGGCTTCCGACACGCTTGCCAAGATTTGCTCCGATTGTTCGGCTTTTAAGCGGAGCGTATCTATCGCCGAAGTTCCCAATTCCGTATTGTGAGCCGCGTGTTCGCCCGCTAGTCTGATCGTCTGCATGGAGTTTGAAATGAGCCGCAGCTCCTGATCCAGATCGCTGATAATCAAGCTGCTTTTTTCCGATTGCTCCGCTTGCTGCTGCGCTCCTGTTGACATCTCCTGAATGGATTTGACAATCTCGGAGTTTGCAGATGCCGTGGAGCTGGCGAAACTCTGAAAGGAATGCGAATGATCGGCTAACGAATAGGCGATGGCTTGCGTGCGGGCCAGCATATTGTTGACGTGATCGACCATCAGGTCGAAGCTTTGGCTTAATACGCCGAGCTCATCGCGGGAACGGTTGTTGATTTTATGCCGCAGATCGCCCGCGGCGATCAGTCCGACCGCCGTCTGCAAACGCAGTATCGGCCGTACGAACGAACGGATCAAGGCGTATGCTAGTGCGATGGATGCCGCGGCTACGACAATGGATAACAGCACCATAATGTTTAAGGTGTCGTCAAGCATCGTATGAGATGCGGCGATAGCGGTGCTTGCGTCTTCGGAATACACTACATAAAACTTGTCCACGTTTGAAAAAATCTCATCTTTCAGTTTTTGCGATTCGTTATATAAGTATTCCATGTTTTTGTCCATGTCGACCGGCGGCAGCTTATTCTCCTGCACCAGCTTGGCCGCCACATCAAATGTATTGGCGTAATCGACCGTCAAGGAGATCAGCTTGCTGCGCCAAGCGATCTGGTCCGGCGTTGTTGCGGTATCGCCGATCTGTTTAATCATTTGATCGAACTGTTTCCTTTTTTCATTATATATGGGTATGTATTCGGGCTTTTTCGATATTTCGAGTCCTGATGCAATGATGTTTAATTCCTGAACCGTTTCTTTTAATTCCAAGGCCATCTGTTTCAGCTCGACTTTTCCGTTCTGGAATACCAGCTGGTCTTTAATCAGCTTCACCTGGTGGATATTAAACATCGCCATGCATAGAAACACCGCCAGCATACCGCCAAAACCCGCAATCAGCTTTATTTTTAAAGACATCCCCATGCTCCCCTCTCACGTCATTCGACGATTGTTTATGTCTCCGATTATAAATAACCTGTATTAAAAGAGCCTTCGCACTATGTTAGTCCGATGTTAAATTTATGCAGTTGCTGCTTGTCTTCTTATATAAAAAGGCTGCAATCCGGCATGTTGCAAAAGGATCCGCCTTGAATGATTTTTTTTACATAAAATTTACGAATCGCGGGTTTGAAGTTAACAAAACGCTGTTAGTATTGGTCAAGTAGAGAACAAAACAAAGGGAGGACATGAGAAATGTTTTTGCAAATGTCGAAGAAAAGTTTGAGCTTAGCAATGGTTGCCGTATTATCAGTGGGGTTCCTCGCAGCGTGTGGCAGCAAAACGGCTGAACAGCCGAAAACAAATACAAATGCCGCCGCTCCAGCAGCGCAACAATCCGGCGGAGGGGACAAAAAACCTGAGCCTGCTAAAGAAATCAGCGGAACGGTAACGGCTTCCGGTTCCAGCGCCTTGCTTCCTCTTGTAAAACAAGCTTCCGAAGACTTCATGAAAGCCAACCCAAAAGTAACGGTTAACGTAACGGCTGGCGGATCCGGCGTGGGCGTTAAAAACGTAGCTGACGGCACATCCGACATCGGTAACTCCGACGTTGAAGCAGGTCCTGAATACAAAGACAAAAACCTGGTGCCTCACGTAGCGGCTATCGCTCCTTTCGCACTGATCGTTAACAAAGAAGTTTCCATTGACAACTTGACCAAACAACAAGCGGCTGACATCTACCTCGGTAAAATTACGAACTGGAAAGATGTAGGCGGCAAAGATCAAAAGATCGTTCTGATCCACCGTCCTGACAGCTCCGGTTCCCGTGCGCTTGTGAAAAAGATCGTGCTTGACGGCCAAGAGTTCTCCAAAGACGGCGTAACTCAAGAGTCCAGCGGCGCGGTTGCGACAGCTGTAGGCCAAACAGCCGGTTCTATCGGTTATGTGGATACTCCGTACTTGAACGATACGATCAAAGCTTTGAAATTCGAAGGCGTAGCATTCAGCAAAGACGCAATTAAAGACGGCAAATACCCGCTGTACGGCGTAGAGTTGATGTATACCAAAGGTGAAGCTACCGGCGCAACCAAAGCATTCATCGATTACATCACAGGCACTGAGTTCCAAACCAAAAAGGTAGAAGAGCTGAAGTTCCTGCCAGCCAACCTGCTTAAGAAATAATCCATTTTATCCATAATTGGATTTTCCGAGAACGCCGCTAAGGCGTTCTTTTTGTCTTATTCCAAGTAGCATCGCATGCGTTCAGGAGTAAAGCGCAGTGCGCCAATGCTAAGCGAAGCGAAAGCAAGGCGCAACGAATGCGCGGGTCCCAAAGCTTCCCGTCGCGCCCAGCACGCGGGTTCGCGATTTGTCTTGTCCCAAGTATCATCGTGCTCCAAAGTAAAGCGCAGTGCGCCAATGCTAAGCGAAGCGAAAGCAAGGCGCAACGAATGCGCGGGTCCCAAAGCTTCCCGTCGCGCCCAGCACGCGGGTTCGCGATTTGTCCTGTCCCAAGTATCATCGTGCTCCAAAGTAAAGCGCAGTGCGCCAATGCTAAGCGGAGCGAAAGCAAGGCGCACGAATGCGCGGCTTCCGAGTCACACCGCCGCGCCACGCATCAATGCGCCGCAGTAAGCGCAGTTGCGTTAAAGGCCAAGCGCCAGCGATGGCCAGGCGCAACGCATGCGCGACGCTCGAGGCACACAGCTGCGCCCTGCATGCGGGGTCCCGGGGTGCCTGAACGCCCGGGGGTCCCCCTTGGGGGATTGGAGGCCACTGAAAAACTTGTAGTTTTTTGAGCAGCTATGGGAAATAAATGAAAAGACGACCTTCATTCCCATTTTTTTCGGGATAATGGTCGTCTTTCTTATATTTAAGCAGCCCTGTATGGTCGGTTTCTTACTTCATCAGCCTCAATATTCGCTTTAGATTCACGGTAAATATCGCTATGGCTCCTTGTAATTCCATCCCTAATAGACCCGAGGAAGACGCTACGTCGTACCCGTGTCTGTGTTTTAGTTCGCTGTTCTTCGCCTCAATCTTATAGCGTTCCCTCGCTTTTTCTTTGAAATACTCGCTTTCCTGAAATGCCATTTGTCCGGTGTGTTCGGCTGATTTAATGCTGACCGAGTAGGTTTTGCTTTTTGCTCCTTCGGTATAGCACCCTTCCTTGAACGGACATCTCTTGCATTTTTCTATATCAAAATAGTAGGCGTCCTTTCGGTTTTTACCGATACCCTTTTTTCCTTTCCGTGCTTTCCGTATCGCCATATGGCCGGCCTTACACACATACATGCCTGCATCCTTATTGAATTGGAATTCGTCTTCTTTCTTTCGCCCACCTTGTGTAATGAGTGGATTGAGTTTGGCAATGAGTTCAATTTCACTGCTCTTGGTGTATGCGATATTGTCTTTTTCAGAGTAGGCTGCATCTCCAATGACTGTTTTAACTTCCATTCCTGCTTCCTTGCTTTTCTCGATCAGCTTCTGTAACTGCTTGCCATCATTCTTTTCACCCGTTGTTATAACGGCGGCGGTAATAATCCGTTCTTCACTCATGGCAAGATGCGTTTTGTAGCCAAAAAATGAGGACTCTGCGCTCTTGTGGCCGATTTTTGCATCCTGGTCCTCCGAGATTTGCAACTGTTCCAGGTCCTCCGCGACTGTTTCTTTCAATAGATTCAACGGTTCTTTTATCTTAGGTAGCTCACAGATGCCTCCCTCTGCTTCAAGCACTGCGATGAGCTTTTGACAGTAGCTGATTTCGTTCTCAAGCACATCGCTGGTGTTCTTGGCTGGAAACTTCGCTTTCAGCGATTCATCCGCCTTGTAGAAGGCTTTTCTCAGCTTTAGAGCACGATCCATTAAGATTTCCCGAGGGGATTTCTGATTGTAGCGGGCTTTCGTATGGGTCGCATCGACAATGATGGCTTTGCTTTTGATTATGCCCTTCTCCAGTGCAATTTCAACCGTCTTGCCCACGAGCATGTCCAGCAGATTCAGGTCGGTAAGCCGCAATTTTCGAAACTTGGTTAATGAACTGGCGTCAATCACCGGGTCCTCCGGTGCCATATGAAGAAAGTACTTGAATGACATGTCATATTTGGATCGCTCAACGATGTCAACGTCGGACAACTCAAAGATTGTCTTCAAGAGCAAGTATTTGAACATACGAACAGGGTCGATTGCATTTCGACCGTTCTCCAGACAATAGCGTTCTTTCAGTTCTTCATATACAAATGAGAAGTCGACGAGCTCATTGATTTGACGCAACATATTATCCTTGGGTATTACCACGTTATATAGCTCTATGTAGGGACTTAGCGTCATGGATTGTTGTTGTTGAATCATCACATTCACCCACTTGGTTTTGATACTTAAATTGTACAGAAAAAGGTACAACCTTCCCAAAGTTTTTTGAGGGGCTGTACCTTTTCTCTAGAGAGGACTTTTTCAGTGGCCTCGGGGGATTGAGGGGGAGTCCTAGATTTTACATTCCCTTAACAATCAGCCCGTTTTCTGATTACAAACATTCAATATAATGTCCATAACAAGAATAAAGCAAGTTTTGTATAGGGGGCAGCCGTATAGTGGAAACAACAGCCGGAAACGTCACAAAAGAGCGAACGGAAGATCGGAATGCAAGGAACAAATGGACTCGCGGCCAGAATCGGGTCGACGGAGTTATGAAGCTGATCTTCGTCGGCAGCGCCATTCTGGTATCAGCGATTATTTTTTCCGTTATTGTGTTTGTTGGTATGCAAGGGGTCAAAGCATTTCAGGGCGTCACGCCATGGGAATTTTTCTTCTCGGACGACTGGACGCCAACGCAGAATAAATTCGGGGCATTCTCATTTTTATACAGCACATTGCTGCTGACATTGCTTTCCGTTGTGCTTTCACTGCCGCTAGCTTTGGCTGGCGCTGTGTTTTTGGCAAAAATCGCACCAAACTGGGTAAGAGAGATTATGCGGCCGGCAACCGATCTGTTTGTCGGCATTCCATCGGTCGTCTACGGTTTGATCGGATTGACCGTTGTTGTTCCTTTCTTGGCGAAATTTAACGAAGGTTTGGGTTACGGGATTTTGCCGGCAGCGATCATCTTGGCGATCATGATATTGCCGACGATCTTGTCCATCTCCGAAGATGCGGTTCGCTCGCTGCCGCCGCGTTTTGAAGAAGCGTCATTGGCGCTGGGGGCTACCCGGTGGCAAACCATTTGGCGGGTGATTCTTCCGGCGTCGCGTCCGGGAATTCTTACAGCGATCATTTTGGGCATGGGCCGCGCGATTGGCGAAACGATGGCAGTTTTCATGGTTATCGGCAACTCCCCGCAAATGCCGAAGTCGCTGCTTGATTCTACGACAGTGCTGACGACGGCAATCGTCAAAGACATGGGCAACACGAATTACGGCTCTACATGGAACAATACGTTGTATTTAATGGCACTTATGCTGCTGCTCATTTCCTTATTCCTTATCCTCGTCATTCGAATCGTCGCTAAAAGGAGTGAAGTGAAATGACAAGCAAACATAAGGACCGGATGGCAACCGGTTTTCTATGGTTCTCCGGCGTACTGATTATGCTGCTGCTTGCTTGGTTTCTTGTGAAAATATTAGGTGAAGGTTTGCCGATGCTTTCCTGGAATTTCATTACCGGCAAACCGCAGGAAATTATGGCCGGCGGCGGCGTGGGCCCGCAGTTGTTCAACTCATTCTATATTCTCTTCCTATCGCTGCTCATTTCCGTGCCAATCGGCATGAGCGCAGGCATCTACTTATCGATTTACGCGAAGAAAAATAAATTTACCGATCTGATCCGCATTTCGGTCGAAGCTTTGTCTTCCGTTCCGTCGATCGTATTCGGATTGTTCGGATACCTGGTGTTCGCCAGTTTGCTGGGCTTGAAGTTTTCCATTATCGGCGGCGCCGCTACGCTTTCTCTGCTGAACTTGCCCGTGCTTGTCCGGGTTACGGAGGAAGCGATCCGCTCGGTTCCAGAATCGTATTGGGAAGCATCGCTGGCTCTTGGCTCCACCCGCTGGCAGGCGATCCGCAGCGTGCTGCTGCCTGCCGCTTTGCCCAATCTGATTACGGGAATTACGCTGGTTGCCGGCCGCGCGCTTGGGGAATCGGCGATTCTGATCTATACAGCCGGTCTTTCCGTGTCCCGCTTTTTCCCGGACTTCAATCCGCTGACGATGGGCGAAACGTTGTCGGTGCATCTATGGTACGTTCAATCCGAAGCGATCGTGCCGGACGCCAAGCAGATTGCCCAAGGCAGCGCCGCGCTGCTGCTGCTGGTTGTGCTCGCCTTCAACCTGCTGATTGCTTTGCCCAGCCGATTTTTGCAAAAACGACTTTCCGGGGGGAAATAACACGTGGCTACTAAACATAAAATCAAAGTGGATAAATGCAACTTGTTTTACGGAGAAAATCATGCTCTTCACGATATCGATCTGACCATTGAAAGCAACAATATCGTAGCTTTGATCGGCCCATCCGGGTGCGGCAAGTCGACGTTCTTGAGGACACTGAACCGGATGAACGATTTGATCGATAGCGTGCGCATCAACGGAAGTATTTATGTGGACGGAACCGACATTTACGATCCTTCGACAGACGTTGTTTCCTTGCGGAAACGGGTAGGTATGGTATTCCAGCGGCCGAATCCTTTTCCAATGAGCATTTACGAAAATGTCGCTTACGGTCCGCGTATTCACGGTACGAAGAAAAAAGCCCAGCTTGACGAAATCGTCGAGCGCAGCCTCGTTCAGGCGGCGCTGTGGGATGAAGTAAAAGACCGCCTTAATAAATCCGCGCTTGGACTTTCCGGCGGTCAACAGCAGCGTTTGTGCATCGCCCGCCTGCTGGCCGTCGAACCGGACGTGCTGCTGATGGATGAGCCTACCTCGGCGCTGGATCCGATTTCCACGCTGAAGGTGGAGGAACTTACCCAGACGTTGAAGGACAAATATACGATCATTATCGTAACCCACAATATGCAGCAGGCGGCGCGGATTTCGGACTATACTTCATTTTTCCTAAACGGGTTTTTGGTCGAATCCGATAAAACGGATAAAATTTTCACCACACCTTCCGATCAACGGACGGAAGACTATATTACGGGACGTTTCGGATAAGGGGCTGAGCTACTACCAATGGATAATCGGACAAATTTTCATCATTCTTTAAAGCAGCTTCAAAGCGAGCTGCTGAAAATGGGTTCACTCGTCGAAAATGCGATTTTTGAAGCGGTAGAATCGTTGGCAAAGCTGGATGAGAAGCGGGCGCGGCAGGTCATCGGTTCCGACGATTTAATTGACGATATGATGCAGGACATCGAAGAAAGGTGTTTGCGGCTCATTGCTTTGCAGCAGCCGATGGCCAGCGATTTGCGATTGATCGGCATGGCTTCCAAAATCGCGACAGACTTGGAGAGAATCGCCGATCATGCGGTTGATATCGCCAAAATCACGATCCGTCTGCAAGGCGAAGAACTCGTTAAACCGCTTGAGGATATCCCGCAAATGGCTGGCATGGTTAAGGTCATGCTGAAAGAAAGTCTGCTCTCTTACACCGAACGCGACGTCAACCAGGCGGCGGCTCTAGCGGAAAAAGATGATGAGGTCGATAAGCTTTACAGCTCCGTGCTGAATGATATTGTGAGCTTAATGTCTACGGATATCACGAAAAACCGTCAGTTATCCAGCCTGCTGCTGGTAGCCCACTTCCTGGAGCGGGTGGCGGACCACACGACAAACATCGGCGAAGGCGTCATTTATATGGTGACCGGTAAACGCAAGGATTTGAATATATAAGAAAAACTTCTATCGCAGCCCTTCAAGGATGAGCGACCGCGGTTTAGCGGAAGTTTATTCTTGAAATATCAGAATCCTTGAGCTTCGCTCAAAACTTATAAATTCTGATATTATAAGAAAAGCTTCTGATCGAAGCCCTTTCGATGAAGTACATTCGTGCTAAGAGCATACCCAAACTCCCGTTAAGCTGAGAAGCTTGCGGGAGTTTTTAATTAGAAGTATTCGGATAAGATAAATAAACTATATTCCATTTCGGATAAAACAAGGTTGTGTACTGGGGATAAGACAACGGTAAAATAGCCTTTTTCTTTAAAAGTATTAGAAATAGTAAAATAGTTTATTCCAAAACGGAATTAAGTGGTGTATAATAAAGACAATCAATGAGGAGAGCGGTGGGGACATGGGGAGCATAAAATGGGGGCAGCTTGCCCCAATCTTCTGGACTTTTTTCAAAATCAGCCCGGTTACGTTCGGCGGGGGTTACGCGATGATTCCCGTGATCGAAGAAGAAGTGGTGGCCAAACGCAAATGGATTAGCAGTGAAGAAATGCTGGATGTGCTGTCGATTGCAGGTTCCGCGCCGGGAGGGATCGGCGTCAACGCGGCGGCGTTTATCGGCTACAGGCTTGCCGGCATCGCGGGCGCATCAGCCGCAGTGCTGGGCATCGGCTTACCGACATTCCTGATCATTTTCATATTTAGTCTCGTGCTTGGCTTGTTCCGCAGCAATCCGATGGTTGAGGCGGCGTTTAAAGGCATTCACGCGGCTGTTATCGCATTAATCGTCATTGCCGCTTACCGGATGGGCAAATCGGCCGTGAAGGACAAGACAACGCTGGTGACGGCCATTGTAGCGCTGCTTCTGCTGATCGATTTTAATGTGCATCCGATCCTGATGATTGTGCTTGGACTTTTCGTCGGCGTTGTGTTGGTGCAGTTCAAGGTATGGTTCGGCATGGAAGTCAAGCAGAAGAAAGTTCGCGTTACCAAAACAACTTCCGGCTACACAGTGGACGATTATTTCATCGGTGACGGAATATAGGGGATGGTCGGCATGCTTTGGTCATTATTTATTACTTTTCTTAAAATAGGTTTCGTTTCGTTTGGCGGCGGATATGCGATGATTCCGGTTATCGAACGTGAGGTGTCGAGCCGGGGCTGGATGGACTCAGCGCAATTTATCGATGCCGTTGCGATCGCGGGCATGTCGCCCGGCCCGATTGCCACCAACTGCGCCACCTTGATCGGTTACCGCATTGCAGGTTTGCCCGGAGCGATTGCCTCTACACTAGGCATGATTGTTCCTTCATTAATTGTTATTGTGCTGCTGGCCGCCTTCTTCTACAAAGTCCATCAGCATCGTACGGTGCAGGCGGTGTTCTACGGGCTGCGTCCGGTCGTTACGGGATTGATCGCATTTGCGGCCATTCGTTACGCGATGAACAGCAGCAGCGGCCACACCGAGGTATGGGAAATTGTTGTTACGCTTGCGCTTGTTGTCGTTTTTGTAATCGGAATTCTTCGTTATAAGATGCATCCGCTTGTTATTATATGCATTTCCGGGCTGCTCGGCATTGCTATTTTCCAATAAACTTTACAAAAAGTTAACACTTGGCTCTGCCAATTTTATACTGCGATAAATTTCCTATGTTAGTCTAATCTCAGACATAATCTGGGACTTAAGGGTGATATGGGTGAACGAACAAATGGCACAGACGGAGAGCGGCAGCTTGGATCCCTCCTTACAGCAAAGCGAGCAATTCTGGGACATTCTGCATAATAAAAAAATTCATACGGTGTATCAGCCCATTGTTTCCTTAAATGATGCCGGCGTACTTGGGTACGAGGCATTAACGCGAGGACCAAAACAGGGCTTTTTTGCATCGCCGCTATCATTGTTTCAATATGCGGAAACCGCAGGCGTGTTATATCAGCTTGAGAGGATTGCCAGGGAAAAAGCGATTCAAGGAGCGGGTTTTGACGATCGCCGGCAGATGCTGTTTCTGAACATCTCCGCTTCGATTTTGCAGGATCCCCGGTTTGTTCCCGGACAGACGCTGGAGCTGCTGCAGGCGCGGGGATTATCGCCGAGCAACGTCGTGCTGGAGCTGACGGAACGCAGTTCCATTGAAGATTTTTCGCTGGCGCAGCGGGTGTTGGAGCATTATCGCAACCAAGGCTACAAAATTGCGATAGACGATGCAGGGGCCGGTTACTCGTCGCTTCAGGCGATCGCCGAATTAAACCCCGATTATATCAAAGTGGACCGTTCGCTGATTCATTCGATTCATACGAATAAAACAAAGGAATATATCGTAGAAACGCTGGTTACCTTTGCCGGGAAGCTGAATATACAAATTATTGCCGAAGGCATCGAAGATGCCGAGGAGCTGGTGAAGCTGACCCGCATGGGGGTACACTTCGGACAAGGATATTATTTGGGCAGACCTAACGATATGTTTGTCCGCCTGCATGACGATCACAGCCATATGATTTTACAGCACCGCAAGGTAGACGATGGGATGGGTTCATGGTCCATAGGAGAGCTCAGAACACCGGCACGCTGTTTTTCCGTCAAAGCGCCGATTTCGGAAGTGGCCGGTTATTTCAAGATGAATGTGAGCGCGACCGGCGCTGTCGTATTGGATGGAGAACAGCCGGTGGGGCTGATTATGCGGGAACGGTTGTTTCAGCAGCTTGCCGGTCAATACGGCTTTTCCCTCTTTTGGAACCGGCCGATCGATCAAGTAATGGACAAGCAGCCGCTGATCGTGGATTGCGGCATGCCGGTTGAGCAGGTATCGCTGCAAGCGACGTCGCGGGACATTAACAATTTGTACGATCTGGTGATCATTGCGGACAAAGGCAAGATGGCCGGTGTGGCGTCGATTCGCTCGATTCTCGAATGCATTACGAACGCCCGCATGGAAAGCGCCAAGATGGCAAGCCCGCTCACGGGCCTGCCGGGCAACATTCCCATTCATCGCGAGCTGAATAAGCGGCTGGGGACCGGTGAAAGTTTTACCGTCATTTATGCCGATTTGGATTATTTTAAATGGTTCAATGACCGGTATGGGTTCAAAAAAGGAGATCAGCTGATTCAATTTACCGCGGATGTGCTGCAACAGGCGATTACGGTATGCGGTAATCCGTACGACTTTGTCGGACATGTCGGGGGCGACGACTTCATAGTCATGTCCGGAACGGCAGGGCCGGAAGCGCTGTGCAAGGAAATGATCCGCAGGTTCGACGCCGGTGTCAGCATGTTCTATGATCCGGAGGATTGGACGTATGTGGAGGATCGCAGCGGCAAAAAGCTGGATAGCGAAGGGGTCACAATTTCACTGTCCGTTGTCATCTGCGAATGCCGCACACCTGTGACGATGGACCAGATTTCGCAGGCGGCGGCCCGTTTGAAGAAACAATCGAAATCGAAGCAAGGCAGCGTTTATTTTATGGGAAATCTCGGCAGCAATGGCGATGGACGGGCTGCCGGCGGCGTGGCGGCCCTTACTTAAACAGATCGAGAAGCTGCTCGAATTGCTTGATGACGGTCAGCTTCTTCTGGTTTCGCCTTGGCGGGATGCTCTTCTTGGGGACGTTCCGCTGCAGCCAGACGGCGTCGATACCCGCTTTCCATGCGCCGCAAATGTCGTTGCGGTAGGAATTGCCGATCATCACGCATTGGGATGGAGAAACGCCGAGCGATTTCATCGCAAATTTAAACAACGAGGCGTTCGGTTTTTTCTCCGCCAGCTTTACGGCTGTGAAGCAGCGTTCCCCCGGGAAGAAACGCTGCAGATCGAACCTGCGGATCAGCGCTTCGATATCTTCCTTGCGGCTGTTCGATATGATTGCCAGCGTGTAGTGGGGGGATAACGTTTGCAGTGTTTCCAGCACGTGAGGGACAAGCGTTTTGGACCGGTGCTGCTTTGTTCTGATATGCTGAAAAAAATCGCGGGCGAACGATTTGTGAACGATCAGCCCGGCATCGCGTACGGCTTCACGCAGCGCCATTTCTTGCAGCTCCTGTTTATCCGAACCCGGCTGCTTCATCTTGTCGCGGGCCTGCCACGCCGTCCTGTATTTTACATACACCGCGTTTTCATTCCATTCTTCCGCATCCTCGGTATCCATGCGGGCCGTATATTCTCGCCATGTTTCCTTAAAACCGTCCTCGAAACTGAGCGATCTGGCGACAATCGTCTGATTAACGTCAAAAAACAACACTTTTTTGTGTGATGGTGTAAATAAAGGTTTCACCTTCTCCACCTCCGCCCTTATGCTGGCCTCTAATTCAGTTTATGCGCGGGCCCTGGAGATCACCCCTCAATAAAGCATTCTCCATAAATAAAATGTGGCGTAAGCTTCCCAGCCGGTCCAAGCTTGGGCCAGCTGACGAATCTCGTCCAGCGTCGGCTTGCGTTCCATGGAGAGCATCAGCTTGATCGCATTGTGCAAACCGACATCTTCAATAGGAAAAGCGGAAGGCACCCGGAGGCATCTCATGCATACATAATGAGCCGTCCACGGGCCGATGCCGCGGATTGCTGTGAGCCGTTTAACCGCCGCCGCAAAATCGGGCTCCTGCTGCAGCATCGGCTTACTCAGCTTCCCTTCGGCGATCAGCGCGGCAACGCCGATCAAATATTCGGCTTTGCGGTTTGTGATCTGCAAGCGGGTCAACTGTTCGGCCTCTAGACCGGCTATGATCTCCGGTGCCGGAAATTGCCACAGCTCATGGCCGCCGCCGCTCACGCTGTGACCGAACTGCTCTACAAATCTTCTTTTTAACGTATAAGCAAAAGGCAGATTGATCTGTTGTCCAAGTATTCCCCAGCATAAAGCTTCGAACAAATCGGGAATGCCGATGAGCCTGAGGCCGCGGAACCGTTTTACAGTTTCTTTTAGCAGAGGGTCGCGGTTGGCCATCCGGTAGAACGGGTTAAGGTCCGTATCGAAATCGAACCAAATCTGCACGTAACGGACCGCAGCCAACCGGCAAGCCTCGGAAGGCGGAACGTCGCCGAGGAACCGGATGTTCAGCGAATGACCTTGTCCGGCGCTGATTTCAATCAACGCGTGCTCCATTTGTTTTTCACCGTACGGTACCAGCTTGTATAACTTATCGTTTTGA
This sequence comes from Paenibacillus thalictri, assembly GCF_004307995.1. Lineage (GTDB taxonomy): Bacteria > Bacillota > Bacilli > Paenibacillales > NBRC-103111 > Paenibacillus_AF > Paenibacillus_AF thalictri. The sequence goes on along the minus strand of NZ_SIRE01000016.1, from coordinate 8,015 downwards.
ACATGAAACATGCACTCGTTGTCGGAGCGGGATAAATAGTCCAAGTTCATCTGAAAATGGAACGGCTCGGGGACAGGGATAATGACGTTTTGTTGAACTGTGCCGGGAAACGCTTGCTGCGGCCGCGCATGTCCTTCGCGAATCGATTCGGCCGGGTCGCTCATGGATGAAACCATCCTTTCATTTGCAAATGCTGATGTATTGGTAATGACAGTTCTATTTTAGCGCAGGGAAGAGGCGGCGCGCTTTCGTAATCTTGCTTGTTTTATTGTCAGTCGCCCATATGCTATGATGGAAGTAGTATGTTTATAAATGAGGTGCAATATATGCCGAAATTAATTATTATCGACGGTAACAGTGTGGCGAACCGGGCGTTTTATGCTTTGCCGCTGCTGAGCAATACACAAGGACTTCACACGAATGCGGCGTACGGATTTACGACGATGCTGCTTAAGCTGATCGAAGAACAACAGCCTACCCACTTTCTTGTCGCTTTTGACGCGGGGAAGATCACGTTTAGACATAAAGAATATACGGAATACAAAGGCGGACGGGCCAAAACGCCGCCGGAGCTGTCCGAGCAGTTTCCGCTGATTAAAGAATTGCTGACCGCTTTTCAAATATCGCAATACGAACTTGCCGGTTACGAAGCGGACGATATTATCGGCACATTAACCCGCTTGGCCGATGAAACCAAGATGGAAGTTGTTGTAGTGACCGGAGATAAGGACATGTTACAGCTTGCTTCGGATCAGGTGACGATCGCCTTGACGCGAAAAGGGATCAGCGAGGTGGAGCTGTACGATCCGGCGCAAATTCAGGAGAAGTATGGGCTGACACCACTTCAAATCATTGATTTGAAAGGCTTGATGGGAGATTCCTCGGACAATATTCCGGGCATTCCCGGCGTTGGCGAGAAGACGGCGCTTAAGCTGCTGCACGAATACAGTTCGGTAGAACAGGTTATCGAGCATGCCGGCGAGCTGAAGGGCAAGATGAAAGAGAAAGTCGAGCAGCACGCTCAGGACGCCATCATGAGCAAGCAGCTGGCGACGATATACCGCGAGGTGCCGATGGAAGGCGAATGGGACAAGCTGGCCTATTCCGGTTATGATCCAAGCGCTTTGCAAGGCATGTTTCGTAAGCTGGAGTTTAAATCGCTGCTCGAGAAAATGGATTTCTCGGGAGCAGGCGATAACGGCGCGGACTCATCCGAAGCGGAAGCGCCGCAAGAGGCGCTGCAGGTTGTCGTATGTGCCGATGAAGCGGGTATTGGAGCGTTAGTCGAACGGCTGGACAGCATTCAAGCGGTCCATATAGAAGTTGTCGGCGAAAATCCGCATGTCTCCGAGGTGTTGGGCGCCGCATTTTATAGCGATGGCACATCGTATTATGTTCCGTTTGACGTTTTGACCGGAGAGCTGGCCGGACGTGTGTGCGATTGGCTGGCCGATGCGGACAAAGCGGTTCCGGTTTACGATATGCATAAGATCAAAGTGGCGTTGGAGTGGAACGGTGTTGCACTTGAGGGCGTTTCGCTGGACGTGCTGCTGGCGGGTTATTTGCTTGATCCTACCGAGTCGGCGTTGACGCTGGACGGTCTGGCTTCCAAATACGGTCTGCCCGGCTTGCCATCCGATGAAGCGGTATTCGGCAAAGGGGCGAAGTTTCAAGTCCCGCCGCTGGATGCGTTAAGCGAGTATATCGGCCGTAAAGCGGCGGCGATACACCGGTTGACGCCGGTGCTGCATGAAGCGCTGGAGAAAAACGGCATGCACAAGCTGATCTTTGATCTGGAAATGCCGCTGGCCATCGTGCTGGCGCGGATGGAACGGCAGGGCATCAGCGTAAATGTGGAAGATCTGAAGCAGTACGGCCAAGAGCTTTCCGCTCAACTGGAGCAGATTGTAAGCCACATCTATGAGTTGGCGGGTTCGGAATTTAATATCAATTCGCCTAAGCAGCTTGGCGACATTTTGTTTGATAAGTTAGGTCTGCCGGTAATTAAGAAGACCAAGACGGGTTATTCCACCGATGCCGAGGTATTGGAGAAGCTTGAACCGTACCATCCGGTCGTCGGTGAAATTCTGCATTACCGCACGCTGGCTAAGCTGCAGTCGACCTATGTCGAAGGTTTGCTTAAGGAGGTTCGCCCGGAAACCGGCAAGGTACACACGTATTTCAGACAAACGATTGCCGCAACGGGACGTTTGTCCAGCCAATTTCCGAATTTGCAGAACATCCCGATCCGGCTGGAGGAAGGCCGCAAAATCCGCAAGGTGTTTGTGCCCTCCGAACCGGGCTGGTCGATTCTGACCGCGGATTATTCGCAAATCGAGCTGCGCGTGCTGGCGCATATTTCGCAGGATGAGCGGCTCAAGGAAGCGTTTGTGAACGACATGGACATTCATACCAAAACGGCCATGGATGTGTTTGGCGTGACCGCCGATCAAGTGGATGCCAATATGCGCCGCCAAGCCAAAGCCGTCAATTTCGGCATCGTATACGGCATCAGCGATTACGGCTTATCGCAAAACCTGAACATTACCCGCAAGGAAGCGGCTCATTTTATCGAGCAGTATTTCGCCGTATTCCAAGGGGTTAGACAATATATGGACGATATCGTCAAAGAAGCCAGACAAAACGGTTACGTTACTACACTGCTGCAGCGGCGGAGATATTTGCCGGAAATTACGGCATCCAATTTCAATCTTCGCTCGTTTGCCGAACGGACGGCGATGAATACGCCGATCCAAGGCACGGCGGCGGATATTATCAAACTTGCGATGGTCAAGCTGGCGGCGAGGATGAGCGAAGAAAAGCTCGAAAGCCGTATGCTGCTGCAGGTGCATGACGAATTGGTGTTCGAAGTGCCGCCGCACGAGATGGAAACGATGCGCCGCATTGTTTCCGAAGTGATGGAAAGCGCGCTGGCGCTTGATGTGCCGCTGAAAGTGGATGTAGATGACGGACTCAACTGGTACGAAGCAAAGTAACAATAACACAATAACATTTAGCGAAATGAGCTGTGAGGTGAACCAACATGCCTGAATTGCCGGAGGTAGAGACGGTCAGACGGACATTAAACGAACTTGTGGCAGGCAAAACGATCGAACGTGTTCGTGTGTTTTTGCCCCGGATCATACAAAAACCGGACGATACGGAGCAGTTCAGCTTGCTGCTGCAGGACCAGACAATCCAGACTGTTGAGCGCAGAGGCAAGTTCCTGCTCTTCAAGCTGGACGATCTGGCGCTGGTGTCTCATCTGCGTATGGAAGGACGTTATGGTTTATACGGTCAGGACGATCCGGTCGAGAAACATACGCACGTTATTTTTTATTTTACCGACAGTACCGAGCTGCGCTATAAAGATGTCAGGCAGTTCGGCACGATGCACATTTTCTCAAAAGGGCAGGAGCTGCTGGAGCCGCCTCTGAAGAAGCTTGGCTTGGAGCCGCTTGACGACTCCTTCACCTTCAAGTTGTTCCGGGATGCCATAGGAGACCGCAAAACCAAAATTAAGCCGCTGCTGCTCAATCAGGAATACGTTGTTGGCATCGGGAATATTTATGTGGATGAGTCTTTGTTTGCTGCCGGCATCCATCCCGAAAGAGAAGCGGATTCGCTTTCACGCAGCGAACTTGAGAAGCTGCATGAGGCCATCGTCCGCACGCTGTCGGAGGCCGTGGAAGCCGGCGGCTCATCGATTAAATCATATGTTAACGGCCAAGGCGAAATGGGAATGTTTCAGCAGCAATTGAAAGCTTACGGCCGTCAGAACGAGCCATGCGCCGTCTGCGGCAGGCCGATTATTAAGACGGTGGTAGCGGGCAGAGGTACTCATTATTGCGGCCATTGCCAGCCTTTGAAACGCAAACGCAGCCTGAAACAATGAATTTGCGGGGTGTCGATGCACCCGCCCAGGTCCCTTCCCATATATTAGGGGTATGAATCCGTAATGTTGAAGGAGGGAACATCAAGTGCCGGTCATTTCTTTATTGATTTTGGCGTTTGCCGTCAGTCTTGACGGTTTTGGCGTTGGCGTCATGTACGGGCTTCGCAAAATTCGTATTCCGCTTGTTTCGGTTGCCATTATTTCCTGTTGGTCCGGGATTGTTATTTTTACTTCCATGCAAATCGGCGTATATCTTAGCCGGTTTTTGCCGCCTGTTTATGCCAAAATCGCCGGTGGCGTCATATTGATTGGTATCGGGATATGGGCTCTGTATCAACTGTCTCAGCAGAAGGATGAAGAATCGCCGGAAACTAACGCTATTATTCAAAAGCAAGCGGTTGAAGGGGAGAATCAAGGCGGGGCTGGCAAACAGCTCTTGAACATTGAACTCAAACGTCTGGGACTGGTCATTCAAATATTGCGGACGCCGTCGGTAGCCGATATTGACCGTTCCGGCAATATTTCGGCATCAGAAGCAACGCTGCTTGGCCTTGCGCTTTCGCTGGATTCGTTTGGAGCGGGAATCGGGGCCGCGCTGCTTGGATTTGCGCCGGTGCTGACCTCCATCGTGATTGCGCTGGCGAGCGGTACTTTTTTATCTGCAGGGCTCAGAATCGGCTTTATGTATTCCGGTTTATCCTGGATTCGCAAGCTTTCCATTTTGCCGGGTTGCGTATTGATTATTATGGGTATTATGAAAATGTTATAATATGCAAAATCTCAAGCGGGGTTATATACCATGAATATAGGTTTAACCGGTGGAATCGCCTGCGGCAAAAGCACCGTGGCAGCAATGCTCGTGCGCCGCGGTGCGGTTTTAATCGATGCGGATCAAATTGCGCGCGAAGTGGTGGAGCCCGGCAGTCCCGTGCTGGAACGGGTTGCTGCGCGGTTCGGACAAGCTGTGCTGCTGCCGGATGGCGGCTTGCACCGGAAGAAGCTGGGCGAAATTATTTTTAACGATGCTTCGGCTAGAGACGATTTGCAAAACTTGCTGCACCCCCCCATTCGCGCGATTATGAAGGAACGGATGCAGCGGTATGAATCCGAGCGGCCGGACCGGCTTGTTGTGGTGGACGTGCCGTTATTATTCGAATCGAAGCTGGAGTGGATGTTCACCGAAGTGATGCTTGTATACATTCCCCGGGAGCTTCAGCTTAGGCGGCTGATGCGGCGGGATGGAATTACCTTAGAGCAGGCTGAAAGCCGCTTAAGGGCGCAGATGCCGATTGACGATAAGAAGGCGCTGGCGCAAATTGTTATTGACAATAGCGGAGAGCTCGCCGAAACGGAGCGGCAGCTTGAACTTTTTTGGCGTGAGAGGGGGATTACATGAGCTTTTGGCGGAAAAAGCGTGTTTTCGCTATATTGCTGCTTACTTTTATAACTATATTGTTTTATTCGAACCCCTACATTGCCAAATGGCTGTATCCGATACAATATAAGCAGGAGATTACGCGGAACGCGAAGAATTATGATATTGATCCGCTTTTGATCGCGGCTATGATCAGGGTGGAGTCGAATTTTCAGCCCGAAATGAAGTCCCATAAGGGCGCTTACGGGCTTATGCAGCTCATGCCGGACACGGCGGAGTGGATCATCGATACCGCGCGTTTTTCGCCTGAATGGTCGTCGCAGCTAAACAAGCCGGAAGTGAACATCCAGGTAGGCTCGTGGTATGTCAGCTGGCTGCATAAGCAGTTTAAAGGCAATGCTTACGCCGCGATTGCCGGATACAATGCGGGACAAGGCAAAGTATCCAAGTGGCTCCAATCGGGAGAGTGGGACGGCACGCTGGAAGGGGCGAGCAGCATTCCTTATGGGGAAACCCGTCATTACGTTCAGCGTGTGCTTTATTATTATGAAAAATATCGTAAAATATATGTAGATGACATGTCCCTCGAAAACAACGTATCCATGAAAAAAGAAGCATTGGAACTGTCTCTTTAAAGGAGTCAGTGCCAACGCCTCTTCTTTTCATGCGATCTTCATAAATAAGTCATTAGCGGAATTGGCTGCTGCCTGCAAGTTGCTGTTCAGCAATTTGCACCAGGCGGCGAGTGATGTGGCCTCCGATTGCGCCTGCGTCACGAGTAGCCATGTTGCCCATGTATCCATCTTGTGGGATGGCGATACCGAGCTCTTGAGCTACTTCATACTTCAGTTGGTCCAAAGCGTTGGTCGCTTGAGGAACAACTAGCTGATTGCTGCTGCGGGATTGTCCTGCTGCCATGTCGTGTTTCACCTCCTCGTTGTTGGTACTCCTATTATGTGCTTTTCGCAGAAGTTCATTACAGGAAACAGTTGGGAAATAAAGGGTGCGGATTTCAGTAAAAACAGCCTATTGTTAGCGGAGGATTTAACTCATGAAATGTCCTTATTGCGATCATCCGGGTACGAAGGTGCTCGATTCGCGTTCAGCCAATGAAAATAAGTCGATACGCCGGCGCCGCGAGTGCGAAAAATGCACCAAGCGGTTTACGACCTTTGAAATGGTGGAAGAGACGCCGCTGATCGTCATCAAAAAAGACGGCAGCCGCGAAGAATTCAACCGCGAGAAAATATTGCGCGGCCTGATCCGCGCTTGTGAAAAAAGGCCGGTTTCGGTGGAGATGCTCGAATCCATCGTATCCGAAGTCGAAAAGCAAATCCGCAACACGGCGCAAGCCGAGGTGGACAGCCGGGAAATCGGCGAATTTGTGATGGAACAGCTGTATCCGATGGATGAGGTGGCGTATATCCGTTTTGCGTCGGTGTACCGGCAGTTCAAAGATATCGGCATGTTCATGAAGGAATTGAACGATTTGCTTGGCAAACACCAAGGCGACGATCGCAGAAAATAACTTTTCGAGAATATATGTTGACAAGCGCTCTCTTGCCGTGATATTATTCTTTTTGTCGCCACACGGGGCCTTAGCTCAGCTGGGAGAGCGCATCGCTGGCAGCGATGAGGTCAGGGGTTCGATCCCCCTAGGCTCCATAATGAATAAAGCCGCTAAACACAAGGGTTTCCGAGTGTTTGGCGGTTTTTTCTTTTGCCGGAAAAGTAATGATTTTGGGCTGTGGTCACACGATTGGTCACAGTAAGAATTTTTTTGATGATATTTAAGCTTTTTAGGAAGCTGATGTGCTTCGTTCAGAACATTATTTTTGCAAAGAAATCCAATCGACCTGTCCTCTATTGAAGACAGGTCGATTCATTTTGTTCTGCTCCGAATGCTCTACTGAAACGCGGTCAGTAGCTTGGGATCGAATTATTGAATCGTCGTTGACGATTCGGAACTGGAATTGAACAGGCCAGTAGGCATGACGGCGAGAGAGGCTTCACGTTCCATGCTCCCTTGCTCGACTCCAAAAAGCATGTTGCCATACTGCTGCGCCGTTTCCTTATGGACGGAAGGAAGCACATGGCTGTACGTATCCAAGGTGACACGTATATCGGAATGGCCCAATATTTCCTTTACTACTTTGGGATTAATGTTGCGGCTCAGCATCAGGGTAGCCACGGTATGTCTAAGGTCATGGAATCTGATCTTAGGCACGTCAGCCTTCTTCATCAGGGCATAGAAAGTGCGGAGCAAATTGCGTGGATTGACAGGGGTTCCAACCGTGGTGCAAATGATTAAATCATTATCTTGAAAGATCGCGCTCCGGCCGAGCGCCGTTTCTTTTCGTATTTTCTTTTCTGCGCTTCCAATTCTCCAAGGGTGCGATCAATTAGCGTAATGGTTCGCATACTGGATTTCGTTTTGGTATCCTGATATATCTGCTTTCCGTCATGACTGAGGGTTTGACGAACATAAAGCACACTTTGTTCAAGGTCTACGTCTTTCCATCTCAGCGCCAATATTTCGGATTGCCGCATTCCGGTTGTCAGTGCCAACAGAAATGCAAGATGCAGTTCATGTTTTTCGCAAAGCTTTAGGAAACGTATGTGAATGTCAATGAAAAAGTTGACCACTGCGCTAATCAAAAAGTTGACCACCCGGGCAAAATGAAAACCACAGCTATGTGGTTAATTTTTTCATGAGCGCAAGGCTTGCATGCTCTGCTTGAAGCG
>NZ_SIRE01000015.1 GCF_004307995.1 Paenibacillus thalictri | reverse complement strand
CCTTCACCGGCGAGAGCTTCCGACTCAAACAAGCGATGGAACGAATTCCGCAATAACTCATGTTAACTGGCAAGTGACCTCGGCATTTTTCGCAGCAAAACTCAGCATTTTTCATTTGCAAAAAACATGTGGCGTTATCTTCGGACAGGGGTTCGACTCCCCTCGTCTCCATACAAGTACAAAAAGCATTGACCTTCCGAGGTCGGTGCTTTTTTACATTTGGAGACGCGCGGAGCGGAACGAAGTGAAGTGAGCACGGCATGGACATGTGCGCTAAGGTTGTCATCGGTGAGTGGGCATTTGCGTAAGTAGGATCATCATGTCAATACTCTTCTTGTCTCCAAAAATAAAAAGCAAAGACCCTTGAGGGGGTGCCTTTTTGCTTTATCGAGAAGTATTTATGTCATTTTATGATCTATATGTTATAATTGAGATAAAGGTGGAGTATACTTGTAACAGTTGGAGGCAGCTTTGTACAATATATTGTTCTATGAAGACGAAGATGGGAATAAGCCAGTCGAGAAGTTCATTGACGATCTTGATGCTGCCACTAACAGCAATAAGAATGCAAGGGTTCAACTGGAGCAAATTATCTATTGTTTAAATCGGCTAGAAGATAAGGGAACAAGAGTAGGAGAGAAATTCACCAAACGGATCTCGGGAGACATATGGGAGTTGCGGCCAGGCAGTAATCGAATTCTTTTCTTTGGTTGGAACGGAAACCACTTCGTTTTATTACATCATTTTGCCAAAACGACGCAGAAAACACCGCCGCGAGAGATTGCAATTGCTGAACGACGTATGGGCAATTGGCTTTCTAAAATGAGGAAGGAGTGATCTGGTTTTGAAAAGCTGGAGTGAAAAGAAGAAGGAACTCAAGTCCATAGACCCAATGCGGATGAATGAACTCGAAGCAGTTGCTCAATTGGTAAATGCCATTCATCAAAGGCGTATTGAACTAGGATGGACTCAAACGGAGCTAGCGGAAAAAGCTGGGCTGCATCAAGAGTCTATTGCACGTATTGAGAACGGTGGATCTATCCCTCGCCTAGACACTGTATTTCGACTAGCAATCGCTCTTGGAATGAAAATAAGTTTGCATGGTATGGAAGAGGCTGCTGCGGCAAGTATAGGCTGAATTACGGGGCGCCGCTCGGGTGACATCAAAACCGTGGCTACACCCGTAGAAGCTTATGTGGCGTTATCTTCGGACAGGGGTTCGACTCCCCTCGTCTCCATAATGTAAAAAGGCACTGACCATAGTGGTCGGTGTCTTTTTTCTAGGTGTGTATCAAACCGTAACTACACCCGGAGAAGTATATTGGCTTTACCCTTCGGACAGGGCTTCGATTCTCCCTAGCCTCCGCCACTATAAGTACAATCCGCGATGAGGAGGGTGTTTTGTTGCTTTATATTTGCAGGGAAATTTGATAAAATGTACATATGTTATAAAAGTTATTACTATTATAAGGTATAACTTATTGAGTGTTGGTCATACAATAGAAAGGAAGAATGAACATGAATGGTGTGGTCAAAGTGATAAATGATAAAGAGAATGTGACTCGTTATTCCCGCAAAATAGGACGAATGGGCAATAGCTTAGGTGTTAGCTTGCCTAAAAAATTAGCTGCAAAGTTGAATGTTGCGCTGGGGGACGAAATTGAATTTATTGAAAATGATCGCGGTGAAGTGGTGTTGAAAAAAGCTCGCCAGGGTCAATTACCTGATAATATTCGGTTTGAAGTTCTTGAAGCCTTCTTTGATGTATTTGAAGAAGATAAAGGTATTCTTGAGGACTTAAGGGATAGATGAAAGAAATGATAAACTATCTTACCAAAGAAGAGGTTATTTCAGCACACTATTTTATGATGAAAAAAATGAATGATGCAGAGCAAGCAGGCGTGAGAGATCATGGTCTGCTTGAATCTGCGGTACATAGGCCCCAGCAAAGTGTTTTTGGGGAAGACGCTTATCCAACTTTATTTGATAAGGCTGCAGCCTTACTGGAATCTCTAGTGAAAAATCATTGCTTTCATAATGGTAATAAGCGGACAGCCTATCTGGTTATGAAATCTTTCATGATACTGAACGGATATCATCTACGAATGGAACGGGAATATGCAGTTGAGTTTATAGTAGATATTGCAAAAGGTTTGCATTCGTTAGAGACTATCGCTTATATATTGAATGAACATTCAGAAGAAAGATGATTCAAGATCTACATTGCATCACCCATGTGACTGGGATACGACGTTTGGTCTCCGCTTGGGGTCGGACGTAGGAAGACAATCAGGCTGACCCAACGCGTAGTCGGTTACGGGGCGACGCTCGGGTGACATCAAAACTGTGACTACACCCGTAGAATCTTATGTGGCGTTATCTTCAGACAGGGGTTCGACTCCCCTCGTCTCCATATGCTAAATCCACAAAAACGAAAAGGAGCTTGAGAGTTAAAGCATAACTTTGCCGAAGGTGCTATACAAAAAAAGTCCCCATGGGGGACTTTTTTTGTATATTCCTTAGAATAAGGGGAGAATTTAGAGTGAATAGTGTTGGCGAAAGAATTAAGCATATTTGAAAAGTCAATAACATGACCCAAATTCAATTTTCCAAAGCAAAGCCTCCATTTGATATGCTTTATGAAATAAAGAAAAATTTTGAAATCGATTTAGAGCGTGTCTTCAAACTATAAAAAACGGTAAGACTGTCATTGCCGATCGAGGTTATGACATGAACAACATTCTCGAACTGATTAAGGAGCACCAAGCGATCGCCGTCATTCCTAGTCGAAAACATCGCAAAATCCAGCGAAAGTGTGATTGGTGGCTCTACAAAAAACGCCATCTCGTGGAATGTTTATTCAACAAACTCAAACATTATCGCAGGCTGGCACTCGTTACGATAAACTTACCTGTACATTTGTGGGCTTTTTATCACTGGCCTCTATTTTGTTATGGTTAAATTAAGTTTGAAGACACGCTCTAGATTGGCTTATCATGGGCCAATTTCTTAATGGGATTGATAAAGCCGCAGAATGCGAATTACCGCAAAAGTTTCGAATTCTTGATCCCCGTACAAAACACGAAATATTAGAGTTCTTGGAATTCAAAAGAACACGTGTGACAAAAAATTAAAAAGCCAATGGAACTTTTCCTTTGGCTTTTTAATTGGTGAAATAACGAAGAAATAATAAAAAAGATGGCGATGAAAGATATGGGAAACTCCGGTTGTGAGGTTGCTATTGTCCCTATAATAGTTAGAGGCCACACTAGTTATTCTCCATTTTTTTCTATATAAACCGACACTTACTATTAAGAGGATGATATAATAGTGCTAATTACACATAGGAGTTGACCTCGCAAATTATGTACCAAGTCCCTAAAAATATTTCTACAGCCCTTATACTTTGTCTTCTTCTCGGTTCGTTTGGTGCTCACCATTTTTATTTAAGAAGGTATAAGCTCGCAATTTTATATCTTTTATTTTTCTGGACTTATGTACCATTGATTATCTCACTTATCGAGCTTTTTTTTATACCTTCGCGAGTTCGTCAGTTTAATTTGGAGAATTCAAATAGCAACTTTACCAAAGAAGAAGTTAACATCAAAATGACTAAACCTGCTGTTAGAATTAAAGAAAATAACAAGCACCCACAGCAAAGATGCCTGCCTGATGGTGGTTATAACTTAAAGGATTTTCCAATTGACATTCTAAGTGGTAAACGCAAGGCACAAATTCACTCTAGAGGCGGTTTAGAATTTGAAATTACCCACTCAGGTCATTTTGATAGATTTTATGAACAATCCTGTAAGTACCGCAATCATACTGTAAAGAGTGCTGCCTTCGAACCTTTTCATACCTACTGGCCTACTTTTGAAAGTATGTCTAAGTATCAACAACAATGGTACTTCTATTGGCGTGAACAGGTTGTTAATGGCAACTACCCAGATACCGATTTAAGTTACATTTTCCTATTTACATATGAATTGATGGCTTATTCGTTCGAACCAAACCCAAATAAATCCGTTGCACTGCTCATACGGATGTATGAAGCGAATCAAGAAAGATATCCCAAATTAAATACGTATTTACCTGAATGGATTGGGGATTTGTTTTACGAAGGTGGCAGGAAAGACCTGGCGGAAGAGTGGTATTCCCGTTCATCCATTCGTTCTGCTTCACATGCGGGACAGTATGAGGCGTTTGATCGTTTTAATGCAGCTGAAATGTTTGCTAAGATTCCATTCCGACTTTGGAAAAAGCAATTTATTTATTACAGGACAAATCAGTTTAACGAGGAACATGCCCAACTGCTCACTAGAGCTTATAAAAAAGCATTTGACGAGACAAACCTGTATTATCTAGAATCCAGTGGCAAAACGTTAATCGATCACTGGTTTCCAAAGCAAAAGTCAGAATCGGCCCATTTATTTCGATCCGCAGTTATTATAAGTACTAGATCTGCCGCTGTTAAACATGTGATACGCCGCGGTCCGACATCGCAAACCCATCATGAATTAAATGCTTTGATTCGATTTGTCGAGAATCTGGTCAGAGCAAATCAGGGCATTAAGAGGAAGATAAAGGTGGATGAAGGAATGATCCCTGAAGCTTTACAAAAACGACTGGAACAGCGCTTCTCCTTAGTCCAAAAATCAACTTTAGGAACTAATCCAACTATTATACCGCCGGAACTGACCGCAAATCATGCAGAACCTTTTGAATTAAACACAGGTTTAATTGCTCAATTAAAACTCGATAGCGAGGCTATTCAATCGGCTCTGCAAGTCGAAGACGTGGAGACTCTGGTCCACCAAGAAGCTGCGGTTTCAACTCAAAATGTTGAGCAGGACAAGCCTTTACACGAAACTGATAACGAAAATCCGCTGGCTTCACTAGGGAGTGGTGCTTCGCAAGAAGTTGCTTCATTTGCTATGCACCTGACAGACCATGAACGCGAATTCCTGACTATGTTCACTGATGAAATTGAATCGATCGAAAGTTGTACTGCCTTCGCTAAAAAGCGAGGAATGATGCTTAATACGCTAATTAATACAATTAACGAAAAAGCTGTCGAGCACCTAGGTGATGTCCTATTAGAGGAAGATGGAGACAACTATATCGTCGTTGTTGATTTTATCGATATTATTGATGAAGTAATCAACTAGGAGTGGTAAGAGTGATAAGGAAAAAAGAAAGTAATGCCATTCTACAATCTCTTTCAGGTGGAGTGGTGCCAAGAACAGGTCTGGAGCATATCATCGTTGGTCGTCGTCAAGAGACAGAACAAGTCATGAGGGAGCTAGCTCAGGTTAGAGATGGAGCTTCGGTTATCAAATTCTTTATCGGGGATTTTGGTAGCGGTAAGAGCTTCATGTTATCGATTGTTAGACACATTGCGTTTAAAGAGAAGTTTGTAGTTGCTGACGTAGATTTTACACCTGAAAGACGCTTGTATGGTGGTGAAGGTAAGGCTATAGCTACTTACTCCGAATTTATGAAAAACTTATCTACAGCAACGCGGCAAGACGGGGGAGCATTACAAACCATAATAGAACAATGGATAACGAATGTGCAGTTTGCTGTTCAGCAAGAGAACAATTTGACGGATATTAGCTATGACGATCCAAAGTTTGTAGCGGCAGTGAAGTTGAAAATTAGCAGTGTCCTGTCCCAACTTGAGGATTTAGTGGGCGGGTTTGACTTTGCTAAAATACTGGGCAGTTATTTTGATGCTTACATTCAAGATAATCGTCATCTACAAACATGTGTCCTTCGTTGGCTTCGAGGGGAATACGCAACAAGAACTGAAGCAAGAAATGACCTTGGCGTAAGGGACATTATTGATGATCAGAACTGGTACGACTACTTAAAGTTATTTTCTAAATTTGTAACGCATGTAGGATACTCAGGACTTGTAATCAATTTTGATGAGGCAATTAATTTATACAAAATTAGCCATGCTCAAACTAGAGAAAAGAACTACGAAATTATTTTGAGTATGTTTAACGATATTACTCAAGGGAAAGCGGAGCATATGTACGTCACATATGCCGGCACTTCTGAATTTCTTGAAGATGATCGCCGAGGTTTATTCAGTTACGAAGCCTTAAAACGCCGGTTAGTAACTAATCGATTCGAAACGGCAGAGTTTCGTGATTTAGCACAACCTGTTATTCGTTTATCGACACTTCGGAAAGAGGAATTGTTTGTATTGCTTCAAAAAATTACTTCTATCCACTCCACTCACCATAACTATCAGGAAACTATAACAGAACAAGACCTAAAAGGCTTTTTATTATCCATCTATTCAAGACCCGGCGCTGAGGCTATGATTACTCCTGGAGAAGTCGTAAGAGATTTTATTGGAGCTCTTAATGTCTTACATCAAAATTCAGCTATGGATTGCACAACTATTTTTAAAAAGGTTTCCGATTCGCTTCACCAGTCATCAGCACAAGCCACAAACGTGCTACAACGATTTCAAAAGACTAATCAATAAGGAGAGCACTGAGGATGTCCGCATTTGAATTGCTATCTCCAAAAATAAAAAAAGCAATATGGGATCTTAAGTGGCCCGCTCTACGGCCAATCCAAGAAGTGGCTATCCCGCTAATATTGGAAACAACCGATCATTTGGTATTATCAGCTGCAACCGCTTCAGGAAAGACCGAAGCGGCTTTTTTGCCGATTCTTAGCGCTATTGAGCAATCAGGCCAGGATTACCTAAGGGTACTGTATATAGCTCCGCTAAAAGCTTTGATTAATGATCAATTTGAGCGAATTGAAAGACTTTGTGAGTATGTTGATGTTCCGGTTCATAAATGGCATGGGGACGTATCTGGAAATGACAAAAAGAAGTTTATCAATACACCCGCAGGTATTTTGCAAATAACACCAGAGTCACTTGAGAGTCTCTTTATTAATCGCTCCACCTTTCTGCAGTCATTATGGAAGCAAGTCTCGTATATAGTGATCGACGAGATCCATGTTTTCCTGGCTACGGAGAGAGGGGCGCAACTACGTTCATTGTTATTTAGAGTTCAAGAGTATGTGGCAAATCCCACTCGTATTATTGGCTTATCGGCAACAGTGAATGATCCGGATGGTTATATTGCGAATTGGTTATCCCCCGAGGGACCTGATCAAGTGAAGGTTATACAATCGGATGATGGAGATAAAGAAATATTCTATGCCTTGCACCATTATCCAAACGAGGAGCAAGGTAAACTACCTTTGGAGCTTTATCGGGACATAAGAGATCTTACAAAAGAGTACTCGAGCATGATTTTCGCTAATGACAGAGGATTAGTTGAGGAAACAGCAGTACTCTTAAACCGTTTAGCAGAGCATGAAGGAGCTCCTAGAGACTATCTTGCTCATCATTCATCTATTGATAAGTCCGAGCGGGAGTATGTGGAAGAAATACTAAAAACGGCGAACAGACCGAAGTCCGTAGTTTGTACGGCGACGCTTGAATTAGGTATTGATATCGGCAGTATGGATATGGTGATTCAAATTGATTCGACCTTTTCGGTTGCCTCACTTAAGCAGCGAATCGGTAGAACTGGTCGTAGAGATGGTATGTCGCAAATATTACAGATATATACAACAAAGGCCAGTCACTTACTTCATGCCGTTGCAGTAACGGAGTTATTTCTTGAGAAATGGGTAGAGCCACCGCAAGCTTATGCGAAGCCCTATGATGTATTGTTCCATCAAATATTGTCTATATGCTGTGAGCGAAATGGTTTGTATCTGGATGACCTGATGGATTCTATCCTACGCAACCCGGTTTTTCAAGTGATTCCAAGAGGACATATCGTTGATTTAGTAGATCATATGATAAAAAAGGAATATCTCGAGTTAGTCCCGGGAGCACAAGAGTTTATAGTAGGACTCGAGGGGGAACGGATTCTTCGGAGCAGGGAATTCTATAGTGTTTTCTCCGTTCAAGAAGAATATGAAGTATTTCATTTGAATCGAAGAATTGGTGCTGTAGATAAAACGCCTGCTGTCGAGGTTGGAAATAACCTCATTCTAGCCGGGAAGCTCTGGTCAATTGAATCAGTGGATAGTAATAAAGATAAGATTTATGTGGTACCGGCTGTAGATGCCAAAAGACCTGTTTTCCTTGGATCTGGAGGAGCGATTCACCGAATGATTAGCGAGAAAATGCAAGAGGTGCTTTGTTCGAATCATTTGTATTCCTACTTGAACGATGCCGCGGCGCAGGAATTGAAAGGAATTCGTGAAGTATATGCTCGACTTGGTGTGATGGCAAATCAAAGGGTTATTATCATCGGTAAGAATGAAACCTTAATCGAATTGTTTGCAGGTACCGTGATCTCTAACACGTTGATGTGGATGTTGAGAGTGATGGGAGTCGAGCAAGTGACAACTAATGGGTTGGGTCATATTAAGATTGTAGGACGCCAGGACGGCATTCTAAAATTGCTGGAGTCTATTACAAAAAGGGAATGGAACAGTCAGGAGTTGTTAAGTGTAACGTTTCCCCAAGAGATATATAGGACGAAGTTTTCATTTTATTTAAACGAGGAGCAGCAGAAAGAATTGCATGTGTCTGCGATGGTGGATGTCGAGAGGACAGTGGAGTTTTTGAGCGACAAGCAGTTCATTGTATTCACATGCTGAGTTAATAGGCTAATACCTATATACAATAACAGTTTGTGTTGAGATACTTTAATAGGATATCGGAATGGATAATTATATCATTTTACAATTGACGGCGTAAGTTGTCCTGATGGTGACGGACAAACTGTCCGCTCGTGACGAAGAGAAAGAGAGAATCACGGTAATTCTCCCTGGATGACTCACTTGATTATATGATCGTCGATGATGCGATGTTTGTTTTGCGAACCGTAGATTAAAGCGTGTGTACAAACTTTGTTGATCAGTCTGGCGGCACCACTTGAGAAGCTGTAGATGTCATTGATCGCACCATCGGTGAAGATGTCATGCTCAGCGCCAGCGAACGTCATGTGACGACGGATGTAATCGCCGGTCTGAGCCCGATCGTAATGCGGAAGCTTGCACTGCAGGTCGATTCGCTGACGGATAGCTGCATAAGCCTGTAGGTTCATCCGATCCCAGAGCTCGCTTTGACCAACCAAGATGAGTGCCATGGGACTCTGCGCATCCATCTTGAAGTTGAGCAGGAAGCGTATTTCTTCTAGCATTTCGCGATCCAAGAGTTGCGCCTCGTCGACGACAACAACGGGGGAGAGCCTGTAAATGCCACGCATGAGCTCGATCTCGCGATGCAATTGGCGTTTGGCATCGCCACGGTAAAATTTCGATTCGCAGCCGAGCTGCTCGAGTAACTCTTTGTAAAAATGCCGCGGGGTCAGCTTCGAATCGGACAAGTAGAGCACCTTGTACTTGGCTGGATCGAGCACTTCGGTGTATCGTCGAATCGTCGTCGTCTTGCCCGTGCTGCAATCGCCGGTTACAACTGCGAACCACTGCCGGTGAGTGTCCAAGACCGTAAAAGATTCAAACATGGCCGTCCTCCTTGTTCACCCGGCGATAGGCCACAACTGTGACGAGACAGAACAAAGGGGACATGTTCTAGAACAGGGTAGGATGACAGGCTTCCATCGTTTTACTGATTTGATGATGAAGTCTTACTTGCGTATATTACTCGAGAACAGGGCTGGGAAATAACTACGGGAGGTGTTTAAATCAAGCAACCTCCCCTAAGATCCTCAACATCGCGCAGCGGCGAATTGTGGATTTCCCAAGCCACGGTTCGCTTTTCTGAGCCTTTATCCATACAAACCCACAACTGTTAAGGTTGGACAGAGGTTCGATACAATCTCAGTTCAAATACAGAAGTGAACACTATTTTATGTCAGTACTCTTCATTCGCGTCTTGGTGACGTTTTGAAGGTACTGATGTTATTATTTTTATGGTTAAACCACTACTGCATTATTTGTTATTATTCAGAGGTTTTATGAAGAACCAGTAGAATTTAAATTGTAACGCTGTCGACTGATGAACATTATGAACTAGCAGTAACAAATAAAATGTAAAGAAGGTGAAAAGATTGAGAGAAATGCAACTACATGATTTTTTAATAACAAATTCTGATCTGATTGAAGAACAACTTGAATTTATTTCCCAAGAGTTCCGAATTGGATCTTACCGTTGCGATCTGCTCTTTAAAGATCGGAATGGTAGGCAATTGTATGTTGAAGTAAAATTGAAAGTTGACGATAGAGCTGTAGGACAATTGTTAAGATATGCAGGTTTGGTAGACGATAACAACGCACGATTCATGTTGGTAGGACTAACCTTCGTTCATGGACTGAAAGAAGGCCTAACTAAGCATGGATATGAACATAGGGAGATTCAACTGGCGGCGCGAGAAATTTCAATTACCGTTAAGCACCCAACGCTTTCGAGAGGAGAGTCTAAATTTCATTCTCCAGACGAAGTCATAGCGTCATTTAAGAGTTCTGTTACACAAACGATCGCCAAAAATATCTTTGACCATGTAGACCAAATATCTGACACTTACTATTACATTTCAGACGGAATTATGTTTAAACGTAAGGGCAGAAATTATAAATTTCTTTCTATATCAACAGTACAAGATAGATTGTTAATTCATGTTCCTGTGAAGAAGAGGGACATAATTTTCAAACAGTTTCAATCGGGAATAAAAATCTATTTGCCGATTGATAAAAGAGACAAGAATCAAATCGATATTCAACTTAAGGATATAGCTTCTATGGAATCCCTAGTCCCAATAATTCAAATGGCTTATGAGGAGAGAGAGTAAATTATACACGATTAAATTAGAAGGGAGGATTTTCAATCTTATTGAATATAAATCAATGGGAGTTATTTTGGCAATTTACGTAAAGGGGAATAACAATGATTCATTCCTATAAGAATGACGAATTTGGTTACGATGATTGGTTATTAAATAACCGGCAGGGGTTTGTATTTAATTATTGCTACACACCAACATTAAACAAGCTTCATCGTGCTAACTGCTCCTTTCTTAACCGTGTTAAGGATTTGGGTTCAAGAACTACATTTGAAAAGCTATGTTCCGTAACCTATGTTGAGCTTGAACACAAAGTCGAAGAATTGTGTGGTCATAATGGGTGGTCTAAATGTGGCCATTGTTTCAAGTAAGTTAATAAGTAAAATTGAAGAAATAAACGAGATTCATGCTACCTCCCCAAAAATCTTCAGTAACACGTCGCGGCGGATTATGGATTTACCAAGCCAAGGTTCGTCCCCATATGTAATTCCACAAAAACGAAAAGGAGCTTTCCCACTGAAGTACGGCGGCAAAGCTCCTTTTTGTATTACATCGCTTAGCTTGGCCATCTTCTGCAAGAAAGTTGGCCGCGTAAAGTCTTTGAAAAAGCCCTGATGAAGCGCTAGATTATGGATTTGCCGAGCCGCATTGCGTCTCCATAAAGACAAAAAACACATCCAGTGTGATAGGTGTTTTTTGTCTTTTTTTGCGAATTTCACTGGATTACTTCCGCTAGCTCAGATAAGGTGTATCTTTGATTGACCCAGGCCACGGCCCGTCCCCATACAAGAACGAAGCCTCTGACCGAGGCCGTGGTTTTTGTTTTACAATACTTTTGGATGTATATTTAGAATGGATGAGGGTGGTGAAAAGAGATGATTCTTATAAAGCGCATATATGATCCGATTCATGAATTCGATGGAAAGCGAATTCTAGTAGATCGGCTGTGGCCGAGAGGCGTTTCGAAGGAGAAGGCGGCGATTGACGAGTGGATGAAGGAGGTTGCGCCAAGCCACGAATTGAGGAAATGGTTTCATGAGCATGCGAACTTCGACGAGTTTAAGGAAAAATATCGAAAAGAGCTTAAGGGGGACGAATCGAAGATTGTGTTTTTAAAGCAATTGCAGAAATGGGCAGATGAAGGCACTGTAACGTTACTGTATTCGGCAAAAGATGAAGTGCAGAATCAAGCTGTATTTCTATCTGGAATTATACATGAAATTGATAATGTATGAAGATACGTTGAGGGCGATGTTATGGTGACGCCGTCTTTAGAGCAAGCTCTACTGGATAAATGAGGCGTCATGCAGCGGCGAATTGTGGATTTACCCACCCACGCTTCGTCTCCATAAGTATGTTGAGAGGGTATGCCTGCAAGGGTACGCTCTTTCCTTTTTTACAATCTCGTCCTTGAGCTTGTCGAATTGAGTTCGGGTGCTTTCGTGCCATACATCCCTCCAAATGAGAATAGACCAAGGGGGTATCTCTGTGCGTCAATATTATAGTACATCGGGTGCTATACGGGTTTTGACAGCTAACAATCCCACAGTCTCCGGCTCCTCGGCAAAAAGAAAACGTCTTATCGTCCGCCCGTCGGTTCCCTCACATTCTACTGGAATGCGTCTGCTGTGCATCCATTCATTTTTTGAGCCCCATAGAGTATTAGAGTTTCATCGTGCATGCGATCCTTCCTGCCGGATGGGAATAGTCCAAAGAGATAATTTCCTTGGGTGAACTCTATCTTGAAATCATGAAAATCAGATATAATAATGGGAGTTGTTCACAGTTAGATTCGAGGTGTCGGCCCATGATTCTGAGTACCAAACTTCATATCCCGCAAACGCGGCGCGATGACCTTGTTGAGCGAGCGGCGATCACCGAGCTATTAAATAAAGGATTAAAGAGCAAACTTACATCCGTAACGGCACCGGGGGGGTACGGCAAAACAACAGCTTTGAGTCAGTGGCTGCAGCAATCCGCCATACCTGCCGTATGGATTTCCTTGGGCCCTCAAGATAATGACCTGATTGAGTTTTGGAGCTATACGATCGCTGCAGTTAATAGTAAGCACCCCCAATTTGCGGAAGCGGTCACCCCCCATTTGCCATCTTTAAAGTCGGGAGCGTTTGAGCCATTCATCTCAGCCATGATTCACGAGCTTAACGGCTATTCGGATGAATTGGTCATGATTTGGGACGATTATCACGCGATTGATCTTGCTTCCATTCACAAGTCTGTGGCTTATTTTCTTGCGTATTTGCCCGCTCACATCCACCTCTACGTAACAAGTCGGGTTGAAATGCCCTTTCCTACGGCAAGGCTGCAGACGACCGGCCAAATGGTGAAAATCACGATTCAGGAGCTGCGATTTCAACTTGCGGAGGGAATTCGTTACTTTCAGAATTGCATGGGATTGTCCCTGTCGGGAGAAAAGATAGCTGATCTGGTCGACCGCACGGAGGGATGGATCAGCGGACTGTATCTTGCGGCCATTTCGCTGCAAAGAAGCGGCAATTATTCGGACTTTATCCGCGGTTTTAGCGGGGAACACCGCAACATATCCGATTATCTGTTTCAGGAGGTTTTTAGTCTCCAGCCGAGTGAGATTCAGTCCTTCCTATTGGAAACTTCGATCGTAGACAGGATAAACGGCCCGTTGTGCGAGACGGTTACCGGACACGCGAATTGTCAGGAGCTGCTGGAAATGCTGGAACAGCATAATTTGTTCATTGTTTCATTGGATGATCAGCGGCAATGGTATCGCTATCATCATTTGTTTTCCGATTTTTTACGGAAGCTTTTCCGGCAGAGGTATGCGGGACAATCGAAGGAGTTTCATGTCAAGGCAGCTCATTGGCTTGAGGAGCACGGATTTTTGGAAGAAGCGGTAGAACAACTGTTTATGAACGGGCACCATCACGAAGCAAGCATTCTGATCGAAAAGCATCTGCAAAACCTTCATGCGAAGAGAGGGGGGCTTTATCGATGGTTGCGCGATCTACCGGAAAGCTGTTTTACTGGAAAACCGAGGATTCAGTTTCTTTATGTCAAAGTGATGGTGGAAACCAATGAAATGGAGTTGGCACAAGCCAGGCTTCGGCTAATGGAGGACAAGCTATCGGTTCCGGAATGGAAATCTTACGCAGGGACGGTTCATTTTTTGTCAGCGGCTGTTTCTTTTTACCGAAGAGACTTTCGGCGAGCAAATGAATATTTTGAGATATTTGATCGGCATACGCCGGAGGGCAGCTACATCCAGATGATTGAAGCGAACTCGTTTTCGATGTATTTCGACACATTATTGAGCTTTTTCAAAAATTTGCATGATGCGGAGAGATTCTTTTCTAAATGGATTAAAGTATGGGAAGATAGAGACAATTACCCCTACGTCGGTTTTTTCTACAATACGTACAGTTTGCTGTTATATGAATGGAACCGCTTGGAAGAGGCTGAAGTTTATGCGGAGAGGGTACTGAGGTCAACGTGCATGCAGCCCTATGCTCTTATTCTGTTAAGTGCTTCTGTCAATGCTGCGCGGATCTGTCAGGCCAAAGGAGATTCGGCTAAAGCGCTTGAATTGCTTGAGCGGGTTAAACCTAAGATCGATTCAGTGGACAAAACCATGTTTATGAGAAGGATAGAGGCGGAGAAGGCAAATTTGTCGCTTGCGAACGGTTCTTTCGATGAGCGTTGGCTGCAAACATGCGGCATCAAGCATACCGATACGATCCCGCTTGGTCCGATCAAAGAGTATCTTTATTTGGCAAGTGCGCTTATGGAGCACCGGGAAGTTGATGAAGCTTTGCAACTGCTAGAACAATTGTACCGGCTTGTCGATAAGGCTGATCGGACCTGGGATAAGGTTAAGGTGACCATCCTGCAAAGCATGGCTTTTTATCGAAAAGGAGATTTGACGAACGCTGTAATGAAGCTGGAAGCGGCACTCCAATTGGCGGAACCGGGAAAATACATCCGTAGTTTCGTGGATGAAGGGACAAAGATGGCTGAAATGCTGCGTGAATATATCCGGCAAAGGCAGATGGGCGTTAACCGTAAGTCTGCGAGCATGCTCTACGCCAGGGAATTGCTTCTGCTGATGTCGGATCTTACGAATGAGACTGCAGGCTCGGGAATCCTTATCACGAAACAGGAATTAAAAATATTACGGATGATTGACATGGGGCTATCGAATAAACAGATCGCCGAACAACTTCAAATCACAGCCGAAACGGTCAAGAGCCATCTAAAAAGTGTGTATAGAAAACTTCATGTGAATAGCAGAGAACAGGCTCTGGAGCAAGGAAAACAATTAAAATGGTTGTAGAGAGCAGTTTATCACAGTAGAGGAGATCATCATTATACAATACATATTAGCATGAGGATATCCCCCATAATTTTAACGTTCCTCCCCCTTAGATGGGGGATTTTTTTTGTTTTGAAACCGTCCTATATTAGGACTAGATTGGCGCAATTCGACAATAGTCGCAATATCGCTGATTGTAATCATACTAATTAAATGAAGAGGTGTATATGTAAATGGAAATTTGCAAGTCCAGGCTAATGTTCTGGTTAGCCAGGCCGGGAAGGATAGCTCTTGCATGCTTGCTAAGCATGCTGCTCATCCCTGTTATGGGTACGGGAAAAACAGCCCACGCGGCAGGCCTGTCCATTGATACCGTTGCCGGGAATGGTAATGCCGGTTTTTCTGGAGATGGAGGCGCCGCGCTAGATGCGCAATTGAATACTCCATTTGGCCTAATCGTAGACAGCAGCGGGAATCTCTACATAGCGGATGCGGCAAATAACCGGATACGGAAGGTCGATACGTCCGGGGTAATCAGCACCGTTGCCGGCGTAGGGACAGCCAGCTACTCTGGAGATGGAGGAGCCGCGGTTGCAGCTGAATTAAATAGTCCGAAACGCGTAGCGCTAGACAGTAGCGGGAATCTCTATATAGCAGATTCACTAAATAGCCGGATACGGAAAATCGATACGTCCGGGACGATCAGTACCTTTGCCGGGACGGGGGTTAATGGCTATTCTGGAGACGGAGGCGCCGCGACTGCGGCAAAACTGGGTAGAGCGTCTGGCGTGGCTGTAGACAGCAATGGGAACGTCTATATTGCCGATTATGGTAACCATCGCATACGGAAGGTAGATACGTCCGGAATGATCAGCACCGTTGCCGGGACGGGGACCGGCGGCTATTCCGGAGACGGAGGCGCCGCGACTGCGGCTAAATTGAATAGTCCACTAAGCGTGGCGGTAGACAGTGCAGGAAATCTGTATATAGTGGATTTAAGTAACAGCCGGATACGGAAAGTCGATACGTCCGGGAACATCAGCACCGTTGCCGGGACAGGGACATCCGGCTATTCTGGAGACGGAGGCGCCGCGACTGCGGCTCAAATCTCCGGTCCAACGGAGATGGCCGTAGACAGCAACGGGAATCTCTATATCGCGGAACAAGGGAATAGGCTGATTCGGAAAGTGGATGCGTCGGGGAACATCAGCACCATTGCCGGAACGGGGGTTAGCGGCTATTCGGGAGACGGAGGCGACCCGACTGCGGCTCAGTTGAATAACCCGGCTGCCGTGGCGGTAGACAACAGAGGGAGTCTCTATATCGCTGATTCGTTTAACCACAGAATACGGAAAATGGGATTATCCTACGCACTGAGCTTCAACAGCAATGGCGGTTCAGCAGTGAATAGCCAGGCGATCAATTATAACGGCACTGGAGCACAACCAACCGCGCCGACAAAGGCCGGTTACACGTTTGCTGGCTGGTACCGTGATAGCGGTTTGACGAATGCGTTCGACTTCGGCAGCGCGATTACCGGGGATACGACGCTGTATGCAAAATGGACGGTGAACAAGTACACGCTGACCTTTAACAGCAATAGCGGTTCAACGGTAAGCAGCCAGACGCTTGACTACAATAGCACGGCAGTACAACCCGTCTCTCCGACGCGGGCCAGTTATACATTCGCCGGCTGGTATCGTGACAGTGAGTTGACGAATGCATTTAACTTCAGCAGCATGATTACCGGCGATACGACGCTGTATGCGAAGTGGGTCCGATTGTCCATCGACCTCGTTGCCGGGACAACGGCTGGCTACTCTGGAGACGGAGGCGCCGCGATTGCGGCTCAAATGCTCAATCCTGCTGGCATGGCCATAGACAGCGGCGGGAATATTTATTTCGCGGATTTAGCTAATTACCGGATACGGAAAATAGATACGTCCGGGACGATTAGCACTGTTGCCGGGACAGGGACTGGTGGATATTCCGGAGATGGAGGTCCAGCGACTTCCGCTCAATTGTGGATTCCAAGTGGTGTGGCTGTAGACAGCAGCGGGAATCTCTATATAGTGGATGGTAATAGCGACATACGGAAAGTCGATACGTCCGGGAACATCAGCACCGTTGTCGGGACAGGGACTGGTGGATACTCCGGAGACGGAGGCGCCGCGACAGCGGCTGAGTTGTTTTTTCCACAAGGCAACATAGCGGTAGGCAGCGATGGGAGTCTCTATATCGCGGATACATTTAATCATGTGATACGGAAAGTTGATGCGTCCGGGACGATCAGCACCGTTGCCGGAACGGGGGATAGTGGATATTCCGGAGATGGAGGTCCAGCGACTGCCGCTAAATTGAATATGCCTTATAGCGTGGCCATAGACAGCAGCGGGAATCTGTATATATCGGATTCGCAAAATAACCGGATACGGAAAGTGGATGTAACAGGTACGATCAGCACCGTAGCCGGGGCGGGGGGAGCTGGCTACTCTGGAGATGGAGGTATCGCGACTGCGGCTCAATTGAATGTGCCAAATGGTGTGGCAGTAGACAGCAGCGGAAATCTCTATATCGCGGATTCAAGGAATCTCCGGATACGGAGAGTAGATTCTTCGGGGACGATCAGCACCGTTGCAGGGACGGGTGCTCCCGGCAATTCGGGAGATGGGGGTGCCGCGATTGCGGCTAAATTGAATAGTCCACAAGGCGTGGCCGTAGACAGCGGCGGGGTACTTTATATAGCGGATACAACGAATAACCGGATACGAAAGTTAGGATTACTATATACGCTGAGCTTCAACAGCAACGGGGGTTCGGTGGTCGCCAGCAAGGATGTGTCTGGCGGCAGCGCGGCAACAGAACCAACCGCGCCGACACAGACCGATTACCAGTTTGCAGGCTGGTACAGCGACAGTGGTTTGACCCATGCGTTCGACTTCAACAGCGCGATTACCGGCGATATGACGTTGTATGCGAAGTGGGCGACCATCAGCTATACGGTCAGCTTCACCAGCAACGGAGGATCGGCGGTAACGAGCCAGACGGTAGACATCAACGGCACAGCCGCAGAGCCAACTGCTCCAATCAAGACGGGCTACACCTTTGCGGGCTGGTACAGCGACAGCGATTTGACCAATGCGTTTAATTTCAATGGCGCGATTACCGGCAATACGACGCTGTACGCGGAGTGGACGATCAACAGCTATACGGTTAGCTTTAATAGCAACTATGGATCGGAGGTCACGAACCAGACTGTAACCTACAATACGAACGCGAGCGAACCGTCCGTGCCGACGAGGGAAGGGTACACCTTTGGCGGCTGGTACAGGGAGCTCGGATTTGTGAATGCGTTCGATTTCAACAGCGCGATTACCGGCGATACGACGCTGTACGCGAAGTGGACCATCGACAGATACACGGTCAGCTTCAATAGCAATGGGGGATCGGAGGTAACGAGTCAGACGGTAACCTATAGTTTGAGTGCGAGTGAACCGTCCGTGCCGACGAGGAGCGGGTATACCTTTGGCGGCTGGTACAGGGATAGCGGCTTGGCGACGGTGTATGACTTCAACAGCACGGTTGCCGGCAATACGACGCTGTACGCGAAGTGGACGATCAACAGCTATGCGGTCAGCTTCGCCGGAAACGGGGGAACGGAGGTCACGAACCAGACGGTAACCTACAACACATATGCGAGCGAACCGGTCGCGCCGACGAGGAGCGGGTACACCTTTGGCGGCTGGTACAGCGAAAGTGGTTTTGCGACTGTGTTCGATTTCAACAGCGCGATTACCGGGGATACAACGTTGTACGCGAAGTGGACGGTCAACAGTTATACGGTCAGCTTCACCAGCAACGGGGGATCGGAGGTCACGAGCCAGACGGTAACCTACAATACGTATGCGAGCGAACCGATTGCGCCGACGAGGAGCGGGTACACCTTTGGCGGCTGGTATAGCGAGAGCGGCTTGGCGACAGCGTACGACTTCAACAGCGCGGTTACTGGGGATACGACGCTGTACGCGAAGTGGACGATCAACAGTTATACGGTCAGCTTCACCAGCAACGGGGGATCGGTGGTAACAAGCCAGACGGTAACCTACAATACGTATGCGAGCGAACCGATTGTGCCAAAGAAGACGGGCTACACCTTTGGCGGCTGGTACAGCGATAGCGGCTTGGCAACAGCGTTTGACTTCAACAGCGCGATTGCCAGCGATACGACACTGTACGCGAAGTGGACGACCAACAGTTATACGGTCAGCTTCACCAGCAACGGGGGATCGGTGGTAGCAAGCCAGACGGTAACCTACAACACGTATGCGAGCGAACCGGTCGCGCCAACGAAGACTGGCTACACCTTTGGCGGCTGGTACAGCGATAGCGGATTTGCGAATGCGTACGACTTCAACAGTGCGATTACCGGGGATACGACACTGTACGCGAAGTGGACGACCAACAGTTATACGGTCAGCTTCACGAGCAACGGGGGGGCGGTGGTAGCGAGCCAGACGGTAACCTACAACACGTATGCGAGCGAACCGATTGTGCCGACGAAGACGGGTTACAGCTTTGGCGGCTGGTACAGCGAGAGTGGTTTGGCGACAGTGTTTGACTTCAACAGCGTAATTACCGGCGATACGACGCTGTACGCGAAGTGGGCGATCAACAGCTATACTATTAGCTTCATCAGCAACGGGGGATCGGTGGTAGCGAGCCAGACGGTAACCTACAACACGTATGCGAGCGAACCGGTTGCGCCAACGAAGAGCGGGTACACCTTTGGCGGCTGGTACAGCGATAGCAGCTTGGCGAATGCGTACGACTTCAACAGTGCGATTGCCGGCGATACGACGTTGTACGCGAAATGGACGATCAACAGTTATACGGTAAGCTTCACCAGTAATGGGGGATCGGTGGTAACGAGCCAGACGGTAACCTACAACACGTATGCGAGCGAACCGGCCGCGCCAACGAAGAGCGGGTACACCTTTGGCGGCTGGTACAGTGAGAGCGGTTTGGCGACAGCGTTTGACTTCAACAGCGCAGTTACCGGAGATACGACGCTGTATGCGAAGTGGGCGACGGTACCGGTGACGGGAGTGACGCTGGATAAGAATGCACTGACACTGACGGTGGGAGGTGGCACAGCTGCGCTGACCGCGACCGTATTGCCGAGCAATGCAACGAACAAAAATGTAACATGGGAGAGCAGCAATACATCGGCAGCGACGGTGGACAGCAGCGGCGTGGTCACGCCGGTAGCGGCCGGAACGGCGACGATTCTCGTGACGACGGCAGACGGAAGCAAGTCGGCGACAAGCACGGTGACTGTAAACGCGCTGACCAGCGCCGCAGTGCCGAGCATTGATACGCAGCCAGCGGATCAAACAGTAAATGTAGGAGGCAGCGCTACCCTGACCGTATCGGCCAGCGGAGGAGCCGCGCTGAGCAACCAGTGGTACAGCAGCGCGACGAACAGCGCCATTGGCGGGACGCCGATTAACGGGGCAACGGGCGCGTCCTATGCAGCACCGACCACAGTTACAGGAACGACGTACTACTACGTCGTGGTGACGAACACCGACAGCAGCGCGACAGGCAGTAAGACAGCAGCAGCAGCAAGCCGAGTAGCCAAGGTCACCGTCAATACGGCTTCGCCTTCCGGACCCACGGCGGCGCCTACGGGGCTTGCAGCAAACGCCGGGAACGGGCAAGTTGCGTTAGCTTGGAACGGTGTACAAGGAACTGTCACCTACAATGTCTATGCGGGGACGGCTTCCGGTGCCTATGGCTCAACCCCCATCGCGACAGTGAGCGGTGCGACTTATAGCTATACGGCAACAGGCCTGACAAACGGGATGACCTATTACTTTGCGGTAAAGGCGAACAGCACAGAAGGAACCAGCGGCTACTCCAACGAAGTCAGTGCGAAGCCGGCAGCTGCAACACCGGTCGCATCCAGCAATGCAAAATTGAGCGGATTGGCGCTTTCGAGCGGCACATTAAGCCCGGCATTTGCCGAGGGCATAACGAGCTATACTGCAAGCGTTGGGAACAGCATAAGCAGCGTTAAGGTAACGCCGAGCTCCGCCGACAGCAGCGCCGTAATAACGGTGAACGGAACAACTGTGGCGAGCGGGCAGGCG
The DNA here is from genome assembly GCF_004307995.1 of Paenibacillus thalictri. Lineage (GTDB taxonomy): Bacteria > Bacillota > Bacilli > Paenibacillales > NBRC-103111 > Paenibacillus_AF > Paenibacillus_AF thalictri. Next base: position 230,148 of record NZ_SIRE01000015.1, on the reverse strand, counting down.
TCGAGCGCGGTGGCTCTCAATGTGGGCAGCAATCCGATTACCGTGTCCGTGACGGCGCAAGACGGAATAACCACGCAGACGTACACCGTAAACGTGACTAGAGCTGCAGTCATCAACGCCAGCTCTGGCACTCCGATCCAGGTGACGACGGAACCGGTCAGCATTACTGTTCCTTCGGGCGCAACTAATGTCGAGGTGAGTGTCGCAACGACAATAGTAGGGTCGACGATGGAAGCGACGCTGCCATTAATGGAAGTGCAGGCGGCTACCTCGCTGGGGAATGTGGGCGTATCGATACCTTCCGGCACAACCATCACAGCTCCCGCCAACTGGAATGGCAGAATTAAGATGCCGCAGGTGCAAAGTGCCAGCAGCGTAACGGTTAGTGGCGGCAGCGTTAGCTTCGTTATTGAAGTCGGAGCGGCAGATATCCCCTTAACGTTCGACAAGGCGGTGCGTCTGTTAGTCCCGGACCAAGGGGGCAAGTCAGCCGGCTATGTGCGAAATGGCGTATTTACGCCAATTACGGGGACGATTACGGCAGATACTCAGACAGCGGCAGATAACGAAATTGCTGCCGGCGGAGACGCAGTCATTACGGTGGGCAATGACCTTGTCATTTGGACGAAGCACTTTACCCAGTTCGCCGGCTACACGAAAGTCGCTTCTACGAGCACAGGAAGCACAGGCACATCGGGCGGTCATGGTGGCGCCGCAACCAACTCTGCAACGATTGCGGCCGCCACTGGCGGTACGGCAACGCTGAACGGAGTCACCATTGAGGTGCCGGCCGGAGCGATGGCGAGCAGCTTTACAATGACGATAAATCAAGTAAGCGATACCTCAAGCCTGCCCGTCCTAGAGAGCGCTTTGCAGCTGGCAAGCGAGGTGTACGAGATCAAAAAAGACATGGATGGGGATTTTAGCAAACCGGTCGTCATTACGCTGCCTTTTGACAAGATGAAGATAGACTTTACGAAGTCGACAGCAGGTGTATATTGGTTGAACGAGCAAACCCGCAAGTGGGTGCAGCTGGATAACCTGAAAGTCGACGAAGCGAAGGGAACGGCATCCGGCTCGGTGAGCCATTTCACCAAATTTGCCGTGCTGGCCTCGGACAAAGCGAAAACCGAGGAGAAGCCTGGACTGCAAACAAACGTAACGAATTTTAGCGATATCCAGGGACACTGGGCAGAGGCCAATATTAAGCAAGCGGTAAGCATGGGCATCGTCAGCGGCTATCCGGACGGCACCTTCATGCCGGATCATACCGTGACGCGCGCGGAATTTGCAGTTATGCTGATGAATGTGCTGAAGCCGCAAGGAAACGCAGAAACGCTGACGTTCACGGATACGGCGAAGATCGGCTCTTGGGCACAGAAGTCCGTTGCACAGGCGGTACATGCAGGCATCATTACAGGTTATGAGGACAGCACTTTCCGTCCGGATGCCGAAATTACTCGCCCGGAGATGGCCGTGATGATCGCCAAGTCGCTGGGACAGTCCGTTGAAGTGACAACGGCAACAGGCTTCGCGGACGACAAGGACATTCCAGCATGGTCGAAGGGCGCAGTGGCGACCCTGAAAACGCTTGGCATTATCGAAGGCAAAGGCGCCGACGAATTTGCTCCTGTAGCTAAGACTACGAGGGCAGAGGCGGTTTCGGTTCTGCTGAAGATGCTGGCGCAAAAGAGCAAGTAAATGAAATTGTTGCAGGGCTGCTTTGAAGTCAAATTCAAAGCAGCCTTGTTTTTGAAGTTGGACAACATGCATATCAACATCGAAAAGCGTTTCAGCACCGGATTGGTAAGAATGCGATGCGGCCGCCAAATCCTGGAGAAGGGTTATGCTGCAAAAAACGAAAAGTAACCAGCCCCACACGCTGCCCAAAGCTTGGGACTGTGCTGAATAACAAAGTCGTATTCGATGGATAAGGGCAAAATGGCTGATCTCGTTGACGTGGTTAAAGGCTGAACGTTATTCCTGTTTTCGAAGAGGGGCGTGCGGCAGTTTATGAGGGGACGCGAAAAGCTATTGAATAAATGAAGTTCGCGCCGGTTGAGCCTACCGCGACGATATGGTTGATCCTGGCGGCGGCTGTAAATTCTGACCTCGGCGGGCGGTGCACCTTCCGGATTAATCCATCTGATTCCTTAAATAGAATTGTTTTCCATTCAGGGGTTTCTGCAGCAGCGTCAAGGTATTGTGTAGCGCAGGAACTAGAGGTTTTTTTGCAGTTGCATGTTTTCTTAATCTTTCTATTTTGCATGCGGAATTTTCCTTATACTCCCTATACCTTTTTAACAAGCAAAGGCCACGGATTCAGGTAAACAGTATCTCTCCTCTTCAAACTGCGTAACAATACGCTCGGCACCACGTCTGCTCCAAAACAGCGAAAATCCAATTAAGTTTCGTATGTTAATTTACAGTTGATTGACAGCCTCTATGTCACCGTATGTGCAATACTTCTGACTTATGCTAGAATAATGAGAAAAGCTCCTGATCGAAGCGCTTTCGAAGAAGTACATTCGTGTTTTAGCGATAGCTTTCTTGCAATACTAGCCCTCTTGAGCTCCGCTCAAAACTTATAAACTCTAGTATTATAACAAACAGTAATACTGATGTCGGGAGAAGGCCCCGGTTATGACCTATTTGACCATTGATCTGGTGGTAATGGCGATTTCGACCGTGATTACGGTATTTATCGGAATCTATGCCTATGAGAACAGACGCGAGCATGGAGCTCGTTATTTGGCATGGGTTATGCTGTTTGACTCTTTAAATTCGTGCGGGTCCATTTTCGAGAGGATTAGCGATACATTAACGGAAAAACTGTATTGGTTTAACTTCAATCAATCGGCCCACATTTTCACAATTCCGTATTTTCTGTTTTTTGTGTTGGAATACGTTGGCCAGCAGCGGTTGTTGAGATCGAGTAAAATATTTGCAATTCTAATATATTTCGCCTTATGGGTGTCGCTCATATGGACGGACTCGTACCATCATCTGCTCCGCTATGACATCAAGCTGCAGGAAGACGTGCTGACATTTTCCAGTACGGGATTATCCGTATGTTTGAATATATTCGGTTTTATGGCGTTGTTTGCAGCGTTATGTTATTTGGGCGTCTACTCCGGGAGATCCGGTTCGCTGGCGCGCAAGCAAATGGTATGGATTTGGCTATCCGTAACGCTTCCCATATTGTGGGTTATTGTAGGGCTGGTCAATCCGTTGCCGCCAATATTATGGGGCCTGTATACTGCAGTTATCAACGGAATCATGGGTCTGTGCCTGTTTTTGGCGATTTTTAAGTACAAGCTGTTAAAGACCCTTCCCATTGCCAAGGACCAAGTCGTCGAAATGATGCTGGACGGGGTTCTCGTAGCAGATGAAACAGGCGCGGTGATCGACAGCAATGCGTCGGCTCGCCGATTGTTCGCCGGGAGGGCTGTAAGCTCAGCCGAATTGGCCGGGAGGAGCATCGAAAAGCTCCTTGCTCCATGGCCGCAGTGGCGAAACGCTTGCGAACGCATGCAGCAGGACGAGCTTGAAATTGAAATCGGCGAGAAGGAACAGAGTAGAGTTTATACGGTCAAGGTTGTCCCCTTGCATTCCGCCAGCAAGAGGAAGCTGGGCACGGTATCCGTAATGTCGGACATCACGGAGAATCGCAGGCGCTATGAGCAGATGGAGCAATTGAATCGCCTCAAGGACGAGCTGTTCGCCATCGTTTCCCATGACATACGTGATCCGCTGGCCGTATTGCTGAATTTGACGGAAATGCTGGAAGAAGAAAGGCCTCGGCTAAGCGAGGAGAGCGGCGAAGTATTTGACGCCGTCAAGGAGAAGGTGACGAACGCGTATGCGATGGTGGAAAATTTGCTGGAATGGGCCCGCAGCCAAAGAGGCGGGATGACCCTTCATGCGCGTTCAATCGTCCTGTCTTCTGTTGTGCAGGAAGCCGCCAAGCTGTTGCAAAGCAAAAGCGAAGTCAAGCATATCCGTATCCGCAATGAGGTTCGGGACAATATTCAGGTGTGTACGGACAGAGAGGCGGTTAGTTTGATCTTACGCAATCTGCTCTCTAACGCCGTCAAGTATACAAAACCCGGCGGTGTTGTATGCGTTGATGCGGAAGAAACGGATGAAAAAGTCGTCGTTACGGTCAGAGACAACGGGGTCGGAATCGGACCGGAAAGAATGAAGCTGCTGTTCGGAGGCGCTCCTGTGGGGTCATTCTCAGGAACCTTAGGGGAACGCGGAACCGGAATCGGTCTGCTCGTGTGCAAGGAGCTTGTGCAGAGAAGCGGAGGAGAAATAGGGGTGAACAGCGCCCCGGGGGAAGGAAGCATGTTTTATTTTTCATTGCCACGGGTTATTTCATAATTCGCTCGGTGCTTACTGGTTAGGGTGAGAGTATTGAGAGTGATATTGGTTGATGATGAGAAGGCTATGTTAATTATCCTGAAGCGGTTGTTGTCCCAAATTGAAGGTGTGCGCTTATTGGGACTCAAACTTGAGAATGGAGTAACGTCATTCACGGATGTGAAGACGGCGGATTGGTATAACAGCGCGATCAACACTGCGTATGCGTACCACTTAATCGAGGGCTTTGAAGACGGTACATTCCGTCCGATGGACAAGGTCACGCGGGAACAGGCGATGGTTATCCTCTCCAAAGCGATGAAGATCACTGGACTGAAAGCCAAGCTGCCGGTTCAATTGGCGGATGAAGCGCTTCTTCCGTTTAGAGACGCGGCAGAAGTATCTGTATGGGCGCAAACTAGCGTTGCGGATAGTGTGCAAGCTGGCGTTGTATCAGGAAGAAGCACTACTGAGCTCGCACTGAAGGATTGCATGACCAGAGCCGAAGTTGCAACAATTATTCAGAGACTGCTGCAATATTCTGGTCTGATTTAAGTGGAGAATATCCTCCGAGCAATTGAAATATGACTCATCATCCCTTCCCAGCAGGATATTCAAGATGCTGGAAGGGATTTTTTTTGGAGCAGTACTCTGGTTGTTCGTGAGGATGGTAGGATGGAGCGTTTTAGTACTGATGGCTGCATAGATGAATTGAGCTCGTTTTTTTAAAAATGAGCGATACCCTTCAGAATTCATGAAGGTTTTTTATTGTTTCGAAAACAGGCTCCTCCGCTGGAATGGAATTAGTGAATATGCCCTGTGTGTTCATACAGGAACATTTCCCCACAGCTCATAAACATAGTGTTAGGAGGGTAATAACCTATGCAAAGAAAATACGATTGCTCTGAATCCCGAACACCACCGGATTGATCGGTTCTGGGTAAAACTTCCGTTTTCAGCAAAGATAGAACCCTCATCCCTAAGCGGTGACGAGCTTAAGCGCCCCTGGCCTTTAATGTGGACGGTTTCGAAGCAAAGGGTGAGATTTTCTTCAACGAATCGCCTGTACCGCCTGAGCCGTACGAACGGGGTTTAAGGGCGTCGTTGGGGCTCATTCCGGCGAGGTGACCTCGGCTGGGCGACTTTTTCCGTTGCCTACGTCTAGTACTGTCCACACCAAATGTCTTGAGCGTTTGGAAAACATGCGCGGAGCCCGGCTTGCCGCCAGTTCAAATGCGAGGCGGTTTACCCGAACGGCCTCCATGCGGTGCGACATCTCGTTTTATTCGTATTCGAGAATATGAAGGTAAGCGTTTGATATGCGGCGCTTGGTCATCGATTAATCGTCGTCAGATTCGACGGAGCGCTGAACTAAGATGAATTTTCATCATTTTCTAAAAAAAGGGGGAGCGTGCGTGTACCATCGGGGACAACGAAGCATCCGACGGATCAATGGGGCTATTCAAAATTTGCGCATAGCAAGGCATGCGATACGACATCGAAAGAAGAAGCTTGCCGTTCGAAAACTGAAAAAATCGCAGTTTCTCATTGGCAAGTGTTTATCCGCATTCAAACATGGGGTAAAAATTCGCTTCAAGAGCGACAGAAGTATTCTTAAGCGGCCAATCGGACCGAGTCCGGGCAGTTTGATCGGCGGGGCGGGAGAAGCCTCCGGCGGGATTACCAACATTCCGGGTATTCTGGTAGGCCATGCAGAGGATGAAAGTAAGCGTACGGGCTGTACCGTCGTTTTATGCCCACAAGGTGCCGTTCCCGGTGTGGATGTGAGGGGAGGTTTTCCGGGAACGGAACAAACCGACGCTCTCCATCCCGGAACGGCGACGGAGTTAGTGCAGGCTGTGCTTCTCACGGGCGGCAGCAACTTCGGTCTGGCGGCAGCAGCGGGGGTCATGGACTGGCTCGCCGAAAGGGGATTCGGAGCTCAGACGGAAGGTGGGGTACTCCCTACCGTGCCCGCGGCAGTCATCTTTGATCTTATTTATGCCAAAGGCGCCAGCAGGCCTGATGCGGCCATGGGCTACGCTGCCAGCCAGACGGCAAATGCGGGGCCGGTAGCGGAGGGCAGCGTGGGTGCAGGTGCAGGTGCGACGGTCGGGAAAATCTACGGCAGGCCGATGAAGGGCGGCGTAGGAATGGCCTCCTGGCAAATTCCCGGAGGGCCTAGGGTAGCCGCGATTGCGGTCGTCAACGCCGTCGGGGACATCTGGGAACATGACCGGATCATTGCCGGAGCGCTGCAGCCGGACGACACTTTCGTCAACCAGACCCGGGCAATCTTAGAAGGAGAACCTCCGTCAGACAGCCGAAGCAGAAATACGACCATAGCTGTGGTGGCTACCACGGCTAAACTGACCAAGGCGGAGGCGAGCCGGGTGGCCACACTCGCTCACGACGGCATGGCCAGAGCCATTTCTCCTGTGCACACTCAAGCCGACGGCGATACGATTTTTTGTCTGGCTACGGGTACCGACACCAGCGGATTGGTCGGAAATAATGCCGTAACCGCGGTGGGGACCGTTGCGGCGGTTGTTTTGGAACAGGCTATTATTCAGGGAGTCAAGACTGCTAAGTAGTAACCAGGCGCAGCGGTGAGAATCCAATTACAGGCGAAACTAGTTTAGAGCATATTCAGTGCGCTCTTCTGACGTCCTTAGAGCAACCCGATGGATTTTGTACCGAACTGGATGTTGATATAGATCAATCTGGGAAGCTCGAACAACCATTTGTTATGAAAGGTTAAAACGATAATGACCAGTTTAAGAAGACTTTCATTAACTTGTCCGATCCCGTTAGAAACAAGCAACTCTTCCTAACATAATGCATTACCTGTCGCAGCATGTAACGATTCAAACTAGAAAAAAGAGGTTGCCATAAACATTCCCTATGTGTTGTTAGCTTCGGATATGGGTTTGACTCTCCTTTTCTCCATAAAGTGTGAACGGCACCGATTATAATGTCGGTGCCATTTTTGCCATTACAGTGGGACAAAATAACTTTGATTTATGCAGCGAGTGCACTATTTAAAAGACGAGTCTATCTTCTTTGGAGGCGACGAAGGAGATGAACTCTATCTAGCTAAATCTGGAGTTGTTTAAATTTATTAAAATATCCAAATTAAGGGATTAACTAAAACGTACTAAATAATGATATTCCAATATTTGGATAACATAACATACTGTATAATTCAACGAAATCTTTTCCCTAAAACTATTGTATTATTAAAGGGAAGGACTATTGTGAAGGGAGTGGCGTATTATGGGCATTTTATCGAGACTAAGGGATATTATGAGGGTCAATGTCAACTCATTGCTGGAGCGGAACGATGATCCGGATAAGACGATTGATGAATATATGCGGACTATGAATAGCGATCTGGGGCAGGTAAAAGCCGAAACGGCTTCCGTGCTTGCAGATGAACGAAGAGCGAAGGCGCAGCTTGATGAGTGCAATGCCGAGATCAAGAAGCTGCAGCGATATGCGGAGAAATCGGTGGAAGCGGGCAATGAGGATGATGCTTTGAAGTTCTTGGATAAGAAAACAAAGTTAAACGAGAAGTTAACCGAGCTACAGGCGGCATATGATCTTGCTTCCACCCATGCTGCAAACATGAAACAAATGCAGGATAAGCTGATGTCGGATCTCGGACAGCTGGAGACTCGGCGGCAAGAGCTTAAAGGGAAACTGGCCGCTGCGAAGCTGCAGCAAGAGATGAATTCGGGTGGAGGGGTTCAGGCATCCTTTCGAGAGATGGAGGAAAGGGCCAATCAAGCGTTAAATGAAGCGGAGGCTCTGGCTGAATTGAGGGCCGGAACAAAAGAAGATGATCTGGACAGCTTGTTTGCACAACTGGAGAAAAAATCGGATGCACAGGCAAATACGGCGAGTTCTCTCAGTCCAGAGGATGAGCTGGCTGCAATCCGCGCAAAAATGAAAAAGGAATAGCGGTGAGTCGATGAATGTTATTGAATATAAATGCCCGAACTGTGGCAGCGGCATGGTTTTTGACTCGGCAACGGGGATGTTATCGTGTCATAGCTGCGGAAGAAAGGACAATATCGAGCAGATCGCTGATCCTCTTGACGGGCAGCAAATAGATGCAACAGAGCAGGTTCATGAATATCACTGTACGAGCTGCGGAGCTGTTATTATGGCTGAAGCGGAAACGGCGGCGACGGTTTGCAGCTTTTGCGGCTCGGCTGTTGTTCTCGGCGATCGCTTGAGCGGCAAGCTGGCTCCGGGTCTGGTCATTCCTTTTTCTATCAGCAAAGAGGAAGCGGTGAAAGCTTTTCGAAAATGGTGCAAAAACGGTCTTCTTACACCAAGCGGATTTATGACCGCAGACCGCATTAAAAGTATGACAGGAATGTATGTCCCCTTCTGGTTATATGAATTGCACAACCAAGTAGAAGCAACCGGTCATGCCACGAGAGTGAGAATTTATTCGGACGGGGATTACCGGTACACGGAAACGCAGTATTTTGACGTCTACCGTAAGCTTCAATTGAATTATTTGCGGGTGCCTATTGATTCGTCGGAGAAGATGAATGATACGCTGATGGATAAGCTGGAACCTTTTCCTTATGATCAGCTGAAGCATTTTAAAACGCCTTATCTGGCAGGTTACGTTGCGGAGAAATACAGTTATACAGATACGGAGATGCTGCCGCGGGCGAAAAATAAGATCAGGGAGTATATTGAATCTGCCATTTCGTCAACGGTGTCGGAATACTCCACTGCTACTTTTACAAATAAGAACATTGATACAAAAGTAAAAAACGTAGATTATTGTTTGCTTCCGGTATGGGTGGTTCATTATGATTATAATAAACTGGAGTATACGTTTGCCATGAACGGTCAGACGGGCAAGGTCGTCGGTAAACCTCCGATCAGCAAGACGAAGGTCGCAGCTTGGTTTGCCGGTATTTCCGGGGTATCCTTCCTATCATTAAAATTAATCTCATGGATGATGGGGGGAGGGTTCTTTTGAGAAGGCGCGGCGCGTTTCTGGCGGTTCTGTTCTTTTTTGTGGTCTATTTGGCCGTTCCTGTTCAAATCATGGCAGCAGCGTTAGAAGAGAAAACGTTGATTTATGATGATGCGAAGCTTCTTACTCCTGAAGAGCTTCGTGAGCTCAATACGATGGCTAATCAATACGGCGCCAAAAGGGAAACCGATATCATCATCGTTACCTCTACTAATGCCAAAAATGTGGATGTTCAAAAGATGACGGAAGATTTTTATGACGAGCATGGACCCGGGTTCGACAAACCTCATGGCAATGCAGTCATTTTGACACTGGATATGAGAAACCGCGACATCTATTTGGCTGGGTTTTATAAGGCTAAGCAGTACCTGGACGATAGCAGGCTTGATCAAATACGGAGCAAGATTACATCTGATCTATCCAGCGGCAATTATAAGATGGCATTCGAAAAATATATTAAAACTTCCTATAAATATATGGGATTCAAGCCGGGAGTTAATCCGGAGAACATTTTATTTAATATCTGGGTTCAATTGGGAGGGGCCTTGGCTATCGGAGGTATTGTAGTGGGGATGATGGTTTACCGCTCCGGCGGGCGCGTCACCGTAAATCGGCAAACCTATGAGGATGCAAGCCATTCGGGAATTCTAGACCGGAAGGATCAGTACCTGCGAACAACAGTCACGAAGCAAAAAATTGAGAAAAACTCTGGCGGTAGATCGGGAGGCGGCGGTGGTGGCGGCATCACTGGAGGCGGCCATTCGCATAGCGGCAGTAGGGGCAAATTTTAATCGTTGTTGAGTATTCAACTAAGGAGAGGGGTATTCATATGGGATTTTTCTCAAATCAATTTTCGAATGTTGTGGAATGGGAAGAGTTTCGAGATGATATGATCTTTTGGAAGTGGGGCAATCGGGAGATCAAGAAAGGCAGTAAGCTAATTATTCGCCCGGGTCAAGATGCCATTTTCGTAAATAACGGCAAGATCGAAGGGATCTTTCAGGATGACGGGGAATATCATATCGATTCACAGATCATTCCATTCCTATCGACTTTAAAAGGGTTTAAGTTCGGCTTCAACAGCGGTATGAGGGTGGAAGTTTTATTTGTGAATACGAAGGAGTTTACCGTCAAATGGGGGACGCAGAATCCTGTTCTGATCCCAACTCCGCAGCTTCCAGGCGGCATGCCGATACGCGCAAACGGAACCTTCAATTTTAAAGTGAATGATTATGTGAGACTGATCGATAAAATTGCCGGGGTGAAAGACAGCTATCTTGTTGAGGATATTAAAATCCGTATCACTTCTGTGTTGGATCAACTGTTAATGAAGTGGATCAGCAGAGAAGGGAAGGATATGTTCAATCTCCAGGCAAATGCATCCGATATTGCCAGAGGTATTCGTGAGGATCTGGATATGGAATTATTGGATAATGGATTGACGATTACGGGTTTTCAAGTGATGAGCTTTAATTATCCTCAAGAAATTCAGGACATGATCACGAAGACGGCTTCTCATGAAATGATCGGTAACTTGCAGAAATACCAGCAGGTAAGTATGACCGACGCGATGGCTTCTGGTAAATTGCATGGCGGTGGAGCGGCTTCGGATATGGCGGGTATGATGATGGGCATGAACATGGCAAATGAAATGATGAAAAATATGAACCAGAACCAGAGCCATAATCAGAACCAGGCTCCCACGCCTGCGCCTTCTTCTCAAGGGGGAAGTAAACCAAACTTCTGTCCTAACTGTGGTACGAAAAACGAAGGGGCTAACTTCTGCCCGAATTGCGGGCAAAAGCTCGGTTAATCCGCGTCGATAAGTGAGTATGTTCGAAGGTCCTAGCCCATACATTACTGGCTAAGCATTTGTACTATAATGAAAAGCAGTAGAAAGTTTTATTTTCCGAAGGTACCGGGATGCGATGGTAAGAGGTCGTGTACTCTAAGCATTTTGATTTTGTAAAGGTAGGATCGGATCTGCTGGATTGGTGATTGACTTTATAGAATTGCCAGTGGCAGCAAGCGAATGAGTCAAGTTACCCCCCGAACAACCTCAACATCACGCGACGGCGATTGTGGGTTTGCCAAGCCACGTTTCGTCTTCCTGAATAGGAGAGACACCCTTCGGAATGTCTTTTGTTTATGATGGTGAAAGGCAGGAGGAGAACCCCTGGAGGGTTTAGTCCGCGCGGACTGGAGCGTGAGCGGAGGGAGCACGGTATTGAAATGTACCGCTAAGGTAGTCATCGGTGATTAGTCTACGTTAGTAAGTTAAGCCAGATGATCATTCCAATACTCTCTCACCTCCATATATACGATTAGAAACGGACGCCGATTGGTGTCCGTTTTTGCCCATTCGTACTCAAAGAAGTGGCTAGTGGCACATTCTTGGAATGGAGGAAATAGTAGTTTACACTGCCGTACGGCGGCTGTCTAGTGACTCAACAAGAAGAGAAATTCCGGTAGTTGGCATGTTACACTCTATCGTTGGTGGCACGTGATGTGCGATTATTCAAATGAATTATTCTATTAAGGGATAATGTTCCAATAAAAAAATCTTATAAGCATAAAAGCAATAATGAATGCAAACGCTCCTTAGGATTGAGCCCCGATAGCTTGGCGCAAAGGCAGTACCAAAGGGCATATTTGAGCAAATAAGGTTGGGCTACCCCTCTCATTCGTTGATAGGCGTCTGCAAATTGCTGATTGAGCTCTGTCACATGGCGGCTATGATGCAACAGGCGGTCTGCGGAAGATGTTTGCAGGGTATTGATTGGCGTACCTGCAAGTTCCACGGACATTTTCCCCTTAATGAGTTGGTTCTTGGGCTTGATTGCACCTTCAGATAGGTAGGTTAGATAGAATTGCTTTTGGCGATTGCACTGGAACTGAAGAACTTGCGTATTGGACGGGATGTCAAGATGGCGAGGCAGGCCTTTCCGAGATGGCTTGAATTCACTGGTCGAGGATTCAATAATTTCCTCATTAGATAAGATCTCAATAAAGGTCTCTTTATTCTTTTCTATGTAACGAAGTATGGCGTGACGCCAGGTATGGGCAGTTGTCGGGGATATGCCGAGATCGGTCGCCGTTTTCCGAATCGATATGCCGTTAAGCATCATTTCGAGGAATGGGTAGAGATGGTTACGGAGCTTTTTGTTATGAAAAATGGTATCGGTATGGTCGTTGAAATGGCGTTCGCATTTTTTGCAGTGGAAGCGATGGCGGGTTTTACCACGATTTGCGTAGCCATACAGAATAACGTGGCCGTGCTGCTGGCAACCAGGACAGATGATGTGAGATGGGTTCTTCCGATCTCTAATTTGTGTTAAATGAAGTTGAAACTTTTGCTCAAATTCGTTGATGATATGTTTTTTCCTGTCTCCTGTAGACTTCATTAGCATTTTCATAAGTGTATCTAGTGTACTGCTTTCGTTCATTCCGGATTCCTCCATCTTCAATGGTAGCTTATCCTCACATTAGCGTATCCACTCAGCCTTGGCAACGACAAACTGTAACATAGTGATGCTGTCATTTGACTTCCATTCGTCCCTGCTTGTAAATAGATGGAAGCCGGAATTAAGATAGATTTATGAATCTTGACGGGGAAGGAGGCCTAGTTTATGAAAATGAAAGGAGCGGGATTGTCCGTACAGTCGCTGCGAGGAGTACCTAAACTAAAGTAAATGAATACGGATAATGTTGTGCAAGATCGGGCAATTATGCAGTTTTTTTATCAGGAGTATAAGGGGTTGAGGTATTGGTTGAAGCGGAAGATGTGTTTGGAGCGCTCGTTAGTCGGATGGAAAAACCTTACTGAATGCCACGATGGCGGGTGTTCCTAAATGCTGTAGGAGGATTTAAAAGCTACCTCATAACTAACTGTGAAAGGTAGCTTTTAAATCAAATTGCAAATAAAATAGTTTCAATTTAGAAATAAATATCTGAAAATTCAATCTAAATAGAATGCTTATCCCTATTACTTAATCTCATGAGAGGAGTGAACGCTATTTTAAAAATTAAGGATTCTGAGTTAGATGAAGTCGCTGATATGGTTGTGCGGTACTCAAAACAGATAGAGAATGAGGTGCGTAAACTTAGTAATCAATGGGGGATCCCTAGAGATTTAAAAGAAGATTTGATTCAACAAGGATATATTGGGCTGCTTGAGGCACATAAACGTTTTGACAGCAGCAAGAATACTCACGGTTTTTGGAGTTATGCTTGCCATACCGTTAAGGGGAGAATGAAAGATTTTATGATATACAGTATAAGCCATATTCGTCCAACTAGAGAATTAAACTCAATTATTTCGAAAATTCATAAAGAAAGTATGATGCATCATTCCCCCGAATACATTGCTAACTATTTTAACTGCACACTGGAAATGGCTGACCTAGGGCTAGAATATATCAGAATCCGTAACGTAAAATCCCTCAATCAGTCTCTATCAAATGTCGATTCTAGCGAGGATTTAGAACTTGTTGATTTAATTGGAGCAGAGGAAAATCGTGATTATTTATTTCGTGTAGAGGTTGTGGGGGAATTATCCGTAATTGAACAAGGTGTCATTAAAATGTTATTGGATCGTTTCAGTGTAAGGGATATTATTAGGCACTTCAAAATATCAAATCACACATTAAATGACATTCTGAAGAAGATCGCAAATTGCTGTGGCTATGATTGTAGTCATATATTGACTAGAAATGAGGGATGGTTAATGAATTTAAATCACTTTGATTTGGCTGATGGTGAAGAAAAAGAGAGAGCACAGCTGAGATGGGTACCTTTGGAGAAGGTACTACCCAACCCGGAGAATCCAAGAATAGATGCGGCTGTAAAATCAGAACACTTACAAGATCGTATAGAGTCATTTGGCTGGGATGAACCTATTACTTGTTACGAATGGGGAAATAATTTTAGAATCATCTCAGGTCATAGGAGATGGCATGCAGCGAACGAATTAAAACTTGAAAAGATTCCAATATTCCTTGTTGCGGCCCCTAAAAGTAGAGGAGAGGAATTAGAACGTATTAGCTCCGTACAGGGTGGACAGGTGGAGTGGAGTCCGTTTGACCAGATTAAATATACCTATGACAGATGGATCGCCTCAGGGAGAAACTCGTTTGAGAGCCTGGGGAGTGAACTGGGTATTTCAAAAGGATTGGCTAGATCCAGAATTCGAGTTTATGAATACTATCCTCCTGGCGAGATTCAAGATAAGCTTAATAATCGAATGTATAGTGTAAGGATGCTCGAATATATTTATACTTGGATCAAGCGACTTGCTAAATATCATCCCAACTTGGTGGAGGCATTAGGCGGCGAACACTATATAAGACGGTTAATGTTAAAGAAATATGAGGCAAGGTGCTTTAACAGTATGCTCGTGCACGATACCTTTGTGACAAAGGCAACTGTTCAAGTAATTCGAGACTTTCTAATAAATACTAATAAAAAGTTGAATGATTATCAAGTTAACGTAACGGATACTTTTTCTGTCGAGATTAATTCAGCAGCAATTGTTACTGAAATCAGAGATATTAAGGTTAAAACGAAAAGTGAAGCAAGAAAGCTTTTAGGAGAAGTGGATGAAGTGTTAGCGTGCATTGAACGAAAGAAAGCGGAGCTGGAAAGCCTTATATAAAAGGAGAGTGGTCTAGTTGGAGAATGTTAAGATGATTTGGGCGAGTATAAATGAGATAGAACCCAATCCTAATAACCCGAGGGGGAATATGGCTCTTAAGACAAAAGAGATGCAGCAGATTATTAAAAGCAAAGGCTGGGAAACAGGCATTACTTGCTATGAGAAAGACTCCAAATATATCATAATGTCAGGTCATCGGAGATACTATGCAGCGAAAAGATTAAAAATTAAAGAGCTGCCAGTTATTTTGGTAGAAGCTCCAAAAACACTCGAGGAAGAATTAAAACGTCTGTGGAGTGTGCAAGGAGGCAAAGAGGATTGGACCGACTACGAATGGGCCAAGCACACTTATGGAATGTGGATTGCTTGGGAAAAATGCTCTTTTGAGGTGCTTTCTAAAAAGATGGGGAAAAGTAACAGATGGGTTGCTGAAAGAATAAGGATCTTTGAATATTACCCTCACACTGAAATTGAAAAGGGATTCATCAGAGGGACCTTGAATGTAAAGGTGTTATATCAATTAATTGGGTGGTTGGACAAGTTATCCCATCATAAACCCAGCTTAGTTGCTCTTTTTGGTTCTGATATGATTAGAGCTACGTTGCTGCAAAAAATAGGAAGCAAAACAGTTCGTGTTGTAGACCTAAAAAATGAAAGATTTATTCGTGAATCTACGGAAGAACAAATAAAGACTTTTTTGCAGAACAGCAACACTAAGTTGTCGGATTGTTTAATGGGATTGGACGATGGCAATAGACCAAGTATTATAAAAAAAATTTCATCTCACCAAGCAACAATGAAAAATATTGCAGCTAGTATCAATCTCTTAAATACTGGTGCCATTAAAAATGCAAGAGAAACTTTAAATCAGATACTTCTTATTAGAGAGGAACTTTTAAAAAAACAAAAAGAACTGAGAGACGTTTTATAGCCGGGTAGGATGTTTTTAGCTAATACCATCAGGTTCATTATCCTCGTATGCTGCCTCTTATTTGTAAGCGATAAGAATATGGTAAAATGGATTTATACAATGCAGGAATTATGCTGCTTGGAGCGGAGTGAATAAATTGGACAACCATACTGATATGCTAATTTACCAGACCGAGGATGGAAATACTAAGATTGATGTCAAGTTAGAGAACGGTACAGTCTGGATGACGCAAAAAGCAATTGCGAAATTGTATCAGAAGGGTGTTAATACAATAAATGAACATATCAAAAGTATATATGAAGAAGGTGAAATGGACGAAGAAGCAACTATTCGGAAAAACCGAATAGTTCAAAACGAAGGGCAACGTCAAGTTGAACGAGAAGTATCTTTTTATAATCTTGAGATGATAATTTCCATCGGATACCGTGTTCGTTCTCACCGAGGTACACAGTTCAGACGCTGGGCGACAGAACGGTTGAATGAATACCTAGTTAAAGGCTTTACAATGGATGATGAGCGTCTGAAGGAAATGCGCAACTTTGGACAAGACTATTTTGATGAGCTTCTGCAAAGAATTCGTGAAATCCGCGCATCAGAGAAAAGATTTTATCGCAAAATTACGGATATTTATGCTACATCAGTTGATTATGATTCGCAAGCAGAATTGTCTAAAGAATTCTTCTCGACCGTTCAGAACAAACTTCATTTTGCTATTCATGGGCATACAGCGGCTGAATTAATTGCCGAACGAGCAGATGCTGAGAAGGATAATATGGGGTTAACCAGTTGGTAGGGTGAGAAGATTAGAAAGTCTGATGTCATGATTGCAAAAAACTACTTATCCGACAAGGAAATGCAGTCTATGAATCGCATTGTAACTATGTATTTAGATTATGCTGAGGACCAAGCAGAGCGACAAAATCCTATGTATATGAAGGACTGGATTGAAAAGTTGAATTCATTTTTAATATTTAATGAACGTGAAATCCTTACTAATGCAGGGAAAGTTTCGCAAGAAGTTGCTGAAAAATTGGCAATTACCCAATATGAAAAGTACAATAACAAACGGATTGATATACTTCAAAATCAAGACGATGATTTCACCAAGTTTATTAAAAGAAATCGGTTAAAATAAGTTCTATTTAACCTCTATAGATTTTCTTGGGAGGCTGCTTGGTTTAATATTGTTCATCTAGGAAGTTTTAAGAGAACCCGCCGCCGAATTGTGGACGGTTTGTCTCCACATGGCCACAACCACACGGTTGTGGATTTTTTTCATTTCCAAAAACTATATAGCAAGGAGCAAACGACACACGCTTGACACAAATAGGTGGTATAATTTGCATAGGAATCAGCCGTCTAGCTCGGCTGGACTTTCTGAATATGACTTCAAGAAAAGGCGAGAGAGAGCATGAAGCTGGCCTTGTTGACTTTACCGGCAGAACTGGCGGCATACCGCGAACAACTGCTGGCTTGTATAGATTCGGACAAAAGACGCCGTCTGCTCCGGTACCGGCATCAAGAAGACCGGGACCGCAGTATGCTGGCGGATATTTTCATCCGTTACACCGTGATGCGCGCCTTCGGGCTGCGCAATCGGGACATCGCGTTTCAAATTGGGGAATGGGGGAAGCCTGCGCTGCAGCTTCCCGTCCCTTTCCACTTCAACTGCTCGCATGCCGGCATTTATGTCGCCGCGGCCATTGCCGAGGAGCCGGTCGGCTGCGATATCGAAATTGTCGAGCGCGCCGACCTTGGCGTCGCCAGGCTCGTGTTCACCACCGATGAATGCCGCTCGCTGCTCGAGCGGGAGGGTTTCGAGAGGGACCGGGAGTTTTACCGGCTGTGGACGCGGAAGGAGAGCTATGTCAAGGCGACCGGCAAAGGGATCGGCGAGTCGCTGCCTTCCTACGGCGTGCTGGGAGATCGGGTGAGTGGCGATGAAGCTTGGGCGGTCCGATCGTATAACGTCGAGCCGGACGTTCAAATCGCCGTTTGCTGCGCATCGCGTAATTTTCCGGAGCGGGTGGAGAAGGTCGACACATTGCCGATGCTGCGCGCTTTCCTGCAGCTTGTCGCCAAGGAAGGCTGAGACATAACGATGAAGGATCGCTAATCGAAGAGGGGAAATGAAAAGTGGCGAATTGGAGCAAGCTTTCCGAGCATCCATTTTATTTGTATAAGGACTTTCGTAAATTGTATGTGGGCCGTTTCGTATCCGGGCTGGGGGATAAAGTGTTCCTGATCTCGCTCTCTTGGTGGCTCATCTCCTCAAACGCGGCCGGAGGCCAACTGCAGCTCGGCGTCATGATGGCGCTCACCTTTCTGCCGGTTGTGCTGTTCGGCCCGCTTCTCGGCCCCCTCGTCGACCGCTTCGATCGAAGACGATGCATGATAGTCGCGGACGCAATCCGCTGCTTACTGTTCCTGCTCCTCGGCTTCCTCTTCTATATCGGCTACACGCCGCTGCCGCTCGTGTTCGGCTGCTGCTTCCTGGCCGCCGCGCTGATCCCGCTGTTCGAAGCGGCCTCGAACAGCTCGCTGCTGCAGCTGACGAGCGAGCGCCACTTGGCTTCCGCGGCGGCTTTCGATTCATCCGTCATCGAGATTTCCAATATTGCCGGCGCGCTGTGCGTGTCCGTACTTGTCACGGTGCTCGGCCAATCCGGTATTTTCTTCTTCAATGCGCTCACCTTCGTGGTATCCCTGCTGTTCGTGGCCATGATTCGAACCCCGTTGCCTCCACAATCCGCCAGCATCGACGAGCCTGCACCTGAATCTTACCGAGATCAGTTCAAAAGTGGTTTTTCGTTTATTTGGGGGAACAAAGCGATCTTCAGCCTGCTCGGCCTGTTCTCGGCGCTGAATTTGTTTATTTCGCCGATCGTCATCTTCATCCCAATCGTCGTCAAAGAAGTGCTGAATCAGAGCATCTCCTGGGTGGCCGCTCTGGAGCTGGCGATGTCGATCGGGGCGCTGCTGGCGTTCGTTTCCTTCAGCTTCGTGAAGCGGTACAAACGCATTTATGGGCTGTATGTGACTGTACTGGCTGTGCTGTGCCTGGCGTTCATGGGACTCGGTGCCTTCCGTGGAATGGCGCCCCTGCTCCTCTGTGTGTTCCTGTTTGGGGCTTTACTCGCCGTCGTGAACGGAATGTCGATGATCCTGTTTCAACACGGCGTACCAGACGAGATGAAGGGCCGCTTCTTCGCGATCTTGAAGACGGTATGCTTCGCCGTCATTCCGTTCTCGCTGCTGCTGAACGGGTACTTGGCCAGCGTGTGGCCGATTACGGATATTATTTTGCTGAATGGAGCCGGGGGGCTCGTGCTTTCCTTGCTTGTTCTTTTTATTCCGCGAATTGCAGACGAGATTTGAATTTGGCGATGGAGGTACCAGCTAGATGAGTAACCGATTGAACGAAACGGCAACCAAATATCCGAGAGAGGCAACGATCCACGGGTTATTTGCTTCACAGATGGACGAATATGCGGCCCACACAGCCGTTATCGATAGAGGGCGTGCATTCACGTACAGCGAGTTGAACGACCGGGCCATGCAGATTGAACAAGAGCTTCGCAACCGGGCTTTGAAAAACGAGCAGCTAACCGGCGTGTTTCTCGATCGCTCGTTCGACTTTATCGCGAGTGAGCTTGCCGTCCTGAAGGCGGGAGGCGCCTACGTGCCGCTTGGTCCCGACCTGCCGGAAGGGCGGCTCCGGTCTCTGCTGCGGGACAGCGGCATAACCCTCGTGATTACGTCCGAGGAGTATCACAGCCGGCTTGCGGGTTACCTTGGCGAGATCATCGTGATCGACGATGGAAACATAGTCGGCTCAGCCCGGCAGCATCGGGTCGGAACGCCGGCGGGGATAGCGGCTGGCTTAGATTGGATACGAGTGGACGGTACGTCGGCCGAGAGCGGCCGTGGTGGAATCTCGTGCGGCCGAGAACTGCAGCGGGCGAACGAGCTCGCCGCAACCGACACTCAAGCATCACAAGCCGCGACGAGCCTAGCTTACGTCATGTTCACGTCCGGATCCACAGGCAAACCGAAGGGCGTCATGGTCGAGCATCGGGGCGTGATCCGGCTAGTGAAGCAGACGAATTACATCACGTTCGCGCCGGGAATGGACCGGATGTTGCAGACAGGGGCGCCGGGTTTTGACGCTTCGACGTTCGAGATTTGGGGGGCGCTGCTGAACGGCCTGACGCTTGTCCTCGAGCCCCAATCGACGATTCTCGATGCCGAGCAGTTGGAAGTTTGCCTGCTGCAGCGCGGCATTACGATTCTATGGCTGACCGCGCCGCTTTTTCACCAGCTTGCGCTGGAGCGTCCGAGCTTATTCGCTCCGCTTCACAGCCTCCTCGTCGGCGGCGATGTACTGCGGCCGGACTTGATTGCGCTCGTCAGGCGTCAGCATCCGCAGATGCGCGTGGTCAACGGATATGGGCCGACGGAGAACACGACGTTCTCTACATGTTATGTAATCGACCGCGACCATGAGGATGCGATTCCGATCGGGTATCCGATCAGCAACTCAACGGCCTACATTGTGGATGAAGCCGGGCAACAAGTGCCCGATGGCACGGCGGGCGAGCTGTGGGTCGGCGGGGACGGCGTGGCGCGCGGTTATTTGCATGAGCCGGAGCTGACCGCACAGAAATTTGCGGCCAGCCCGTTTTGCGAAGGCGAACGGCTTTACAAGACCGGCGACTTGGCGCGCAGGCGTCCGGATGGCGCGATTGAGTTTCTCGGCCGGGCGGATCATCAAGTCAAAATCCGCGGCTACCGTATCGAGATCGCCGAGATCGAGCAGCATCTGCTGCGCATTGCAGGCGTGAAGGAAGCGGTTGTCGTCGTTGAAGGAAACGGGGCGGATAAGGAGCTCCACGCCTATTACAGCACGGGCGCGGGTGCGGAGGAGACGCTGTCCGCGGATTCAGTTAAGCAGCATCTGCGGCGTATGCTGCCGGATTACATGCTGCCGAGCCGCCTCATCGCGCTGGACAAAATGCCGCTGAACACCAACGGCAAAATCGATCGCCAATCGCTGCCGGAAGCGGCTTCGAGCAGGACTGCGAGCGGGTCTGCAAGCGAGCCGGCAGATGAGCCTCAAGCAGCGGACGGTGGTGAGGAGAGCGAACGGGAGCGCCAACTGCTCACGCTCTGGCGCGAGGTTCTTCAGCGTGAGGATGTCGGCGTTCAAGATAGCTTCTTCGAATGCGGGGGCCACTCGATCAAGGCGATGATGCTTGTCGCGAAGGTGCGGCAGCTGCTGGGCGTGCCATTTTCGATCAAAAGCTTGTTCCAGAATCCCTCCGTCCACGCATCTGCGCGTCTGCTCGCCGCACAGTCGGAGCATCCGACTGACGGGCAGTTGCTGCCGCTTGAGCCGGTCGGGGACAAGGACGTCTACCCACTGTCGACCGCTCAGACGAGGCTGTTCCTCGAGCATCATCTGCATCAAGGCAGCACGGCGTACAACATACCCAGCATCTGGCAAATCGACGGTCCGCTTGATGTGGAGCGGCTCCGCCAAGCGTTCCGGGACGTTTTGGAGCGGCATGGCTCGCTTCGCACGTTCTTTTTTCTGCAGGATGGGGAGGGGAGGCAGCAAGTTCGCGAGCTGATGGAGCCGGTGCTCCCTATCGTAGGTGAGGATGAGGCGGCGTGCTTCGTCCGTCCGTTCCGCCTTGGTGAGGAGCCGGTCATTCGCGCGGTGCTGCTCCGTACGGGAGAGCAGTCGCACCGGCTGCTGCTGGACGTCCATCACATCGCCTGTGACGGTACTTCACTCGCCACGATCATGCACGACTTGGCGGCGCTGTATGCTGGGCGGCAGCTGTCCGCCCTTCGCCTCACCTACACAGACTATGCGGAGTGGGAGCGGCGTTACTTGGCATCGCCCGCCGCCTGCGCCGATGAATCCTACTGGATGGAGCAGTATCGCGAGCCGGTGACGCCGCTCCGCCTGCCTTATGACAAGTCGCGTACCGCTCAGCCAACGCGGGAAGCCGGGCGCTTTGCGTTCCAACTGGACGCCGTGCGGAGCGCGCAGCTCACGGCATGGTCGCACCGGCACGCGCGGACGCTTTTTGCCGGGTTATTCGCCCTTTATAACTTGCTGCTCCATCGTTGGACCGGACAGACTGATCTGGTCGTCGGTACCGTCACCGCCTCCCGTCACCACCCCGAGCTGCAGCCGAATGTA
This sequence comes from Paenibacillus thalictri, assembly GCF_004307995.1. Taxonomy (GTDB): domain Bacteria; phylum Bacillota; class Bacilli; order Paenibacillales; family NBRC-103111; genus Paenibacillus_AF; species Paenibacillus_AF thalictri. The sequence goes on along the minus strand of NZ_SIRE01000015.1, from coordinate 207,980 downwards.
GGCATGTTTGTCAGCACACTGGCGGTACGAAGCCGGATGGAGCGCGACATGAGCCTCCAGGAATGGGTGCGCCGCATCGAGAGCCAGCTCATGGACGCGTATGAGCATGACCGCTATCCGTTCGAAGCGCTTGTCCGTCATGTACTGCAGGATCAGGAGCGGGAGGATTCCTCCTTGAATCCGCTGCTGCACACCGCGTTCGTCTGGCAAAACATCGGATCGCGAGCGCTAGTGCTTCCGGGGCTGACCGTCACCCCATTGCCGCTGCCGCCGCAGGACGCGATGTTTGAGCTGCTGTTGGAAGGGGAGGAGGTCGGAGGGGAGCTGTATTTTTGCTTCGACTATGCGAAGGCGCTGTTTACCCATGAGACGGTGGAAAAGCTGGCGGCGAACTTCGTCGCCCTCATAGAGTGGGCGCTGGCTGCCGAACCCGCCTGCCGGACCGGATCTTTGGCGCTTCCCTATGAAGCGGACCGGCTCGAGTGGGTGCGGCGCGTGAACGATACGGCGACCGCGTACCCCCGGGACAAGTGCATCCAAGAGCTGTTCGAGGAGCAGGCGTGGCTGTATCCGAACGACCCTGCGCTCATTTATGGGGACGAGGTCGTCACTTACCGGGCTCTCAACCGCAGGGCTGACGAGGTTGCCCGCCTGCTGCGGCAGCTGGGTGTAGGCACAGATCGGGTCGTTGGCGTCATGCTGCCGCGCTCGGTCGGATGCTTCGTAAGCATTCTCGCCATCCTTAAGGCCGGCGGCGCTTACTTGTCACTTGACCCCGAGCTGCCGGTGGAGAGGCTCCGCTATATGCTGGATGATTCTGCAGCAGTCCTTGTGATCTCGTCCACCCGGCACGCAGAACGTTTAAGCTCGTGGCACGGGCGGGTCGTACGCATGGAGGAGGTTGGCGGTGAGGAGGGGGTAAACCCAATACAGCCGCAACCGATCGATACGGCTTTGCAGCCGGTACCTTCCTCTGCCGCAAGCCCGACGAATCTGGCTTACGTGATGTATACATCCGGCTCGACCGGCTTACCCAAAGGCGTTATGATCGAGCACCAGGGCATCGTCCGGCTCGTCCGCAACACGAACCACATGACATTCGAACATGGACGCGACCGTGTGCTGCAGGCCGTTGCGCTCAACTTTGACGCGTCGAAGCTGGAAATATGGGGCGCGCTGCTGAACGGCTGCTCGCTAGTGCTGGCGGAGCAGGAGGAGCTGCTGGACGCCGAAAAGCTGAAGCGGGTGATCGAGCGGCACAGCATTACAATGATGGTCGCGGCAACTCCATTGTTCCACCATCTGGCCACGCAGCGGGCGGATGTCTTTGCTTCACTGCGTTGTTTGCTTGTCGGTGGTGACGTGATGGTGCCGCACATCGCGGCCGACGTGCTCCGCAGTTGCCCGGATCTCCAGTTGTTCAACGGGTACGGCCCGACGGAAAATACGACGATGTCCACGTGCCAGCTCGTGGAGCGGGAATACGAGCTGGCGGTTCCGATCGGTGCGCCGATCAGCAACTCGACGGCGTATATCGTGGACGAAGGCGGGCAACTGCTCGGCGTCGGTGAGACGGGCGAGCTGTGGGTCGGCGGCGATGGCGTGGCGCGCGGCTACCTGGGCAAGCCGGAGCTGACGGCGGAGCGGTTTCTTGACAGCCCGTTCCGGCCGGGCGAGCGCCTTTACAAGACGGGAGACTTGGCCCGGTGGCGTGAGGACGGCTCGATCGAGTTTTTCGGCCGACGGGATCATCAGGTGAAAATTAGAGGTTACCGCATCGAACTCATGGAGATCGAGCTGCGCCTGGTGCAGCATGAGGCGGTCCAGGAGGCGGTCGTGCTCGTGAGAGGGGAGGGCGAGAGCCGAATGCTCTGCGCCTATTTCACGGCAAGGCGGGATGTGCCGGGTGAGGAGCTGCAGGCGTATTTGCTAAAGTTTCTGCCGGGGTATATGGTGCCGCCGTTCTACGTCCAACTGCAGCAGATGCCTCTCTTAAGCAACGGCAAAGTCGACCGCGGCGCGCTTCCCGAGCCGGAGCAGGGCAGAGCGGAAGTGAATCTGCAGGCCGAAGGGCCACGTGATGAAACGGAACGGCAACTGCTGGAACTGTGGAACGAAGTGCTTGGAACAAACAGCGTGGCGATTGACGATAACTTTTTCGAAAGGGGCGGGCATTCCTTATCTGCGATGAAGCTGGTTGCGAGAGCGAACGATGCGTTCGGCGTCCAGCTGCCGATCCGCGCCGTGTTCGACGCGCCTACCGTTCGTCGTCTGGCCGAGGTCGTTCGCTCACAGAGCGCCTCCGCTCCCCGAATTGCCGAAGCGGCTGCGCAGACAGGGTACCCGCTCACCTATGCGCAGCGGCATATGTACATTGCGCAGCTGCAACAGCCGGATGCCTGCACATACAACATGCCGATGTTATGGCGCTACGACCCGTCTGTGGGCGGTGGCGCGATCGATCTGGCGAAGCTGAACGCCGCATTCAAGACGCTGACGCATCGGCATGCGGCGCTTCGCACTTCGTTCCACCTGCAGGACGGGGAGCCTGTTCAGCGCGTGCATGATCAGGTGGAACTGTCCGCTTCGGCGGAACAGCTTGCCAGCGCCGACGAACTGGCTTTCCGGCTGCCGGAGTGGGTGCGGCCGTTCGACCTTGAGCAGGCGCCGCTGCTGCAGGTGAAGCTGGTGCATGCGGGCGATGAAACGTATTTGTTCCTCGACATGCATCATATCGTCTCGGATGCGGTATCCGTGGACGTGATTTTGGAAGAATGGGCGGCGCTGTATGAAGGAGAGCTGTTGAAAACACCTCCGCGTCCATACGCGGATTATACCATGTGGCAAAAGGCGCAAACCGACAGCCCCGCGTTCCGCGAACAGGAGTCGTATTGGCTGTCGCAATTCGAGAGCCCGCTGCCCCCGCTGGAGCTGCCGCTGGATCAGCCTAGACCCGAGCGCTACAGCGACGAAGGAGCAAGGGAGACGGTCTCGCTGGATGTGGATACGTTGAGGAAGCTGCGGGCATTTGCCAGGGAGCATGCGGTTACTCCGTTTGCCCTCTGGATCAGCTTGTACGGCGTGTGGCTGTCCAAATATGCCGGGCAGGACGATATAGCGGTCGGCATCCCCGCCTCCGACCGGCAGTATGGCGAGTTTCAGGAGACCGTCGGCATGTTCGTGAGCACACTCGCCATCCGCAGCCGTCCGCATTCGGCTAAGCGCTTCCTCGCTTTTGCGAAGGAGACGCAAGAGGTGCTTCTACAAGGTCTGGCGCGTCAGTTGTATCCGTTCGAGGAGCTGGTGAAGCGGGTTGTACCGGTTCGCGAAGCGAACCGAAACCCGCTGTTTGATACGATGCTGGTCAGCGTGGACCGCCGGAACGGGGGCCGAACCGGCAAGGGGAGCTTGGTTCCGCAGCGGATTGCGCTGCATAAGGCGAAGTTCGATCTGCTCGTCGAAATCGAGGAGCAGGAGGAGGGCGCCGACATCCACTGGGAGTACAAAACATCGCTGTTTCACGACCGGACCGTCCGGACGATGGCCGAGACGTTCCTGCATGTCGTACGCACAGCTCTTGGCGACCCTGAACTCATGCTGGCGGAGATCGGGCTTGTCTCAGAGGAGAGGAAGGCGGAGCTGCTTGCCTTCAATCCGCTGCCGCAGTCCTACTACCGCGGGCAGACGGTGATCCAACTGCTGGAGCGGAGCTGCGTGCGGTTTGCGGCAAAGGATGCCGTCGTGCATGCCGGGCAGACGATCTCCTACATCGAGCTTCAGCAGCGCTCGAACCGGGTTGCCCGCGCGCTGGTCAAACGAGGGATCGGGCCGGGCAAGGTGGCGGCTTTCATCGGGGAACGGTCGCTTACGGCGATCGTCGCGATCATCGGCATTTTCAAAAGCGGAGCCGTCTACCTCCCCATCGACCGCACCGTACCTGTGCAGCGCATGACGCAAATCCTGCAGGACTCGGAGGCTGCGGCAGCGATCGTGCCGCCGGAGCTGCAGGCCGGTCTCGAGAGCACCATGGATGGCCAACTGTTGGAGCTTGAGGAACTGCTGCTGGAGCCGGATGCAAGCAGTGTCCCGTATGCCCGAAGCAGTGATGACCTCGCCTATATGATCTACACCTCCGGATCAACCGGGCGTCCGAAGGGGGTTATGATCGGCGAGCGGTCGTTCGCGAACGCGGTGGAGTGGCATCGCGAGTTTTACCGGATCGGGGAAGGCGACCACGGCACGCAGTACGCTTCGCTTGGATTTGATGCGTCGATTCTGGAAATTTTCCCGTATTTGATCGCAGGGGCGACGCTGCATATCGTACCGGAAACAATTCGCCTGGAGCTGGATCGGCTGAACGCCTATTATGAAGAACATGGCATCACGGTCAGCTTCCTGCCGACGCCAATCGCCGAAGCGTTCATGCGCCTGCACAACCGTTCTCTGCGTTTGCTGCTGACGGCGGGCGATAAGCTGAATGCGTTCAGCCCGCAGCGGTACGAGGTGTACAACAATTATGGCCCGACGGAAAATACAGTGGTCGCCGCCTGCCATCTCGTCACGGCGAACGAGCCAAACATCCCGATCGGCCATCCGGTGTCGAACAGCCTGCTGTATGTTATGGATTCGCACGGCCAATTGCGGCCGATCGGGCTCCCCGGCGAATTGTGCATTGCAGGCGTTGGTCTTGCTCTCGGGTATTGGAAGCTTCCGGAGGTGACGGCGAAACATTTTGTGCCGCATCCGCTGGATCCGTCCGCGAAGCTGTACCGGACCGGGGACGTGGCTCGGTGGAGAGCCGACGGGACGCTGGAGTTCCTGGGACGAATGGACGATCAGGTGAAAATCCGCGGCAACCGCGTCGAGCTTGGCGAGGTGGAGCAGATCGTTAGCGAGTACCCCGGCATTAGTCAGGCTGTCGTCATCGCGGTTCGGAATGCGCGAGGCGAGCAGGAGTTGTGCGCCTTTTACGTCACCGACACCGAGCTGTCCCGCGAGGTGTGGCGGGTCTACTGCTCGGCCCGGCTGCCGGGCTACATGATTCCGTCCCGGTTCCAGCACGTGACGTCGATTCCGCTCACCACGAATGGCAAAATCGACCGGAAGCGGCTCCTGTACCTACTGCCCGAGCTTCCCGATGTCGTTCAGGAGGAGGGAGAGGGCACCGCGGCAGGAACGAGGGATGAGTGGGAAGCGCTGATTATGGAGGCGTTCAGGGAGGTGCTGGGCGGGCCGGTCGGCCTGCACGATAACTTCTTCGAGTTCGGCGGGGATTCGATGAAGGCGATCCGTGTCATCGCCCGCCTGGCGCAGCAGCTCGAGCTCAGCGTGAACGACTTGTTCGAGCGGCAGACCGTCGCCGGCCTGCGGGCAAAGCTGCAAGAGAAGGCGGGGGAGGAGCGGGAGCAAGCAGCTGCGCAGGCAGCGCCTGTCCGCTTGTCCGAGCTGAAGCGGGAGCTGCGCACGTATAGGCAGCGCGTCATTGCCGAAACCGCTGCTGCGGCTGCCGCATATGCGGGTGCGGAGGTATGTACGACAGTCGATGCGGGTGCGAGTGGTGCAGACGTGGGCCCGGACGCCTTCGCCCGCCGCAGTGCGTTGGCAGATGGCAGTGCGGATCGGTGGGCTAGCGAACATGTAGATCATCATATGGGGGCGGGTGCTGGGGAAGTCGTAGGCACGGGCAAGGAAGCAAGCATGACGGCTGACCCGGATAGGGGCGCGGGCGATGCTGCTGATGTTTCCCGCTTTGTAGGCATGTATCGGGAGGTGCTGCTGACTGGCGGTACCGGCTACATAGGCATGCATATTCTGCATGAGCTGCTGCAGGAGACGGATTGCCGTCTTCATTTGCTCGTCCGTGCTTCTAGCAAGGAAGCCGCGGCGGGAATCATCGGCGAGCTGTGGGCGTTTTACTTCGAGACGCCGTTTGCAAGCGTTCAGGAACGGGTGAGGTTCTATGCAGGCGATATGACGCTGGAGCGCCTTGGCTTAAGCGAGGACGTCTATGGCGAACTCGAAGACTGCATCGACTGCATCATTCACAGCGCGGCCTATACGAAGCATTACGGATTTGCTCGGGACTTTGAGCGGAGCAACGTGACGGGTACCGTAAACATGATTCGGCTGGCGGCGGAAGGTCGAGCGAAGCATCTATACTACTTGTCGACTTTAAGCGTTGCCCTTGGCACTACTCCGGAACGCAGCGGACACATCTTCTCGGAATATACGGTGGCGGACGGGCGGGCGTCGGACAATTACTACGTCCAATCTAAGTTGGAGGCGGAAAAGCGAATATGGGCGCACCATCAGGAAGGTCACGGCGCGACGATCATCCGCCTCGGGAATATCGTGTTTCATTCCGAAACCGGCAAGTTTCAGCGAAACATCGAGGACAACGCTTTCTACCGCCTCATCCGCGGGCTAATCCATTTGCGCCGGATGCCTGATCTGCCGGCGCGTAGCTTAGACTTTTCCTTCGTCGACTGCGCCAGCCGCGCCGTCGCGAGAATCGTCGCTGCCGGGGTGCCCGATGCGGTCATTCATGTGGCGCATCCGCATCCGATCAGCTACCGCCGGCTTGCCCGGCTTCTCAACGAGGCGGCGCAGCTCGAGGGAGACATTCAACTGCAGGCGGTCCAAGAGATACTGCGGGAGATAGCGGCCGCCTCTGCCGGGCAGGTGAAATCTGCCTCGCAACACAGCCAAGGGCTGGAACAAGTCAGGTTGGAGCTGGAGGGTGAAACTTCCAGCCAATCGTCACCCCTACTTCTGTGCTCGACGAAGTCGATGCTCCTGCTGCGCCGCCTGAACGTGGAGTGGCCGCTTGTCCAGCGTGAGCATATCGAACGCATGCTGGAGCACTGCCGGCAGGTCGGCTTCTTGTAGCAGGCAGGTTCGGCTGGAACTATTTTGGATGCGGATAAGGTTGCAGAAATCGGCGTGAGACCGGAAGGTACTGATCGAATGGCAATGATTCATGGTATTGGCGGAACGGAAACTGTAAATAAATGGGTGGTGTTCTTGGATTCGATTTCAGCTAACCATCACGCGGCGGCGAATTGTGGATTTGCCGAGCGATACCGGTTAACGGTCATGATTATCGATCCTTGAGACCTTTTAATGTATCGTCATAATCATGCATGACTTCGTTGAGGGTATCAAGGAAATCCAGGCTTAGTCCAGGGGGTAAGTGCACCTTGGTTATTTTTTTATGACGATCTCCCCATCATTCTCCCGAACATCAATGTGGATGGGAATCCCCTACATCAAGGCCAAGCCGCTTCAGGGCATCCGTCATAGTAACTCCTAAACTGTTACCGAACTTCGAGACTTTTCGTTTCATAGTTAATGTAGGACAGGGGTTCTTCATATGTTCTTAACTCGGACCCGTACATCTTTGGTTAGGCATGTGCTATACTGAAAATAGTTGCAAGTTAGGTTTCCGGAGGTGACCAAGATGCGCTGGGAAGAGGTTCGTGAGCAATTTCCCGAAGAGTGGATTGTATGTGAGGCGTTAAAGTCCCATTCAGAGGACGGATACTGGCTTATCGAAGAGGTGGCAGTCATTGATCGCTTTGAAGATTCGTCTGTCGCCATGAAACGCTACTATGAGTTGCATCGGGCGCAGCCTTACCGGGAATACGGCTTTTTTCACACATCCCGCGAAACGCTTAAGCTTCGGGAGAAATGGGCAGGGGTAAGGGGCCCTAGATGAGAATTGATGTGAAGTACGGATTGCCTTTTATAGAAGTGGTCATTTGTTATCGTGGTGAAAAGCTTCATTTAAGGAATGCATTGCTTGATACAGGTTCGGCAGGGACTATTTTCAGCGCAGATGTAGTGGATGCCATCGGGGTTAAAATTGAGCCGGGTGACTTTTTGAATAAAATCAGAGGCGTGGGCGGAGTCGAGGTCATATACTCCAAACAATTTGATTTTGTGCAGGCAGGAGAAGTAACTCTGGAAGGTTTTGAAGTGGAAATTGGAGAAATGAATTATGGAATGGAGATTGACGGCATTATTGGTTTTGACTACATTCAATTAGCCGGTTTGGTGATTGATTCTAAAGAGTTGACAGTGGGTAAGAAAGAGTAGCTACGTCACCTCGCCAAATATCACTAGCAAAACCCGCCGGCGAATCGTGGATTTGCCGGGCTGCGGTTTGTCTCCATAAGGTTTATTAGAAAGGGATGTCCGGGAGGGCATCTCCTTTTGGTTTTCTTGCTGCGTTGTGGTAGCTAGGTTATTGAAAATACTGGTCTTTAAGGATGGATTTAGGTGTATCGGAACATTTATACCACGCCCATTCAATTAACCTTCATGAAGTTGAAGTTCCATTACTTCCAGCATGCTTTTAAGGAATTTATCCTGCGGCGCGTCTCCTTTGATCTGCTCGGTTACAGAGACGTACTTCTTAAGCAGAGTTCTTGTACACCACAATGGGCATCCCTGCGAAAAGTGTTGATTAGAAAGGGATCGTTCAGTCTGAGTCGAACTAAGTACAGGGTGATTTATCTTCAATTAGGAGGATTTCTGAGATGCGGGAATCTATTGAATTTAGAACATTTCGTGAGGTGCGTACCCGAACATTAGCATTAGCAGAATCGTCACCACTAGAAATTGTGGACATCGTACCACAGGGCTTCAACAATAGCATCCGCTGGAACCTGGGGCATATCCTTGTTGCATGGGATCACGGTATCTTTCCGAAGTTAGGCGAAGAATGGAGGGTGCCAAAGAGCTACCATCACACATTTCCGAAAGGAACACGTCCGAGCGGGTGGACAACGGAGCCGCCGGCTTACTCTGAAATTTTGGAGAAATTGCGTAGTCAAGTTGATGACATTATCGTAGCATCAACGGGCAAACTTGATGATCCGATTGCTAAACCTTTTCTGCGTATCAAGAGGTTACGAGGCATGTTTCATTTCCACAACAGGGAAGAACAGCATCATCTTGACTGTATGCTGCGTATTAAACAAGCTATCGAAATGGCGAATGTTTAGCTCAAGACAATCTCAGCAAAAATATCCAACTCTCTACTTAATAGTTCGAGCATGGGTGGCGGGTAGTGTTGAGCGACCGTTTCATGAACGCTAACACCTATTAAATGGAAAACCAAAACAAAGACCAAAAATCCTCGGATTCTTGGTCTTTGTTTTTAACTGGATTACTGAAAGTTAAGGTCGCTTACTGGTTATCGCATAGCGATGTAAATTTCCGCTTGCCCGTCGTTCGGATCTGTATTCGGGTCATAATATTCAAAATCGCCTGTGAACGCCCGGTTATTGCCGGGCTGCTGCGACCAATGCCAAATATCGGCCCAAGTCTTCTGCACCATCTCTATAATCGGTCCCCTCTCTGTGACGAATACGGCGTATTTTGCAGCAGGAACTGTGAACGTCGTAACGGATTCGGGGTAGTGATCCTGCAATGCTTCTCGGACATGTACACCGACCATCACTTCATAGTGTCCGGCATCGCCTTGCTCATAGTCAAAATAACAGTTATAAAGGCCGGGCTGCTGCAGATGGCCGGCCAGTTGTCCGCTAATATTGCGCAGATGGAATTGTTCAAACAGTCCAGCGATTTTGCCGTTGCCGCTTAACTCGGCTGCATTTGTTGTGACAGCGCTAATTCCGGCTATCGTGAAGGAGGGGAGTTCCTCGACACGGGCAGGTTCAATTCGTTTGCCGGCAGCCCCATCTACGGGCAGCGGGCTTGTCGATGGTGACTGACTGTGTGGTGTCATGGGTATGGATTCGTTTTGTTTCATCGCGGCTCAATCTCCTTTTAGTTGAATGAGTCTATTCTAAAACAACAAACCTGACAACTATCTGTCAGGTTGTATTGTCGTTTCTGTATATTTTTGCAATTTGCTCCGCGCGGCTAGCGATAATCTCCCGAAGATGAAGAGGCTCAACCACCTCAGCATGGTGACCTAAACTGAGAATAAAGCTGTATAACCATTCATCTTCCGGATATGCTTTGCTCACTTGCCAACCGCCGTCACCAACTGCTACAAGCTCCTCGATATCAAACAGTTCTTCGGCGAAATGGCGAGTGTCCGCCCGAAACCGCAAGACGATCTGTGTTACCGGAGATGGCTCGGACGAGCTCTGGCCTGTGACACTCTCATGTGCCGGAAGCTCTCGACGAATGAAAGTCCTCCCCGGGGTTATTTCCAGCGTCTTCATTCTTTTTAGCTTAAATAGTCTAAACTGATCTTTCTCCAGACAGTAGGCTTGCAGGTACCACTGTCTTCCTTTGAGAATGAGCGTATGCGGTTCTACAACCCGATGTGATACCTCACCTTTGGCACTGGAATAGACGAACCCCACGATTAGGCAGCGATCTACCGATTCCTTTAGCAGCTGTAGTTTAGGTCGCAGCCTTTCGTTGCCGTCCCAAGGCGAGTAGTCGATCAGCACGCGACTTGTCTTATGCTGGAACTCTTCGAAATATGCGGGTGGAACGACGCTGTTGATTTTTTCCATCAGCTGCACATGCTGCTCGTTGCCGTATGAGGTGGAGATGCTGCGCAGGGCGGTGACGATGGCAGCGAGTTCGTCGTTGGTCATCACATTACGGTCCAAGCGGTAACCTTCTGCAAGTCCGATGCCTCCGTTTGTTCCCTGGTAGGTGACGATGGGGATGCCAGCCCCATTAATAGCTTCGATATCCCGGTATATCGTCCTTACGGACACCTCGAACCGATCCGCGAGCTCCTTGGCCTGCACCATGCGGCGGTTTAGCAGCAGAATAATGATGGATAAGAGCCTTTCCAGTTTCACAGCATCTACCCTCCGTCACGATGGATTAAGCCGGAAGCTTATCTTATTGTATTTTCTCATTGGAATTAACTTTTGTCGAATGATCTATACAGCATTGCGTTCGGTCTCGATGATTGTAACGGTAAGTGAACTATCTCTGTTTGCCGAATCCCCTCAATTTCACTTGCCCATCATCGCGCTTCCATATACTCCGCAATAGTAACCGGACGGATGCTCTCGTATCTGTAACCAAGGGTGTCCTTATATTACATTTCAAACAAATTGCCCCGATATACGGGCTTTATTTCACAGTTATGAGCTAATGATTATATCTTTTATGCCCTGAAAACGCTTTAATAGTAACTGATTCACTGCTATCCAAATAAAATTGTGAGGAGTATGACGAGAGGGGGGATGCGGACATGACACAATCCTTTCTGCAGTACAGGAAAGAGGTTCGAAGGCAAATACATAAAGTTAACCATTTTAACAACAGGAGGAAATGAAAATGAAGATGAAAGCTAATATGATTTGCAGCCTAGTACTCTCGCTGGCTCTGCTGGTCGGTTTATTTCCGGTCATGCCGACAACGCCTGCTCATGCGGCGGCTAGCTATTCCGGGGCGCCGCAAAAGTTATCCGTACCTCCATTAGCATTTGACGAATCCAAAATTGTACTTACCTGGGAAAAGCCGGATGACTATTATAACAGTGCAGTAAAAATCCGGGACTACGAAGTATTCCGGGATGGAGTCCTTATCGGTCTTGCAAGCGAAAATTTCAGAGATAACTATTCCTATGTCAATGCGTACATGGATGCATTTTACGGGAATTTGAGCGCGCAGCATCATCGGGTCAATATTCTTTCCTTTACGGCGACCGAGCTGGCGCCCAACACGAGTTATGAATTTAAGGTGAGGGCCGTTTACACCGATGAGACAAGGTCTGATTTTAGCGCGTCGCTTGTCTTTTCAACTGCGCCTACGCCTACCGTTATAGACGCCGCTGCTCAGGGCGCAACCTATATTACTTCTACTTCCGGCGCCAACGCCGACTATAAAATCCGGGGCGCGAATAACAATGCAACGATCATAAAGAAAATTGCAGACAACACTGCCGCGATACAGGCTGCGATCGACGCTGTCCCTACGGGCGGAAAGGTTGTATTGAAGGGAAGCGGAGACAATGCCAATCCCTACTATTATCCAAGCGGCTCATTGTTTCTGCACAGCAATATGACCTTTGAAATTGAGAAAGGAGCTGTGCTGCTCGGTTCTCCTGTTTTTGACCACTATCCGCGCAGCCTTCTGGTCTATCCTTATTCACAAGATATCCGGACGTATGGCCTGTTGAATGCCGTAACCTGGGACTATGGCTCCTTGAAAAATATCCGCATCGTCGGCAAGGGTGCAATAGACGGCAACGGGTGGAAGAATACTACCACCGGAAACGGCTTACAGACCCAAACGGCAGCGGATCCGACTCCCGGTTCCGCAGGTGTCTCAGATCCAACCGGAAATGGTTGGCGTCTGCCAAACTACCAATCCGGCGGCAATATCACTGTTGATAATAAAAGTGCAATTGATTCCGACAGTGTGCTGGGCATCCTTGCGGCGGATGCGATGTGGAAGTCTCGTCAGGATAAAACCCCGAATGCCCTTGACGCGCAATTCTATAATTCCCGCCCTAACCTGACGGTAATGCGCGGCGTGCATGGCCTGTATTACGAGGGACTGACCTTCTATAACCCTGCTTTCCACGGAATCGTCAACTATCAGTCCGAGCAGATTGCCGTAAACGGTGTGAATGCGATGATGTTTGACGCCAACAACGGCGACGGTATTGAATTTGGCGACAGCACGGGGATTACGATTATGAACAGCTTTTGGGATACCGGAGACGACGTCATCAACTTTGCAGCCGGACAGGGCACAGTCGTACGCAATTTAACCAACAAAGTGGCAAGCGGAGAGGGCCGCGTGTTCAATAACTTTCTGCGCAACGGCCACGGGGGCATGTTGGCGATGGGGAGCCATACCGGCGGCTGGATCGGCGATTTGATCGCGGAAGAGAATGTCTATAATTCGAACGAAAAAGGAAGTAACGGCGTATTGCGAATGAAATCCGGTGCGACTACCGGTGGCGGTATCCGCAATATTGTCGTGCGCGACAATGCGGTCAATTATTCGAACAGCACGGTAGGCAACAGTACGATTGTGATTGATACAGACTACAAAGACGGCAACGCCAGTACAGCCTTCGGCCCGGAAAGCGAGCAGCCACTGACCTTCGAAAATGTGCTGGTACGCAATATAACGGTGTCAAACGCGTATATACCACTGATTAGCGTGGCGGCTCCCGTCAGCTCCGTCTATGCCTTAAGCCCGATACTCCGCAATTTCACATTCGAGGATATCAAGGTCTTATCCTATGTTGGAAGTGGCGGTAACATTGCGATAAACGGCATGTCGGATGTTACGTTCCGCAACATCACAGGTCTTCGAGGCGCCATTACCACCACCAACAGCAAAAATGTCACGATCGAAAATTGCCCCGGGACCACCAACCGCACGCCGGATGTGCTGAATGGAAGCGGCGCGCTCACGGTGACGGCCAATACTTATTATGCCACTTTAGAATGGCCCGCCATCGGTAATGCAACGCAGTATGCCGTGTTGGTGGATATGCTGGATGGTTATGGCTATCAGCAAAACAAGATTGTAGCGAGCGCGGGAGCGGGTACGCAGTCCACGGGAATCGCGCTGCGTCCGAACACCTCTTACAAAGTTGCGGTCCGACCGGAAACGACAGGTGCAAACGCCTCCTACGGCAATCTGCTGGAGTCGACGGTAACCACGGGCGCTGCAACGCTTGGGGTATCCACAGTTTCAACCAGTTCGCCGAGTTTTAATGTGAAGGCTGCGGACATCACCGGCATCTCTTGGCAGGATTTTAAATGGAACGCCGTTACCGACGCTGTCTACGGCATTCATTATTACGAGTTAACGGCAACGCCGACAAATTCAAATCACGCTACTAAAAAATACAAAGCTTATTTTAACAACGCCAGCCGTGCGGGTTATTCGCTGTGGGGGCTGGATGATGGTGTGACCTACGATGTCACGATGAAAGCTGTCAACTGGATTGGTCAGGAAGGACCACAGTGGGGCCCGGTTACGATCACCACCGTTCCCGGCACTTTAATGCAGACTCCGGCATGGGCTCCCGGCAGCCAGCTGACCGTCGCAGGCGGCAGATGGATTGGGGAAGATATGACCATCACATGGGACGAAAGAGACGTAACGGATTATTCCAATGGCGATACCGCACGATTTGCCGGTTATCGAATCTTGATTAACGGCGTGCCGGTAGACGGTGGAGCGGTTCAAGCCAACGCAAAACCAACCGTTCAACCGGGTCAACACACTTACGTGTTTTCCCCTGCCGGACTTATTCCGAATGTTCCTTATACCATCTCGGTGGAAGCGGGAAGCGAGATTTTGAAATACGCGTCCGGTGCAGGCGGACTTAGCGGCTCTACAGGTTTTACAGGCACCGAAAATACCGAACTTCCTCGGAACCAGGTGACTTTTGGTAAGTGGACCGGGCACGGGCCAAGCGTAACGCGCACATTTTTAGCAACAGCTCCGGTAGCTCCAACGATTACAACAAGCAGCCTGCCAAACGGCATATTTGGTATTGCCTACAATCAAGCATTAGCTGCGACAGGAGATACCCCAATTACCTGGAGCATTGAAAGCGGCAGCTTGCCGGCGGGACTTTCTCTGGAACCAACGACAGGTAAAATAAGCGGGACACCGACTGCAACGGGTACAGCAAGCTTCACAGTAAAAGCAACAAACGATGCGGGAAGCAGCTCCAAAGATTTGAGCATTTTTACAATTATGCTTAGTGGTAGCAGCAGCAGTGGCGGTAGCGGCGGCAATGCTTCTTTAAGTTATTCCGTGTCGGAAGGGACCAAGGCGGAAAACGGTTCGGTTTCTTATGACACCAACAAAGCAACTGCCGGTAGCAAGGTAACCATTACGGCCACGCCTAAAGAGGGCTATACGCTAAATGATATGAAGGTTTTTGATCAAAATGGCAAGGAAGTACAAATCACTAAAAATGCAGATGGCACTTATAGCTTTATCATGCCTGAAGGCGGAGCCAAAGTTGAGCCGGCATTTACGAAGAAAGAAGCGGCCAAAGGAACTCCGGGGACTTCAGATGCTAAAAAATTCAACGATGTAAAGGAAGACGATTGGTTCTATAAAGGCATCCAGTTTATGAGCGAAAAAGGGCTTATGGTAGGATCCTCCGACAGCAGCTTCAGCCCTAATCAAAATACGACTAGAGCCATGCTGGTAACGATTCTTCATAGACTGGAAGGAACTCCGTCAGCTTCAGAAAGCGGCTTTACCGATGTTAAGGCTGACACATGGTATAGCGACGCCGTTGCATGGGCTTCATCCAACAATGTGATCAGCGGTTATGGTAACGGGCTATTCGGACCGAATAATGACATATCTAGAGAGCAGCTATGCACTATACTGTACAATTATGCAAAGCTTAAAGGATATGACATTTCCAATACCAAAAACGTGAATGCTTTTACGGACGGAAATAACGTATCCAGTTGGGCTAAAGAACCTATGGAATGGGCGATAGGCTCAGGGCTGATCAGCGGTTATGAAAATAATGTTCTTGCTCCGGGAGATACTGCGACCAGAGCGCAATTATCTACGATCATCCAAAGATTCATTGAAAAGGGTGTTAAATAGAATGTAAAAAATAAGCAGCTGACTTTGAGGAGTCGGCTGCTTGTCTTTGGTACACTATTAAGACTTACTGGACCAAAGTGCTCGGATAAGGAAATTGGGAGTTATAGTTGCTAAATTGCTTATGGGTTTGATCCAGCTTGGTTTGTTCTTCGGCTTCTAATTTATAGTGCCCCTTACGGAACATCAGCTCATACATCTCGTATTGGCACTGATGTGTTTCATTCAATATGGTCATAATGTCCTGGTGAAGATTCGGATGGCTCGCTTCTCTGGCGGAAATATTGAAACTATCGGTTAAATATTTTTCAAGTGCTAAAATATCATTTACTCGGTCCCTGTCATTCATTTCGGGTCCTTTTACTTTTGGCTCGTAGGAGGGCTTAGGATTTTGGATCGTATTTGGGCTTTGATTTTGGTTCATTCCAGTTACTCCTTATTGTTGTAGTTGATGGACTTTTTGCATTTCCGCTGTGTTATTGTTTTGCAGATGCTTCAATAACAATTCGTAGTGGCGTTGGTGCATTTGGCCTGCCTTATTAATGGCCTGGCTAATTTCTTGATCGGAGCATTCTTGGGCGAAATGGCGGCATTTTTTCATCGCAATAAGCTCCCACGACATTTGATCCTTTAAATAAAGATGATCTTTTATGGTTATGACTTGTGGCGGTTGCGGGAAAATAGGCTGCTGCGTCTGAGTTTGATTTTGTTCCATGGGAACTCCTTTCTTCTTTTGGGAATTGCTTTTAGGGTTCCTTTAAATTGAAAATAATATCCTTTTTTTCAGAAAGGATTTGGTTGCTTTTCGCAGGGTGTTTGTCGTGGCATCATACCCTGTTTACTGCAGCAAATTGATCCGTACTACCTTCCGAGTGATCCATAAAATGCAAAAACACTGACTGTGCGGTCAGTGTTTCTGGCATGTAGTGGACTTAGAGGGACTTTATAGCTGATTCATGTCATGTGCAGCAGCAGCGTTTTCGAATGTATATATTGAAAAATTATTTTGCGTTCTTGTCAGGCTGATGGATTCCGAACACGTTGCCTTCGGTATCCGTATAATATCCCTGCCAAGCCATTCCGGGCAAAGCATATTTCGGCAATGCGACCTTGCCGCCGTGATTCAGAATGTTCGCTTCGGTAGAATCGTAATTTTCCACTCCGATTGTACATGCAAAGGCATTCAAAGTCTGACCGGGCTCTGGGGAAGCACCTCTGCGCTGCATTAAAGCGCCGTTAATTCCAAGCTCATTCGCATCGCCGGTAACTGCTCCGAAATAAGGCATTCCGGCATAACTGCTCCAATCTTCAAATGTCCATCCAAAAATCTCTCCGTAAAACTTCTTGGCACGCTCCATGTCATCGACATGAATTTCGAAATGAACGACTCTGCCCATGATTACCTCCTGATTTGCGGATTATTTTACATGTTATCGTTATGTTTTCTGCGTATATTGCTAATTCTCCTACTTCATTATTGTAATAAATATAGAAGTTTATTCAATTTTGCGAGAATGGAGGAAAGTATTCCACTTGTTGTGCCGGATAGGAGTTCCGCCTTAGCGGGGGAGCGGCAGATTTCCCCTTGCGAGTAAGCCAGCCAGACCCGCTTACTGTTCTTGAAGACGTGACCGGTATTCCCTGGGGGAGCAACCGTATTTCTTCTTGAACGCCTTGGAAAAATGAGCGGCATCTGCGAACCCGCAGTACTCAGCAATATTTTCGAATTTGGTTGGGTAGGCGAGCAATTCCTTGGCCCGTTCCAATCGAAGGTTGAGCAGATAAGCATGCGGCGTCATACCAAGCATCTTCGTAAACATCATGTTGAAATACGATTCCGAATAGCCGGCATGCTTGGCCATGTTCTTCACAGAGACGGGCGAGGAGAGGTTGGATGCCAGATATGCTTTCATTTTTTGTATAAGCTGCTGCTCCGCGTCGTTCTCGGACAACGCTTTTTTGCCGGTGCCCAGCAGTTGCAGGAGTAAATCCATCGCGAGCTGCTGCAGCTTGATCGTATCCCTCAGATCGACGGACTTATGGTGCTCGATCATCTGAAGCAGCGTGCTTCGAAAAAGGTCCGGATTCTCCGGTACGAACTTGACGGGAATATGGATATCCGGAAAATCGTTCAACCGCGGTTGCATCAGATGGGCATGGGGGGAGAGGTCGGTTTGTCCGGGGGAGGTGACGAAGCTATGAGCCCGGGAAGTGTTGTAGAAGAAATCCAAATGAGTATTCGGGACGATACATTCGCCGAAGGTATGTGTCGTAAATA
This sequence comes from Paenibacillus thalictri, assembly GCF_004307995.1. GTDB lineage: Bacteria > Bacillota > Bacilli > Paenibacillales > NBRC-103111 > Paenibacillus_AF > Paenibacillus_AF thalictri. The sequence goes on along the minus strand of NZ_SIRE01000015.1, from coordinate 190,147 downwards.
ATACGCCAGGTTGAATAACGGCGATCTCGCCTTCGTTCAGCTCGTATTCCACACCTTCGACCGTGAGGATGTAGCGTCCTTTTTCAATAAATTGTATCAGATAGTCCAGCAGTCTCCGGGGACCTTGAAAAAAAGCGGGCACCGGCGGTCTGTACTTGTAGCATAGCCGTATATAGGGATGCACGAGATGGTCGTTCCAATTCTCCGCGAGTGCTTTCAACAAAACCGCCACCTTGGACATTATCGTTGTTTTTGACAAGTAAATGAAAGCTTTAGACATGGAAAGAAAGTGTCATCATTATATAATGAAGTTGTTTACATATCAACGAGAAGCGGAAGATATGCTTGGGAATGCGGATTTGCCGGAGTTTCATTTGAGTTATTTGCAATAAGAAGTTTATGACAAGTTTATTATTGCTGGGTTCAACCGGGAAAAAGCAGCCTGCGGTCGACAGATCGTCGTTATGCAGCGCAGCGAAGCACCGCGTCAGTGGTGTGAAAAAAGGAGATGGAAAAGGTGACAATGGCGATGAAAACAATGACAGTGCCTTTTTTTGTAGGCGGCGGGAAAATTGAATATGGCGAGAAGCAGGTTCCGGTACCGGGAGAAGGCCAACTGCTGCTGCAGGTGAAGGCGAATGCGCTGTGCGGCTCGGACCGCAAGCAATTTTATGAGGGGGCCAAGGCGACTCCCGGCCATGAAGCATCCGGTGTGGTAGCTGCAGTGGGGCCCAATACACATACGGCAGTTGGAACTCCAGGTGTCGTCTATTTAATGGGGTATTGCGGAGTATGCCGAAGCTGCAAGCTGGGTTACACGAATCAATGCCTGAGCAAAAAAGCCGATTACGGTTTCTCGCATGACGGCGGCTACGGGCCATACATGGTCGTGGATGAAAGCGTGTTCTTCGCGACAGATCCATCGATACCGCTGACAGAAGCGACGCTTCTTTTGGATATCATGGGAACCGGCGGACACGCGATCAAACGCGCTCAGTTGGTACACTCCGACATTCAATCCGTCGTAGTTGCCGGAGCGGGTCCGATCGGGCTTGCGGTCTTAGCGATGGCGAAGCTGATGTTGGGGACGGAAGTGCCGGTTTACATCACGGATTTTGTGGAGTACCGGCTTCGGCTGGCGGAGAAGATGGGGGCTATCCCGGTTTATCTGGGCAAGGAAACTTTGGATGAAAAGATGAAGGCGGACGGAATGCAAGGCGTTGACGTGGCCGTTGATACGACCGGGAAGACGGCAGGCCGGCAAGCTGCGCTGGCCGCGTTAACAAAACGTGGAGTGCTTGTGTGCGTAGGGCATGGGGAAGAGCTGCATCTGAAGGTATCCCCGGATCTGATTGCGGCCGAGCGGGCGGTGCTCGGAAGCGAGTACTTCCAATACAACGAACTGGCGGTCAACCAAGAGCTGATCTTGAGCCATCTGCCTTACCTCAGTCACATCATTACACATCGTTTTGGGATTGAACGGCTGCAGGAGGCGTATGAGCTATTTTTCCGGGGAGATACGGGTAAGGTTGTGATCGAGCAATGAGCGATCGGAAGCGGATGAAAGTCGCGTTAATCGGAGCCGGCGGTTGGGGCAGGCAGCATGCGAGAATTTTTCAAGACCGGGCGGATGTGGACTTCTGCGCCATTGTGGGCCGTAATCCGGCGAAAACGAAGAAGCGGGCGGATGAATACGGTACGAAGTTTTATACGGACATCCGGCAGATGCTTGATCGGGAGCAGCCGGATCTGGTCAGCTTGTGCTTGCCGAACCAATCGCACTTTGAGGCGACGCTGCAGGTTATTGAGGCCGGGTTTCCGCTGCTTGTTGAGAAGCCGCTGGTGTTCGATTTGAAGGAAGCGGACATCCTGCTGAATGAAGCATCCAAACGGGGATTGTTTTTTGCGATTAATTTCAACCATCGGTACGCCAAGCCGGTTCAAATGGCGCATCAAGCGGTCCAGTCAGGTAAACTTGGGGAGCTGACTATGGCATCGTGGCGATTTGGAGGCAAAGGATCAAGCGATCATCCTCATGCGAACCTCATTGAGACGCAATGTCACGGCTTCGATATGCTGGAGCATTTATGCGGTCCTATCGAATCGGTTATGGCCGAGATGACCGATAAGACGGGCGGCGGCTTCCGCACCATGTCCCTGACGCTGCGATTCGCTAACGGTGCGGTCGGCAGCTTGCTCGGTACATACGACTCGTCCTACTCTTATCCGGATACGCATAGAGTGGAGCTTGACGGCACGAAAGGCCGAGCGGTCATTCACGATACGGTGAAGCGGTATACGTATCATCCGCTGGATAATGAGCTCGGCGAGACGTGGGAAGCGGGTTATTTCAACGACGTGGACCGCGGCTTTCATCGCACGTTCGACAAGCATGCCGACGCATTGTTTGAAGCATTGCGAGCCGGCAAGCAGCCGCCGATCCATGCAGAGGCAGGTTATCGTGCACTATTGCTCGCAGACGCGGCGATCCGGTCGTTTGAGCAGGGCTGCCGGGTGAAAGTTTGAGCGTAAAGGTGAAGGGTTTTTATAATTTTTTTGTGGAGATCGGATAGAATAGCAATCTTAAAAGCGACGATACAGTGGGTGTGTTCAATAAACGCGCTACTGCTTCGTCGCTTTTTTTAAACTAGTGGTGCTTGTTGTGTTCCCTATAGTTGGAATTCCTTTTTCATAATTCATATTCAGAGAGTCGACTTGGAAGGAATTTCTTTAAACTCCATAGAATCCTTTATTATTACACATTATGCTAATATATGAGGGTAGTCATGGATATAGAACAATATTTAATCATGATCCGCGGTAAAGATAGGACAGAGGCGGTTGCTTCGTATCAATATATGAAATCTCAGGTTCGCATTTTTTTCGTTAACTCCATGGAAGGTTATAACTACAACTCTGTTGATGTAGTCATTTTGGAACATCCTAAAGTAACGGAGATAACGGATGGTATGGCTGTTTATAACGATGGATATCCTTTTTCTAAAGTGTTGCGGGTAAGAAATTTCGGTCCTATGGCGCGGGTGCATTTTACCAACGGACTTAGCAGGTCCTATGCAAGCGAACGCATCCAAATTAAGAGTTGTGGTATCCAATACACAAAAGCAAAACCAATTATGGAGTATTGGCGAGATATTTCGAAGCATGTAAAGAATGAAGACGAGCAAGTGGAGCGGCAAGCCTTTTTGGCGAGAGAGTTTTCGAAGCTTACTTTTGTTCATCCTGAAAGCGCATTGAGCCACTACCTTAATGCTGCTCCCATTCACAGCGCCAGCTCTGTGGATTCTAGCTGCCTATTTCCGTTTCGATACAATCTCAGCCAGAAGAGCGCACTTCATCAAGCTTTGCAAAGTACCATCAGTATCATTGAAGGACCACCTGGTACAGGCAAAACTCAGACGATCTTGAATATACTGGCCAATTTAACTGTCATGCGGGACAAGACTGTAGCGGTAGTTTCAGGGAATAACGCGGCGGTAGCCAATGTCCGGGAGAAGCTGGAGCGGGAAGGATATCACTTTTTTGCCGCAAACTTAGGGAACCAGGAGAATAAAGAACGCTTCTTCCGTCATCTTCCGGAATGGAATGTGTCCGATTGGCGAAGTGACGAGCCAGTGGCGGAGATAAGGAAGAAAATAACGAGCTTGGACAGCAGCATTCGCCGCTTGATGGAGTGCGAGCGAGAAATGGCAGTACTCAAACAGAAGCTAGCGGAGTATCTGTTGGAGCAGGAGCATTTTGAACATTTTTATGCCCAAAAGGATGTGCAACAGTTAAACAAATTGTCCTTTTACCGGCAGACGCCTGGACGAATATTGGAATTTATGAAGGATAGCTTCCTGGCAGTAGAATTGGGCACTGATGATAATCTGTCGTACAAGTTCAAGTTGTTCTTCAAGCACGGTTTTATTCGCTTTAAGCTGTTGAAGGATCAAGGGCAAGACGTGATGCTAAATTACCAACGCCAATTCTATGTTCTCAAAGTGAAAAATCTGATCTCGCAAATAGATGCTATAGAGCAGAAATTGAAAGCTCAGTCCTACCAACAATTAATGCATGAGCACCAGATGTATTCGATTAAACTTTTTCGACATAAATTATATGAGAAATATCATCATCGCCAGAAGTTGGAATGTGATGTGAGATCATATATGAACGTAAAGCATTTTCAGTCTTTTATGGAACATTACCCGATTTTGTTGAGCACGACGCACTCCTTGCGTAATAGCATCCCGGCCAATTATTTATTTGATTATTGTATCATTGACGAATCCTCACAAGTTGACCTGTTGACGGGAGCTTTAGCCTTATCTTGTTGCAAACGGGCGATTATTGTTGGAGATACCAAACAATTGCCGCAAATCGTAGATGCCAAAATCAAGAAGTTGATGAAGAGCGAACTTTTTGAGGGGCTTAACGAAGCCTACAATTATTTTCAGCACAATATTCTTTCCTCACTGCTGTTCTTATATGGAGATTCCATCCCCAAAGTGATGTTAAGGGAGCATTACCGTTGCCATCCTCGAATTATACAGTATTGTAATAAAAAGTATTATAAAGAGGAACTCATCGTTTTTACACATGAGACTGAAGCGGATGCTCCGCTGTTAATTTATGGAACGGTTGAGGGTAATCATATGAGAGATGGGAGAAAGGGGAAGTTTAATCAGAGAGAGCTGGATGTGATTGAGCGGGAGGTCCTGAAAGGAATGGTGAGTGACGCTGCGCGTCATTCGGATATTGGCGTGGCTACACCTTACCGCAACCAGGCGGATAAGGCTTCCAAGCAGTTTTATGAGTTGGCGGAGAGCGACACTATTCATAAGTATCAGGGCCGCGAGAAACCGACAATGATTCTGTCCACAGTGCTAGACCAGACTCGATCAGGAAAAATGGGGATGAAATTTGTCAATGATCCTTGCAAGGTCAATGTAGCTGTGTCCCGTGCCCAGAACCAATTTATTCTGGTGACTGATCGAAAAGCCTTCAGAAAGTACGGGAATGAAATCAGCGATTTGATGCGATATATGGAATATAGCACATTGGACCCTAATGTTCTGGAAAGCGAGATAATCTCAATTTTCGACTTGTTGTACCGCGAATACTCGAACAAACTTAGGGATTTTCGCGAAAAAGTCGGGCAATATCAAAGCTCGCGGCATAAGAGCGAGAATATTATGCATGCTTTGTTAGATACAATTTTAAAAGAAGACCGCTATAAGGATTTCCGGCTGGTCAATCAAGTGCTGCTCATGAATTTATTCCCTAATCTGGACATACTGGGAGAAGAGGAACAACGATTCGTGCGGCATCGAGCATCCGTTGATTTTGTGATCTATCATAAGTTCGATAATTCGCCCGCTCTTGCCATCGAAGTGGACGGGTTTGCCTTCCATGAGAATAATCCGAAGCAATTGGAACGCGACAAGAAAAAAGAGGAGATTTTCGAGAAATATGGTGTGGCCTTGCATCGTTTTCCGACGACGGGGAGTGGGGAAGAGTCCAGACTCAAAGGATTACTTGATCAACATATGTTACCGAAGATGGAGTTAATTTGAGTCGGCTAAGCAATAGCTCAAAACAGGAGGGACTTGCAAATTTCCCAAACCCCAACTCGGCAAAATAAACTCTCATCGATGCAAGCCACAATGATTAATATCGGACATAAGTTTAGCGCGATAGATCAGTATATACTTTCCAGCTGACTGCACGCATATGGTATACTTGTATGAAACGATATCGTTGAGGTGAGCAAGTATGCAATGGGAAGAAGTCCGAGAAAAGTTTCCGGACGAATGGGTAGTATTTGAAGCAGCGGCGGCCTATTCTGAGAACGGATTCCGTTTCATTGATTCTGTAACCGTTATTGATCGTTATGAAGATTCGATGGAAGCGATGAAACGATATAAGGAATTGCACAGGAGTCAGCCGGGAAAAGAAATTTATTTTCTTCACACATCGCTTCCTCAATTGAAAATTGAAGAGAAATGGATTGGTTTCAAAAGATGGCGGTAGAACTGAGGTTGCTGCACGGATTGCCTATCGTCGATATTGATGTTATTTTTGCAGGCCGTCGGCTCCGTCTGGAAAATATACTAATGGATACGGGATCGGCTGGCACCATTCTTGATGCGGATGCGGTATTTGAAATTGGAGTAAAGCCGGAAGGATCGGATAAGACAGCAATCATACACGGGGTTGGAGGTACTGAAATCGTTTTTACGAAATGGTTTGACTCTGTTATTTTAGGTGAATGGTCAGTAAATTCGTGTAAGATTGAAGTCGGTGCAATGGACTACGGCATAGATATTCAAGGAATACTTGGGTTTGATTTTATTAGAACTGCCAAGCTTGTCATTGATACGGACAGGATGCAAGTTTATTCGTCGAACTAAACATTCGCAACATCGCGCGGGCTAAAGACGGGGTATTAAAGGAAGCACATCCAAAACTTTATGGCGGTAATTACCGTTAGTTCCAGCTATACCATCTTCCAGACCCAGGGGATTAGATGCCCCTGAGTCTTTTTGTTTGTCTATCTCAAAATAGCCGGCCCAACATACCGCCTTTCCAAGAAATGGCCGGATTAGCCCCACGTTATGGTACAATGGAGGGAACCCGCGGCGATGATAAGTTGTGGGGGAATTGGAAAATGGTGCAGGAAGGGTTGGAACTTCGTTGGAAATCGGTCATGTTGTAACGTTCATAGTTTCCATGGTGACGCTGGGCAATATCGTCTTGGCCGGTATCGTTGTGTTTATTGAACGAAGAGATATCGGATCAACCTGGGCGTGGTTGATGGTGTTGTTTTTTATCCCTCTTCTTGGATTTGTGGTATATGTTTTTTTCGGACGCCAATTAAAACAAAAAAATTTTTACGAGCTTTCTTCCGGGGAACGCGCATTTCTGCAATCCGCAGTGGATGAGCAGTTGCAGCATATTCAGCTCCAGGAGGGCAGCCTGTTAACCAAATATGCGGATTTGCTGCGAATGAATCTGCGCTCGTCCAACGCACTAGTGACCATGGACAACGATATTGTCGTTTTTAATGATGGAAAAGCGAAGTTTGACGCGTTGTTTGAGGACATTCGCAATGCCGAGAAAGAAATTAATGTCCAATATTATATTATTCAAAAAGACGCACTTGGCAGGCGGTTAAGGGACGAGTTAACCAAGAAAGCCAAGGAGGGCGTAAAAGTCCGGCTTCTGTATGACGAAATCGGATCGAAGCGGATGACGCGGTCGTTTTTTAATGAGCTCATCGCGCATGGAGGGGAAGTGGAGGCGTTTTTCCCTTCCTTATTTAGGCTGATTAATTTTCGCATCAATAACCGGAATCACCGGAAGCTTTGCATTATTGACGGGGAGATTGCTTATATCGGAGGGTTTAATGTAGGGGATGAATATTTAGGGCTGGATGCAAAAATAGGTTATTGGCGGGATACGCATTTTCGGATTGAAGGAGGCGCGGTTGATCTGATTCAGGGCCGGTTTATTTTGGATTGGAATAAGGCTGCCAGCGGAAAGAAAACAAATCGGGACCATTTTTCATTCCGATCCGAAAGGCATCCCGGACATAGCGCCGTGCAAATTATTTCAAGCGGACCCAATTCGCAAACGGAACATTTGAAAAATATGTACCTGAAATTAATCATGTCGGCGAAAAAAAGCATTTACATACAAACGCCGTATTTCATTCCCGACTCCAGTTTTATGGATGCATGCAAAATCGCGCGTCTATCGGGCGTGGATGTACGGATTATGATTCCGAACAAGCCGGACCACCCGTTTGTTTATTCAGCCACTTTGGCGTATGCCGGGGAATTGCTGCCATATGGCGTGAAAATCTTCGAATACGAGAAAGGTTTTCTCCATGCCAAAACGATTGTAGTCGATCAAGAAGTGGCGTCGGTGGGCACGATGAATATCGATACGCGCAGCTTTCGCTTAAACTTTGAAGTCAATGCCCTGGTATATGACGAGAAGGTCGCGATTCAGCTGTACGACTTGTTTCTTCAAGACAGCAAGCACTGTTCGGAGCTGACCCTGGAGCGGTACGAAGCGCGGTCAAATCTGGCCAAAGCCAAAGAAGCGGTATCACGGCTGCTGTCGCCTATTCTATGAATGAGGCGGCAGGTGCCCTTGATCACAAGAACGTGAAGGTATTCACGGAATGTTCAACATTGCTGCATCTGGTTGTGAAAAAAATCACATCCCCTTTTTTTCCAAGTGCTACAATGAGTTGGAATACAAAGGAGCTGATACTGTGGAAGCTTTGGATCTTGCTAGATGGCAATTCGGGATTACGACCATCTACCACTTTTTAATTGTGCCGCTGTCGATTGGTTTGGCGTACTTGATCGCATTTATGCAGACGATGTATGTGTACAAGAAAGATGATCGCTACAAGCGACTGACTAAGTTTTGGGGCAAAATTTTCCTTTTGAACTTTGCCGTTGGCGTTGTAACCGGCATTATGCAAGAGTTTCAGTTCGGGATGAACTGGGCCGATTACTCGCGGTTTGTGGGTGCCGTATTTGGCGGCCCGCTTGCGGTGGAAGCGCTGGTGGCGTTTTTCCTGGAATCGACGTTTCTTGGGATCTGGCTTTTCGGTTGGGAACGCTTGTCCAAAAAGCTGCATCTGGCCTGCATCTGGCTTGTGGCGTTGTCGGCCACGGTGTCGGCGTTCTGGATTTTGAGCGCAAACTCCTTTATGCAGGAGCCGGTCGGGTTCGAGCTCGTAAACGGTCGCGCGGAAATGACGAGTTTCTTCGCATTGCTGATGAATAAGCAGCTGTGGGTCGAGTTCCCGCATGTCATTTTTGGTGCATTGTCTACAGGAGCATTGTTTGTTACAGGCATCAGCGCCTATAAAATATTGCGCCGTCAGCAGACGGAGCTGTTCAAAACGTCGTTTGCGATCGGCATCGTGCTTGCGTTGATGTCCAGTTTGCTGACGGCTTTTGCCGGGCACGATCAAGCCCAGCATCTGATGAAATCGCAGCCGATGAAAATGGCCGCATCCGAAGCGCTTTGGCATTCGAGCGGAGAAAGTGCGCCGTGGACGGTGATCGCTGGAATCGATCCGAAAAAGCAGGCCAACAGCTTTCAAGTGGAAATCCCTTATGCGCTCAGCATACTGTCTTATAACAAGCCGTACGGCAAAGTACCCGGCATATTGGAACTGCAGGCGCAGTATGAACAAAAGTACGGCCCGGGCAACTATATTCCCCCGGTGCGCACTTCGTTTTGGAGCTTCCGGATCATGGTGGCGGCCGGTATGGCGATGATAGGCCTTGGTTTGTTCGGCACCTTTGCGGTTGCGAAGGGACGGCTGGAACGGTACCGTTTCTTTTTGAAATGGATGATTCCTGCGATAGCGCTGCCGTATATCGGTAATACGGCGGGATGGATTATGACCGAGGTGGGACGTCAGCCGTGGATTGTATTCGGACTGCAGAAGACGGAAGCCGGCGTATCGCCGCTAGTCAGCAGCGGCATGGTTGCCACGACGTTAATCGGTTTTTCCCTGGTCTACGGGATCCTCGCCGTCATCTTCGTGTACCTGGTTATGCGTGAAGTTCGTAAAGGCGTGGAAGACTCGGCGCATGGCGATGGGGAAGGGAAACACGGCGCCGATCAGCCGCCTGTGGCTGTATTGTAATCGGGTCTACCGCCTTATGGACGTTTGGCAATGAAAGTTCACTCGCGTGACGGGCTCGTTATAGTCCGGGCGTAAAGATATGAAAGGGAGGCGAAGGTGTTCATGCTGGAGACCGTATGGTTTATATTGATTGCCGTGTTGTTCGTCGGCTTCTTCTTCCTTGAAGGTTTTGACTTTGGGGTAGGCATGTTAGCGAGATTCCTCGGCAAAACGGATACGGAGCGCAGAGTGCTGATCAATACGATCGGCCCGTTCTGGGACGCCAACGAGGTGTGGCTGATTACCGCCGGCGGCGCGATGTTCGCCGCTTTTCCGAATTGGTACGCTACGTTGTTCAGCGGATTTTATTTAGCGCTGTTTTTTATGCTGCTTGCGTTAATCGGACGTGGGGTTGCCTTTGAATTCCGCAGCAAGCTCGATAACCCGAAGTGGCGTCATACCTGGGATTGGGTGATTTGTATCGGCAGTCTGCTGCCGCCGCTGTTGTGGGGCGTTGCGCTCGCCAACCTGATGAAAGGGGTGCCGATCGACAAAAACATGAATTACGTCGGCGGCTTCTGGGACCTGATCTCCCTGTATTCGCTGACGGCCGGCGCCAGTATCGTACTGCTGTTCCTGCTTCACGGCGCGTTGTTCCTGTCGCTGAAGACGGAAGGGGAGCTGCGCGAGAGAGCCCGCGGCGTCGCGCTTAAAATCGGGGCATGGACAAGCGCTGTGATGTTTCTTTTCGTTATTTTAAGTTATTTTCAAACGGATATGTTTACTTCCAATGGGGTTAACCCGGGGATGGCTCCGATTCTCGCCGGCATGGCTTTGTTCTCGGTCCACTTCTTCATTAAAGCCGGTCGTGACGGGTGGGCGTTTATCGCAACCGGAGCAACGATTGTACTGTCGACCATTACCGTATTTATGATGTTGTTCCCGAACGTGATGATATCGTCGTTGAACCCGGATTGGAATCTGACCATCTATAATGCGGCATCCAATACGTACACGTTGAAGGTCATGACGATCGTCGCCGTGTCGGTGATCCCGTTTGTGCTGGCTTATCAGATCTGGACGTACTGGGTATTCCGCAAGCGGGTGACCGCGTCGGATCATTTGGATTATTAAAGGACTGATCTTATGATCAAACGATTACTGCAGCAAGTCAAAGGCACCCGCAAGCTATTGGCGGCAAGCATTGCGACCGGCACGGCCGGCGGGCTGCTGCTGATCGGCCAGGCCGTCTATATCGCCAGCATCGTGGACGGGGCTTTTCTTGGCGGCCGAAACTTGGCGGCATTATGGACGGAACTGCTTGTTCTGCTGGGCATTATTGCGGCCCGATCGGCGCTTCATGGAGCCGGTGAATATATGTCGACCCAAATGGCGCAGCGTATCAAAAGCGATCTTCGCCGCAGACTGGTCCGCAAGCTGGCGGAGCTAGGGCCTCAATATGCAAAAGGCGAGCGGAGCGGGGAGTTGCTTGGCACGTTGTACGAAGGCATAGAGCAACTGGAAAGTTATTTGGCTAAATATGTGCCGCAAATGGCGCTTTCCGCATTTATCCCCGCTGCCGTCTTTGTAGTTGTTGCGGGTTACGATTGGATATCCGCCGGCGTATTTGCCGTGACGCTGCCGCTGCTGGTCCTGCTCATGATATTGATCGGCAAAGCGGCGAAAGATAAGACCGATCGGCAGTTCCGCCTGCTTGGCCGTCTTGGCGGGCATTTCCACGAGGTGCTCCGCGGTTTGCCTACGCTCAAAATGTTCAACCGCAGCCGGGCGCAGATCGGGATTATCGCGCGAATCAGCGAAGAGTACCGGCGTTCGACGATGGGCACGCTGCGGCTTGCCTTTTTGTCCGCTCTTGTGATGGAGCTGTTCGCGGCGCTCAGCACGGCCATCGTGGCCGTCTTTCTCGGCCTGCGTCTAATCAAGGGAGAGATTGGCTTTGAAGCGGCTTTTCTGGTGCTGCTGCTGGCACCGGATTTCTATACGCCGATCCGGACGCTGGGCGCGCAGTTTCATGCGGGCATGAACGGAGTGACGGCAGCTGAACGTATCTTCGGGATTTTGCAGACCCAGCCGGCGGGCTGGACGGAAAACGAAAACGGCCTGCGGCTTCCGACGAAGCGTGAAGGATACCGGATCACGTTTGACAATGTCAGCGTCCGTTATCCCGGGGCCGATCGTGCGGCGTTGTCCGGCTTGTCGCTGACGATTGAGCCGGGTGAGCGTGTGGCGGTCATAGGACCAACCGGGGCGGGCAAAAGCACGCTGCTTGATTTGCTCCAAGGTTTCGTCAAGCCGACGGAAGGACGTATTTATATCGACGGCGTCGAGCTGTCGCAAATCTCTATCGCCTGGTGGCGGGAACAGCTGTCGGTACTGGAGCAGCGGGTGCATCTGTTTCACGGGACGGTCGCCGACAATGTTCGGCTGGGCCGGCCGGAGGCAACGGATGCGGAGCTTATTGCCGCTTGTCAGGCTGCTCAGGCCCACGATTTTATCCAATCACTGCCCTGCGGCTATAATGCCAAGCTGGGGGAAGCGGTGAAGCTGTCGGGCGGGCAGGCGCAGCGGGTCGCCATGGCGCGGGCTTTGCTTCGGGATTGTCCGGTGCTGCTGCTGGATGAGCCGACAAACGGGCTCGATCTTGCCAGCGAGGCGATCGTCGCCGCTGCGTTGGAGCCGCTGCTGCAAAGCCGTACGTCGATCACCGTGTCGCATAGGCTGGATACGGTTCGCTCAGCCGATCGGGTGGTGGTTATTGCCGAAGGCAAGCTCGTTGAGCACGGAGCACCCGGAAAACTGCTTGCAGCCGGCGGGCTTTACGCCCGGATGCTTCAAGCGGCTCATCGCGATTTGCCGTTGGTAGACGGGGGGCTGAAGAAGGAGAGCTTGTTGCCTGAAGCCGCATTCGAAGCGTCTCTCGGCTCGTCTGTCGCACATTCGCTTGCAGCCGACCCGGATACCACTGCGGCCGGCGGGGATGCGGCCGAAGGAGAAGCTTCTAATGACAACCCGGCTGGCGCTGGCTGGCGGACGTTCGTGCGCCTGCTGCAGTTTGTCCGTCCTTACAAGTGGAGAGCGCTGCTGGGCATATTGCTGGGGATTTTCACTGTGGCGATGAACATCGGTCTAATGGGGACGTCGGGATATTTGATCGCCAAGGCGGCGCTGCGCCCGGAGACGGTGCTGCTGCTGTACGTGCCAATTGTCGGTGTACGCTTTTTTGGCATCACTCGCGGAGTATCCCGTTATGTGGAGAGGCTCGTTTCGCATGACGTTACGTTCCGAATTGTCAAAAGTGTGCGCGTGTGGCTTTATGAGCGGCTGGAGCCAAGAGGCGTCCGGCTGTTTGAAAGCAGACGCAGCGGAGATGTGCTGGGGACAGTGATCAGCGACGCGGAGCAGCTGCAAAACTTGTATCTGCGCGTTATTGCGCCGCCGCTTGTCGCCTTGTTTACGCTGCTGCTGGGCTTCGCCTTTTTGGCGCATGCACAGCTTGGGCTTGGCCTGCTGCTCGCCGGCATGATGCTGCTGACCGGGTTTGTCGTCCCGTGGCTCAGTCATCGGCTCGGGCAGGCAAGCGGAAAAGCGATTGTCCGGTCGCGTTCGGATATGTATGCCGAAACGTCCGATCTTATAGCAGGATTGCCGGTATTAGCCGTTTACGGCCAGCTCGGCCGGAAAGAAGCGCTTATGGCGGATGCTCAGGGCCGCTTGGACGCGTATCAGCAGACGCAGAATCGGATTGCCGCCTGTACGGCGGGGGTGATGGCCGGAATGTCCCAGCTGACGATGTGGCTTGTGCTGGCGATGGCCATTGCGTACGCCGCAGCGGGAAGCATCGATGGCGTGTTGATCCCGGCGCTTGTGCTTGTGGCCTTGGCCAGCTTTGAGCCTGTGCTGCCGCTGCCTTTGTCCTTCCAGCAGCTCGGCCAAACGTTATATGCCGGAAGCCGGTTGTTTCGGCTTGCGGACGAAGACGCGGATGCGGCTCCTGCGCCGCAGGCCGGACAAAAGCCGCATGTGAGGCAAGTGTCGGAAGTACCTGCGCCAGAAGCACCTCCCGTGACTCAAGCGTCGGAAGTGCTACAAGCACCTGCGCCGCAAGCGCCGGATAGGCGCACAACTGCATCCCCTGCGCCTTGGCAATTGAAGGTGAGCGGCTTATCGTTCCGCTACAGGCCGAAAGGGTCTTGCGTGCTGCGCGATCTCTCCTTGACGCTCGAGCAAGGCAAACGCGTTGCCGTTGTGGGAGAGAGCGGCGCAGGCAAAAGCACGCTGCTGCAGGCGCTATTGAGGCTGCGCCCGTATGAAGCCGGTTCCGTTTCCATCAATGGGGCCGATCTGCATACATTGGATGAGGAGGCGGTTCGCGAGCAATTTGCTGTCGTCTCGCAGCGCGTGCAATTGTTTAATGCGACCGTGGCGGATAACTTGCGGCTTGGCCGTTCCGATGCGACGATGGAGGAGCTGCGGGAGGCCTGCCGGATTGCGAGGATCGAAGACACCATTATGCAGCTTCCCGACGGTTATCATACGATCATCGGCGAATGGGGCGCCAAGCTGTCGGGCGGCGAATGCCAGCGGCTTGCGCTGGCGAGAGCGCTTGTACGTCAAGCGCCCGCCATATTGTTTGATGAACCGTCGACCGGACTGGATCCGCTCACCGAGCAGGCGTTTAACGTGCATCTGGAGCCGCTGCTTGCGGATAAAGCGGTGCTGTGGATTACACACAAGTTGTCCGGTTTGGAGAAAATGGATGAGATTATTTTGCTTCATAACGGTATTGTTCATGAAAGAGGCACGCATGACGAGCTGATGTCGCTCGGCAAAATGTACCGCAAGCTTTGGGACTACCAGCAATCGGACAGCCGCCAATTTGACGAGAAACAGGTATCGTTTCGTATAGCTTAAATGGAGAGGCTTCCACAATTAGGAACCGCGCAATGACGCACTTACGCAGGAGATTTCCTCCTGCAAGTAGGTGCTTTTTTCTTGTTCAAATACATCAAGAAGCTGCTGGTCTCGGTGAGGACGCTCAGGAAAAGCTTTAAGTTTGGGTAACAATATCGGCGCGGTAAGTGGTTACATTTTGAACTCGACCCATTATAATGAACTTAGGTACCGATGAATGCGTGAAGGAAACGATGAATGTAAGCGCTAAACTTATGAAGCGATAGGTGTGATGAGGCATATGGGCAAACACAAAGCTCGAAACAAAGGGACAATATATTGGAAGAACCTCGGACTCGTATTGCTGATTACCTGTATTCCTATTGCTTTTATAGGAGTTATTATTTATTATGTCGGAACCGACCGGATCGAAACCGAAGTTAACAAGGCGCATCAGAACCAGCTGAATTCATCGGTTCAGCAAATGAACGACTATTTGACCAATTTGGAGCATTCGGTTGTGCGGCTTGCTTTTGACCGGAATATGGACGAGACGTTGACCCACCTTGATTTCGTGCAGGAATTCCAAACGACCAACGAAATTATGAAATCGTTATCGTTAATTACCGGCTCGAATTCTCTGATTAGCAGCGTGTGCTTATACTTGCCTCATGCCAATAAGATTATCGGGGATGATGGATTCCAGTCCGTCCGGACGGAGGAAGACCGCAACCTGCTGAATTCACTGCTGGATAAAGAACGGACCATCTACTGGAATTATTCGCTGAGAAAAATCAATATGCCGGACTCGGCCAATAAAGCGATTGTCATTAAGCTGCCGGGAGGGCAGGTCTACGGAACTTACGGGATCGCCATCATTTATCTGGATCAAAATAAATTAGACAGCATGGTTCAGAAGCTTGTTTCGGGCGAAGGGGTTTCTTTCCTGTTTAATGAGAACGGCGATTATTTAACAACGCTGCCGCGTCGTGATGAAGGTCAAGGACAAAGACTGGAAGACGCGCTGAAAAGCCGCATCCTCGTGGATGAAGCCAATGAAAATATGTTTAAGTTCGATTGGCACGACAAGAATTACAACGTGACTTATGGAAGAATCAACAAATTAGGCGGCAAGTGGACGTTTGTGTCGGCCACGCCGATCTCCCAAATCGTAGCCCCCGTGACCTCTTTGTCGAAACTGATTGTCTGGATCAGCATGCTGGGCCTTACGCTTGGGCTGCTGCTGTCCTGGTTCGCTTCCAATAAGATCTATGACCCCGTCTACCGGCTAAAGAGCTTGTTCGAGAACACATGGGCCCACAAGTCCACCGAAAAGGACGAGATCACGTATATCGAACATCAATGGAAGCTGCAGCTTCAGGTGCAGGAGGATCTGTCCAGCCAGATCAAGCAGTCGATCCCTGTGCTGCGGGAAAGCTTCTTGCTGCAGTTTTTGCAGGGCAATCTGTACAGTCACACCGAATCGGAGCTGATACAGAAGTTAAGGCAGCTGGATTGGGACGCCGAGCACAAGAAGTTTGCCATGATGGTTGCGCAGCTCCACGGGATTTCCAAACTGGAAGGCAAATTTTCCGAGCATGACGCCCAATTAATCACTTTTGCCGCCTCCAACATCGTGACGGAGCTGTGCAGCGAGAAATTCAACATGTTTCACGTGATTAACTTTCAGGACTTATCGTTGGGTGTGTTTCTCGTATTGGATGAGACCGGCTCCCATAGTGAGCTGGAATCGACGCTCAACAAGCTCGCTCATGACTACATCGCTGCGGTCAACAATGTGCTGCGGCTGAAAGTTACGATTGTTACCAGCAAAATATCCGATTCGATCGAGCAGATGCCGATAATTATGGAGCAGACACGCAAAGCGCTGCGTTTCCGCGATCTTCACACATCCAATCAGATGCTCGACATGAACCAGCTGACACTGAAAAACACCGGACAGCACCATTATCCCTCCGAGCGGGAACGGGAGATCGTACACGCCGTCAGCATGGGGTTGGAGGACGAGGCGGTGCGGCTGATCAGGCAGTTCATGCTGGAGCTGCAAAGCAGCTACAATGCGGAGCTGATGGTCCATCAAGGGATGATGAAGTTGCTGGGGGCGATTCATGACGCGATGATCAAGCAGGATGTCAACCTGCTGGATATGTACGGCGGCGTTCATCTGTACGAGCAGCTGATGCAGCTGACCGAACCGGAGCAGATCGTCGATTGGTTCCAATACAATCTGATTCGTCCTTTTGTCAAAACCTTATCGATCGCGTACGACGCCAATTTAAAAGAAATGATCGACGAGCTGCTTGTGAAGATGGAGAAAGACATCCTGCTTGACGTTTCCTTGGAAATGTACGCCGATCAGCTGCAGATCAGCCCTTCCAAGCTGAGCAAGGCGTTTAAGCAGTTTAACGGGATTAATTTTATCGATGCCGTCGTTCGTCTGCGGATCGAGAAATGCAAGGAGCTGCTTGTGACCACCGATATGAAAATCAACGAAATCGCCGATCAGCTGCATTACCAGCCGTCGTATTTGATCCGCATGTTTAAAAAGAACGAAGGCATCACGCCCCGGCAGTACCGGGAGAAGCATACTTAACGTGCGGCAGGCTCCGGCTCCTGCCTAAGAGCTGATAGCTGTCGCATGAACAAATCCATAGCCATCAACGGGTTCTTTCCGATACGGGAAGGGCTTTTTTTGCTGATTTCAAAAAAAGACGATCGCCGGAAATTTTTAAATCGCATAGCAATAATTTGTTATTATTGCGCTCCACAGGAACGGGCCTTACCTTTAAGCTATCGGCACAACATTATCAAAGATGGAGGATGGTACATGGATTACCAAACGGCGAAGATCAAGCGGCAATCGCTGACGCAAAGTAAAACCAAAACTTCGTTATGGTCTGAATTGAAGCGCGACAAATATTTGTATCTATTGGTGCTCCCGGGGATTGTGTATTTTCTGTTGTTTAAATATTACCCGATGTGGGGGCTGGTTATCGCCTTCCAGGAATATTCGCCTTACATGGGTGTGTTTAAAAGCGCATGGGTGGGGCTAGAAAATTTCGTGCGGTTTTTCGAAAATCCCGACTTCTTCCTATTATTTCGCAACACGATGATGATCAGCTTGCTCAGTCTTGTTTTCTTCTTCCCGCTGCCGATCGTGTTGTCTCTATGTATGAATGAAGTCGCCAGCAAGTATTTTAAACGAACGATCCAGTCCATTGTATATCTGCCGCACTTTCTGTCTTGGGTCATTATCGCGGGCATCACGTTCTTGCTGCTGTCGCAGACCAATGGAATCATTAACATGCTGTTTCAATACGCCGGGTTTGCCAAAATTGATTTTTTGACTAATCCGAATTTTTTCTGGGGCATTCTGACCGGGCAGAACATATGGAAGGACACAGGCTGGGGCACGATTATATTTCTCGCCGCCATGACGGGCATCGACCAGCAGCTCTATGAAGCGGCTAAGATTGACGGCGCCAACCGGCTCCGGCAAATGTGGCATATCACGCTGCCGGGCATCCGCAACGTGATTATCATCCTGCTGATATTGCGCCTTGGCCATATTATGGACGTCGGTTTCGAGCAGGTGTTCCTGATGAGCAACGGCGCGGTGGCAGGCGTGGCGGACGTGTTCGAGACCTACGTATACCGCAATGGGATTCAGCAAGGCCAATTCAGCTATACGACGGCGGTCGGACTGTTCAAGTCGGTTATTGGTCTTGTGCTTGTGGTTGGCTCCAACTGGTTGGCCAAACGGTTTGGCGAAGAAGGCGTGTATTAAGCAAAGGAGGTAAAGCCATGAGAGAAAGCTACGGGGATCGCCTCTTGGGGATCGCCAATGTGATTTTGCTGGTGGTGATCGGCATCGTCACGTTATTCCCCTTGTATTATGTGTTTGTCGTTTCTTTCACAGAACCTAGCGAATATATCGAGAAATACGGTTTTGTCCTGTTTCCAAGCAAATGGAGCATCGGCGCTTACGAGTACCTGCTCTCGACTTCAGCTTTCATCCGCGCTACCGGGGTGAGCGCATTTCTGGCTACGGTCGGAACCTTGCTGAGCTTGATGATCACCTCGGCGTTCTCGTTTGGGCTGTCCCGGAAACGGCTGCGCGGGAGAAGAACGCTGCTGCTGCTGGTGATGTTTTCGATTTTGTTTAATCCGGGGATTATTCCCGTTTATCTGCTTGTGCGTGACCTGGGTCTCATCAACAGCGTATGGTCGTTGATCGTGCCGGTATTGACCAGCGGCTGGTATGTCATCTTGATGAAAAGCTTCTTTGACAGCATTCCCGCTGAGCTGGAGGAAGCCGCCATGATTGACGGCTGCAATGACCTGAGCATTTTCTTCCGGGTCATCCTGCCGCTTTCGGCCGCGTCGCTGGCCGCTTTCGGGTTGTTTTACGCCGTCGCTTACTGGAATACGTTTTTTAACGCCGTGCTGTACATCAACGATTTCACGAAGGTGCCGCTGCAGATTGTGCTGCGCAACATGCTGATTGACTCCGATACCGCTGTCGGCGGCGCGTCGGCGGTGGAGATGGCTTCGGATAAGCAGCTGCCGACGCAAACGATCAAGATGGCCGCCGTTGTGGTGTCCACGCTGCCGATTTTGCTGGTGTACCCGTTTTTGCAGAAGCATTTTACGAAGGGTGTTATGTTAGGTTCTGTCAAAGGATGATCGCATCCGACGCATCCGGCAGGGCCGCCAACCAAATATAAATACGCGCAAAAGGAGATTGGTAACATGATCAGCTTTAATGATTTGGAGAAAGATTGGCGTATCGACAAAATGGAGCAGGTGGTCATGAAAGGCGAGCGCCGGAGATTGGCCGGCTGCAATGCAAGACTGGGCGTACACGGCAAGGAAGTGAGCTGTCCCTTGGTGCGGATTACGATCGGAGGCGTTACGGGCTACGGCTGGTCCCGGGTCTCGCACGAAGCTGCTGCAGCGCTTGTCGGCGCTTCGGTAAGCGACATCTTTTGCGAGGAGATGTGGGTGAAGGAGCGGTTCCAAAGCATTCAATTTCCACTGATTGACTGGCTCGCCAAAGTTAGGGGCATCCCGGTGTATGAGCTGCTGAGCGGCCGGACATGGGCAGAACCGCTGGAAGTGCCGGGTTATGACACGTCGCTTTATTTTGACGATCTGCATCTGAAATCCGAAGCCGATGCGGTTGCGCTACTCCAGGAAGAAGCGATGACGGGGTATAACGCAGGTTTCCGCGCCTTTAAAATCAAAGTCGGCCGAGGCGCGATGCATATGGACCTTATGGAAGGCACGCAAAGAGATATTGCCATCGTAAACGGCATCCGGGAAGCGGTCGGCCCGCACTGTGGCATAGCGATTGATGCGAACAACGGTTATAATCTGAACTTGACCAAACATGTGCTGAAAGAGACGGCGCATTCCAACCTGTTGTGGATTGAAGAAGCATTTCACGAGGACGACAGATTGTACCGCAATCTGCAGGATTGGATGGCCGAGCAAAAGCTGAACGTGCTCATTACCGACGGCGAAGGGCTGGCGGCCAAACCGATAGTGGAATGGGCCGAGCAAGGTTTAATCGATGCGATTCAATATGACCTGAGGGATTATGGGGTTGTGAACTGGCTGGTATTGGCGAAGAGATTGGCTAAATCCGGAGTCAAGGCGGCACCGCACAACTACGGCGGTTTCTACGGCAACTATGCCTCCGCGCAGGTGTATCCGGCCATCGAAGGTTTCATGTACGTCGAATGGGATGAGGCGCAAATTCCGGGCATCGACACATCCGGTTACAGCGTCAAGGACGGTAAAATTGCCGTGCCTTCGTCTCCGGGGTTTGGTTTGCACGTGGACGACGCTTATTATGAAAGCAAAGTGAGCGAAAGCGGCTGGACGGTGTAGCGGTAGAGGCTCCAACGGCATTGTAACGGCAGTAGCTAAAAAGTCTGTGGCGGCGGCTATGCCCGTCTTAGCGGCGGTACCGGCTGCGCCTTCTGCCGCAATAGGTCATTAACTATATGTATGGGAGATGAGTGAAGCATGAATAACGATAAAAGCACTCTGTTGATGAAGCGCAAAGCATTTCTCGTTTTATCCGCAATGGTCGCATGTTCTTCTCTGGTGGCAGCTTGTTCCTCGTCAGCGCCTTCGGCTCCGGCGAAAGATGGAGCAGCGCCTTCTGCGCCGGCCAAAGAAGAAGCCAAAGCGCCGGCCAAGCCAACCGAGATCCGCATCATGACCGACTTTACGATCGCTCAGCCTCCCGGCGCGGACAATCCCGTTCAGAAAGAATTCGAGAAGAAGACGAACACCAAGCTGACCGTGCAATGGATTCCGGGCGGCGACTATGCAGACCGTGTCAACGTGGCGCTGGCGGCCGGCGATCTTCCCGATCTGATCAAAATTCCAAGCATCACGACGCCGCTTTTCCGGCAAATGGTGAAGCAAGGAGCCTTCTGGGACTTGACGCCGTATATTAAGGACTACCCGAATCTGGTGGCGATCAATAAAAAGACGTGGGAAAACACCAAGATCGACGGCAAAAATTTCGCCGTTCCTGCGGGGCGGCCTTTGGACGGAGGCGGATTTTTCGATATCCGCAAAGATTGGCTGGATAAGCTGGGGCTGAAAATGCCGACCAATATGGATGAGCTGTACACGGTCATGAAAGCGTTTAAGGAAAATGCGCCGGACGGGATGAAAGACACGGTCGGATACACGATGCGCGGCTCTGGGGTCATTGACGAAGTGTTCCTGGGCACCATCGGCAAGTGGAAAGCGGTGGACGGCAAGCTGGTGAACATGTATCTTCAGCCGGAGATGAGAGAGTCGATCCTGTATCAGCGCAAATTGTTCCAGGAAGGGCTGATCCCGCAAGATTTCCCGGTGCTGAAAGAAAACCAGTATTGGGAACTCGCGACCAGCGGCAGAGCCGGAATTACGAATGAAACCCCTGAGGCGCTGTTCCGGTATACGATGGATCAATGGAAGAAAAACCCGAAGGTGGAATGGACACCGATGGTTTCCATTGCCGCCAAGCCGGGAGGCAAGCCTTATGTTTCGCAAGGCACAGGCATGAACGGCGTGCTGGCGATACCGAAATCGGTGCCGGAAGACAAGATGAAGGCGATTTTGAAATTCGTCAATTACGGTTCGGGCGGCGAAGGGCTCGATCTGACGTTGTATGGCATTAAAGATGTTCATTATGCGGTAAACGATGGCATCAAGGTGTCCAACGATAAAGCGGTGGCGGACAGCGTAGGTACGGCAACATGGGGCAAAATGTTCAGCACGCCGGTAGTTGATTTGTGGCAATACGCCGCCGGCATGCCTAAAGAGATTTACCAACGGAACATGAAAATCGCCGAAGAAAGAGCGAAAATTTCCGTCGGCGACCCGGCGATCGGTCTCGTGTCCGATACGGAAATCAAGATGGGCGCGGACTACACGAAGAAATTTGCCGATATGAAAACGCAAGCGATCATCGGGAAAGTGTCTTTGGAAGACTGGGATAAATACATCGACTCGCTGAAGAAAGATCCGAACTACCAGAAGATCACTGATGAAATCAACGTAGAGTACAAAAAGCGGCTGGAGCAGAAGTAAGCTTTGATTCACTCCGCACGCAGGCCATCTTGCAGCTTGCGAAGAGGTAAGGGATTCCTTGCCTCTTTGCTGTGCGGCCGGCTTGCGGATGACGGAACGGCTGAATCGGGAAAAAGGAGCGGGATCACATGGAATATGCGGAATTCGGAAAAACGGGGGTGCGCGTAAGCCGTATCGGCTTCGGAGGCGCTCCGGCGGGATTGACCAATTATTTGATGCAGTATGATCCGCATCTGGCTGACAACAATGACCGTATTATCGAAGCGATCGACGCTGCGCTGGAAGCGGGTATCAATTATTTCGATACGGCGCCGGGGTACGGCAGCGGCAAAAGCGAAGAATTGATCGGTTATGCGCTGAAGGGCAGCCGCGACAAGGTGTTTCTTGCCAGCAAAGCGAAGCTGTGCCCTCCAGACGAGCTGCGGCGCTCCCTTGAACAGAGCCTGAAGCGGCTGCAGACGGACCGGCTCGATTTCTTCCAGTTTCACGGTACCAGCTACAGCGATGCGGATGTGCGGCGAGTACGGGAAGAAGGCATATTGGAGCAGATGATCCGGCTTAAGGAAGAGGGCTTGGTGCGTTTTATCGGGTTTACCAGCGAGGATTCCAACCGGGCGGTGTACGATTTTATCCAGTGCGGGCAGTTTGATATCATGCAGATTTGCTACAACATATGCATGCAGCATCCGTATGATCCGAACCGGCCATTCGGCAGCATCCTGGAAGCGGAGAAGGCCGGGCTGGGCATTGCCGTGATGCGTGCTTTTACATCGGGTGTTTTTCAGCGGTGGATGGCGATGGTTCACCCGGATAACCAGTTTGATTACACCGAAGCGCTTATTCAGTTCGTGCTTTCCAATCCTCATGTCGATGTCGCTTTAATCGGGATGAGAAACGCCGATGAAGTCCGGAAAAACGTCGCAATTTGCGACAACCTGTCGGGACGGGTCGATATTGGGCGTATGTTTACCTATTATTGAGGAAGGGAAACTGCGGCGGTACGGCCGCAGGGAGAAGTCACCAATACGCACCTGAGCACCGGTTAATAGGGGGCCGCCGAAAAAGCAGCGCAATGAGCGAAAGCAGTCTGCAGAAGCTCCAGCGTTTGCTTTTTCAGCAGCGTTCTATTAGGGCCGGTGTTTTTTTGGTCCTTAAGAAGATTTGACGCGCGCTTGGCTTGGCTGCTTCTTCAGGATAATGGAATCATACAACGTTCCGTGCGAAGGAAGCTTGGAAGTAATCCAATCGTCTTCCAAATGCGTTTCCAGCGGGTAGTTAAAGATGGACTTCAAGCCGTTCCCATAACGGAGAATCACTTTGGCCTCCGGCTGAATGACAGCTCGCAGCTCATCGAGTAGTGCCAATTTGGATTTAACCAGCGAAGCGATAATCACATGTGTGGCGTCTTGCGCAAAAGAAAGCTCATGAACGCGTTTCTCCGTAAATCCGACTTTGTCGTTAAGTCCAGAGGCTCCGGCTACACGTCTGGCCAATTGCACGGCTTCGGCGTCGATATCGAGTCCGAGAACGGCAGCGCCGGTGTCTTTGGCGATGGTCAATGAAGACAACGGGAAAGCGCCCGCGCCAATGAACAGAACTTTGGAGTTCCCGGTAATGCCGTAACGGACAAGCTCTCCTCTAACCGCGTCGGATAGAGTGGACAGATACCCTTGAATGTTCTGTTTCTTATCGCAAATGCAGCTGGAATGGTATTTCTCCATATCGCAAAGCGCCTGCACGGAGCTTTCCCTCAGCTTTTCGGCATACGTTTTCACGTCTTCGCAATCGCCATAGATCCTCCAAGCGCTCTCATTTTCTTCGTCCATCATAAAGCTGCTTAATCTGTCAATCCGGTCTTTCAACAGCACGTAACAGTCACAGCAAGACTTGGAGTAATCGGTTAACTCCTTGATTTCATAGTCAAGCGATTTCATGCCTAACATTAATTTGTATTTGCCGAGCACGTCGGCTGTGGCTTCCATGGATGTGTTCATTTGCCCGTACATGCGGTTACCTTTCTTTAATAAACAAAGTTTAATGGATAGGGGATAGTGAGCCCGATTCGGGCTGTTACCCATTATGCCCAACATTGATAATCATTATCACTTGTGGGATAAAAGAACGCTCACGGCCATTGCAAGGTGAACAAATAAGCAGTTATACACAGGGTTATACACAATCCACACAGCCTTTTAAGCCTCATTGTGTATAAATCAAGGTGAATATATAAACATATCCACAGAAGAGGATATTCACAAAGAAATTGTAAACATCTGCAACCGCGGTTAGCCAAATTGTTTTGTGTGTTGTCAATTAGAAAAAATTTATATTAAAATAGCGTCGGAGAGACCATCATGCCTTCTGTGCTATATGGATACACGAACGGGGATTTATCGCAGTGAGATTGATGTGAAGAAGGAACGTGAAACTATGTCCGCAGAGGAGCATCAAAATACAGACGCCTTGCCGGTCCGCTCGAAAAGAACGATATGGGTAAGAACCGCAGGTTCATACATTGCGGTGGCTGTAGCCGTACATAACTCATTTAAGGACCCATTGTCGCCCCCTTCCTGGATTGAGTGGCTTTGCCTGTTCGGGTATTTGCTGTTGTTTTGGTTTCCGCGCGGAAAGACGTACAGCTTGCGGGGAATAGCGCTGATCTCGCTGGTTATCGCATTGATGCATACGCTTAATGTAACGGTTTTCCATTCCGGATATTGGAACGTAACGCTTCAGCTGATCCTGGTGGGCTTTATGGCCAGCCGGACCGGAGAACGGTATATTCCGTGGATAGCCGGCGGGATTGTTGCGGAAATGGTTTTGTTGTCCTTTATGTTTCCCGTTTCGTTGGAAAACCGGATGTGGAATTTGGTTAGTATTGCCGGCGTGTATTTTGGCGTTCGTGGTCTTGTGGAACGGAACGAATTTCACAGACGGACGCGGCGGCATTTAGAAGCGCTGCAGCAGGCGCATGCGGAGCTGCAGGAGGCGGCGGTGGTGTCGATGCATCATGCGGTGCTTGAGGAGCGCAGCCGGATTGCCCGGGATATCCACGACTCGTTGGGACACAGCCTGACCTCGCTGATCGTGCAGCTGCAAGCCGTGCAGTATATGGTGGCGAATGGCCCCGATGAGGCCCGCGAAGCGGTGAAAAATATGCTGGCCGTCGCCCGGCAAAGCCTACAGGATATCCGCACATCTGTGCATGCACTTGCTGACGACGGGCCAAGTATTGGCCTCGACTCGCTTCGTGCGCTTGTATCGCAAACGCAAATCCACACCGGCTTACAATGCCGCTTCCAGGTAGATGAAAGGCTGGAACTGCCTTCCGGAGTGCTTATTGCGCTGTACCGGATTTTGCAGGAGGCTCTAACGAATATTACGAAACACGCCGAAGCCGCTTCCGTTCATGTCGAGCTCCATAAACGGGAAGACGGAGTATATATGGAGATTGCCGACAACGGCAAGCTGGCCCAAGCGGGGGAACTGCAGCTCGGCTTTGGCATGCAGGGGATGAAGCAGCGTGCGGCAGCTCTTGGCGGGAGCTGCGAATGGACTGCGGGGCAGCCTAGCGGGCTAAAGATTAAAGTACAAATCCCTTTAACGGTAGAGGAGGAATCACGTGATGGAGGAACCGCTGCAGAACATACGCATCCTGCTCGTTGACGATCAGACCATGATTCGGCAAGGACTGGGGTATGTCATCCGGCTGCAGCCCGACATGGAAGTGGTTGGGGAGGCGGCGGATGGCGAAGCGGCAGTGGAGCGATGCCTTGCATCGAAGCCGGATGTCGTCTTAATGGATGTGCAGATGCCTAAGTTGACCGGAATCGAGGCGGCTAAACAAATTATAGATGCGCTGCCTGACACGAAAATTGTCATTTTGACCACATTTGATGTGCAGGAATATGTATATGAAGGTATTCGCGCCGGGGCTGTAGGTTACTTGCTGAAGGATGCCGATTCCGAGGATATGCTGCAGGCGATACGATCCGCATACCGCGGCGAAGCGGTGTACCGTACGGCCAAAGCGGGTCAAGCGTTATCCGACGTTCTGAGCGAACGGGAAACGGGCGGTTTGACTGCGGCGTATAAGGAGCATTCGGACGCTTGCCTGCTGGAGCCGCTGACCGGCAGGGAGCTGGAGGTGCTGCAGCAGATGGCATATGGGCTGCGGAACGACCAGATCGCCGTGAAGCTGACGATCTCCGAAGGTACGGTGAAAGCGCACGTCCATCGGATTTTGCAGAAGCTGGCGGTCGATGACCGCACCCAAGCGGTCGTTTATGCGATTCGCCAAGGTATGGTGCAGTAATGTATATTCATTCATCTGAACCTGACGGATTGTTCGTCGGGTTTTGTTTTTTGAGTATACATCTGTCCGGCCTGCGAATACTAAGCTTGAATTTTATGGCAGGAATAAGGCTTGAAACGAATCTGCGAACGAAATGAGCGAGTGCCGATGAAAAATATGAATGAGATCAAGCCGCCTAAAAAGCCGCTGTTTTATTATTACGGGATCATTTTGCTAGTTATTTTACTGGCGAATGCTTTCATCTTCCCGGCCATCTACGACTATTCGGTGAAGGAAGTCGATTACGGCACATTCCTTCGGATGGTGCAGGAAGGCAAGATTAAGCAGGTCGAAATCCAAAATAATGTGATCGTTTTTACTCCGGTGGATACGACGGAAGCAAAAATGTTTAAGACGGGCGCCATTGAGGACCCGAAGCTGGTGGACCGGCTGTACGAAGCCAATGTCGCGTTCGCGCGTATCGTCCCGAAAGAAACGTCGCCGATATTAAGCTTTTTTCTGACCTGGATTCTCCCGTTTCTAATCTTTCTAGCGTTGGGGCAATGGCTGATGAAGAAGATGGGAGGGCGAATGGGCGGAGGCAACGTATTGTCTTTCGGAAAAAGCAACGCCAAGGTATACGTCGAAGCGCAAAGCGGCATTACCTTCGTTGATGTGGCGGGGCAAGACGAGGCCAAGGAAGCGCTGCAGGAAATCGTCGATTTTCTGCATAACCCGAAGAAATATTCGGAGATCGGCGCGAATATCCCCAAAGGCGCACTGTTGGTAGGTCCTCCGGGGACGGGCAAAACGCTGCTGGCCAAAGCGGTGGCGGGTGAATCGAAGGTCCCCTTCTTCTCCATATCGGGCTCCGAGTTTGTGGAGATGTTTGTCGGGATGGGTGCGGCTCGGGTGCGGGATTTGTTTAAACAAGCGCAAGAGAAGGCGCCATGTATCGTTTTTATCGATGAAATCGACGCCATCGGGAAAAGCCGCAATTCCGGCGGTATTGCCGGCGGCAACGACGAGCGGGAGCAAACGTTAAACCAACTGCTGACCGAAATGGACGGATTTGATGCGGACAAAGGCGTCGTCATTCTGGCGGCCAGCAATCGCCCGGAAACGCTGGATAAAGCGCTGCTCCGGCCGGGGCGGTTCGACCGCCGGGTTCCTGTGGAACTGCCGGATTTGGCGGGGCGGGAAGCCATCTTAAAGGTGCATGCCAAAAAGGTAAAGATGGCGGGCGACATCGATTTTCACGTGATTGCCAGGGCAACCTCCGGGGCGTCCGGCGCCGATCTTGCCAATATTGTCAACGAGGCCGCATTGCGGGCTGTGAAAATGGGCCGCAGCCAGGTGACGCAAAATGACCTGGAAGAATGCGTCGAGATCGTCATTGCCGGCTACCAGCGGAAAAATGTGCTTATTTCCATGAAGGACAAACTGACGATCGCTTACCATGAAGTGGGGCACGCCTTGGTCGCGGCCAAACAGAGCCATTCCGCACCCGTACACAAAATTACGATTATTCCGCGGACTTCCGGCGCTCTGGGCTACACGATGCAGGTGGACGAGCAGGAAACGGTCTTAATGTCCAAGGAGCAAGCCTTGGACAAAATCACCACTTTTATGGGAGGACGCGCCGCGGAAGAAATTATTTTTAACCGCATTACATCAGGCGCTTCCAATGACATAGAGCAGGCTACCAAGATTGCTAGAGCGATGGTGACAAGGTTCGGCATGAGCGAAACGTTTGATATGATGGCGCTGGAAACGGTCAACAACCCTTATTTGGGCGGCGATACTTCGATGCTGGTTTCAGCGGGGACAGCTTCCAAAGTCGACGACGAGGTGCTGCAAATCATCCGAAGCTGCCATCAGGAAGCGATTCGCATCTTAGAGGAAAATAAAGAAAAACTTCATGAAATTACGAAATATTTAATGGAGAAGGAAACCATATCGGGAGAGGAATTCATGGGTATTTTACAGCGTGAACCATCTGCCGCGGAGTAATGCATTTTAACGTCCCCATCAGGACCGTCCGGTGATTTGCACTGCACCCCCATTGTCAGACATCATCTAACATGGGAGGTGTGGTTCAATTTTATCGGGCGGTCTTTCCTCTTTATGGGCATCCGTATAAATCATTCCATTGAGAAAAAATGACTTCATAAAACGGTCACATATTGAGGCAAAACAGGTATCGAATGATGTTGATAATCAATATCACTGGGCGTATAATCTTAAACTAGAATGATAATCAATATCACTGGGGGCGTGCCGTTTATGTCATCACTCAAAATAAAAGATCGTGGAGAAGTTTTAACTTTGCAATTTTCCGAGCTTCGCAATTATCATGGCAATCTGGCCTTAATGGCAATTGGCGTTGGTTTCCGTGCGGTTCAGGCCGCACTTGCGGAATTGTACGGCGAGGAAGCTCCGGAACGCAGCAGCTTGTCCGTGCAATCCGGCCATGCAGGCCCGGGTTTTCGCGATGCGTTCGAATATACAACACGGGCAGTGACACGCGGGGCGTATAAGGTCGATGTCAACTATCCCGTGGCTCAATACGATCCGTACCGTCCGCAGTCTTATGCGTACGTCATTTCCGATGCGCAAGGGGCGTCGGTAGAGGTTGCGCTGAAACCGGACTTTTTGCCGTCCGTGTTTTACGAGTATTTGAAAAAAGGCAGAGAAGGCACGATGACGCCGGAGGATACCGCAGCGAACGAAGCGCTCAAAGCATCGTTGTGCGAGAAGGCGCTGGCGCTGCCGCAAGATGAGCTGCTTGAGGTTAAAAGATTGTCATGAGCCCCGTGACAGCAGCAGACTTTCTCCTGCTTGACTCAGGCGCCGTCTTCAGCGAACAAACCGTTCGCAACGGGCAGGACGATCCGGCTACCAAGGTTCTTGACCAATACGATCTGCCCTCGTACGACTTGCTTGGGGCAGGGCATAAGTTTCTCGTTATCGATGAATTTATCGACCAGGAACTGATGCTGGAACAAAAGGACCAAGTTCGAGCTTTTTTGGACCAAGGCAATATTCTGTTTTTCAGCGGACATTTATTCCGGCCCTGGATTCCCGGAGCTTCGTTATTTGTCCCGAAGACCATCCGCAATCACCACGATTATACGGTGACCGTATTGGATCATCCGATCTTTGCGGGCGTGAAGTCGGAGGATATTACTTATAACAAAGGGGTGGCCGGTTTCTTCAGCCGGGGGCATCATCCTGTTCCGGAAGGAGCGGAGGTGCTGCTGAGGCTTGCCGGGGAAGAGCCGATTACCTATATCGACCGGTTCAGCACGAAAGGAACCATCGTGGTTCACGCAGGCCGCAATCTTCTGAAGTACCGCCACAACAATCACAGCGGGGGACGGATTGGCGCGCAATTCGCGCAATTTCTCTTTGAAGAGCACCAGGCGTTGCAGACGAGGGGGGTACAAGCTTGAGAAAAATAGCCGTTCTTTACTCGGGCAGCTCGCACCAGCATCGGACGTTTACGGAGCCGAAATACGCTGAGTATATCGCCGAGCTGTTGTATTTGCCCAAGCTTGCCCAAGCGGATCTGAGCCGGTTTGATGTGCTGATCGTCCCATCGCAGCTCCACCAGGAGCAAGTTACGCGTCATATGAATCAAATTCAAGGCTTTCTGGATAGCGGCAAAACCGTCGTCGCTTTGGGCGGACAACATCAGGACTGGTTCCCCGGACATCACTGGGAGTTTCGTGCGACCAATTTTTGGTGGTGGCTTGAACCGGGCGCCAAAAGCGGTCTGGTCATGACGCAGCCGGAACACGATTTGTTCCGCTACATTAATTTGGAAGACGCAACCTGGCATTATCACGGGGTATTTTTCCCCAAGACGGAAGTGGAGTCGTTGATCGAAATTGAGAACGACGGCTCGATTATGTATGTGGATAAAAAAAGCACGCCGGGCACGCTCATTTTGACAACACTGGATCCCGAGTATCATTACGGCTCGTATTTTATGCCTGCAACGGAACGGTTTTTGGACGGATTTCTGCCATGGCTGGCTGAGGGCCGGATTTAAGCGAGAGGCGCGCAGACAAGAGAGAACGATGAATACAAGGAGAGAACATTCATGTTGAAAAAGATGCATAAGCCAGCGGCTTTGATGATGTTAAGTTTGGCATTGTTTGCTGCGGGATGCTCCGCCGGG
This sequence comes from Paenibacillus thalictri, assembly GCF_004307995.1. Classification (GTDB taxonomy): domain Bacteria; phylum Bacillota; class Bacilli; order Paenibacillales; family NBRC-103111; genus Paenibacillus_AF; species Paenibacillus_AF thalictri. Next base: position 159,475 of record NZ_SIRE01000015.1, on the reverse strand, counting down.
AACGGCGCAAGCGGTTCAACCGCAAACGACACGCCGGCGAAAAACACGCCCGCAGCCGACACGGCTCCGGCGGCGAGCACGGCGGCTGCCGTAGATATTTTGAAAATTGCCGGTTCAAACAACGGTTACCCGTCTCCATTTGCTTTTAGCGCGTCGGGTCCTTTCGGTTATTTGAGAAATTCGTTTATTTTCGACACGTTGACGTGGAAGGATGACAAAGGCGTTATTCCGTGGCTGGCGAAGTCGTGGGATGTGACCGACAACGGGCTGACCTATACATTTAAGCTGGAAGAGAACGTCAAATGGCATGACGGCCAAGCCTTCACTGCGGATGACGTCGTATTCAGCTTCAACTATTACAAAACATATCCGTTTAACTGGAACGGCGACATTAGCCAAATCAAAAGCGTGGATAAAGTGAACGATTTGACGGTGGTGTTCCATCTGAACAACAAGTACGCGCCGTTCCTGAGCGATTTGGTCGGCATTGTGCCGATTATCCCCAAGCATGTGTGGGAGAAGGTAACCAAGCCGGCTGAATACCGCGACGATGCGGCTCTGGTCGGAACAGGCCCTTATAAGCTGAAAAAATACGACTCGGCAACCGGACAGTATTTGTTTGCAGCTAATGAGCAATTTTTCAAAGGTCAAGTGATGGTGAAGGAAGTTGCCTTCGTGGCTGCTTCCAATAAGCTGCTGGCTCTGCAAAACGGCGAAATCGACGAAACGTACACGTCCAGTTATGCCGATGTGCAGACGGCGGAGAAAGCCGGCTTCAAAACGATCAAAAGCGAGCCGACAGGCAGTGTCGTGCGGATTTCGTTCAACCTGGATCATCCGAAATTAGGCGACAAACGGCTGCGTCAGGCGCTGGCGTACGCGCTGAACCGTGAAGAAATTTCGTCGAAAATTACGGGAGGCAAGCCGATGGTTGGCAGCGCCGGCGTAGTGCCGACGGACTCCCCTTGGTATAACAAAAACGTGAAGCAATACCCTTATGACCCAGCGCAAGCCGAAAAAATATTGGACGAGCTCGGTTATAAGAAAAATGCAAACGGCGTTCGCGAGGATTTGAAATTAAGCGTGATGACCTCCTCTACGATGCCGGATGCGACCATGATGAAGGAAATGCTGAAGAAGGTCGGCATTGAGCTGAATCTGGTTCAGCTGGATGCGGCTGCATTCGCGACGGCGCTTGGCGAAAATAAATACGATATCGCTTTGACCGGCCATATCGGTGCAAGCGGCGACCCCGATTATTTGCGCTTGTGGTTCTCCGGCAAGGCGGCCAACATGTGGTCTTCGCGCGGCAAAAGCCTGCAGCTGGAAGAATTCCACAAGCTGGCGGAACAGCAGATGCAGGAGCTTGACGAAGGAAAACGTCATGAGATTGTGAACAAAATGCAAGACGTGCTTGCCGAAGAGCTGCCTACGCTGGTGCTGTATCACCGTCCGTTTTACGACATTCACAAAGCCGAAGTGTTCGACAAATTCAAGAATACATTCGGCGGGATCGCTGACGGTATGCCGCTGTGGGAAAATAAGGTGTATTTCATAAATGTCAAAAAATAGCAAGTACCGTTCGTATTTACTCGTATTGGTATTCGTATTGCTGCTCAACTTCTGGCTTCCTCGGCTTTTGCCGGGGGGGCCCGTTGAATATATAACGGGTGGCGGCGAAGAAGGCGTCGTATTTCTGACGGAAGCGCAAAAGGCAGCGATGATGGAATATTATCATCTGAACGATTCGATCGGCACGCAGTTTGTGAAATATTTGCAGGGCGTTTTTACGTTTGATTTCGGCTTGTCCGTTGCTTATAAGGCGCCGGTATACGGCATCATTATGGAGCGGCTGCCATGGACGCTGCTGATCGTGGGAGCGGCGGGCGTATTATCGATTGTCATCGGCCTGCTGGCAGGGCTGTATTCCGCATGGCGGTATCCCGGCCGGAGGGACCGGGGGCTGTTTCTGACGATGCTCGGTTTGAGCGCGATTCCCGAGTTTTTGATCGGCATGATTTTTCTGATCTGGATGGCGGTGAAGCTGAAATGGTTCCCGCTGAGCGGAGCAAAAACGGCGTTCTTGCGTTCGGATTTGTGGATCGATCATGCGATCGACGTCGCTCGTCATGCCGTGCTGCCGACGCTAACGCTGACCTTAGCCAGTCTTGCGGGCATTTATTTGCTGATGCGCAATGAGGCGATTCGTGTTCGCAATGAACCGTATATCGAATTTGCCTCGGCCAAAGGGATCGGTGCGCAGACTATCGTCATGGGGCATATTGCCCGCAATGCGGCGCTGCCGCTGGTCACGATGATTATTATTCGTATGGGCGGCTTGATGGCCGGTTCCATTTTGGTGGAAACGGTGTTTGCTTACCCGGGGATCGGCAAGCTGCTGCAAGAGGCGATTCTGGGGCGGGACTATCCGCTGCTTCATGGACTATTTCTGATGATGACTTTATTTGTGCTTGCGCTTAATTTTATTGCCGATTGGATTTATCCATATCTGGATCCGCGCATTCGAACCGCTGCGAAGAGGGGGACGCCAAGATGAAGCTCACCTGGTCTCAGCGAGTCGGCGTGGTATTGTTCGGTGTATTTGTGCTTGTCGCGGTTTTCGGGCCGGTGGTCAGCACGATTTCTCCTTTTGCGATTGATGCGAGCCGGCTGCTGCCGCCTTCCTCCGACTACTGGCTGGGCACCAATGCGATCGGACAGGATATATTCAGCCAGCTTGTCCATGGCGCCAGAACAACGTTGTACACCGGCTTGATGGTGGCGATCATCAGCACGCTGATCAGCGTGAGCTTGGGGCTGTTGGCCGGTTATTCGCGAAGATTGGACCCGCTGCTGAACGGCCTGGCCAACATGCTGCTGGTGCTGCCTTCCTTGCTGCTTATCCTGATCGTCGCTTCGTTTACCGGGGGCGGTACGTGGCAGCTGATTCTCACGTTGGGGTTGTTGACGTGGCCGGGGTATATGAAGCTGATCCGGGCATCGGTGCTTTCGCTGAAGGAAAGGGAATTTATCCGGTTAGCCCAGATGTATCATGCCAGCACGGGCTATATATTGTTCCGGCATCTGCTGCCGTTTATTTGGCCGCTGATCCGAGCCAAATTCGTATTGTCCTTTGGCTCCGCGGTAGCGGCGGAAGCCAGCTTGTCCTTCCTGGGGATCGGCGATCCCAGTTCGGTGTCGTGGGGCAAGATGCTGCAGGACGCCTTCTCGCGCACGCAGACGTTTATTACCGATGCATGGCTGTGGATGATCGTCCCGCCTGCTCTGGCGATCATGATCGTCACCGTGGCACTGGCGCTGATCGGCGAAAGCAAAATGACGGGCAACCGCTTCGCGGCTGCGCTGAATCGCAAAGCGAGCCGCGTCGTGCCGGTGAAAGAGATGGAGCGGAAAACGGGCTGCGAGGAGCCTTGTGTCGACGGGGCTGCGCTCGGCTGCCATTTGGCGGCTGACGATCAGCAGCCGGCGGCTATTGTCGTGCGTGATTTGCAAGTGACATATGGCGCTAAAACGATCATTCATCCGATCTCTTTTGAGGTGAAGATGGGCAGCATCACGTCCTTGGTTGGGGAGTCGGGTTCGGGCAAAACCACGATGGCCCGCACTATTTACGGGCTGGTGCCGCATATATCGGTAAGCGGTACGGTGATGATCGACGGGCATCATATTTACTTGCGGGACGAGCCTTGCACGATGCAGCGCTGGGTGGATGCGGCTTATATTTTTCAGGATCCGCGCAACAGCTTTAATCCGATTATGACGATTGGCCGGCAGTTTTATGAAACGATGCGGTTGCAATCCAGCAAGGAGCAGAAGCATGCCGCGGCGGTTGCCGCGCTGGCCGAAGTGCAGCTGGGAGCTCATGTGATGAACCTGTATCCCCACCAATTAAGCGGAGGTATGCTCAGCAGGGCGCTGATTGCGCTGGCCTTGGTGAACAAACCGAAGGTACTGATTGCCGATGAGCCTACGGGGGCGCTGGATCCGATTGTGAAACGGGAAGTGTTTGATCTGCTGGTCCATAAAGTGAAAGAGCACCACATGACGCTTCTATTGATTACTCACGATATCCCTGCAGCGCTGCATATTTCCGACGAGATGATCGTGCTGCAGGACGGTGTGCAGGTGCAAGGCGAACAGAAGCAGCTTTATTTAGGCCAGGGCAAGCGGTTGTACCCTCAATACGGGTAAGGGGTCTGTATGGGCGGATGAATTTAGGTGAGTATTCGCCATTATGCTTTCGCTGGGTTGATTCCTAGGGAAGCTCGGCTGGGAGTGAATGTGGTGTTACGTGTAGACAATGTATCCAAACATTTTGCCGGCAGCGGGAAGGAACAAGCCGTCACGGCGGTAAATCAGGTTTCTTTGACGCTGCGGCACAATGAAATATTTGCTCTGATCGGAGAAAGCGGCTCGGGCAAATCGACGCTGGCGGAGCTGATTGTCGGCCTGCAGCAGCCATCCGGCGGTTCCATCACCTGGGCGGACACGATCGTCAGGCCCAAGCAGGATCGGCCCACCTCACGGATCCAAGTCGTCTTCCAAAATCCCGACCGTTCCATGAATCCTTATTGGCGTGTGAAGGACATTATTACGGAGCCGCTGCGCCTCAGCCGATATCCGAAGAAACAAGCTTATGCCGTGGCCGAAGAGCTGCTGGCGAAAGTAAAGCTGCCCGCCGAACTATTGGACCGTTATCCGGCGGAATGCTCCGGGGGACAGAAACAGCGGATCGCAATCGCCAGGGCGCTCTCCATGTCGCCGCTGCTGCTTGTGGCCGATGAAATTACATCGGCGCTAGATCCTTCCATCGAAGCGGAAATGCTGCAGCTGCTATTGGCCTTAAGGCAGTCCGAGGGCATGTCGATTCTGTATATTACCCACCGTTTGGAAACGATCGCCGGTTTTGCCGATCAAGTTGCAGTGATGAAAGATGGCGCCATTCAGGAAGCGGGAGATACAAAGACGATCTTGACCGAGCCGAAGTCGGAGTATACGAAAGCTTTGCTGAAAGCATCATCGTTTGAGTAGTCGCCGGTCGGCTAGGCCGGTACCGGCATCTGCATGAAGCCGCCGCAAAGTGGCACGGCAATAAAGCTTGGGCGCGTGAAGAGCCGTTGAGCAGCACGCCCGGCCGCAAGCCGTTGCGTTTTCATCATGACGTCTCACGACAAATCATCATAGCTCATACATCAAAAAGCACCTGACAGACGCACATGATGCGGGCTTCAAGGTGCTTTTATTCCTATCGGTGTTTTTTGCCAAAAAAGCGTGTATTCGAAATGGCGGAAATATAGTACATTAGGATTATTGGATGAACACTTAAGTTAAAGTGAGAGTGACTTATGAGATATCGGTTAATGGTAGGTCCCGCGCTAACGGTAGTTGTAACGGTGTTGCTATTTATTGTTTTGCAAAGCAATCCGTCGATTGATAAAGTGATGGTTATGCCAAGCGGCCATTTTTATATTGTCAGCGCGGTTGCCTTCTTAGCGACGTTAATTGCCATAGCGGTCGCCATTTCCAGCTCCAAAATCCGCAATATTCAAGTCACGTTATTATCGCTTGCTTTTATCTCGCTGGCCGAAACGTTTCTAATTCACGGGTTATCCACGCCAAACTTCATCATGGGGCCCAGCCATCTGCCCAGTGTCGCCGCTCAAATCAGCGTACTGCTGGCTACGTTCTGGCTCTTTATGTCCACGCTGAGGTCGGACAATCCGGTGATCCGGCTGCTGGTTCAATATCGCAACAGCCTGGTTTTCCTCTGGACGTTGATTTTAGCCGTATTTGGGGTTATCAGCATCCTGTTTTCACACGTGGTCGATTTTCTGCCTCTTGATATTAAGCCGTTTAATCAAACGATTGCCGGTCTTACCACCGTTATGAATATCATTACGATGTACCGCTACATTCAATATTACAGGTATTCGCGATTTCCTCTGCAGTTATCGATCGTCTATGGTTCGTCGCTGCTTGTCTCCTCTCAGTTCATTATGGTAGCAGGGGTCACTTGGCATATCAGCTGGTGGTTATACCACTTCTTATTACTTGCTTCCATGTTGATCGTCATTACAGGGCTGATCAAGCAATATGCCAATTCGCGTTCGTTAGTCAATTCACTGCGAGCTTTATTCACCTCGGATCCTGTTGAAAGAATTACCAGCTGCCTGTCTCCGAGCATCAAAGCTTTGATGATTGCTACAGAATCAAGAGATACGTATACGGCGGGACATAACTTACGGGTGACGATGTATGCCTTAAAACTGGCCGAAGAAATGCATATTAACCCGGAGCATCTTCGAGCGATCGCGCAAGGAACGATTGTTCATGATGTCGGAAAAATACATATACCTGACTCGATTCTTAACAAAGCGGGCAAATTAACTCCGGAGGAACGTGCGCACATTGAACTGCATCCTTCGAAGGGCTATGAAATGTGCAGAAGCCTTGGATTTATGCAGGACGAGTTGGACATCATTCTTTCCCACCACGAAAAATGGGATGGAAGCGGTTACCCGAACGGGTTAAAAGGAGAACAAATTCCGCTGTTAGCGCGGATTGTGGCTGTGGCGGACGTATACGACGCGCTGACCTCAAACCGTTCGTACCGCAAGGCATGGTCTCATGAAGAAGCGCTAAAGCTGCTGATTGACCAGAAAGGCACCCATTTTGATCCTGCATGTGTAGAAGCTTGGGTGCATGTATGCGAGAAGGAACCGTCGGTGTACAAGTATCCGCTGGAGGTTGTGCAGGAGGATACGAGTATATCCCAAATTACGGAGATGGCGAAATGAAATTTGGTGGGTGGAAGCGGAATCCGCTGCATAATTTTATATATACAGAGATAGGAGTCACGTAGGTGACTCCTATTTATATTGCTGCCGCGGTGAACAAAAAAACGATTACTTGTAAGACTTGTAAATAAAATGATCGAGAAAGTAGTAGTGACTGACCTGCTGCCATTGAAAATGATAATCTTTGGACAAACATACCGTCCTAGCCGTATTGTTTCTTGTTGTATAAATCAGTTCCGTTCCTGCTTTATAGGTTGTATTGTGACGGATGTCGAAATCCTTTGTGGCGCTGGAGTAGGAATCCTGATTAACGTAATGCGGATTGTCCGTGCCCAATAGAAAGTATCCCATTTGGTACAAGGCGTTTTGCTGCACGTATTCTTCCAAATTTTTAAGATCGCAATACACATCAAACCGATTTTGCGGTTCGCGAAGTCCGCTCCACAGAAAGTATTTCAGCTCAATGGCGCAGGAGGACACAAAATGGGTGCCTCCGTACCATTCCAAGGCGATATCAATTTTGGATTTATTAGATCCGCTTTTTAAGAGCGTCGTTTGCGAATGAAACGGGGCTTCCAAATTAATTTTCAAATGATGGTCGTTCCCGAATTCAAAAAGCTCCCCGACCTTTTTTAGTATGTAAGAGAAATGGAGTCGGAGATCGGCTTCGTTGTTGATTTCAACCTTGAGATGATATATTTGGCCCAACAAAATATCGCGGCTGGTCGTAATAATATGCTGAAGCAGCTTCCCTTCCTTAAGTCCCTTATACCGGTAATGCGGTAGATCGTTTATATCCAAATGATTCGTCACAGTCCCCTCCTCCTTGGGCAAAGTATATCAAAGGTGAAATGGCATATGGAAGAATGTACATGCCGCAGATAAGCGATTTAACAATATACGCGATCCCATTTAATCTGCATTTCACAGGGGATTGCTATACTGAAAGTGATCCCGATCAGACAATAAATAACGATAAAAACAAAAGGGGATGATAGAATGGGGATCCATAAATATTTCAGATCGTTAAATGAGTTGGAACGCATCATTCGCTGTCCGGGAAAATTCAAGTTCGAAGAACACAGTGTCGCGGCGCATTCGTGGAAGGTCGTTCAATATGCAAAGACGCTGGCGGATATCGAGGAAAAACACGGCGTGAGCATCGATTGGAAGAAGTTGTACGAAATCACGAGCAGCCACGATTACGGCGAAATTTTCATCGGGGATATCAAAACGCCGGTCAAACACGCGTCGCCCCAGCTTCGCCAGCTCATTCAGCAAGTGGAAGAAGGCATGGTGTATAACTTTATCGAGGAAAATATTCCCGAGGAGTTTAAAGACATTTTTCACAACCAGCTGCGTGAAGGCAAAGACAACACGACCGAAGGATTGATCTTGGAAGTCGCCGATAAGATGGACCAAGTGTACGAGGCATTCGCCGAGCTGCAGAAGGGCAACACGGAGAAAGAATTTGTGAAAATGTATCGCCAAGCGCTCATTAAAATTAAGCATATTAACCTGCACTGTGTCGATTACTTCTTGAATCACATTTTGCCGGACATGATCAACGACGAAATGATGTCGTCCGTAGACATCAGACGTATTACGGAAGAAGCTTTAGCTCCGGATTTCATCGAAGACAGCTGTAAACCCCTCGTTTGAACCCTCACTTATCGGGTATTCTCCTGATTCATTTATTTCTCCAGGCACAAATGAAAGCGCCCCTAGTTACCAGATAACCCAAACCCAAGGCTTGGCCGATCCGGCAACGGGAGCGCATCTTTTGCAATAAATCAATTGGCTGGCGTATTGCCTTGCAGCATTTTGGAAATCCGCAATGCATTTAATACGATTTTAAATCCGGATTCTTTCTGAGTGCGGATGATTTGTGCTGCTTTTTCCTCATCTCTTTGGCGGATCGCTTCAACAATCGCGCGATGTTCCTCATTTGATTGGAGCAGGCGGTCGGGGTCGTAATGGAACACCATCTTGGAATTTTCGCTGCGCAAGAACAAGTTCTCGATCATGTCGATTAAAACTTGGGCGTGTGAGGCACGATATAGCAGCTGGTGAAATTCCCGGTTGCTGAGCGAATACGTGTCCAGATCTTTTTGGACAATACTCTCATCCATTTGACGAACCAGGCTGTCGAGTATGTCAATTTCCTCCGCTGTAGCGGCTTTGGCGGCTAAACGGGTCGATAGGGTTTCCAGCTCTAAGCGGATGAGGAAAATTTCCTCCAGGTTGTCCGTATTAATCGGAGCGACCCGCGCGCCGCTGTGCGATTTAATTTCGAGAAGTCCGTCCGCGGCAAGCCGTTTGATGGCCTCACGAACAGGAATATCGCTGACGCCAAGCTGCTTGCCAATGTCACGAATTACTATCCGCCCATCCGGTTTATAAGCTCCCGACAAAATTTGCTCCTTCAGGAAGTCATACACTTGGTCCGACTTTGTTTTACTTTTTAAATGGTCTATTGACATAGTAGTTAACCTCCATAGGGTTCCAAACGATACTGCCAGAAATGGAAACTGCTGATATTATATCATATATGATTTCACTGTAATTGTACATGAAAATTGAGGGATTGTATATTTTCTGATGGCAAAGAGATAAAACGTTTTCAAAAAGTGATTGATTTTGAGCTAGGGATCATATAATATATAATTAAATTTAAAAAGATATATGATTTAACTTAAATTATATCGAATAATTAGTTTTGCACGCTAGAAGTCATCCAATTTCAACAGAAGGCGAGGAAAACACAATGCATGAATTGCTTGAAGGCGCTTACGATCTGCATGTGCACACAGGACCGGATGTAAGCCCGAGGAAACTTGACGATTTGGACATGGCGGAACGAAGTCAGCGAATCGGAATGAAGGGCTTCGGGATTAAATCCCACTACTTCTGCTCAGGGGAGCGGGCTAGGTTGGTCAAGAAGCTGTACCCTGATCTCAATCCGATCGGTGCTTTGTGCCTGAATCATACGGTGGGCGGGATTAATCCGATTGCGGTGGAAATGGCGGCAAGAGTCGGGGCGAAAATCGTCTGGATGCCGACCTTCGATGCGGCCAACGAGATGGAGTACATGTTTAATCAGACCAGCTATGAAGAGCTGCCGCCTTGGGCGAAAGTACAGTTCGAGCTGAGCAAGCAAGGCAAGGTGCAGGCGGGCATCACGATTCTGGAGGACGGAAAGCTGAAGCCCGGCGTATTCGAGATCATCGACATCGCTGTGAAAAACGACCTCATTTTGGCCACCGGCCATTTGAGCAAGAAAGAGATTTACGAGCTTGTAAGCGCGGCGAAGCAGCAAGGTTTAAAGAAGGTCGTCGTTACGCATCCTACTTTCTCATCCGTCAATCTCTCAAAGGAAGAACAGAAGGAACTGGCCGAGCTCGGCGCTTATATGGAGCAATGTTATGGGGTCATCACACCTCATTACGGCATCGACTGGGACGCTCTCTACGAGACGGTTCGTTACGTGGGGCCGGAGCATTGCATCTTATCCAGCGACTTGGGCCAAACAAACAATCCGTATCCCGACGAAGGCATGATCGATTTTGTCACCAGGCTGTATAACAACGGTTTTACTAAGGAAGAAATCAAGACGATGACGGTGAAGAACACCACATTTTTGGCCGAAGGATAATAAACAACAACAGGGGAGGATATCACATGAATACGATTAAAGCGGCAAATTGGGAGACATTGCAGGAGGTTTTTGTCAGGGAAGGCGTAACGCGGAAAGCGTTCAGCGGGGAAGGAGCGACGCTGGCACTCCACGTTCTGCAGCCGGGCCATGAGCCGAAACCGCACAGCCATACGTATGAGCAAATCGTCTACATTTTGAGCGGCAAGGTGAAATTCCATATCGGGGACGAGGCTGTGCTGCTGGAAGCGGGCGGATTGCTCGCCGTGCCGCCGGATGTCATGCATTATGCGGAAGTGGTGGGCGACGAGCCGGTGTATAATCTGGATGTGTTTACACCGAAGAGGGATGAATATGCGTCCTGAGCCATTTAAGAAACGGCTGGCGGCAGGTTCTCAAGTGGGGACATTCGTCAAAATCGACTCGCCGGAAGTGATCGAATTGCTCGGGCTCGCCGGATTCGATTTTATCGTGATCGATATGGAGCATACGACGCTTGATTTTGCTCAGGTGGAACGGATGGTACGGGTTGCCGACCTGCATGGCATGAACAGCATCGTCCGGGTTCCCGATGCCAGCCGGATGTCGATTTTGCGGGCGATGGATCTGGGCTCTGCGGGTGTCCAGGTTCCGCAGGTTTACTCGGCGGACGAGGTGCGGGATATTGTGGACAAAGCCAAATATCCTCCCCAAGGGTCGCGAGGGCTGACCTATGCGCATCGCGCCGCGGGATTCGGGCATACGCCGCTTAACTATACGGCCGATCAGAACGAAGCCACTACGGTTGTTGTACATGTTGAAACTGAAAACGCTTACGTTCAGCTGCGCGAACTGTGTGCTGTGAAAGGCTTGGATGTCGTATTTATCGGGCCGTTGGATTTAAGCGTCTGCTTGGGTATAACCGGAACCGATTACATTCAAGGCGAGTTGGCCGCACCCGTGAGATCGATACTGGATACATGCCGAACGGCAGGGAAAATGGCGGGTATTGCCGTTGCCAATGCAGCGCAATATAAGTTTGCTCTGGAACAACGTATTCCTTACATCGTATGGGCATCCGACGTGGCCATTTTCAAACAGGCTCTGGACGGTATGATGCAAACCAAACATAAAGTCGAACTTGAATATACGGAGGAAAATTAGATGAGCACTGTTCAGGAAAGTCTGAATCCAACGGCAGCGGACAGTTCCAAGATGAGCGGTCAAGGTAAAAAAGCGCTGGCCGCTGCGTATTTCGGTTTTTCGGTCGACATGATCGACGTGTACCTTCCTATTATCGCGCTTGCGCCGGCGATGATTTATTTCCAGCCTGCGAACTTGTCGCCAACCTTGGCGACTACGCTGTATTATCTTATATTTGTGCTTTCCTTGATCGGCCGGCCGATCGGCTCGTTTATTTTCGGTTATGCCGGTGACAAAATCGGCCGCAGGAAGACAACCCTGATCTCAATTCTTGGCATCGGCATATCGACTCTGCTGATCGCGTGTTTGCCGGGTTATTCGGCATGGGGGCTCGGGGGCGTATTGGTGCTGGCTGCTCTGCGCTTGATTGCGGGGGTTTTTATGGGCGGCGAATATACGTCTGCGAACCCGCTGGCGATGGAATATGCGCCTAAGCACAAGCGCGGCATGTACGGCGGCTTCATCAACGCAGGTTTTCCGACCGGCACGATTGTCGTTTCGCTGGTAACGCTCGCTACGCTCAAGGTATTCCCTGCGGGTGACGCCAATTCGTTGTATGCCGTATGGGGCTGGAGAATTCCGTTTATTATCGGCGCTTTGCTGTGTTTTGTCTTATATATCTATACGTATTTTAACGTCGAAGAATCGAAGGTTTGGGAAACATCGAAGAAAGCGGAAAATCCGCTGAAGGACTTGTTTGGCAAAAAGAACCTGGCTTTGCTCGGCCAAGTATTCCTGGTAATGAGCGGAGTATGGTTTGTAACCAACGCGATTATTTCTTCGCTGCCCGGCATTCTTAAATTCCTTAACGTAGACAGCGTCGTTTCTACGAACGCGCAGCTCATTACCAACGTCATTATGTTCTTCTTATTCATCTACGCAGGAGCGATCAGTCAAAAAATCGGCCGTAAAACCGTGCTGATCATCTTTGGCATCTTAAGCTTCACGTTATCGCCGTTGTTCTTATATATGCTGCTTAATGGCGGTTACCGCGATACGACCTCGCTGATTGTGCTTGTGGTGCTTGTCAACTGCCTGGCGATTCCGGTATTTGGCGTACTGACTTCTTACATTTCAGAGCGCTTTAGCACAGGGGTTCGTGCTTCGGGTTACGGAATCGGGTACAGCTTGGCGCTGATTGTGCCTGCAATGACGCCGTTTTTCATGCTGGGCTTAAAAAACTTCATGCCTTACGAGTTTACGCCTATCGTCATTCTGGTCATTGGCGGTTTGTTTATCACGTTGGGTGCGCTGCTTGGACCCGAGACGAAGAAGGTTGATTTGTAATGGCGGTGAATGAGCGGGATGTCGTCATCGTCAGCGCTGTTAGGACCCCGATTGGCAGTTTCCAGGGAGCGCTGAAAGATGTGAGTGCGGTGCAGCTCGGTGCGATCGTCATACGCGAAGCGATACAGCGCGCCGGTCTGAACGCTGGCGATGTGCATGAAGTGATTATGGGCAATGTTCTGCAAGCCGGACTTGGCCAAAATCCTGCGCGGCAGGCGGCGCTAACGGCGGAGGTGCCTCAAGAATCACCGGCGATGACAATCAATATGGTATGCGGCTCCGGATTGAAAGCGGTTCATTTGGCCGCGCAGTCCATCCGCAGCGGGGACAGCGAGATTGCCGTTGCCGGCGGCATGGAAAATATGAGCCAAGCGCCTTATTTGATGCAGGGTGCCCGCGACGGTTACCGTATGGGCGATCAGCAGGTCGTGGACAGCATGATCCGCGACGGATTATGGTGCGCAACCAATGATTACCACATGGGCGTAACGGCGGAAAATGTAGGTGAGAAATACTCGCTGACCCGGGAGCAGCTGGATCGATTTGCGCTGGAAAGCCAACAGAAGGCGGCAGCTGCAATTGCGGAAGGGAGATTTGCCGGCGAGATCGTCCCCGTTGCCGTTCCGCAGCGCAAAGGCGATGCGCTGATCGTCGACACGGACGAATACCCGCGGGCCGATACATCGCTCGCAGGACTGGCCAAGCTGCGCCCGGCCTTCAAGCGGGACGGCATGGTGACGGCGGGCAATGCTTCGGGGATCAACGACGGCGCGGCGGCGCTGGTGCTGATGAGCGCCGGCAAGGCGCGGGAGCTCGGCCTCGCGCCGCTGGCGGTGATCCGCGCCAATGCCGCGGCCGGCGTCGACCCCGCCTTCATGGGGCTTGGGCCGGTGCCGGCCGTACGCCAAGCGCTTGCGCGAAGCGGCCTGGGGCTCGCGGATATTGGTCTCGTCGAGGCCAATGAGGCGTTTGCGGCACAGGCGCTAGCGGTAGCGCAGGAACTGCAGCTCGGCGCCGATGTGCTGAACGTGAATGGCGGCGCAATCGCGTTGGGCCATCCGATCGGCGCCAGCGGCGCACGTATATTGGTGACGCTGCTGCACGAAATGAACCGGCGCCGGACGCGGTACGGCCTTGCCGCATTGTGCATCGGCGGCGGTCAAGGCGTGGCGACTATTGTTGAGCGGCCTGACGACGGGGAAGGAGTGTTGACATGAAGACGATTGCGGCTTCTTATGCAGAGGCCATAGCCGATATACAAGACGGAGCGACGCTGATGGTTGGCGGCTTCGGGCTTGTCGGCATTCCCGAAAATTTGATCATGGCGTTGGCTGAGAAAGGCGTCAAGGATCTCACGATTATTTCCAACAACTGCGGCGTGGACGACTTTGGGCTGGGGCTTTTGCTGCGAAACAAGCAGATTCGCACGATCATTGCGTCTTATGTCGGTGAAAATAAAGAGTTTGAACGACAAGCGTTAACCGGCGAAATCGAGGTCAGACTGACCCCGCAAGGCACATTGGCTGAAAAAATCCGCGCCGGCGGCGCCGGGATCCCGGCGTTTTATACCCCCGCGGGTGTTGGTACTACAATTGCCGAGAATCGCGAAACACGCGTATTTCAGGGAAAGGAATATTTGCTCGAGGAATCGTTGACAGCGGATTACAGCTTGATTCTCGCGGCCAAGGCGGACCGGATGGGCAACCTCGTGTACAGCAAAACAGCGATGAATTTTAATCCGATTATGGCCGCCGCGGGCAAGGTGACGATTGCCGAGGTAGGGGAAATCGTCGAGGTCGGCGAGCTGCGTCCTGAAACGATTCAGACGCCTGGCATTTACGTTCAACGGCTGATCATCGGCAAGCAGGCCAAACGAATCGAGAAGCGGACAGTACGGGCTTAGCTGTTAATGCAGTTAAAAATCTCGGCGGGAGACGGAGGAAAGGAGGGAGGCTGCAAAGATGGATTCTACGAAAATGTCGATTCGGGAGCGGATTGCCCGCAGAGCGGAACAAGAGATTAAGGACGGCTTTTACGTCAATCTGGGTATAGGCATTCCTACCTTGGTCGCCAATTATTTGGCGAAAGATAAGCAGGTCGTGCTGCAATCGGAGAATGGCCTGCTTGGCATCGGGCCTTATCCGACGGAGGAGGAGCTGGATCCCGATCTGATCAACGCGGGTAAGGAAACGATCACGGCGGCTGAAGGCGCCTCTTATTTCCACAGCGCGGAATCGTTTGGGATGATTCGCGGCGGGCATATCGATCTGGCGATTCTGGGCGGGATGGAAGTTTCAAGCTGCGGCGATCTCGCCAATTGGATGATTCCCGGCAAGATGGTCAAAGGGATGGGCGGCGCGATGGACTTGGTGCATGGCGCGAAGCGGACTGTCGTTATCATGGACCATGTCAACAAAAACGGCCAGCCCAAAATATTGCGGGCTTGCAGCTTGCCGTTGACGGGCCAACGTGTGGTGAATCGGATGATCACGGACCGGGCGGTTATCGATGTAACGCCGGACGGGCTGCTTCTCGTGGAGGTTGCTTCCGGTTACACGGTCGAAGACATCATGCAATGCACGGAAGCGGAGCTGGCTGTCGCGGGCGATGTTGTACTGGAGGCGTACTGAGCGGTGGCCTCCAATAGGCTCAACAGGCTCGAAAAGCTCGCATAAAAGATAAGGCTCGCATAGAAAGAAAAAGCGAAAGATCAGCGCTGTATATAGGTGCATGGCGGATCGGCAAAGCGGCTGCTGTTACCGTCATAGCCCCGCCTGCCGGTCACATACAGCATATAGCAGCGGCAGCTCCCAAATCGTTGGCATGATAGGGGAACGTCGGATCATTAAACAACAAGGACCTCAGTTTCCACTAAGTGGAGTCTGAGGTCCTTGTTGTCGAAAGAAATCAGTTCTTTTAGGCTTGCCTTAAAATTAAGGAAGCACGTTGCCTGCTGCGCGGTAGATGGCGTACCATTCTTCGCGTGTCAGCTGGACATCGCTTGCTTTACAGCAATCTTTCAAGCGTTCGATATTCATCGTGCCGGTGACCGGCTGCATGCGGGCCGGGTGGCGCAACAGCCAAGCGATAGCGATGGTCGTGTTGTTTACTTCGTATTTTGCTGCAATCTCATCGATGTTCTCATTTAATTCAGGGAACTTCTCGTTTCCAAGGAATACCCCTTCAAAGAATCCGAATTGGAACGGAGACCAAGGCTGCACCGTAATATCGTTCAGTCTGCAGTAGTCGAGGATGCTGCCGTCCCGGCCCACAGCGGATTCATTTTCCATATTTACATTAATGCCGTTGGAGATCATGTTGGCGTTGGTGATGCTTAATTGCAGCTGGTTGGCTACGATCGGCTGCTTTACGTATTTTTTCAGCAGCTGGATTTGCATCGGATTCTGGTTGGATACGCCGAAGTGGCGCACTTTGCCCGAGCTTTCAAGAAGATCAAACGCTTCAGCGACTTCTTCCGGCTCTACCAGCGCATCCGGACGGTGGAGAAGCAGGATGTCCAAATATTCGGTGTTCAGACGCTTCAAGATGCCGTCTACGGACGTTAAGATATGCTCCTTGGAGAAGTCGAACATTCCTTTGCGGATGCCGCATTTGGATTGCAAGATGATCTTTTCGCGAATGCTGGCGTTCATCTGAATGGCGTCGGCGAAAATTTCCTCGCAAGTTCCAGCGCCGTAAATATCCGCATGATCGAAGAAATTAGCGCCTTCGTCCAGCGATGCTTGGACGAAACGTTCGGCTTCCTTTTTGTCCAGCGATTTAATGCGCATACAGCCGACGGCGATTACCGGCACCTCCAGCGTGCTTGTCCCCAATTGTATTGTTTTCATGATTCATATCCTCCTCATTGTCGCTTCCATACTTAACATTCAATGATACGTTGGAATGCAGTCTGCCCAACTTGAGCCGTGCCGACCACTTTCAAATGGCGAAACGTTCGGCCAAAGCGCAGATGCTCGCATTCTTTATCTATTTTATAGAATTGCCGCGGTAAATGTAAGCAGTGAAATTGAATTAACTAGGTTAACTATACAGTAGCACCTTTACTATAGGTTACTAGGGAGAGCCGGCACCCCACAGATCAGATCATCTGCGCGTTATAGAGAAAATCTATGAATAGACACAGTAAATATGGATAGATTTAACATGGTTTTGAAGTGCCGCTTAAATTCTCCGAACTAATGAGAGATAAGCTGATCATACGATGTATTTCACATAGCGGAGGGACGTATGGACAATATCAAGATGTTCAGGGAGCGGTACCGGATTGGACAATGGAATAATGGATGGCTTGGGTTGTGCAAAACGGTCTTTCAAAAGTTTAGGCGCGCTAATGCCGATGTAAACAAGTTCACCGTACGCAAAAAGCTGCTCGGCTCTTTTCTGGTCACGATTGTGCTGGCATCCGTTGTCGGCGGTACGGGACTCATCAGCATGTCTTCCATGCAGAGCTTGACGGGAGAAATTACGAATTCCTCGTTAAAGGGCGTCGAAACGATCGGCAAAATCAACTTGCTGGCACAACAAATGCTTGCTTTGCAGGCTACGATGATAATGGAGCCGAATGACGCCAATAAAAAGCAGTTCCTTCCCCAGTCGGGCGCTATTTTCAAGCAAATTGACGATAACTTGGAATTGTACGGCACAATTGTGCGCAGTGATGAGGAACGGCAGCATTTTGAGCTGCTGAAGAGCAAATGGTCGGCCTATAAGGACGGTTATTCCGATTCTTTCATCATGGCCACCCGGGTGAACTTCGTTGAAGGGGCCGGCGCCTACGCCGATCAGATCGCCAAGATGCTTGCCAAGTCCAAAGAAGCTTATGAAGCGATGCAGCAAGAAATCGATCTCCTGGGCAAGCTTAATTACGAGAATGCCGTCACTTTGTCCCACAACAGCGAAGGGCTCTATTATAACGCTATCCGCAACACGGGGATCGCCGTTTTTCTGGCTGTCGTTTTTTCTATCGGTCTGGCGCTGCTCATTTCGGCGCACATTGCTGCGCCGGTAAGGCAGGTGTCCGGAGCATTGCAAAAAATTGCCGAAGGGGATATTTCGGCCGATGTCCTCAAGGTGAAAAACCGCGATGAGATCGGGCTGCTGGTCGAATCTTTAAATCGGATGGTCGTGAACCTCCGGGAGACGATCAAGCAAATTCACAATACGTCGGATACGGTAGCAGCTTCGTCGGGGCAACTGCTCGATCATTGCGAGCGCAATGTCCAGGCAGCCGGCGAGGTGAAGCAATCGATCAAAATCGTAGCTGCAGGAGCAGGCAGCCAGATGGAAGGAGCTAATCAGACCCGCGTGGCCATCGGTCAAATTATTGGCGGTCTGCAAAAAATTGCTGACTCGACCGGAGAAGTTTCGGATATGGCCGAAGAAGCGTCCCTGCAAGCGCGGAAAGGCGATACCTCTGTTCAAGCCGTCGTTCAAGTCATGCACAAAATCAGCGAGGCGGTGGTCCGCGGGGAGCAGGGAATCCGTCAGCTGGAGGAGCATTCCCGCAATATCGGCCATATTGTCAATCTGATCGGAGATTTATCTCAGCAGACAAACCTGCTGGCTCTTAATGCGGCGATTGAGTCGGCGCGGGCGGGAGAATACGGCCGGGGGTTTTCCGTTGTCGCCCAAGAGGTAAAGAAGCTGTCCGAGCAATCGGCTAATGCGGTGAAACATATCGGGACTATGATTAAGCAGGTGCAGACCGATACGAATCAAGTAGCAATTACGATGAAGCAAGGGTTGGGCGAAGTGGATAAGGGGCTTGAAAGCATGGGGTTAGTGGAGATATCCTTTGCGAATATTGTAGCTTCCGCGGAAGATGTCAACCGGAGCATTCATGGTGCGGCGATGGCTGCTCAAGAGTTGGCGGCCAGTTCCCGGCAGGTGTCCGTATCGATCGAGGAAATGAACACCATCGCCGAGCATTCGTCTTCCTTGGCCACAACAGTTGCCGAAAACACCGGAAGGCAGCTTGATTTTCTCAACGGCATGGCCAGCTCGGCACATTCGTTAAGCCAAATTTCGCAGAATATGAGGCAGTCGGTCAATCATTTTAAAGTAAGCTAAACAGCGGGACGGCACCCACGGGGTGCGCCGATGCCCCAATCTGCAAGTAAGCTATCAAAGGTACAGTTTTGCGCGCCACGTCCCGCCTGTTGCGTCAGAGTGATGTTTTTGGCGGGACGTAGCCGCTGAAAAAGTGAATATTGCATGAGCGAATCATACTTACAATCGCCGATTGTCCCCGAATTTCTTGAATGTACCTGCTTGCGGCAGGCTTCAACGCCCTTTCTTGGCCTTCGCGCATTTCAAGCAGTACCGCCTGCCGTAAGTTTTGGCGAAAGCGACGATTTTCCGGATCGCTTTCTTATCCTCCAGCTTGGTGAACGGGCATGGGTCGGGGTGGGTGTTTACTTCCAGGATCCACGGCTTCATGTTGCGATCCACTGCGATATCGAGTCCCAACTCGTTGATTGCGGGATAGGTGCGGCTGAACCGGGCGGCGGTCAAACGGGCGATCCGGTTCATTTGCCGCAGCACCTCGACGGCTTTATGGCCATCGGCATGCCCCTTCATCAGGTCTGTGGCAGGATAGATGGTGCTTCCCTGGCTGCCGTTGGTGACGATTTTCCGCGGATGGGCGACGCGGCCGACCGTTCCGGTAGGCTCCCATTGACGGGCGGGATTTTTTTGGATCATAACGCGAAAGTCGAAAGGGCGGCCTTCAAACTTCAACAAGTGGATTCCCTTCTGGACCAGGTAGCGCCTGCTGCCGGCATGTTTCTTTAACGTTGTAAACAATTCCTCGAATGTGCCGAACGTAAACGATCTAATACCGCTTTGATACCGGTACGAAGACCCTCGTTTCTCCACCCGCACCACTCCAACGCCAAGTGAGCCGCCGTCCGGCTTCACATACACCATTTTGTAGCGGTTCAGCATATTGGCCAAATGACGCCGTGTAAACGGACGCGTATCGGGGATGTGCTTCGCCAATTGCCGATGGTGAAGCAGCAGTCTTGTTTTCACCAGCTTGCTGATCACTCTTGTAACCGTTTTCCGGTTAGTTCCCACGTTGATTCCTCTTTTCCATGTCGAAGCGGTCAGAGCGCTTTATTCCTTACAGCATACGTCGGATGGGCTTCATGAGTGCTGTCGCGGGCTCTTCCCGTATTCGAACTTCTCGATTTTTTTGCAAGATGAGAAAGAACGAGTACAGATAACCCGCATATGTTATAGAAACGTATTATCAAGGCATTGGCACAACAAACGGGAAAGGGGAGCAGCTTATGGAACGGGCGGATATTCAGCAGACGATCGGACGAATGAACCGGTTGTTTCCTTGGTTGCGCCGTCCAAGGATAAAGCGGGGGAACGAGGCGGCGCAACCTTTGGAAAAGCTCCCCTTTGTGACGTCTTCGGTACTTGAGGAGCATTATTATGCGGATACGAATCCGTTGTCCGGGCGTGCTGATCTGCATGCCTATCGTACATCCGGTACAAGCTCCGGACACCGTAAAACGATTTATTACTCCCCTTCGGATGAGGAGCATTATATACGGATCAAGCTGAACATGTTCCGAGCTATTCTTGGAGCGACGCGGTTTCGGTCGGCTTTGGCGGATATGGGTACAGGGCATGCGGAAGCGACGGCTGTCGATGTGTTTCGCAGCCTGGGTATGGAAGCGGAATCGATCTCATTTCGGCTGCCGATTGAAAGGCACCTCGAACGGTTGGCCGCTTTACAGCCGGAAGTACTGTATACGATGCCGTCTATTTTGGACCGTATCCTGCACGCTTCCGGCGACCCGTCGGCTTATGGCATCCGCCATGTCATTCTTGTTGGGGAAATTGCCTCGCCCGTGTGGATTCGGCAGGCAGCCCGCCGATTGGGGCTTGGGGAGGAGCACATCACCGACACGTACGGCTCCATTGAAATCGGCAATATCGCATATTTTTCCCATGAGCATGGGCGCTATTTAGTAACGGAGGGGCTGTGGGCGGAGGGAGTGCGGCCGGAGGAAATCGATAATGGCTTGGAACCGCTGGCGGATGACGACGAACGGGTGCTTGTGCTGACGTCGGCGGTAAGAGAAGCATTCCCCGCTCTGCGTTACGTGACTTACGATGTCGTGCGCGATTTGCGCCCGATATGGGTGGATGGCGTCTTGCGGCAAAGCTTCACCGGCGTCGTAAAGAGAATCGGCCCCGATCTCAAACACGGAGAAAAAATCAGTATCTACGATATTGAAAGCGTAGTGCTTCGCCATCTGGAAGGGGCCGGCGTACGCGTCAAGGTGGCCGGCAACGCTTTAATCGTATATGTTCATAGCCCGAGGGCAACGGCAGCGGCGTTAGAGCGGGTACGAGATGATCTGGAGCGCCGCATTCCAGAGATCGGAATGATGATTCAAGCCCGAATTTTGGGCGGGATACAGGTTATCTCCGATGTGTTTGAAGATTCGCTTTATATCAGCGCGGTAAAAAACAAAAAAATTTTTTATGAGTAAAGAAGGGATTGCATTGCAACTTGAGGGTGGAATAGCAGACGCGATAGGCCGTACTCCGTTAATCCGGCTCCGGCGGTTGTTCGGCGGCGAATCGTTTCAGGTCTATGGCAAGCTGGAGTGGATGAATCCCGGGGGCAGTTCCAAAGACAGGCCCGCTTTGTATATGCTGCGGGAGGCTATACGGCGCGGGGAAATTACCGGCGACACCGTTGTCATCGAATCCAGTTCGGGCAATCTGGCTATCAGTCTCGCACAGCTGTGCGGTTATTTGGGATTGCGGTTTATTTGCGTAATTGATCCCCGTACGACGGAGCAGCATAAGCGGATTATTCGCAGCTTCGGCGGGGAAATCGATCTGGTCAGAGAGCCGGATCCGGAGACAGGAGAATTTTTGCCGGCTAGGATCCGAAGAGTGGGCGAGCTGGTTCGGCATATGCCGAAAGCATATTGGACCAATCAGTACGGAAATCCGGACAATTACATGGCTCATGCGGAGACGACCATGAAGGAAATCGGAGACCAGCTGGGCGAGATCGATTATTTATTTTGCGGTGTCAGCTCCTGCGGAACGATTCGCGGCTGCATGGAATATGTGAACAGCCGGCAGTGGTCTACTCAAATCGTAGCTGTGGATGCTGTAGGGAGCGTTATTTTTGGTGGAGAGAAAGGTCAACGGAAATTACCCGGACTGGGTGCCGGTATCACACCCGCTTTATACCGGCAGGATGTAGCCGATCGGGTGGTGCATGTGTCCGACGCGGAATGTGTCAAGGGTTGCCGGGATCTGGTACGCTGCGAGTCGATTCTAGCGGGCGGCTCCTCGGGCGGTGTGATTGCCGCCATTCGCAAAATTGCCCCGGCTATTCCTGCGGGAGCGATGTGTGCGGCGATACTGCCGGATCGCGGTGAACGGTACTTAACGACGGTGTACGACGACGATTGGGTGCGGAGGGAGCTGGGTGTCAGATCAGCTTCTTACGTGTTGGGAGGGTAAACGATGCTGTATTTACACGACGGGCATATACGTGAAATCGGGATCGATTGGCAGCGGCTCACCGAGGCCATCGGTGAAGTTGTGAAGATTAACGATAGCGGGGATTGCGCGCATCCGCTCAAGCCGTATTTGCGCTTTCGCGAACCGCAAAACCGGATTATCGCCATGCCTGCTTTTGTCGGCGGAAGCTTTGATAGGGCCGGCATCAAGTGGATCGCCAGTTATCCTGACAACCATCGGCTTGGCTTGCCAAGAGCCCACAATACGATCATTCTGAACGAAACGGCAACGGGCCGTCCCGCCGCGTTCATCTACAGTGGTTTGCTGAACGGTATTAGAACAGCCTCAGTCAGCGGGCGAATGCTTCAAGCTTTTATTGCTGCAAGGCGCCCGGCCCAACTGCGGGTGGGCATCATCGGCTGGGGGCCTGTGGGACGCCACCATCTGGATATGTTGATCAGCGTATTGGGGGATAAGCTGGAGCGGGTCGCCTTGTATGACTTAAGAGGCATCGACCCGGACACCGTTCCCGAAGCTGTACGTGGTATCACGGACATAGCGGACGATTGGCGGCAAGTTTATCGGGGCTCCGACGTTGTGGCCACATGTACGGTATCCGCGGAAAGATATATCGATGAACCGCCAGGGGAAGGCAAACTGCTGCTGAATGTATCGCTGCGCGATTATAAGCCGGAGAGCGTAGCGAATGTGAAGGCGGTCGTGGTCGACGATTGGCAGGAGGTTTGCCGCGAAAACACCGACGTGGAGCAGCTTCACATCCAATGCGGCTTGCGTGAGACGGATGTGCTTACGTTAGCCGATATCGTATGCCGTGACGGGTTGGGCGGGTCAGCTGCTCAGGAGACGGTGTTTTTTAATCCGATGGGGCTTGCCGTATTCGATATCGGCGTAGCCGCTTATTATTTGTGGGAAGCGCAGCGTCTTGGCAAAGGGGTCGAGCTGGAGGGCGCGGAATAGAATCTTCCCTCCGTTAGTTCGTCAGACAACCGTATCTATATGAAGTGGAAGAACCCTGCGGCTAAACAATGATGCCGCAGGTTTTTTTAAGGTAAGGAACGTTTAACTATATCAAAACGCTGAAGCGCTTATTCAACTTTCTGCTCGCAAGAAAAGCTTCCGCCAGGACACGAATGTACTTCACCGAAAGGACTTCGATCAGATGTTCTTATGAGCGATGCTTTTTATGGCGATTTTGATCAGAATAAGTTTATTTTGCTTCTTTGGTTCCGCCAAACCTAACATAAAGCGCTTTCTTTTCAGTTTGCAGCTATTTTTGGCTGGTATGTTGGTTGATAAGAGATCAATGCCACTTGATTTGATTCGATGAACTTGCCAAATTCAGCAAATGAAAGTAGGGGCTGAACGATGTTTATGCACAAACGAGCGAAAGCTTGCTTTTGGACAAGGGCCGTAGCTTGCATGATGATCGTTATGCTGCTTCTGGGTATCGTCCAAAGCGAGGCTCCCGCTTATGCCGCAGATGCGGCGCTGAAAGGAACGGTGTACGTAAACGAAGCTGTTGTTCCAGCGGATGGAACAAGTCAGACACATGTCGTGCTGCTGTTAAAAGATCAGTTCGATCGGGATGCCGCTATATCGCCCGAGAGGATAACTTTCAAGACTACGCTGGGACATATGGACGGAAGCGTGGCTTTCTCGGTGTACGGGCAATATACGTCGGTGCTGACCGCTCCGGTTACTGCAGGAGTTGCGTTGATTAGCGCGGAAGTGGATGGGGTTGCCGTTCCGGACATTGCACGGGTGAGTTTTCAGGCGGGTGCTCCATCCGCCGCGCATTCGGTTGTCACGGCTAACACCACGTCGCTGCCTGCCGATGGCGTCAGTCAGACTGCGATTTCATTGCTTTTGAAAGACAGGTACGGCAATGACGTTACTGAGCAAGCAAGCTCGCTGCAAATTTTCACGACTTTGGGGAGTGTGGGCAGTGTAGCCTTTGAAACGTATGGCCGTTATGAAGCGAGGATTGTCTCGGTGGTTTATGGGAGTGTGGGGAGAATTTCCGGCAATCCCGGTCCAGTTGTAGGCCCGCTGGAAATTCAATTGAACCAGGGAGCGATCCCAGCCGCGGTTCCGAACGGCAGCTCCATTCCGGCAGCGCTCTCTGTCACTTATGAAACCTATGGAGCCTACAAAGCGATCCTAACGGCGCCAACCACTCCGGGAACCGCGCAAATTACAGCCAGCCTGAATGGAGTGACGGTCCCGTCCAGTGTTTATGTGACATTTACGGAGAGCGGCGCATCAACCAAGTGGACCGGGCTGCAATTTGGTGAGTCCTCTTATCCGGTTACTGCCGGGCAGATGATTGCTACAAGTTTGCAGGCTGTCGATTCTAACGGGCTGGCGAGCAATGTAACACCCTATGCAGATTACCGCATCGCGAACTCTTCTATTGCCACAATCGATAGCGGAGGTATCGTAAAAGCGATAGGCAAGGGACAAACGGTAGCTATTGCCACTTACGGCGGACTTACGGCAGAGACGGCGATTGTTGTATCGGACAACAATCAAGGCAATGTCTATGTACCGGGGTATGCAGGAAGCTCATCCCATCAGCCTGCACCTGCTCTCAATCCGGTATCGGCCGGATTTGCCATTCAGGTAGTTTCCGAGGATGGGCAGGCCGGAGAGCCGATCGTTATATCTCCCGATGAGCTATCGAAGGGCGTCGTTTATCTGAAAATATCGACTGCTGGAGGACAAATTTACATAACGGCAGCCAATTGGAAACAACTAGCGGCAATCAATCCGCAAGCGATGCTGCATATTCGCGCCGGTTCCGCGGCGATATTGCTGCCGGTCTCGGAAATCGATTCAAGCGTTTTCAGTCAAAAATACGGCCTGCGGGACGAGGCTATCGTCTTTAAAGTGAGCATTCGTGAACCGGATCGGCCTACCTACCAAGCTATGGAGCAGTCGGCCAAATCGATCCAGGCTGAGCTGCTGGCTTCGCCGCTGGAGTTTGAAATCCAAGTAACCGGAGAGGACGGCTCAAGCACTTTTATCCAAGCTTTTCAACAGTATGTGACGCGGACGCTTCCTTTGAATGCGGATTCGGTTCCGGAAACCGCCACCGGTGTGTGGTGGAGCCCGGCAACCGGCCAATTCCAGTATGTTCCGACAACCTTCGAACAGGAAAACGGCCGGTGGTTGGCTGTGATGAAACGTCAAGGAGCCAGTATCTACACTGTCATCAACCGTTTCGAGACGTTTGCAGATATACGGGGCCACTGGTCAAGCAACGATGTGGAAAAGATGGCTTCCAAGCTGATTGTTCAAGGAAAAAGCAAGGATGCGTTTGAGCCGGATGCGGCCATTACCAGAGCGGAAACGGCGGCACTGCTGGTCAGGTCTTTGGGGCTGGCGGAGACCGGTGACAAAAGCCCATTTGCCGATGCCAACGGGGGCTGGTACGAAACGGCGGTTGGTGCCGCTTATCGGGCGGGCTTGATCTCGGGATATGATGACGGGACGTTCCGTCCGATGCAGAACATCACCAGGGAAGAATGGGCCGCCATGATCGTTAGGGCCATGAACTATACATCGGTTAAACAAACCGGCGCTCCGGCAGCCTATAGCCCGTTTACCGACGAGCCGGCCATATCCCGGTGGGCGCTGGACGATGTAAGGATTGCCGGGCAACTGGGAATCGTTGAAGGGGGCGGATCGTTCCGGCCGGCAAGCCTTACGACACGGGCGGAAGCGGTGACGATGCTCAAACGTATGCTGCAGCTTATACGATTCATCCCATAACATGATACATAATGCGAGAGGAGCTGGAGACCCGTGAAAAATATAAAGTTAATGATGAAAACAGCGATGGCAATCGGCCTTTTATTATTTGGCATTTATCCGCAAGGAGCAGGAGCTGCGTCGACCTTGCTTGATTCCATTCCAATTTGCGTCAGCGACAATGGACAAATCAATCTCATAGCGCCGGACGGCAGCTGCGCGGCAAATCAGAAAATGTATACGTTGATGCTAAAAGGCGACCAAGGACCAGTAGGACTTCAAGGTCCGCAGGGGACGGCAGGTCAAGCAGGGCCGCAAGGCTTGAAAGGCGACCCCGGGGACCCGGGAGCGGTAGGCTCAGCGGGAGCGGCGGGTCCGCAAGGAGCAAAGGGAGACAAGGGGAATAAAGGCGATCCCGGGGATCCGGGAGCGATAGGCCCTGCGGGTGTGACGGGACCGCAAGGAGCGAAAGGAGACAAGGGAGATAAAGGCGATCCCGGAGACCCGGGAGCGATAGGCCCTGCGGGTGCGACGGGACCGCAAGGAGCGAAGGGAGACAAGGGAGATAAGGGCGATCCCGGAGACCCGGGAGCGGTTGGCCCTGCAGGAGCGACGGGGCCTGCCGGTCCCATGGGTCCGCAAGGCCCGACAGGAGCAACAGGCCCGCAAGGGCCGCAGGGCCCGGCCGCAGAAGGTGCAAGCCTATATGGTGACGGATCGGATGGTGCATTTTATGTACCGGCGGGTACAACCACGGATTTAACTACAACTAGCGGCTTCAGTTCGCTAGGCGGTAGAGTAGGCTTACAATTTTCCTCCATTAATATTTTAGGCACTCTCATTGTTCCAAGCGGCACCATGATCCGCTCGTCGGGCGATATCAACATTTCGGGAATTATCAGTGTCGACACAGGTGCCAAGGATACCGGCGCCGGCAATCCGCATCCCGGCATATCGTTGGCTGAATCGGGTTTAGGTGTTGGCGGCAAGGGGCTTTCCCAACTGCAAGCAGCGCAATTAACTTTACCGGGAGCGGCAGCGGGCGGTGCGGGGAAACGGCTGACTACTACGACAGGGGGAGAAGGAGGCGGTTCGCTTGTCATGGTTGCAAAAGGCAATGTTACCTTGAATGTAACCGGCTCGATCAATGCGAACGGCGCCGATGCGGTAAATCCGCAAACTCCCGGTCCCACAATTGCCGGGACGGGTGGCGGAGGCGGCGGAATCATCGTAATCGGAGCGAAGGGCAACCTAGCCATCTCGGGTACCATTAGGGCGATTGGCGGCAACGGTTCAAACGGTTACTCGACCAATGGAACGGCTGTTGCAGGGGGCGGGGGCGGAGGTGGGGGCATCATCCATCTGATTTCAAAGACTAGCCCAAGCGTCAGCGGATCGTTGCTAGTAATGGGAGGTGCTGCCGGATTACCTTCGGGCGGAACTGCGAGCGCAAGCAGCGGCGGCGGAGGCGGAGCAAGCGGCGGGAATGGTGGGAATGGCGGTACCAGCGGGAATAGCGGACAAGCCGGCACCGCCGGATATACCTTCCAAACCATGGCGTGGACTCCAGAAAATATGTTTGTGAAATAACTCAAAAAACAAGATGGACTTGCAGCTCTTGCTGCGGGTCCATTTTTTGCCTATAAGGAGCCGTCAACATCATAAGGTCACTGAAAAAGCAGCGAAGTGAGTGAAATCATGCTGGAGCAGCGCCAGCGT
This sequence comes from Paenibacillus thalictri, assembly GCF_004307995.1. Classification (GTDB taxonomy): domain Bacteria; phylum Bacillota; class Bacilli; order Paenibacillales; family NBRC-103111; genus Paenibacillus_AF; species Paenibacillus_AF thalictri. Next base: position 131,509 of record NZ_SIRE01000015.1, on the reverse strand, counting down.
TCGCTTTTGTCCACGAATTTCACCCGCCATAAAGCGGGTATCATCCAAGCAATTCGCAGACAACCAGCGACCCTAGGGAATAACTTCGCACATGCAGCGTCCACTTATTCAGTAGCCTCGAACATCATAGATGAGCCTTTGCATGGATGCGAAGTCGAAAATAACCCGTGAAAGGCCATCCGTTTGGATTATAATGAAAATATGGTTGTTATCGTTTTTTTGGGGAGAAGGTGAAATATTTCCCGCAGCTAAGCAAGCGTTCCATCAATTGATTCAGCAGGTTAAGGAATACGTTGAGCTTCATTAATACCGAAGACATTATGTTCTCTAATGCCCAAAAAATTAGGTTTTCCGATATCGCGAAGCAATTGTTCGTCAGCCGCAATTATTTGAGCCAGCTGTTTAAGAAGGTGACCGGGGAAACGTTTGTCCTCCTATTTGAACAAATTTCGCATTCAGAAGGCGAAGGGTCTGCTGGCAACGGGCCAATGTTGTCAGGATCAGAGTCGCTTGACCAAAGTATCGTCACAGGAATGATCAAGCTTCTTTTATGCGTGGCGACCCGTTCCGGACTTAGAATCCATCCGAATGGATAACGGACGGACTGAGTGAGACTGTCGATTCATTGTGCATCCCCAACGTTAGGAGGCTTACTCTCTAACGGACCTGCGCGCAGCAATGTAAACCAAATCTGCGGTTTACTTAATGGGGCGGACACCAGCGCTGTTATTCGGCCTATCATCGGGGTTTCCCCGACTTTTTTGAGCAAATAAAGACGCTCCCGTCCGTTAAAAATGATAACTTCGATTTTTTTGACAAATAAAGGCGCTCCTGACCGTTGGAGCGTGCAACTTGCATGCATAAGGCCAACGTATTTCAGCGAAGTGTTTCGCGGCGTAATCGGAAGCCGCCCTTCCGATTATTTCAAGAAAGAGGAGGAGATGTTTTGATGAATATCATTTACATGCACTCTCACGATACGGGAAGGTACATCGAACCGTACGGACATGCGGTTCCTACTCCGAATGTTATGGCTTTTGCCCGGGAAGGCGTTTTGTTCCGGCACGCCTACTGTGCAGGACCGACTTGTTCGCCCAGCCGTTCTGCTCTGCTGACCGGCATGGTTCCCCACTCCAACGGCATGATAGGGTTGGCGCATCGCGGGTTCTCCCTTAACAACTACGATCAGCACGTCGTGCGCCAACTGAAAGGCCTCGGGTACGAAACCGTGTTATGCGGTGTTCAGCATGAAGCCGCTGACGCCTCGTCGATCGGCTATAGGCACATTTTGGCGAAATCGGCGGGCAGCGATAAGGACGATTTGCATAACGCGGCGCTGGCGGCCGAATATATTCAAGCGAGCGGCAAAAAGCAGCCTTTTTTTCTATCGTTTGGCATGTTTAATACACATCGGGATTTCCCTGAGCTGGACGGGACGATTAACCCCGATTATGTGATTCCGCCGTTTCCGCTCGCGGATACCGCAGAAAATCGCAAGGATACAGCCGCTTATATGATGTCGGCGCGAACCATGGATGCTTGCGTTGGGATTGTGCTTGAAGCCGTGCGGTCGTCCGGTCTGGAAGACGATACGCTGATCATCTATACAACGGATCATGGGCCTGCTTTTCCGAGGATGAAGTGCAATCTGTATGATACCGGCATTGGCGTTTCGCTGATTATGAAACATCCTTCTTTCAGCAACGGGAGGGCGGTCGATGGTCTTGTTTCCCATATAGACCTGCTCCCTACCATTTATGATATGATAGGAGTCGAAGCGCCGGGACATACCCAAGGGGTATCCCTGCTGCCGCTGCTGCAAAACAAGACGGACTCCGTCCGGTCCGAGGTGTTCGCCGAGGTCACTTACCATGCCGCCTATGAACCGATGCGCTGTGTTCGAACGGACCGCTACAAGTATATCCGCAGATTTGGCGACAGGTTCCGTCCGACGCTCGCCAATATCGACGACGGCGGTTCCAAGTCGTTTATGCTTCAGCATGGCCTGCAGGATGAAGCATACTGTGAGGAAATGCTGTTTGATCTTGCTTTGGATCCTGTCGAGCGCGTCAACTTGGCGAAGGATGAGAAATATTCGCATGTCTATGAAACGATGAGCTTGCGGTTAAAAGAATGGATGGAAGAGACCGGCGACCCGCTGCTGAACGGCCCCGTACCCTTTCCGCCAGGAGCCCGGATCAATTTGCCGGAAAGCTTGAGCCCCCGCGAGTCTACGTTTTTGTAAAAAGAAGGAGCTGATCATCATGCAGGAAGTCATTCGACAAGAGCTGAAGAAAATTATCAATCAATTGATGAATTTAAAAAGGCCGGACAATGAAAGCGAATTCAAGGCGTTGGCCGAAGAGGGCAAGGTGCTCGGTTATTATCCGCGGGATTTTGGCATGGAGGAATGGGACTGGCCGCAAGGTATCGGGTTGTACGGACTGAATAAACTTACGAACCAAGAGGGCTTTGGCGATTTCCGCGAATATTTCGCGAATTGGGCTGAAGAGCAGATCGCCCGCGGCCTTCCTTTGCATAATGTAAACACAACCGCGCCGCTGCTTACTTTGATGGATTTACCGCAAATCGAGAAGCTCGCCTTGGAATGGATGCAATGGGTGGAGAAAGACTGCCCGCGGACGAAAGAAAACGGCATTCAGCACGTGACTTCCGGCGATACCTCAAAATCGACGGTCAATCTGCACGATCAGGAGATTTGGATCGATACTTTATTTATGGTTGTCCTGTTTACCGCCAAGATGGGCCAAAAGTACAATAATCCGGCGTGGATCGCGGAGGCCGATCATCAATTCGCCGTTCATATTGAATATATTTTTCACCGCGAGAGCGGTTTGTTTTATCACGGTTATGATTTCAAAAATGCAAACAACTTCAGCGAAGCCCACTGGTGCCGCGGTAACAGCTGGTACACGCTGGCCGCTCCCGAATATCTCGACATCGTCCGGGATGCGATACCGGCGGAGTCCCGCCGTCTGATCGGCGATACTTATAAAACGCAGGTTGACCGGCTGGTGCAGCTGCAGAGCGCTGACGGGTTATGGCATACGCTGCTGGATGACAGCGACAGTTACACCGAGGTTTCCGGCTCGGCTGCGATTGCCGCCGGTATGCTCAAGGGCATCCGCATGGGTCTGCTCGATTCCAGCTATATGGAGCCCTGCCGTAAAGCGGTTGCCGCCGTATTACGGAACATTTCCGAAGACGGCACGGTGCTGAATGTTTCCGCAGGAACGCCGATCGGCAAGGAAAAAGAAGACTACAAAAAAATCGCGATCGCGCCGACCGCTTATGGACAAGCTCTTACGATCGTTTTGCTTGCGGAAGCGCTTTTTCACGAAGGGTTGTAAACGTTAGCGGGGCGGCCAGTCGTTCGAGGAAGGGGATGTGACGCCGGATGATATGCGTTCGGAGCGCGGTTGAATGTGATGTGCGAAATGAAGACATGAATGTGGGGTGGCTTACTCCCAACGCTCATTTCGGGCAACGTGCAAAAGCAACCTCAAGGATCTAAAAACGTCGGGCGAGCATGAAATAGGCCTCCTATTGTTAGACACCATCTAAACAATAGGAGGCCTTTCATTTATTTCTTGACGTTTTTTCTACGCCTTCTGTGACCGGTGTCTGAGCTTACTCTGGCTGCCGCTCCGCATTCACCTGCGCATACAACTGCGTCCACAGGCCAAGCCCCATCTGCGAGATGACCCGGTAGCCGCTGCGCTGCAGCTCCATGCCTCCGGCATTATGCTGAGCGACGCCGCTCATCAGCCCGTCCGGCGTCAAATATACGGAGAGTGCTTGCAGATTGTCCCGTGCCAGCTCCATATAAGAGGCGGGCAGCAGCCCGCGTCTGGCCGCCAGCGCCAGCGCCGCGGAGATGCCTGCCGAGCCGGATGTATCGATACCCGTGGAAGCGTCGTCCAAAAAGCACGACCACAACCCGCCCGGCTGTCTCCAATCGGCAGCGACCTGAGCGATACGGGCGATCTCCGCCTGCAGCTCGCCCATTCCTGCAAGCTGGGCGAACGGCGAATCGAGCAGCTCGCTGCACGTCTTCACAAGGCCGAGGCAATACCACGCGAATGCCCGGGCCCAGCTGCGGAACGTATGCTCCTGCGAACGCATCATATAACGCAGGTAGACGTGGCGGTCCCGCGCCAGACAGTCCCGGCGCAGCAGCACCTGCGCGATCGCCTGCTCGGCCAAGTCTTTGCGCCCGCGGCGTTTGGCGATTACGGCCAGCGGATAAGCGACGGTGTAAGAGCCTTCCGCGGACACCATGTCATCGTCCACAACGGCTTTGCCGTCTTTCATCCCCTTGGCCTTGAAAAAAGCTACCGCCTTGTCGATGACAGGATGCTCGGGGCGATACTGCGCAATGACGGCGACTGGTAACGTCGCTTCAATCGTCGTAAACGTACCGTCGGCTTTCTGTCCGTGCAAATCCTCGTACAGCAGATCGCCGCGGTCGTTAAAAAATTGGCGAAAATGCAGATCAAGCGCCGGGTCGACACGGCTATCGCCGAGCAGCGCCCGCAAGCTGTGCAGCCCGTCCAGCACGCAGCCCTCCATCCAGCCAAAAGGCTGCAGCGAGGACAGCGACAGCATCGTGTGCATGGCTTCCTCCACATGCGACTCGGGTTCGCCGATCAGCAGATGCGGGGCGAACAGCACCCGTTCCTCCACGCCATCCAGCGTATCGAACACCCATAAGGGCTGGCTGCCGCCGCGCAATGTGAGGCACAAGCCTTCGCTGAGCACAGCGGCCGTCTGCTCCGCGGTAAGAGCCAGCTCGAACGGTTGAAATACGTAGGCATAACGGATATCGATCGCGCCGATCGTCACGTTAGATTGGCGCAGCGTGACCTCTACTTGCTGCGCGTCCCGGTAATCCAGCGCCACCGTAATCCGCAGGCGGCTGCCCCGGCTGATCCCATCGACACCTTGTCCGTCTCCCTGTGAAAGGTCCAACGGCGAGTTTGGGTTGGAAACCTCCGCAGGGCTCCCTTCCATGGTAGCACGTTTCGGCTCCAGCGGGCCGCCCCCGTCCGGGCACCGCCATTCCAGCTCCATCCGGCCGTTCCCTTCGCCGACTTGTACGGCGCTCCAGCCTCTGGCAATACTTTTGCCCTCGGGCAGCTGCGCCTCCGATGAAATCACTCTGCTGGCGGGCAAATAGCTGATCTGTCTCATCTTATCGCTCCCTATTTATATTGTTCGCGATACTGGCTTGGCGTGATTTGCACGGTTTTCTTAAAGTTGCGGTTGAAGTTGGAAGCGGTGCTGTATTGAAGCTTTTCGGCGATGTCCGCAATTTTCATATCCGTTTCCGCAAGCCAGCGCTTCGCAATTTCGATTCGATAATTCGACAAGTACTCGGAGAAATTCACTCCCGTGTCTTTCTTAAATACCCGGCTGATATAACTCGGATGGTAATGAAGACGCGCGGCAAACATTTCAACGCTCAAATCCTGATCGTAATGCTGCTCGACCTCGGCAATCATCAGCTTGGATATGTTGACGTCCTGCTTGCGCTGGCGCTCTTCGGTCCAGATGAGCAGGGGTTCGATAATCTGCTTCCAGAACCAGGCCTCGACCTGCTCGGACGTATGCATGCGCACCAGCAGATCCGAAGAAAAAATCTCCTTATCGAATACTTCCTGTACCGACGCGCCTGCATCCTGAACAAGCCCGGTCAAGTTGTGAAACAGCCGTCCGATAATATGCTGGTAGTCGTAGTGGTGAACGAGCTTTTCAAAAAAATGGGCGATAATCGCATGCAATCTTTCCTTCGCGAGATCCTGATTCGACTGCTTGATCGCCTCCATAATTTGAAATTCCAGCTCCTTGGGATAACGAAACGTATGCTCCGAACCGGGCTCCACCTCGTCGATAAACAAAATCGATTCCGAGCCCAGTCTTACCCGGTAAGCCAACGCGTCCAAGCTCTCCTGGTAAGCCAGCGGCGCGTAGATAAAGCTGGTATATTGTCTGCTGATGCCGATGCTGATTTTTAAATTCAAGTATTGTTTGACGGTACTGCGGATTTCTTCGGTTTTATTAAACACCTGCACCTTAAACGGCGTTTCCTCGTCCAGTCCGCCGCCAAGAATCAGGACAAGTCCCTGGCTTAAAATGACCGGGCTTAACCGCATCGGCTGGGGCACAAGCTCCTCGATGATATTGTGGATGGCGTACAACATCAGGTCCAAGTCTTTATCGGTATAACGGGTGTTCTCCAGCGTATCGATCTGCACCGCCAGCACGCACCACTGGTCCCAGCCCGCCGGAAATTCGTGTTGTTCCAGCTGCTCTTCGACCGAATCCAGCTTCATATCTCCAAGCAGCAGCTTTAATACGAAAAATTCGCGCGTCTGATTGTGCAGCAGCCCGATTTCATCTTTGAGCCTTGTGCTGGAGCGCGTCAGCTCGGTCAAATGCTCGCCGATATAATTCAGCTCGTTGTTCTGCATTTGCCTGCGATCCGGCTGGATCGAACGGTAAATTTGATGAATGGGCGAGTAGAGCCGATGCGAAACGATGACCGATGTTGTAATGACAAGAACAATCAGGATAGCCGCAAAAAGAATTGTATACAGCTTGATGCCGTCCGATTTGCTCATCAAATGCTCTAAAGGCGTGATTGAAACGTACGTCCAATTGTTGTACAAGGCATGATTGTAATTGACGACATATTTCTGATTGTGCTGGTCGAATACAAAAAAACCTTCCTGCTCTTCGCTGCCGGCAATTTGCTGATAGTAGCTTTCGCCCTGCATGCTGCCGCCGATGTCCTCGCTATTGGAGCTGGCCAGCACTGCGCCCGTATCGTCAAGGATAAACGTGTGGCCTTCGTCGGCATCGCCGGTCAGACGTTTGCCGATTTCCGGCATCGGCACATTCACGGTGATGATGCCGTCCGGGTTGGTGGAGTTCAAGGGAATATGCTTAATGAGCTTAAGCACATAACCGGCCTTGTCGTCCTGAATCAGCTTCCAATAAGAACGGCGGGAGTCGTCCCGGTACGACTGCAGCATGGACTGCAGCTTGTACAAGTAAGCGTCGTGGGCTTCGATGAGAGGGCGGCCGTTCATCGGGTAGATCGCGCCGCCTTCGACAACCCAATTTTGCCGGTAACTCATCATGTTGACGTCTTGAATCCCCAGCTCGAACACCTGAATCTGCACAAGCTCATAGATCAGCTTCTCGAACACGTTCTGGTATTCATAATCAAAAGGAAACCCAAGCACCGTCTGCATCGAGATCGTGTTGGTCGTGACAGGCCCGCTGATGGTCCGGGTCGTCAGCGTGTCGATCGTTTTCAGCAAATATTCTACTTTTTCCTTGTTCTGCTTTAGGATCAGGCGTTTGCTGGACGTAACCTCTTCCTGCAAGATGGAGGACGACTTGTGAAAAGACAGGTAACCTAGCAGGATAACGGGAAATATCCCGATCACGCAGCTGAGCAGCACTAATTTTTTGAAAAAGCTCGATGTCCGCAATCTTTTCATGTTGTCCTCCGCTTACGCCATATTGCTGTTGTATCTTTATCATATCACACAAGCTCATGGAAGGAAGATGAGGGATTGCACCTTTTGAAGGTACAATCCCGCCATGAATTTACTTGCTTTTTTTGTACAGATCGGCCAGTTCCTTGGCCACTTGATCGCCGCCGACTTTTTTCCATTGGGCGACTGCGGCGTCAAAGCCGGCATCGTCGATTTTACCCATAATGTACTGAGCGCGCGCGTCGGTCAAAATGGTTTTGAGCTGCTCGTTTTTCTCGGTTTGCGTAGGAGAAATCAGAGCGCTGGACGGGTCCGGGATGCTGATGGCGGCATATTCGGTCATCCGGCTTTTCAGCAGTGTGTCGGTATCGGTTGTTCCCGTCGGATACACGATCGCATCGGTAGTGACCAGATTTTTGAGATCGTCCAGATTGAACTGCTCGGCTGCCGGTTTCTTATCGTTTTCCTGCGCGACTTTGACGAACTCCGCTTTAGCCTCATCGCTATTGACCGCGTTGAAATAACGCAGTACCTGGCGCAGATCTTTCTCCGTTTTGACGCTTGTTTTCGAGATCAGCGCGCCGCCATAATGGCCGGAAGCCGCGTATGCTTTGCCGTTGATCGGCGGGCTGACGGTCATTTTATAGAAGTTTTTCGTGTCTTGCATTTGGAAGTAATAGAACGGCACGACCGCGTCGATCGCTTCGATGCTTGCGCCGACTTTGTTGTTGTACAGATCTTTTCTCGCTTCGTTGCGGACGACAATAGCGAAGTTTTTGTTGATCAAATCTTCATTGTACAGCTTGCGGACGAAACGCAGCCCTTCGCGGTATTCTTTGGTTTCTACGTCTTTGACAAAGTTGCCGCTGTCATCGACCTTCCAGTTGTTCGGCGCGCCGAACCAGGCGAATATTTCCGTCGGGATGCTGTTTTCGTAAATCATCATGCCATACGTGTCGTTGACGCCGTTTTTGTCCGGGTCTTTCTCTTTAAACGCTTTCAGCATGTTGTAGAACTCGTCGACCGTTTTGGGTTCGGACAAGCCGACGTTGTCCAGCCAGTCCTTGCGGATAATGGTCGCCAGCCGCACGAGCGGACGGGGGCGCGGAATCACGTAATATTTGCCGTCGACGGAAAGGTTTTTCATAATTTGCGGATCGTATTTTTTCAAGTTCGGGAACTCGTTTAAATAAGGGGTAAGGTCCCAGAACATCCCTGCGCGGATGCCGTTAACGATCGAGGTGACAAAAGGGTTCTCGACCATGATCGCCTGCGGCATGTCGCCCGATGTCATCGTAACGTTCAACTTCTCGCTGTACACGTTAAACGGCACGTAGGTGATGTTCAGCTTGGCGTTAGCGATGCGCTCCGTTTCCTTGACGATCGGTCCGTCCGCCTTGGGCGCGGTGTTGGACAAGTACACGTTCAGCATCGACACGGTTGCCGGTCCGGCCGGCTCCGCCGCGCCTTGCTTGCTGCCGGAGTTTGAGCCCGCAGCGGCGTTCCCGCCGGTGCCCGAGGCCGAGCTTGCGCCGGGATTGGTACCAGAGGTTTGGCAAGCAGACAGTATGGCGGATACAGCCAGAACCGAGCTGAACAGCAGACCCCATGATTTGTACATTTTTTGCTTTTTCATTAAACATCCTCCCCTTTTGAAGTTCATTGGTTTATGTTGAAAGCCATTACAACCACATGTAAATATCGTCCGACTGCAGCTCCAGATCGGCTTTTTCCAAGTTCTCCTGGGCGCCCGTCTCAACGCTGATTTTGCCTTGGCGCAGTTTAGTGGCCGGATCGACGAGATGCTCGCCGGTCAGCAGGTCGAATTCCCAGCCGTGCCACGGGCATCTGACGATTTCGTTGTCGCGTCCAAGCTTATATTCATATACGCCCGAAGGCAGCCGTGTGCCGGTGATGACACCTTTGCACACGGGGGCTCCGAAGTGGGGACAAGCGTTACGCCAGGCGTAATATTCGCCTTTGACGTTGTAGATGCCGTATTCGGCGTTTTTGACGGTCACGATTTTACAGGTGCCTTCGGCAATCTCCGCTTTTTTGGCGACCCAATATTTCTCCATGGATGTGTTCCTCCTAACCCGGTTAGCCCTTTACGGAGCCGACCAACGCGCCTTTGGCGAAATATTTTTGCAGGAACGGATAAACCAGCAGAATCGGCACGGTAGCCACTGTAATGACGGCCATCTTCACCGTATCGGGCGGAATCGACGATTCGCCTTCGACAGAACCCTGTTCGACGAACCCGGCTTGGGACACCATAACAATCTGCCTCAGCAGCACCTGAATCGGCCACTTCTCCGTATCGTTGATGTAAAGAATCGCATGCATGTACGTATTCCATTGAAAAACGGCGTAAAACAGCGTCAAAGTGGAAATCGCCGGCAGCGAAAGCGGAATCATAATTTGGAACAAGAGGCGCAAATCGCCGCAGCCGTCCATTTTGGCCGATTCCTCCAGCTCCTCGGGAATGTTCCGGAAAAAGTTAATCATGATAATTAAATAAAAAGCGATGATGGCCCGCGGAATAATTAACGACCAGTAGGAATTGAGCAGCCCGAGCATTTTTACAACCAAATATTCGGGAATCATGCCCCCCTGGAAAATCATCGTAAACACAACAAGGAACATGATCGTGCGCCGGAAGTGAAAGCGCCGCCGGGACAGCGGGTAAGCGAACAGAATCGTAAACAGCAGGCAGACAAGCGTGCCGACCACCGTGATGAATACGGTGATGCCTAAGCTTTTGGGCAGCGCGTTGGTGGTGAAAATATAATCGTACGCCTTCATCGAGAATTCGGTCGGGATCAGCAGAAAGTTTTTCGAATTGTATTCCGCAACCGACGCGAAGGAGCTCGAGATGACGTGAATAAACGGAATGATCGTAATGAGCGCAAATAGGATGAGCAGGATGGCGTTAACGCCATCAAACACATATTTCCCCAAACTTCGTTCCCGCATTAGTACAAGCCCTCCTCGCCGAATTTTTTGACCAGCCAGTTGGCGAATACGACGAGTATCAGGCCGACGACCCCTTTGAACAGCCCGACGGACGTTGCGTAGCTGAGCTGTCCATTAATTAACCCGACCCGGTACACGTAGGTATCGAATACCTCGCCGACATCGCGGTTCAGAGCGTTAACGAGGTTAAATACATGGTCAAAGCTCGTTTCCAAAATATCGCTTAACTTCAGCAGCAGCAGGACCACGATCGTGCTGCGGATGCCCGGCAGCGTGATATGCCATATTTGCCGGAAACGTCCGGCGCCGTCCATTTTCGCCGCTTCGTACAGCTCCGGACTGATGGCCGCCAGCGCCGCCAAATAGATGACCGTGCCCCAGCCGCTATCCCGCCATACCACCTGTAATATATACATCGGACGGAACAGGCTTGGCTCCATCATGATGGAGAAGCTTTTGAACCCAAGCGATTCGAGAATGGATTGAAACAAGCTTTGCTGCGATTCGAAAATGACGTAAAACATCGAAACGACGACCACCCAGGACATAAAATGGGGGATATACACCAGCGTCTGGATGGAGCGCTTAAACCACTCGCGGCGCAGCTCGTTGAGCATTAAGGCCAAAATGATCGGTGCGGGAAACGCAAACACCAATTGATACACGGACAACATCAGCGTATTGCGCAGCAGCATGAAGAAATCGGGATCGCTGAACAAACGGTGAAAATGCTTCAGTCCGACCCACGGGCTGCCGAAAAATCCCGAAAACGGAAAGAAATCCTGAAAGGCGATAATGACGCCGCTCATCGGCAAATATTTAAACAACAGAAAGAAGAGAATGCCTGGTATGGCCATAATATACAGCCAATAGTCGCGCCGGATATCTTTCAGTATGGTTGATCTGGTAGGGTTCATTTGTCCGCCTCCTTACCGTGTATCCGGCTTCGGCAGCAGGCCGTACAAAGCGGCGGCGTTTCCGCCCTGAACCTTGACGCGGATGTCCTTGGGGAATCCGGTTAACGCCAGCTTCGGATGATCGAAGTCCCAATGCGGATAATCGCTGGAATACATGATGCGGTCTTCGGCCCCGCACATTTGAATCAGCTGTACGAGATGCTCGGGTACGCTTGGTTCTTCGATCGGCTGCGTTGTCAAATAAATATGCTCGCGGATATACTCCGAAGGCAGCTTCTTCAGCCATGGCGTCGTGTCCCGCAGCGCCTTATAGTTCTTGTCCATCCGCCACATCAGGTGGGGCAGCCAGGCGATACCGCCTTCGATAGCCACGACCTTCAGGCCGGGGTATTTCTCGAATACGCCTTCGCATACCAGGCTGTTGACATGTGCCATATAATTCGTCGGCAAAATATTATGCCACTCCATGTACCGCGACGGATACCCGGACGGAGTAGGCGGGCCTGCAAGGCCGCGGCCCTCTGTGCCCGGATGGATGGCGACCGGCAGACCGGCTTTTTCCGCAGCCTCGTAGATCGGATGGTAGGAGCGATGCCCGTACAGCCGTGTCGCGCCGCTGCACATCACCACCTCGACGATATCGGGGTGCCCGCCGACACGGGCAATTTCCTTCGCAGCATACTGCGGATCGGCATGGCTGATCACCATGGCGCCCTTGAATCGGGGATCTGCCGACAGCCAGTGGTCGATCAAATAATCATTATAAGCCGATATGACCGCGTTGCCATAGTCGATGTCGGGATTCAGCGACATTTCCAGCACGTTTTGCCCGGTTAATATAATGTAATCAAAGCCGTACCGCTCAATATGATCCTTCACCATAAATGCCGGGTCGCTCCCGGAAATGCCGCCTTGATCGGGAACGGCGTCCTTGCGGAGCACGCCGACCGGCGTAAAGAAAGGCTGTCCGACTCCGGTTCCTCCTCCGATCCACTGCTGATGCCAAGGCTTATCCAAATAAGGCAGCAGATCACGCGGGTTTTTAATTCCGTTATGCACGTCGGTATCAATCAGCGGCGCTCTGCGGCTAGAAGTTACGTCCTGGTTCTCCAATTGCTCACACCTCTTTTTTCGTGATGATGGTTGCCTCGCTATTTATCTTACTTGGCGTCCCGTTTACCGCATATAATCAATTCGTGACAGCTTAAAACCCCGGATTCCGCGGGGAAAACAGGCGCCTGTATAATCTTTGGATGCACTTGAAAAATCATTTTGTGACTGCAAAAGCGAGTCGAATGCGAGCTGCTGAATTGCGCCCAAACAAAGGGGGGTGATTGGCAGACCGCCGTGATACAACGAAACAACACATGTTTAGGGCTGCGCGGAAGACAGCGATAAGCGTGTTGATTTTACAATAGGATAATCCTCGTCTCATCTGTCGCTAACAATCAGGGGATATGATCGTAAGGAAAAGATTGCATACTGGTTTGTTTAAAAAGGGAGGATCATGTCGTGCACCATCTATTTCTTAAGCGATCGTCAAGAATGTGGGTCACTTACGTCGCGCTGTTGTCTCTTGTTTGCAGCTCCATGGCAGGCTTGTTAGGCTTAGCCCAAGGAACGGCTCATGCAACGGAAACATTTACAAAAACGGCCGATCACGTCGTCATCAGCAAGTTCAATCCGGCGGGCAACCGTCCGAGCTTCAGCTCCGGGACAACGGTAAAGAACAATAATTTGTATAAATACGATTTCATCGAGCTGTACAATCCGTCCGGAGCGGCGGTTGATTTGGCAGGCTGGAAACTTCAGTACGCAACCAAAAGTTCGGGCACGTGGCAAACTTCCGTCACGACCAATATTTATGGAACGATCCAGCCTCACGGTTACTTTCTGATTCAGGAAGATTTTGACCGCAATCCGAGCGGAGCCGAAGCCTTGGACCAACCGAAGTACGGTGCGGATTTGCCGACACCGGATATTACCGCATCCAGTGCCACCGGTATATTCAAAATGGACAAGGATACCGGAAAAATCGAGCTTGTGGGCGGCGATGCGTCGATTAAAGATGCTGTCGTTTATGGGGATTCAGACGCGAATTCCGCACCTGCGATGAAAATTTACAATTATTACGTCCGCAAGGCGGTAAGCCCTGCCAATCCATCAGGTTCTCCGCTTTCGACAAGCAGCGCGGACGGCACGCCAAATGCGAATGAAAATAGCTACGGCAACGGATATAACTCCGGCGTTAATGTTACTGATTTTGAAGTTGGCGGCAGTACGTCCATATCGAATACATACAAGTCCAATCCCGCTAATGTACGTAACTCGCAGAGCGCCCGCAATCCGCAAAAAATTTACGCCCTGGCGGACTCTCTTCGCAATAGCGTAACGATGGCTACATACACCACCGTCGATTCATCGAAAAATACGGTTGCGCTGCAGCTTCCCTTTTTGACGCAGCTAAGCAGCTCTTTTAACGAAAGCAGCGTAGTTGTTTCCAACCTGCCGCAAGGGCTGACGTATACCGTTGTTCTCGATGCAGCGGGCCACAAGCTGGAAGTTCGCATCGCAGGCACTGCCGTCAACGCTGTAACGGCCAATCAGACCTTTACGGTGCAAGTGAAAGCCGCGGGCGTAACTTCGGGAGAGCAGACCGATTCCGATCCCGTGAGTTTTACAGTTGCGGTCCCTTTGCCCAAAGTGAATGCCGCCCTGGTGTCCGGCAGTGTAAAAATGTCCACGGCGATGACGGTTGATCCGAACCAATCGTCATTTACGGTGTCGGTACTCAATGTGAGCGGCGTGTCGCTCAAGGATACGCTGGACCCTTCATCTTACGCCCTGACGCCGGCGCTGCCGCAAGGTCTTTCCTTGTCGGCAACCGTGAACGACGCAAAAAATCAGATTACATTCCGCATTTCCGGCACTTCATCCATTCCGGTTACCAAAGATCAAACGTATTCGCTCGTTTTGCACAATTCCGTGTTAACCAATACGACCGTAGACAGCCAGACGATCCAGGATTCCGATCCGGTCGGCGGCATTACGATTCAGAAGATGAATACCGTGTCGGACCTCACGAGAAAAAACTTTTTGGCGAACAGCATTAAGGCCAGCAATGCTTTCTTCTCCGATCCGGCGATGAAAGCCGACAAGTATGTTACGCAGGCAGCCGGCAGCTTCGATTTCTTCCGGGGCACGCCTGACGTGTTCTTTAAAGACTTAAACACAAGCGTTTTTCCGGTTCCGGATGCATGGAAGCAGATGGACTTGAAAACGACCGTTCAAGGCGACGCCCACCTGCAAAACGTCGGGACGTTCGAAAATGCAAGCGGACAGGTGAAATTTGAGCTAAACGATTTCGACAGCTCGGCGCCGGCGCCATTTTATTGGGATTTGCTGCGTATGGTGCCAAGCCTTTTCCTGGAAAGAGATAACGGTACGGCAACCGAAAAAAGCTTGACCGATGCGGATATGGCCGATATTATCAACGGCTTCCTCGATGAATACCGCAGCATGCTGGCGGCGGTAAACGGCGACGGCAATCTGTTGAACAAAGAGCTGACGACAAGCAACGTCGACGGATTTACGAAAACGCTGGTCGATAAAATGGCTGCGGTCACCCTTGTCGATCAGTTGGACGGCGCGGTGCCGGTAGATACTCAGACACAAACGAGAAAATTTAAGACCAACTCCAAATACGTCGTATTGACTGCGGCGGAACGCCAGCTTTTTGAAGCCAATTGGAATTCGTATCTGGCGAGCATCGATAGCTTCGTTAGAAGTAAAAATCCCGGTTATTTCAACCTGAAAGATGTCGTTTACCGGGTCAATCAAGGTAATGCCAGCCGGGGTTCGACGCGCTTCAACGTATTGATTGAAGGAGACAGCACCGGGCAAAACGACGACGTTTTGCTGGATGTGAAAGAAGAATACTTGCCGACATTGTTCACTAACCCAGAAACGGATCGCAGTCAATATGACGCCGTTTATGGAACGGATCATGGCAAGCGGGTTATGGACAACTACAAGAAAATGACGGCCAACACGGAGAATTATGCTGGCTGGATGACAATGGGAGGCCGCAGTTTCCTGGTGCGCGCCATCGCTATCAGCAAAGGCGATTATACCGAGATCAAAACGGCTTTTGCCTCCAAAACGGATTTCGCCAATTATATGAAGTATGCGGCACAGTCATATGCACTGGCGCATGCCAGATCAGCTTCGGGATTCGCAGGGAAATTTGTAAACTCGATGGACGATAACAGCTGGGCGGCATTTAAGCAAAAGCTTCTGGATCTTTCGGCGGCTTATTATATGCAGTCCAAGTCGGATTACGCCTTGATGCAAGCGGAGATGGCGAGCGGTGCACTTCTTGATGTCACGCATTTGTCGGGACTGGAAGTGACTGCGGGCAGCGGCGCGGCGCAGTTGACGCCGGCGTTTGTTAAGCTGACGCCTTATGAGGGGTATTCCGCTAACGTTCCGGTTCGGAATTACTCGGCTAGCGTCACGAATGAGACTGCGGTATCGATCAAAGCGACGGCGGCGGACAGCAAAGCGAAGGTTACATTAAACGGCTCGACGGCGGACGGAGTGAATACACAAATGGTCGCGCTGCAAACAGGAGTAAATCCGATCCAGGTCACCGTCACGGCTCGGGACGGCTCGGTTATGACTTATACGATCTCCGTCATGAACATATCTTCAAGCGGCGGGGGCAGCTCGCCAGGCAGCAGCAACGCCGATCTGAGGTCGCTCGTATTGGCGGGCGGAAACATAAGCCCGGCATTTGCCTCGGGTACAACGGAATATACGTTAAAAGTACCGAATGGCGTAAGCAGCACGACGGTAACGTCTATCCGGGATGATGCCGCTAATGCAGCGGTAACGGCGAGCGTGTACAACGGCACGGGAGCTTTGGTGGCCGGTCCGCTTACGTTAAGCGATAACGCGGCTTCGGCGGCGCTTCCGTTAGATGTAGGTAGCAATACCATCAAGGTGGCAGTTGTAGCCCAGGACGGTACAACTAAGCTGTATACGGTCACCGTGGTTAGAGCCGAAGCGGTAACGGCTGGTTCCGGCACGCCGATTCCGGTGACGGATGCGCCTGTCAGCATTTCGGTACCGCAAGGCGTTACAAACGCCAAATTGGCGGTAACCACGACGACGGCAGGGGAAAACAAGCAAGCAACACTGCCGTTAGTTGATGTAGCTGCTTCCACCACATTAGGTAATGTGTCGGTCTCGATTCCGGAAGGAACGACCATTACAGCACCGGCCGGCTGGGACGGCACGATCAAACTGCCTGAGGTCAAAGACAATGCCAGCGTATCGGTCGGCGGCGGCAGCGTGAGCGCCGTTATCGAAGTTGGCTCGCCGGATGTCACCTTAACCTTTGATAAGGCGGTGCGGCTGCTCATTCCGGGCCAAGGCGGCAAATCGGCCGGGTTCGTAAAAAGCGGCGTATTTACGCCGCTTACGGGTACAATTACGGAAGATAGCCAAGCGGCGGCCGATCGGGAAATTGCCGCCGGCGGCGAAGCGGCGATTACGGTTGGCGGCGATCTGGTTATTTGGACCAAGCATTTTACGATGTTCGCCAGCTATACGAAGATTACTTATTACTCAAGCAGTAGCAGTAGCGGCGGGGGAGGCGGCCCTGTCAACTCCGGTACCATTTCCGGAACCAACGGAGGAACGCTGACATTAAATGGAGTGATCATTGAGGTGCCGGCGGGGGCAGCGGAAGGCAGCCTTCAGGTGACCGTGGATAAAGTTGCGGATACTTCGGTTCTTCCGGCAAACAGCGCCTTGCAGCTGATTGGCGACGTCTTTGAGATCAAAAAAGATAAAGACGGCGACTTCGGTAAATCGGTGATTGTTACGCTGCCATTCGACAAGAGCAAAGTAGACTTGAAAGCTTCAAATGTAGGTATTTATTGGCTAAACGAGCAAACCCGGTCCTGGGTGCAGCTGTCGGATTTGAAAGTCGACCAAGAGAACGGCAAAGTCTCCGGTTCCGTAAACCACTTTACGAAGTTTGCTGTTCTTGCCTCGAAAAAAGGTGAACCTACGCAGCAGCCTACCGGCAACGAAACGGCGTTTGCCGATCTCGGCGGGCATTGGGCTGAAGCCAGCGTGCGCGAACTGGTGAAGCTGGGAGCGATTAACGGATATCCGGACGGAAGCTTTAAGCCAGATACGAATATTACAAGAGCGGAATTTGTGGCTGTCATCGTCAAAGCTTTCCATTTAAATGCGCAAACCGGCAAAAGCTTTGGCGACACCGGATCACATTGGGCCAAAAGCGTGATTGAAACGGCTGCAGCATTGGGAGTTGTGTCCGGATATAACGACACTGTTTTCGGACCGGACGATTTCATCACCCGCGAGCAAATGGCGGCGATTGTCGTTCGCGCAGCGCAAATAACGCCGGTGGACAAAGAGCTGCGTTTCACCGACAGCGTTAATGTATCCGGCTGGGCGCGCGCTTCGCTTGCCGCGGCGATAGACAAAGGGCTGATGAACGGATATGAGAACGGCGCATTAAAGCCACAAGCGAACTCGACCCGCGCCGAAGCGGCTGCTATGATCCTAAGGGCGTTGCAGCAGAAGAAGTAATACTTATAAGAAAATAGACGAATTCGGAGTAAGATCTTTCTTTCGACTGTCGGGAAACCGACTGCCCCTTTAAGTGACGGTTTATTTTTAACCTGTCTGCTTAAAGGAGAGCAGTTCGCTTCTCGGCAGTCTTTTTGTGTGTATTATATGTTATGTATATGTTACATATTGTCAAAAAACAGAGATACAATTTGGTTTTCATGAAAATTCAAATAAAATTCGTTCTTGTCTTCAACAAAACGGTTGGTTTATGTCATATAATATAACTCAAACATCGTGGCGAAAGGGGAATTCTTATGTTTGGAGCAAGAGTCATCAAAACTGCTGTGGCGGTTGCTGCATCGATTCTTATCGCGAAAAGCCTGCACTTGTATGCATATCAATTCGCCGGCATCATTGCGGTGTTATCTGTGCAGCCCTCGCTTTATCGCTCGCTGCGCAACGGGGTTCAGCAAATCGCCAGTGCGATGATGGGAGCTGTATTGGGAGCGGCTGCATTATTTACGTTAGGCGATTCATTTCTGGCAATGGGCTTCACGGCATTCCTGCTTATGGCCCTCCATGTATATATGAAATGGACCAACTCGCTTCTTGTATCGGTTGTTATTGCCATTAACACGATGGGTACGGTGGGGCTTGGTTTTTGGGCGGCTGCTTATAATCAGGTCACCTTAGTGCTGATCGGAACGATTATCGGGACGCTGATCAATTTGCTTCATAAGCCTGTACACCAAGAGCGGGCCGAGGAAATTCTTCGACAAGCGGAAGGCATGCTGCGGACGCTGCTCCATTATATTTTGCTCGATCTGGAACGGGGCAGAATGACGCCTTATACGTCGATGAAAAGCCAATTTGACGAAATCAGGGCTTACATCCGAAAGGGCAAAGAGATTTCCGGCCTGATCAACGAAGATAAGAAATTCCGTAAGCGTCGCACGAAAAATACGTTCACCATATTCCAATCGTTCGAAACGATGCTGGAACGTATTCACGACATGGCGAAGGTACTTGATCAGGCTGATTTGGCGGCCGGAACGGAACTGGCTTTTGCGCAAAAAACACTGCGGATTGTTATTGCGATGCAGGAGAGTGTCATCAAGGGAAAAAGACTGAATCTGGGGCGGCTGCAACTGGTGCTGGATAAAAGGCGCAATCAGTTGTGGACGGATTCCACTGATTCGGAAGGCTTCTATAACGTATATGGGCATGTCAGGGAATACCTGCTTGAGCTGGAGCGGTTTACAGTTGAGCATACCGGACGGGTGAAGAGATATTTGTCTTATTCCTCAATCGACCGTCCGGGGCTGATTGCCGAGGTTTCCCGGATTTTGGAACAGTATAACCTCAATATTACGGATGTGTCGATCCGGGTTAATGGCGAGTTTGCCGCGACAACAATCGAAGTTTCAAGTGTCGCTGAGTTTGACGAGGATAAGCTAGTCCGGGAAGTGGCGAACATTAACCATGTGTTGTCTGCTGAATGCAAGTGATCGCCTAAAAAGCATGTTGGAATGGTTGATATTGATAAGACAGGTCTTAATGCAGTGGAAAAAGAAAAGATTAAGCAGCGAACTGAACGATACTGCGATTTGGCCAGCTGCACTAGTGGTATTAATTCGTCTTATACAATTAAAATGAGTTCTCTGGAAGAAATACTTTCCCAAGGTTACAAGGAGCAAAAGGAGCAGGATATCATTGCTTACAACATACATAGGTTAGACAAGGAACAGATTGAAGCATACATAAAGGGGAAAGTCCTTGAAGCAAAGGAGATTGGAGCGGCAAGCTTGAGCACTTCAATGAGAAGGTTGTTATTAGCCTACGATTATTTATGCAAACATTAAAAGAGACCATCGCCTAACCACCGAAGTGATTGCCAATGATCCCTTGATTCTTAAACCCATTATACATAAAACCATCGCCAACATCGATGGTTCTTAGCCTAAATGGGCTAGGTATATAGTGCACTTGTGTATATAAAAGTATTCATAATTGTGGTTTACAGATCATTGTAAGCCAATACGATTCGCATGAATTACTATTTAAGGGACAATCATCCAAGCCATCTCGCCGCCGCTGCATTAACTGTATTATCAGGCGGAAGGAGATGTGATGCAGTGAAAGCGAAACGAGCAACGTATTCGACGGGGATTTTGCGCAAGCCGCCCAAAACCAAGTTTGCTTTGGTGGATGTAGTGAATTTGAATAAGGGCGGATCCCGCACCGTCGAGGTTCAAGTATTCGATTGGTCTAACGGTTCCCCGGTCCCTTTGAAGGTAACCCCGTGCGGTACAAGAAAATGCCGGGTTGTGGTAGGTCCTAACAAATCGGTTTTCCTCTATGCCGACGTTTCCCGTGTGAAATTTAAGTATGAAGTGCGTATTACGATGAGTCTTGATCCCAAGCTGATCGCCAATGTATACGGAGTGACGAACGCGCCGTTTACCCCGCAGGCAGGGGATACGGTGCTTCAGCGCAGTCTGGTTCGTATCCGGTAACATACATTTGCACAAAAACACCGCCCAATAACCAATAGGGACGGTGTTTTTTTTGTTGCCAAATGATCGCCGCGGCTATAAAATATCCGCTCCTTGTTCCGTTTCCGTGTAGACGGCGATCAGCACAAGGGCGGGCTCTTCGCCGATATTTTTCACCCAATGCGGAATGCAAGCGTTCCAGCTGAATGAATCGCCTTCGCGAAGTTCGGCGGAATCCTCCCCCTGCTCGGCAAACACGGTGCCGCGAATGACCACGTGAACTTCTTCACCTTCATGGGCATGTGGTGTATCGCCGGTCGAGGCCCCCGGAGGAAATTCGACAAGCATCATCTTAACTCCTTTGGTAGAGCTTAAATGCTCAACTTTGAGAGTTTCACTGCCGCTTGTCGTGATTTTACGCTGATCTTTGCGCACGATATTCATGCGGTCTTCTTTTTTCAAGAGCAAATAGGCCAAAGGGACATCCAAGGCGTTTGCAATATTCTCCAAAGTCGAGATGGAGGGGGAGGTCTTATTTGTCTCGACTTGGCTCATGAATCCTTGGGATAACCCGGTTGCTTCACAAATTTGTGCAATGGTAATATTTTTTCGCTTGCGAATGGTTCGAATGGTGGAACCGATGTCCATGAATTGTTCACTCCTAAAAATATTTGTAATACATATTTTAAATTGATATTAACAATTTCTTTGTTGACATTCCAGTGTTAGAGGAATTAAATTAGTTATAAAGATATTAATTTTATATTACTAATAATTTGGTGGAGGGAATTGTGATGAATCCAGCTTATTCGTATGATGTGCAGCTGCCTTCCCGTTTTGATCCGGAAAAGAGATATCCGACCATCTTTACGCTTCACGGCAAAGGTTCTAATGAAAAAAACATGCTTGGTTTAGTGCAAGCTTTAACGGGGGAGTTCATCGTGATCGGCATTCGCGGCGATTTGCCGCTGGGAGCCGGATTTCAATATTATGAGCTGAAAAGCTTGGGCAATCCGATTCGGGAGCTGTTTGACCGGGCCGTTCATAAGTTAGAGGCATTTATTCAATATGCGACGGAGAAATACGCGGTCGACCCGGGCCGGCGGTATTTGCTTGGTTTTAGCCAAGGCGCGATTCTCTCCATGACGCTTGCGCTGACCATGGGCGACCGGCTGAAAGGGATTGTGGCGCTAAACGGCTACGTGCCGGATTTTGTGAAAACCGAATACACGCTTAAAAGTGTAGAGAACGTTTCGATATTTATTTCGCATGGGGAACACGATACGGTGTTTCCGATCCGAATCGGTTATGAAACGGCGGCTTATTTTCAAGAACGTGCGCCGCGGATGCTGTTCAAGACCTACCCCACGGACCACGGAGTTTCTCCCGACAACGCGCAGGATTTTGCCAATTGGTTCAATCAGGACGCAGGGGAAAGCGACCGGACCTGAAGGTCCGGCATTATAGTTAAAGGAGCGGAGAATATGCTGCCATCGTATTTTTTTGCCCATGGGGCGCCTTCCATCGTGTTAGAACTTAACGTGTACACGGATCTGCTTAAACAATTTGGAGCCACTACGCCGCGGCCCAAAGCGGTTATTGTATTTTCGGCCCATTGGGAAGAGCCGCAGCAAACGGTCAGTACCGTGAGCCGGTACGACACGATCTACGATTTTTCCGGGTTTCAAGACGAGCTGTACCGGATGATGTATCCGGCGGAGGGGCATCTGCCGTTAAGCGAAGAAATTCGTTCTTTATTTGAAACACATGGCATTCCATGCGGGGTGGACGGTGAAAGAGGACTCGACCACGGGGTATGGGCTGTGTTGAAAATGATTTACCCCGACGCCGACGTTCCGGTAATCGCATTATCGGTCAACCGTCACTTGTCCAATGAGCAGCAATACCGGATCGGTCAAGTGCTCGGCGCGCTGCGGGAGAGGGATGTGCTGATTATCGGCAGCGGAGGGACTGTCCATAATTTGCGGAAATTGCGCTGGCAGGCGGGCGATGCGGTTGACGAGTGGGCCTTCTCGTTTGATAATTGGCTGCAGGAGAAGCTGGAGGCTTGGGATACAGAAGCTTTGTTTCAATACAGAGAGCTGGCGCCATATGCTCAAGAAGCCGTTCCGACAAATGAGCATTTCATTCCGCTCCTGCTTGCTATGGGTTCCGGGGATGCGAATAAGCAAGCGAAGCTGCTGCACCGGAGTTATCAATACGGCAATTTAGGCTTAAGTTGCTGGCAGTTTGGCTAAAATGTCTCTTACAGGAGAAGAAATCGGTTTGCGATATTAGAAGAGGACTTACGATAATATTAGAGGAGCTTTGCCAGCGGATGCGAGGGCAAGGCTCCTTTTTATCTGTGCAGATTTGTCGTGCAAACCGGTCTGCGCAGAGGAAACGGTTGCACAATACCACCCGCAAGGTTCGGTATTTCCTGGGTTATGACTTGACGATACGAGATATACCTATATATTAATGATATAATTCATTATAAGTATTTTTCCGGACAAGGATGATTCTATGCGTAACCGGTGGTATAATCGGCTGCTTTTATCCTATTTTCCTATATTTATCGTTGGTATATCGACCATCGTGTTTATTACCTTTTTTATCGTTAGCGAAATCTCCAAAAAAGAAGCCGAGCGGGCGAATCAAATCTCGACCAAATATGTGACGGAATCGATCGATTCCACACTGCGCGGTGTTGAACAGCTTATGCTGAAAGAGCTGGCTACCAACCCTGATTTCGGTGATTTTTTTGTCCCCAAGGCGAATATGGATGCGCGGCTTGTGCAATATCAGGCTTCGAACGACCTCAAACGAATGTCTACCAATCAATTTCTAATCCATTCGATTTATTTATACCGTTTCAGCGATCAGCTGGTGTTAACCCCAACTTCGGTCGGCCCGCTGGAGAAATTCGGCGACAAGGATTATCTGAAAAGCCAGACAACCGGGGCGTTCCAGTCCAAATGGTCTTTGGTGCGACAATACAGCGAATTTCCGAATGATCCACAGGAGAAAGTGATCACGCTGAGCAAGCAGGCTATGCTGCCGTTTGGCAATGAGGGCATTGTCGTGATCAACATACGGGTCAGCGAGCTGCTTCGGATGGTCGACGAGATGGTGAACAGCCAGCTGACATTTATGGAGATTTGGGATCAGGAAGGGCCGATTTACCCCGCTAATTTAATGAAGAGCTCGCCGGAACTGCACGACTCCAACCGCAAGGTGCTTAGCGAGTCGGTGTCTTCTTATTTGGGCTGGAAGTATGTGAGCGGTTTGAAGGCAGGGCAGTTGTTCGGCTGGGTGTCCTTTATTTCCTACATGTGGATTGGGATCGGCGGTATCATCTTTGTGCTCTGTATTGTGTATATCGTGTACATTACAAGAAGAAACTACAAGCCGATTGAGCTTATCCTCGGACGGATTGAGGAATACCAGAAGAAGAGTTTGCAACATGGCAAAGCGTTTGATGAATTTTCGTTTATCGAAAAGGCGCTGGAAAGCCTGATTGATCAGACCCATCAATATGAGAAGCGGTTTAAAGAAGACCTGCTGGTTCACCGCAGGCAGTTTTTTCAGGAGCTGCTGGAGGGCGGGCGTGACATATCCAAGGGACAATGGCAGGCTCAGATGAAACGCTTGAACCTAGAATATGAATGTTCCGCGATCATCATGAGCATAGCCGAAATCGATAACTATTCCAGCTTTGCGGAGGCGTATAGCGAGCGTGATCAGCATCTGCTCAAATTCGCGCTGACCAATGTCGTGCAGGAATTCGCCAGACAAGACGGCTTGTCGATTTGGGCGGAATGGATTTCGAAACAGCGGCTGGGTATTATGTATGTGTATAAGCAGGAACCGGTGAATTTGGCTCAGGTTGTGCATATGAGCGAGCTGTTCCGGGAATGGGTGGAGACCAATCTCAAAATTTCGATTACGGTCGGCATCGGTTCGGCGGCTGCGGAGTTTGGGGCGATCAGGAATGCCTTCCTGGAGGCTGAGCTGCTGCTCCGGCATAAGCTGAATCTGGGCAGCAACAAGGTCATTGCATATAATCAGACCTATGCCAGGCCGTCGGACGGGACTTACGAGTATTACCAGCGGCTGTCGACCGTAGTGCAGTATTTCCGGCTGACCAATGAGGCTTGGACTGCGGTGCTGGGCGATATTTTTCGCCATATGGCCGAGGAGTTCGCGGAAGATGAGGCAATTCGCGGCCTGCTGGATTATTTGCTCCATCTGCTGCAAAGAGAGCTGACCGAGCTTCCCGACTCGTTGAAGCAAGTATGGGACCAAGAAATCTACCCGTCATTATGCAAAACGATGGCGGAGGCGGAAAGTCTTGATGTGCTTGCCGAAGGACTGACTGACCACCTGCTCGATTTGTACCGCCGTTATATTGCAATCAGAGAATCGAAGGGCCAGATGGCGATGCTCGCCGAGATGAGGCAATACATCGAGATCAACTACGCCAATCCGGATTTGTCATTGGCACACTTAAGCGACAAGTTTGATGTGAATGCGAAATATGTAAGCCAGCTGTTCAAAGAACAATTCGGCATGAAGTTTGTGGACTTCCTTGTCAATTTGCGGATGGAGGAAGCCAAACGTCTGCTGCTTGCAAGCGAAGATCCGATTCAGGACATCGCCGAGAAGGTCGGTTATACGCACGGAATATCGTTTGGCCGAACCTTCAAGAAGGTCGTCGGAACGACACCCGGCGATTATCGCAAAATGATGTAAAAAACGCATAACCCCTTGAATATCAAGGGTTTCCCCGTGACTTGTGTCACGGTTTTTTTTTCGCCAAACGGAATTTTGTCAGTGCTGCGGAAAACGGTTGGTCCCCTGAAAATGGCGTTTGGGGCGTTCCGGTTGGTGCTGCGGAATCATGTTTGTTGAACCAAAGCGAACGGCTGCGGTATAAAAGAGTTGCGTCCGGTGCCACAGGATAAGCGACCTCCAGAAACGGACTTTATTATTCCCCAACCAAGGAGAGGGTTCAGTTGAAAAGACAGACAGTAAACAAAACGGTGGCTCTGTCGATGAGCGCCATGCTGACTATCGGAGTTCTGGCTGCTTGCTCAAGCAACGATCAGAATGCAGGGGCGGGAACAAGCGCAAGCAACAACGCGAATAACGCATCCGCTAAGAAGGAACCGGTCACGCTGCGCGTGGAAATGTTCGATCGCGGCAATGCGCCCGCAGGTCAATCGGCTACGAACAACTTTTGGACCAAATGGATGCAGGATAGCTTTGGGACGCCGAACAATATCAAGCTGGAATACGTTCCGGTTCCGCGTGCCCAAGAGGTGGAGAAGCTGAACGTGTTGATGGCCAGCGGCGGCGACGCGCCGGATATCGTCTTTACGTACGACAGCAACCTCGTATACAAATATGTGCAGCAGGGCGGTCTGGCTGACCTGGGCAAAGCGCTTGAAGACAACGGTAAAAATTTAAAGTCGTTCCTTGGCAACGAGACATTGGAATACGGCAAATTTAACAATGTACAATACGCAATTCCGGCCCGACGCGTCAATCTCGGCAAATATGCTTCCTTCATTCGTCAGGACTGGCTGGACGCGCTTGGGATGCAGCCTCCGAAAAATACGGAGGAAGTATACAATTTCCTGAAAGCGGTGAAAGAGAAGGACCCCGGCAAAGTCGGCAAAGACTTGATTCCGCTTGGCATGGCGCTGGCACCGTCCTCTTATGAACCGATTATTTGGCCGTTTATTAAGAAAAATTTGACCGAAGAAGAAAAATATACACAGCGCATGCAGCTTGGCTCCCGCGATTATCCGCTGCTGACCGAAGGTCATAAGGAAGCGCTGCAGTTCCTCAACAAGCTGTACAACGAAGGGCTGATGAGCACCGATTTTGCCTTGGATAAAGACAAGAAAAAGCTGAGCCAAGATGTGATGACGGGTAAGGTCGGCCTGTTCAGCGAAGATACAACCAACCCGCTCAAAGCGACTCCGGGCGTATTTAAGGTCATGCAAACCAACATCAAAGGGGCCAAAATGACTCCGGTCGACCCGTTTGCGGGAGCGGACGGCAAACATACGAAACCGGTATATATGCCTGCCGGGATGTACATTATCGTGCCGAAGAGCAGCAAAAATGTAAACGAAGCGATCAAATATCTTGATTTTATGGCGCAGAAGGATAACTATTTCAAGATCATGAACGGCGACGAGGGCAAAAACTACAAGATGGAAAACGGAATCCCCGTCACGCTGGACAACCAAGAAACCAAAGACAAGTTTTTCAGTATCGGCGACTTTATTATTATCAGCAACGGTCAGGACCTCGGCAATGAAGAGAAGAATACCCAGCTCGACGTCAAATCGCTGCCGCCGGAATTCGAGAAAGAAGGCGTTGCCGTCCGTAAAATCGCGCTGACCGACACCGAGCCGATGCTGAGATTCCCACGGCCGATTCAGTCGGAAGTGAAATACGGCACCAGCCTGGTCGACAAGTATCATGAGATGCTGGTGAAATCCGTGCTGGCGAAGCCGGCCGATTTTGACAAAACGTACGAACAGGGTCTGAAGGACCTCATGGCTGCGGGCGGGCAGGAAATCGCCACCGAGCGGAAAGCGGCTTATCAGGAAATGAAAGCGAAGAAGTAACGGATTCGCGTAGGCGGCCCCCGAACTGGCTAGCGCGGGGCCGCTGAAAAAGTGAACGCTGCATGAGCGAATCATGCTTACGATCGCCAATTGTCCCCGAATTTCTTGAATTTACCTGCTTGCGGCAGGTGAAATTCGGGGACAAAAGCGAACGCTGGCGCTTCTCCAGCATGATTTCGCTCACTCCGCTGCTTTTTCAGTGGTCTCGGCAAGCACGGGGAGGGGGCTTCGCTTACGATGTAAGTTTTTGCTAGCGCAAAAACCAGCTAATGCTTACGAAGTCAGCTTTCCTCTGGAAAGCTCAGCTTATGCTTACGATGTAAGTTTTTGCTAGCGCAAAAACCAGCTAATGCTTACGATGTGAACTTTGCTCCGCAAAGTTCTTAGGAGGTCCCCAATGAACTCAACCGCTGCTGCGCCTAACGAAAAAGCTGCGACAGCCGTTGTCCGGCCGGGGGGATCGAGGATGTATATGCGTCGGAACTGGCAGCTTTACGTGCTGCTTGTGCTGCCGATCGCTTATTTCCTCGTGTTCAAATACGGTCCGATGTACGGCGTGACGATTGCTTTTAAGGACTTCAATTTGTTTCAGGGCGTTAACAAAAGCCCTTGGGTCGGCCTGGACAATTTCAAGCAAATTTTCCAGAACCGGCAGTTTTACACCGTTTTACGCAATACGCTGATGTTGAACTTTCTTGATCTTGTCGTTTCTTTCCCGGCTCCGATTATTCTCGCGATTATGCTGAATGAGCTGCGCAGCCTGATGTACAAAAAGCTGGCGCAAACGATATTGTATTTGCCGCATTTTATATCCTGGGTTATCGTCGGCGGCATCGTGTATCAAGTGTTCGCCACTAAATCCGGCTTTGTGAACAACATGCTTGCGAATGTCGGCCTGGAAGCGATTCCATGGCTTTCGGATAAAACGTATTGGGTCATCACGTATTTGGCTACCGGGGTGTGGCACAGCGCGGGCTGGGGCACCATCATTTATTTGGCCGCTCTCACCGGGATTAACAAAGAGTTGTACGAGGCAGCGGATGTCGATGGAGCAGGACGTTTGACCAAAATCCTTTACATCACCATCCCCGGCATTCAATCGACGATTGTAGTCCTGCTGATCATGAAGTTGGGCGAGCTGGTGCAGATCGGCTTCGAACGCCCTTATGTGCTTGGCAATGTGACCGTCAGCGAATATTCCGAGGTCATCAGCACCTTTGTGTACAAAACGGGCCTGCAATCCGCCCAATATTCCATAGCGACCGGTGTCGGGTTCTTTCAGGCCGCAGTGGGATTGATCTTCATCCTGACGGCCAACTACATTGCGAAAAAAACGACCGACCAAGGCATCATCTAATTTTGCTGGAAAGGAGTTGCCGCTTATGAATGCTAAAGCCGGCGATCGTACGGTCGATATTATTATTAACATCGTTATTTTTGCGGCGCTTGCGTTGTGCCTGATTCCTTTTTTGCATATTTTATCGATTTCGCTCAGCTCCAACCGGGCGATTATGTCGGGCGAGGTGACGATTTACCCGATTGAGCTGAGCATGCAGGCTTTCAAAAAAGTGCTTGAAGATGTATCTATGATCCGCTCGATGGGTTTTACCGTTGCGCTGACGATGCTGTATACCGTATCGTGTATGTTCATGTCCGTTATCGCCGCTTATCCGCTGACCAAACCTAATCTGCGGGGCAGAAAGTTTTTTATGCTGCTGATCGTGGTGACAATGTTTTTTAGCGGCGGGATTATTCCGGAGTACATTCTGATTAAGCAGCTGCATCTTATGAACACGATGTGGGCTTTAATTTTGCCGCTGCTGATCAGCCCGTTTAATCTAATTATTCTGATTAACTTCTTTAAATCGATTCCCGACAGCCTGCACGAGTCGGCCGAGATCGACGGAGCCAGCCATTTCCGCGTGCTGTGGCAAATCGTTGTGCCGCTGTCGCTGCCGGTGATTGCAACGCTGAGTTTGTTTTACGCCGTGAACCGCTGGAACGGGTTTATGGACACGCTTTTTTATATTACCAATCCAAATTTGTATCCGCTTCAGTTGAAGTTGTACCAGCTGGTCATGAATAATATGGCCAACGATTTGATGCAGCTGGAAGGCAACCAGGTCGTGCAGTTTTTGCCGGAAAGCTTGAAGGCGGCCAGCGTGATGTTTGCGACGATTCCGATTTTGCTTGTGTATCCGTGGCTGCAGCGTTACTTTGTGTCGGGTATTATGCTTGGAGCGGTCAAAGGATAGAGATGAGCCCGAGGGCGGAAAGTCGAGAAATATTCATTCGGTTACTCGGTGATTCCGGGAAAGGGATAGCCTTCCGCTGGCGGACATTAAGGAGGAAATAGAGTATGTTTACGGATAAAGGGGAGTATTCTTTTTCGACCTGCTGGAACATCAAACGCCACGATACGGGCCGGGGCATGATCGAGGAAATCAAGGAGCTTGGATTCCGCCGTGTGGAGTTGAATTATAACGTAACCCGCGAGCTGCTGAGTACGATCGAGCCGATGATTGAGCAGGGAGAGATCGCCGTCTCCAGTGTGCACAATACGTTCCCGCATGTGGCGGACCCGGATTACGGCACCGATTCGGTGCTGCTTGGCTTTGACGACGAAACGAAGCGGCAGCGCGCGATCGAGCTGCTGTGCGGTTCGATCGATTACGCGCACCGGTACGGCGCCGAGGCGGTGGTTGTGCACCCGGGGGAAGTGCCGTTTGAGGACAATATCGACGCCAGGCTCAAAAAGCTGTACCACGAGTTCGGCAAAAACTCGCCCGAATACAGGCGGCTGTGGGGCGAGATGTTGTCACGGCGGGAGGCGCTTAGTCTCGTATACACGCGAAAAATCGGAGAAAGCTTGGAGCGGGTAAGCGACTATATCGCACGTAAGGGGTACGACGTCATCGTTGGGATCGAAACGCGCTCACGCTGCTATCAAATGCCGACGCCGCAGGAGGCAAAAACGATCATCGACGGGTTGAAGGGAGCGCCGGTGCATCTCTGGTACGATTTCGGCCATGCGATGATGATGGACCGGATGGGCTTGTACGACAGCGTCAAGGACGCGCACGCGCTCAAAAGCTATATATACGGCCTGCATATTCACGAAACGCTGGAGCTTTCCGATCATTACTGCCCTTACGTGCACAGCGGGACGGACGTATTTGACGATTTCCTGGACATTGTCCGGGATGCGCCGCTGAAAGTATACGAGCTGAAGGCGATTTGCAAGCCGGAGGAAATCGAGGAAAGCCACAATCGAATCATACGCAAAATGGAGGCGCTTGCACAATGAGTCCGGAACCCGTGCCGACAACAGATCCGTTTTATGAAAAGCTGGTCGCCATGAACGATCAGAACGTTCGCAAGTCTTTATCGCAGCAAATTACCGACCCGGCCAGCCGCCATTTCGGCGGTGTGATCAGCGAATTGACTGGCGTGCCAAGCCCTACGCACGGAGGAACGGCCAGCCACATCGCGTCGATGGCGGCGGCGCTGCTGAATCCGGATTCCGCGTTTTATCATGATGCCGGGCTGCTTGCGCGGCTGGAGCTGGCGGTCAGCTACATGCTGAACCGTCAACATGAGGACGGCACCATATCGCTAGGGTCGACCAATTATCATTCCCCGCCGGACACCGGATTTGTCGTGACCGGCTTCGGCCAGTTATACCGACTATTGGAGCGAGACGAGTGGCCAGACGTAAAACCCGCAGCGGACAAGGTGAAGTTGTTTCTGGAGCGTTCGATTCCCGCGATGCTGACCGGAGGCTGCCATACGCCGAATCACCGCTGGGTGCTGACGTCGGCATTAGCCTGGCTGCATGATATTTTTAAGATGGACGCACTGATCGCCCGCGCCGACCAATGGCTGGCCGAAGGGCTCGATTGCACCGAAGACGGCGAATGGACGGAGCGCAGCCACGGCATCTACAACACGGTAAACGACATCATGTTGTATCATACGGCGACGCTGCTGGGCAGGCCGGAATTACTCGAGCCGGTGCGCAGAAATTTGCGGATGATGGTATATCTCGTTCATCCGAACGGCGACGTTGTGACCGATTATTCAGGGCGTCAGGATTTCGGCCAGCGGGCCGACCTATCCGAATATTTCCTGGTGTACCGCATGATGGCGGCGTTGGACCGCGATCCGGTATTCGCCGCAATGTCCGATTTGTCGGCGGCTCATCTCTCTCGTCTCGGGCCAGTCAACAACCATGCGGTGTTGGGTTATATGGTTTTTCCACAGACAAGCATCGAAGGACTTGAGCGGGCACAGCTTCCTCAACAATATGTGAAAATCATCAACGAGCATCATCCGATTGACCGCGACTTGGCCGGACGTGTGCAGGCGGGCCACCACGATCGCATCACGCACAGCGCGATGCATCTGGCTTTTGGCTCGCCGGTAGCGCGGCACCGCGACGGAGACGTCAGCGCCACGGTTATGACCCGGGCGGCTTCGGTGTTTGCGCTGCGGCACGGCCAAGTGAACTTGCTGGCTGTGCAAATATTCACCTCTTTTACACCGGGGCTGGTGGAGATGGAGCATTTTGCACGGACGCCCGACGGCTATTTCATGAAAACCGATATGGAAAAAGGCTATAACGGCCCGATACCGCAGGAGCATCTGCCGGAATCGGCCCAAGCCGCGATCAGCCCATGGTATCTGCTGCCGCATCAGCTGCGGCCGGTGACCCATCTGCAGAAGCATACGCTTGCTGTGGAGGTAACGCCCGGCGATAAGGAATGGAAGCTGCATATGCGGGCGGACGACATGCCGGACGTTTTTACCCAAGTCGCTTTTTCCTTTAATCTCGAAAGCAAGTTGACAGGAGCAGGGCTGGTTCCGATTCAGCCCCATGCCTGGTTCTGGACGGACGGCGCCGTCCGCTGCGAGTGCGGTGGCAATACGCTGGAATTATCCGCCGGAGCGCATGATCATAAGCTGAAGATGATTCGCGTCAATCCGCTGCAAAACGGAGTGCAGACGCTGCTCGTCAACCTGATGACTCCGCTCGACCATACGTTCACGATCCGGCTGCTGTAGGACACCGGAACCATGCTGACAGCCGGTGTAGGAATTTGGAAACGAGGCCATAGACGCAAAAAACTGGATAAGAGAGGAAATTCACCTCTTGTGGCGAATAGGTATACAAGCTCTGATGCTGGAACCTATATACAGAAAAGAGGTATGCCCCATGTTCATTCGCGGCTTATGGAGAAAAAAGATTGCCGCACTGCTATTATCCGCTACCATTTTAGTGTTGTCGGGCTGCCAAGCGATTGGCGGTTTGGATGTCGGCAAAGCGCTGGCAGGCACGTATTCGATCAAATCGTACGAAGGTAAGTCGGTTATTGTGCTGGATCTCGTTCCCGGTTCCAAAATACCGGAGTCCTCCATGGAACAGAAACTATTAAAGCTGCTGCAGCATATCGAAATCCATCAGGATACCGTAAAAATGGAAAATCAGACCACAGCATCGGCTGCCGGCCGAATCATTATTGCGGAACGCACGATTCCGTTTCAATTGCATATTATGCCGGAACGTCTGACCATTTCTATTGAAGGCATCAAAAAACCGATTGTCATTGATTTGGCTTCTGCTGAGGAGGAAGGAGCGCTTCCCGAGCTGGTCAAGGAACTTCAGGCGAAGCTGCAAGCAAGCCCGTTTCTCGACAACTTG
The DNA here is from genome assembly GCF_004307995.1 of Paenibacillus thalictri. Taxonomy (GTDB): domain Bacteria; phylum Bacillota; class Bacilli; order Paenibacillales; family NBRC-103111; genus Paenibacillus_AF; species Paenibacillus_AF thalictri. The sequence continues at coordinate 98,635 of NZ_SIRE01000015.1, read as the reverse complement.
AGAAGTTATCTGTTCAAGCAGCTGCCGAATCCGGGAAAAATTAGCGTGGAGAGCGCAGTGGAGAAAATTAACGGCGAGAGAGTTTCGCTTCATAAACTGCACGGCGAGCTGACGGCGAAAGAAGTCATTCCGCTGCTCAAAACGTTTGTCACCAATGTGCTGAAGGACGATAAAGAGCTGAGAGATTTAATCGGCCAGATGTACGACGTGTTTTATCCGGTCCTGGCCCCTAAGCTGGAAGAATGGAAACAGAGCATGCAAACCTCAGGCACGGACGAAGATTCGTCTTTGACGGAACGGCTGTCTGACGCGCCGCTTGTTGGAGCCATGGCGGATAAGCTGCCGTCGGTAGCCAATATACTGGATATTCTGAAGGATCGCGAAAGAACAATCGAAGTGGTCCATGCACAGGCCAAGCAGCTGGCGAGTTTTGCCCTGATGGCTTCGTACAGTGTTAACGAATCGCAGCTTCAACAGCTGCCGCTGATGAATGACCAGACTTATTTGGCGGCCGACATGTATTTCGACGACGCCCTCAAGCTGCGTAAATCCAGCACAACGCTGGCAGTTTCTTCGCTGGAAGCCGTTACGGACGGGGTGCTCTCCTCAGCGAAAATGACGGCGACAGGAGAGATCTGGAACCTGAACAATTTCATTAATGCCGAGCCGGTAAATACCGCTCAAGGTGCACTGCAAATTGGCAAAAACACGGACTTTAATCCCATCGAGCTGCTGCAAAATATGGATCCTTCTTCGCAATTGTTCTTGCTGCTCACGAAGGATTTGGAACTGGGGTTGAATCCGATTTCCAATTCCAATTCAAAATCCAAGCCATTTTCGGTTATTTTGGAGGATTCGTTTAAACCCGGCTTGGGCAAGCCGTTTCTGAAGGAAGGCGTAACGATGGTGCCTCTTTCGTTTATAAGCTCTAGACTGGGAGCCAACGTTTCGTTGGACGATAAGATGAATTTGGCGACCATTACCGAACCGGCCACGTCGAAAACCATCGTGCTGACTGCGGACAGCCGGACGGCCGTTGTGGATGGCGAAGAGTTAAAGATGGACCAGGCCGCATTTGTTGACTCCGCATCGTTTTATGTGCCGCTGACGTTTATTGTTAACCAGTTTGGCGGCAACGTGGAATGGGACGAAGCGACACATAGTGTCTGGGTTACCATGCAATAAGCGATAGTTGAGACGCGCCTTCTTGTATCGTCATGTGATGCAGGGAGGCGCTTTGTATGAACCGCAGCAGGCAATCTCTATTTTACCGCTTGTAAAATAGGGATTACTCGTGTATGATTGTAATAACTGTTCAAGTAGCAACCTGTAATCCTATAATGAAATATCGAAGCTTTCCGGAGGAGCCTGTCACACGACAGGCTCTTTTTGTGTTTTCATTTGGGTATTTTTGTAAAATATAAAAGAGAGTCCGATACGGACTTTAAGGGAGGAACCATGGAACAGCAAGCGATTTGGGCTATCGTCATTTTTGCGGTCATTTACGGTTTCATCATCTCGGAGAAAATCCACCGCACGATTCTGGCTATGTTTGGCGCGGTTCTGGTTGTCGTGTTCGGCATTGTCGATCAAGAAACGGCGCTGCATCACATCGATTTTAATACGCTGGGACTGCTGGTCGGCATGATGATCATTGTCAGCGTCACCGCAGAGACAGGGCTTTTCAAATATATCGCCCTCAAGGCCGCCAAGCTGGCGAAAGGCAAGCCGAAGCGAATCTTACTGGCGCTGACTTTGATCACCGCATTGGGTTCGGCATTTCTGGACAACGTGACCACCGTGCTGCTGATGGTACCCGTGACGCTGAGCATTACGAGGGCGCTGCAGATCAAGCCGTTTCCGTTTTTGTTTACGCAAATCATCGCCTCCAATGTCGGGGGCACGGCGACGCTGATCGGCGATCCTCCGAACATCATGATCGGCAGCGCGGTGAAAGAGCTGACGTTTATGGCATTCATCAACAATCTGTCTCCGATTGCCGTGATCATTATACTCAGTTACCTGCCGATTTTCCTCATCATGTTCGGCAGACAAATCGAGACAACTCCGGAGCTGCGGGCGCGGATGATGGAAATGGATGAGCGGGCGGAAATCACCGACGTTAAGCTGCTGAGAACTTGTCTGGCGGTGCTCGGACTTACGATTGTCGGCTTCTTCCTGCATCAGTCGCTGCATCTTGAATCGGCTGCGGTTGCGCTGGCGGGCGCATTTCTGCTGCTTCTGCTGACCGGTGAGAAGAGAATGGAAGAAGCGTTCCGCCATGTCGAGTGGACGACCTTATTCTTTTTTGTCGGGTTGTTTGTACTTGTCTCGGGGCTTGTGGAAACAGGTGTCATCGCCAAACTGGCTCAGCAGGCGATCGCCTTCACCGGAGGGGATCTGCTCGCCACCTCGATGCTGATCTTATGGCTGAGCGCGATCGCTTCGGCGTTTCTGGACAACATCCCGTTTGTGGCTACCATGATCCCGTTGATTCAGGAAATGGGCAGCATGGGGGTAACCAATCTGGAACCGCTCTGGTGGAGTCTTGCTTTAGGAGCCTGCTTGGGCGGCAACGGCACGTTGGTTGGAGCAAGCGCCAACCTGATTGTTGCCGGACTGGCAGGCAAGGAGGGGCATCCTATCCGCTTTGCGAAGTTTTTGAAAATCGGGTTTCCATTAATGCTTCTGTCCATCGTGCTTTCGAGCCTTTATATTTATTTCAGATATTTAATGTAGGACATCATTTCAGTGGTAAACTGCCATAAACCGTCTCCAAACGCATGCTGCCGATGCGGGGACGGTTTGTTTGCCGTTGCGTCAAATTCAGGGCGGGTGTCCGCTTGACTTGAGATATGGAACTGCGGTATATTTTTGACTAACACGAAAGTCAATGAAAAAAGAGGTGAACCGAGGTTGCCGCGCAACAAGGAACAAAATGAGGAAATACGCCGGGAACGCAAGGAGGCGATCATTCGCAGCGCGTTAAAGGTTTACGTGGCTAAAGGTTATGCCGCCGCCGAGATCGGCGATGTGGCGGAGCAAGCCGGTGTGGCCAGAGGGCTTGTTTATTATTATTTCAAGGATAAAATGTCCCTATTCAGGGAATTATTTGTGTTTATGTTCGACCAATCGAAAAAGCATATCGAATCGCATTTTTCAAGCGGCGCTCCGGTAAGGGAGCAGCTTGAAGGACTGGTGCGGACGATGCATGCCAATATGCTGAAGGAATCGGACAGTGTATTGTTTTTTATGCGCATGCGGCATGATTTGAATGAATTGTTTACGACCGACGAGTTAAACAAGTGGAGCTGGCGCCACGACAATATGAGCCTCATCCGCAGCGTCATCAAGCAAGGTATGGAGCGCGGGGAACTCCGCGCGATGTCGCACGAGCTGCTGGCCTCGCTGTACTGGGGGGCGGTGATGAGCGGGATGATGCATATGCGGCATGTCGCTCAAGAGCTGCGTGAGCAGGGCAGAAGCGGCGAAGAAATCGCCGAGCTGACCCGGTGTGAGCTGGAGGATGCCGTGGTGTGTTGTATGGCGATACTGAATCCGCCTATGAAGGAACAAGGAAAGGATGTTGATGAGGCGTGATCAAGCTGTTTAGAAATTTACGGCCATTCCGAGGAGCGATCACTCTGGTGCTGCTGCTGATTTTTCTGCAGTCCCTATCCGAGCTGATCTTGCCGACTCTGATGGCCGACATTGTGGATAAGGGGATTGTGGCCGGCAATCACGGCTATATTTGGCGCATCGGCGGCATTATGCTGCTTGTGTCGGCGGCGAGCGGTGTTTTCTCCATCGTCGCCAGCTACCACTCCTCGAAAGTATCTGCCGGATTCGGCAAAATACTGCGCGGCAAATTGTTTGCCCACGTCGAGAGCTTCTCGCTGCAGGAGTTCGACAAGTTCGGAACCGCTTCGCTGATTACCCGCACGACCAACGATGTCACCCAGGTGCAGCAAGTGCTTCTGACGATGATGCGCATGATGGTTTCCGCGCCGATGATGTGTATCGGCGGGGTCATTATGGCGGTGTCCAAAGACCCGGGTTTGTCGCTTGTTATCGTCTGCGTAGTGCCGATCCTGGCGCTCACGATCTTTATCATCGCGAGAAAGGGGATTCCTTTCTTCAAAGTAATGCAAGTCAAGGTAGATAAGCTGAATTTGGTGCTTCGCGAACACTTGACCGGCGTGCGGGTCATCCGGGCGTTTAATCGCACGGAACAAGAGAAGGAACGTTTTAATCTGGCGAATATGGATTTGACCGAAACGGCGATCAAAGTGAATAAAATTATGGCGGTTATGATGCCGCTGATGATGCTGATCATGAACTTTACATCCATTGCGATCATTTGGTTCGGGGCGATCCGGATCAGTGACGGGCATATGCAGGTCGGAGATTTGATGGCCTTTTTGCAATATGCCATGCAAATCATGTTTTCGCTGTTGATGGTGTCGATGATGTTTGTCATGGTGCCGCGGGCTTCCGCTTCCGCCGTGAGGATCAATCAAGTGTTGGACACCCTTCCCGACATCGTGGATCGTCCCGGTGCCAAAGCTGTGGCGTCCAGAGGCGGGCATGTGGTATTTGACCGGGTGACGTTTCATTATCCGGGAGCGGAGAAACCGGCTATCTCCCATATTTCATTCGAAGCGAAACCTGGCGAGACAACAGCGATTATCGGCGGCACCGGGTCAGGGAAATCGACGCTGATCAGTCTGATTCCTCGCTTTTACGATATTGCCGAAGGTTCGATTCGGGTGGATGGCGTCGACGTACGGGATATGACGCAGGAAAGCTTGCGTGCCAAAATCGGATTTGTGCCGCAGAAAGCAGAGTTGTTTACAGGCACGATCCGCGAAAATATTCAGTATGGCATGGCAGACGCGTCGGACGAACAAGTCCGGCATGCTGCCGCGGTTGCGCAGGCATCCGGGTTTATCGAGGAAAAGCAAGAGGGATATGAAACGGTGATTTCGCAAGGCGGAGGCAATTTGTCGGGCGGCCAGAAGCAGCGGCTGTCCATTGCCAGGGCGCTTGTTCGCAAGCCCGACGTCTACATCTTCGACGACAGCTTCTCCGCGCTGGATTACAAGACGGACGCCAGCTTGCGCGCGGCGTTGAAGCAGGAGACGGGGCAAGCTGCGGTGATTATCGTAGCGCAAAGAGTCAGCACCATCATGGATGCGGATCGCATCATCGTTTTGGACGAAGGCGAGATCGTCGGCATGGGCACCCATGCGGAGCTAATGGATACGTCCAAGGTATACCGGGAAATCGTATCTTCGCAGCTGGCAGAGGAGGAATGGGCATGAGCGATCATCAAAAGTCTCATCGGCACGGCCGCAGCGGGGGCGGAAGAGGCTTTATGGGCGGCGGGGGTTTCGGACCTCCGATGCCGGGCCAGAAGGCGAAGGATGCCAAAAGCACGTTCCGCCGGCTGCTTGGGTATTTGAAGCCGTTTCGGCTTAAGCTGCTGGCTGTATTGTTCACGGCGATCATCAGTACGATATTCAGCATTGTTAGCCCGAAGATCATGGGGCAAGCGACAACCAAACTATTCGAAGGCCTGATGGCGAAGATGCAGGGCGTTCCGGGAGCCTCGATTGATTTTGCGTATATTTGGGACATTGTGCTGCTTTTGATCGGATTGTATGCGCTCAGTTCCGTATTTTCTTATATTCAGCAGTACTTGATGGCGGGGGTGGCGCAGAAAACCGTGTACGGTCTGCGTAATGACGTCAATAAGAAGCTGACCCGCCTTCCGCTCAAATATTTTGATTCGCAAACGCATGGAGAAATTTTAAGCCGCGCTGTCAACGATATGGATAATATCAGCAGCACGCTGCAGCAAAGCTTAACCCAGGTCATTACTTCGGTTATTACGCTGATCGGTATTATCGTAATGATGCTGACGATCAGCCCGCTGCTTACGCTGCTGCTGATTCTGACGCTGCCGCTTAGTTTTCTTGCGATCAAAGCGATCTCTTCCCGGTCCAAAAAGCATTTTGTCGGGCAGCAGCAAGCGCTGGGCAAGCTGAACGGCCATGTGGAGGAGATGTATACCGGCCACAAGATCGTCAAAGCGTTTGGGCATGAACGCAAGTCGGTGGAAACCTTTAACGAGGTCAATGAACGGCTTTACGATTCCGGCTGGCGGGCGCAGTTCATCAGCGGGATTATGATGCCGTTGATGAGTGTCATTAATAATATCGGCTACGTGCTGATCTGCGTTGTCGGCGGTGTCATGGTGACGAACAGGTCGATCCAAATCGGCGACATTCAAGCGTTCATTCAGTATGCGCGGCAATTTTCCATGCCGATCGTGCAAACCGCGAATATCGCCAATATCATACAATCGACGTTGGCTTCGGCCGAACGTGTTTTCGAACTGCTTGATGAGCAGGAGGAGGTTCCCGAAGCCCAGGATGCAAAAGCACTGGCCGAACCGCGCGGCGACGTAGCATTCGAAAACGTCAGCTTCCGGTATAAGGAGGACGCGCCGCTGATCGAACAGCTGAACATCAACGTGAACCGAGGGCAGACCGTCGCTATTGTCGGCCCGACCGGAGCGGGCAAAACGACGCTGGTTAACTTGCTGATGCGATTTTATGAGCTTAACGAAGGCGCCATCACCATCGACGGCGTGAACATCACCGAGATGAAGCGGGAGCGGCTGCGCAGCTTGTTTGGCATGGTGCTTCAGGACACGTGGCTGTTTAACGGCACGATCCGCGACAATATCGGCTACGGCAGATTGGATGCGACGGAGGAGGAGATTATGGAGGCTGCGCGGGCGGCCCATGCCGATCATTTTATCCGTACGCTGCCGGAAGGTTACGATACGGTGCTGAATGAAGAGGCGTCCAACATCTCGCAAGGGCAGAAACAGCTGCTTACGATTGCCAGAGCGATACTTGCCGATCCGGCGATTCTCATTTTCGACGAGGCGACCAGCAGCGTCGACACACGGACGGAGATCTACATCCAGAAGGCGATGCACCGGTTGATGGAAGGCCGGACGAACTTCGTCATCGCACATCGCTTGTCGACCATCCGGGATGCCGATCTCATTCTGGTGATGCAGCACGGCAGTGTTGTCGAGCAAGGCAATCACGAAGAATTGCTGGCGCGCGGCGGTTTTTATGCGGAGCTGTACAACAGCCAATTTTCCAAGGGGACCGTAGCGTAAGAGAAACAGGCGTGTTTGCATAACCGGGTAAAATGTCTTTTGTGGCATTCGAGGCCACTGAAAAAGTAGCGGAGTGAGCGAAATCATTCTGGAAGGGCCCCGCGTTCGCTTTTGTCTCCGAATTTCACCCGCAGACGCGGGTACAATCCAAGAAATTCGGGACAATTAGCGGCCGGAAGAATGATTGGCGCATGCAGCGTTTACTTTTTCGGTGGCCTCGCGGTATTTTGAGCTGCTATATAGGAGATTGGAAAAAGTTGTCGAATGGTTACAGGTACGGGGTTTTCAAAAAGGAGGATCACATGGGAAAATTGAAATACGCCGGGCTGTGCCTGGCAGTTGCATCGATGCTAACGGTATGGCCTGCTCCGCTTCCGGCCCATGCTTCGGCGGATAAACCGGATACGTATTCCATCACGCACAGTTGGGCAACGCCTACCCGCGCCGAGTTGTTTCTGGATTCACGGAATAACCCGCCGCTAGCCAAAATTTCCGCTGTCAGCCAAATCATGCTGGATGCGCAGGGCAACGCGATTATCGGGATGCGCGTTTCTTCCGAGTATATTTCCGTCGTATCTTATACACCGGCCGGAGAGCAGCGCTGGAGCACCGATCTGTTCGTGGAAGATGCGGTTCAAAAGCATGCGTCCAACGTATACATACAGCTTTCACCGGACGGGCAAATTTATGTGTTAAGTTCGCCCGCCGACGGCATCGACCCTAGCTTATCCAACTCCGTCTATGTTATGGATGCGGCGACCGGCGAGTTACTTTGGGATAAGATGATGGCACAAGGCGATTCGTGCGACTTGCAGCCGGCGTTATCCGGGGGAGCTGTTATAGGGTGCAAGAAGTTTGTGTACAAGCTGGATGCGGCCGGCGAACTGCAAAGCAAGTTTACCCTGCCCGGATCCAGGCATAATCGCCCGGTGCGCAATCTGCTGGCGGGGCTGCGCGAAACCTCTACGGTCAACGTTACGTTAGGGACGCTGCTGACTGTGGAGGGCTACGGTTATACCGGCCAAGACGTGTTTCTGCATCTGTTTAACGATGATGGGGAGCGGCGTTATACGGTGAACTTAAGCGAATGGTACGGAGACAACGCGCAGAAGTGGCTGCCCAAAATGCTCGTGCTTTCAGATCAATCGATGGCGCTTATTATGAATGTTCCCGGTTCGAAACAAACGGTTGTCCATTACGTAAGCAGCGGCGGCGAGCTGTTGTGGACGCGGGAACTGCCGGAGCGGACGCCGATTTTTGCATCCGGAGACCGAATTTACTATATGACCGCCGATGCAGTCGCTTTATTCAATAGGGAGGACGGGCAGGATCAGGCGCGATTCGAAGCCAGTTCGCTGAAATCCGCTTATTACAACATGTATAGCGGAAATATCGGCGATCCGGTCATCAACGATTATGTCATCGCCAAAGCTCAAAACTCCAAGGGCACGTCGGTGTGGCTGCTCGATCCCGCAACGCTGAAGCCGCTTGCCGACTTGCAGCCTGCCGATCCGAAGTCGCTTTTTACGTTGGACGCCGTGGAGGGCTCTTATTACTTGCTTCAGAACATCGCAGCCATGACCGATATTCAATTCGATATGAGAACGGGCTCCATTTACCAAGATGGGATTTTCGGCGACAACCACTCGCTGGAGGGCTCAAGGCATTTTATGTACCGCAACCGGATTGAACACTACGATGTCATCGGACAGGAACGGTAAGCAGCGCCGTCGCCGTCGAGAGGCGGATACGGCGGTCCGCTCGATTGGACGAGGGGCCAAATTTGCTTGCCATGCCGGATCACGGTATTCTATATACATCATTACAAAATCATCTTTGAATCTTGAATTTGGAAGGAGTCATGGATCATGAATCTGTTTCCGATGAATCAGCTTAAACAATTTCAAAATGAAATTACCCGTTTTCTGATGATGTATAAATTTGCGCTGGATGCGATGGAGACCAAAATCGAAATATTGGTGGAGGAATTCCAGTTTCTTCATGAATACAACCCGATCGAACATACGAAATCCCGCTTGAAATCGCCGGAAAGCATCTTAAACAAGCTGTATCGTAAAGGCGGGAACGTCTCGTTTCCGAGCATTCGCGAGCACATTAAGGATATTGCCGGACTGCGGATCACTTGCTCGTTTGTATCCGATATTTATGCCATTCGCGACATGCTGAAAAGCCAGGGGGATCTGGTGATTGTCGATGAGAAGGACTACATCAAGCAGCCCAAGCCGAACGGTTACCAAAGCTTGCACCTGATTGTGGACGTTCCGGTGTATATGTCCGACCGGCAGGAGCGGGTATGCGTAGAGATTCAGATCCGTACGATTGCGATGGACTTCTGGGCCAGCCTGGAACACAAAATTTATTACAAATTCAACCAAGATAAGCAAGGGGTGCCGCGGCGGCTGCTGGAAGAATTAAAAGAAGCGGCACAAGCCGCTTCCGCTTTGGACAGGCAGATGGAACGGTTACATAAAGAAATCGAAGAAATCAAAGAGGACCAAATTTCAGAGGACAAGTTGAAACGGATCATCATTAACAATCAGCAGTTTGCGCTTCCGCAGGCGTTGCTGGAGCTGATCGACCCCGGGAACGACCCGTCCCATAAATAAGGCAATCACGGCTCCAAGAGCTGCCGCGACTCAAACCCCGGTCATCTGGCCGCGTCGGGCATAAGCTTCGGGAGTTGCGCCGACAATGGCCTTAAAATCTTTAATAAAATGAGATTGATCGTAATAACCGAGGTCGGCCGAGAACTTGGCCCAGTCCGGTTCAGGTCCTGTATCGACCGCTTCGGCGGCGTTCTGAAGCCGGTACAGCTTGATGACCCATTTCGGGCTGAGGCCGACGTATTGATCGAACAAGCGCTGCAGCTTTCGTTTATTCATATGAAAGCGTTCGGAGACATCGTCGACCTTGAGAATGTCTCGGTCTTCCTGGATGCCGTCAATGATTTCGTTGATGAGCGGGATGTTCGGATCCGGTTCGGGCAACTTGCCGCGGATCAGCTCGTCCATTACGTGGGCCATCGCCGTGTCTTCATCCAGTGAAAGAATGGCCTGCTCCAAAGCTGCGGCTTCTACGCCAAACACGCTTTTTACGTCCAAAGGGTTGCCGGTTAACGCGGAAACGGGACGTTTGATAAAGGGATAAAATCCGCCGGGCTTGAACTTCACACCGAAGACAAGCCCTTTTCCTTGCAAAAAATAGGAAAATTTGCTTTTGGCCGCACCGTATATGAACGTTTTGTTTGGCTCAACGACTAAGTTGACGCATGGATTGGGCACGACATCTTGTAAGTAAGGAGCTTGATGAGTCAAGTCCCAGCTGACAATCCAATAATGCTTGATGAAAGCGCCAACCTCTTCGGAAGGGGCGTAACGGGACAATCGAAAATTTTTCTCCCCCATGTGCAGGTTCAATACGCCCAAGCTGGGCCGTTGAACAGGTGCATCCATATCCGCTCACTCCAATTCGTCGCGTTGTCGCGTTTTTACAATACTTGTCTTCATGCGAAAGGTAATCTTATATTACCACATGAACAAAGGAGCGAGCATATGGAGCTGAAATACGAATTTTATATTGGAGCACAACCGGAGACTGTATGGGATGTACTGATTTCCCCCGAAGGGACAAAGAAGACCTTTTTCGGCAGCGTCATTCAGTCGACGTTCGAACCGGGCTCCGACTTCGCGTACGTTGGCCCCGGCAATGAAGGGGACCAGACCGTCCATGTCTATGGAAAAATCGCGGCGTTCGAGCCTTGCAAGACATTTAGCTTTCTGGAGCATCCCGGACCTTCGTATAGGCCCAATCATGCCGAGTTGGAATCGCGGGTTACCTTCACGCTGGAAACTGTCGGCAACTGCACAAAGCTGACGTTGGTTAACGACCAGTGGTCGCCGGACCATCCTTCGTTGAACAATACGGAAAATCACTGGTGGATGATTTTGAGCAACATCAAGACGGTGGCTGAAACCGGAAACGTGCTCGATTTTGGGTGGTAGCAGGATAAGCTGTAACCGATTGCATTGGAAATACCTATCTGTATTTGGTAAAATGATTACAGGACCTCCTTGCGTAGGGGGTCCATATTTTTTATTAGGAGGGTTTTGGCATGAAGTGGTTCATTTCTCAGGCAGTAATGAAAAGGCCGCGCACAAGTGGGGTGATCTACTATGAGCCATAGTTTTCTGCTGCAGGGCTCACGGGCGCAACTGATTGGGCAGCTGGTTTATTTTGACGAGGAGATCGTTCCTTTCCTGGATCAATATTTTCCGGGCCAGGACCGGCAGCGGAGCCGGGTGGAGAAACGGATTACCGAATATTCGGCGCTGCTGGAGCGGATACTGGCCGATTTTCATACGGAAAGCTTGAATTCCGCCGTATTGATCGGCAGCCAGTTGGAACTGGTCTATGTCGAAGATGGCTCAACGGAAACGTACACGATCGTATTTCCTCATCAGACCGACCCGGGCAATAACCGGATTTCATTTCTGTCTCCGATGGGCCTTCAACTGCTGCTTGCCCAAAAAAACGAAACTTGCCAGCTGATCGTTCCTTCGGGGGAGCTTGCAGTTATGATTAAGGACATAAAGTATATGAACCGCGGGAGTATGGATGACGAATTGGCGCTCGGCTGAATAGCCGCAACAACAAATCAAGCAGTCAAGCCTTTGAATGTAGAAGGCTGGGCTGCTTGATTTTTTTCCTATGAAGCTTGTTGGATTGGCTAGGGTACGCTATAGATTCCATTGCTTGAATATGGCCGCTCCCTGACAATAAGTGAACTCATAAACCATCCTCCAATCCATAGCTTCAATAACTTCAATGCAAACAGCTTAGCGAAAGATCATGAAGCAGATCGCGGCGATAACGATACCGGCTGCAGCGATCACCGAGAGTACCTTGAAAAACGTGCCGCAAGTATCCTTGTCGGCGGATCGTTTCTCAATTGGCGGCCTCTGATTTTTCAAAAGCGGCTCCCCCCTTGTACACAATCAGGATAGCGCTTCTTTGGTAGGCTGATCCCGATAAAGTAGATTTCATGATAGACCCGTAAGAAATATTGATCACCTGATCGTCTTGCAGCTTCGATAAAAAATCGTTAGCCATCTTTTCGGCGTAAGAAGTGTCCGTATCGACAAATTCTTTAACTTGTATCACTCGCGTCACCTCCCTTATGAAAATACATTAAATGTAAGATGTCCGTAAAAATAGAGCAAGGCATTCCGCTTTAGTAAGCGAAATGCCTATATACGCTAACAATACCATTGAAAGAAACCGGTGTCAACATGAGCGGGCAGTAAAAAATTTCAAAATAGGAGAAAGAAAATATAGCAAATACTCGTAATTTTGTAATTTTAGGGCTTCTCTAGCGGACAAATATACAACCCTAGTGAGATCATTTCTCATAGAATATAGCAGATACTCAAGAGGGAGGTGGCGAATATGTCCAACTGTAGCACTGCAACTATCGTCGTAGGAGTGGGCGATACGGTCCGGCTGCCGATTAGACTGAGGAGCGGCGAACGCATACTGAAATGCATCAGCAGAAATTGCTCCATAGCTACTTGTTCCAGCACAGCGACGAGTGCATCCGTAACCGGGCGCAGAACGGGAACGGTCCTCGTAGCCGTATTGATCGGAATTGGCAATCAGCCGATCAGACAAGCTGTTTTCTGCGTACGTGTCATTGAAGAGCACGAAGAATAATCATAGTCATAGAAAAAAGAAGGAGCGCGCCTCGCGGCGGCTCCTTCTTTTTCTATAAATCGGGAAATCAGGCTCCCTTAGTCAAATAGTTTTCAATCGAAGCTGCAGATTTTTTCTCGTCCATCCAGCTCGAAGAAAGCTCGGAAATTTTATCGTTTTTGAGCGATTTCTGAATATCCGCCTTTTTCTCTTCCAATGTTGGGGTATAGGCTTGTTTACGTTCGGACACCTTGATAATTTCATAGCCGTTATCCGTCTGCACCACGTCGCTGATTGCGCCAGCCGTCAAAGCAAATGCCGCTTTGTCGAACGCATCGCCCATTTTTCCGGCTGAAATATAGCCCAGATCTCCGCCTTTATCTTTTGTGCTGGCATCGGTCGAATTTTTTTGCGCCGCCGCGGCAAAGTCGCCGCCTTTCTTCAAATCGGCCAGAATCGTGTCGGCCGCGTCTTTGGTTGCCACCGTAATATGGGAAGCTTTGACTTGCTCGGGCACTTTTAAAGTAGCGAGGTTTTCGTCGTAGTATTTTTTAATATCATCATCGCTGATAGTCACCTGAGGTGCGAGTATTTTTTTCAGCATGACCTGAGATTTCATGTTGTCTTTGAGATCGTCGATCGTCATGCCGTATGAAGCCAGCGCCTGCTGGAATTCTTCATCTGAAGAAAACGAACCTTTAACCGAGCTCATTTCTTCGTCCATATCACTGTCGGTAACCTGAACGCCGGCTTTTTTGGCTTCCTGGGAAATCAGTTCGTCCGTAATCAGCGTATCGAGCATTTGCTGTCCGCCGCCCTTCAGCATAGCGGTGTAGAGCTGCTGCTCGGTAATATTGACGCCGTTCACCTTAGCCACCGGCTGGTTGTTCGTGTGGGCCGGGGGATAAATCACAATATAAGTTACCAAGCCGACCAGCAGTATGCCGGACAGCCATATCCACATAGGGTTTGCTGTCAGTTTTCTCATGTGATTATTGCTCCTTCCGTCTTGCTTGAATTAGGCTTGCTCCATTTGCCGCCTGAATATTAGTATGGACGCAAATGCTTAAGCTTACTTTAAAATTGACTGAAGAGCCGCTGAATCCCAGAAACAACCGTCTTTCCCCAAATGCTTTATAAATTTCCTTTTATTTTGTATAGGCCCAGGATTTCGCGGTTATAATATTCAACAGGAAATACTTGTTCTTTCACAAATGAATTTTAAAATTTGCTTTTCGGCGCAGTTTCTGTTAACATGAACTTAACCATGATTGAAACCTATTCACATATTGTAAAGGGTTCCAATTTGATGTCTAGAACCTTTTCCAATATGTGAATTTTTTATTTCTTAAGTGGAAAGAAAAATCATGTAAATCAAAATTTTGGAGGTATTACCATGCAAACAGGTACAGTAAAATGGTTTAACGCAGAAAAAGGTTTCGGATTCATCGAAGTTGAAGGCGGCAGCGACGTATTCGTGCATTTCAGCGCGATTCAAGGCGACGGCTTCAAAACTCTTGACGAAGGCCAACGCGTTGAATTCAACGTAGTACAAGGCAACCGCGGACCACAAGCTGAGAACGTTGTAAAGCTGTAATCCGTAAAAACTGCCCTAGCCTGAAGGTTAGGGCAGTTTTTTTTAGTTGTGGGACATAATAAGTGAGGGAGGACCTTGCCATGTATTCAAGGAAAAGACCGATGGAGGAAGTTCCTGAAGAATTAACCTCCGTATGGATATGCGAGAAGGAAGATTGTATAGGATGGATGAGGGATAATTTTACTTTTGAAACCGTACCGACTTGTCTGCAATGCTCTTCTCCGATGATACGGGGTACGAAGATGCTTCCCTTGCTCGTTAATCATAATCACAACCAATATCAGAACCGCTCCAAGTAACACACATGTCTGGATAGCCCGAAACATGAGGCTTGAGGGGCTTTTGTGAAAATTGGTGAGAATAAAGCAGCCTGCCGCAGGGGAGTTGTCCAACTCCTTTTGCCGGCAGGCTGTTTTTGTCATCGCGGTACAGCGGTTTGCTAACCGATGACTTCTTTGATTTTAACGGAATGGTTTTTGCTCAAGTCCAGACATTCATTGTCGAGCGCAATAAGCGGGCTTGTCGGATAGTTGGAATTGATCAGCAGGATTTTACCCTTGCGGTCGTCGGACAATATCACGTCGCTGCCCACCTGCAAGGACATCAGCTTATTCAAAAAAGTCATGCCTATGGACGAATCAAACCGGTTCTGCACGATGCCGGTGTAAAGCTCGTTCATGACATGGTAAAACGGGTGGGCCGTCCGGTAAGGGCGTTCCGAGATCATCGCCAGATACACGTCGGACAAAGCGACGATTTTGCTCAAGCGGTCGATCTCGCCGCCTTTTAACTTCGCGGGGTAGCCGCTGCCGTCGTTTCTTTCGTGATGCTGCAAAGCGACCAGCGCCACCCGTTGATCCAATCCAGAGCTCATTAACAACTCGTAGCCGAGCCGGGTATGAGTTTTCATAATTTCAACCTCATGCGGTTGAAACCAGGACGTAGTGTCGAGCAGCGAGTGAGGGAGCTGGATGAATCCGACATCATAGAGGCTGGCCGCCGTAGTGAGCAGCACCATCTCCTGATCATCCAATTGCAGCCATCTGCCAAGCATCGTCGCCATGACGGCGACCCCGATACTTTGCTTGTAGCGAAAGTTCCCGGTCGACTTCAGTTCGGCAAAGAGCTGGTATAAGTTCCGGGTTCGGGACATCTCCATGATGAAAGGAAGCAGTTTCTGCTCGATGTCGGCGGCCTGGACTTTTCCGTTCTTATGGATAAAGTTCGTAATATCGTGAAGATGCGCTTCCGTCTGCACAAAAAGCTCGCGGGTTTCGAGCGGCGCGAATTTGGCAAGCGGCCGGTTATTGTTGTGGCTTGTCTTGTTGCCGGCGATAGAAGCGGGAGCGGTTTCAAAAGCGTCGGTTTGGTCAACCGCGGGAGGCGACTCTTGAATCGGCTCTGCATACACATCAAAGATGTTGATATCGAATTTCTTCATTTTATCGATATGGCTTGACGTTAAAATGGTGCCGTCCGGGACTAACATAACGCCCCGATGGTCCAACACTTGATTTAGTAAGCGCTTACCGACCAATTCATCAAACGAATTAAACTGCATATAGCTAAATGACCTCCTCGTGAATGCGACTTTATTCAAAATGGTGCAACCGACAAAAGCCATTGCATAAACGGGAAGTTTGCATTCCTTCTATCTGCAGACATAAAAAATCATCCTGTATTCTCTATGGAAGACAGGATGATTGGACAGACAGTGTCAGCGTATCCTATGCTTCGGCAACTCAGCCGCCCTAGGTCCATATAACCATTAGGCCTGTAGCTTTGCGTCCTTATCTTTCAATAAGTTTGCCTTTATCGTGTTTAACTTGATTATATTCAATTTCTGTCAATCAGTCTAGAGTTTGAATATACGATCAATCTGTTCGACTTCTTCCGGAGTCAAGCGCACTTGCAGCGCCTTCAGATTAGTCGCCACCTGATCCGGCCGCTTGGCGCCCGGAATTAACGCGTCAATCGAATCGCGGGTCAAATACCAGGCCAATATCACATGCGACACCTCCGCATTTTTGGCCGATGCGATCTCGCGGACGCGTTCAACCTTCTCCAAATTGCGTAAATAAGCATCCCCTTGGAACAGCGGATTTCTGGCTCTGCCGTCCGCGAATTGTTGATCCGCCGTATAAGCGCCGCTAAGCAAACCCGACGCCAGCGGGAAATAAGGGATAAAGGAAATTTGATGCTCGGCTGTATAAGGCAGCGTGTCCTGCTCGGCGCCGCGGCGCAGCAGATTGTATTCGGACTGCAGCGCGTCGACGTATCCGTCTTTGTTGGCCTCTTGCAGTTGGCTGATATTAAAGTTGGAGACGCCGATCGCGCGGATTTTGCCTGCGTCCTTAAGCTCCTTCAGCGCTCCGACCGCTTCGTCCTTCGGAGTGTCCTCGTCCGGAAAATGGATATAGAACAGATCGATATAGTCGGTTTGCAGCCGTTTCAAAGCTTGGTCAACCGAAGCCTTCAAAAAAGCGGGGGAGTTGTCTTTGACAACCGCGCCGTCGACGAACTTATGGGCCGCTTTTGTTGCGATGACGGTCTGTTGGCGCAGGCCGGTCTCCTTCAGCACCTCGCCGATCAGCTCTTCCGAGCGTTCCGGGCCATAGATGAACGCCGTATCGATGAAGTTAATGCCGTTATGTAAGGCGGTTCTGACAACGTCTCTGCCGGTCTCGTCATTCAAGTTCGGAAATAGATTATGCCCGCCGACTGCATTGGCGCCAAGCCCTATCGGGGTGACGCGTAAATCCGTTTTTCCGATGCGGTTCTGTTCAGCCATGGATGGTCATCTCCTTTTTTCTGCTAGGCTTCTATAAGAAGCTTATTATATTATAGCAATATTTTCGTAAAAAAAGGAGCCATATTGGTTAAATGAAGGCCACTGAAAACTAGCGGAGTGCCGAATTGGCTGGTGATGAGCTGGGCGCCGATTTGGCGCACTGCGCATCATCGCCAAGTTGCTTGCCGCAATGGGTAATTTAACCGGTAAATAAAATACGGTTGGTCTGCTCAATGATAAGGGGGCGAACTTTAACGATGATTATTATACTTTTTACTTGAATATGTATATAAAAGGAGTATAATAAGTCAAATGAAAATCATTCTATACTTGGAGGTATTCCACACATGAAAGTTGTAGCTATCGTAGGCAGCATCCGGAAAGAATCGTACAATTTAAAGCTTGCTCAATACGTCCAAAAACGTTATAAGGACCGGTTTGAGCTTGAAATCGTGACCTTAAACGATATTCCTTTCTATAACCAGGATACTGAAAACGATCCGCCTGCCGCCGTTACCGGACTGAAGAGCAAAATCAAAGCGGCTGACGCCGTTTTGTGGCTGACGCCGGAATACAATGGAACGGTCCCAGGAGTGTTGGTCAATACGATTGATTGGCTGTCCCGCGTGGATAAAGTGATGAATGGAAAACCTTCGTGGATCATGGGCGCTTCGATGGGCGTGCTGGGTACGGTGAAAGCGCAACTTCACTTGCGTGAAATCCTGTTCTCGGTGGGGGTCGGATCTCCGCTGCTTCCGGGCAATGAAGTGTATGTAGGCGCATGTCATGAAAAAATCGACGCCGAAGGCAACCTGACGCACGAGCCAACGGTGAAATTCCTGGACATGGTGACAGACAACTTTGTGAATTGGATGAACAAGCAGGCGGCACTCGTTGCCAGCAAATAAACGTTCCCCGAAAGGGTTTGAGAACTGCAGCCGATGCTGCGGTTCTTTTTTTCGTATGAAGACAGACCTAAACGCCGATTGGATGATTTGGACTGTAAATGGTTAAATTATGAGCGGGTTTGGTTATGATTTTTCCTTATCCGATTACAGGTACCTAAGGTAAACTGGACAAACATCATAACTTGAGCAAGAATGGAGGCTTTACCGTGAACGGACAATCACAATCCCAAACCAAAAAACGGCGGCTAAGCAAAGTGCAGCTGCGTGAAGATTTGGCTGGTTACGCATTTGTTGCGCCGATTCTCATCGGGCTCGGAGTACTCACGTTATTTCCGATCATAGCGTCGCTTTTCCTAAGCTTGACGGACTGGAACTTCGTAGCCGGTTTTGCAAAAATGAAATTTATCGGGATAGATAACTTCTCCAAGTTATTTCATGATGAAATTTTCTTGAAGTCGTTAAAAAATAACTTTATTCTCATCTTTGTTGTGCCGATCACATTGATCGTTTCGCTGATACTTTCTATTCTGATCGATAAAAAGGTGTTTTTTAAAGACGTATTTAAAGTGGTTTACTTTGTGCCGTACATCTCCAGTGTGGTTGCGGTAGCGATCGTGTTTCAAGTCTTGTTCCATCCGACATTCGGACCGGTGAATGAAATGCTGAAGGCTGTCGGGGTTGCCGATCCTCCCAAATGGATTGCCGATACGGACTGGGCTTTGTATTGCGTTATGGGTATTATGATCTGGATTAACATTGGGTACAATATGATCATTTATATGGCAGGTCTGCAGTCGATTCCGAAAGACCTTTATGAAGCAGCCGACATCGACGGTGCCTCGTCGTGGGTAAAGCTGCGCAAAATCACGTTTCCGATGCTTTCCTCTACGTCCTTTTTTCTGCTGGTTACAGGCATTATCGGATCGTTTAAGGTGTTCGATATTATTGCCGTGCTAACCAAAGGCGGTCCGGCGTATTCAACCAACGTGGTGGTGTACTACTTATACGATACGGCATTTGTGAACCTGAACTCCGGCTACGCTTCGGCAATGGCTATTGTATTGCTGGTCTGCATTCTGCTCATTACGCTGATTCAATGGTATGGCGAGAAGAAATGGGTTAACTACTAAACGCGAAAGGGAGGTACGGCAGCGATGCTAACATCCGAAAATATAAAAAAAGCAATAATCACCATCATTATGGCTGCGTTCGGCTTATTGTTCATATCGCCGCTTCTGTGGATGATATCGGCCTCTTTGAAGCCGGAGACGGACGTGTTTAAATATCCGATCGAATGGATTCCAAGCACCTGGAACGCCATTCAGAACTACACTGCCGTTTGGAGCAATTCGACGTTCCCGTTGTACTATTGGAACTCGATTAAAGTCACTGTCATCACGACACTGCTGTCCATGACATTTTCGTCGATGGCCGCGTACGGCTTTTCCAAAGTGAATTTCCGCGGTCGTAACTTCTTATTTTTGCTGGTACTGATCATTTATATGATTCCTTCGCAAGCGATTCTTGTTCCGCAATTTTTGCTCTACCGCTGGATCGGGCTGTTCGACAGCCACCTCGGGCTGATCTTGCTTGGCTGCTTTAGCGTATTGGGCACCTTTATGCTGCGTCAGTTTTTCTTGGGCATTCATAACGAATTTATCGAATCGGCACGGATGGACGGCGCAGGGCACTTTAAAGTATTTACGATGATTTGTTTGCCGCTTGTGCGTCCGGCCATTGCTACCTATGGGATTCTACGCTTCATCTGGACATGGAACGACTACCAGAACCCGCTCATTTTCTTGCGCTCCAAAGAGTTGTTTACCGTTCAATTGGGGATTCGTTCTTTTGCGGACCTCAACGGCGATATTTATTCGTTGATTATGGCGGGTACGGTTTCGGCCATCTTACCGCTGTTGATCATATTTATTATCGGTCAAAAACACGTTATCGAAGGTATTTCGATGGGTGGCGTCAAAGGCTGATTGTGAAGAGAAGGTTAAGATTTGATTAAAAAGGGTTAAAATTGTTTCTTTGTTTTTGTGGTAGAGCATAATAAGATGACGTTATGATTTTGAAAGCGTCAAGCAAACACACATAACGGAGGGGAATCCTATGAAAAAAAGCTTTAAAGTCATCGCTGGCGTATTAGTCGCATCGACTGCGCTCGCAGGCTGCGGTGGACAAGCAACTGATAAAGGCGGCACTCAAGGCGCAGCGCAAGGCGGAACGCCGGCAGCTAGCGGTCCGGTTACGATCAAGATTCACAGCTGGTACACCAAAGATCAAATGAACCTGGATACCGTTGTTGCGGCATTCAACAAGAAGTTTCCAGACATCAAGGTAGAATATGTCGGTCTTTCCGAAAAAGGCGATTCCAACGAAGCTGCGCAAAAGCTTGACCTGGCTGCAGCATCCGGTGAAGCGATGGACGTAATCATGCTGTCCAATCCTCCGGCTTACGCACAACGCGTTGGCGTAGGCATGTTCGCTCCGCTCGACGATTATTTGAAGAAAGACAACATCAACTATAAAGACGAATATAAAGCGGACACCGCTCTGAACGGTAAATACTACGCGCTTCCGGGCAAAGTAAGCCAATGGTTCGTTTTGCTGAACAAAGACGCTCTTGACGAAGCTAAATTGCCTGTTCCTACGGAATGGACTTGGCAGGATTATCAGGATTACGCGAAAAAGCTGACCAAAGGCGAAGGCGCTGCTAAACGTTACGGCGCATACTTCCACAACTGGAAAGAGTTCGCGACCCTGGCGCTGGCCAACGATCCGAAAAACAACTACATCGTAACGGCAGACGGATCGCCTAACTTGGACAACGACCGTGAGCGTTATTCCTTGCAAATGCGTAACCAAATGGAAAACGTAGACAAAACGGCCGTTCCTTACTTTGACGTAATCTCGCAAAAAATGAACTACCGCGATGTGTATTTCGGCGGAAAAGCGGCTATGCTGCCGATCGGCGACTGGATGATTCCGGAAACAGGCGGAAGCGCGACAGTCACTCCGAAGTTCAAAACCGTATTTGCTCCGTATCCTAAATATCAAGCAGGCGACGAAAACGGCTTGACCAACGCAGGAATGGACTATATCGGTATCGCTCAATCGTCTAAGAACAAAGACGCTGCATGGAAATTTATCCGCTGGTACAGCACAGAGGGTATTGTTGAGCAAGGCAGAGCGTTGTCCGGCTGGACTAAAGCTGATTTGAACAAAAACGTTGAAGCGATCTTGGCAACGGCTAAAGCGCCAGACATGGTTGACAAAACGTCGCTGCTCAGCACGTTGAAAGTCGGCAAGCCGGCTAGCATCATCGTACCGCCGGAATTTGCAGCACAAGCTGAGAAAGATTTCCTCGCTCAAGTGGAGTTGTTCTTGACCGGCAAACAAGACCTTGAGAAAACAATCAAGGCTTCGGTAGATAAAATCAACTCGCTGAAAGCGTCCGCGAAAAAATAAGTATTTACCCACTCGTATGGTATAATGAAGCAGGAGACCGATGTTCCGGTCTCCTCTTTTTTGCATAAGCGGGCGGGAGGCGTCATTGTCGTGGGAAGCGGGTTTTGGAGGCGTTTAACAATCAGAAGTAAGCTTATCTTTTCCATTGTTGTTTGTCTGGTCTTGCCTGCTGTCATTTCGGTGCTTGTTTCGTTCGTCTGGACGCGGGATGTGCTAAGGGACCAAGCGGTTGCCAGTTCGGCGGAATCGTTGTCGGCTGCTAATTTGTTTGTGTCCAATCATGTGAAAAATATGGTTTATGTGATGAATTTCATTCAATTTGACGACGAGGTTGGTTATGCGACCCGGGCGCTCAGCGAAGCCGACCCTACGACCAGCCAAGCTCAATTGCTCGAATATAAGCAAAAAATCAATAAGACGATGGATACCGTACTGAATTCATTGGAAAAAATGTATTTAACGGTATTGATGCCTAACGGCAATTATGTAGCCACTTATTCCACTTATCAGTTTGACCCCCGCCAATTTATGTCGGAGGAATGGTTTTCCCGGATGAACGCATTATCCGGTTACGATGTGTTGTGGCTCGGCGCTCAGAAAAATTACGTCTCTTCGCTCGGCAAGCCGTATTTGCTGACAGTTGCGAAACCGCTGCGTTCCGGCGCGCTTACCTACGGGTACATTATTGTGAGTATCGAGATGGACTCGCTCCAGCAGCTGTTTAATCAATACGGAGCCAGCCGTGAGATGATGCTTGTGAATAAAGACGGAACGATTGAGGTGCATACCGATTATAATCGGATCGGCACCAAGTTCGCTTATGCGGACCGGATTCCCGCTGACGGAGCTTATTCGCTTTTTAAAATCGGCAATGAAAATATGATCCTGCAAAAGATGTCGCTGACCAGCAATTGGTGGCTTGTCAGCTTGACTCCATATAAAGAAGAGATCCGCAAGATCGAAGGCATTCGGCGGACGGATCTAATGATTGAGTCGTTTTTCCTCATTGTTTTTATTATCGTGCTGCTGTTTCTGGTCAGCCGGTTTACACGTCCGATTGCCCAGCTTGTACAGACGGCGCTGAAAATTGAGACGGGGCGGCTGAACGAGCGGGCTGCGGTGCGTGGAGAAGATGAGGTTGGACGGCTGGGCCACGTCTTTAACCGGATGCTGGATCAGATCGAACGTATGATGGAGCTGAACCGGGTGGAGCAGGAGCTCAAGCGCAAGGCGGAGCTGGCCATGCTTCAAGCGCAAATCAATCCGCACTTTTTATTTAATATATTAAACTCCATTCGTTTGAAAATGATGATGAAGGGAGATCAGGAAAATGCGGGGCTGCTGGGTTCGTTATCATCGCTGCTGCGTATGACGATTTCGCGGACCGACGAGTTTGTGCCGCTGCATGAAGAAGTGGAGGTCAACCGGCATTACGTTGAGCTGGTCAACGCCCGACATACGGAACCTATCGAACTTAAGCTGTCGCTTGCGTCGGATACCTTGATGCGCAAGGTGCCGAGGTTTCTGCTGCAGCCGTTGATTGAAAATTCATACCTGCACGGATTCAAGCAGAAGGGCGGCACCGTATGGATTTCTTCGCGAATTGAAGGCGAGTCGTTGATTTTGGAAATCGAAGACGACGGCCGAGGCATTCCCGAGGATCGGCTGAAAGAGCTGCGGTTGCGCTGGTTTGCCGGTCTCAGCCCGCAAATTGTCGGCGACCGCAGGAGAGGGATGTCCGGTATCGGCATTCAGAATGTGTATGAGAGATTAAAGCTTATCTACAGAGACGATTTCGAATTTGTCATCGACAGCGAACCCGGGAAGGGGACACGCTTAAGGTTGAGGCTGCCGAACAAGCCGGAGGGGGGAAACGAGAATGTATAAAGTGATGCTGGTGGATGACGATGTGCCGGTGCTTGAGTTTTTGCAGATGGCGCTGCCGTGGAAGGAGCTGGGGTACGAGTTGCTGGGCGCTTTTGACGATCCGCTGCAGGCGCTTGCGTCGGTGGAACGGGAGACGCCGGACTTGGTGCTCACCGATATCGGCATGCCGGACATGAATGGGATTGAACTGATCGAAGCGATTAAGGAAAAACATCAGCCGGTGAAGGCGGTTATTTTGTCCTGCCACGACGAATTTCATTACGCGCAGCAGGCCGTGCGGCTTGGCGTAACGGATTACATGCTGAAGGAGACGATGGATGCGTCGGCTATCCAAGAGGTGCTGGTCCGGCTCAAGCGGCAGTTGGATGAAGAATACCGGACTTCGTCGCACAGCCGGGAGCTCGAGGTAAGAATCACGCTGAACAAAAGCCTGATTAAGCGGCAGTTTTTTCGCAACGCCATGCATGCCCCGTTATCTCAGGACAAGGTCTGGCTGGAAGGAGCCCGCGAGTACGGACTCGATCTTGCGCATCATGCCTACATTCCCGCGTTATGTTACCCAACCAAGCTGCTGGACTCCTTGCACCGGTATAACACCAAGGAGCTGCTCGTTTACGCGATGGAGAACATCACGGAAGAGCTTCTTCACCAGCGTCCGGGAGCGGTGTCATTCGCATACGGAGAGACGGACTTGCTGGTGCTGCTTCCGGCAGCGCCGGGTCAGCGGCTTGACGCCTCTCCGCAGCGGAAGGACATGTTCTATCAGATTCAGGAAGCGATTCGCGAATATGCGAAAATTCCCGTGTCGTTCCTGCTTGGCGCGGTAAGCCAGAAGCCGGCGGAGCTGAAGGAGCAGCTGCTGAAGCTGGCTTTGGCCAAGGAGCAGCGCTTCTACATGCCCGAATCGGCGGTGATGCAAGCCGCGCATTTGGCGGAGAGCTTCGGGGAAGGGGATATTCTGCTCAGCCATTACATTGAAGCCGGAGAGCAGTTCCGGCACATTGTTTTCGAGGAGCGGACGGACCGGATTGAGGCGGTAACCAGGGAATGGCTCGACTTCATCAAATACCACCGGTTTCGCCCGGTTGATGTGAAGGAATGGTTTCTCAAGATCGTACTCGATATCCGCATGCGTCTGAAAACGCTGGAGCAGTTTCCATCCAGCTTCTCGTCGGAGTTGCTGCATCACGATCTGATGGATATGGCTACGCTCAGCGAGCTGGAGGCGTGGGTGATCCATTACTTGCAGCAGGCGGTACAATGGGCCGGCAGTGTAAAAAGCCAGTCCAAGCACCGTGAAATCGTGGAGTGCCAGCAGTTTGTCCGCAGCAATCTGCAGCGCAAAATTTCGCTGGAGGAAGCGGCCCAGCATCTGCACCTGCATCCGAACTATTTGAGCCGGCTTTTTAAGCGGGAAACCGGTGAAACCTTTGTCGAATACGTTACCCGCGCAAAGATGGAGAAAGCCAAGGAACTGTTGGAAATGACCGATGCTACCGTCGAAGATATCGCCGAGCAGCTCGGCTATGAGAATAAAAATTATTTCGGCAAGCTGTTCAAAAGCTTCTACGGCTCCACGCCTTCCGCTTTCCGCAGGTAATGTACTGCTACTAGGCGGTCATTCAAGCGATCCTCCTGATGAATACATGAGGTATATGATAAAAGTATGGAAACCAAACGAAACGTATATTTTCCATATAGTCATAACCCGTGTTATCATATTTCAATCTGGAAGAACCCCGTCTTCCTTAGGAATCAGGAGGAATCGCTATGGAAAGGCTTGAATTGCAAACATGCTGAAAAACATACATGTAACGACAGGAATAGCCGGGCTGCAGTGGCTATTTTATATTTTTACGAACACCGTGGTTGTGCCCTTGTCCATCGGTCATGCGTTCCAGCTGCCGATGACGGAAATCGCCGGCGCTTTGCAGCGCTCTTTTATTTTGACGGGGATATTATGTGTATTGCAGGCATGGATCGGTCACCGTTACGCTGTGATGGACGGAGCTTCCGGCGTGTGGTGGGGGCTTACGCTGAATTTGTGCGCTTCCGCTTCCGCCGCGGGCATGAGCTTAAGCGAAGTGGGCGGAGGGCTGGCAAGCGGCTTCCTGCTGTCCAGCCTGCTGATGATTGTGCTGGGGTTGCTGGGCTTCGGCAGCGTGCTGCAGCGCATGTTTACGCCCGTGGTGAAAGGTGTTTTTCTGCTGCTGCTGACGATCCAGCTGACGATGAACTTTTTTAAAGGCATGCTGGGGGTGACGGCGGGAGAAACGGTTCAGCTGCCGGTTGCGGCATTATCGATTGGGCTGGCCCTGCTGACGGCGCTGCTTCACTTGAAAGGGCGCGGGCTGATCAGCAACTTTTCCATTCTGATCGGAATCATCGCCGGATGGCTGGCTTACCGGTTGTTGTTTCCGCATATTGAGCCGGTGGAAACATCCGCCGGCGCGCTGGTTACGTTGTTCCCTTGGGGTACCCCCAATTTGCAGGTCGGTATTATCCTTACCGCTTGTTTTGTAGGTTTGATTAACATGACCAACACGGTCACTTGCTTAAGTTCGGTCGAAAAGTTGTACAAGACGCAAACGACGGAAGGCCAGTATAAACGGTCGTACGTATTAACCGGGTTGTTTTCGGTTTTCTCCTCGCTGTTCGGATTGCTGCCTTTCGGTGTGTTCACTTCTTCTATCGGTTTTCTGGAGAGTACCCGAATCCTGCGGCGCTCGGCCATGATCATCGGAGCAGGGCTGATTGCAGTGCTTGGCTTAGTGCCGGCGGCAAGCCGGCTGTTGTCCACGCTGCCGCCGACGGTGGGCAATGCTGTGCTGTTTGTCGCTTACCTGCAAATGTTTGGAACGGCGCTGCGTTCGTTTCAGACGACGGAGCTGAATTCCAAGACGGTATACCGGGTCGCAGCGCCGGTACTGCTCGGAATCAGCATCATGAACATCCCGCCGCAAGCTTTTGCCGGACTTCCTTTATTCATCTCGCCGCTTGTCAGCAACGGTTTGGTGATGGGTGTGCTGCTTGCGCTTGTATTGGAAATTGGCGTGAACTGGGGAAAACTATCCGTTTCTCCGCCTCAGTCTCAAGACGGAGAAACATATCAATCTTGAGGTGCTTGTAAGCCGCTGGAATCTTTTCTACAATAAAGCTATAGCAATGTGGAAAAGAACGGAGGGACAAGGTGGATAAACGGGTGTGGATGGGCGTGCTTCTTATCATCGCAGGTATATTTCTATATGCGACAAGAGGCAATGCGATGGATCCGGGGAATGTATTTGTTTATTTTTGGCCGAGTATATTCGTCATTCCGATGGGCATTCTGCTTCACTGGATGTATTTTTATATGACCGGACGCCGCGGAAGCGGCATGTTGATTCCCGGCGGGATTCTGATTGTCAGCGGGATCGTCTGCCAGATTTCGATGCTGTTTGACGTTTGGGAGTACACATGGCCGGGTTTCCCGCTGGCGGTAGCCTTCGGATTGCTGGAGTTCTATTGGTTCGGCGGCAGAAACAGGTGGATCCTGATTCCGGTGTTTATTTTGGGCAGCATGGCCATCATCTTTTTTGCGATATTTACGCTGGGTGCGATTTTTAGCTTCGGTTTTGTCGGGCAAACTACGGTAGCCATAACGCTTGTAGCCGCGGGTATCGCGTTTTTATTCAGCAAAAGAGAAGATCGAAGCGAAGTATAGACGCTGCAAAACCACTTCATCCGTGAAGTGGTTTTTGGCCGTTTCAGCGGAGAATGGTGCGTGCGGTGAAACGTAAAAATTGACTTAGGTCGTGTGCTTGGGCTACAATAAAAATGTAAAATTAAATTGTGCACAATATAATTTTGTGCTCAGAAAACGAGGAGGTATTATTGTATGTCTGTTTACGATTTCTGTGTCCAAACGATCTCGTCGGAGCCTAAAGCGTTGTCTGATTATAAGGGGGACGTGCTGCTTATCGTCAATACGGCTAGTGCATGCGGGCTGACTCCTCACTATAAAGGGCTGCAGCACCTTTATGATACGTACAAGGATTCCGGCGTGACGGTACTGGGTTTCCCAAGCAACCAATTCGCAGGCCAAGAGCCGGGCACCAATGATGAAATTAAGAGTTTCTGCGAACTGAACTACAATGTGACGTTCCCGCTGTTTTCAAAAATCGACGTCAAGGGCGACAATGCCGATCCTTTGTTCAAATATTTGGTGGAATCGACTCCGGCTCCTTACCATACCGGCGATATCGAATGGAATTTTGTTAAATTCCTTGTCGACCGCAACGGCCAAGTGGTGAAGCAGTATTCGGCGCGTACGGAGCCTGCGGCCATTGAGCCCGATATTCAGAAGCTGCTGGCCGGTGAGCCGCTGGGTGAATAAGGATCAAGTCTTAAAGCTGGACAACCAGCTATGTTTTGCGATCTATGCTTGCTCCAGAGAAATTACCGCTCTGTACAGGCCTTTGCTCGACCGGTTCGGGATCACCTATCCGCAATATTTGGCGCTGCTTGTCTTATGGGAAGACGGAACAAGTACGGTCAAGCAGTTGGGGGAACGATTGTATCTCGACTCCGGCACGCTGACGCCGATGCTGAAGCGGATGGAGTCGCTTGGGCTTGTTACCCGGCAGCGGGCGCAAGACGATGAGCGCAAGGTGATGGTTAATCTGACCGATAAAGGAAAAGCGTTGGAGAAGGAAGCTTATTGCGTGCCGGAGACGCTGGCCGCGGGAAGCGGCTTGTCCAAACAGCAGTTCGAAGAGCTGCTGTCCCAATTCAAGCAGCTTCGCGATCATGTGCATGAGCAGAACCGGAAACGGTAGAGCGGAGCTGAGTTGCAGGCCGCTGATCAAGCTTTTCTTACTAGAAGATTATAAAAAAAGACGCCTCCTTTGTGGGAGGCCACTAAAAAAGCAGCTTAAGTGAGCGAAATCATGCTGGAGAAGCGCCAGCGTTCGCTTTTGTCCCCGAATTTCACCTGCCGAAGCAGGTACATTCAAGAAATTCGGGGACAATTGGCGATCGTAAGCATGATTCGCGCACAAGCGTTCACCTTTTCAGTGGCTACCTTAGTGGATACGTCTTTTTTGCTGCCATAGTTCCCAACAGCAGAGCGGATTTCGCCGCCCGGATGGAACTTGGCGTTTCTGTACATGTTAATAAATGATTTTTACATTACGTGTCGCTTCGGTATATACAACTTTTGCTCCGAGTACTTCGGACAGCAATCGTACCGGAACCATCGTGTTTTCGCCGACAAGGCGCGCCGGTGTATCGGTTTGCTGAACCTTGCCGTTCACTTCGTACTGATTTTTTGTCGTATATAAAGTGATCTTTAGATCGCCCTTGGTATAAATGGCCGCGCGCAGCTGGTCGTCCCACTCGACACTGGCGCCAAGCGCCGCGGCGAGATCGCGGATGTACAGATACGAGGAACCGTCGACAATAACCGGCGTCCGTTTCATCGGAAAGCTGACACCGTCTACGGTGTAGCTGCTGTCGTCAAGGCCAAAGCTGGCAACCCGCTGCACGGGGGACACGGTGACGTAATTCTTTTTGTAATCGGCTGAATTCTGGTGCAGCTTCTGCTTGCCGATCTTCTCGGCAGGTTCGGTGGTGAAATCCCATTCTTTCGTTTCCGTTGTTACGGCGCCGCCTGTTTTGGTGACCTGCAGGTTCAATTTGACGTGGTAGCTGCTGTCGGCCTGAAGTGGCTTGTTTGGCATCAGCATGACGGTATTCGTCAGCTTATCATCGTTGCTCGGATCGTTTGTCAGCAGATCGACCTGCTTACCCGTGCTGTCGGAAAGCTGAGCGCTGACCAGCTTGATTTTATCGATCCCGGAGCCGTAATATTGGGCCATAATAGGATAGCCGACCGGATAACTGTTTGTTTTATGCATCCGCAGCGGATCGGGTTCCTCGTTGCCGTCAAATGTCGTCGGGACAAAGCGGTCACCAGGCGCGGGCGATACGACTAGTTGCGGCGTAGCCGAAGCGTTCATGCCGAATTCGATGATCGTATAGTCATTGTATTTGGCAAAGCCGATCTCGGTTAAGCTGGGGTCGAGAAACGGTGTGCGGTGATAAGGCGCATCAAACAATACATCAATAGATTCGTTGGCGGACCCGTAAAAATACGCGGCATCTTCGCCTACATCCGTAGTATAACCATAATACGCACTGCGTTCGAGCGGATTTGTTCCGGTAAAGCCGGTGTTCCCCGCCGTCTCGTCATGAAGGCTCGCTTGACTGCCCCCGCTTTGCTGCACCTTATTAGCATCCAAATATTTCGCGTGCGCCGTTGCGGTTGCGTTAAGCTGATCGTTTAATTTTACGGGAGGAAGCCCGTAAATCGTCCGGTAATCGTTTAGCGCCGCCAGTCCGGCAAGCTGAACGGAAGACGGGGCCGGGAGCTGCCCTACGGCATTCTTAGCAACGGTAAAACTCCAGGATTGTTCGATAGGAACGTAACCTGAATAAGTAATAGACACTTGAGCGTTATAATTCCCTGGAGCCAAATCCACGGTCGGGGTATACGTGAACGTCTTTTTCGTGTGATCGTATATGACAGGCACAGTTTGTCCGTTCAATTTCATGGAGAAGGCGGAAGGCGGGCTTGTCATGTCCGTATCGAAATATAAAGTGATAGAGGGCTTCGTAATCCCCACGGTTGTATTGGGGGCGGTGCGGTATCCGTAAGAAAAGGCGTTCGCCGCTTTCAAAGGAATCGCAACACCGGAGCACCATAGGGCAACGGCCAAAGCAAACAGTAGTGTTCGTTTGGCCAGCCGGCTTGTGATTGGCATTATCATATATCCTCCTTTTTTAGGGATTTTAGAAATTATCCTTTTTTTAAAATTAGACGGATTATTCCCTAAAGAGTTGCAGTCTGCAATTATATCCTATCGTACGTGATGATCATTAAAATAAGATGAAAGCCCGGCTGGTAAATAAAACTGGATGCAGCGGCATGCTAAAATAAATAGAGGGCGCTTCATAAAAGAGACATGGATCTCACATGATATGCGCTTTTTTTGGAACCGCCGTTCAGTTGAAAACGCTGTCCTAAGAATGCTGTGATATATTTCCTTACATAGATTTTAAGTTTTTTGCCGTAGGGGGATTGACAATTATTAAGGATTGTTTTTATAATTCAAATTAAGAAAATTTTTTATATTGTATAAATATTTTTTAGGTGAGGGATGCAATTGGAGAATGTCAAGGATGAAATGGAATTTTTAACCTCGTTAATTGATGGCATTGCGGCCCAGTTTGGCGATAAATGCGAGGTCGTGCTTCACGACTTGACGTTGAATTACGACAGCACGATTGTAGCGATCCGAAACGGTCATATTACCGGCAGGCGCATCGGCGATTGCGGAAGCAATCTGGGGTTGGAAGTGCTGCGCGGCACGGTGAGCGACGGTAACAGGTACAACTATATTACGCAAACCAAGGACGGAAAAATTTTAAGATCAACTTCCATTTATCTTAAAAACAAAGCCGGGGAAACAATCGGAGCCGTCTGCATGAACCTCGACATTACCGATTTCATTATGGCTGAGAATACTTTGAAATCGATTACAATGAGTGGTGCCTCGAACGAAGTGGAAGAGGTTTTTGTCAAAGACGTCAACGAGCTGCTCGACTTCCTGCTGCAGGAGTGCCAGAACGAAATCGGTAAACCTGTCATGCACATGTCCAAAGATGAGAAATTGAAAGCGATTGAGTATTTGGACAAGAAGGGCGCGTTTCTCATCAAAAAAGCCGGCGATAAAGTATGCAAATACTTCGATATTTCCAAATTTACGCTGTACAACTATTTGGACGATATCCGCAGCTCGCAGGTAAAGTAACGCGTACCGAATGGGGTGAAAGAGCCGGGGTTTACATATGTGGATCGTATTAAAGCCGGCTCTTGCAAGCGGAAAGAAAAATGGCAAAAAAGAAATTTTTTGCGGGAGGCGTTTATGAGTAAACCGCTGTTATCGGTCGAAAATCTAAAAACATACTTTGTCAACGATACGGCTGAAGTGCGCGCTGTGGACGGCATCGATATTCAGGTTTACCCCAAGCAAATCGTATGTATCGTCGGTGAATCCGGCAGCGGAAAAAGCATGACCTCGTTATCGATCATGGGTCTAGTCCCTCGTCCTAACGGACGTATCGCCGGCGGTGAAATATGGTTTGAAGGCACCAACCTGCTGAAACTGACGGAACAGCAGCTGTCGGAGATCAGGGGCAATGAAATGTCCATGATCTTCCAGGAGCCGATGACATCGCTGAATCCGGTATTGACCATTGGCGATCAGATGACGGAAGTGCTGCTCCGGCACCGGAAAATATCCAAGAAAAAAGCGCTGGAGCTGGCCGTGGACATGCTGACGATCGTTGGCGTTGCCAGAGCGAACGAAGTGGTTCATTCATACCCCCACCAATTTTCCGGCGGGATGAGACAGCGGGTGATGATCGGCATGGCGATGATTTGCGAACCAAAGCTGCTGATCGCCGATGAACCGACAACGGCCCTTGACGTTACGATTCAAGCGCAAGTTTTGGATCTTATGAAGCGGATGCGCGACGAATACGGCACCTCCGTGGTCATGATTACCCACGATATGGGTGTCGTGGCGGAAACCGCCGATCATGTTGTCGTGATGTATGCGGGGCAAGTTGTGGAAAGCGCGGACGCCGATTCGTTGTTCGAAGAAGCGCTGCACCCGTATACCAAGGCGCTGCTGAAGGCGATTCCTTCACACGACGAAGTGAAGGAAGTGCTTTATGCGATTCCCGGCATTGTGCCGGATGCTGCGCATTATCCTGTCGGCTGCCGGTTTGCCGACCGCTGCGATTTGGTCCAGCCTTCCTGCCGGGAGAAGATGCCGGAACTGCGTGAAGTGAAGCCGGGCCGCTTCGTACGGTGCGATCTTATTTAGAAGAAGGGACTGTGCTATGAGCCAACCGTTGTTGGAAGTTTCTCATATCAAGAAGTATTTTCCGATTCAGGTCGGACTGCTGCGGAGAACGGTAGGACACGTCAAGGCGCTGGACGATGTATCGTTTCACATCGCCCGGGGAGAAACGCTAGGCATTGTCGGAGAGTCCGGCTGCGGCAAATCGACGTTAGGCCGGATGATCATGCGGGTGTTGGATCCGACCGAAGGCAGTATCTTGTTCGAAGGGCAAAACTTGACGGAGCTCAAAGGAGCCAAGCTGCGCAAAGAACGGCGTAATTTTCAAATGATTTTTCAAGATCCTTACGCTTCTTTGAACCCAAAGATGAAGGTTACCGAAATTGTGGCCGAGCCGCTGTTCGTGAACGGCCTCATGACGCGCAAGCAAGCGACCGATCAGGCTTTTCAATTGATGAAACGTGTAGGGCTGCGCGAATCCGACGGAGAGCGGTATCCGCATCAATTTTCCGGAGGCCAGCGGCAGCGAATCGGGATTGCCCGGGCGCTTGCGCTCAGCCCAAAGCTGATCGTGGCCGATGAAGCGGTATCAGCGCTTGACGTGTCCATACAGGCGCAAATTTTGAACCTGATGATGGATTTGAAGAAGGAATTTAATTTGTCCTATATGTTCATCTCCCATAACTTATCGGTCGTGCGCCATCTCAGCGACCGGGTGGGCGTGATGTATTTGGGGAATATGGTGGAGATCGGCGATAAGGACAAGCTGTATCAGGGTCCCCTCCATCCATACACTAGAGCGTTAATGGCGTCTTCTCCTATCGTAAAAAGAAACCAGCATAGAGAGAAGGTCATTTTGCAGGGAGAAATTCCGAGTCCCGCCAATCCGCCCAAGGGCTGTCCGTTTCATACGCGCTGCCCGCAGGCGATGGATATATGCAAGGCAGTGAAACCTGCATTGCTCGAAGCGGTCCCCGGTCATGCGGTGGCTTGCCACTTATACGAATAACAAGCGAGGTGCAGCAAAACATGGAGCCGATTACTGTTCAAGTAGTGGATCCCGAGAAAGGACGCTCCTACCGGGCGCAGTTAAAGATGAATGCCGACGGTTGCGCGATCGACACGAATGTGCCGCAAGAGCAGCTGGGGCAGCCCGCCTATTATTTAAGTCCGGGATGGATTGACCTTCATGCCCATGTGTACGACGGGGTTGCTAATTTAAGCGTGCCTGCGGACGACGGCGGGCTTCGTACGGGGGTTCATCTGGTCGTGGATGCGGGAAGCGCGGGCGAGGCAACGTTGCCCGGATTTATGAAATACGTGGCGCCGCAATTCCGCACGGAAATTAAAGCATGGCTGAACATCAGCTCGATTGGTCTCGTGCATCTTCGGGAGGTAGCAACCCTCGATCATATCGATATCGATAAAACCGTGAAGGCGGTACAGGACAACCGTTCGTTTGTTTGCGGCATTAAAGTCCGTTCGAGCGGAGCGATTGTCGGGCAGATGGGGCTGCAGCCGCTTCAGCTCGCCAAGCTGGCGGCCCGGGAAGCGGGAGTGCCGGTCATGGTACATATCGGGGAAGCGCCGCCGGTCATCGACGGAGTGCTCGATTTGCTGGAGGACGGCGATGTGGTCACCCACTGCTACCACGGCAAAACCGGCCACCCATGGATGAAGGACGGCAGGCCGTCGCGGGCGCTGCAAAATGCGTTAGACCGCGGGGTTAAGCTCGATGTCGGCCACGGCGCAGCCAGCTTCAACTTCGACGTCTGCCGCAAGGCGCTTGCCGCCGGGGTACCGCCGACCTGCATCAGCACCGATCTGCATATCCGCAACATCAGGGGACCGGTATACGATATGGCGACCACGATGTCCAAGCTGCTTGCCAGCGGCATGCCGCTGGATGATGTGATCTCGGCCGTTACGCTGCGTCCGGCGCAGGTTTTGGGGTTGGACGACTGGTGCAGTCTGGACGGCGTGATTAAGAAGGCGACGTTATTTAAAGTCGAAGCCCCGGCTGAAGCGCTGCAGTACCGCGATTCTCAAGGCAACGTCATTGTGCCGGAGCAAACGATTGTTCCGACGGCAATTATAGCGGCAGGCCAATATACACCAGTAAGTGGTCTGTAATGGCAGCTGTGTAATATATTCAATCATACCAAGGAGGAATTGCATTGAAACTGAGACTTTCGCTTGTCGCATTATGCCTCACCATCGCTTTATCCGGCTGTACCTCTTCCGGTGGAGGTTCGTCGGCCACGGCGCCGAATCAGACGGCTGATCCGGGGAAACCGGCCACCACAGCTTCGACCAAGGACACTTTGGTCGTGGGACAAGATACCGACGCAGGTACGCTTGATCCGCAAAAACAAGGAAAAATGCCCGACATGAACATTTTGAGCAATATGTTTGACACGCTGGTCACCCGCGATGCCGACAACAAGCTCGCTCCGGCGCTGGCTACGGAATGGAAAGCGCTCGACGATACGACATGGGAGTTCAAACTGCGCGAGGGCGTCAAATTTCATAACGGCGAGCCGTTTAACGCGGACGCGGTTAAATTTAGTATCGACCGTTTGAACAATCCCGATACCAAATCGCCGATTGCCGAACTGAAAACCGTCAAAGAAGTGCAAGTGGTCGATGCCAAAACCGTAAAGATCATTACGGACGGACCGGACCCGATTCTGCCTAACAAAATGGTGCTGTTCGGCGGCGTCATCGTACCTCCGCAATATATTAAGGAAAAAGGCGATGACAACTTCGCCAAAAATCCGGTTGGCACCGGGCCGTTTAAGTTCGTTTCTTGGCAAAAAGACAGCCAGGTCGTGATGGAAGCAAACGCTGATTATTGGCAGGGCGCGCCGAAGCTGAAAAAGCTGACGTTTAAAATCATTCCGAACGCCTCCAACATGTCGGCCGCCATCCGTACCGGCGAAATCGATATCGCCGCAGGCATCAAACCCGACGTGGCGCTTCAACTGAAAGGGCAGCAGGATGTGAAGGTCGTCTCCAATCCGGGCATCCGCACATTCTACATCTCGCTGGATACGACTCAAGAAGCACTGGCGAAAAAAGAAGTGCGCCAAGCACTGAACTATGCAATCGACGTCAATACGATTATCAAAACCGTGCTCGACGGCCATGCGGCCCGCGCTGCAACGCTCGTGCCCAAAGAAAACTTCGGCTACGATGCGGCTGTAACTCCGTATGAATACAATTTAGACAAGGCGAAGCAGTTGCTCGCACAGGCCGGTTACGCGCAAGGGCTTACGCTTACGCTGGACGCCGACAACCTGGAAGCAAGCAACGTGCAGGCGATTGCGGCCATGCTGGAGAAAGCCGGCGTGAAAGTGCAGCTCAACCTGATGGACAGCAAGACGCTTACGGCCAATATTACCGCGAAAAAAGCATCGGCGATGTATTATATCGGAAATACCGGCTGGACGATGGACGCGATGAGCAACTTCCAATCGTACCTAAGAAGCGACAGAAGATACAACCGCTGGGCGAACCCGGAAGTTGACCGTCTCATTGACGAAGAAGAGAAATCGATCGATCCGCAAAAACGCCAAGCGGCAATTTCCAAGCTGCAGGGCATCTTGAAAGACGAAGCACCGTTTATTTATCTGTATCAAATCAACGGCATTTACGGCATGAGAAACAATGTGGAATGGAAGCCGAACCCGATCGGTCTGCTCAACATGTATAAAGCATCCTTTAAATAATCCGCTCACTGCGAGGGGGATATCCATTGCTTTCTTATATTTTGCGTCGCTGCTTCTATGCTATATTTGTCCTTTTCGGAGTGGCGACCGTCGTTTTTTTCATCACAAGGCTCACAGGCGACCCGGTTTCGATCATGCTTCCTCCCGACGCTTCCGTCCAGCAGGAGCAGGATCTGAGGCATGCGCTCGGATTCGACAAACCGCTGCTTGAACAATACGGCATCTATATTCTTCATCTGCTGCAGCTTGATTTGGGCACTTCGCTTAGATACGGCGAGCCGATCTACCGGCTCATTCTGGAACGGATGCCGGCGACGCTGCAGCTGGCCGGAGCGGCGCTGCTGTTTTCGCTGATCATCGCCATTCCCGCAGGTATCATTGCTGCGCTGAAACGCGGCACGGCGATCGAAAAAGGCGTCGTATCGTTTGTTGTGATTGGCCAGTCGGTGCCTGTATTTTGGGTCGGTATGCTGCTTGTGCTGCTGTTTGCGGTCAAGCTGAAAATATTGCCGACCGGCGGCATTGGCGGCTTGAGTCATCTGATCCTGCCGGCCATTGCGCTGGGCATTCACCTGCTAGCGTTAGTTACCCGGCTGCTGCGCGCGTCGTTGTCGGATGCGCTTGGCTCCGATTACGTGCGTACGGCCAGGGCGAAAGGGCTTCTGCCCGGCAAGGTCGTAGCCAAACACGCGCTGCGCAATTCGCTGCTGCCTGTCGTTACGATTGTCGGGCTGGAAATCGGCTCGCTGCTGGGCGGCTCCGTTGTCACGGAGACCGTGTTTGCTTGGCCGGGTGTCGGACAGTTGCTCGTGCAGTCGATATATAACCGGGATTATCCGCTTGTGCAAGGTGCGATCATCATTTTGGCGGGTATTTTTGTCCTCGTCAATTTGATTGTCGACATCTGTTATGCCGCTATCGATCCGCGTATTCAATATAAGTAGGAGGGACCTGTCATAAACCGGTTGTGGAAAGGGAAAAAAGCAAATGGATACTACGGGTTTTCGCTGCTTGTGCTTATCCTTTTTCTGATCATGGCGGTCGCCGCACCGAAGCTGGCCCTTCATGACCCGAATGCGCAGGATTTGCTCATGCGGTTTAAACCGCCGTTTTGGCTGGAGGGCTCCGAATCGGGCTTTCTGCTCGGAACGGACCATCTGGGAAGAGATTTATTAAGCAGAATTATCTACGGAAGCCGCATTTCCATTCTTGTCGGGGTGACCGCCGTGTTGATCTCGGGTGTTCTTGGCATGGTGATCGGCCTGCTGTCGGGTTTTTATAACGCGCTGGACCATGTCATGATGCGTATCGCCGACATTCAGCTTGCGTTTCCGACGATCCTGTTGGCGCTGGCCATTGTGGCGGTGCTCGGGGGCGGGCTCGAAAATTTGATCATTGTGCTTGGCGTCACCGGTTGGGTGCCTTATGCCCGGGTAGTTCGCTCCGAGGTGCTGAGCATCCGCTCCAGCGACTACGTAGTGGCGGCACAGACGATTGGTGTCAGCGATTTCCGGCTGTTGTTCCGGCATATTTTGCCGAATATTTTTTCGCCGGTCATTACGATTGCAACGTTTCAGGTCGCTTCCGCGATCATTTCCGAGTCGTCGCTTAGCTTCCTTGGACTGGGCGTGCCGATCGACGTGCCAAGCTGGGGCAATATGCTGAATCAAGGGCAGCTGTATATGGAATCGGCGTGGTGGATTTCCGTATTTCCCGGCGTTTCCATCTTGCTTGTCGTGTTGGCGATTAATATTTTGGGCGACGTATGGAGAGACAAGTTTAATCCAAAAGCGAAAGCCCGCTAGGAGGACGGCAGGTCATGACCTGGTCTTATGCAACGCATTATACATGCGATGGCTGCTCGAAGGTGTATGAGTTAAACGTGCCGATCAATACGTGTCCGGATTGCGGGGGGCTGCTGGAGACTCATTACGATCTGGACACGATGAAACAAGAGCTGAGCCCACGGCAATTTGCCGGACGGACGACGTCGATGTGGCGGTGGCATGAATTTTATCCTTTGCGTGATGAAGCCCATATGGTTTCGCTGGGCGAAGGGGGCACGCCGCTGATCCCGTCAGTTTATGCGGGCAAGAAGTTGGGTTTGTCCCGCCTTTATTTCAAAAACGACGCGCTGATGCCGACCGGCAGCTTTAAAGACCGGGGCTTCAGCCTGGCGATCAGCTTTGCCAAGGAGCTGGGGCTCACCCGCGGGCTGACCTACAGCTCCGGCAATGCAGGAGCATCGTTTGCGGCTTACTCCCGGCGCGCCGGCTTCGAGCCGACGGTGCTGGTGGAATATTTGGCCAATCCGCTGAAAAAAGCGATTATTTCGCTGTACGGTGCGAAAACGGCGACGTTATATTTTGACAGCATGACGGAAATTACCGATATGCTGGAGCAAGCGGTGAAGCGGCTTGGCTTGTACCAGTTCGTCAACTTCATCAATCCGGTACGCCACGAGGCGATGAAAGCTTATGCCTACGAAATCAGCGAAACACTTGGCTGGAAGGCGCCGGACGTGATGGTTCATCCGATCGGCACGGGCGGCGGCATCTGGGGCGCCTGGAAAGGCTTCTGCGAGCTGGCGCAGCTCGGCTGGATCGATGCCGTGCCCCGCATGGTCGGCGTACAGCCGGAAGCGACCGGCCCGATCGTGCGCGCCTTCAATCAGGGGCTGAAGCAGGCGGAACGCCACGGCGACGCGACCAAGACGATCGCGCAAAGCATTGCCGCCGATGCCCCGATTCAAGGCGGCGAGCGGGTGCTGCGCGCGATCTACGATTCGCGGGGCTTCGCCGAAGCGGTGCCGGATGAGGCGATTATGCAGGCCATGCAGTGGCTCGGCTGCGAAGGTATCTGCGCCGAACCGGCGTCGGCCGCCTCGCTGGCGGCTTTAAAGCAAGCCGTGGAGCGGGGGCTGGTGCGCTCGGACGAAACGGTCGTCTGCGTCATCACCGGCAGCGGGCTCAAACAGCCTTACGCGATCGAGAAATCGGTTCCCGATTCTCCGCTTCAGCTGCATGCCAGCTATGAAGAGCTGGAGAAGCTGCTGGGCAAAGTGTGGCAATAACAAGCGGGAGATGATCTCTATGTTAGAGCCGAGATCGGTTATCGAGGCTTTGATGGAATGTATTTCGCGGCCGACGCCGAATCCTCCCGGCGAGGTGGCGGTTGTCGCCGACTGGGTGGAACAATGGGCATTGGAGTTTGGCGCGACGGTGGCCAGACAGACGGTCGAACCGGGCAAAGACAACGTGATTGTGACGCTGGATTTCGGGCCGGGACCTTGTCTTGTATTTAATACGCATATGGACGTTAACGATCCGTCCGGCCAAATCTGGTCGCATCCGCCCTTTCAGCCGAGGCTGGAGGACGGCAAGGTGTACGGAGTCGGGGCGTGCGACGCCAAAGGCAGTCTGGTTGCGATGTTAAGCGCGATGGAACAGGTGGCGGCGCAGCCGCAAGGGCTGCAGGGCAAGCTGGTGCTGACGGCCGTCATGGGCGAAGAAGCGGGCGGTATCGGTTCGCTGCACCTTGTGCAGCAGGGGCTGAAGGCCGACGGCGCCGTTGTCGGCGAGCCGACGGGCCTTGACGTGTGCATCGCCCACAAGGGCACTTACATGCGCAAACTGCGTTTTAACGGGCGGGCTGCCCATTCCGGGCGGCCCGAACTTGGCGTGAATGCGATCATACATGCCGCCAAGTTTTTGATCGAATACGAGAAGCTGAACGACCGCTTGGCGCAGCATGCCCATCCGCAGCTTGGCCCGGCCAGTGCGGCGGTCACGATCATCAAAGGCGGCACAAGGCAAAATACGATCCCGAATCAAGCGGAAATGATCATCGACCGCCGGTTGATTCCGGGACAAACGCATGCCGACGCCGACCGCGAGCTGGAGGACATTTTGTCCGGCCTGCGGGAGCGGATACCGGAGCTGTCGCTGGACCCGATCGAAATTGTCGTTGCGACAATTCCGTCGCAAACCGACGCAGCGGAGACGATTGTCGGCACGGCGCTGGAAGCGGCGGGCCATGTCAGAGGCGTGGCGCAGCAGCCGCAAGGTTTCCGCGCGGGCTGCGACATGAGCAAGCTGGTGACGATCGCCGGCATACCGACCGTGGTACTCGGTCCGGGCAGCCTGGATCAGGCGCACGCGCCGGATGAATTCGTCGAAGCGGCCCAGGTGGAGCAGGCGGTGCTGATTTACGAGCGCATCGCCCGGCAATTTCTAAGCGGGCGTATAGGCTAACGATTAGCGTTTCTAAACGTAACTATATAAATTGAACAAAAGAACTTCCAGGAAGAACTGAGTGCAGTGGAGAAAGGGAATTGTTTTGTCCGCGAGTTTTGGCTTTGAATTCCTGCAATCCCCAGGCCTCTTCAATAAAAGGAATTCAAAACAAGCTGTCTGAAGCGGCAAAATAATCCCTTTCGGAACGGAACGGGCTTCCAAGTCATTTGTTCAATTTATATAGCGGGAATGTACAGGACAGGTGATGAGATGAACAAACTGACTCGTTTTTTGGAGGATTGGCGCGACCGCGGGGTGTTTTCCGGCGCTGCGTTTGCCGTAGGCACCTCGCATGGAGTTTTGGAGCAAGGAACCGTTGGGACGCTGGCATGGGATGGCGAGCCGGTTACACCGGATGCTTTGTGGGATTTGGCATCCGTCACGAAACCGATTGCGGTTCTGCCCCTTATCTTTATGCTGGAACAAGGCGAACTTTGTTTGGACGACACGATCGCCCACTTTTTAACCGATTATAAAGGCACGGATAAAGCGGATATTACGCTTTTTCAGCTGCTTACCCATACCGGGGGAATCCCCGGTCAACAGCCGTTGTACCAGTCTTGCGGCACCCGCGAACAACTGATGACGGCGGTCAGAAACTTGCCGCTGCGGCACAAGCCGGGGACGTATGTGGAATATACGTCTCAAGGATTTATGATCCTTGGCGACATTGTCGAGAAGGTGGCGGGTCAAAGCTTAGAGGCCGTTTTGCAGGGGACGTTGTTCGAGCCGCTTGGCATGAGCGACACATTGTTTAACCCTCGTCTGCAGGCAAAAACGTACCCGATTGCGGCAACTGAATACTGCGCATGGCGCAAGGAAACGGTATGCGGCGAAGTGCATGACGAAAATGCCGTCGTCTTGGGCGGGGTCGCGGGCCATGCCGGGTTGTTCAGCACGATTGGCGATATGAGCTTGCTCTGCCAAGCAATGCTGCGCCATCATGGAGCGGTTCAAGGTCCGCTGATGCAGGGGAGCACCGCAAAGCTCATGACCGGCCATCATACGGCCGGACTCAATTTGGCCAGGGCGCTCGGCTGGCAAGCCAAGGATCGCAACGATTCGCCGGCCGGGGACTTGTTTTCGCCGTCGTCTTACGGCCACACCGGTTTTACCGGCACTAGCGTATGGATGGATCCGGAAGCGGATCTGTTTGTCGCGCTGCTCACCAACCGGGTGCATCCGACCCGGGCGAATCCGGCGATCAAGCGGGTTCGCGCCATGTTTCACAATCTCGCCTACCTGGCTTGTGCCAAGCGGGGCCAAGGATAAGGAGCCGGAGCTGTTATGCGAATTACTCGAATCGAAACAAGCCGGCTTCGCGTGCCGCTTAAGAAACCGTTTAAAACCGCGCTGCGCACTGTACATACGGCGGAGTCGGTCATCGTGCGAATCGCTGCCGACAGCGGTCATACCGGCTGGGGCGAGGCGCCTCCAACCTTGGCGATCACGGGAGAAAGCGTGGAAAGCATCGAAGCGTTTATCCACGGGATTACGCCAAAGCTGGTCGGGGAAAGCCCGCTGCTGTACGAGCGGCTTTTGCCCGTGCTGCATGGAGCGGCTGTGCGCAACAGCAGCGCCAAA
This sequence comes from Paenibacillus thalictri, assembly GCF_004307995.1. Lineage (GTDB taxonomy): Bacteria > Bacillota > Bacilli > Paenibacillales > NBRC-103111 > Paenibacillus_AF > Paenibacillus_AF thalictri. Next base: position 56,549 of record NZ_SIRE01000015.1, on the reverse strand, counting down.
GCCGCCGTGGAGATGGCTTTATACGATCTGCTTGCGCAGCACGGCGGGGTTCCGTTGTACCAACTGCTTGGCGGTCATAAGAATGAGATCGAGACCGACTTCACCGTCAGCGTGGGCAGCCCGGAGGAAATGGGCGAGGACGCTGTGCAGTATGTGAAGTCCGGTTTTACCGTGCTCAAAATCAAGGTCGGCCTCGGCGATGCGGACTTGGATATCCGGCGCGTGAAGGCGATACGCGAGCGGATCGGTTATGGGATCAAGCTGCGGTTGGATGCCAACCAAGGCTGGGATGCCAAAACGGCCGTTCGTCTCATCCGGGCTATGGAAGACGGTGGACTGGACATCGAGCTGGTCGAGCAGCCGGTGAAAGCACACGATATTGCCGGACTGGGGCTTGTGACCAGCCAGGTGGACACGCCGATCATGGCCGATGAAAGTGTGTTCAGCCCGGCTGATGCGCTGGAGGTCATTCGGCAGCGTTCCGCCGATCTGATCAATATCAAGCTGATGAAAGCCGGCGGCATGTACCATGCCGAAACGATCTGCCGTATGGCGGAGGCAAGCGGCATGGAATGTATGATCGGCAGCATGATCGAATCGCGGGTAGGCGCTTCGGCCGCCGCCCATTTTGCCGCCGCCAAACGTAATGTCACTCGCGTCGATTTGGATAGTCCGCTAATGATGAGCGAAGACGCCGTCGAAGGCGGGGTTATGTACGAAGGCAACCGGATTGTGCTTCCGGATGTCCCTGGTTTGGGAATATTCGGCGTAAGACTCCGGGAGCCGCAACAATAAAACACAACATTAAATGATCAGCATAAGAGTTAGCGCTGCAGGAGGTTTTTGGACTATGGGAATCATATCAGAACGTTTGAAAAGTATGGGAATCGAGCTGCCGACACCGGGGGCGCCCGCTGCCATGTATATTCCGGCAGTGACGGTAGGCAATTTGGTGTATACATCGGGCAACGACTGCCGGATTAACGGCAAACTGATCTATGAAGGCAAGCTCGGCCGGGAAGTGACGATAGAGCAGGGCCAGCAGGCGGCGAGACAAACGATGATTAACCTGCTCGGCGTGCTGCAATGGCATCTGGGCGACTTGGACCGGGTGGAGCGCGTCGTCAAGCTGCTCGCTTTCGTCAACAGTGCGGACGGCTTTGCCGATCAGCCTTATGTTATTAACGGCGCGTCGGAGCTGCTGGAGCAAGTATTCGGGGAGTCCGGCAAACACGCACGTTCGGCGATCGGCACATCCGATTTGCCGTTTAACACTCCTGTCGAGATTGAAATGATCGTGCAGTTGAAAGTTTAAAGCCTGCGCAGCTTCGTGAAAGGGCGGAGTACTTATTTAAGAAGAACGGGCTGATCTGTAGTTTCAGGCAAAGGAGTCAGTGAGAACACGATGCTGATGGAACAATTGGCCCAAAATATAACGAACTTAGTGCGGCAGGCCGGCGGTGTCTGGGGTATTGCCGTGGAGGACCTGCAAAGCGGCGAGCGCTTCGGCTTAAACGAGCACGGCGGGTTTATGGCCGCCAGCCTGATTAAGCTGCCGATCATGGCTGCGGTGTATGCCGCAGCTTATGAGGGCCGGCTGCGTCTGGACGATCAGGTATCGCTCAGGGCCGGCGATAAGGCCGGCGGTTCCGGCATTCTCCAGCATATGGCGCCGGGCATGGTGATGTCGATTAAAGATTTAATCACGTTAATGATCATTCAAAGCGACAATACGGCCACCAATATGCTGATCGATCTGATCGGACCGGAGCCGATCCGGCGTACGATGCTTGATCTGGGGATGCAGCAAAGCGTATTTGCAAATAAGACCGGGTTGTTTTTGACGGATCCTCCCGGGCAGAACATAACGACAGCCGCCGATGTTTCGCTGCTGCTGCGCAAGCTGGCGTCGGGCAGCTTTATTTCCCGGCACGCTTGCGCGGATATGATTGCCGTGATGAAGCTGCAGCAGCTCGGCAACGGACTGGCTGAACGGCTGCCTGCGCCGTCGGCATCCACGGTAGGCCGCATTCCGGAGTGGCAGTGGGCCGGCAAAACCGGCTCGCTGACCGGCATTGCTCACGAGGCGGGCGTCCTATACGTCGGCCACCGATCTATCATTGTGTCCGTGTTGTCGGAAAGCACCGCAAATCCGGGCGATGTGCGGAAGATGATTTCATCCATTGGGGAACAAGTGTTCTTGTTCGCTTGTGGTACTCATTAAAGTAACGGCCAACACATACTATGACCGGCAATGCGCTCAGTCGCGTATCTGCCGGTGGAACACACGTAAAAAAGCATTTGCCTCCGTAATGGAAGCAAGTGCTTTTTTGCGTTGAGGCTTAAACCCAAAATATGACACTTTTTAAATAGACGGCCGGAATGCCTCAAAAGTTTCATTCATGCAGTTAAAATAATAATGTTTTTACAGCTCGTCTTGAAGTTTCATGAGGGGCGCTTGTCAATTTTGCAACCTGTTTTTGAAAATGCTGCTCGTTAAGCCAAGCGACAAAAGCATCGGCTTTGTAGTTCGCCGCAAATTTACTGCCGTCGCGGTATTCCCAATACGGATGATCGACATTTTTGTCACCGATCCACTGCCAGAACTGCAGCTGCAGCTCTTCAAGTTGGGGGACGATTTCTGCGGAACATGAGAAATACTGCTGGAAAAAGCGGAAATCGGCTTCAACGATCAGCGTTAACTTAACCTCGAATTCGATTTCATGACGAATGGGGATGCCGTCATAACCGACTAACGGGATGGACGGTTTGAGCATGCGCGCTTCGGTAATCGCATCGCGGTGAACGGCTTTTAAGTCAAATCCTCTTTTTTGATAAAAGCGGATCGCTCTGATGTTATCGTTGGATGTAATCAGCCATACCCGCTCGCAACCGGCATCCTTAGCGGCGTGAATTACCAGCTCGATTAACTTGCTGCCGATGCCTTGGTTTTCGAGGCGGCTGTCCAGCGATACGATCTCGCATTCCCCATCTTCTATGTAAAAGGATACAAGCCCTTGAATACTTCCCCCGATCAGGACCGCATAACCCGGCAGTTGAGCGAGATGGTGAATTCGCCCCCTGGATACGATGATGGGGCCTCGCCACTGCGCCGCCGCTTCTCTTAAACTTTCGTCCAATACTCTAATGTCCAATAAAAACAGCTCCTTTCGTTAAGCCATGATGCGTTGATATCAGATTAACAGACAGGGGGTCCAAATGACAGCGCTCTTAGCTCAGAACTATACTAACGTATAATATCGGAACACGATCCCCCATGGTACATTAAATGACAGATCGGAGAGGACAGATGAGAAAAAGAGAAATGAGGAGGACGTTATGATGGGATGGCTTGTGACGATTCATGTACTGTCGGCGGTGCTTGGAATCGGACCGACGTATTTCGGCCATGTTTTACTGCGCAAGAAGCAGAGCAGGGAGCAACTGCTGGAGTCGCTAAAGCTGTTTGGGCTGCTCAACTATTTTCCTAAAATCGGCGGTTCGCTTGCTGTTGTGTCGGGCATTCTGCTTGTTCTATTGTCGGATTGGAAGTTCTCGGAGCTGTGGATTGTCGGCTCCTTGATCCTGTATGTGCTCATCCAGGTGGTGGCGGTGGCCATGATGGGGCCGGTGCTGAAGCGGCTCGTCCAAGCGCTGGGCGAAGATGAGGATCGGGAGCGCGATCCGGCAGCGGGCAGCTCATCTTTGCTCGCCCAAGCCAACAGGCTGTACAATACGGCTTCCATTATGGGGACGATACTCATCTTGCTTATGATTGTAAAGCCGATATAAAGCTAAAGTTTGGATAAAAATTGTGATCACACATTTGGAGGGAACTATATGAATCATTTACATGGTAAAGTTGCATTTGTATCGGGAGGGGGCCGCGGAATCGGGGCGTCAGCAGCGTTGGAGCTGGCCCGGCTTGGGGCCAAGGTTGCCGTCAATTATGTACGGCAGGCGGAATCGGCGCAGGCTGTCGTAGACCAGATCCGGCAAGCCGGGGGAGAAGCGATGCTCGCCAGAGCGGACGTGCGCGATCCTGAACAAGTAGGGGAAGCGCTGGCTTCCATTCGGGAAGCATGGGGCGATATTGACATTCTGGTGAGCAATGCGCATATGTCTTTTGTCATGAAGCCGGTAATGGGAATGGAATGGGAAGAGTTAGCTCAGAAGTTAAACGACGAGATGAAAGCCGCTTTTACATTAACGAAAGCTGTACTGCCTGCCATGATTGAACGGAAATACGGCAGAATGATTTACATTTCCAGCAATGCGGCAGACGTTCCGCTGCCCTATATGGCCGCGCACGGCTCGGCCAAAGCGGCACTTGAGGCGTTCGTCAAATATGTGGCGCTGGAGAGCGCTCCTCATGGGGTGACCGCCAACATCGTTTCGCCCGGACTGGTCGAAACGGAAGCGTCAAGCGTAACGCCGGAAGCGGTCAAACAGCAAATCGCGGCCATGACCCCGGTGCAGCGGGTAGCTTTGCCGGATGATCTGTCGGGGGCGATTGCCTTTTTTGCCAGTGAAGAGAGCCGGTTCGTCACCGGAAGCTGTATGAAAGTAAACGGCGGCATCGATATGGGTTAGTAATTCATTGCACGCTGAACAAGCGGCCGGTAAGGTGTGTTCCCCGGGCTCGCAATCGCCTTTGCTCTGGCTCAGACAGCCGGACAAAGGCGATTTTTACGTTTATTTTGGTTCTTTGCATCGGGCGCAAAAAGATATGCCTACTTCCGAGTCGCAGCTTATGCGGCTTTTTTTGTTTGACCATAAGAAAACCGCCTTGGTGAAAAGGCGGTTTATTAAGCTTTCGTTCCCCCATAGTGGACCGAGCAGTATAACTTAAATGATTAAAACTTACGTTTATGATAGGGGATACCATCGCCATCTTCACAATAGGATTTGAGACTATAAAGGAAAATAGCCCAGTTGTAACCCGCACCTACAAAAAGGAGTTTGAAGCGGGTGCGGCGAATCGTTTATTCAGGGAAAAACGAACGTCGCATATGCTGAAGCAGCACCAGGAACGGACTTGGACCTAAGCAAGCGCATCGGCCAATTCTACCTGAATTTCGCATTAAACCGCTGGGAGCCGCCCTTTACGTGTCCGGGGCTAATCTTTGAAACGATCAAGGGGAATGGTAAAGATGCCAAACGACATGGACAAATCCGCCGCGCGGGACGGGCGGGAACCGATGAACAGGATGGATCTGAGGGAAGACGAATATATAGCGGGCCGCAGCGAGCCGCTTGCGCAATTTCAGCGCTTTTTGTCAGGCCGGGCGGATGGCTATACGATATGGAGCCTGTACGGAACAGCCGGCATCGGCAAAAGTTTCCTGCTTAATGCGTTCCGTCGTCAGGCGCTGCGGGCGGGCGCGGTGATGCTGCAGGTGGATAGCCGCGATTTCAACCATAAAGGAGATTTGTTGTGCCGGCAGCTGCTGCGGCAAATGCCGGGCGGCCGTCCGCCGTTAACCGATCCGGTGGACGCCTGCTTAACCCGTTTGGAACAATTGGCCGCGGAAACGAAGGTCGTTATCGCGCTGGACACGTACGAGGAGATGGGCGACCTCGACAGCTGGATACGGGAGCGTTTTATCAAATGGCTGCCTGACGGCGTCTTGTTGATTGCGGCGGGCCGTTACCGTCTGAAAGATCAATGGATTCTTTCCCCCGCGCTGCGGGAGCACATCCTGTTCATGCCGCTGGAGCCGCTGACAGGACCGGAAAGCACGGCTTATCTACGGCAATGCGGCTTGACCGACGAGGAGCGGATCGACACCGTCTGGCGTAAGACGGGCGGCCATCCGCTCGCGTTGTCGCTGGCGTCCGTCGTCCGTCCGCACGAGGATTGGACCGGGCGGTCCGGCGATTGGGAGGAATGGTTCGAGCATTTGGCTAAGGCGTGGTTGAGGGAAGTGCCTGACGATTTGCTGCGGACAGTGGTTGAGGCGGCGGCTATATTGCTGCATGTGAACAGGGAAGTGCTGCAGGCGGCCCTGGACCGGGATGTCGGCGACGAGACGTTCGGGCAGCTCGTATCTTTGTCTTTTGTCCGTAAGACGGAGCGCGGCTGGATGCTTCACGATCTGATGCGGATGGCCATGCGCAAGCAGCTTGAGGAACGAATGCCAGCTTATTTCGAGCGGCTGCGTACCAGGGCGGCGCTTTATTACGCAGCGAGAATCCGCGAATCCGCTTCCTACCGAAATACGGAGTGGGAAGTCGGGGAGCTGTTTTATTACACCGGTATTCCGCTCATTCGCTCGCTGCTCCAATCATACTCCCGCGGCCGGTATACATGGGAGCTGGTGACGCCTGCCAATTTGGATGAAGGGGAAGCGTACTTGCGCAAACGGCTCGAAGCGGCGACCCCTCTGAAGTTATCCGGCATGGACCCGGAAACGGAGGAGCGTTACAGCGAATTCGTGGGCAAAGAAGACATGACGATGACGATCAAGCTTTTGGACTTGCGCACCTGGGTCGAGCTCGACCAGCAGTCGGTCATGCTGCTTCGTAACACGAATGGGGAAGCAATCGGACTGGCCGTGATCATTCCGATTCATAAGGGCACCTTGCCTTCTTTAATCCGCGATCCGTTCGCAAGCCCGTATTTGCTTTCACTGACGCCGCCGGAGCGCCGGCTTCTGGAGGCCGAACCTCCCGGACAGGCGGGCTGGTTCATACGGACAATCGACTATGCCGATTGGCAGAACCAGGACATGGTGCTGGAGGCGATGTATTTGATGTTCTCGTATATGTGCTCCGGCGGGCTGTTTTTCGCTTCTCCGCCGCCAATGGAGTTTTTTAGCATGTCGCATCTGAATCTCGGCTTTCAGCCGGCGGCGGGGGTCATCCACCGGCATTATGATGGCAAAACGCCGACCCCGACGTTTGTGCTCGATACGCGAGGGGATAAGCTGGAGGTGTTTCTCCGATTTTTGCTGAGGCGCGGCGGCCTTCCCGACGAACTGATCTTGTTCGACGGACCGGGCAGCCAGCTTACGGAACGGGAACGGGAAGTCGTGGCCCTCGTGCTCGACGGTTTGACGAACGGCGAGATCGCCAAGGCACTGTTTGTCAGCGAAATTACGGTAAAGAAACATGTCAGTTCGATCTACAGCAAGCTGGCGGTGAAAGGCCGCGGCCAGTTGATCAAGATGTTTTCCGGTAAGCCGCGCATCGGCTGACAAGGCGGTGCTGTTTGCAAGCTCGCGTCCCATTCGGGAGGTGGGCTTTTTGGCGTTTGGCGGTGCAGCCGCACAGGGGCCTATGAAGCCACAACTGTACGATCGTATGATGCATAACTATACGATCGTATAATACCGGAATGAAGCGGGTCATGGTACATTGAATGTCATGCGGACCGCGGGTCTGGCATCCGCAAAGCGCGTATTATGGTGCCCGGCGCAAGGAAAGAAACTTATGCAACTGAATGAAGGAGGAGATTTGCTTTGGCCAGAACAATGATCGTTGGTTCCACTTTGTATTTTGTTATAGGAGTTGTTATGGGAATGGCGATGTCCATGACGGAAAACTATACGCTGGCTCCGGTCCATGCCCATCTTAACTTGCTGGGATGGGTATCGCTGGCGCTTGGGGGCTTGCTGTATCATCTATTTCCTGATGCCGCCAAATCCAGGCTTGGCAAATGGCATTTCTGGCTGCATATGCTCGGCATTCCGATTATGATGGCGGGGCTGGCGTGTATGCTGCTGACGGGAAGCGTCGCATTCGTAGCAGCCGTATCGGCCGGAGGCGTATGCGTGGTCGCCGGTACGATTTTGTTTTCCGTCAATGCCGTTCGGCATGTGCTGTAACTATGCGTCTGGCGCATGGACGCCGGAATCGCTTATGAATGCTGCCGCATGGAGAGGCAAGCTGCGGCCAAGCGACGACGATGCCTGGCTGCGAGTGCTGGCTTCTTTCGGTTCGATTGGCCAATAGAATGAACAACCAGCAAAAGCCCGGCGGGCGGCTGCGGATCCTATAGGGGAATCCGTTCGGCAGCGGGCTACAGTCCCTTCGCGGTTAACCATGCCGCTAAAAATTGTACGTTACAAGTTATCTCAGAAGGTGATTCCTGCACACTGCAGGAGTCATTTTTTGTTTTGTAACAACCTTGGGTGACGAGCCGGTTCCAGCGTGAGGGGGGAGTTGTAGATTAACCCGGACTCTGTAACATCTCTAGTTGTCCGGGCACAATGTATGCTAAGATGGAAATCACTCATGTTACGTTTCTTTTGATTTGAAAGGAATTTTAGTGGGGGTGTGTCGTGTTTTATTCCATTTTGGAGATTTTACGCATCATTGTATTGCTATTTATCTTCGGCGGGTTGTTGAGTACTTTATTGGGTTATGTGTATTCAAGCCTGGGGTTCAACTTGAAAAATATGGAGTATGCCTGGTTGGCATGGGTTGCCATTTTTAATCTATTTTTTGTTCTTTATAGAAATAAGCTGCAGTTCTCCGGTTGGTACATTGGCAAGGGGAGGGAAAAACTCTCCAAGAGGACGACATTTATACTGGCCGGCTCTGCTGTTTTGCTGATTATAATCCCTCCATTTTTAAGTTCACGGTAAATGGGTTTCTGCGGAATGGGCATCGAAAATCCTATATGTACGGGGTGTAACTATGGGGAACATACTTTGTTTTATCTCGGAAGATTTCGCCGATTTTGAGATCACCTTAGCGTTCCATAAGATCAAAAATGTCGGAAACAAAGAAGTGCTGACGGTCGGATACAGCCATGAGCCTGTGGTCAGCGAATCGGGTCTGTGTTACAAACCTCATATCACGCTGGGTGAAGCAATGTCGCTTCAAGATGTGGAAGGCCTTATTATCCCTGGCGGGCCGATTCGCGATCAACGTGAAGAATTGACGGCATTTCTTCTTAAGCTTGACCGGGAACAAAAGCTGCTGGCAGCCATATGCAACGGTCCGCAATATTTGGGAAGAGCCGGTATTCTGAACAAGACTCAATTTACCACATCATGTTCGATAGAGCGGATCCGTGATTTAGGCGTGGCCGATCCGTTCCCCAGAGATAATTACATCCACCGGCGTGTAGTCCGCGATGGGCATGTCATTACGGCCCAAGGACGTGCTTTTGTCGACTTTTCGTTTGCAGTTTTTGATTATTTGGGCATTTATGAAGGTCAGAAGGAAGAGCGGGATCAGTTGTACAAAGACATTATGGACAGGTAGCTGAACGGTAACCAAACGGTAAACGGGACGGCCGTTCTGGGTCAAGCGAATCGGATCGCGCCGTTGTAGACAATCATGTCATGATGGAGGAGATACTTTGTATCTTTATCATTTTAGCGAAGAGCCGAATATTGAGGTTTTTGTGCCAAGAGTGAAAGCCAACCGCCAAAATATGCCGCCCGTCGTCTGGGCGATCGACCGCGAACATGAGTTTACCTTTTATTTTCCGAGAAATTGCCCGCGGATTGTGTATACCAGATCGGAAGGCTTGAGTGAACGCGACGAGGCGCTTTTTTTCGGATCAAGCCGCTCGGATAAGATCGTGACGGTTGAAACGGGCTGGTACAAAGCGATTAGCGAAACGACGATGTACAGATACATGTTTCCGGCGGAGAGCTTTAAGCTGTTCGATGAGACTGCCGGTTATTACATATCCGAGCAAACGATAAAGCCGCTGCAAGTCGACGCGATCTCGAACTTAATTGAAAAATTAACAGCGATGAACATCGAACTCCGGTTTACCCCCAATCTGAATCCTCTGCGGGAAGCCATTTTGCAATCCGTTACGTTAACCGATTTTGGCATCCACCGATTTGAATTTGCCCGAACCTGAAGAAAGGGAGTGCTGCATGATGGAGATTCGCCCTTATATCCCCGGCGATGATGGAGATTTGACCGAATTGATGGCTGATCTGGGTTATCCGACAACCATGGATAAGATGATACAGCGAATGGAAGTCATTTCAGCTACGCCGCATTGTTATACCTTTGTGGCTGTAAAAGACGGAGCAGTCGTGGGAATGATCGGGTGCCGGGATATTTATTACTACGAAGAAGACGGGGTTGTGACCCAGATCTCCATACTTGTAACGAAACAAGAGCTGCAAGGCCAAGGAATCGGCAAAGCGCTTGTTACCTTCGCCGAACAGTGGGCAAGGGAAAAAGGCTCGAACGCTTTGTACTTAACAAGCGGCATCAAACCGGAGCGGGAAAGGGCACATGCATTTTATAAACGCATGGGTTTCGCCGTCACCGGATACAGGTTCGTAAAGCCGCTCAAACAGTAAATTATATAAAATAAAAATCGGTTCCCGGCATCACGATGGATACGCGCGGTTAGTCAACGCGGATATCCGCCCATGCGCGGGAACCTTTTTAAGTTGCATGAAGCGACGGAGAAGTGCATTAAGGCCCGAAATGCGAAAGAGTGCTTAGCGCCGGAGTAAGGCGTTTTCGCTGCCGCTGTTCATCCAGAATGATCGCCATCTGCTGCCGGAAAAGCTCCGATTCGGAGGTGGCCCAGGTTGAATGCGCCAAATTATATACCTCAAGTGGGTCTTCGGTTAAATTGTAAAGTTCATATTCCTCCGGCACCGGCACCGTTTTCACGGAAACGGCACAAGATGCCGTCACTTCTGACGCTGTCCCTTCCTGCTGCGGACCGGCGCCGGATACCTCAACCGTCTCATCCCGTACACCCGGTTCGCTCCAAAATTGCGGATTATCGAAATACCGCGAATACTTCCACAGCTGTTTATGCGGTCCATCCCCCAGTGGAGCGATCACCGTCTCGATATGGTTTGGCTGGACGACGGCCGGATACGGCCTTCCCAACGGACTGATTTGGTGTTGGCCGCGGGTAATTTCGTCGTCGGTCATAAAATAGATCGGCTGGTCCGCGATTTCCGCTATGCTTTTATCCCCGAATACATAAGGAGTCAGGTTGCGCCCGACCAGCGGGCGAACGTCGGCAAAGCTGCCCTGCAACCGCCGCTGGATGTCGTCCGCGTCGGCTCCCGCGAGTCCCAGCATCGTGGGCAGCAGGTCCAAGTGCGAAGTCAATGCCGGAAAATGCCTCCGCTGCGGGAACAGCCGCTTGTTGTGGATGAGGAAGGGCACATGCAGCACCTCTTCGTAAGCGCAGTACATTTTTTGATGAAGATGGCTGTGGGCTCCAAGCAGATCGCCGTGGTCGGAAGTAAAGATGACAATCGTATCGTCGCCAAAAGCGGACCGGTCCAGCGCGTCCAGCACACGCATCATCTGCTGGTCGGCGTTTTTTTGCAGCTGGTAATACAGCTTGCGGTAAAACGGCTGATTGAGGATCGGCTGCAGCGCTCTCGGATAAATGTCGCGGTAGCTCGCCTGGCAGCGCGGTTTCATATCAAGCCGCTCGTTTAGGGTCGGCGGGGCGGGGACCTGCGGCATCGGGTCGACCTCGAAGCGGAACAACTGCGGCAGATGAGCGGTCAGCGAACCGTACAGCGTAATATCGTGCGGATTGACAAATGAGGCGACGAGCAGCCAAGGTTTGGCGTTTGGGTCGGCTTGTTTTTGCCGGTCCAGCGCTTCAAGCAGCTCTACGGTTTCCGCGCCGTATACAACGTCCCGTCCGCTTAAGCCGACCGCCGCGGAAGAAGCGGAATTGCGCGGATTGCGGCCATGAGGTTCGGGCCCGATCCACGAAGAGAAGCCAAACGCATCCAGCGGATCGGCATGCAGGTACAATTCCTCCCGCTGCGGGTCGGGGACGCCATTTGCCGGATTATAACTGGGCACGTCATCATGAGTCCCTGGTACAACGATGTCTTCGTATGAAATGTGCCACTTGCCCTTGTAGTAAGTCTGGTATCCGGCCTCGCGAAAATAGCTGCCCATCGTAGGCACCGTATTGCGGTTCAGCCAGAACATGTCGGAATCGAAGGCGCTTTTGGCGATGCCGTTTGTCTGGGTTACCCCATGGAGCGAAGGATAGTGGCCGGTAAACATCGTGGCCCGGCTCGGACAGCAGGCGGCGCTGCCGATATAATGCCGGTCAAACTCCATGCTGTGAGTACGCAGCAGCGTATGGGCGGGCATGTTTTGGCGGCACCAAGCTCTGGTTTCCGGGCTTTCATAGACCGGCGGGTAACGCTCTTCATCAACGATGAGAAGAAGGAAATTTGGCTGCTTTCCGTTTCTGCTTGATTCGGCCATGGGCACACATCCCGGATCGTAGGTTTTACCCTAGTTGTATGCAGCGGGGACGCCGCTTCATGCCGGAATGAACCGAAAATATGATCGTTATACCCGAAAATTTGATCCGTACGGGCTATCTAAGGAAGCTACACTGGGGATAGATCTGCAAAATCAACCAATTGGAGAGTGACCTCATGAACGACCGGAGACTGCCGCACAGCGAGCTGCTTCAGCTGAAACGATGGAATACGCCGACGATTTACAACGGGTGGGAAATCATTACCAAACACGACAGGACCACGGGTTTTAATATGGAGGAAACAAAGGATTATATGCCGCAGATGGGACCGATGGTCGGTTATGCCGTCACCGTCCAATTCGAGCCAAGCAATCCCGATCATCCGAAAAGCAATCCGAATGCATGGAGCGAATACCGCAAGTATGTGGCAAGTGTGCCGGGACCCAAGATCGTGGTCGTGCAGGATTTGGATAAACCCCGCGTCATCGGGGCGTTCTGGGGGGAAGTCAACAGCAATATGCACAAAGCGCTGGGCTGTGTCGGTACGATTGTGGATGGCGCCATCCGCGATATCGACGAAATGACGAATGCCGGATTCAAGGCGCTCGCCCGCAGAATGTGCGTAGGTCATGCGTACAGCACGCCGGTGCGCTGGGGTATCGAGGTAGAGGTGTTCGGCTGCAAGGTGCAGCCGGGCCAATTGATTCATGCCGACAAGCACGGATTCCTCGTCATCCCGCAGGAAGACGAACCACGCTTGCTGGAAGCGTCACGGTTTATGGACGATAACGAATGCAGCACGGTCATTCCTGCGGCAAGAAGCGCGGCGGGACGTTCTTCCGAGGACATACTGTCGGCGATTGACGCAGCCGGAGCGCAATTTGGGCAAAATGTGCAGCGCAAATTCGGCTCCGCGGGTGAATGGTAAGAAATTTATGACGTTAAATAATAGTGCCTAAAACGGGGGATAGGAGCTTGAACGAGCTCCTATCCCCCGTTTAATATTAGTCTGGTTGAGCATCGGTTACGGAAGCCGAGCGTTGTTTGTGCATCATTTTGCGGTAGTCTGCCGGGGCTGCCCGCTTTAACTTGCGAAACAAACGGCAAAAGGTCTGATACGATCCGAAGCCGACCTCAAGGGCGACCGATGTGACCGGCAAATCCGTAGAGGCAAGCAGCCCGCAGGCATGCCGGATGCGCAGCTCCTGCAGGAACGCGGTGAACGTTTGCCCAAGATGCTGCTTGATCGATTCGCTTAAGTGGGATGGGTGAAAATGAAAGTGTTCCGCTAAGCCGCTGAGTGACAACGGTTCGCGGTAGTTTTGATGCACGTATTGCAAGATCGGCCATATGGAAGCGTGCAAATTGTCCTGAGCGGCAGTGGTGGAGACAGCGCTTTCCCGCTCGGCATTTCCTTCGCGGATACGTTCCAGCAGCGTGAGCGCTTCGATCAGCTTGGCTTTGATCAGCCAGTTGCGCCACGGATTGCGGTTGTTGTATTCCTCAAAGAGCGTGGCAAATATGCCGCGGAGCCGCTCCAGATCGGCCGGGCTAGCTTCGACGTAAGGCCGGTTAGCGGTTGATTGAGCCGATAGGAACGCCTGCCCGCCCCAATCTGCCTCATGTTCGCCCGCCAGCAGCGACATGTCGAAATTGCACACATACATCCTCAGCGGGTCCGCCGGATTGGATACCAATTCATGCAGCTGATGCGGCAGCAGAAATGCCAGCGTACCCGGTTTCAACACATGTGGAGTGCCGTTGATCAGTTCGGTACCGGTGCCTTCCGTGACCAGCGACAGCTCCAGGAAATCGTGCCGGTGCAGTGTAATGCGGGATGGCTGCTGCTCTTTCATGTAGAACGGAAACGAGCTGTCCATGTTAGGGTATTCGTATAAATAACGCGGAAAAGAAGCCACTGCTTTCGATCACCGCCTGTATTTTAATCGGGTTGGAATATTGATTGATGGGTGAGGCCAACTTCATTATACCGAATCGGCGGGGAGGCAGGTGAAGTTTTTTCGGCATGGGAGAAGACACTCCGATCACCCTTCTTTGGCAAAATAAAAAGCCGCCTATTGGCAGCTTATGGTATAATATGGTGGACAAGTACGGTGGATATGTCCGCGGCGCAGCCTCTTACAAGGAGGTGATCGTCTCGGACATGCTCGGAACGCTTTATTTATTTGTCAAAGTAGTTGCCACATTACTCAGCCTATGGTTCAGTTTGCGGAAGCTACATAGATGGATACGTAAACGCGCAAAGAGAAAACCACCGTTTAAAGGTTGACCGCCTACGGTGGTTTTCGCACTTTGATTTTAAATTTGCGCGCCGCGGTTCACCGCTTGTCGCGGAGAGTCATGTTAGCGCATGGCTCTCTTTTTCATTATATGCTTGCCTTTATCTTACCATACGTATTATAAGTGTCAACGTATGTGTTGACAAAATGTATACCTAGGCCGCGGCGGTTTGTATCGAGAACGGGCCATGCCGCCGTTTTCAGGAAAATGAACTGCCCGCCCTGGCGGGGGACGTCCGCGGCTTCGCCAGTGAAATCTCGCATAAATTAGGCAAGCCCTTAAGCGCAAGGTGAGCGCCGCCTGATCTTGGCCAATTTCTTAAGATCTGGGGTAGTTGACAGACAAGGGGATGCATATATAAAATAAATGAAATGAAAAAATTGATAGGAGTGGAAATATGAGGATGAGGGGCGATTGGTGTCGGACGGGCTTCTTTATTTTTCATATTTTCCCCATACGGAAACACTAGAGCATTTATTGCTTTAGTGTTTTTTAGTATAACGGAAAGTTGATCCGAAGCCGGCGGTAAGGGAAGGTGAAGTTGCGGCATCCTAGAACGAGTTCAGGTGCAATCGCGGCTGCTCATCTGAAGTGAATTTCGATAAAATGTAGCGTCAAATTTTATAGGGAGGCGAGTAAGTTGAACAAATACAAACGGGTGCTCATTAAGCTGAGCGGCGGGGCAGTGGCCGGTGGCAGCGAATTTGGCTTTGAGCCGGAGCGGCTGGACCATATCGCGGAAGAAATCATGTCTGTGGTCAACATGGGAGTAGAAGTGTCACTGGTGATCGGAGGAGGTAACATTTTTCGCGGCAATATGGCCGAGAGCTGGGGCATTGAACGGGCGGAGGCCGACAATATCGGCACACTGGCTACTGTTATCAACAGCCTGATGCTCAGAGGTGTGCTTAAGGCAAAGACAAGCAAAGAGGTTCGCGTCATGACGGCCATCCCGATCTCTTCGGTCGCCGAACCTTATATTCGCTTAAGAGCGATTCATCATCTGGAAAAAGGCTACATCGTCATCTTCGCCGGAGGCAACGGCCAGCCGTATGTCACGACCGACTACCCTTCCGTGCAAAGAGCGATCGAGGTGAACTGCCAGGCGCTGCTTGTGGCCAAACAAGGCGTAGACGGCGTGTTAAGCGGGGACCCGAAATACGACAAGCAGGCGCGAAAATACAAATCGCTTCACTACAACGATGTATTGCAAAATGATCTGAAGGTGATGGACCAGTCGGCGTTTATTTTGGCTAGGGACTATAAGCTGCCGGTTCATGTTTTTAACTTTGATAAGCCGGGCTCGATGCGAGAAATTTGCGAAGGCAAGGAAATCGGCACAACCATCAGCAGTGATTCCGTGCTGGAATTCGAGGAGTAGTTGTTAGCTGGGGCGATGGTTTGAAGCCGCCAAAGATGCAGCAAAACCGGGACGGCGGCAGCTCCTTTCACTTGATGCGAACTGCGACCCACATGGAGGCGCTTATGAAAGCAGCCTTTTGTGAGTCGCAGTATAAGTGAAGACCAGGGCCGCTGGTTGTACTGGCTGCAAGCCGGGTCGCGGTTGGGAGGAGTTACTTTCTTCACTGCTGGGGACTGCCGGCAGACAACGCCTTCTGCTGCTTGAGCAGATCGTCCAAGCTGCGCTTGACATGAACGGACATGGCCGCCCGCGCCTGTTCGGCACCGCCCGACTCGATAGCGGCAGCGATCTGGCGATGTTCTGTAATCGATTTTTCGATTTGTTCGGGCAGCAGTTCCGGCAGATGGGGAGGCAGGCCGGTCCATAGCTGGCTGAGCAGCCCTTCCAATCGGGCGCTTTCCGATGCTTCCCAGATGGCACGGTGAAAAGCTTCATTCGCCGATAAATAGTCGGCTGTATTTTTGGCTGCTGCGGCTTTTTCCACTTGGGCCTGAGCCCCGGCGATATCCTGCATATCTTTCTTGCGCACGGCGGCTCGGGCTGCCGCTTCCCCTTCAAGCAAGGAGCGGATATCGTAATGATCGACCAGATCGTCCACGGTCAAGCCTTGTACAATCGCACGGCGTTTTCTCAAGAGCAGCAACCCGTCGCGTTCCAATATTTGAAAAGCCTCGCGCACGGGCATGCGGGATATCCCCAGCTGCTGCGCCACTTCCTCTTGCGTTAACTCTTGTCCCACTTGCAGCTCGCCCGAAAAAATCGCCTTGCGCAGCGCAGCCGCCACTTGTTCGCGGGCCGGTAATATCGACAGCTGTTCCATGAAATCTCTCCTATTTCATCATTTAACCCAATTGATTTTCTTTGTGGTCACCTATGGACATAAATACCTACAAAATAAAATATTCAATGGATATTGGATACAAAGAGGGTACAACGATTGCTGCGGTATTGTCAACTTGTACATGACACGATTTGGAAAAATAGATGTTGACAGCATATTGTAAGCGTTATTATACTGAACGTATATTGGATCCAAAATCCAAAATGAGGAGGTGCAGCCCGCATGCTGCCTTTGGAAGGAATTACGGTGGTCTCGCTTGAGCAGGCGGTGGCCGCACCGTTTGCAACTCGGCAGCTTGCCGATCTGGGAGCGCGGGTCATTAAAATCGAGCGCCCTCAAACCGGGGATTTTGCCAGAGCTTACGATGGCACCGTCTCCGGATTGTCGAGCCATTTTGTCTGGTGCAACCGCTCTAAGGAATCGATGACGCTGGACCTGAAGAAAAAGGAAGCCTGCGATATTCTTGATGCGCTGCTGCTAGAAGCGGATGTTTTTGTGCAAAATTTGGCCCCCGGCGCGGTAGATCGGCTCGGTTTCGGCGCTGCCGCTCTGAAAGAAAAATATCCGCAGCTCATTATTTGTAATATTTCAGGTTACGGCTCGGACGGCCCATACCGCGACAAGAAGGCGTACGATTTGCTAATCCAATGCGAAGCGGGGCTTGTTTCGATTACCGGGACGGAAGGGACGCCGTCCAAAGCCGGCATTTCAGTTGCCGATATCGCCGCTGGAATGTATGCCTACTCCGGCATTTTGACCGCGCTGTTGGCGAGGGCCAAATCCGGCGGGACGGGGACGGTGCTTGAGGTATCGATGCTGGATGCGCTCGGGGAGTGGATGGGTTATCCGCTGTATTACGCCTCGTACGGCGGCGTCGAACCGAAGCGGTCGGGAGCGAGCCATGCGACGATTTATCCGTATGGTCCTTTCCCGGCGGGTGACGGCAAGCTGATTTTTATGGGCATTCAGAACGAGCGGGAATGGGCTTATTTTTGCAAAGATGTATTGGAATGTCCTGAACTGACCGGAGACCCGCGCTTTGACAGCAACTCCAAACGAGTGACGGCTCAAAACGAACTGGAGCCGATCATCACCGGCGTATTTCGGACGATGACGGCCGAAAGCATTGTCGGCAGGCTGGATAAGGCGCAGATTGCCAACGCCAGGTTGAACTCACTGCGGGAGTTCGCGGAGCACCCGCAGTTGAACGCGCGTCAGCGCTGGCGGGAGGTCGACTCGCCCGCGGGACTTGTAAAAGCGCTGATCCCCCCTGTGACATTGGAAGGCATCGAAGCGGTGATGGGGCCGATCCCTGCGGTCGGCGAACACACGGAGCGGCTGCTGGCGGAATTCGGCTTTGACCGTCCGACGATTGAGGCGTGGCGTGAAGCGGGAGTGTTCTAGGGGCTGCCAATTGCAAATCGTGGATGTGTATTCAGGATATGATGATCTCGGGAAAGGGCTGGCCCTCCACCGCTCGCCCCCGTAAAGATCATAAATATGGGAAGGGGATATCGTTATGGAAAACAAAGCGTTTCGTCCCAAAGGTTCGGTAGCGGTCATGACCGAACCCGGCAAGCTGACGTTCGAGCATTATGAGCTGCCGGAACCCGGCCAAGGCGCAATCCTGGCAAAGGTGATCCGCACGAATATATGCGGGTCCGAGCTGCATATATGGAAGGGCAAACACCCGACCAAAAAGTCGGGCGTGATGGGTCATGAGATGGTCGGCCGGATAGAACGGCTCGGGCCGGGCGTGGAAACCGATTCCGCCGGTGAACCGATTGGCCTTGGAGACCGTGTGGTTGCGGCGTATTTTCTGACCTGCCGCAAATGCCAATTTTGCCAGCAAGGCCAGTTTGCTTTATGCGCGAATGCATACGCTTATTGGGTGAAAGATGCCGCAGAGGCTCCCCATTTTCACGGTTCGTTTGCGACTCACTATTATATTCATCCCGATCAGTACGTGTATAAGGTGCCGGACAATGTGCCCGATACGGCTGCGGCTAGCGTGAACTGCGCGTTGACCCAAGTGTATTACGGTCTGGTAAAAGGCGGCTTGCGATACGGCGAAACGGTGGTGCTGCAAGGCGCAGGCGGGCTCGGTTTGAACGCTGCGGCTGTAGCCAAGGAGTTCGGCGCAACGGTGATCGTACTCGATGCCGTGGCGAGCCGTTTGGACAAAGCCAAGCAATTTGGCGCCGATCACGTGATCGACATCCGGCAGGTGGATACGCCGGCGAAGCGGATCGAGGCGATCCGCGATTGGACCGGAGGACGGTTTGCCGATCTTGCGCTGGAGCTCTCCGGCGTGCCCGACGCTTTTAGCGAAGGCATTCATTATATACGTCCGGGCGGGCGTTACGTGAGCATCGGTAACGTGTCGCCGGGAGCGACAACCTTGTTTGATCCGGGGCTGCTGACCCGTAAGGCGATTCAGATCATTCCGATTATCCGCTATGAACCGTGGTATTTGCATAAAGCGCTGCAATTTTTATCGGCGAATATGGAGAAATACCCGTTTGCCGACATGCTGGACGCTCATTTCTGCTTGGAGGATATCGGCGAGGCGCTGGATAAATCGGCTAATCGTGAAGTGACAAGAGCATCGATTATTCCCGGGGATGTGCAGGATGCTTAGCCACGTTTAGCAATAAGCATGCGGAGTCGAGAGATGCGCAGGATGGTTAACCACGTTAGCAATAAGCATGGGGACCCGAAAGATGCGGAAGATACTTAACTGCGTTTAGCAATAAACATGGGGACCTGAAAGATGCGAAAGATACTTAACTGCGTTTAGCAATAAGCATGCGGAGTCGAGAGACACATGTTTAAGGCGGTGAAGGAACGGATGGAGGATGTCGTAATGGATACAGGAAATCCGCTGGTTCAAGGCTCGATCATCGATGGCAAAGAAGTGCGCGGCGGCAGCCGGATGGAGGTTCGCAGTCCCTACAACCAGCATCTGATCGGTTATATCGAAACGGCTTCGCCTGATGATGTGAATGAGGCGGTCGCTTCCGCTCACCGTGTATTTCACGATGTGATGAAATCGATGCCGGCCTACCGCCGGGCGGATATTTTACGCAAAACGGCCGATTTGGTGGAGCAGTCCGCGGACGAATTCGTCCGGCTGTTGGCGCTGGAGGCCGGCAAGCCGTTGCGGGAAGGCCGGGCCGAGGTGGCCCGCGGGGTGCAGGTGCTGCGTTTTGCCGCAGAAGGGGCGAAAAACATCGGCGGCGAACAGATTCCGCTGGACAGCGCGATCGGCGGGGAAGGCCGTTGGGGGCTGACCAAGCGTTACCCGCTTGGCGTTGTGGCGGCGATCACGCCCTTTAATTTTCCGCTGAATCTGGTGCTGCACAAGGTTGCTCCCGCGCTCGCCGCGGGCAATACGGTGGTGCTGAAGCCCGCCGAGAAGACGCCGTTTACTCCGGTGCTGCTGTATAAGCTGCTAGAGCAGGCAGGCCTGCCACAAGGTGCGCTGCAGATTCTCATGGGACCGGGGACGGACATTGTTGAACCGCTGGTGACCGATCCGCGCGTCAAGAAGGTGACGTTTACCGGCAGCTCGGCCGTAGGCTGGCGCATCAAGGAGATGGCCAAATCCAGCAAGGTGACGCTGGAGCTTGGCTCTAACGCGCCCAACCTGATTTTTGACGATGCTGATTTGGATGCTGCGGCCGCATCGATCGTGAAGGGCGGTTTTGTATACGCCGGTCAGGCTTGCGTATCCGTGCAGCGGGTATATGTGCAGCAGAACGCGTACCAGCCGCTGCTCGATAAGCTGCTTGCCGAAGTCGGCAAACTGAAGGTGGGGGATCCCGAAGATCCGGCTACCGATGTTGGACCGATGATTACCGGGGTGGCGGCGGAACGGGCCGAGTCTTGGGTGCGTGAAGCGGTCGCTCAGGGTGCGCGCGCGGTTGCGGGAGGCAAACGAAACGGAACGCTGTTTGAGCCGACCGTGCTGGTTGATGTGCGGCATGAGATGAAGGTCGTCTGCCAGGAGGTGTTTGCGCCGATTGTCTGCCTCCTGCCCTTTCAGACCGAAGCGGAAGCCGTTGCTTATGCCAACGATTCGGAGTTTGGCCTGCAGGCGGGAGTGTTTACCAGCGATCTGAACCGTGCGCTGCGCATTGCGGATGTGCTGGAGACGGGCGGTGTATGGATCAACGAAGTATCGTTGCTGCGATACGATCATATCCCATATGGCGGCGTCAAGCGCAGCGGTATCGGCAAGGAAGGCGTGAAATACGCCATCGAAGATATGACCGAGCTGAAGTTTATCGGCATCCGGCTGCTGTAGCGGCAATAACGGGCACGGGGTATCCCGATTTTGGATTTATGGCACGACAAATTAAACCTTATCCCGGCAACTGGACGTGTCTGTGTGCGGATGCTATAAGGGCAATGGCGGTATTGGCAACAGGCAGGCCTGCATTTATATCAGAACATGCGGTAAAAAAACGTTACGGCAATCCGTATTGCCGGGCATACATTGCTGCTGGGAGTTGACGGGATGTCATTGTTTCGTTCGTGGATTTTTGTACCGGGTAATCAACGGCGCAGGCTGGCCAAGGTGCCGGAGCTGCAAGCCGACGTAATTATATACGATCTGGAGGATTCCGTGCCTCCGCAGGAAAAAGCCGCAGCACGCGCCGCAGTTGCAGAAGCGCTTCAGAATACGCCGCAGCGTCTTCAATATGTGCGCGTCAACGATGCGGACAGCATCTGGTTTATGGATGATGTTGCCGAACTGACTATGCCGGGGCTTCACGGTTTTATGCTTCCGAAGGCGGCGAAAGCGGAGCATATCCAATATGCTCACCGCGTATTGTCGAAATGGGAACTTCAAAAGGGTCTTCAGCCGGGAGCTATTGATCTTGTGCCGTTAATCGAATCGGCGGAGGGCTTGTACAGGGCTTACGAGATCGCAAGCTGCTGCGGGCGCGTCCGGCGGCTGGCCTTCGGTTCCGTCGATTATACGCTTGATATTAACGGAGAGCTGACGGACGACGGTCTTGAGCTGCTGTATGCCCGCTCGCAATTGGTCGTTCAATCGCGGGCGGCGGGCATTGAAGCACCTATCGACGGGGTATATACGCACATTAAGGATTTGCCGGGGCTGGAGCGGGATACCCGTCTGGCGAAGCAGCTCGGATTCCAGGGCAAGCTGGCGGTCCACCCCGCGCAAACGGAAACCATCGACGGCATCTTCGCCCCTACGCGTCAAGCGATTGAGGAGGCTGAAGCGGTGGTCGCCGCATTTCGTAAGGCCGAATCAGCAGGGATTGCAGCTATAATGTGGAACGGCAAAATGATCGATTATCCGGTTGTGCAGCGCCATATGCATGTGCTGGAGACGGCGCGGCGTCTCGGTTTGATTATGGGAGCAGATGCAGGTATGCATGCAAGCACGGATTGAAGTCCGGGTACGGAAATAAAAATGACGCGGAAACGGTTGATCCGTTGATTGCAAAAATAAGGTATGTGCGAATACCGAAGACAGTGCCAAACAAGGCACCAGCAAACAAGGCACCAGCAAGCAAGGGTACAGCAAGCAAATATGAGTTCCAAGCAAAGAGGAGAACCTGTTATGAGCTTAAGCCGGGAAATAGCCCGCATGATTATAAATACCCGTTACGAGCAGTTGCCTGCGGAGGTGGTATCGTTCGCCAAGCTGTGCATTCTCGACTGGCTGGGCTCGGCGCTGGCCGGAGAGAAGCAGCAGCCGGCGCAAATCCTTGCGGCCATAGCGGAAGATATGGGCGGCAGCGGCCAGGCCACGCTTATTACCGGCGGCACATCGTCGGTGTGGAATGCCGCACTGGTGAATGGGGCGGCCAGCCATATCGTCGAGTTGGACGATATCCATAAAGCGTCCATTATCCATGCGGCTACGGTCGTCATTCCTGCTGCACTGGCTGTTGCCGAATGGAAACGCAAGAGCGGCCGCGAGCTGATCGCGGCGGTTGTCATCGGCTACGACATCTGCTACCGGATCGGCGAAGCGGTATCGCCTTCCCATTATTATTACTGGCATAATACGGCGACATGCGGCACCTTCGGCGCAGCGGCGGCAGCCGGGTATTTGCTCGGTCTGACTGAAGAGGAACTGATCCAAGCTTTGGGCAGCGCGGGTACGCAGGCTGCAGGCTTATGGGAGTTTATCGAGGACGGCGCAATGAGCAAGCAGCTCCATCCGGGCAAGGCGGCGATGAACGGGGTGCTGGCGGCGCAGCTGGCGCAGCGGGGATTTACCGGGGCGACGCGTATTTTGGAAGGGCGCAGAGGTTTTTTTCAAGCGATGTCCGAATCGGCTGACGCAATGAAGGTGACCGAGGGATTGGGGCAAACGTACAAGATTACGGAAAATTCGTTTAAGATCCATGCCTCCTGCCGCCACACGCACCACGCCGTCGATATGATATTGGAAATGCTGCAGGAGCGGGACATTCGACCGGAAACGATAGAAAGCATCGCGGTCAAAACGTATCAGGTTGCGCTTAATATCACGGATAATCCGCACCCGCAAACGGTATATGCCGCCAAATTCAGCCTGCAATTTTGCACGGCGCTTGCGGCCGTCAAAAGATCGGCCGGTCTTGCCGATTTCAGCAAATCGGCGCTTGCCGACCCCGAGGTACTGGCGCTGATGCGGCGCGTGGAGGTTGGAGTCGATCCGCAGATCGACGCGGCCTATCCGGAGAAGTGGGGAGCCGCCATTGAAGTGAAGCTGGCGGACGGAACGCGGATCGCCAAGCAGACGGATTATCCGAAAGGCGATCCCGAGTCGCCGGTGACGGATGAGCTTGTCGACAAGTTTCGCAAGCTGACGGCGGATCGCCCCGCGGAGGCGGTGGAGCGTTATGTTGAAAGGACGCTGCATCTGGAAGAGCTGGCCGAAGCGGGCTTGCTGCTGTCGGAGCTATAGGAGGGAGTCGCTATGTCCACTACAACCCGTACGGCCGCACCGGCCTCTGCGGTGCGGTTCCTGCTGCTCCGGCTCCATTCGCTGGCCGGCATCGTGCCGCTGGGGTTGTTTTTATTCGAGCATCTGTATTCGAATGCGGTCGCCATGCTCGGAGAAACCGCGTACAACGAGCAGATCGGCAGACTGCAATCGATTCCTTTTCTGGGGCTGTTTGAGTTGGTGTGTATCGCGCTGCCCTTGCTGTATCACGCCGGGTACGGCATATATATCGCGTTTACCGGCAGGCTGAACACGCGCTCGTATTCCTACGCCCGCAACTGGATGTTTGTGCTGCAGCGGGTGAGCGGCGTCGTGACGCTGGTGTTTGTGCTGTACCATCTGTGGGCGTTTCGTTTTGCGCAAATGCTGTTTGGCAGGACGATCGATTTCGGCTATGTCAGCGGGCATTTGCACCATCCGCCGGTGCTGCTGTTTTATGCGGTCGGCACGCTGTCGGCGGCGTTTCATTTTACGAATGGCCTTGCAGCGGGGTTAATCACTTGGGGTATTACGATTCGCCCCCAAGCGCAGCGGGTGTCCGCGAGAATTTGCTTCGGGTTGTTTATCGTGCTCAGCGTCGTGTGGCTGGCCACGCTGCTTGCTTTTTAAGGGGGAAAATCATGGGGAGCACGGGAAGGCAGTATATCGTCATTGGCGGCGGGCTTGCCGGTTTAATGGCGGCGATCAAAATCGCCGAAGCGGGCGAGAAAGTAAAGCTGTTCTCGCTTGTGCCGGTCAGGCGGTCGCATTCGGTATGCGCGCAAGGCGGCATCAACGGAGCTGTAAATACGAAAGGCGAAGGGGACAGCACGTGGGAGCATTTTGACGATACGATTTACGGTGGCGACTTTCTGGCTAACCAGACGCCGGTGAAAGGGATGTGCGACGCCGCTCCCGATATCATATATTTGCTTGACCGGATGGGCGTGCAGTTCAATCGTACGGCGGAAGGCCATATCGATTTCCGGCGTCTGGGGGGCGCTTCGTATTCGCGGACCGCTTTTGCCGGGGCGACGACGGGGCAGCAAATATTATACGCGCTTGACGAGCAGGTGCGGCGTTATGAAGCCGAGGGATGGGTCGAAAAGTTCGAATATTGGGAGCTGCTCTCGGTCGTGCTGGACGGGGACGGAGTATGCCGGGGCATTGTCGCGCAGGATTTAAAAACGATGGACATTCGCGATTTTCGGGCCGATGCGGTCATTTTGGCTTCAGGCGGGATCGGCAACATTTTCAGAAAAAGCACTAATTCTGTGATTAATACGGGCAGTGCGCACAGTGTTGTATACCAGCAGGGGGTTCATTATGCGAACGCCGAATTTATTCAGATCCATCCGACGGCAATCCCCGGCGACGACAAGCTGCGGCTGATGTCCGAGTCGGCCCGGGGGGAAGGCGGCCGGTTATGGGTGTACCGGGACGGCAAGCCGTGGTATTTTCTGGAGGATAAATACCCCGCTTACGGCAACCTGGTTCCCCGGGATATCGCGACCCGCGAAATTTTTCATGTGTGCGTCGATTTAAAGCTGGGCATTAACGGCGAAAACATGGTGTACCTCGACGTATCGCATCTTTCGCCGGAACGGCTGGAGCAGCGGCTTGGGGGCATTGTCAGCATCTATGAAAAATTCGCCGGCGACGATCCGCGCAAGGTGCCGATGAAAATTTTTCCGGCGATGCATTATTCGATGGGCGGAGTGTGGGTCGATTTCGACCAGATGACGAATATTCCCGGCTTGTTTGCGTGCGGGGAATGCGAATACCAATATCACGGGGCGAACCGTCTAGGGGCCAACTCGCTGCTGTCGGCCATTTATGGAGGTATGATCGCAGGGCCAAAGGCGCTCGCTTATGCCAAAGGACTTTCCGTGCCTTCGGCGGATGTGGCGGAGACCTGGTACAAAATAGAACGGGAGCGGCAGGAGACGGAGATGAGCCGTATTTACGACATGAACGGAAACGAAAATGCCTACCGGCTGCATGTGGAGATGAGCGACCTGATGGTCGATAACGTCACGGTGGTGCGGCATAACGACCGGCTGAAGATGACCGATGAGCGGCTGCAGGAGCTGATGGAGCGGTGGCAGCGGATCGGCGTGGACGACGGGGCGAGATGGAATAACAAGACGGCGGCGTTTGTGCGTCAGCTGTGGAATATGCTGGAATTGGCCCGCGTCATCACAGTCAGCGCCTTGCATCGTAACGAAAGCCGCGGAGCGCATTACAAGCCGGAGTTTCCCGAACGAGACGATGCCAACTGGTTGAAAACGACGATTGCCCGGCATACGCCAAACGGGCCGCAGTTGAGCTACGAAGCGGTTGATTTGAGTTTTATCCAGCCGCGGCAGCGGCGGTACGATGTAGCCAAGGCGGGCAGCTAGGGGAGCCGTCAATGAGCAAACTGGAATGACCTTGTGTAATGGTGTAATGGTGTAAGGCAAAGGAGCTGTGGATCATGGAAACAGAACGTGCCGGCAGCGGGACAGCGCGCCGCGTCGAGCTGAAAGTCAAGCGGCAGGACGGCCAAGGGACGGCCCCGTATTGGGAGCACTTCACCGTGGCCTACCGTCCGAATATGAATGTGATTTCCGCATTGATGGAAATTCAGCGCAATCCGGTGAACCGGGAGGGCAATCCGGTGCGCTCCGTCGCTTGGGAATCGAACTGCCTGGAGGAAGTGTGCGGCGCTTGCAGCATGCGGATCAACGGCCGGGCCCGCCAAGCTTGTTCGGCACTGATTGACCGGCTGGAGCAGCCGATCGTGCTGGAGCCGATGAGCACGTTCCCGGTAGAGAAGGATTTGGTGATCGACCGGCAGCGGATGTTCGATGGGCTGAAGCAGATTCGCGCTTGGATTGCTATCGACGGCACGTACGCGTTAGGCCCCGGGCCCCGCATTTCGCCGAAAGACCAGCAGGACGCTTACGTGTATTCGACCTGCATGACCTGCGGGGTTTGCATGGACGCTTGCCCGAATGTAGGTGAGCAATCGCCCTATTTAGGGCCTTACGCGATGGGGCAGATCAAATACTTCAACATGCATCCGACCGGGGCGATGATGAAGGAGGAGCGGCTGGACGCGGTCATCGGTGAAGGCGGCATCGGCGGCTGCGGCAATTCACAAAACTGCGTGCGCGCTTGCCCGAAGGAAATCCCTTTGACGACGGCCATCGCGGAGTTGAACGGACAGGCAAATCGCTATGCCTTGAAAAAATGGCTGAAAGGGTAGTTGAGCTGCCCGTACAGTGCAAAGGAGGCTTGGATCTGTATGAGAGAAGTCGATGTCCGCGATATTGTGGACAAAGTAAGGGAGCTGTGCATGCAAGCCAACTACGATCTGGGCGACGACACGGTTTCTTCCATGCGGCTTGCGCTAAATAAGGAAGTGTCGGAAACGGGCAAGGATGTTTTGCAAATATTGCTCGAAAATGCAGAGCTGGCCGCAGCCGAAAAGGTGCCGATGTGCCAGGACACCGGGGTCGCCGTTGTGATGGCGGAGGTGGGGCAGGACTGCCGCATCGTGGGCGGCAGCTTGTATGACGCGATCAACGAAGGAGTGCGCAGAGGCTACAAGGACGGCTATTTGCGCAGCTCGATCGTCGGACATCCGCTGCAGCGGGTTAATACCGGGGACAACACGCCGGCCGTTATTCATACCGAGCTGGTGCCAGGGGACCGGCTGAAGCTGAAGGTTACCGCCAAAGGCGGCGGCAGCGAGAACATGAGCGCGCTCCGCATGCTGAAGCCCGCCGACGGCTTGGAGGGCGTCAAGCGGTTTATTGTGGACACGGTGCGCATCGCCGGTCCCAATGCTTGCCCGCCGCTGGTGGTCGGCGTCGGCATCGGCGGCAGCTTTGAGAAGTGCGCGCTGCTGGCGAAAAGGGCGTTGTTTCGGCCGGTTGGCGAAAGAAATGCGCTGCCCGACATTGCGGAACTGGAAGAGGAACTGCTGAAAAGCATCAACCGGCTGGGCATCGGACCGCAGGGCATGGGCGGGATCGTAACAGCGCTTGATGTTAAGGTCGAAATATACGCTTGCCATATCGCCTCTCTTCCGGTTGCCGTCAACCTGAACTGCCATGCGAACCGGCATAAGGAGGTGACGCTGTGAACGGAGCCGACTCGAATGGAGGGAAAATCAGCATCCGGGTTCCATTGGATGAGTCCACATGCGAATCGCTGCGCGCCGGGGACCGCGTGCTGATAAGCGGCACAGTCTACACGGCCAGGGATGCGGCGCATAAACGGATGTTCGAGACGCTGGCCGCCGGAGATCAGCTGCCTTTTGAATTGCAGGGCCAGGTGATCTATTACACCGGTCCGACCCCGGCGCAGCCCGGACAAATCATCGGTTCGGCCGGACCGACAACTTCGGGCCGGGTCGACAAGTATACACCCGCCTTGCTGGAGGGCGGATTAAAAGGCATGATCGGCAAAGGGTACCGCAGCCGTGAGGTGATCGACGCCATCGTGTCTCATAAGGCAGTGTATTTCGCCGCAGTGGGCGGGGCCGGGACGCTGATCTCGCGCTCAATCCGCGCAGCGGAGGTGATCGCTTACGAGGAGCTGGGCACCGAGGCGGTCCGCAAGCTGACGGTAGAAAACTTTCCGGCGATCGTGATTAACGACATCCATGGCGGCGATTGGTATGAGCTGGCAAAAGCGGCATATGGTTCGGCGGACGGAGCCCCTTGATGCACGGGAGGGGCGCTTCGTCCGTGCCGCTAAACTGATTGGGCGAAGCAAATGTTAGCGGGAAAATGTATCCCCGCGCATCTGTTTTGTTGGTATAATGACAGTACAGACACAGCTTTTCACGTCGCTAAACAACGGCATTTTTGAACAAGCGCTAAAAGGGGCGGATGAACGTGAGCAGAAACATTTTATTGACCGGTTATTTCTCACGTATGTTCTGGTATAGCGTCATCATCGTCATTTTTCCGGTCATCGTGCTGGGATGTTTTTCTTATTACAAATCATCGGGCATCGCCTTGCAAAAAGTGAATGAAGGCAGCGCCCAAAATACGCTGCAAACCGAGCTGCGCATGGAGCAGTATTTAAAGGCCGTCGATGCGGCCTCGATGCAGCTGGTTACCTCTCCTCTGGTCAATAATTCGCTGGACAGCGAACTCACATATAAGGATTTTCAACTGATTCGGGACTTGCGGGAATACATGCAGCGCATTCAGTCCTATGAGCTCGGCATTCAGGACATTCAACTGATCAACACGGGAAAACGTTGGCTGCTGGATAACAGCGGCATGTACCGTTTTGAAGATTATGAATCCAACCTCGATTTGACCAAATATGTACGGAAAGAAAAAAACTCCTTTTGGCTTGCTTCGTTTCCTGCCGATTCCGGGCTGTCGACGCGAGGGTCTAGGCCCGCGCTTCAATTGATCCGTCAGCTTCCGCTTAATGCCCAAATCCCGACTATGTTTGTCGTCGTCAAAATTGGCCCCGGCGAAATCAATAAATATGTGCAAAATGCCGATGAACTCGGCGGTAAATATGTGCTCGACGAATACGGCACCGTCTTGATTGACCCGTCTGGAGAATGGACGGGGAAAAATTTCCCGAATGCAGGCATGTTGCCTGCAGACATGAGCGGCGACCGGCCTTCGGAACCGGTGCTCACTGATTTTTTGGGGCAGAGGGTGTCCGCTAATTTCGTTAAATCAACTTACAATGGATGGACTTACATGACTTTGGTCCCTGTCGTCAAGGTGACGGGCGAATCCAGAGCGATATTCTGGATCACGCTGTTCATCTGTCTGGGGATTATGGCGCTGGCTTTCGCTGGAGTATATATGTATTCCAAAAGGCTGTACCGGCCGGTGCGCAAGCTGTACGAAACCGTTAAAGGGGCGGCGTTATCGGCCCAAGATCTGAAAAAGCAGGATGAGTTTCAATATATCGGCGAGCGGATTCAGAATTTAAAAATGACGCAGCATGAATTGGAGGATCAGCTTCAGGGGCAGATGGGCCAATTGAAAGATTATTTTGTGCTGAAGCTTGTGCAAGGCGAAGTGAAGGCGGCGGACGTTGCGGAGAACATCCGGCGGTTCGCCTTCCCGCACCAATGGAAAACCAAAGCAGTGCTGGTTGCGCAGCTCGACTCATTG
Organism: Paenibacillus thalictri; assembly: GCF_004307995.1. GTDB lineage: Bacteria > Bacillota > Bacilli > Paenibacillales > NBRC-103111 > Paenibacillus_AF > Paenibacillus_AF thalictri. Next base: position 26,690 of record NZ_SIRE01000015.1, on the reverse strand, counting down.
GAGCACACGCGTTTTCGTGAGGCGGATACCGATTTGATCCTGTTTGCGGTAAGCAATATCGTCAGCGAGCTGGTGCCCGCTGCCAACCGGCTCAGTCCGATCCTGATTCATCCCTCCCAGGTTACTCTGCTCGGAAGCGAAACGGAAGACCGGGAGGAATTCAAAAACCAGCTGTATCAGCTGGCGGAAAAAATACAGACTGCGGTGCGCAGCACGCTTGGCTTGCCGATCAGCTTGGGCGTCAGCCGCGCCTACTCCGAGTGGGGCGACATGCCCGCGGCTTACCAGGAAGGGCTGGAGGCGCTGAAATACCGGATGAAGACCGGCGCAGAAACGATTATTTTCATCGAGGACCGGCAGCCCGCGCAGCGGGTGAAGCCGTATTACCCGGAAGTGGTTGCCGGCGGCTTGCTCGATGCGATCAAGCTGCTTGATATGGACCGTGCTTATACGCTGCTCGGGCAATTTATCCAGGAGGTTTTCTCCAAGGAGTCCAGCCGCCAGGAGTACCAGATGTCGCTGGCCCGGCTGCTGATGGAATTGATTGACTTGGCGCAGCAGATGGGCGCAGCGCTTGACCAAGCGGCGGGCCGCAGCCGCTCGTTGTTCGAAAGACTGCTGGACATGAATTCCGCCGCCGAGATCGAGCGGTGGTTCCGTGAGGACATCATCGGGGCCATTGCGGCGGCTGTCGAGCAATCGCGCGCCTCCCAAGATACAAGCATCTCCGAACAGGTGCTGCGGATGATTCACGAGCAGGATGATCACGAGCTGACGCTGGAAGCGTGCGCCGCCCGCCTGCATTTTCACCCCAGTCATGTCAAAAGGGTGTTCCGCCGCGACGTCGGCGTCAGCTTCAGCGAATACGTCGCCGGCCACCGGCTGCTGACCGCCAAGAAATGGCTGGTTCAGTCGGAGATGAAGGTGAACGAAATCGCCGAAAGATTGCAGTACAACAATGCGCAAAATTTTATCCGCTATTTCCGCAAAATGGAGGGCATGACGCCCGGTCAATACCGGGAGCTCCATAAAGAATGGAGTTAGGTCAGCGCCCCCGGCGGCATGTGCAGGCGGATTGTGGATTTACCAAGCCGCTGCTCGGCTCCATATGCCAAATCGACAAAAACGAAGAGGAGCTTTGCCACTGCTATCAGTGGCAAAGCTCCTTTTGCGTTAAATGACGTCACTCCCAGGCAAACTATCTCGTTGTAATCTATGACGCGACATAATAACCATTTTTAAGATCATTCTTCATCTAAGTATTTTTGTAATAAAGTGTATAAAGAAAGTTCTTTATTTTTACTAGAATTAAGTGAATGTTCAATATCCAAATTATCACATTTTATAGATAAATTCTTTAAGTTGTAACGAAGTATTTTAATTTCTGATTCAAGAAAATTCAAAAAGTAAGAACAAATAAAGTTGTTCTCATTCTTATAAATCACCAAAATAGTGTACTCTTTTAAAGAGTGGTTAAGGATTAGTACCATTTGCGGATTAAATCCTAATTTTTTGCTTGCTTCAATATTTTGAACTATACTAGACGCTAAATGGTTTGAATTTATTGGGTTTATTTCCGTAAAAGTAAATCCATATGGTTTAAGGAAAGTATTGGCTTTCATTCGAAAGCCTTTTTGTTCTCTAAAAATTAAACCACGATCCTCTAACTCTTTGAACCAAATTCCTATCGTTCTTTGATCCTTCCCGAAAAATGAAGAAATCTCTTCAGAAGTGTGCCATAATTCCCCAGTGTAATATTTTGCATGAAACCCAAGATAAAGGTAAAGTTTTAAGGCTCCCCCACTTAAGTCTTTTAAAAATAATTGTTTAAAATCAGAATGAATTGCAAAAAAGGGTTTGTTCATTGCTTGAATTTCTTTTTTCCAAGAGCCGTATGATTCTTTTAGTTCCTCAAAGACTTTATTTTTTTCAGAAGTACTTTTCAAAAAAAAATTTTCGTTTTTTTTCGTGGATTTTTTCTGAAAATCCATAATTATCACGCCCATTTTGTATATATCTTACTCAAATTCTATCAAATAAATTCAATATCAACAACAAAAAACTTCCATCTTTTATTCTTATTATATTATTTATATATATATGCTTTTATCTTTTAATACACTCCATTCAGCTAGCTGAATGGAGTGTATTAAAAGATAAAAGCAGCGTTAAGGTCTAACATAGTAAAATATATTTAAGAGTCAAGTCTAGTTTAGAAAGGGACTCTTTTGGAAGTAAGAATTTTTGATTATTTTGTGGTCTATTTAATATATATTAGCACATATACATCAGCCTACATAGGAGGCGATGTAATATGGGTAAGAAAAAAGGAGGTCGCAGAAAGATGGCAGCCACTGCAGCAAAGATCGTTGACTTTTCTCTCCGTAAATACGAGAAAGATCTTAGTCAATATATACAAGTCAAGCCGATAAAACGACTTTCAGCTAAAGACATGAAGGAGTCGGAAGACTTCATTAAACATAGTTGGAAGAGGGATTAATGTGTCTAACAATCGTGACTTGACATTCCTGGATTCGAGTAATTGGGATAAAATAAAGCGCGGTTGGATATATGAAGCGGCTATTCCTTACACCGGTGCTCGACCACTTGATTTTTTTGAGAGGGATAAGGATAATCCGAATCAAGGTACAGTCCGCGCACATAATGGAGTTTTCACACCTGGTAAAGTCAATCATGTAGTTTTGGGGCTTAAACAGCGGAAAGTTGTCATTATTTCTAGAGACGACTTTTGTTCCGACCAAGCTAAAATCAATATCTCAGTTGCTCCGATTTTAAGCATAGATGAACGTGAGAAGGAAAAAGGTTGGTACAAAAGAGTCAAGGAAGGAACCCATCCTTTTTTTGTATATTTGCCTGAAGAAGTTACACGTCGGGAATGTATTATTAATACTTCTGAAGTGTTTACAATTCATAAAAACATGCTTCTAAACGAGAAAATTGATATTACAGCATTTATTCCTATTATTGATAATAAACTAGAATATTGTTTACAACTTGGTATGTACAAAGATTATGAACAAGAAGAAGCGCAGTAGCATGGCTGAGTATTGAATTCTAGCTACGTTCAGTTGTTTAATCCTGTCCTGATAGAACCAGAACCTTAAAGCAGGATAAGGGTTCGCAGCGTTTACCAGTATCTGTCCGAGTATTGACCATTAGTATTAGTGGTACCGTCAGTTGCGTTATTGTGACGCTGCGGACGGTACTTTTTACTTTATGTTTGGGTGCATAATAATGGTATGCTTGTCTCGAAATTTTAGATAAGTATTAGTTTGGGGAAAACTTTTAACTGTGATGCCTGGAGGAAGTTGTCATTGTATTCTTAGGCGACTACCCAAACATCCTCAGCATCACTTGTCGGCGAATTGTGGATTTACCAAGCCGCTGCTCATCGTGCCGAACCCCATTCTGTACTTGCTCCGGTGCAGGCGCATGTGCAGCAGCATATGCGGAATGCGCCGCCCGAAGAATCTGGCAGCCCGGAACTCAGCTTGCAACTGCGGCTACAAGCGGTTGCCGGGTTCTATCGCTTTGGCAATCAGCGCTGCGTAGAACTGCGCTCCTTCCTCATTCAAGTGAACGCCGTCGGAGTAAAAATAAGTATCTTTGTCGGCGCTCGCTTTGTACCAATTGACCAATGTGGCGTTAGGGTACCGCGACGAAGCTTCCTCAAGCGCTGTATTGACCTCGTCCTCCCAGGGACGCGGAACGCGGGTGTTGACCAGCACAACTTGTTTGACTTCTTTTAACGAATCGAGCAATGACTCGATCTGCTTGCTTGTAAACGCCCCATTAGTGCCCAGTTCGATGATGACACGGTCGCCAAGATCGCCTTGGGCTTTGAGCGTGTCGACAATGTTATGGGCTTCCGACATTTGCCGGCCGATCTGACCGTCCACCACAATATCGGGAATCAGCTCTTTCAGATAAGGTGCGGCACCGATAATCACCGAATCGCCGATGGCGGTCACCCCTTGATCTCCTCTTGATGTTTTCATTGCTCCCGTTACAGGGATTCCTTTATCTACATCTGCTTTATCGGACGAATTGGGCCTGGCGCTGCCGCCTGTTGGCGTGGAGCCTGCGGGCCGGATCGACGGGCCAATATGCCCGGATGTGGCCGTAGATTCTTCTTCGTTGTGCCGCAGCGGCTTTTCGTCTCCAGCCGTGAAAATGTCGCGCTCAGTAGCGCCGACAGGAGGAAACATCTCTTGCTGCGGCGCTGCCGGCTGCGTATGTGCGGAAGCGGTAAGCGCCCAAAACGCTGCACTGTCGTGTGCGGCGGCATAAGAGACAAAGCCGGCTGCATTGGTAGACACCATCGAAATGTAGGTGCAGCACACGCCTAACACGGTAATAATCGCTGTCCCGGTCCAAGCTTTGCCGGATATGGCCGTGCGTCTGCCAACGCGGCTTTGCTTCACTTGCCCCCACCAGGCGCGAAGTGCTCCGCTCCGGATCGGCTTCTCGATCAGCAGCCACGATGCGGCGGCCAGACCGATGCTGGCGGCCAGCTGAATAAACGCCAAAGGCAGATTGACGCTGCCGTTATGAAAAGCCGGGCTAGTCAGCGCAATGACCGGATAATGCCAAAGGTATAACGCATAAGAGCGGACCCCAAGCCAGCGCAGCGGAGACCAGCCGAATATCCGGCCGAGCCGTCCGGAAGGGTGGGCCAGCGCGACGATCAGCAGACCCGACGCGAAGGACAAGATCACGAAGCCGCCGGGATATAAAAAGCTGTCGTATTCCTCGGTGTGCCAAAACATGTACAACGCGACCAGCAGCCCGGCCACCCCGAGCAAATTGAATACGCGAAGTCCTCGGGACTTCTCAGCCATGCGGGTACCCAATTTGGAGCTGGGAAACAGCAGCGCAAAGGCGGCGCCGATCAGCAAGGCGAAAGCTCTTGTATCCGTTCCATAATATATCCGGCTTGGGTCTGCGCCCGGCTCAAACAGATGTGCCATCAAGAGGGCCGAACCTGCAGCTCCGGCCAGCGTCAGCGCAATCAGCCATCCCCGCCGTTTGACGAAGCGCAGCGCAGCGGCGAAGAGAAGCGGCCACAATACATAAAATTGCTCTTCCACGGCGAGCGACCATAAATGCCCAAGCGGAGAGGGCGGACCAAAGCTGTCAAAATAAGAAACCTCGCGAAAAATAAACCACCAATTGCTGGCATACAACATCGAAGCAAGCATATCGCCGCGCAGCGACGCCATCCGTTCGGGAGCGCCCCATGCAACAAAGGCGCCGACGGCGGTCAGCATAATCAGCATCGCGGGCAGCAAACGGCGGGCCCGGCGCAGCCAGAAGTTTCTCAGATCAAGCCTGCCGGTTTTGTTCCACTCGGCGGCCAGAAGATCGGTAATTAGGTAACCCGACAGCACAAAAAAAACACCGACGCCAAGCAAACCGCCAGGCATCCAATCCGCATGAAGATGATAGACGATGACCGCGAGCACGGAGAGCGCGCGCAGTCCGTCAAGTCCGGGCATGTAGCGGTGGCTGCCGGATTGCGGGGGCGCGGAATCTTGTATATGCACGTCCCCGGAGAGAACCGCAGCCGTGTCTTTCCATGGTCCGGCGGGAGGAGATGAGCTTGGCCGGTGTTCATGATCCGGCTGCAAGCGGGGCGCCCCGTTTTTAGGCCCTTGGTACGGGCGGTTAATCGTTGAATTGTTTACATTCTCATTTTTCATTTGCTTCGGCTGCATGCTGCTTCCTTTTCCTCCCGGGTGCTGTCTCATGATGTCGTAATCTGTTGTCGTTTGTCTCTTCATTTTAAAGAAATTTACCCGCTTGTAGTGTTACAAATCGGTTACACTTTTTGCTCCGAATGCCCCTCCTCACAGCTTTCGCAGGCGCCTCTTTCGGAAATGATTAGATGATCCGAAATGATTATCGTCCGGATGGCTATACTCGCCGGCTGCGGATGATCCCGGATGATTGTAGACGTTACCGGCAGCAGATCTTATAGTGGGGATCAAACGGCTTCAACGCTGAAAACGGAGGTAACTCAGTGCAACGATATGTCATGCTGAATGCTGTGAGTGCAGTAGCTAAAAACCGTTGGTTGTATTTGATGGTGGCGCCGGGTTTTCTGTATTTTGTCATTTTTAAATATGTACCGATGTGGGGGGTGCTGATCGGGTTTCAGGATTATCAAGTATTTCAAGGTTTCATGGCCAGCAAGTGGGTCGGCTTCAAGCATTTCGAACGTTTTTTTACCGATCCGGCGTTTTGGATGTTGTTCCGCAACACGTTTATCCTTGCCTTTTACAATCTGGTGTTTTTTTTCCCGCTGCCGATTGTCATCGCTTTAATGCTGAATGAGGTGCGTAAGGAGTTGTTTAAGCGGTTCGTGCAAACGCTCATCTATATCCCCCATTTTATCTCATGGGTTGTGGTGATCGGCATCGCTTACATCTTTTTTACAACGGAAGGGGGCATCGTTAACGAGTGGATCGCCTCGATAGGCGGGGAAAAGCTGAATTTCCTGGTCAGTGAGCAGTGGTTCCGGACGATGGTTGTCTCCGAGCTGATGTGGAAGGAAACGGGCTGGGGCACGATTATTTTTCTCGCGGCGCTCGCAGGTGTCGATCAGCAGCTTTATGAAGCGGCGCGGATGGACGGAGCGGGGCGGTTTCGCCAGCTGTTTCACATTACGCTCCCGGCGATACGCAGCACAATCGTCATATTGCTTATTTTGCGGCTTGGCTCTTTTCTGGACACCGGCTTTGAACAAATTTTTCTGATGCTGAATCCGCTTAACCGGAATGTCGGCGAGGTGTTCGATACTTACGTGTACAGCATCGGCATCCAGCAGGGGCAGTTCAGCTACAGTACGTCCGTCGGGCTGTTTAAATCGGTCATCGGCCTTGTGCTTGTGCTTGGCGCCAATTATATCGCCAAAAAATGCGGAGAGGAGGGTGTATATTGAAAGCAGCTTCTACGAGAGCCACCCACCCCGCAGCTGCGGCGGTTAAACGCAAATGGCCGCTGAGCCACTATGTATTTAACGTTGTGAACTATGTGCTGCTTGCTTGCGTTGCCCTTGCTGCGGTCATCCCCTTCTTGTACATTTTGGCCGGCTCGTTAACGCCTGCGGCCGATATGAACAAAGCGGGGTTCACGCTGATTCCTTCCCGGTTCACGCTCGAAGCTTACAGCTACTTGCTTTCGTCGGAGGCGGTTCTTCGGGGACTGGGAGTATCCGTGTACATTACTGTTGTGGGCACACTCGTCAATATTGTGTTTACGGTGCTGATGGCCTATGCGTTAGCGCGCAAAGATTTAAAGGGCAGGCAGCCGATCATGCTGATGGTCATCTTTTCGATGCTGTTCAGCGGCGGCATGATTCCGACCTTTCTGATCGTCAAGGCGATGGGGCTGCTCGACAGCTACTGGTCGCTGATGATTCCGGGGGCGATTAACGCCTTCAACCTGATCGTGATGAAAAACTTTTTCCAGCAGCTGCCCGAAGGTCTCGAAGAATCGGCCAAAATCGACGGCTGCAACGATCTCGGTATTTTGGTCCGCATCGTCGTACCGTTGTCGCTGCCGGCCATCGTCACGTTTGTGATGTTTTACGCGGTGGGTCATTGGAACAGCTATTTCACGGCGATTCTTTACATCAACGACAATGAAAAATGGCCGCTGCAAGTGCTCGTCCGGCAGCTGATTATTTTATCGCAAGGGGGCCTCGGCGAGGGCAACCAGGACAGCTTTAACATTCCCGCGCAGACGGTCAATATGGCGATGATTGTGCTGTCGACGCTGCCGATTTTGCTGGTGTACCCGTTCTTGCAGAAGCATTTTGCCAAAGGGGTGCTGTTGGGGTCGGTGAAGGGGTGAAGGAGGATCTGCTCGGCGAGGTGGAGGGGATGAATGTTTATTCAGATTGCCGCCTGCTGCGGTAAGGGATTATCATTCCACCGCCAATGAAAATCGCGTTTTCCTTAACTTACTCAATGGTGAAAACGCGATTTTCACAAGCGGACGTAAACTTTCCATGATAATTCCCTGACCTTCGCAGGATACACTGAATAAACATTCATCCAAACAAGTCACGCCGGGCAGATCCTGTAAGTAGTAGTAATAGTAATTAAAGGCGTTAAATGAAACTGCAATAGAGCAACTGCAATAAACACCAACCGCATCAAACCACCAACTGCATCAAAGCCACCAACTGCAATTAAACCAAAAATGGAGGGGACAAGAATGGACAACAGCAAGCTGATGAAAGGACTCGCGCGAATCAGTCCGGCTATCGTGGCAGTGACGATGCTCGTAGGCTGCGGCGGGGGAGGCGGTGCAACTGCGCCGGCAGACAAAAGCGCATCAACCGGGCAGGGGGCGGCGCCCGCAGCGCCGGCAGCCCAGCAGCCCAAGGAACAGCCTAAAGAGCAGCCGAAAGAGCCGAAGAAGATCAGTCTGATGATGGTGTATTATTTTGCCGAGCCGCCGAAAAAAGACAACATCATGGTGCAGAAAATCGAAGAGATGACCAACACCAAGCTGGACATCACCTGGGTGCCCAACTCCGCTTACGACAATAAAATCAACGCCACGATTGCTTCCGGTCAGCTGCCGATGGTAATGAACGTGCAGAACAACAAGCTTTCGACCATTTTGTCAGGGGTCCGTTCGGGTTTGTTCTGGGAAGTTGGCCCTTATCTGAAGGATTATCCGAATTTGAAAAATCTGTACAACGAGCAGACCACCTACAACGCCTCAACTGACGGCAAGCTGTACGGCATGCCGCACCAGCGTCCGCTGGGCTTGCAGATGCTGCTGTACCGCAAGGATTGGCTTGACAACCTGGGCCTGAAACCGCCGGAAACAATCGACGACGTGTACAATATGGCGAAAGCGTTTACGGAGCAGGATCCTGACAAGAATGGCAAAAAGGACACGTACGGCCTGGTCGAGTTTATGCCCAAGCTTGTCAGCCAACAGGGCTTCGGCAATGCGCTTGCGTGGTTCGGGGCGCCTAACGGCTTTGGGGTCAAAGACGGCAAATTGTTCCCGGACTTTACGACTGACGAATACATGGATGCAATGAAGTTTTACCGCAAACTGTTTAGCGAAAAGCTGATGAATCAGGATTTTGCCGCCGTGCAGCAGGGTCAGGCATGGGATGCGATCGCCAAGGAAAAAGGCGGCATGTACCCCGCTGTCGTGGCGCATGCCACGATTCCGAACTGGACCGCGCTGTATCAGGCCAATCCGAATGCGAAGCTCGATTTTGTCACGCGCATTAAAGGGCCTAAGGGGGAGAGAGTGTTTGCTTCCAACGGCTTCAACGGCATGTACATGTTCCCGAAATCAAGCATCAAGACGGAAGCCGAGCTGAAGGACGTGCTTGAATTCATCAACAAGCTGTCCGATCCGAAGATGGAGCAGTTTTTGGTCAACGGCATTGAGGGGCGCCATTTTAAAATGGAAAACGGCAAGCCGGTGCGTACCGATCAGAAGTTGTACGACGACGAAGTGACGTCCGTGATCGAGCTGCTTATTACCGATTGGAAACCAAAGCTGATGACGGGCTCGCCGATGGACGAAAAGGTGAACAAGACGTACGTGGAAAACACATCGATCGCCGTGCCGAACCCGACGCTTCCGCTTGTTTCTAACACGCAAATCGAAAAGGGCAGCGAACTGGACAAATTGATTAACGACGCGAGGGTTAAATACATTTACGGGGAAATCGACGACGCGGGTTGGAAAAAAGCGATTGACCAATGGAAAACAAGCGGCGGAGATAAGATTATCGAAGAATATAATGCGGAGTACGCTAAGTTTCAGAAAAAATAAGCTGACACTGGTAAACCATTAAGCACTTTGAAATGAATTTGACGATCCGAACAATGAGACTGCCTGAAGAGCCCGTGTGGCGACTCCTCCGGCAGTCTCCCTGCAAAGGAGCATGTCTGATGGAAACCAAACCGAATATTATTCTGATTACCTCCGATCATCACCGCTGGGATTATATGGGCTGTGCAGGAGCGGAACAGGTGATCACGCCCAATTTGGACCGTTTGGCGCAGTGGGGGACGAGGCTGGAGCGGGTATACTGCAACACGCCGCTGTGCGTGCCCTCCCGCATCGCGATCACGACAGGCCGGTACGCGATGAATACCGGCTGCTTCACGAACCGCCACCCGGTTGATCCGGACGCCCCGACTTTTCTGCATGAGCTGCGGAATGCCGGTTACCATACGGCGATGATCGGCAAGCTGCATCATCACGTGCATGTGTGGGATGCCGATTTTGTCGGGCATGAGCAGGATGTGCATCGGCTCGGGTTCGAGCATGTGCATGAAACGTCGGGCAAAATGGGCAGCGGCAGCATCGGCTGCGAATGCCAATACGTCCGCTTCCTGCGGGAGAAAGGCATCGCCGACGACTATCGCGGCTGGACGGGGCGGTTCCGCCAGAACAACGGCACGATGCGGCCGCAGGAGCCGTGGCCGTGGGACGAGACGTGGACCCAGGATGCCTACATCGCCGGCCAAGCGCGTGAGTTTTTGGCCCAGACGCCCCGGTCCAAGCCGTTTTATTTGCATTTGGGTTTTGTCGGGCCGCACGATCCGTACGATGCGCCGCAGCGGTACAGGGATATGTATGGGCAGAGGGAAGACGCCTTGCCGTCCACTGCCTCCGCTTACCCGGGGCCGCCGGATGCGGCATGGCAGCAGCGGGACCGGGAGAAGTGGCTGGCTTACGCCGCCTGCATCACCGAGGTGGATTGCCAGATCGGGCTGGTGCTGCAAACACTTGAAGAGCAAGGACAACTGGACAATACCGTCATTATATATACGTCCGACCACGGCGATAACGCCGGAGATCACGGGTTCTGGGGCAAGATCAATCTGTACGAAGGTTCCGTACACGTGCCGTTTATCGCTGCCGGACCGGGTATTCGCGCGGGCGCAGCCAGCGATGCGATTGCTGAGCTGATCGACATCGGGCAGACGGTATGCGGTTTTGCAGGCTGCCCCAGCCACTATTACGACCAGGGCAGGAGCTTACAGCCGCTGCTTCTTGGACAAACGGACACACACCGCAATGATGCCTATTGCGAGATGGGCAGCGACAAAATGCTGTATGACGGAAGGTACAAGCTGATGTTCGGCGATTTGACCCGCGACACCCGCAACGAGCTGCAAGCTTCGCCGTTCCACGGACCTGCATTTGGCCGCCCGGTCAATCTGCCTCCCGACCGGATTTCGCTATACGACCTGCAGGAGGATCCGTACGAGCGGCGCAATTTGGCTGACGATCCGGCGTACGGCGGTCTTTTGGCAGATATGAAGGAGAAGCTGCTGCGGCGTTTGCTGTGCAACATGCAGTCCGTTCCGGATGATAGGGGGAGCGTTTTATAAGGCGTGTGTGCCGGCCTGGCGGTCTGCCTTCTTGCAGCAAACACCCGCGCGGGAACAGAACGTGGCGTGAGAACATACAAAAAGCCTGCAGACATGGAAGCATGCGAATCGTCGCGGATCGCGCGGGTCAATAGCCGGGCGTAGTGCGAAGAGGTCGATTTCGCGATGCAACAACTGTGCGGTATGCAGGATTGGCAGCTTGAAGAAATGAGAGGGGTATTCCTACAGTGGACAAAAACTGGTTCAGCCGGCATATCCGGCAGGTTCATGTCGATTTTCATATGCCTGAATTTCCATATGATGCGATTAAAGGGTTCAACGCTAAGGAATTTGTGGCCGAATTCGTGCGGGCCAAGGTCAACGTCGTCGGCATTTTTACCAAGTGCCATTTCGGCAACGCCTTTTACGATAATTCGGTCGGACATAAGCACAGCGGGCTGAAGGAGGACTTCTTCGGCGAAGTGCTGGAGGAGGCGCACAAGCACGGGATCAAGGTGATCGCATATTACTCGCTGGGTACGGACGCTTACGCCGTGGAGCATAATCCCGACTGGTACCAGATCGACAAGGATGGCAATAAGCGGGGCGGCAAAGGGAACGTATGGGAGCTGCCGTGCATCAACAGCCCGTACCGCGAGGAACTGGTCATTCCGCAGATTAAGGAGATCACCGAGAAATACCCGATGGACGGTTATTTGCTCGATATTCCTTATTTCTGGGACCATCACTGCTTCTGTTCTTACTGCAAAAAGAAATTCGCCGAGGAATACGGAAGGGAGCTGACTCCGGAGCTGTATGCAACCGACCGCCAAACGGTCGTGCAATTCTCCAAGCAGTCGGCCGCCCGCTGCATGCAGGAAATTTACGATGTGGTTAAGTCCATTCGCCCCGAGGTGCTCGTCAACTGCAACGGCGCCTGGAAAATGGGCGAGCCGGCCGATATCAACGCGACCAGCGATTACGGCCTGTGGGAGTCGCAGCCGGCTTCCGGCACATTCCTGTGTCATTCGATCCGCTCGCGGTTTGTGCGCAACCTTCCGGTGCCGGTGCAAATCATGACCGTCCGTTTCACGGAAGGCTGGGGGCTGATGAGCTGCAAGACGGCGGAGCAGCTGAAATATGAATTTGCCGCCATCATGGCTAACGGCGGCATTATCAACGTCGGCGATCAGGTGCTGCCCAGCGGCAAGCTGCAAAGCGGCGTTTACGATGTGATCGGTGAGGCGTTTGCTTTTGTCGAGCAGCGCGAGGAGCTGTGTATCGGTGCGCAAAGCAGCAAACATGCGGCGCTGATCGGAGGCTACACGGAAAACTGGTATTTCGAGCAGGGCGATTCGGCAACACTCGGCGCGGCCAAAATGCTGATCGAAGGCCATCATCAATTCGATATATTTTATAACGACGATTTCCCCGACCTTTCGGCCTACAAGGTGGTAGTGCTGCCGGAGACGGTGCGGCTCAGCGAGAGGTCCGCGGAGCGGATCGCCGAGTTTGTGCGCGGCGGCGGCCTGCTTCTGGCGGCGGGCAATGCCACTTTAAGCGCGGGACGCGGCGGCGCGGCATTCGGAGGCGGTCATGCCGGCCCGGGAGGAGCGGGTGTCACGAGTCAGGCAGGGGCATCCGCCGTCATGGGATTGTCCGGTGCGTCAGGAGCAGCAGGAAGCTCTTTAGGCACAGCGGATAGCTTGGCGGCACGGAGCGCAGCGGCGAACAGCGGCGAACTTGGCACATCCGGCGGGCCCGGCGTACAAGGTACTCCGGGAGCGCCTTTGCCTTCGCCGGCCAACTTTTTACTCGCAGAGGTGCTTGGCGTCAACTATTTGGACCGGACGCCGTATCCTTTTGCTTATATGACTGAACATGACGAGCTGTGGCAAGGAACAGCGGCGATTCCGCAGCTGGTGGAAGCTCCGTTTCTGAAGGTGAAGCCGTCGACGGCGGAAACTTTGAGTTCAGTGCAATGGCCGCTCACCGTGCCGGCGCCGCAGCGCGCGTTCCGTCATCCGATTCCGCCTGCGGGCAGAATCAGCGATTTTCCGGCGATCACGGTCAACCGCTACGGCAGCGGGACTGCGCTGTATATCGCTGCGCCGATTTTTACGGCATTTTGGGATAATAATCATTTCTGGCTGCGCCGGATCGTCGATAACCTGCTGAACAAATACGACACTGGCAAGCTGTTTTCAATGGAGGCTCCTGTCACGGTCGAAGCGAATATGATGGAAAGGGACGGTGTGCGCTTCCTTCATCTCATTAACTTTCAGAACGGCCATTCCGGCAACCGGAAAAAGTCGTTTTACGATCCGATCGAAAGCATCACTCCGGTGCACGATATCAAGGTAACGCTGTACGATACGAATGTGACAAGTGTCGTATTGCAGCCGGAAGGGCATCCGCTGGACGTGAAAAGGGACGGCCAAGCCGTCAAAGTTGTTGTCCCCAAGCTGCATATCCACAATGTGCTGGAGATACGTTGAATTCTTAATAACGGCCATTTAAAAAATCCGCAGTCTCTGCGGATTTTTTGCATGTATGCTTGCAAAAGAACGCCCTAAAGATGACGATGGCGTATACGCGGTTATGCTTGTATAATGGTTATAAATGGATATTTATGGATCGGTCCTTAGTACTAAATTTGTCGAGGAGAGGCGTTATGGATCATTTACGGTTTCCAATCGGTCGTTTTGAACCGATTCCGCATCCGACTTTCGAACAACGCACCGGTTGTATAGATGAAATCAGAGAGTTGGTACCGACACTTCGCAATGTGCTAGGCGGTCTCCACTCTGAGCAGTTGTATACTCCCTATCGCCCTCAAGGCTGGACCGTTCAGCAAGTCGTGCATCATCTGGCCGATAACGATATGAATGCGTATCTGCGGTTTAAGAGGGGGCTCACGGAAGATAACCCGCTCATAAGCACGTATCGTGAAGACCTTTGGGCGGAGCTTGACGATTACAAAGACGTTCCGCCGGAAACCTCGCTTTTGCTGCTTGAAGCTCTCCACAACAGGTTTGTCATTTTACTTCGAAGTTTAAACCCTTCTGATTTTAGCAAAACGATAACTACCCAATTGCTAGGCAGTATTACGCTTGATATAGCTCTACAAAGATTTGTATGGCATCACCGGCATCATGTTGCTCAGATCACGTCTTTAAAGGATAGAATGGGGTGGTAAACATTCCGGAGTACGTTGGGTTTGGAAACGCGTCGCGGCGCATTTCATTGACTATGCGATTGTATCTGTTATCACGGTGTTTGTGATTATCATTTGGTCAGTGATTTCGTTCCTGCTGCAGTCTGTGCTGCTGGACAGTATGGACGAAGAATCCATTGGTGCACGATTATTTCCGTCATTCCGCTGTTATTTGGTTTTATGATGGCCGGTTTTACAAACAAAAAACAGGCGCTGCATGACATCATTTCAGGTACCTATGTCATCAGCAAAGAGCATCAAACCGAGTTGCACGGAAGAAGTGGGTATCCCATAGAACCTTAATTATTTTTATTATCACTCAGGGCAACGACCTGATAGTTAATGCAGATAACTGATTTTATGAAGTACTTGAGGTGAAGGGAATGACAGAACGGATCAACTTACCTACAGGTTCGCCTTGGGAGCCTGTTGTAGGCTACAGCAGAGCGGTCAAAATAGGCAATATGATTGAGGTCGCAGGTACGACCGCGGTAAAAGACGGCGTCGTAGTAGGCAGGGGCAGTGCGTATGAGCAAACGAAGTTTGTGCTGCAGCTCATCGAGCAGATTTTGAACAAGCTTGGGGCAAGCATGAACGATGTTGTTCGTACGAGAATGTACGTAACGGACATCTCCCGCTGGGAAGAAATCGGGAAGGCTCACGGCGAATTTTTTAAACAGATTCGGCCGGCGGCGACAATGGTTCAAGTCAGTGCGTTAATCGACCCGGAACTTCTGGTGGAGATCGAGGTTCAAGCTATCGTTAGCTAATCTCCTGTTCGCAGGTCCGGGTTGACCGGATTTTCGATAATATGAAAAAGGAGGCGGCATCAGGTGCAGGTAAACCAACAAAACAATTCGGCTATGAATGTAAACGCCAATCTGTTCAGAGGCATTGAAGCAGTAGGAGGGAAGATGCACATAACCAGCGAGGTCCTGAAGTTCGAACCGCACAGCATCAATATTCAGAGCCAGCCGCTCAGTATCCGGATTGCGGACATCGCGGTAGTGGAGAAGCGGAATACGCTGCTGATCGTGCCCAATGGGATCACGGTGAAGGACAAGTCGGGCCAGGAGTACAAGTTTGTCGTCAACAAAAGGGATAATGTAATCAGCCACATTAACGCGATGATCGCCGCCGTCCCCGGGAATTGATGGGAGTTTTAATGTATTGACCACGTGCCAAAAGCATGTGGTTTTTATATTTTTGCGGGTCGGGAATTTCAAGTCAATCCACATTATGGCATAATGGACTTTAATGAAGTTAACAAAACAAACTCGAAAGCCAAATCATATCCGGTCACTTATAGATACTTAAGGAGATGAATCATTGCTATGGTCTTTTCCATCGAATCTGACAACCTCAAAGACTTCCTACCCGAAACTGAAGAACTTGACTTTAGCCACCCGGCAGTACGGGATAAAGCGGCGGAACTGGCAACACACGCGCAAACAGAGATAGATTTCGTCCAAGCTGCATACGAATTTGTCCGTGATCAAATCAATCATTCGTGGGATATTCAGAGCAGGCGGGTCACACGGAAAGCATCCGAGGTATTGACTTATGCGGAAGGCATCTGCTACGCCAAGTCCAATCTGCTTGCGGCATTACTGCGGGCAAATGGAGTTCCTACGGGATTTTGCTACCAGCGATTGACGCTTGGGGACGAGCCGGAGACAGGGTACTGCATCCATGCGCTAAACGCGGTATACCTGGAGAGCCATCAACGCTGGGTTCGTTTGGATGCGCGCGGCAATAAAGAAGGAGTGGACGCACAGTTTTCGCTGGAGCGGGAACAGCTTGCTTTTCCGGTCAGGACGGAGCTGGGGGAAGTCGATTATCCGACGATTTTCGCGAGGCCGCATCCGAAGACGATGAATGTGCTTGCGAATAATGAGGACTGCTTGCAAATGTACGCTCATGGACTACCCACGGAAATTTGAACCTCCACTAGGAGAGATAAGTGTCTGGTGGAATTTATTGCCGATTCGGCGATTGCCGCCGATAAAATTCACGCTTATAAAACGAAGGAAGGCGTCTTTCTAAAAGCGGAAAGTCAGATCTGCTTTGTGTTTCCGACAGGTTCGGACATTCAGTATTTGGACCAAAACAATCAGCCCATTGAGCTGTAGGGGAGAAGAAACTGATGCCCTCGCATGACGAATGTAATACAATTTTGTCGGAGCAGTTAGATGCGCTGACCAAAATGATTGCCCGGAATGAACTGCTCGACGAGGTGCTGCGCAAGTCGCCGGAGCTTGGTCTAGACCAGTATTATATCGGCGCGGGCTGTATTGCTCAAACGGTATGGAACACCTTAAGCGGGAGGCCGCCGCATCACGGCATTAAAGATATCGATTGGGTTTATTTTGATGAGGATGTAAGCGCCGCGGCGGAAGAAAGGATGATTTGCCGTGTACAGGACCTGTTTCATCATCTTCCCGTCGAGCTTGACGTTAAAAATCAGGCGAGAGTCCACCTTTGGTATAAGCAGCATTTCGGATATGATATTGTACCGTATGCATCGCTAGAGGCAGCGATCCGGACTTGGCCAACGACAGCCACCGCGATAGGCGTACGAAAACAGCGCGATGGATGGAATATTTACGCTCCCTTTGGCTTGGACGACCTGTTGGGCAAAGTCGTTAAGGCCAACAAAAAGCAAATCACCAAGGATATTTATGAAGGTAAGGTCGCCCGCTGGATACAAATTTGGCCTGATCTTCAGATTATCCCTTGGGAATAATAAGTGCATACATAAGATTTGAGGAGGCGCAGCAGGAGCATGAGCGATCAACAAGAACGACATGATCAGCAAGGCCGATCTGACCGGCATAACGGACAAGACCAGACTAACCGGCAAGATAGCCAGCATCAGCAAGACGCGCAGCAACAAGACCGGGACAGCTTGTCTGGTCAGGACAACGAGGAGCAAAAAAAACGCACCCGGAGTCCTTTTCGCGATTTACTTGGCATCAAAGAGGAGCATATCGGGGAAGGAACTGCCGTATTAAGCATGAATGTGGTGACGGATTTGCTGCAAAATCAAGGAGTCGTACATGGCGGTGCTATTGCCAGCTTAATCGATACGGGGATCGGCACGGCGGTGTATTCCACACTGAGAAACGATCAGCACTCGGTGACGATTGAGCTGAAAATCAACTACGTTCGCCCCGGCAGAGGAAAACAGCTTGTGTGCAAATCTGAAATTGTTCACCGCGGAGGCACGATATCCGTCGGCCGGGCGGACGTTTTCGACGATGAAAATCGCCTTGTAGCTACAGGCACGGCGACGTTTTATATTCTAAAAAGCTTGGATAACAGGTGAATCATACAAAAATGAAGGGAAGTCCGGTATAAGGAGCAAGGAGCTCCGCCGAACTTCCCTTCATCATTTCTGAAGATAAAAAGCAGCCACTATGTAACGGGTTATTTAAGTTTGGACTGCAGCAGCTCAACCAACTGCTGCCCGCGATCGCCGGGCTGGCCTGGATTCCCGCCTTTACCGCCGCCTTGCACGGGCGATTTGCCCTCGCCTCCCTGGGTCCGGTCGGCTCCTTGGGCCGGGGCGTTTTGCTGCTGTCCGGATCCGGAATTTCCCGTCGGCCGGTCCTGCCCGCGATTTTGCCCTTGGTTGTTTCCTTGAGGCTCGCCTTGCCCTTGGTTTCCTTGCGATCCCGTTTGTCCCGAGCCTCCTTGCTGCGGTCCGCCTTGGCCTTGCGCACGGGTCGAAGCGCGGTCGCTCAAAAACGGTTTCTGCTCTGCAGTCAGCTTTTCGGTAAGTTTCGTCTCGGCATCGCTGGACAATTCTTTCTTCGTAATTCCGTCTTGAACGACCGGCAGCATATATTCGGCTTGCTGTTTGGTGATGGTCAAACCGTCGGCTTTGTCCATCATCAGCAGGTTTTGAAATGTCATGCCCATCTGCCGCTCTTTGTCGTTTATTCCGCCGCTTTGTGCTGCTTGCTGGTTAGGTTGCCCTGCTTGATTGGGCTGGCTCTGACTCGACGCTTGAGCTTGTCCGGAAGATCCCATCTGCCCGGTTTGCTGCGCAGCCGCACCATCCGCTGCAGAGGCCGGTTGTGCCGCCGGCTTTTCCCCGCAGCCCGTAATCAATACTGCGGCAAGCGCACCGATGCCTACATACTTAACATAATTCATGATCATTCGTCTGTTCCTCCCATGCTGCTGCTTGTTTTTCCCATTCGTGCTTCAGTATATAGGCCTACCATGAAAGCAGCTTGAGAGTACACTGAATACAAGCTTAACAACAGCTTAAAAAATGACCGTAATCTTAAGCCCGGCCGTAGGGAATCTGGCGGCAAAGATTAGGGAGGAAAGCAGCGCAGCAGCGTGCCGAGAGAGCTCAACCCTACTCCAAGGCGGGTGCAGGGTTGCTGGGGAAATAAGGGGAAACCCCGACTTGGAAAGGAAAGTTGTCACCTGCTCAAAAATTAATCCCCCTCATTATTCAGTAAGTGTGATTCCTGCACGATATTTAAGGCTTGCGTACGGGAGGATACGCCCAGCTTCTCGTACAAGCGGGAGAGGTACACCTTTACCGTTCCCTCCGATAAGTGAAGCGCCGCCGCGATTTGTTTATTGGTCGCCCCTTGGCGGATCAACTGCAGGAGGTTTAGTTCATTTCTGCTCAGTGATTTGCTTAAATCGGACGTAAGATGGGTATACGCCTTAGGGATGATCGGAAACAGCCCGAGCAGCTTGCGGACATATTCCTCGGATACACCCGTCCTTTCGGACGCTGCAGCTTGGTTGTTTTTGTAGTTAAGGTAGCTTGTTAACAGCTCCGCCATAGCCGTTCCTTCGTCAAGGAAACTTCGAATGTACCCGTTTCTCTCCCCGATAAGTAACGCTTCGTGCAGAAGTTTCAGCGCCGAGCTTCGTTTTCCGAGCTGGTATTCCAACAAAGCCTGCAGGTTCGAAATCTCGACCAGGCTTGAAAGCAGCTGTTCTCTTTCGGATTGGAGTTTGAGCAGCTCCAAAAGACGGATCGCCTCCGCTTCTTTACGCTGCTTGCCGAGCAGACGAACCAGCGCCAAATATTCGAACTCCCGGTTGAAGGTAGGTTTATCCTTGGCGGAGATGCCAAGACGGGTTAGCTCTTGTTTGGCCTCTGTGATCCGGCCTTCCCGTACATAAATTCCCGCCTTGCAAGACCGCAAAGCATGCATCCAGCGAGTGTCGGGCAGCTTTACCGCTGTTTCCAGCGTCTCTTCTATGATGGCATGGGCTAGATGCAAGCGGCCTTCCGTGATATATATACGTGCTTTTATGATGCGGATTGGAATGAACAAACCGGGAATTTGTCCATTTACAACGGTTTTTTCCATTTCGAGAAGCAACTCGCGGCATTGATCCATTCTGTTCCATTCATAGTAACCTTCGCAAAGCGATTGCTTCACGTACAAATGAATAAGCGAATGCCGCCAACCATGCGCCTCCAATATTTCCGTAAACCGAATGCCAATCGTTTCCGTATCGGTCGAGAGCAATCCCTTAAGCCCCAAAGCCGTTCGCCGTACAAGCGGTTCGGCCAAATTGTAATTGAAATTATAATAAGTCGGATTTTCCGGCAGGTTATCGTCAAGGATACCGTCCATAAATGCAAGCCAATGGTCAAAATCCCCGGTTAAAAACACCAGATTCGACCGGACAAACACGATGCCGCTCTGCAGCTGCCTGGATCTCTCTGAATGCCCCATCGCTTGGCATTCCCGCTCAATAAGCTGTAGTTCATGTTCCGAACGTTCGGGCTGCCCTGTCACTGTGAGAACAAATGCATAGAGGAGGGCGAGCTCCGGGGAAGGTGTAAAATCGCTGGGAATACTTTCGAACCAGCGGAGCAAGGTAGCGAATTCCCCTCGTTTCAGTACGACCGGAATATGCCTTGCCAAGTATGTCTCCATAAGGGCAAAGTCTCGAGAAGCAATGGCATGATCAACAGCCTCGTCCAAGTAGCCCCGCTCGGCAAAAGCTTCGCTTGCCAAACGGTTCGATGTGATCCATTGCTGCGGATCGGTCCTCTTCAAAAGCTCCTGCAGAAATTGGGAGAACAGATGATGATACCGGAACCAGCTATTCTGATCGTCAAGCGGAACAAGGAACAGATTCATACTCCTTACCGTCGTGAGCATACGAAGACTGCCGCTTTCCTGTGTGACGGCATCGCAAATAAGCGGATCCATCCGGCTTAAGACAGATGTTTTCATTAGAAAACGATAAATGTCAGCGGGGAGCTTGGAAACGACCTCGTGGAACAAATATTCCGAGATGCGGGGATGATTTCCTCTACACTCTTCCATAAAGCGGCTATAATCCGGCTCGGAACGTAGGGAGAGCGCCATCAGTTGCAGCCCTGTTACCCAGCCCTCCGTGCACAACATCAATTGTTCAATATATCGCTCAGACAACGTCATCCCGGCCATTGACCGGCAAAACAATTCCATCTCGGCCGGTGTAAATTGGAGCTGCAGCGTGTCGATTTGGTTTTGTTCTTTTTTAGCCATCCATTGTACGGTAGAAAAAGGCAGTTCGGTACGGGTGGCGACAAGCAGGTGCATCGTTTCCGGTAAGTGATGGACCAGATAAGAGAAGCTGTCGTGGATTTGCTTCTGGAAAATGTTGTGGTAATCGTCCAGGATGAGCGTAACAGGCTCCGGAAGTACAAACAGCTCGTTGATAAGCGCATCGAGAAAGGTGATGGAGGACAAGCTCGGTAAAACTTGGGAGAGCTGTAAAATGCGGTCCCCGATTGCGTCAGGAATCACCGCAGCAAGTGCATGGGCAATATATCGCCAAAATCGGACCGTATCGTTATCCCTCTCATCAAGCGAGACCCAAGCGCATAAGTGCTGCCGGGTATGCGCCCATTGGGCCAACAGCGTCGTTTTTCCAAACCCGGTTGGCGCGCATACGATTGTAAGCCGGCCTTTCAAACCGGAATGAATCGAATCCACTAGCCGGTCCCGCATAACCGTAGATTCTTTGAGGGCAGGGATAACGATTTTTGTTTTTAAAATGATGGGATCTGCTTGACGTATCATGGGTGTACCTCTCAACGAATAACAAATTATTGTTTACCGTAACGATACCTGTATTTCATTATACTAAATACCAAAAAAATATGCAGAAGTTAACTTTAGTTAATATGGCGATCTATTTATATTTGCTAACATGGTCTGTGAATTCGAATCCGTCAACGCCATATGGAGGGAAGAGCAATGAGGCAAGCAGGGAAAGTTTTTTTATGTATCATAATCGTTCTGAGTACTTTTCCATTGTTATTGAAAAACGCGGCACATGCGGAAAATGCAGTCGTGCCTCAAATAGCCGCAGGGTATTATCACAGCGTAGGGGTCATTAGCGATGGAACGGTCTGGTCATGGGGCCGGGGCGACAAAGGACAGATGGGGAACGGTGAGACGGCGAGCCGGGCCGTTCCGAGACAAGCGGCGGGACTCAGCGGCGTTAAGGCGATTGCCTCAGGGGTTCGAGGCAGCGTTGCAGTTTTGCATGACGGAACGGTGATGACGTGGGGCTCCAACAGTGACGGTCAATTGGGAGACGGCACATTAACAGACCGCACCACCCCTGTGACGGTTACGGGCTTAAGCCGCATAAAGGCGGTTTCCGGAGGCGTCGGTTATCATACGCTTGCTCTGGATGAAGACGGCCATGTATGGGCCTGGGGGAGAAATGAGGATGGCGATCTGGGGGACGGGACGACCACCCAGCGAACTACACCCGTACAGGTAAGCGGTTTGAGCAACGTAAAGGCGATCGCTGCAGGCGGGTATTTCAGTCTGGCGCTTAAAGAGGACGGTACGGTTTGGTCGTGGGGAATCAATGATGCGGGGGAGTTAGGGGATGGAACGACACAGCAGCGAAGCTTGCCGCAGCAAGTGCCGGGTCTCAGCAATATAAAGGCTATCGCCGCCGGAGGCAACCATAGTCTTGCGGTTGATACAGGCGGGCACGTTTGGGCCTGGGGTGAAAACAGATACGGCGCAGTAGGGGACGGTACGGGAACGAATCGCAAGGTTCCTGTACAAATATCCGGGTTGCCCGACGTTACGGCAATTGCCGGAGGAGGTTACCATAGTCTTGCGGTGGATGCGGCGGGGCATGTTTGGGCCTGGGGATATAACAGTTATGGTCAACTGGGAGACGGGACGACCACCCAGCGGCTTTCGCCTGTGCAGGTGCCCGGTTTGAGCGGAATGAAGGAGGTTGCCGCCGGAGGCTTTCACAGTTTTGCGATGAAAAGCGATGGAATGATCTGGTCGTGGGGATTAAACAGCAGCGGTCAACTGGGCGACAATACATCAACCAATCGATTGTTGCCCGTGCTAAGTAAAGCAGTGATGGATGCAACGGCACCAACCGTAAGCAGCGGAACGATTTCCGCTTCCTCCTTAACTTCTGCAAGTGTTACCTTGAATTGGACGAAAGCGGAGGATAATATGAGCGAGCAGAGCGTTTTGCAATATTTGGTGTATCGTTCCGGGAGCGGCAACATTCAAACGGTGAGCGATATGGAAAGAAGAGGGACGGCCGTCGGATCCTATGCGTCGGATATAGGCCTGTTGGAAATTACGGGTTTGAGGCCTGGCACCACGTATTATTTTAACATCATTGTGAAAGATGCGGCGGGGTACAAGAGCGCTTATACGATGCGGCAAGTAGTGACAAAATCACTTCACACAGTCTCTTATAACGGCAATGGCAGTACGGGAGGAAACGTGCCTGTGGATAGCCATAGCTATGAGGAAGGCGCATCGGTCACCGTCATGGATAATAGCGGCAATCTTGTGAAGGGAGGGCACTCTTTTACCGGATGGAACACGCAAGCGGACGGTAACGGAATGAGCTACGCGGCCAATGCGGGCTTCATCATGGGCGCTGCCGATGTGAGGTTGTACGCGATGTGGGATGCGAACTGCTATACCGTGAGGTATGGTGCGGGGGCAAACGGAACGATCAGCGCAACGGTCGAGACAGTAACGTATGGCCGCAGTCCGGCGGCAATCCCTATAGTAACGCCCCATAGCGGTTACACGTTCGCAGGCTGGAGCAGCGACGGGGGAACAACGATGCTGACTAGCGAGCAAGTAGCTGCAACAACAGTGACGGCGGATATGACGTACACAGCGTTCTATACGCAGAACCCGTCGCCGCCGCTTGCGCCTGACGCACCGGTATTGCAGCCTGCTGCCGCCGGAAACGGAAAAGTTACGCTCACGTGGAATCCAGTGGCTAGGGCAACCGGATATAAAGTTTACCAAAGCGTCACATCGGGCACTTATGGGACGGAGACGGCTACCGTAAGCGGCTCGGTATACACCTATGATGCGGCAGGTTTGAGCAATGGAACAACCTATTATTTTGTGGTGAAAGCGGCGAACTCGGGAGGGGATAGTGCCGCCTCCAATGAAGTTAGCGCAGTACCTGTAACGGTACCGGCAGCGCCTGCGGATATATCGGCTATCGCAAGCATCGGGCAGGCAATCGTTGCATTTTCGATCCCAGGGGATGATGGCGGAAGTGCAATTACAGGTTATGAGGTTACCAGTTCACCGGGGGATATTACGGCAACCGGAGCGGCCAGCCCGATTGCCATTACCGGCTTAATGAATGGAACAACGTATACGTTTACGGTAAAAGCGATCAATAGCGCCGGCAGCGGCGCGGCATCCGCGGCATCCAACCCCGTGACGCCATGGTGGTCGAGCGGCAGTAAAAGCAGCAGCAACAGCAGTACACCGGAAGAGCCGGCAACTCCAGGCACGCCGGAGACTACCGATGAGGGAGTTGATCTGCTGATTAATGGCATTGAGGAAGCTGCTGGAACGGTCACGATCACCGCAGTAAATGATCAAACGGTCATGACAGTTGCCGTCGATTCGCAGCAGCTGGAGAACAGGATTGCAGCGGCTGGGCAAGGGGCAGTCATCACAATTCCTGCGGTGAATACGGAAGCGGATCATGTAGTTAGCGAGTTCAACGGTCAGACGATCAAATTCATGGAGCAAAAGCAGGCCGTTCTGGAGATTGTCACGGAGAATGCGACCTATACATTGCCCGCCGGGCAAATCAACATCGATTCGATAGTGAACCGGCTTGGGAACACGATGGCGCTTCAAGACATCAAGGTGCAAATTGAAATTGCTGTGCCAACAGAAAACTTGATGAAGATTGCTCAAAATTCGGAAATTGGCGGAGAGTTCACGTTTGTTGCCCCTCTGGTTCATTTTACGGTGAGGGCGACTTACGGGGATTCCTCGGTAGAAGTATCGAAGTTTAATGCTTTTGTGGAACGGACCATCGCCATTCCGGATGGTACAGATCCAAGCAAAATCACAACGGGTGTAGTGATTGGAGCGGATGGAACGGTTCATCACGTACCGACAAAAATCATCGTCAAAGACGGGAAATACTACGCCCGAATAAGCAGCTTGACGAACAGCACGTATTCCGTGGTATGGCGTTCGATTATGTTTAAAGATATGGCAGGCCACTGGGCTGAAGATGCCGTGAAAGACATGGGTTCGCGAATGGTCGTCAGCGGTGTCGGCAATGGGATGTTTAATCCCGATCAAGACATTACACGTGCGGAATTTGCGGCGATCGTCGTCCAGGCTTTGGGACTGAAATTAGAGGGCGGGGCGGCCCCATTCTCGGATATGCTGCCTGCGGATTGGTACAGCCAAGCGATACAAACAGCCTATGAATATAAGCTGATCAGCGGGTTTGAAGACGGCACTTTCCGCCCGGCGGGCAAGATGACACGGGAGCAAGCGATGACGATTTTAGCAAAAGCGATGACCCTCACCGGCCTGAAAGCAAAACTCCCGTCTCAACCGGCAGATAAGCTTCTGCGTTCATTTACAGATGCAGATGAAACCTCGAATTGGGCGATCAGCAGCATTGCCGATGCCTTGCAAGCGGGAATCGTTTCCGGAAAAACCGGTACGGAGCTTGCTCCGAAAGCATACGTCACAAGAGCAGAAGTTGCTGTGATGGTCCAGAAGCTTCTACAAAAGTCCGATCTCATTTAAAGGTATTTTCGCTGGAAAAGTCAAAGGACCGGATGCAGAGCTGGGCTCTCGTCCGGTCCTTTTTTAAAATGGATTGTTTATGATTCAGGTTTGCTAGCGGCAAGCGCATAAAGATGGGCTCTCCCGCATGTGAACCGGCTGCGTCCGCAGTGAACGCGCGAACATAGTCGCCAAAACAGCTCGCTACGGCTGAATGTCGATCGATTTGATAAACGGGTATTCGCCGATTAAAGAAAGCAGCTGCTCCACCTTGAAGTCGCTGGGGAGCCGGGTATTAAGTTCCAACTGGATGTCCGAATCGCCGTCCTGCTTCTGCTCGATATGAAACCCGATCACGGCAATGCCCTTTTCTTTAAAAATGTGCTGAATCTGCTCTATGCTGCCGGGTTCGTGGGTTAAGCGCATAACCAGGTGCTCTGTTTTTGGCGTGGCCAGCCAGCTGAACCGGCCGTGCAATATTTTTTGCGCGATCAGAATGATCACGGTCGCGCCCGCGCCGAGCAAAAACATGCCCGCGCCGATCGCCATGCCGACGCCCGCCGTAGCCCAAATCCCGGCCGCGGTGGTTAGACCTTTGATCGTATGCCGTTGCATAAAAATCATCCCGGCGCCAAGAAAACCGACGCCGCTGACGATTTGCGCGGCAATCCGCGAAGGGTCGAGCACGACGCCATGCCAGCCGGATTGATCCTGAAAGCCGTATTTCGATATGACCATAATCAGGGCCGCGCCTAAAGATACGACAAAGTGGGTACGAATGCCGGCTTCCTTCATCCGGCTTTTCCGTTCATACCCAATCAATGCGCCGCATAACCCGGCGATAACAACCCTCAATAAATATTCCCATTCCATAATTTTAACCTCCTAAACTAAACGCTCTATCGGGCTCAAACTTTATTGAAAATAAAACCTGGTTTATTTCGATCTTAACCTGTCAACAAAGATAAGAGCAGGACAGGAAAAGTCGATAAGCTCAATGTGGTACGACCGCGACTCCTAAACTGA